>CAKSTI010000025.1 GCA_934500705.1 uncultured Clostridia bacterium | reverse complement strand
GCGGGCAGCCGCCCGGGAAAGTAGGGCGTTGCTGGGGTAGAGGAAGGGACGTTGCACCGTGTGCGGCGTCCTTTTTTTAATTTTTGCGTGTAACTTTTTCGCAGTTTGCACGCAACATCACACAAATGCAGGTTATGAGAGTGAAGATAACTATACATATTTTGAAGAAAAAGGACAAGCCTGCTACATAAAGTCTCAAAATTATGAGCGTTCAAAGACAAAGAAATTTAAGAACAATATGGCACTTCGGGAAAACATATATTATGATGCTGCAAACGATGAATACATTTGTCAAAACGGCAGAAAACTTAAAGTTATGTATCAGGGAAAGAGAAAGAGTAAATCCGGTTTTGAAAGCGAAATTACATACTATGAATGTGTATGAAATAAGTATATCACTTATTTTAGTATATGGCAGGTGTAATAAGAACCCGACCCGATAGCGTAATCAGAGATTGCGGTCGGGTGCCCCGGAACCTTGTTGTGTTTACAATCAAATACACCGCAGAAACAGGCAGTTCTGCGGTGCAGAGTTCACACGCTTTCATTAAAGCTGTCGGACAGTTTTTTAATAGCCTTTTTTTCTATTCTCGAAACGTATGAACGTGATATGTTCATCATCTTGGCAATTTCTTTCTGCGTGAGTGCCGCACGGTCGCACAGACCGTAGCGCAGTTCAAGGATTTGCCGTTCTCTTTTTAAAAGAGCCTCTTTCATTTTGTCGTACAGCACATTTATTCTGAGCTTTGTTTCCACTTCCTCAAACACGGTTTCGGGTTCGGTTCCGAGCTTGTCGATGAGAGTTATCTCCTTACCCTCGCTGTCTGTTCCTACAGTGTCTTGGAGGAAAACCTCGTTTTGTCGTTTTTTGTTGGCACGCAGACTCATAAGTATTTCATTATCAATGCACCGTGCCGCATATGTCGCAAGCCGTGTCCCCTTGTCTGCGTTAAAGGACGAAATCGCCTTTATGAGTCCTATTGTACCTATGCTTATAAGGTCATCGGAGTCTGTGGGCACGGAGGAATACTTTTTTACGATATGCGCAACGAGCCTTAAATTTCTTTCAATGAGTATGTCCCGTGCCTCTCTGTCGCCGTTTTTGCATTTTTCAAGGTACATTTTTTCCTCCTCGGCGGTCAGCGGCTTGGCAAATGAATTTACATTTGTTACATAAGACGCCATAAATATCATTTTCGGCATAAGGCCTGTTAAAAATGAAAACAAAAAAAGCACCTCCAAATATTGACACAGTATCAATATATGCCGGCGTTTGGTTTTTGTGCCTGTACCCGAAAGTTAAAGGGTTGAAAAAAGATAAACCTATGCAGAAAATGCATATTGTGTTAAAATTTTGCTGATAGATTATTGTTAAAACAGCACGTAATTACATTGATTTTAACCTTTCGGCACAGTTTATTAATAACAGCGGTGAGGTGAAAAGTTATCAACCGATACTTGGTTTCTATGCAAATGGAGAACTTGTTAACGTAAAAATGGAAAATTTGGTAACATTACCTGCGGCGGAGAACGAAACCGTAACAATAAACTGCAAAGTTATCACTAATGAACTTGCAGACAACGTTGACACAATCAAACTCTTTGTATGGGAAAACGATATGATTACCCCTGCACACGAAGTTACCGCTCTGGTTGACTAAACACATTAAAATTTAACACACAACCTTGTGAGCTGCTGCATTTTTTTTGCAGCAGCTCAGTGAGGTTAGACTGCCTAATCCATAACTTGTTATTGACATATTCCGACTGTATGTGTTATCGTTAATTTACAGACAAAGGGGGAGCCGAAAAATGATTATAATACTTATGATTATGATTGCGCTTGTGGTTATGCTTGCGCTGCACAACATATATTCACGCCTTAACACCGCATTTGTAATGACGGTATTCGGCTTTTGCCTTATTATCACCGCACTGGTGTTTTACATAATGAAAACGTCGTACTACAACGGAATTTTTGAGCTTGAACTGAGGGTTTATTCTATGATGCGCAGTATCAGGGTGAACATAGACCAGATTAAGCTCATTGTTTTGTGCGGATACAGCGTAATATTTGTTTCGCAGGTGATTGTCTTTTGTGAGATGTGCGGCAAGAAAGCCGCCGGCGTGTGCGTGAGCGTTGTTTCGGCAGTGCTTCTTGCGGTATTTTTGATGACGAATGTTCCAAATATGTCGGAGAGGATTTACATAAGGCTCACGGAGAGCTTTTCGGTGGACAAAATCGGATTTGCAAACAAGTTGTTTAAAGGCTTTAACTACACGGTTATGATGTATTTTCTCATTCTGCCGATGCCGGCAATAGTGCGCAGTATTCGGTGTACGGAGATGCTTTTTAAAAAAAGGCAGAACGTTTTTATTATGCTTTCTTTCGGCGTGGTAGATGCGGTTATAATTCTCTTTTCCGCCTTTACGAGAATAAGCAATCTGATGAGTGCGTTCTCGGTGAATATGTTTGAGTCACGGTTTTTAAACTACGGGGAATACGAAATCGTAATTCTTGTTTCTGCAATGTTCATACTTTTGATTATCTCGTTTGCCATAGTAAAGTTTGACATTTTCGGCAATGTGGATTTTCTGCGTGACATAATGATTAACAAAAAGATGAAAATGCTTGTTATGGATTTGCGCTACGTCTTTCACGATTTTAAAAATATGCTGATGACAATAATTGCCCTGAGCCGTCAGGCAGAGACCGGCTACGGCACGGAGGACGGCAAAAAGGCGCTCAAAAAAATAAGCACGGCGGCAATGGAATATGCGCAAAAGCTGAGCGACTTGCAGAGTATTTACAAGCAAAAAAAGGTATGCTTTGACTCGGTTGACCTGTTTTCGCAGGTTAAAGAGGCTGTTTCGAGATTGGCTGTTGAAACAACCGTACGCATATACATAGCAAACTACCCCGAAAATCCGGTAGTTCCCAGCGACGCCTACCAGATACAAAGCGTGTGCTACAACATAATCAAAAACGCCGTTGAGTCCGTGGAGCGAAAAGGAGAGAACGGCGGCATTGTGGAGATAAGGTTTATCGAGGACGTCAAGTGGCTTTGCGTTGAGTTTAAGGACAACGGAGAAGGGTTTGAACCAAGACAGTTGAGGCGGCTGTGGCTCCCGTTTTCGTCGGGAAAAAATACATTTTTAAACTGGGGAATAGGACTTAACCAGGCACGAAAGATTATGTCCGCCCATTTGGGGCATATAGACGTTAAAAGCAAGAGGGGCAAATATGCCGTTATACAGACGGCGTTTTTGAGAAACTTGTAAAACGGGAGGGGAATAGACTTGATACGGGTATACATTTGCGATGACATTGAGGAAATATGTGTGTTCTTTAAAAACATAATAGATTCCGACAGCGATATGGAAGTTGTCGGCACGGGCAGCAGCGGAAAAAAGGCGGTTGCCGATGCGGCACGGCTTATGCCGGACGTTGTGCTTATGGACATCCAGATGGAAACAAAGGATGCCGGCATAATAGCGGCGGAAAAGATAACGGAAATCTGCCCAAAGGCAAAGATTATTATGCTTACCGTGCACGAGGACGAGGAGTTTATTGCACGTTCGTACATTGCCGGGGCGGTGGACTATCTGATGAAGCTGTCGGAACCTGAATTTATTGTTGACGAGATTAAAAAGGTCTACTCCGGCGAGATACAGATAGGCGCAATCATTGCAAACAACATTAAAAACGAATTTAAAAAGACAAAAACTCTGCAAAATTCGCTCCTGTTTGTAATAACCAAATGGTCGAGCCTCACAAACTCGGAGATAGAAATAATCCGCCTCGTTGCCGAGGGGTACAGCCGAAAAGAGATTATGCAGATTAAACACGTGGAAATGTCCACCGTAAAAAGCCAGATTAACAGCATTATGCGGAAAATGGGCTACTCCAACACCAAGGCGCTCATAAACGACTTGGAGCACCTCGGAATTATGCCGTATCTTTTTACGGACAAAAAATGAAACTTTTGTTCAAAAAATTTAATAATATGTATTGATATAATACATGTGAACCAAAAAAAATAGAAAATCAAAATTCAATGTGATATAATGTTTTTTGCGACAAA
>CAKSTI010000024.1 GCA_934500705.1 uncultured Clostridia bacterium | reverse complement strand
TTCCTCCTTAGCTCAGTCGGTAGAGCGCATGACTGTTAATCATGATGTCGTTGGTTCAAGTCCAACAGGGGGAGCCAAAGTGTGGCCCCTTGGTCAAGTGGTTAAGACACCGCCCTTTCACGGCGATAACATGGGTTCGAATCCCGTAGGGGTCACCACTTTTTCACAAGTTGTCGACTGCTGAGCAGTCGATACCTTGTGTCTTATTTTGAGCACATCGAGGTTTCGGCGTATCCGACCGCAGTTTTTGATTGCGTTGGTGGGTCAGGCTTTTATTATTGAAGGATTTCATTAGTGCTTGTCGTTTTGTTTTCCTTTCAACAGCTCAATAGTAAGGATCTTTAGCTCAGTTGGTTAGAGCAACCGGCTCATAACCGGTTGGTCCGGGGTTCGAGTCCCTGAAGATCCACCATAATCCGTACACGTTAGTGTGCGGATTTTTGCTTATTATCTTTTTTATTTTTCGCTATTCACCGAAATTTTTAATAGTGATTTTTGGAAAGTAACAATACGAAGTGAAAAATTAAAAAGGTAAGGAGTAAGCACGTAAAGGCGAGTTTGTAATTAAAATAAAATTGTCTTGTTTTGCGAAAATCAAACAAGCGCTCATTATATTCTTTCTACTGCTTGAAAAAATCCTTGAATTATGATAGAATGAATAAAAAATTCAAACAGGTGATGTTAATGAATATCGAAAATGAGAAAATAGATTGCGGAAAGCCTTTTGACTGGGGAAAGACTTCAAAGGATTACGCAAAGTTTAGGGACATTTATCCATCGGAGTTTTACAATAAAATAATTGAGCGTGGTATGTGCATAAGCGGTCAGAATGTCCTTGATGTAGGTACTGGCACGGGTGTGCTGCCCAGAAATATGTACCGTTTCGGTGCAAAATGGACGGGTGTGGATATATCTTGCGAACAGATAGAATACGCCAAGCGTCTGTCAAAGGGTATGGATATTAATTATTATGCTTGCCCTGCCGAAAATATGAATTTTTCGGACAGTACATTCGATGTAATCACCGCCTGCCAGTGCTTTTGGTATTTTAATCACGCAAAACTTGCGGGTGAGTTTTATAGGATATTAAAGCCGGGCGGTCGTGTTGTCTTTCTCTGTATGGAGTGGCTGCCGTTTGAAGATGAAATTGCGGCGGCAAGCGAAAAACTTGTTTTAAAATATAATCCGGCGTGGAGCGGAAAAGGCTCTACGGTTCAACCAATAGCTGTGCCGCAGGAGTACAATGAAAATTTCGAGCTTGCATATCAAACTCAGTATCGCTTAAAGGTACATTTTACCCGTGAGAGTTGGAACGGCAGAATGAAATCTTGCCGTGGTATAGGCGCATCGCTCTCAAAAAAAGAAGTGGATTTGTGGGAGAGGGAACATCTTGATTTGCTGTCTAAAATCGCCCCGACGGAATTTGATGTTTTGCATTATGCGGCAATGGCAGAGCTCAGGCGGCGCTAAACAAAGATATTGATAATTAAAAGGAGTGTATCGTATGACCGGACCAAATCCCGACAGTATTTATCCAAACGAAAATATCAGGCAAGTGGTATACATAAAAAACGTGATTACCAGACCTAACATTGTAGCAGGCGACTATACTTATTACGATGATGCGGACGGTGCGGAGAAGTTTGAAGAGCACGTAACACATCACTATGCGTTTTTGGGTGACAAATTGATTATAGGAAAGTTCTGTGCGATTGCAAGAGGAATTGAATTTGTTATGAACGGTGCAAACCACAGAATGAACAGCGTTACGACTTATCCGTTTAATATTATGGGCGGTGGTTGGGAGAAATTTTCACCCGATTTAAAGGACTTGCCTTTTAAGGGTGACACAGTTGTCGGAAACGACGTGTGGATTGGACAGAATGTAACTGTGATGCCCGGTGTCCATATCGGCGATGGTGCAATTATAGCCGCAAATTCTGTTGTAACAAAGGATATTCCGCCGTACTGCATTGCCGGAGGAAATCCGTGCAAAATAATTCGGCGCCGATTTAACGAGGAATTGGTTGAATACCTGCTGAATTTGAAATGGTGGGACTGGGAAGCGGACAAAATATTCCGCAATATGGAATTATTGTGCAGCGGTGATTTGGATAAAATCAAGCATATTCGTGACTGATTTTTTGATTGTTGGGGAACGGCCGTAAAAACTTGTTTTTTTGAATTTTTTATGATATACTAAGCCTGTAAGTATGAAACGGAGGGGTAAAATGTTAAACGAATTATTCAAAAGTGTTATTGACCAGGACAGAGCCGCCATAGTCATCTGTGACATAAACTCAACTATTGTATATATGAACCCGTCTGCTGTTAAGCGCTACCGAAAAAACCTGACGGGAAACAGTATTAAGGATTGCCACAATGCAAAATCCAATGAAATCATCGAAAGAGTACTCTCGTGGTTTAAAGAAAGCAGCGATAACAATATGATATTTGCATACCACAACAAGAGAGAAAACAAAGATGTGTATATAGTCGCACTGCGTGATGATGAGAAAAATTTGATAGGATACTATGAAAAACACGAGTACAGAAATTGTGAAACGGATAAACCTTATCAATTTTGACAGTGGGGATTAAACATACATTTTATAGGGAAAGAGGAGAAAATTATGAGAAAAAATTTAGGAGCAAAAGCAATACTTTACCCAATGCCGGTGCTTATCATCGGTTCATATGATGAAAACGGCAAACCAGACGCAATGAACGCCGCTTGGGGCGGAATAAGCGAGGAAACGGAAATTTCCATTTGTGTGAGTGCAAATCACAAGACAACCAAAAATATTCTCGAACGCAGAGCGTTTACGGTGAGCATAGCAGATGACAAAAATACCGCCGCAGCCGACTACGTGGGCGTTGTTTCCGGTAACAGTGAGCCGAACAAGATTGAAAAAGCCGGCTGGCACGCTCAGAAAAGCGAAAATGTTGATGCGCCGTTGTTTGAGGAATTGCCGCTTTCTCTTGAATGTAAGCTCATCAGTTATGATGAAAAATCGTGCCGCCTTGTCGGTGAGATAGTCAATGTTTGCGCCGACGAAAAAATTCTCGATGCCGACGGCAAAGTTGACCTTACAAATTTCGTGCCCATTACATTTGACCCGGTAAACAATACGTATCGCAAAATCGGTGAATTGACCGGTAATGCGTTCAGTGACGGTTTGAAACTTAAATAATATATATTGTTTCACGGTATTTGAAAGAGTTGACGGGGTTTAAAGCTTTACTGCCTGTTTACGCCCCCCATAAATTACGGGGGCGTTGATTGTATAATAGCCTCGACAATCCCTTTTTACATATGTACAATAAAAAGTCCCGAAAATCGCTTAAAATAAGGTTTTCGGGACTTTTTCCGTTTCGTTATTGTTCCATCTGTATTGGATTTTTATGATGCTAGTAAATGTACTTCTTTATATTCAAAAAATCAGCCCATTATCTCATCCGGGTCATCATATGCAGTTCTGGCAGGAATAACCCAAATCATCTGAGTATTGTTATCCCACTCAACACGGCAATCCAGTGCATCTGTTATGTCACGAAGTTTAAAATAATTGTTGTCATCAATATTATAGCAGGTTGCCTTAATCGGCACGCCGTCAAGTGTTAAGAATGCCGATGATGAAAGAGCAGTTCTTTCGTTGCCGTCACCCGGTGTTAATTCACCGCCGACCGATGTGTAATCATAAAAGCTCAACATATCAATGGAATTTGTTGCACCGTCATACTTAATATCAAAGGTTTTAATAGTTCCGTCAAGGATTTTTGCAATATCCCTGAGCTTAAAGTAGTTGTTGTCATCGATATTATATGCGACGGTGTTAAATTTGCGGCCGTCCAGGCAAACGGTCTGCGTTTTTGCAACGGAGTTTTTGCTGAATCCGTTTCCGGGATAATATGTAAATGTATCGTGCATATCGTCCTCGTGAACCAGATAGCGAATTTCGCCGTTATAGAAAATAGTGTAGATTTTTCCTGTTATAATCCAAGGGTCTATATCGGAAGGGTCTATTCCGGGAATATCCAGCATATCTGCATCACGGTCAAACGAAAATTCTTCGATACCGTATACATTTACCCATTCTCTGTCGTGTATTTTATTGATATCACCGTTGTTTGAAAGAACCCACTTACTGTACTCTGTCATCTTATCCATATCAACGTTGATATATCCGTAACGGTAATCTTTCAGCTTTGCAAGTCCTTCTGCCGAATAGGTCAGTGCGCCCCACTCGCCCCAGGGCGTATCTACGGACAGAACGCCGATAGGTGCACCGAGCGCCGCCGTGTCCGCAGCGGACAGGGTTTTGGTGAATTCGTCGAGATTGCTTGTCGGAATGTAACATACCTTTGAGTTAAACCAGATTTTTGAATTTGTTCCGTCATAGTTCATCTCAATAACATCGATTGCAGCACCTTTTTTAACCGAACCGACAACCGTAGAACCGTCAGAAATATCACAGTCGACAGCCGATATTGCTTTGTACTGAGTTGTCGGTTTTTCGGTGTTTGCGAGCTGCATATTCACATATTTTGCGTCAACATAGTATAGACCTTTCTTATAGTAAATCTTGTAATGACCGTTCTGCGGAGTACTGTCTACAATCTGAACCGACTGGTTGATTTTGATAACGCCCGATTTTACATAATCTTTATTATCGGGAGTGGTCTTAACCAGCAAAAGGCCGGTTGCCTTGCCTACCGCCTCAATCTTCGGAGGCGTTGATACCTGATTGTTAATATCTAAAATGTAACAATTCTTTCTCGGAAGGAAATATACCGCCGGTTTCCAACTCGTGAAAGCGGTACCGTCTTTCTCACCGCACTGTCTGATTGTACCACGTGACTCGTCAACGCCGCCCTCACTCCATACGGCAACCCAATCCTCGTTATAGGCAACAACCTCAAATTCGCTCGTTGTTGTAACGTAAAACGCTGTGTTCGCAAATGCATCTGTTCTGGTCCATTCGGCAAACGGAGGGTCATACCCGATTGTTTTGAGTTCATCAAGTCTTCTGATATGGTAGTTAATCGGCGGATTGCCGGGATAGAACGAGGCTTTTACTGAACCGATTTTTCCCTCATCGCCTATATGTACAACCGCCATTCCCACAAGCGGCAACGAAGCGGGGCGGTCGTGTCTTACCCATTCCGTCGGTACTTTTGCATAAAAGTTTCTTTCCTTGCCCTCGGTTGTTTTGCTTCCGCCGTAGATGTAATCGGAAAGAAATGTCATCTCTATTGCGTGCTGATACTTGTCAGGGTCGGAAGATGCCCATTGTTTGTTTAACTCCTTTTCGGCAGTCTCGCCGGCTTCAAGTATCGGTGTTGTTTCCCGAGCCGTTGTATAAGCGAGGATATATCCGACTGAGCCGTCCGAAAGCTGGATTTTATGGAACTTTCTGTTATCCTCTCCGACTACATAAGGCTCCAAAATCGTAACTCTGGCTCCCTTGCTGACCTCACTTATAGCTCCTGAATAAGTTGGTTTTTTTGTAACATTTACAGTGCCGCCATACACAACATAAGCGGTATCGCCCGCTTTTAGTTCGGCTGCGGCAGATGCAACAGTGCAAAGCAGCATAAGTGTGCAAAACACTGCCGTTAAAATTTTCTTCAACACAACGATTCCTCCTTCTATTTTTTGCGTTGATTTATTAAAACTATTATATACCATATTGATGTAATATGCAAGATGGTTTGAAAAATTTATGCTGGAATTGTGGAAAATTTCAGAAATATAGTTTATGTATTCTTTATACATAGCATTGCCCCTTTTCATAGACTCGGCATTTCTGATTGTGAATGTAAAAGTGGGTGCTGTGAACACTGTTAAGAAATCTCACAAATCCATTACTTGTGCGGTATTGCGTTATCTGACAAAATACTTTCTGTTGCGTTGCAGATGCGATGCGCATTTTGCTGGACGGAATTTAATATGAAATACCAAATCAGCACTTGCAAAGAATCTTAATGCTTTAACCAAAGGTTTTAAAATTACTTGATTTCATTTCGGCATAGCGGTATAATATTGAATGAAAATAGGGTGAACTTTACAGCAGCATCAAAATATCGAAAATAAACGATAGACCGATAACTACGGAGCATACTGATTATTTATACACAACAATATCATATAGGCACGGTGATAGTGCGGTGAGGGTATTTTTCGGTCAAGGTTTTCGCGATAAGATAAGCTATATTGGTGATTTAGGAAAAATAAAACCGCAGTCAACGCAAATTTCGTTTGATTTTGCCGATGAGTACGGTGAGGTTTTAGAT
The DNA here is from genome assembly GCA_934500705.1 of uncultured Clostridia bacterium. GTDB lineage: Bacteria > Bacillota > Clostridia > UMGS1810 > UMGS1810 > CAKSIN01. The sequence continues at coordinate 903 of CAKSTI010000024.1, read as the reverse complement.
GTACTTGACGATATGGGTTGATGTTATGGGCACACTGCAATAATAAGGTAAAGCGAATCACTATGATTAACGAAAAGGAGACTATTATGCTGAAATTTATATGTTACCCCAAATGCACAACTTGCCAAAAGGCAAAAAAATGGCTTGATGACAACAAAATTGAGTACAAACTTCGTGACATAAAAGAGAACAATCCAACATTTGAAGAATTGAGTGAATGGTACAAAATGAGCGGTTTGCCGTTAAAGAAATTCTTTAACACATCAGGGCTTTTGTATAAATCAATGGGGTTAAAAGACAGGCTATCTGCTATGCCGGAAGAAGAACAGTTAAAATTGCTCGCAACAGACGGAATGTTAGTTAAACGCCCGCTTTTAATCGGCGAAGATTTTGTTTTGGTGGGATTTAAAGAAAAAGAATGGGGTGAAAAATTGTGTCGGTAATGCGTTCGGTGACGGTTTGAAACTCAAATAAAATGTGTTTTACGGTATTTTAAAGAGCTGACGCAGATGATGTGCGTTTTGAACCCTTACTGACCGTTTGCACCCCGTAAGTTACGGGGCATTGGTTGTATAATAGCCTCGCAAATCCCCCTTTTGCATAGTTTTATAAAATCCAACATATATTTTACCAATACATATTTCAGAGGTGAGATGTATGAAGGATTATATATCGGAACGTGCCGTGACAATCGGGCAATATATGGTTGAGCACCGCTCAACCGTTAGAAGTGCCGCAAAAAAGTTCGGTATTTCTAAAAGTACGGTACATACAGTTGTAACAAGACAGAAACTTTTTATATAGAAGTGGCGTAACCCCTCAAAGAACATTATCTTTGAGGGGTTACTTATAAGTCAATCTAAATATATTTTCATGTTTTCAAATGCATTTACTGTATCCGTA
>CAKSTI010000023.1 GCA_934500705.1 uncultured Clostridia bacterium | reverse complement strand
TTGATTGAGTATTGGAGAACGTCAATATCAAGCATTGCTCCGTCTAACTGTACATTAAGGATTACCTTTTCTCCTGCTGCAACCTTACCATTAGTCGTGTTGTCTGTAAGTGTTGCTGTGTAACCTTCCGAAACCGGAGTTTCAAGTTCTTTTATCTTAGCGATTGCTTTTGTAAGCTTGTCGCTGTTTGTAACCTTAGCCTGATTTTCTGCGCTGAGTGCGTCAAATGCTGCTTTTGCAGCTTCAACTGCTTCTTTGTCTGCAAGCGTAAGTGCGTCTGTTTCGGGAAGTGCTGCAATCTTTGCGATTACCGCATCAATCTTTTCCTGCTCGCTTGCTGCTGCTTTAAGCTCCTCAATCTTAGCTAATGCCTTTGTGAGCTTGTCGCTGTTTGTTACTTTTGCCTGATTTTCTGCATTGAGTGCGTCATATGCAGCCTTTGCAGCCTCAACATCTGCTTTATCGTCAAGTGTAAGTGCATCTACTTCGGGAAGTGCTGCAATCTTTGCGATTACTGCGTCTACCGCTTCCTTATCCGGGTCTACCGATGTAGCCTTTGATACAAGCTGTACCGCTTTTAGCTCGGGGGTTTCCTTCTTAGGTGTTCCGTCAACATCAACTGTTTTTCTCATCTTCTGACCAGTCAATGTGAAGCACTTCGAAACATCGTCCACATCTTTTAAAGCTGTAAAAATTATTTTACCTATCGATGTCGTTGTCGCATCTTTTATATCGCTGCGGCTATCTATCCTTTTCCCGTCAGTGTTCTGAATCGAAACACTTAACAATTTGTTGATTTTATCACCGGATGCTGCCGGTTTTATTCCTGCTTTCGGTTTTCCGATGTAACCAATGCCCTTTTTGTTAGACACGATTTTCCACCATTCCGCATCAAAGCAAGCCGGTAATTCATCTTCGCCTGAGGTCGTCTTGTCCGCACTGAATTCCGTTGAGTCATACTTGATTGAGTATTGGAGAACGTCAATATCAAGCATTGCTCCGTCTAACTGTACATTAAGGATTACCTTTTCTCCTGCTGCAACCTTACCATTAGTTGTGCTGTCTGTAAGTGTTGCAACATAGTCCTTTGAAACCGGTGTTTCAAGTTCCTTTATCTTGGCAACTGCCTTTGTAAGTTTATCGCTGTTTGTAACCTTAGCCTGCAACTCCGTACCAAGTGCGTCATATGCAGCCTTTGCAGCCTCAACATCTGCTTTATCGTCAAGTGTAAGTGCATCTACTTCGGGAAGTGCTGCAATCTTTGCGATTACTGCGTCTACCGCTTCCTTATCCGGGTCTACCGATGTAGCCTTTGATACAAGCTGTACCGCTTTTAGCTCGGGGGTTTCCTTCTTAGGTGTTCCGTCAACATCAACTGTTTTTCTCATCTTCTGACCAGTCAATGTGAAGCACTTCGAAACATCGTCCACATCTTTTAAAGCTGTAAAAATTATTTTACCTATCGATGTCGTTGTCGCATCTTTTATATCGCTGCGGCTATCTATCCTTTTCCCGTCAGTGTTCTGAATCGAAACACTTAACAATTTGTTGATTTTATCACCGGATGCTGCCGGTTTTATTCCTGCTTTCGGTTTTCCGATGTAACCAATGCCCTTTTTGTTAGACACGATTTTCCACCATTCCGCATCAAAGCAAGCCGGTAATTCATCTTCGCCTGAGGTCGTCTTGTCCGCACTGAATTCCGTTGAGTCATACTTGATTGAGTATTGGAGAACGTCAATATCAAGCATTGCTCCGTCTAACTGTACATTAAGGATTACCTTTTCTCCTGCCGCAACCTTACCATTAGTTGTGCTGTCTGTCAATGTCGCAGTATACGCACTTTCCGCAAAAGCAAAGTTCGCCGGAAGTAAAGTAAACATAAACATCAGCACAATCAGCATAGACGTAACTCTGGCGAGCTGATATTTATTGAATAATTTCATTGCTGATTCCTCCGTTTAAAAATATTAATACTGAAATAATGTTATTTGACATTTATAGGGAGTTCTGTGCCATCCAGCCAGTAATCAATAATCGCTGCCGCATCCAGAGTGTCAATGTCAGTGTCACCGTTAACATCTGCGGCTTGTTCTCCGTATTTATATGCTTCTTCGGTATTTACATCTATAAACTCTGTGCCGTCCAGCCAGTAATCAATAACAGAAGCGGCATCAAGAGTATCAATGTCACCGTCATTATTAACATCACCATAAATAAACTCGCCCGGCGTCGGTGTGTCGCCGCCGTCCTGTTTAACAGCCTCTTTCATCGGCTTAGCATCTGCTGCCATATTCTCATAGCCGGAATAAACATCAAGGTCACTTGCGCCGTCGATGCTGAACTCATAGCTTGCAGTACCGTCAGCTGTTGCGGTTGTCTGGTCTATGTAGAAAATGTCTTTCTCGTTTGCTTCGAGTGTCGAAAGTGCTGTGCCTGCCTTAACTGCCAGGAGAGTTGACTCCTCGCTTGCGCTAAGTCCCGTAACTGTCACTTTGAGTGTGGTTCCTTCTTTGCTGGCTTTAAGTTCGGGAGCTGCCAATGCTGTCGTAGAGAGGAGCATTGCGCTTGCCAAGCTCATTGCCAATACTTTGCATAATACTTTTTTCATAATTATCCTCCATCTTTCATAAATTTAGGCCTTTGGGTTTTTGACCTATCTATACAGTTAGAATTATAAACAATTTCAAAATTAATTTCAATAGTAAAACGTTAAAAAAATTGTAAACTTTGCTTTTTCGTAACTTTGAACAAATTCACCTATATTTTTTGTGCATTAATATGGGCGGTACATACACCGCATATGGCACAGTTTATTAAAAAAATATTAATACCTCGTTAAAATTTTGTAATTATTCTTTATGTGTGCCGTGAAATCTGGTATACTCTTAAATTAGATACAATATGATGAAAAGGGTGTTATAATAATGAAGATAAAAAGAATTTTGAGCGTTGCACTCTCTGCCCTCTTAATACAGAGCACGGCATTTGCCTCCATACTCGGCTCGGAGAGCATAAGGCACGAGCAGATTGACATTGCCTCCGGCGCAACGCTTGTTACAAACAGCTTTTACAGCGACCAGTCCGGTGTGGGACTGCAAACGGAAAACTTTGTGGAGTACACGCCGAATACCAATGCCGTTCCCGTTGCGGTGAGCGACTGGTATTTGTACGGCAAGCGTACGGTTCAGCAGATGTCAAACGCACTCCTTACATCGGGCATATACCCCGTGATGCTTATGAATTCCGACTTTTTCTCCTTTCAGACAGGTGTGCCGATGAGCCACCAGATTGAAAACGGGGTACTTGTGACAAAGGACTCAACCACAATGGACTCAATAGGCATAAACGCTGACGGAACGGCGTTTATAGCTCCGCTTAAAATAAACACTACAATAAACGTGGGCGACGCTACGGTTGAGATATACAACTTTAATAAGTTCCGTCAGCCTTACGTAATATATATGCTCGATGACAAATTCAGCGACACTACGCAGGCGAGCGACCCCGGTATTAATGTGGTAATCGGTTCGCTGAGCGGCTCGCTGACGCTCGGTTCAAGCGTGACGGGCGTTGTTGAGAGCATAACAGAGGACAGCGGCGCTGTGGAAATACCCAAGGGCAAAATCGTGCTGACTGCGGACAGCCGTGTTCCGGCGGAAATGCTCGAACAGATGAAGCTGTTTACCGTAGGCGCACAGGTGACAATCAACACAAGCGCCGAGGGTGACGAGCGGTGGAACAATGCAAAATACGCCCTCGGCTGCACGGGGGGCAGACTGATTAAAAACGGCGAAATTCAAGACGTGGACAACTCTGCCGCACCACGCAGTGCATTTGGAATTAAGGCTGACGGCACGCTGATTTTCTACACCATTGACGGCAGGCAGAGCGGCCACAGCTACGGAGTAAGGCTCAAAACCCTGTCGGCAAGGCTCAAAGAACTCGGCTGTGTAGACGCCGTCAATTTGGACGGCGGCGGCTCGACAAGCATAGGCACTATTTACCCCGGAAACGACAGTTTTTCTATGATAAACAAGCCCTCCGACGGCTCGGCAAGAAAGGTTGCAACGTTCATCGGCATATACAACACTGCCGAAAAAACGGGAACGGCGCAGAGGCTTTTTCTCTACCCGTACGGCGGAAACTATTTGTCCGGCGCAACGCAGAACTTCTCCGTCCTTGCGACCGACAGCGGATATTACAAAGCACCGCTGCCAAATGAGCTGACATTTACCGCTCCGGACGGCTCAACATCAACGGACGGCTCGGTGCGCATAACGGGCAGCGGCGAGGTTAAGGTGAGCGTTTCGGGCGGAGGGGCAAGCGGAACGGCAACGGTCAACTGCTATGACAACCCAAGCTCGCTGACCGTGTATAATCAGGACACGGGCAATGCGGTGTCGGACATCACAATTTCGTGCACGGACTCCGTAAACCTCACGGCAACGGCGTACGCCGGCAGAAAGAAACTGATTTCCGACGACAGCTGTTACACCTGGAAGTGCGTTTCGGAGAGCGGAAACATAGGCACGGTGGACACCAACGGTTACTTTACCGCATCGGAAACGCCGTCCAAAGGTTACATTGAGGTTTCCGCCGGAACGGCAAGCGCACGGATAGGCGTAACCGTTACCGCAGGGGCGGACGCATACACGGACATCAGCTTTGAGGAAACGGCGCCGTCACAGCTTAAAATCAGCTTTTTAAACACAAAGGGTATAGGCCTTGAAAGCGACAAAATAATCGTCCGTGCGGACGGACAGAGGGTTGACGCCGCACTGAACGGCGACAGTGTAAATCTCGTTTTCGGCGACAATCTCTCCCACAAGATAAGCGTAAACATCACAAACAATGCCGGTCTTGTGAGCACGGCGTATTACACCATCGGCGGGAGTGCATACAGCAATATTTTTGCCGACACGCAAAATCACTGGGCGAGGGACTATATATCGTATATGAACTTCTACGGAATAGTAAACGGCTTTGAAAGCGGCGGAAATACGGTATTCAACCCGTCCGCAAATGTGACAAGGGCGGAATTTGCGGTTATGGTTGCAAATCTCCAAGGCATCGACACGAGCGTCTATGCCGACAAAAAACTCGACACCGCCGACGCCTCCGCCGTGCCTGCCTGGGCGCAAAATCACGTAAAGGCGCTTGTTGATATGAAGGTAATGCAAGGCAGAGATGACGGCGGCAAGGTAGTGTTTGACCCGTCGGCAAGTCTTACGAGAGCCGAGGCAATAACGGTACTGAGCCGAATAACGGCAAGCGGTGTACGCACGCAAAATGCGCCGTTCGCAGACAGGAGCGCAATTCCGAGCTGGTCGCTTGCGGCGTTCGACAAGCTGTATTCCCTCGGCGTTGTCGGCGGATACGAGGACGGAACCGTAAGACCGGTAAACACCATTACACGGGCAGAGGCGGTTAAACTTTTGTATGCGATATATTAAAAACAATTCGCTTAACAAATATCTTTCAAAAATGACGCCGCAACAGGCACGTGGCGCATGTGTTTACAATAAAAAGGGGGCTGTAAAAAACTTCGGTTTTTTACAGCCCCCTTTTCTATATTTTTTCAAACGTGACCGTTCGGTCCTTCATCGATATTTTTGCAACACGCCAGCCGTATTCCGCAAGCTCCTTTTTATACCTCAAAAATGAGTGGTCTACCGGCACTCCGGCAATGTTTTCAATCCCGGCAAATGTCATTATTAATGCTTCATCACCGATGTTTTTAACATATTTCCACAGGGGTGTGTATTTACTCATAGTGCACCTCAATTTCTTACAGGTCTAAGCCGCTTCTGCGCACGCTAACTTGTTTGCTTATTCAAATCAAATTCAAATACGGGATACAGCGGCTGTATATCCGCAAATCCGTCCCATACAAAAACCTTTACCGTGTCAAACCCACTGTTGGAAACAGTGAAGCTCTCTGTCGATTTACCATCGGGAATACTCATATCTTTGCTTTTTACTCCCGCAAGTTCTCCGTTTCTGTAAAGTGCAACGGCAACAGACGCCGAGATTTCGCCTCCGCTCGTGTTGCTCATTGCAAACGAGAAACTGTTTCCGTTCTTGCCGGCAAGTGCAATATCAAGCCCGGCTTCTGTTCTGATTGTGCTGTTCATTGCATAATCGACTGCCTCTGCCGATAAACTGTCCGTATCAACGCCGGTTATGTCAAAGATGTGCCCTGCGCTTTTGCTGCCCTTTATAGGATACACCTCGCAAAATGACTCGCCGTTCTTTGTTCCGCTGAGTACAAATCCCATTAAATACCTATTGTCTGTTGCGCAAATATCAAGGTATGTTTTTTCGCCTTCGGAACGCTTTTCATACTTTGCAATAACCGGCTTTTCTCTGTCAACGTAAAACTTCATCTCTAAATTTTCGTTTGCACTGTATTCCTTTTGCCCGTAAAATCCGGAATTTACCTTAAATTTATAGTCACCATCTGCAAGACTTGCCGTGTTGTACGTCGGGCTGAGATACGAAAGTCCGAATTTCCCCGCATAATACGGTTCACCGGTATCGGGGTTCGTATCCGTTTGATTACAAATCTCCTTTCCGTCGGCATCGATTATGGAAAATTCTGTTTTTCCGAGCTGCCTCAGCGGCGTTATCATTGCGCCTATCCCGTCAAACTCGCCGTTTAAGTCCGGAGAAATACCGGCGTATTCCTCGGAGCAGAAATCCCCGTATGCACCGTCCGATGAGTCAACAAAGATGTTCGTCCCCATAACATAGTACGTTTCCTCTTCCGAGCAGCTGCCGTCGGGCATTCTGTACGAAGACGAACACAGATATGTGCCGTCCGGAATTACTGCATTTCCGCTCAGAGACGGCATATCCAGTGCAGGTGCCTTGCCCCAGCCGCCGTAAAATCCGGTAAACGGTATGCTGATTTCCGGTATGCTGCCGTCGATCTTTTCGAGATATACAAATCCGTCAACAAAAAATCCGTTTTTAAAGACGCTGATATTACTGCCGATGTCGCCTTCATCGAGCGTAACCGGTATTGTAATTTCCGTTTCGCCCTTTGCCGGAACAGTCACGCTTTGGGGGAGGGTTGCGGTAAATTTCAGCTTTCGCATATTGCCTACATATCCGTCCCCGTCAACACCGTCCGTAACAACTGTCAAACTCACTTTATCATACGTAACGGCAGCGCCTGTCAGATTTTTAGCTTTGAACTTTAAGTCAAAGTTGTTTGAGTCAAGCTCGCCTTGACTTATTTTGGATTTCTCGAATACATCTTCGCCATCGCCGTATGTTCCGCCTATAAGAATTACGGGTGTGCCGACCGCTTTTTTAAGATTAATCATACCGGCGCCCTGCACTCTCGGCGAATAGGGAATTTTATTTTCCGTATCCTGTATCAAAACGTCAGCGGAACTCATCATAAGGTTTTCAACAAGTTCCGTCAGCTCTGTACCGGTGGGATTTCCGTATGTTTCGGAGTGCGCACCGATATACTGTTTCAACAGAGCAGCGGCACCGGTTATGTGCGGCGCAGCCATTGATGTGCCGTTCTTACTGCCGTATTGATTATTGTTGACGGAGGAGAATATATAGCCGCCGGGTGCGGTAATTTCCGGCTTTAATTCCAGTGTGGAATTTACACCCCACGTTGAAAAATCGCTTATAACGGTATTATTGCTGTGAGCCTCTGCCGCACGAACATTAGCGTCGGTTTTGATTTTTCTGTCTGCGGCATTGCGGAGCGTATCGCCGTCGGACAATTTTATCACCGCCGTTGGCATATCCCCCAAACTCTCCTGCGCAATATTTATATTTATTGCATCCTCCCGGTTGATGAATACCGCACCGACAGCTCCTGCATTTTTTGCGTTTTTAATCCTATCGGCAAAAGGCTTTGAGTATCCTCTTTCCATCAGCGCAATTTTTCCGTTTACATCTTTGCCGCAAAATTCGTCAGCCGAGCCGGTTCCGACATACACATACTCAACCGCATTGCCGCTGAACTTTTTCACAAAGCTTGCGCTTTTGTTCTCATCGGAAAATCCGACCGTATCAGAGCCGACCGACATAGTATAAAAGTACTCCCAGCGAGCGGTGTTATCGGCGGACGCAACCGACATTGAAGCACTGAAACTGTTAGGTGTGCCGCTTGTTCCGTAGTCTATGTTTTCCGGCTTGACAGGGTTCCCATCGTAACCTCTCGAACTGTTCCCTGCCGCCGCAGAAAAAATCACCCCGGCTTTTATTGCCGTGTTTACCGCCTTTTCCATCGGAGAGTTCTCCTCGTTATAAATCTGCCCAAAGCTGGCGTTTATAACGTCTGCACCAAGCTTTACTGCGTCGTCTATGGCTGCGATTGTATCGGCATCGTAGAGATTTGGACACGCCATCAAAATGAGCTGTGCGTCGGGAGCCGTTCCGGTAAATTTATCGCCGTTCGGGTCTGTTCCGTTGTTCCCCCCGGCTATTCCGGCAACGTGAGTGCCGTGAGAGGAGTCCGCAGTAAAGGTGTCACAGGTTTTATTACCGTAGTTATACGCATACGGAATTTTTTCGCTCCGATATACTCTGTCTGCGGTAACGCCGCCTGCCGTACTGACAGAGAGGGTTTTGCCCTGAATAATATCTGCTATATCGTTCTTTGAAAGTCTTGCGCCTTGAACCGTGCCTTTAAAAATTTCGTGCCCGGCATCAAATCCCCAGTCGACAATCGCCATAACCATACCTTGTCCGGTATATCCGTTTTGGTGCATATACTCCGTGTTCATCATCTCGCAGCAGCCGCCCGCAGAAACTTCCCGTGTTTCGCCGCTGTACGGCTCGTGCTTGCCGGAAATATATACGTTTTCAACATTTGGCAGAGCCTTTATTTTTTTGATGTCGCTTTTGTATGCTTCAACGGAAAATCCGTTAAAAACACAGGTATACGCATATCCTTTTTCGACTGTGCCGCTCACTTCTTTGCCGAGCGCACTCATTACGCTCTTTTGTTTGCTTTTTATCCTTTTTTCGAGCTCTTTTGCTTCCTCGCTCTGCAAAAACTGCTTTGCTCCGCTTTCTGCCGCCGCCTTTGCCCCAAGCACCGAACCTCCGCTCACCTCAACGATAAGCGTGACCTTGCCGCCGTCCGGAACAGGTGCCGCAAACGCTGCGGAGACGGGTACGAGAAAGAACGTCATCAATATTGCAATTATTTTTTTGACCATTTCACAATTCCCCTTTTTGGTATTATTAAAATTATATACCACATAGAGGTACAATGCAAGGGATTTTTTACATATCCTCCGAAATAATCTGCGTTATATATAAATATCCATATAAAAAAACAAACCGAAATCAATATCTTACACATTTGGCAAGTATACTGATTTCGGTTTTTCTGTTATCTGTAAATAACACCATCTCATATCAACCACTCCCTTCTTCCGCTTTTTCAGTATCATAGTATTGCTCAAAATCAAAAATAAGTCAAGTGTAAATTTGATATAAAATAATATTTGTACATATAAAACAAAAAGCCTCAACCGCTGCTTGATTTAATCAGTAATTGAGGCTTTTGTTATAATATAATAAAAGTAGTTTAACAGTTTCAGGAACACCTTTGCCTTAAATATTTACTTCACATTACGTATTTTCACAGCAACAGAAATTCCTTTTGTGCTTTTAAGTCCGCCTTGTTCCTGACAGCGTGCAAATTCCGAACGAATAATTGCATCAACCGCATTTTGCCCATATTCATCGAGGACTATATATTTTCTGAACGAATCCTCATATTGTTCCTGTATTGCCCACTCTCCCAGTTGGCATATATCTTCGTTCGTCAAGTCGGCGGCAACACATTCATATATACGGAAAATGCGATTTATCAAAAATTCCGACATATACAGATAAAACGGGTAATTTAAGGTTATCTAAGGACTTTTATCAGAAAAACTCCGGCAAACGATACAAATCCCGGGTGATTGTGGGGAAAATCCCATGCCAACACCTGTTTTTGATTCGTATATAAAAACTCTTACAAACGGCAATAATGAGATTTTGCAGCTGCCGTTTGAATTTATTGGCACTTGTATTTCAAACATCAAAGGCTACAGAATGAAAAAGGCTTTATTCTTACTTAAAATATATGGAAAAAATTATGACTATGCTTTCAAAAAACGGTCTTATTGAGGGAGTGCACGGTAAAGGCGGCGGTTATCGCCTTTACCGTGCACCCGATGATTATAAGGCCGGTGATATTCTGCGTGTTACGGAGGGTTGCTCTCCCATGTTTCCTGCCCGGAAAACGGTGCAGCGCCTTGCGGCAGAATCAGCCAATGCAAAACACTGCCGATGCGGAAGAAGCTCGATAGCCTGATTAACGGATTTCTTGGCAGTATAACACCGGCGGATTTAATGACTTACAGTACGGCGGATGATTACGCAATATAATTTTCCAGTTCTTTTTAACTGTTTATTCCGAAAACAAATCTATTTTGCTTACTGTTGCGCTTTCCTCCGTAAAGTCAAAGCT
>CAKSTI010000022.1 GCA_934500705.1 uncultured Clostridia bacterium | reverse complement strand
TTGTGCCGGGACGGCAGACGCCTTCTCAAGGTTCGAACCCTTTTCAATTAATTCAAAACAAAAAGACGGCTCGCACCGTCTTTTTGTTTTGGTCGGAGTGACAGGGAACATATTGCTGCGCAATCTGTACTGCTTGACGACCCAAGCACTGCGTGCTCCGGTACCCGTCTGCGCACCGCCTGCCTGCAAACAGTCCACCGGACTGTTGTGCCGGGACGGCAGACGCCTTCTCAAGGTTCGAACCCTTTTCAATTAATTCAAAACAAAAAGACGGCTCGCACCATCTTTTTGTTTTGGTCGGAGTGACAGGGTTCGAACCTGCGGCCTCAACATCCCAAATGTCGCACGCTACCAACTGCGCCACACCCCGAAAATATTAACATTTAAAAATACACCAAAATATTATAATTTATTTCGCCGCCGTTTTCAAGAACGCAAAAATCCGTTTAAGCCCAATTACAACCGCATTTCTTTAAAATCCGCCCGTTTTCTCCCGTTTTCGCAGTTGCGTAAAAAAGGGGGGGTATTTTGTATGACTGGTTTGCAAAAAAACACGCCTATTTTGATACTTTACAACGAATTTTCATATTTTGCTTGACAAAATCTCCCGTATAAAATAAACTATATATTATATATAGTACGGAAAGAGGGTATCCAAATGCTTAATTCTGAAAAAACAATGGACAAAATCGTCGCTCTGTGTAAAGGCAGAGGTTATGTATACGCAGGCTCCGAAATTTACGGCGGACTTGCAAACACGTGGGATTACGGCCCGCTCGGCGTTGAGTTTAAAAACAACGTTAAAAAAGCCTGGTGGAAAAAGTTTATCCAGGACACAAACTTAAACGTCGGCATCGACTGCGCAATTTTAATGAACCCCGAAACCTGGGTTGCCTCCGGTCACGTAGGCTCATTCTCCGACCCGCTTATGGACTGCAAAGAGTGCAAGGCACGCCACAGAGCGGACAAGCTGATTGAGGACTTCGCCCACGAAAAAGGCGAGGACGTTGTTGTTGACGGCTGGTCAAAAGAAGAAATGGAAAAATACATAAAGGACAACGGCATCGTGTGTCCGTCCTGCGGAAAGGCAAACTTTACGGATATAAGAGAGTTTAACCTTATGTTTAAAACATTCCAGGGCGTAACCGAGGACTCCTCATCAACGGTTTACCTGCGCCCGGAAACCGCACAGGGAATATTTGTAAACTTTAAAAACGTGCAGAGAACATCAAGAAAGAAAATCCCGTTCGGCATAGGTCAGGTGGGCAAATCTTTCAGAAACGAGATTACCCCCGGTAACTTCACTTTCAGAACAAGAGAGTTCGAGCAAATGGAGCTTGAATTTTTCTGCAAGCCGGGCACAGACCTCGAATGGCACGCTTACTGGAAAAAGTATTGTATGGACTTCCTCTTAAACCTCGGAATTAAAGAGGAAAATTTGAGGTTCAGAGACCACTCCCCGGAGGAGCTTGCGTTCTACTCCAACGCAACGGCGGACATAGAGTTTGTGTTCCCGTTCGGCTGGGGCGAGCTTTGGGGCATTGCCGACAGAACGGATTACGACTTAAAGCAGCACCAGGAGCACAGCGGTCAGAGCCTGGAATACGTAGACTCCGTTACGGGCGAAAAATATATTCCGTATTGCATCGAGCCGTCACTCGGCGCAGACCGTGTCGCACTTGCATTTTTGGTTGAGGCATACGACGAGGAGAAAATCGGCGATAACGATACAAGAGTCGTTATGCACCTGCACCCAGCACTGGCTCCGGTTAAGGCGGCCGTACTTCCGCTCTCCAAAAAACTCAGCGATAAGGCTATGGAGCTTTACGAGAAAATCTCCAAAAAATTCCCCTGCGAGTTTGACGAGGCAGGCAGCATAGGCAAAAGATACCGCCGTCAGGACGAAATCGGCACCCCGTGGTGCATTACCTATGACTTCGACACCGAGGAAACGGGCAATGTCACCGTACGTGACCGTGACACTATGGAGCAGGTAACGCTCAAAATCGACGAGGTTATCCCCTATATTGAGGAAAGACTGGAATTTTAATTCATAAATAGTTAACAAATACAGACAAAACCGCACATTTGCACAAAAAGCATCTGTGCGGTTTTTTATTTTTAACAAAGACTACAATTATCATTTTTACCGTATTGACATAATCATATTTTGGTGATAACATTGTCAACAGTTAACAGTGTTAAGTATTGAGGTGATTATATGGTTTCGACAGGCGATTACATACGGTTTATAACCAAGGAACTTGTTCCGAGGAAACTGGGAATATCCGCAGTGCTCAAAGGAATGTCGCCTATGGAGTACGGGCTTGTCTGTTCGTTTCTCAAATATGAGGAAGAAACCGGAGAGCATATGACGGTGACGAACCTTGCAAGGGAAATGGATATGTCGGTTCCCCAAATGTCAAGAATGCTTAAAAACTTAGAGGAGCGGGAGCTTATCTCCCGTGTGACGGACACAAATTGCAGACGCAATACCTTTGTGGTAATATCGGAGAAGGGCAAGGCGCTCCACGAGGAAAACACAGAACGGTTTGAGCGGTTTGTCACAGGCGTTTTGAGCCACTTTACAAGCGACGAATTGGTACATATGATGCAGATTGAAAAAAAGTTTTTTGACACAGTGTATTCCGAACTGGATAAACTTAAAACATCAACGGGAGGTAAAGAGTAATGAAAAGAATTTTTCCGCTTTTGCTTGCGTTCGCAGTCGCCGCAGCGCCGTTTGTAACCTTTGCAGACGATGCGGACACGGCAAAAAACTATGCCATATCGCTTGAAACGGCAATACAAATGGCATACGACGGCAACGAACAGCTTGAAGCAAACGAGATTGAACAGTACGGCAATCAGATGAGCATAAAGAGCGCCGAGCGTTCGCAGTGGGACATTCGCAAAATGCCGGTGAACGTTTCGTCAAACTTTGAAATGTACTGTATGAAAAACGGCTACTACATAGAGGCGGCGCAAATGGCACTGCGCATATCGCAGTCGGAAAACGAGCAGATAAAAAGCTCAATCGCATATAACGTGACCGAGGCTTACTACAACCTTGTCTTGATGCAAAAGCTCGTAAATGCGGCTCAGAATTCCTATGATTTGGCACTGGATAACAAAAAGGTGGTAGACGCCCAGTATAACCTCGGTATGATACCGCACCTTGATTATCAGAACGCCGACCTTACGGTGGAAAAGTGCAAAAACGCCCTTAACGCATATAAGCTGAACGCCGAAATTGCGGAGCAGAACCTTAAAATATTAATTAATAAAGACGGCGAAAACTGCACAGTTACCCCGACCGACGAGATTGAGTGCGAGAGCTACTCCTCGGACGTTTCCAAAGATACGGAAAATGCGCTCAAAACCCGCCACGATATAAAGGCGCTCAAAGAGCAGATGGATTTGGCGGAAAAGTATTTTGATATGGCGTCCGTTCTCACGGAAAACAGCGCAACGTATAACACGGCGTACGCCTCGTTTAAAAAGGCGGAGTACAACTACACCCACGTTTCCAAACTCCAATCGCTTGCCATAAAGCAAAGCTATAACACAATCCTCACCTCATCGGCAGATATGGATACCGCACGCCTTACATATGAGATGAAGCTGCGTGAGTACGAGTCCGCAAAGCTCAAATACGAGCTTGGAATGATAACCAACTTAGACCTCACAAGCTCCATAAACGATTTGTATTCGGCACAGGTTTCCTATGCCAACGCAAAGCTGACATACAGGCTTGCAGTGGAAAAGTATAAATACGAGATTACAGTCGGTCTGTAAGAAAGGACGGATATAATATGAACAAAAAAGCAGTATCACTGATAACCGCACTTGCCCTCGCCGCATCATTTGCCGGCTGCGGAAAAAAGGCGGAAAAACAGGAGCAGAAAGCGGCTACCAACGTAACCGTCAGCGAGGCGAAAATATCGTCAATAGAGAGCACCGTAAGCTACACCGGTGAGGTTAAGGCGTCGTCATCCGCATCGGTTTCTCCCAAAGCGTCCGGCGAGATTAAGGCGGTGTATGCCGAAATCGGCGACTTTGTCAAGGCAGGAGCCGTGCTTATGAAAATCGACTCCTCGTCGTATCAGCTCTCCTACAACCAGGCAAAAGCGGCATACAACAGCGCCGTTGCGGCGTATAACAACGTTAAAAACGGCAGTAACGCACAGACACAGGTTTCAATGAACCAGAATTTGGCAAACGCACAGTCGGCATACGACACCGCACGTGACAACTATAACCGCCAAAAGTCACTCTTTGACATCGGCGCAATAAGCCAGGTTGCCCTCGACGCCGCAAAAACACAGCTCGATAACGCCTCCGTTGCGTTGGAAACCGCAAAGGCGAGCGCAAATTTGAGCGCAAACGTAATCGAACCGCAGTCCGAGGCGAGCGCAAAAGCGGCGGTAGACCAGGCAAAAGCGGCAGTGGACCTCGCCGCAAATTCACTTGCAAACTGCACCGTAACAGCGCCGATTTCCGGCTATATTTCCTCCAAGAACGCAAGCGTCGGTCAGACGGCGGCACAGGGGATGGAAGTTTTCGGCATTAAAAATTCCGATTCCGTGGACGTGGAAATCAACGTCACCGAGTCCGTAATCGGCTCTCTAAGCGTCGGAACAAACGCAAAGATAGACATAAAATCCGCCAAGATTGAAGGCGCCGACGGCGTTGTTTCCGTCCTCGGCGAGGCGAAGAACGACGCCACCGGAATGTACCCCGTCAAAGTCAGCATAAACAACGCCGACGGCAAAATAAAAGTCGGTATGATGGCGGACGTAAGCCTTGTTACCGATAAGGTTGACGGCGTTCTCACAATCTTGCAAAACAGCGTCTTAAAGTCCGGCGACAAGGAATATGTCTACGTTGCAGACGGCAAAAAGGCGGTTAAAAAGGATATAGAGACAGGCATTACCGACGGCAAAAACGTGGAAGTTTTGTCCGGCATCTCAGAGGGTGACAAGGTAATCACAGACGGCAAAGAGTATCTCTCCGAAACCAATAACGACATTAAGATAGTTAAATAGAGGGAGTGAGAGAATGAATTTAAGCAAAATATCGGTTAAACGGCCGGTTGCCGTCACAATGATTGTGCTCATTTTCGTGGTAATCGGTCTGTATTCGCTCAGTATGTTTTCCATTGACCTTATGCCAAAAATGGAGCTTTCTATGGGTCTTGTCTATACCTCGTACCCCAACGTCGGCTCGCAGGAAGTGGAAAACCTCGTTACCAAAACCATTGAAGGCGCAGTAAGCTCGGTTTCCGGCGCACAAGGCATAACAAGCCGTTCGTCCGAGGGTTCGAGTATGGTTATGGTGGAGTTTTCCACCAAGACGGATATGGACAAGGCAATTCAGTCAATGTCCGATAAAATTGATTTGGTAAAGTCCTACCTCCCCGACGGCGTCGATGACCCTATGGTCTTAAAGCTCGATACCTCAATGATGCCCGCCGTTATGATGAGCGTAAGCTATGAGGGTATGGACCCCATTCAGACCAAAAAGTTTGTCGAGGACAATGTTCAAAACAAACTCGAAGCGGTAGACGGCGTTGCCTCCGTTACCGTTTCCGGCGCAAGCGACAGGATAATAGAAGTTGAGGTTGACCCTCAGCAGCTTTTCGGCTACAACATAAACATATCCACCATAGCGTCCGCCATCGCCGCCCAGAACTCCAATCTCCCGGCAGGCAGTGTTATGAGCCGTGACAAAAAGCTCTCCGTAAGAGCCGTCGGCAAATTCTCCTCCGTGGACGAGATAAACGAAATTCCCCTCGTGACCCCCACCGGTCAGATTGTGTACCTGCGTGACGTTGCGACGGTTAAAGATACCTATGACGAAACTTCGACCGTGTCGAGGCTCAACGGCAAAGACTCAATCTCTGTGAGCATCACCGCCGAGTCAGACGCAAACACCGTTGACGTTGTAGACGGCATTACAAAGGCACTCGAAACTCTGAAAACGCAAAACCCCAAGTTCTCCTACAATATGACAATGGAGCAGGCAAGCTACATAAAGGAGTCCATTTCCAGCGTTGCAAACAGCGCCGTGAGCGGAGCGCTCCTTGCGATATTTATTCTGCTCCTGTTTTTGGCAAACTTTAAGACGTCAATGGTTATCGGCGTTTCTATGCCGATATCCGTAATCACCACGTTTATAGGAATGTATTTTTCCGGTATGACATTAAACGTCGTTTCCCTCGGCGGTCTTGCCCTCGGCGTAGGTATGCTTGTGGATAACTCCGTCGTTGTGCTCGAAAATATCTTCCGCCGCAGAACGGAACTCGGCGAGGACGTGACCACATCTTCCGTAAAAGGTGCGTCCGAGGTTCTCGGTGCGGTTGTGGCGTCGGTTCTCACAACGTGTATTGTGTACGTTCCGCTCCTGTTTGTGGATAACATAATGTCGGTAATGTTCAAACAGCTTGCTTTCAGCATAATTTTCTCACAGCTTGCATCGCTCATTACGACGTTCCTAATTGTGCCTATGCTCACGTCTAAGATAGAAAAAAGCGAGCCTAACAAAAAACTCGGATTTATCTTAAATCCCTTTGCACGCTTTATGGACAGAATGTACGTTGTGTACGACAAAGCCGCAAGATGGGCGCTCTCCCACCGCAAGATTTTTATGGGCGGTGTAATGGGACTGTTTGTCCTCTCCCTTGTCGTCCTATCAATGCTCGGTATGACTCTTATGAACGACACCGACGAGGGCACAATAACCGTAAGCGTGGAACTGCCCACAGGCAGTACGCTTGAAGACACCGATGCCCTCACCCAAAAGGTAGAAAAGGTGATTTCAAAGAACAAGAGCGTCGACACCGTTTTTGCAAACGTCGGCTCAGGTTCAATGAGTATGCTCGGTCAGTCCTCGGCGGACTCGTCCGGCATCACCGTAACCCTTAAAGATAAGAGAAAATACACCACCGATGAGGTTACCCAGCAGCTCCGTGAGTCGCTCGCCGATTTTGCCGGGGCGGAAATAACCTTTGACGCATCGTCGTCAATGTCGTCGATGTCGTCGTCCGGATTGGAGTTTGAGTTCACCTCAAACGATGATGCCGCACTCGAAAAGTATGTCTTAAAGGCTCAGGAAGTTTTGTCCGACATTGACGGCGTTGTGGAAACCTCAACTTCCATAGCGGACAAAAAGCCCGAAATACAGATTAAGGTTGACCCCTCCCGTGCGGCAAGATACGGACTCAGCACCGCCGCTGCGGCAAATACCGTAAAGAGCGTCCTCTCAGGCTCTGCCGCCGGACGCTATACCGAAGGCGGAATGGAGTACGACATTAAGCTCGTCTACCCCGACGGCTATGCCGAAGACGCCGAGGCGTTAAAGTCGCTTAAAATTCAGGGCGCAACCGGTCAGTGGATTACCCTCTCCGATATTGCCGACGTCAAGGAAAGCGAGGGTTACACCACCCTCACCCGTGTTGACCAGAAGCGTGTAATAACGCTCAGCGCAAAGCTGTTCGGCACCGATATGGGCAGTGTCAACAGAGCATTTGACAAGGCGATGAAAGCCTACCCCGCCCCCGACGGCATCAGCCGCAACACAGGCGGACAGTTTGAGGTAATGATGGACGCAATGAAGTCACTCCTTATCGCCATACTTCTCGGAATACTGCTTATGTATATGGTAATGGCGGCGCAGTTTGAGAGCCTTCTTGAACCGTTTATAATACTGTTCACCCTGCCCCTTGCTATGATTGGCGTTGTGCTCTCGCTCGTAATAGCACGCTCGCCGATGTCGGTAGTCAGCTGCATAGGTATTCTGATGCTTATGGGTATAGTTGTAAATAACGCAATCGTGCTCATAGACTTTGTAAAGACGGCAAAACTGGAAAACCCCGAAATGACGAGAACCGACCTTCTCGCCTACGCCGGAAAAACAAGAATGAGGCCTGTTCTTATGACCTCTCTTACGTCAATCCTCGGATTTTTGCCAATGGCAATTTCCGTCGGCTCCTCCGGCGAGCAGATGATGCAGCCGCTTGCGGTTGTACTTGTCGGCGGTCTTACCGTGGGAACGTTTTTGACGCTTCTTGTAATACCTGTCGTTTATTCGATTTTTGACGATAAGAGAATAAAGAGAATGAACAAAAAAGCAAACAAAAATAAATAGATAAATTGAGGGCGCTGCACTGCGGCGCCCTTGTATGTATTTTATGATTTTTTGCCAAATTTTGTTTTGCCGTCCAAAATCACTCCAAAAGCGGTGATATTACCCTCGGAAATGTGCGGTAATCGTCAATTTTTAAATACGGAATGTCCGACTTATACACCGCCTCATCGTTTCCGCCAAGCCCGTAATCATCGCCTATGTATACAACTTCACCGTGCAAAATGCCGTTTTCCTTGCAGTATGTGTCAAGCGCATAGTACTTGTCGTACGGCTTGGGCGCCATATCAAAGCTGGACGAACCGCCGACAAAAACGCAGTAGTCGGCAAACATAGCGCACACCTCGTCATATATTTTGCGCCGTTTTGAGCGGTCGGGGTCAAAGCTCAGCTTGTCCGCCTGTTTTGCCTTTGTGCCGAGAATGGGGAACGTTATACACCCTGACGGGTGATATTCTGCACCGTCGCCGCTGTATTCGGTAAAGCCGTATTTGCTCCTTAAAAAATTAATCTTTTCCATAGCGGCGTTCCTGTCGCAGTCAAGCACCACATCACGCACTATCTCAATACCGCCGTTTGTATATCTGCCGTATTGGAGTCCGTAATTGCCGATTATGTCTAAGGGAAATCCGCCGAGCTGATTAAAAATGCGCATAACCTGCCCTGCGCCGACAATAAGCAGTTTGTATCTTTCGCCGAGCGCACAGAGCGCCGCCCTGTTTTCTGCGGAAAGAGCGGTTTTGTGCTGTGTGAGAGTCCCGTCCAGGTCCATTGCAATGAGTTTTGTATTTTTCATATAGACATCTCCTTCAAATTTACGACCAGTATACTAAATTAATCACAAAAAATCAATAATATGCAAAAATCAGACGGTATTTTGAAAAATTTACACATTTTTAAGTCTTTTCGGTCAAAGTCCGTCATCAAAACATCGGGCAATCAAAGACAAAAGACAGTATCGCCCGTGCACCTCAAAAAAAATTTAGCAACTTTTTTGCAAAAAACACTTGACATCTCACCGCAATTTTGGTATCATATACGGGTAGTCAAAATACAGTTAAATATTGGGCTGTCGCCAAGTTGGTAAGGCACCGGATTCTGATTCCGGCATTTCGGAGGTTCGAGTCCTTCCAGCCCAGCCAAAATCGGCAAGTACTTATGTACTTGTCGATTTTTTGTTTCAAATATCAAACCTTTTATCATTTTTTTAATCTTTAACCCCTCCCCCGTCTGTGTTACAATAACGTCAGAAAGGAGCGGATTGTATGAAAAACATATCCCTTACACCGCCCGAGTGGTTCGCCCGTTCGGCGGTTTATCAGGTTAATTTGAGGACATTTTCAAAGGAGGGAACAATTAAATCCCTTACTGCGGAAACAGAATTTTTAAAATCCCTCGGCTTCGGCACCGTGTACCTGTGCCCCATATTCTGCGAGGACAACAGCGAGGACAGAAAGTGTTGGAGCGAAAGGCAGATAAAATCCGAAACCGAAAACCCCAAAAATCCTTACAGAATAAACGACTACTTTTTTATCGACAGCGAGTACGGCACAATGGAGGACCTTGCAGAGTTTGTGGAAACGGCTCACAAAAACGGAATAAGGGTTCTTTTAGACCTCGTGTACGCCCACATCGGACCCAATGCGCCGATTATACGCCGCCACCCGGAATTTGTTAAGCAGACCGCAGAGGGCGAAACCGTATATACCGAATGGAACTTCCCGGCGCTTGACTTTAACTGCCCCGGACTTCGTGAATATTTATACTGCAATATGGTGTATTACGTCGGCGTTGTCGGCGTGGACGGCTTCCGCTGTGACGTGGGCGACGCCGTTCCGGGCGACTTCTGGTTAGAGGCACGCAGACGCATACGGACCGTCAAACCCGACGCCGTTCTCATAAACGAGGGCGACAAGGTAGGGCGTCTTGCCGTGTCGTTTGACAGCACATATTTCTTTGCGTGGCACGAGATGCTGTATAAGATATTCTGCTCCGGCGAGTCGGCGGAAATTCTGCGCCAAACCGATGAACAAATGACCGAAAAACTGCCCAAAGGCGGCAAACTGATGCGTGACATAGACAATCACGACACTGTTACCGACTGGCCGCAGAGGACGGAAAACGCCGCCGGTCACGACGCAATGGAGCAGATTGAAGTCATCAACTACCTTGCCGACGGCATACCTATGGTATATTGCGGAAACGAGATAGCCTGCGGTGCAAAGCTGAGTTTGTTTGCCAACCGCTTTCATATGGGAAAATTCGAGGTCACGGACAGAGAAAACAAGAGCGCACCTGCTGCACTTCGCAGACAGAGCGTTATAAAAATGCTAAATGACTTAAAGCGTGACAGCGATATTCTGCGCCACGGCGATATGAAGTGGCTCGATAACAACGCAGCGCAAAGCGTAATATCCTTTGAGCGCACATACGGCGGAGAAGGTCTTGTATTTGTCGGCAACGCCAAAGACAGCGCTGTGAGCGTAAAGACAGACGGAGCAATCGGCGGAGAAGTCCTGTTTTCAAACGGATTTGACGGCATAGATAACGGAGAGATAAAACTTTCCGAAAGAGGATATGTTGTGATAAAAAAATAATAGCTTGCAGGAAGTTGCCCCTGAAACCTATTGTGTTTACAATAAAATAATGACGTGCTTTGTTTCGGAGCACGTCATTTTTCTGCTCAAAGTTTTAGATACGGCAAAACACTTTGGAGAAATTCGCAAAGTTTTTCCTGTTTTTCAGCAGAAAGAGCATCTATAAGAGAATAAATACCCCAGTGGTTTGCCGCATCGTTTTCATCATCGGAAAGCAAACTGTCAATGGTAGTATGAAACAAGTCGGCAATTTTAATCATCATAGGAAATGACGGTGTCTTTCCGCATTTTTCAATTTCATAAATATAATGCGTGCTCACTTCCAGATGTTCTGCCAGTCTTTCCTGAGTCATTTTCATCATTTTGCGGCGCTCCGCAATAGACTTGCCCAAGTTATCAAGATTCATCAACAGCACCTGCCCTCTATATTATTGTTGCTTTCTACTATAAATAGTATATAACTCTTAGCAACATTTAACCACTATCTAACAAATACATAAAATCTGTTGATTTTAGCAACATAAAATGATATAATTTACCCGTAACAAGGGGGAATATATTATGAAAACTGTTTCAGACTGTGCAAAGGTTCTATCTGCCGGCATCGTTGCCGTTGCAATACTTTCGATGTTAATGTGCAGTTACAGCCTTATGCCGGTTCACTCGGAAAACAAAAAAGGCAATACCGACTATGTATGGCAGCCAAATTCTGTGTGGGTCAAGATGACAGAGGGAATATCGTGGGGAAAATTTGACTCCAACGGTTACAACAACCTCAAAACGCATAACAATGCGGATATTGTGGTTCTCGGTTCATCACATATGGAGGCTACAAATGTAATGCAGAACGAGAACGCCGCATATCTGCTTGAAAAAAATCTAAAAGGAAAATACTCTGTATACAATATGGGAATTTCCGGGCACAATTTTATCAAAGTGTGTCAGTATCTGCCGAAAAACCTTGAACGTTCACCTAAAATCGCCGTGATAGAAACCTCCGGCGTTTCGATAAACGGCGAACAGACCGAAAGCGTGCTGAATTCAACGGTTGAGCATACAAAAAGCTATTCAACCGGAATAATCGGAGTGTTGCAGAAAATACCGTTTTTCCGTGTCGTCTACACGCAAATGGTAAAGGGATTGGCAGAACTGTTCATAGCTGCTCCGTCGGAAAAAACAGCGGCATATAATGCGGCGGTTGAAATTGATATGCAAGCCTATGACAGTCTGTTTGAATACATATCGTCACTCGAAAAAAAATACGGTACAAAGATAATCATTGTATATCACCCAATGGAAAGTTTAAACGAAAACGGAAAAATTGAGTTTAAAGACGACGGCAGTCTTACCGCATTTTCAACCTCTGCCGAAAAGCACGGTGTTTCATTTGTCGATATGACGCCGTATTTCAGAAAAATGTATTATTCACAGCATAAAGCAGCTCACGGGTTTGTCACCGGTAAACTGTGCAGCGGACATTTTAATAAATACGGTCACACAGCCATTGCCGAAGCACTGACAGAAAAAATAAATTCGCTTGATACGGAGGGTAAAATATGCAAATAATAAGTTTTTTATTTTTCGGTTTTGTTGCGCTCGTATTTGCAATACTCTATGCGTGCAACAAGCTTGGAGCAAGCGTTAAAATATCAAATCGCATTTTACTTGCCGCAAGTTATATTTTTGTTATATACGCCGACTGGCGTTTCGCCGCTGTTCTGGCACTTTTGAGCTTAGCAGCATATGCCTGCGCCAAAAAGGGAAAATACACCATAGGCATAGCAGCGGCGCTGGTATCATTGGCATTTTTTAAGTACACAAACTTTTTTGCGGAGTCATTTGCAAATATCTTAGGTATGAACTATACTTCGCTAAACATTATTTTGCCTTTGGGAATATCTTTTTACACATTCAGCGCAATAGGGTATATTGTTGATGTAAAGCGTGGTACGGTAAAAGCGCACAATTTAGAACAAGTTGCCTTGTATCTTGCATTTTTTCCAAAAATAACGTCCGGACCGATACAAAAAAGCGCAGATTTTTTTGCGCAGTCAAATTCTGTGCGAAAGGTCGGTTGGAGCACGTTTTTGCCGGGAATACAAATTTTTATGTTCGGACTGTTTAAAAAGATTGTACTGGCAGACAATCTGTCGGTTTTTGTAAATCAGGTTTACGACACTCCTCTTGCATTCGGAAGTATGACGGTGTTTTTTGCGGCAGTTGCGTATTCGTTCCAAATTTACTTTGATTTTTCGGGATATTCAGATATGGCAATAGGTATTGCAAAAATAATCGGAATTAATCTGCCGAGGAATTTCAATCTCCCGTATCTGTCTCACAACGTAACCGAATTGTGGAAAAGGTGGCATATAACTCTTTCCGAATGGCTTTGGGAATATCTCTATATCAGCCTCGGCGGAAACCGAAAAGGCAGATTGCGTACATATTTTAATCTTATTGCCACAATGGTAATAGGCGGAATATGGCACGGTGCGGCGTGGACTTATGTATTTTGGGGATTTCTTCACGGTGCGGCTCTTGCAGTGCACAAATGGTGGTGCGATGTTACAAAGAGTCCGTCAAGGACGCATTGTATGCTTTCAAATATTCTTTCGATAATATTAACGTTTATATTTACCACGTTTTGCTGGATATTTTTCAGAGCCGAAAGCCTTAACAAAGCGTTTGTGATTATAAAAAGAATATTCAGCTTTAAAAGCGGACTCGAACAGCCGTATATGTGGCTTTTTGTTTCGCTGATAATACTTATCGTTTCAAGCATAACAATGCGTTTGCGTTCAAATGTCAACATTGAATTGTTAAAAAAGAAAAATGTCTGCACCGCCGATGCCTATTACCCGATACTTGACCTTAGCAAATTTTGGAATTTGGTTGCATTTTTTGTATTTTGCGGCTTGATACTATGTTTGGCGTATACCGGCGGCAGTCCGTTTATTTACGGCAAATATTAAAAAAACCGGCTCCTTGCAGTTTTCACTGCTTGGAGCCGGAAAAAAAGGGGAAATGTAGCTAGCAACTTTAATGTGTTACTCTGCCGAGGGAACTTCCTCGCCCAAAACAACAACTATATTTTTGTAACTGCCCTGCCTGTAAACTTTGAGCGTAAGCTCATCGCCGGGGGCGTGCTTATTTTTAATCTGATTGATGTCGTCCACCGTTTCAACTTTTGTGCCGTTGCACTCAACAACGATGTCACCTATTTTAATTCCTGCCATATACGCCGGGGAATTTGCCGTCATACTCGACACATAAACGCCCACTTTGAGGTTGTACGCCTTTGCGTCTTTTTCGGTCACTGCTCTGCCGGCTATGCCTATTACAGGTCTGCCGGTTACGTAACCGCTGTCGATAAGGTCGCTGATAATCGGCTTTGCCTCGTCAATCGGTATTGCAAATCCCAGACCTTCCAAGCTGGAAGAGGATATCTTTGCCGTGTTAATTCCGATAAGCTCGCCGTATGCGTTTACAAGCGCACCGCCGGAGTTACCGGGGTTGATGGCAGCGTCTGTCTGAATGAGCGTAAGCTGTTTGTTATCTACCGTAACGCTCCTGTTAAGACCGCTGATTATGCCCTGAGTTGTAGTACCTGCAAATTCCTGTCCGAGCGGATTTCCTATTGCAATGGCGGTGTCGCCGACACGAAGTTCGGAGCTGTCGCCCATTTTAGCAAATGTAAGACCCGATGCGTCGATTTTTAAAACCGCAAGGTCTGTTTTGGAGTCCTTGCCAACGAGCTTTGCGGTGTACTCATCGCCTGTATTTAAAATTACCACAAGTTCGTTTGCACCCTCAACAACGTGGTTGTTGGTAACAATGTAGCCGTCCTCGCTGATTACAACACCGGAACCGCTGCTCTGTTCCACTTCCTCCTGCTGACCCTGCTGGCCTTGCTGACCGCCGAAGTAGTAGTCGAAAATGTCATCATATTTGGTAAGGGTTGCTTTGTTTATAATTCCAACAACCGCCGGACCTACCTTGTCCACAATTTCCGGTGTGGAAAGCGCCTTTTTGTCCGCTGTGGAAATTGCGCTGTTTGCAACTATTGCCGCACCCGGTGTGTTTTTGCCGGACTTTGCGGTTGATGAAACCGATGTCTGCGAACCTCTTATTGCCTTAGGAATGAGAACCGCTCCCGAAACCGAGAGTGCCGCCGTAAGCACAATCGCTATTGCTGCGGTGAGAACCGAAACGTGCCTCTTTGTGTGCTTTTTTTCGTGAACTTCCGAGCTATGAAAAGATGTGCCTTCGTATGTGTTGTTTGAAGTACCTGCGCTCTCAAAGCCGTAAGGGTCGGTGGCGAAATCCTTTTCCTCGGTGCTGTCGCCGTTAAAATCCTTGCCGTAAGTATCTGAATTATTTTCGGACGATGAAGAACTGAAATTGCTCTCAAAATCGTCCTTGTACCATTTGTAATCGTCCATATATAAGACCGCCTTTCGTTTTAGTATCTATATCTTAGCACAGGTTTTTGAATAAACTATGAATAAACTGTGAAAATTTTTTAAAAGTTTTGCGTAAATCAAAAAAAGACGTACAAAAAGCAAAAATGTACGTCCGTTTTGGCAAATATTAATCTCTGCGGCTGCCCAAAGCCTCTTTAAGCTCACGAATGTCACTCTCTATCTTTTCGAGCTTTTCGGCAATATCGGCGCTCGAACGTATGTTCAAATCCGAATATCCCAGCAAATAATCCGTTGACACTCCGAAAAAGTCAGCCAGTTTAATAATCGAATAACTGTCCGGATTTGTTTTTCCGGTTTCGTAATTCGACAGCGTTTTTTGGTCTATTCCCGTTGCGTTTGCAACGTCTATCTGTCTTAGGCAGTGGGGACCCGAGCCCACATTGGTTTCACATAGCAAATTTCCCCGTAACGGCAGTAAATCCCTTGAAAATACGACAGTATTCCCTGCGTAATTTACTTTGTTACAGAAAAAATTGCTTATGTGAAACTGCGAGCACCTGTTCGGCTGAATTTTTGCAAAGAATTTCGGTGCGTAAGGGTGCAGGCGGGCTGACGCCCGTCAAGACCGACAAGGCGGAAGGCTTTGTGAAAATTCGGCCGACAGGCAATGCGGGTTCGAGCCCCCACTGCCTAGGGCTTTATTTTGTAATTTATTCTACTGTAACCGACTTTGCCAGATTTCTCGGCTTGTCAACATCACAACCCTTTGCGATTGAAACATAGTAAGCAAGGAGTTGGAGCGGAATTACGGAAACAACGGGCGAGAAAAGCTCGTTGACACGGGGAATTGAGCACATCTCGTCAAATCCGTTTGTGTCGAACCCCTCGGTCTGTATTCCGATTATATACGCACCTCTCGTCACAACCTCTTTAATGTTGCTGTCCATTTTCGGCTTTAAGTCGGAGCTTGTGGATATGCACACAACCACAGTGCCGTCCTCAATCAGGGCAATCGGCCCGTGCTTTAACTCTCCGCCGGCGTAAGGCTCGGAGTGGATATACGAAATTTCTTTGAGTTTGAGCGAACCCTCCATAGCAACGGCATAGTCCAGACCCCTGCCAAGGAAAAACATATCCTTCTGATTAACGAGCTTTTTGCTCATTTTTTTGATTGCACTCTCACAGCCGAGGACTTCCTCCACACTGTCGGCAAGCGAGAGCAAATCGTTCTTGTAATGCTCAATCTCTGCGTCCGAGAGCAATTTTTTCTGCTCGGCAACAAACAGTGCAAACACGTAAAGCGCTATAAGCTGTGTCGTGTACGCCTTCGTGGACGCAACGGCAATCTCCGGGCCTGCGTGCGTGTAGAACACGGCGTCCGCCTCACGGGAAACGGTGCTGCCCACAACGTTTGTAATTGCAATTACCTTTGCCCCGTGCTTTTTGGCAAGGCGCAGTGCGGCAAGCGTGTCTGCCGTTTCGCCCGACTGGCTTATAACAATCAAAAGCGTGTTTTCCGTTATAATCGGGTTGCGGTAGCGGAACTCCGATGCAATGTCCACCTCAACCGGTATGGTGCACAGTCCCTCTATCGCCTTTTTGCCTATAAGTCCGGCGTGATATGCCGTTCCGCAGGCGACAATGTATATTTTGTTGACGTTTTCTATTTCCTCGATTTTAAGTCCGTCAAAGTCAATCGGCTTTCCGGCAACCACTCTGCCGGCGAGGGTGTCCCTCACTGCCTTTGGCTGTTCGTGGATTTCCTTTATCATAAAGTGGTCGTACCCTGCCTTCTCTGCGGCGCTGTCATCAAATGTAACCTTGTATACATCGTGGCTGATTTCCTGTTTGTCCATATTGAACATTCTTGCGCCGTCACGTGTAAGGATAACATATTCGTTGTCTTCGAGGAGATACACACTTCTCGTTTCCTTTAATATTGCCGGAATGTCCGAGGCTACGAACATTTCGTTCTTTTTAAGTCCGATGATGAGCGGACTGTCCTTTCTGACTGCAACAAGCTCGTTCGGCTCATCTGTGCACATAACGCATATGCCGTAACTGCCGGTGAGCATTTTTGTTGCCTCTATCACCGCTTCAAGCAAATTGCCCTTGTAAAAAAGGCTCACAAGGTTCGGAATAACCTCCGTGTCCGTTTCCGATGAAAAGGTGTAACCCTTTTCGCCGAGGAACTCTCTAAGCTCAACGTAATTTTCGATAATTCCGTTGTGAACGACCGCAAATTTCCCGTCATTGCTCAAATGCGGGTGAGCGTTTGCAACCGACGGCTCGCCGTGCGTTGCCCAGCGTGTGTGGCCGATGCCCACAGAACCGCTGACTTCGGTTTCACGGCACGCATTTCTCAGATTTTCCAACCTGCCCTTAACCTTGCAGCACTTGATTTTGTCCTTTCCCATAATTGCAATACCTGCGCTGTCGTAGCCACGGTACTCCAATTTTTCCAGACCGTCGAGCAAAATGCCCGCAGCCTGCCTGTCTCCGATGTAACCAACAATTCCACACATAAAAAATCTCCCTTTCCCGGCACACAACCAATAAGAAGTCAACCCGACAACACAATCGAAAATTGCAGCCGGGCACCTCGGAAGCTTGTTGCATTCACAATAAGCCAAGGCGCAAAACTGCCCTTGGAACGTGCCGAACAAAAAATATTAGGTTTTAACACCGGGCCGAATTTGTGATGCAGATTACTCCGCACTTTTGCCGGCCTTTTACGGCTGTGTGACTGCCGTGGGGCACCCGCCGAAGGTTCGATAAACCCCCTCCTCGTCAACCGTCGGCATCGAATGAGATGCTCCCGGTTCCGGCGCTGACCGTATGTGCGGCGCAAACGCATTTGCACATACAGATATTGATATTATACAATAGTACAAAGCATTTGTCAAGAATTTCATTTTTGGTATCTATTTTGCCTCTGCCGGCATATACTTAATATATAACATTAGTGCAGATGTCCCCCACCTTTAAGGTGGCGGGTTCGAGTCCCCACTGCCTAAACAAAAAGCAAGATCCCCGGCACCGGCGTATGCGCACTCTTCACGGTGATTGGGAATAACGGGGCTTTTGACCCCTTATTGAATATTATATTCGAGAGGAATGAAAATATTTTGGAAATATCGGTAAATTCCGTAATGGACGGTTTTGACAAAGGCGAAGTTTTAAGAAAACTCAGAGAAATGGGTATGGACTCCGTGGCAAACAAACTGGAACGAATGAGCGACAAAGAAATTGAAAGACTGCTCATTTCAAATCCTCAAATTCTCAAAAAAGCGGCAGAAATTTTAGGCGGCAGGAGGTAGATTGCTTTGGCAGACGATATGTCGGGAAAAATAATGGATATTTTAAACAACCCTGATATGATGAAAAAACTTTCCGATGCAATAGGCGGCACCTCGCAAAAAAGTGCGGCGCCGTCCATAGGAACGGACGACGAGCTTTTGTCAAGCGCAAAAAACATTATGAACACCTTAAACCACACCGATGACAGGCGCATAAATCTTTTAAACGCAATTCGCCCGTATATGAGGGAGAGCCGTGCCGCAGAGATTGACAGGGCAATAAGAATGCTGCGTATGACAAAGCTGGCGGAACTTTTCAAAAACGAAAATTAGGGGAATGATGAAAAATGTATATGCGTTATTATGACGGCTACCCCTCCGACACGTTCGGCGCAGACGGCGAGGCTATTGTACCCTCCGCCGTCCACGGCGACAGTTTGGAGATGCCAAGCACCGAGGAAGAAAAGCCTGCCGAAAATACGCAGGAATGTGAAAATCAATCGGTTCAAACGGCAGAAAGCCAAGCGGTGAGCGCACCGCAGCCGCAAATTTCGGGATTTTTGCCCGGCGGAGGGTTTTTAAGCTCGCTGCGCTCGGACGACATAATTTTGATTGCACTGCTTATTATACTTATGACCGAAAACAGCGACGATTTCTTAATGCCCATCGTAATCGGCGCACTGCTCCTCGGCCGCTGATTTGACAAACCGACCCAAAACATATATAATATACGAGGGAATACCCCACAATAAAACATTAAGGAGAACGTTATGAAAAAAATACTTACAACCGCTGTTGTGACTGCGGCGTTATGTATTTTATGCAGCATAAACGCCGGCGCAGACAGCGCAAAAGTTTACATCGATGCACAGCCGATTGAATTTACCGAGAGCACAGGAACACCGTTTTTTGATGAAAACGACAGAACAATGGTGCCCCTTCGTGCGGCAATGGAAGCATTCGGCGTGTCGGTTTCGTGGAACGAGCTGACGCAATCCGCCGACCTCGAAAAGGACGGCAAGATGCTCTCAATCACCCCCGGCGACAGATTGTTAAGCGGTTCGGAAGGCGACATTATCTCCGACTCCGCACCCGTGGAAACAGGCGGTAGGATTTATCTGCCGATACGTGCGGTTTCGCAGTATTTCGGCGGATATGTTCTTTGGAACGAGCAGCTTTCGAGCGTGTTTATCCTCTCGGACAAATACATAGCTTTCAGAGATATGTTCAGCTACAACGGCGAGCTCTCTAAGTATGTGGACGCCGTAGTCGTTTCCGCAAGCTACAACGGGGATATGAGCGAGGAAGAGTTTGCAAAGTATTGGAACTCGCTCGACAAGACGGAAACGGAAACGCTGATTAAGATTGTGGCAACCGACAAGCAGAGCCTCAATCCCGACCACGAGATAAGCATAAACTTCTGGTACCCCACCGAGGACACCGAGAAGGACTGCCTTATTGCGACGGTTTCGTCTTTCAGCTATGAGGCAAAGGTTTATGACCCGTTCGAAAAAACGGAAATCAATCAGTTAAACCAGTAGAGTCGGATAGTATCCGCCCGCTCATTCACGTAAAAACAAGCGCCCTGATTTTATGCAAGGCGCTTTTGTTTTGTGTAAATATTTTTACTTTTCGATGTTCATACATCTGTAAATAAGTGCGAAAACTTCCGCTCTGGTGATGTTTGCCTTAGGTCTGATGGTGTTATCCTCATAACCTGTAATTATGCCCATTGACGCCGCTTTTGCGATATATCCCTTAGACCAGGTTATATCTGCGCTGTCGGCATAGTTTACGGCATCTTCCGATGTTCCCCGGTTAAACGCTTTGAGCAGCAGTGTAATCATTTCCTCACGGGTAATGGTCTGCTTTGAGCGGACACTGCCGTCCTCATAGCCGGAGATAATACCGAGCTTTGCCGCAGTGGCAATATAACTCTTTGCCCAGTCGGAAACGCTCGCTGCGTCCGTAAAGTCAAGTGCAAGGGTATCGTCAACGCTTGCGCCCACTGCAAGGAGAGCAATTTTTGACGCCTCCTCACGGGTAATTGCATCGTTCGGTCTGAGGTTCACGGTTTCGCCCGCATCGCCGGAGATTATACCTTTTTCCAAAAGTGCCTTTGCGCTTTCATATGCCCAATGGTCTTTTGCAAGGTCTGCAATTTCCTTTGTTTCGGCAGGTGTTGAGGGCGTATCCGGTGTGGGATTTTCAGGCTTGGTAACGGGCGGTGTGGTAATTGTTACCTTTGTTCCGCCGCCGTTGGTCTTTTTGCCGCCGCCACCGCCGCTGCTACTGCCGCCGCTGCTCGGTTTGGTGCCGAGGTTAATGGTTACGTCTGCGGGGAGAACATCCGCCGTTTTCAGTTTGCTGTCGGCAAATTGAAGGGTGGTAATCTTAAAGGTTGTGTCGCCGTATCTGCTGTCATTCCTTGTAAACTTAACGTTAAAGAGGACACCCTCTGCTGACTTGAACGCCTCTGCGTCCACTTCCTTGCCTGCCTGCGCAAACCACGCAATGCCGTTTTCGCTGGTTGTCGTAATGCCGATTTCTTCTCCAAAGGGCTGTGATGGCGTTACAGACTCAAACTTCATATCATCCTTGTCGTAAGAATATCTCACGGTTATTGCCGCAATATTTTCGAGTCCTTCCGGAATTTCGGAAAGGGTGATGTCAAATGTAATATCATTGTCGTTTCTTTCTGCATTTGCAATGGTTGTCTCCGCTGCGGCAAATGCCGTTGTGGCGAGCATAAGGCACAAAGCGAAGGACAAGATTGCCATAACTGACTTTTTCATTTTTCCGTCTCCTTTTTATACGGCACGGAAACTGCCGATGCCGTAAATATGTGTTTATTGAACCGGTGTGTAGCAAGCCGATTGCGGCTTGCACTTTTGGTACAAACGAATATGTTTTCGGGCAGGCGTGCGTGTTCGGGCAATTCGCCGCACACGCTCTATGCCCTTTTAGCCAATTCGGACAACACCACAGGCGTGACGTTGTCCGAATTATGCAAAGTATTTCTGTCACATCGGGGGGTTAAAACCGCCGATTTACTTCTTTAAATGTCTTATTCGGCATCGATTGTGGCAATTTCCACAAATTTGAGTGCCGGTGCAGTAGCGTCACCTGCTGCGTGTCTTGCAACGAGGAGTGCGTCTGCTGCGTTGATTATGCCGTCACCGTTTACATCTGCACGGAGCATCGTATACGGGTCAGCAAAGAGCGGGTTGGTTGTACTGTCCTTAATCAATGCGGAGAGCTTATTGATAATGTAAGCATCTGCTGCATTAAGTGCGCCCGTCGGGTTAGTGAATGCGCCAAGTATGAACGGCTTTGCATCTGTCGCATCTTCAACAGTAATGTTGTCTGTGTTCATCTCTCTGTTTGATGCAACCACATACTTAATCTTACCGTCAGCGTCTTTGTACTCATAACCTTCGATACCGTCTACGGTAACCTTCTTGCTGGTGGGTACGTTCTCAACCAAAACAACGTACAAGCCGCCGTCAAACATATCTGTGAATGCAGGTTTCTTGTTACCGCTTACAACAGGTTTGTTAGCGTCAACGATTGCTTTGTAATCAGCCTCAGCCTTTACAAGGATATCCTCCTTGCCTGCCTTCTTAACTTTTTCTTTCTGTGCGTCTGTAAGACTGTCGAAAGACTCACGTGCAGCTTTAATCTTGTCACCGCTGTCAATAGTTACTTCGCCTATATCATCAATGAGTTTGATTGTAGCATCAGCCTTATCGTTGTCTTCCTTAATTGCTGCATAAGCCTTTTCAGCCGCTTCGAGTGTGGCGGTGTTTTCGCCATCGGGAGCGTTGTCTACAAGTGCTTTCTGTTCAGCATTTTCAAGAGCATCGTAGGAGTCACGTGCCGCTTTGATTGCGTCAGCGCTGTCCAAAGTAACTGTGCCGATAGCCTTAATAAGAGCTTTGGTTTCGTTAGCCTTAGCGATGTCGTTCTTGATTGTCTTAACCTTCTCCTCGATTTCGGTAAGTTTAGCGAGTACTTTCTCGTCAATCTTAGCCTTTGCACCGTCTGTGAGAGAGTCATACTGTGAACGCAGGTTTGCAGCTGCAGCTTCAACAGTGTCTACATTCTCGTATGTTGCATCTTCGAGGTCGTTTACAGCCTTTGTAAATGCTTCTGCTGCTGCCGTATCCTTTGTATCCTGGTCTGCGGCATCTTCAAGCTCTTTGCACTTTTTGTCTGCTTCAAGGAGCTCGTTGTACTTATCCTCGCCGACAAACTTCTGACCGTTGCCGTTAAGCTCGTCATAGGCTTTCTTTGCGGCGTCGATTGCTGCTCTGCTGCCAACGGTGATTTCCGATGCGCAAATGTCATCAATCATCTTAATTACGTTATCTGCCGCAGCCTTGTCTGCCTTAATGCCTTTGAGCTCAGCCTCTGCATTTGTAAGAACTTCCAGCTTTTCTGCGCTGATAAGAGCTTTCTGTGCAGGTGTAAGAGCATCATATGCTGTGCGGGCATTTGTTATACCCTCTTCGCTGTCAAGAGTGATTTCTGCATCTATTGCATCAATCAAAGCAATTACCTTGTCAGCGGCATCTTTGTCTTTTTCAAGGTCTGCAATCTTGTTGATTGCGGCTGTGAGTTTGTCAGCATTTGTAACCTTGCCTTTAAGCTCGCCAAGTGCCTCATATGCTGCACTTGCGGAAGCAACTGCCTCTTTGTCTGCAAGTGTGAGTGCATCGGTTGCCGGCAGGTCATTAATCATCTTAATTACTGCATCAACCTTTTCCTGGTCGCCTGCTGCTGCTTTAAGCTCCTCAATCTTAGCTAATGCCTTTGTGAGCTTGTCGCTGTTTGTTACTTTTGCCTGATTTT
>CAKSTI010000021.1 GCA_934500705.1 uncultured Clostridia bacterium | reverse complement strand
CTTGTTTTTATGATATAGCCATGTTATAATAACGAAAACTGGTACAATTTTTAAAAGGTACAAGAATGACAGTATTTTAGATTTAAAAAGTTATTCAAAATTGGAGCGGTACAAGAAAAAGTACAATCAAAGGCTAAAAACCACACGAAAAAAGAGATAGAGCAAAAATTGCTCTATCCCTTAAAAATGCTTTTGTTATGCAGTTTTGAGATTAACCAAAATATCTCTTTAAAAGTCCCTCAAAAGCCTTGCCGTGCCTTGCCTCGTCTCTTGCCATCTCGTGCACCGTGTCGTGAATAGCGTCGAGGTTTGCCTCTTTTGCTCTCTTTGCAAGGTCAAATTTTCCTGCGGTTGCGCCGTTTTCTGCGTCAACCCTCATTTCAAGATTTTTCTTTGTTGAGTCGGTTACAACTTCGCCGAGGAGCTCTGCAAACTTAGCAGCGTGCTCCGCCTCCTCGTATGCCGCCTTTTCCCAGTAGAGTCCGATTTCCGGATAGCCCTCACGGTGAGCGACTCTTGCCATTGCAAGATACATTCCGACTTCCGAACATTCGCCCTCAAAGTTTGCTCTGAGGTCTGCCTTAATGTCCTCGGACACGTCTTTTGCAACGCCTACAACGTGCTCTGCCGCCCATACTTTCTCGTCGCCGGCAACCTTGAACTTATCGCCGGATACTCCGCAAACAGGGCACTTTTCGGGTGCGGTATCCCCCTCGTGAACGTAACCGCAAACAGGACAAACAAATTTTTTCATAATAAATACTCTCCTTTTAAATTAATTTTTATCTTCGTAAGCCGCACAACTGCGGCAAAGTCCGCCAAAGTAAATTTCCTTGAATTCCACAACAAACCCGTCAAGCTCGCCGCCCAGAGTTTCGCTCACGTCAAAGTCAAAAACTCTCCGGCACTTCTTGCACCAAAAGTGACCGTGAACAGATGTGTCTGCGTCGTAGCGTGTCTGCGACCCGTCAATCGTAAGATTTTTGGAAAGCCCGGCGTCTACCAGCAATTTTACTGTGTTGTAGACCGACGTTTTTGAGAGCGTGGGCATTTTCGGGTGCAGCTCGTTGTAGATTCCGTCCGCCGTGGGGTGGGATTTGGTTCCTCTCAGATATTCGTAAACCATGATCCTTATAACCGACGGTTTGATGCCATTCATTTTTAAAATTTCTGCGGTGGTCATAAAACCTCCTAAATTGTAATTAATTCAATTTTGTAATGATTACAATAATAATATATCACAACGCAAAACATTTGTCAATAGTTTTTTTGAAAATTTTTTATATAGTTTTCACCCCACCGCTGAGCAGTGGGGTGAAGGTGTGTTACAGAGGAATATATCGGATTTTGGTAATTATCTGTAAAGGTTTGCCTTGCCGATGTCGCCGAACAGGTTCATCTTGAATTCAACGACTTCACGCATAGCCTTGATGCAAGGCGGATAGATAGCGTTCGGCTCAATCCAGCCGGGGTTCTCGGCGAGAACTTCACGGCACTTTTTGTAAAAGGCAAACTTGATGTCGCTGGAAATATTAATTTTGGAAATACCGATTTTAACCGACTCCGCAATCTCCTTGTCGGGGTTGCTGGAACCGCCGTGCAGAACGAGGGGAATGTTTACAGTGTCCCTGATTGTCTTTAAGAGGTCGAGTTTAAGCTCCGGCTTTTTGTCCTTGGGGTAGATGCCGTGAGCCGTTCCGATTGCAACGGCGAGGGTGTCGATGCCCGTTTTTTCTATAAAATCCTTTGCCTGTTCGGGATTGGTGTAGATGATGTCGTCCGAGCCGCCCTCGTAGGACTGACCGGTTGTGCCGATTGTGCCGAGCTCCGCCTCAACGGACACTCCGAGCGGCTTTGCAACGCTTACAACCTTTTGGGTAATTGCAATGTTCTCCTCGTAGGAAAGGTGCGATGCGTCAATCATAACCGAGGTAAATCCGCAGCGAATTGCACGCAGAACCTCCTCAAACTTGCCGCCGTGGTCTAAGTGAATAACCATCGGCACTCTTGAATTTTGCGCTTCCTCAATGCAGGTCTTTATAAAGCTGTCGCCCAAAAATTCAAGCTCTGTGGGGTGGATTGCCAAAATTACGGGAGCGTCCTTTTCGTTTGCGCTCTCAACCACACCTTTGAGAATTGCCTCACTGCCGATGTTAAAAGCCGGTACCGCAAATCCGTTTTTGTCCGCCTGTTCGAGCATTTCCTTCATATTAATTAACATAATAAAACATCTCCTTAAAAATTTTATTCTCTGCCGGCTGAGCCTGACAGGTTGATATAGTATTTAACAAGTTTTTTGCTTTCATTCTCTACCGAGTGGATAAGGTCGTAATAGTTGATTTCGCCGTTTTCCTTCAAAAGCGTCGCCGCAGCGTCACGGTTTGCGTTCATAAAGTCGCAGCCCACGTTTATTTTGTTAATGCCGTATCTGACCGCATTTTTGATGTTCTCCTCTCCGGAACCCGAACCGCCGTGCAGTACAAGCGGTGCGCCGGTGAGCTTTTTAATTTCCTTTAAACGCTCTATGTCAAACTTGGGCACCATTCCGTCCGGGTAGTTGCCGTGCGACGTGCCTATCGATATGGCAAGTGCGTCAATGCCCGTGCGCTCGTAGAACATCTTAGCCTGATTGGGGTCGGTATACATCTGCTCGGCGGTAAAGTTGCCGCCCTCGCTTGCACCGAGATTGCCAATCTCGCCCTCGGCGCTTGCGCCTTTGGAGTGGGCGTACTCGGTTATGCGCCGTGTGCGCTCGATGTTTTCATCAAGTTCAAAGCGTGACATATCCGCCATTATTGACGAAAACCCGTCGTCTATCGCTTTTATAAGGTACTTTTCCTCACTGCCGTGGTCGTAGTTGAGAGCAACGCTCACGTCCGCCTTTTCGGCAAGGTTTTTAACAATAGGCGCTATGATGTCGCTCGGTGCGTGGTTTAAGAGGTGGTCCTCAAAGATATTTACTATAATCGGAGCCCTCTCCTCGTTTGCCGCCGTAATCACCGCACGTGCGGTTTCCAGATTAAAGCAGTTTATCGCCATAACCGCATAGCCGTTTGCGTTAGCCTTGTCAAGCATATTTTTCATTGAAGTATACATTTCAAAAACGCTCCTGTGTTAGTTTATTTTAACAGATGAGAGGTCAAGCTCTTCCTCTTCCTCGTCAAGAACAACTGCGTCCTCTGCCTTTGCGTCCTTTTTGAGAGCCACAAGCAAAATTGCCGTAACAACCGTTCCTGCCGCAAGTGCCAGCATAAAGCCCCAGGGGTTAATCATTGCCGGTACTATGAACATTCCGCCGGAGGGAACCATTGAGCCGACGCCCAGTATCATAATGAGCGCACCGCCCACAGCCGCACCGATTGAGCACGACGCTATAACTCTGATTGGGTCAACCGCCGCTATCGGAATAACACCCTCGGTAATCATACAAATACCCATCGGGAAAGCAATTTTGATGTTGTCGGTTTCGCTCTTGGTGTATCTCTTTCTCCTTATGAGCCAGGAGAGCGCAACGCCGAACGGGGGTATCATTGATGCGCAAATCTTAACAGCCTCCGGGCCGTAAACGCCGTCCATAAGCAGTCCGTCCGCAAAGAGCGATGCAACCTTGTTCACCGGTCCGCCGAAGTCAAATGCCGCCATAGCTCCCATTATCGCTCCGAAAACGCCCTTTGAACCCGTCTGCATATTTACAAGAAAGTTCTCCAACGCCTCCGATGCCCACGCAATCGGCCCGCCGATTACAAAGAACATAATAAGTCCGATTACCACCGACGAGATAAGGGGAATAATCATCATCGGCATAAGACCCTGCGCCCACTTGGGAACGTGAAGGTGATTTTTGAGGAACTCTACAAAGTAACCTGCCAAATATCCTCCGAGCATACCGCCCAAAAATCCTGCGCCCATATTCTGAGCAATCATACCCATCAAAAGACCGGGGGCAATACCGGGGCGGTCGGCTATTGAATACGCTATTGCCGCACCCATTACTCCGGGGAGAAGTCCCATACCGTAAACTCCGAGAGTAACTGCCGCCTGCCAGATGTTGTAGCCTGCCTTGTAGTCTGAGATTGTGCTGGGGTTTCCGCCGAAAATGTTGCCTATGGCAATCAGGAGTCCCGATGCCACAACCAGCGGGAGCATAAACGAGATACCCGTCAATGCGTGTTTTTTAAGCTGTAACTTTTTCATTTTTTTGCCTCCTTATTATAATTCTTCCTGAATTTTATTAATGAGTGCCTTAGGTGATTTAATTGCAATGTGTGTGGGTATTTCCACAACCCTCTTGCCCTTGAAACGTTCCTTGCCGCCGACTTTGATGTCTGCCGCAATGATTACTACGTCCGCCGCCTCGATGTCGGCTTTTTTGAGCTCGTCCTCTGTGCCTATTGTTCCCTGAGTTTCAATGTGCACCTCGTGGCCGAGTTCCTTTGCCGCCGCTTCGAGCTTTTCTTTGGCAATGTACGTGTGGGCGATGCCCGACGTGCAAGCCGCAATTCCTACAATTTTCATTTTCCCTTCCTCCTTTATGAGAATATTTTTATAATTTCCTCGCTGCTGTCTGCGCTCATAAGTTTGGCGCAGGCTTCCTCCGAGGCGAGTTTCCTTGCCATCTGCGAGAGCAGTCTGACGTGTGATGTGCCCTTGTCGTTTTCGTTTACCGCAAGTAAAACCACAAAGCTGACAACCTCGTCGTCCTCTGCCGACCACTTGACCGGGTTTGCAAGCCTTGCAACGGCGGCTGTGGTTTCCTTTACGTGCGCCGACTTACCGTGGGGGATTGCAATGGCGTTGCCTATGGCGGTAGAGCACGTTGCCTCACGCATTTTTACGTCGTCCTCAAACGCCTGCTTGTCGGTAAGTGCGCCGTTTTCCAGGAGGAGATTGCAAAGGCGTGATATTACCTCCTCTTTGTCCTCGGCAAAAAGTCCGAGTATGATGTTTTCTTTCTTTAAAACTTCTGCTGCGTCCATTTTTAAACCTCTCCTTCCGATAATAACTTTCTCACTTCGTCCGCAGTTTCTGCGGCGAGAACCTTTTTAGCAAGCTGTTTTGCGCTTAGCGTATTGCATTTTTGTATCTTGTGCTTAACTCTGCCGACAAGCGGGTGCGGAACGCTGAATTTTTTAAGCCCCATTCCTATGAGCACCTGCGTAAAGAAGGTGTTTGCCGCCAAATCTCCGCAGACGCTTACGTCTATTCCGGCGTCGTCCGCCGCACTTATCGTGTGCGCAATCATCGACATAACCGCCGGGTTGCACGGGTCGTATACATTCTCAACGTCGGAGTTGCCTCTGTCTGCGGCGGTGATGTACTGCACCAGGTCGTTTGTGCCTATGCTGAAAAAGTCGCAGTGCTTTGCAAATTTTTCCGCCATAATTGCCGCCGCCGGCGTTTCTATCATAATGCCGAGTTTGATGTCCGTGCAGTACGCCGTGCCGCTCTCGTCAAGACTTTTTTTGACTCCGTCAATCACGGTGCGTGTCTTGTCTATCTCGCTGACCGACGTTACCATAGGGAGCATTATTTTAAGGCTCTTTCCCTCGCCTGCAATAAGCAGCGAGCGGATTTGTTCGGAGAAAATATCGGGGTTGGCAAGGCACAGCCTTATTCCACGGTTACCCAAAAACGGGTTTTCCTCTTTTTTCATTCCCAGATATTTAAGCTCCTTGTCGCCGCCGACGTCAAGCGTTCTAACGGTTACGGGGTTTGGATAAACCTTTTCGATTACCTCTTTGTATGCGGCAATCTGCTCTGCCTCCGTCGGCTTTTTGTCCGATGACTGGTAGAGAAATTCCGAGCGGAAAAGCCCCACACCGTCAAATTTAACGCCGTCCGTATTCTTTAAGTCCGACGGCTTGCCGATGTTTACAAGCACGGCTATTCTCTCGCCGTCCGCCGTGTACGCATCTGCACTCTTGATTTTATCAAGACTTTGCGCAAGCTCCCTCTCGTCGTCCAGGAGCTTTTTAAGCCTTTGCTCCTCCTCGCCGTCCGGCTCACAGGTGAGCGTTCCGTCGTAGCCGTTGAGGTAGGCATATCTGCCGTCCGCATCGCTCAAATTCTCTGCGCCGACCACCGACGGTATGCCCATAGACTTTGCAAGAATCACGGTGTGCGACGTTGCGCCGCCCGTTTCCGTAATAAAACCTGCAAGGCGTTCTCTGTCAAATAACATCGTGTCAACAGGTGTAAGCTCATATGCGGCTATGATGTATTTTTCCTCACCGTCCGGGAATGTGAAGTCTGCGTCCGTGCCGTTTGCGGCGTCGGTTAATATCGACCCCACGTGCCTTATGTCGTCCGCCCTCTGGCGCATATATTCGTTTTTCATTTTGGAAAGTTTTTCAGCCATCTGTCCGCAGGTGCTCTCTATTGCCGCCGCAATCTCCGCTCCGTTTTCTATCGCCGCTTTAATGGGATTTAGGAGCATCGGGTCTGCAAGGAGCATCTCGTATGCGTCAAAGATTTTAGCCTTGTCGCCCCCAAGCTGCGAGTGTGCCTTTTGTTTAAGTGCGCCCACTCTTTCGAGCGCCTTTGCAACTGCGTCGTCTATGCCGAGTTTTTCGCCCTCGCCCGCCTTTGCGCCGTAGTACAGTACCTTTGCCGCCGCAATGCCGGGTGCGCCTGCCTTTCCTTTATAGATTTTCATATCAATCACTCCATATCAAGTGTTTTAACAAGTGTGTCAACAGCTTCCTGTTCGTCCTCGCCCTCGGCTCTTATCTCGATAGTATCGCCCTTTGCGGCGCCTACGCACAGAACCATAAGAATGCTCTTTGCCTCGAACTCCTCGCCGTCTTTGATAACCGTTATGTCGCTCTTAAAGCTGTTTGCCGCTTTGCAGAAGTCCGATGCCGGACGTGCGTGCAGCCCTTCCTCGTTTTTGATTGTGTAGCTCACCTTTACCATAGCAATACCTCCTTATATTTTTCCTATACAATACCTTACTAAATAAGCATATTTGAGAGTAAACTAACTTGTTTTTTATTCCGCCTATGCAAGGCGGTTGCACCCTTTATTTGTGCCAATTCTTTAAAAGTTCCTTTAACTCATCTTTATCTTTAAGACTTCTCAAATGTCTGCACTTGCTCTCGTTATCCATACAGTTTACAATGGATTTGTAAAAGTCTATAATCTCGCTCCTCACGCTCTCGTCCTCATCGAGGTCGAATGCGAGCAGGAACACAATATCCACCGGCTCTGCTCCCTTGCTCCAATAAATCGGCTCTTCCAGGCTTGCAAATGCCGCCACCGAACGGTTCACGTATTTGCTCAGCCCGTGCGGAACGGCAAATCCTTTGCCGATGTCCGTCGAGGTGCTCGCCTCTCTTTCAAAAACGCTCTTTTCAAATTCCCGTGTCACATATCCGCCGATTTCCAGGTACGAACACAGCATTTTTAAAAGCTCGTCCTTGTCCTTTGCCCTGCACTGCGGAAATATCAGTTCACGGCTGAATATGCTCCTGTTGGGCGCTATGCCGTATGCTGCGCCTTTTTGCCTGATGCGGTGCAGTCTTTTCATCTCCTCCTCAATGGCGGTGATGTCGCCCCCGTCAAGAAGATGTCCTACGCTTATCACATTGCGGTTTAATCGGTAGCCGTCGAGCGGTGTTGTGGTTATTATAAAGTCGCTCGGCTCGTTTTTGAGCCTCCGCATATCACGTCCGGAGAACACGCCTGTTATTTTAAGCTCCGGAATTGCCCGTGAAATTTTCTCACGAAGTATCTGCGATATGCCTATCCCGTAGTCACACACGATGCAGGCGCCAAGCTGTGCCATATGCCGTTCTATCGCTCCGCCCGTAAGCAGTGCCAGACAGCCGGCCTCGTTCTCGTTGATTTCAAGTTTAAGCTCTTTTTCAAAAACGTTTCCAAGCAGCCAGGCAACCGCCATCATATTGGGGTAGCGTTCCTTGATGCTGTCAAGCAGCGGATTTTTGTAGAGCGATGCGTATTTGAGTCTTGCGACAGTCACCTTTAACTGTAAAAACATCTGCCTTACCAGCACTGCATCGCCTCTCAAATCCACCCCGGCAATTTCGCTTATGAGGTTTATTATCTTGATTGTAAACCGACAGAGCGAGGTGTTCATCATCTCTATACTGCGCCTTGCGGCGTCGCTCTCAAACTCCCGGATTGCCGTTGTCGCCGTGAGGTATTCTATGAATTTTACCTCGGCGTCGGGAATGGGTGTGCCGGTTTCTCTTTCGAGTTTTTCCGTAAGCCTTTTTGCAATTATCCCGTCGGAAGTTCCGTCGGTCTGGCATTTGGAAACTTTGGGCATCTCCACAAAGTTTTTGCTTCGGACTCTCACAATGCACAGCGACGTCATAAACAAAAGCCTGAGCGAGGAAACATAGTCAAAATTAAATCCGAAGTCCCTCTCCGTTTCCACAATCGCCCTTGCCGCCGTCGCTGCGTCAAAGCCGTCAAGCGATGCGCATACTGCGGAAAAGTCGCGGTCGTTTGTAAGTGCGCTCTCGCACGTTCTCTCCCTTGCCCCCGCAAGGTAAAAGTCCTTGTACTCGGTCAGGGATTTAAAGTATGCCTCTCTGTAATTGAGCTCGCTGTATTCAATGGATATTCCCTTTCCCTTGCGCCTTTCAAACACTATGCGGTTTTTGGAAAACCAATCTGCGGTTTCCTCCAAGATGTTTTCAAGCTGTGCACGGGTCAGGTAATATCTTTCGGCAAGCTCCTGTGCGGTGAGGCGGTTGTTTTTAAAAAGACTGCGGAAGATAAAGAATGTAATTTCTCTGTTTTCCTCCTCTTGCCCTTTTAAGTTTTTAATCTCACCGTCTGCGGACATAAGCCTTACTCCAACGTGCGGTTTTGTTTCAATCTCGCCTGCGCCTGCCTCGGCGAGCGCCTCTTTGATTGCCGATATGTCGTTTCTCACGGTTTTAACCGACACATTCATCTCATCTGCAATTTTAGCAAATGTTTGGTAGTTCCTGTCCTTGTAGAGCATTTTTAAGATTTCGGTTTGTCTTTTATTCATTTCCGATTTCTCCCCTCAGCTCCGGTACGATTGCATTATACAATACGCAGCGGTAAATGTATTTTTAAATTTTTGACACATTAGATACTTTTTCGGCAAAAGTTATTTTTCTTTTGTCCATTGTACCATAATATAGGCTAAAATCAAAGAGGAATATTCTGCGTACCTTGTCAAAGGGAGGGAAAGCGTCGGGGGAGTTGGCGAGAATGCTTGGCACCCTGCCAAAGGTGGGGGAATGTTTCGTATGAAACAAAGAAAGTTTATCATTTTCAGAAATGAATGAAAACCGTCAGGGGCGTTGGCGAGAACGCCCCCGACACCCCCACTCGCCGACTCTGAAATATCGCCTACACTCTGTAATTTCCTATTTTTAAAATCTTAGCCGCTCCGAGGCAAAGCAACCAGCTTTACTGCGGAGCTAAAAACGGCGGAACGCCAAAGAAAATGAAAAATGTTCCGCCATTTTTACTCTCAATTTTAAAAATACGAAAAACAGACTGTACGGCTCATTTCAAATGCGGAGAAAAAAGTTAGTTTAGTTTAAATATGCTCATTTGTAAGTGTATCTTAGGGGCGGATATTATCAGCCCGTGGCACACGTTTACCGCCGACCGAGCCGACAGGCGGAACAAAAACAAGTTAGTTTACTTTTAAATATGCTTATTTTTAGTGTTACCGCAACGGTCACCCGTGCAAAACTTCATTGTTTTTACAAAATCATACTTTGGTATGATGACAGCTCACAAATTTTATGATAGAATAATTACGTATGCAGAAAATACCATTAATATATAACTATCCATTGGAGGAAAACAGAATGAAACGAAAATTATTAAGCCTACTCCTTTGCACGGCGATGCTTATAAGCGCACTGCCCGTGACATCGCTTGCAGACGGCACGGCAACTTCCGCCGGGGCAAAGCTCGGCGTGGCAAACGGCGACACCGTCCTCTTTGCCGGCAAAGGCGGCACACCCATCAAATGGCGTGTGGCAGACAGCGCAAAATCCAATACCGGCAATGCAAACGGTATGCTTTTGCTCAGCGAGAGCACCTATGATGCTACACCGTCAGCATCGGTGGACTGGTCGTACGATGTCTGCAACAGCTTTTATAGCACATACTTCGGTA
This sequence comes from uncultured Clostridia bacterium, assembly GCA_934500705.1. Classification (GTDB taxonomy): domain Bacteria; phylum Bacillota; class Clostridia; order UMGS1810; family UMGS1810; genus CAKSIN01. The sequence continues at coordinate 18,422 of CAKSTI010000021.1, read as the reverse complement.
ACTTATATAAAGATGCGGTTATGACGGTAAGCAAAACCGATGATAACTATACCGATGAATCTAATAATAATGTTTTTGTGGGCAAACTTCCGTCAGGCACTACCGTATTTGCGCTTTCCGCAGATGAATTAAAGGCTCTGCGTGATAGCGCCATTGAAAAGTTCCCCGGTCAATCAAACTGGTGGCTGCGTTCTGTGTGTACGAAAGGTACAATTATACCTCTTTTATATTATTCCTATGCAGAGGCGAATACAGGCGAATTTGCGTCTATTCCAAGCAGCGCAGCCAAAAAGAACGAGGTCAAACTCCGCCCGGCAGTAAACCTAAGCAAAGACAAACTTGCAAGCATTGACGGCAAAATTCTCCTGCTCCCGACAGGTAGCTTTACAGACGGCGAGCTTTCCCCCGTGGGCACAGCAAGCGAGTGGAAACTGAGCGTAAAAACCGATGACTCCGACAGCGGTTTGAAAAAGGCTATTTCAACCAACAACACCGAAGGTGGCTTTACGCTCCAAGTGCAAACCACACAGCAACTTTATAATAATCCGTACAGCAAAGACTATGTCGGCGTAATTATAATGAAGTCTAACGGCACAATCACTCATTACGGCAGATATCTGCTCACGGGCAGTAGTACTTCCCATAATTTTTCCGTAACCCTCCCGTCGGACGTGGACATCAATAGCGACAAGATGTACGCATTTTACGAAAATTACCAAGGCGACCTTTCCGGTGCAATCAGCACGCCGAAACCCATTTGCCTTAAACACAACTATAAGTATGAGCATTCCAGCGACAACTATCATTTGGTTACGTGCAAAAATTGCGCTTCTCAAAACACAGAACAGCACAACTTCGGTGAGTATTCCTATACCGACACAGACCACTCACGCACCTGCTCTGCGTGCAGCTTTGTAAAAACAGAGAACCACAAACTGACCTACACCCAAAAAGACACCAAAACCCACAGCGCATCGTGCGGATGCGGATATAAAGCGGATAATTTGGATCATACATACGCCGCCAAAATCAGCGACGTTCCCGAAATCTTCACCTGTTCTGATTGCAAAGCAATACACTTTACCGCAATAAACGGAGTAATCGGCGGTATGCCGGAGCGCAACGAATACAAAGCCGGCACGGCAACCCTTAACGGGCAAACTTTCGCATCGGCAGACAACGTGTTTAGCGAAAATGACGTTGTCGGTACGGTAAACACCGACAGTACGGGCAAGGCGGTACTGACATTTGACACCAAACGCCCGGTAAGAGCCGAGGGATTTAAGATAAAACTGCCCAAAACGGCAACGGCAAACCTTCCTAAGACAATATCCCTCTACGGCAAAAATGCACAGACCAGTGCGTATGAGGAAATCGAAACCGCCGCTCTCCGCTCTATCATAGACGGGGAAACGGCAAGCGGAGAATATTCGTTTTTCTTTTCCGCCAAGTACGAATTCAGTGCATACGACAGCTTTAAGGTGGAAATGAACTTCGGCACAGCCACATCGGCAGATATTGTACACTTCACCTTGCTGTCCAAAGCGTCAACCGCAGCGATAAGCCTTAACCTCAGAGGCATTATTGCAACGGACGCACCGGACGTAATGTACGCCGGCGAGGACTACATTGCCTCGTTTATATCGGGCACAGGTTATCCCAAAAGCCTTTCAGTTCGCAAGGATAACCAAATACTCGACGGTGACGGTTGGAAATACTCCGCAGAAACAGGCATTTTGAAAATACTCAGCCAATACATAAGTGCAGGTTCTGTATATGAAATCTACGGGTATATCGATGACACGGTTACCGTTAAGCTCAATTCTCTTACACTCAGCCTTGAAAACATCGACAGAGAAGCGGTGTTCGGGGAGGAATACGTCGCTGAATTTAGGGTGGCAAGCGGCAAAACGGAACTTGCGCCCAAGTCGATGAATGATATAACCGTCACCAACAAAAACGGCGACATAACGCACCTTTGCACCCTCGACAGCGAGGGCAAACTCCACATTCCGGGAGAACTGCTTGTCGGCGGTATCGGTGACAGCGTTACAATATATGCAGAGGAAAGAGGCAGAAAGCTCACGCAGGAAAATGCGGCGGTCAAAGTGACGAGAAACGGCGATTATGACCGTTACTTTGCGAACATAGACGACGCAAAGACCGTAATAGAATTAGACGGCGATGCTGACATCACTATCCTTAAAGATACCGATGCGGACGCTGTTATTACCCTCAGCGGCAAATCGGTAAACGTTGACCTCGGCGGTCACACCGTCACGGCAAAAACCGCAAACGGAATTTTTGACATCAAAGGAAACTCACAGGTCAGCATATCAAACGGCACTTTTGCCGCAAACGATGCCGAAACCGTAATTCATATAAGCGAAAGCAGCACGCTCACGCTGGGCAACGTCATCACACCGCAAAACGAACAAAGCATATTTGTCAAATTTCCGAGCAAGCTAATTTTAGACGGTGCAAAGTCGGACGCAACGGTGTATTTGGACGACGGAACATTTGTGCAGAAAGACGGCATAAGCAGACTGACATCAGAAAAAAGTTTGGTAAATAATGTCAAACTGTACGGCGGAACTGTGGCAAAGTGCAATATCGGCCAGGCGGATATGTTCACTTTGATTGACGACGGATATGTTTTTGAGCTTTCCGATGCAAAATATTTTGACGATTTTGTGAGAAGTGTCTTAATCGGCATTTCGTTCTCGGTTAAAAAGGCGGAAGTCATCACCGCCCAGCCCCGGGATATAAAGGTAAACCTCGGCGAAAGCTCACGCCTTACGGCAGGCGCTCCGGAGGGTTCAAGATATTATTGGTATGACCCTGACGACGTCGCAGAATGCAAATCAAGTACGGATTATGCGGAAATCGGCGCAGATGCCAAACCCGGCGAGTATTCGTACCGCTGTGCGGTGCTGACGGGCAATACCGTTTCCGGCAGCCGAATTGCAAAGGTCACCGTCGTTTGCCCCCACAGCAATGTGACAGACGGAAAGTGCGATGTGTGCTGCAAAAACGTTGCGGCACAGGTTACCGCAGGTGGCAAAACACAGGTTTTTGAAAGCATTGACAGTGCAATAGACTTTGCCAACGCAAACGAAAACACCACCGTTAAGCTGTTAAGCGATGTCGCCATTGACGCTGCTGTTTACTTCACCGGCAAAAACACCACACTGGATATGAACGGCAAAACGTTTGCAAGCACCGATGTAAACAAATTCATCACAGTAAACGACGGTTGCTCTCTGACCGTTACCGGCAGCGGCAATATGACCGCAAGAGTTCTTGCAGAGGGCAAAAGCTCCGTAACCGTTGAAAACGGTACGTTTAAGGAAGTCAGCTGTCAAAATGAAGGCACCATAACGGTAAACGGCGGAACATTTGCACTTCTCGGTGCAGCAGGTGGCAAAATCGTAGTGAATGACGGTACGTTTACACAACTCACCGCAACAGGCGGCACAACCGTGCTGAACGACGGTACGTTTGCAAAACTCACCGCAAATGAGGGCACAACCCTACTGAACGGCGGTACATTTGATGAGATTTCAGGCAGATATTTTTACAAACTTCTCGCCAAAGGCAAGGCATTTTTCGGAGTAAACTACAATATGTTCAACACCGGCATTTATGAATATAGCGAGGGCACTGTCATTACAAACGTTAAAGTTACAGACGCACCGTTTGTAATAACCAAGCAGCCCAAAGGTGGGTTCATAGCCGAGGGCACACAAGATGCAACCGTGTCGGTCGAGGTTGAGGAAAACGAGGCATACAAAGGTAAAATCACATACAAATGGTATCACGGCACATTGGACTGCGACGGTGATTTTATATCTACGGAGGCTCCTGTAACCGGCACCATAGCGGCGGTTGACACAACAAAAATTGGCGGCGGAATGCAGGAAACATATAGGTGTGCCGTTTCATATGAAGGCTATGAGATTAAAACCGATTTTGCTACATTTACCATAGGCAGGGGCACTCCCATTGCCCACTTTGAGGACGGATATATAAACAGCCACGGCAATGACTGCCTGCTCGTTGCCGCCGCATACAACGGCAGTGAGCTTTTGGCAACGTATACTATGGAGTTGAGCAAGGACGTTGCATTTATAGATATTGACCTTGCGCTTGACCCGCTTTTTGAAAAAATCGACGATGATGTTGACGTTGACAAAATAAAAATATTCTTTTGGGATAATTTGAATGATATGACACCTCTCGGAATTGTGGCGGAGCCGAAACCGTCGGAATAGACCGTCAGGGGCGTCCGACACCGCTCATACCCTCGCCGGTGCAAGGGGAGTGTTTCGTCCGAAACAACAAAAGTATATCGTTTGAGAAAACGAAGTAAAACCGCACCGTCCCGCTGCACAGGGGAGCGTTTTTAAAAAAGCGGAAAACCGTCGGGGGCGTCAGCAGGCACGCCCCCAACACCCACCGCCCACCGCTGATGCAAGGTTCGGGCAGAATAGTTGCTCATCAAAATTAATTACTGCGCCGTCCGAAAGTTCGGCAATCAGCCGAAGTCTCGGACTAAAACGGCACGCAAAATAAAGAAACTGAATAAACAGCGTGCCGTTTTGCGCAAATGAATTTCGATTTCGCAAATTCTGCTCTCTCGCCTTGCATAGGCGGAAAAAATAAAAGTTAGTTTACTTGTGGATATGTCACCAGAGGTCATATTTCAAGTCAAACTAACTTTTTTATTTAAATATGAAATGATTATAAATTTGTATGCTGAATGTTCGATATTACCACACCTTACGATAACATAACCAGTGAGCACGTTGCAAGTAAAACTAACTTGTTTTTGTCCGCATTTGAAATGAGCCGTACAGTCTGTTTTTCGTATTTTTAAAATTGAGAGTAAAAACGGCGGAACATTTTTCATTTTCTTTGGCGTTCCGCCGTTTTTAGCTCCGCAGTGAAACTGGTTGTTTCGCCTCGGAGCGGCTAAGATTTTAAAAATAGGAAATTACAGAGTGTAGGCGATATTTCAGAGTCGGCGGGCGGGGGTAGGGCAAAGAGAAGTTACCCCCGTGTTGGTTTTAACAGGGCAATTTTCCCCGATACGGCACAAAACTCCTTGTCAATACGTCAGTATTAACGGCGTCATTTTGCTTGTCTCGGAAAAAATTGCCGCTGTTAAAACTGCGAGCACCTGTCAGCGCATATTTGGCTGAGAATTTCGGTGCGTAAGGGTGCAGGCGGGCTGGCGCCCGTCAAATCCGACAAGCCGAAAGGCTCGTCAAATATGTGCTGACAGGCAATACGGGGGTAGCTTTTCTTTGCCTTGGGGGCGTGCCTGCTGACGCCCCTGACGGTTTTCCGCTTTTTTAAAAATGCTCCCCCTGTGCAGCGGGACGGTGCGGTTTTCCTTCGTTTTCGAAAACGATAAACTTTCTTTGTTTCCCCAAACAATACACACCTTAATCCTTCGCCTTCGGCTTGCATATCAAAGAAAACACAATTCCAAAAAATACCGCCGCCGATATTCCGGCGCTTGTGCCCGTAGCACCGCCGGTGAGCACGCCGAGCCAATGCTTTTCCTCAACCGCCTTTTTGACCCCGTTTGCAAGCGAATACCCAAAGCCGATAATCGGCACCGTTGCACCGCTGCCGGCGTACTTTACTATCGGCTCGTATACGCCGATTGCCGTCAGTATAACCCCTGCAACAACGTAGGAAACCATTATCCTCGCCGGGGTCAGCTTGGTTTTGTCTATCAAAATCTGCGCTATCACGCAGAGTACTCCCCCCACCCAGAACGCATTGAAAAGTTTCATCAAATCCATACTATTTCCTTTCTATGGCAACTGCGTGCGCAATGCCCACAATGTCCTCACCGAGCTGAACCGTCGTGGGACTCATAAGCGCTCCCGTGCACACGAGGAGAATTTTGTTAAGCGCTCCTCTTGCCATTTCCTTTAAAAAGTATCCGCACAAAACCGATGCCGAACAGCCGCAGCCGCTGCCCCCGGCGTTTGTGCCCTGATTTTCGTTGTCAAAAATCATCGAGCCGCAGTCACGGTGAACCTTGGCTATATCCACACCCTGCCTGTTTAGAATTTCGAGCAAAAGCTCCGAGCCGACATCGCCCAAATCACCCGTAATTACCGCATCGTAGTAATCGCACTTTCTCCCCGTGTCCTCAAAGTGAGCGTATATGCAGTCGGCTGCCGCAGGCGCCATCGCCGCCCCCATATTGTTTGCGTCCGTCACGCCGAGGTCTACCATTTTGCCCGTGGTTATCGCTTTTACGCACAAATCGGAACCCGTGTCCGACAGAATGACCGCACCGCTGCCCGTCACCGTCCACTGCGCAGTGGGCGTGCGCACACTGCCGTATTCCAGCGGAAAGCGGTACTGCTTTTCGCTTGAACAAAAGTGGCTCGACGTTGCCGCAAGCACGTTTTTGCCGTAACCGCCGTCCGTCATAACGGCGGCAAGGCTCAGACTCTCCGCCATAGTTGAGCAGGCTCCGTAAAGCCCAAAGTACGGTATGTTCATATCTTTGAGTGCAAAGCAGCTCGCCGTGCACTGATTTAACAAATCACCGGAGAAAACATAATCAATATCGTTGCTCGTCAGCGCCGCATTGGTAAGCGCACCGGACACCGTGTGCTTCAAGATGTGATTTTCCGCCTCCTCCCAGCTTTTTGCTTCGACATATTCGTCCCGGTACACCACGTCAAAGTATGAGCCGAGAGGCCCTTCCCCCTCTTTTTTGCCGACAGACGAAAAATAGCCTTTTATGCGGACGGGGTTAGAAAATTCAATGCTCTGTTTCCCGACTTTTCTGCCCATATCACGCACCGCCTTTCATAAGAATATATATAACTCCGTATATCACCGACGCACTTATGCCGTACGCAAGCACAGGCCCCGCAATGGTGAACATCTTTGCCCCCACTCCGAGAATATACCCTTCCGTTTTGTATTCGAGAGCCGGGGACACAATGCTGTTTGCAAATCCCGTTATGGGCACAAGCGTGCCGGCACGCCCAAACTTTGCAATGTTGTCGTACACGCCTGTTCCGGTTAAAAACGCTCCCAAAAATATGAGCGTTGCACTCGTCAGCGCCGCTGCGTCCTCTTTGGAAAAATCCGCCGCCTTGTACCCGTCGCTTATCAACTGACCTATAACGCAGATTATCCCCCCGGCGACAAAGGCGCAGGCGCAGTCGCTTAATATCTTTGAGTTCGGCGACGCCTTTTTTACCATTGTGTCGTATTCTTTTGCCGAGATTTTTGTTTTCATACAGCCACCTCCGCCGATATGTGCATAGCAAACGTGCCGTGGCGGATTTTTTCGTTTTCGCTCTGCATTCTCATCGTTTCCATAAATAATATTACCGCAATCACGCTTACGGCAAGCATTGTAAATGCAAAAATTCTTTTCATTTTTATCACCCGCTATTATTATTTTGAAAGTGACAAAAAGTATTACCTAAATAATATGGAAATCCGACAAAATTTTTGAAAATTTTAAAAAAACTATTTACAAACCGCAAATTTTATGCTATACTTTATCAAGTTAATAAGTTATCTTTAAATTCGATGCGGGACATCGGCAAGATTTACATATTTTTTTGTGCACTGTTATGCCTTGTCTGCGTCCGCAGATGAGGCATTTTCGATTTTAAAATTACTTATTTTCAAAAAAATTCAGGGAGAGATATTTTTATGAAACTGATTTACGATGTTGAAGATAAGCCCAAATTCGGTCAGCTTATCGTGTTTGCTTTCCAGCAGCTTTTGGCAATTCTTGCCGCAACCATCGCCGTTCCGTCAATTATTCAGAACGGTATGTCGCAGTCTGCCGCACTTTTCGGCGCAGGCGTAGGCACAATTATTTACCTTTTGTTTACCAAGTTTAAAAGCCCGGTTTTCTTAGGTTCGTCCTTTGCATTCCTCGGCTCAATGTTTGCAGCTTTTGCAGGCGCCGTTTCCGTTGAAGCAGGCCACGCAGGTCTTATCATCGGTGCGCTCTTTGCAGGTCTTGTTTATGTGGTAATCGCACTGGTTGTTAAGTTTGCCGGCGTTTCGTGGATAGACAAACTTATGCCGCCGGTAGTTATCGGACCCACAGTTGCAATCATCGGACTTTCGCTCTCCGGCAATGCCATAGGCGATATGCTTAAATTTGCACAGTCGGACGGCGCATTCGTTATGGGCGCAAAGGGCTGGGTTGGCTTTATCTGCGCACTTGTTACACTCTTTACGGTAATGATTTGCTCGGTTTACGGCAAAAAGATGACCAAGCTCATTCCGTTTATCATCGGTATTCTTGCCGGATATGCGGTAGCCGCAGTTTTCACCGTAATCGGTATGTCAACGGGCAACGAAACACTCCAAATAATCGACTTTTCACTCTTCAAAAATATGCAGTGGTACCCCGACTTTACATTTTTAAAGGCAAGCAAGGGCTTTGCCGCAGTTGACGGCAAATACATTGCCACAATCGCCGTTGCGTATATTCCGGTCGCATTCGTTGTATTTGCAGAGCACATTGCAGACCACAAAAACCTTTCTTCCGTAATCGGCAGGGACCTTCTCAAAACACCGGGACTGCACAGAACGCTCCTCGGCGACGGCGTCGGCTCAATTTTCGGCGCTTTCTTCGGCGGCTGCCCCAATACCACATACGGCGAGTCGGTAGGCTGTGTTGCAATCACCGGTAACGCATCTGTTGTAACAATTCTTACCACGGCAATTATGGCAATCGTAATTTCGTTCTTTGGCCCGTTTGTAACCTTCCTTGCAACAATTCCGTCCTGTGTAATGGGCGGTGTGTGCGTAACGCTTTACGGCTTTATCGCAGTCAGCGGACTTAAAATGATACAGGACGTTGACCTCGGCGACAACAGAAACCTCTTTGTTGTATCCGTAATCCTCATCTCCGGTATCGGCGGTATGGCGCTCAAAATCGGTCAGGTAACGCTCACCGAAGTTGCCTGCGCCCTTATCCTCGGAATTATTACAAACCTCGTTCTTTCCGAAAAGAAAGCCAGATAGCATCGGGGTGATAGCCGTATGAAACTGAAATCCGTATTAATTGATGAAAATTCATTTGGCAGGACACTTACAAGAATTTCTCACGAGATTATAGAGAAAAACGGCTCGGTTGACAATCTTTGCATCATAGGTATTAAAACCCGTGGCGTTCCGCTGGCAAAGCGCCTTGCGGAGAGGATTTGCAAAATCGAGCAAAAAGAAGTTGACGTAGGCGTTTTGGACATCACACTCTACCGTGACGACCTCACGTACACAAATGATGATATGCCCGTCGTCAACGGCTCGGACGTGCCCTTTGACATATCGGGCAAAAACGTAATCCTTGTAGACGACGTAATCTACACCGGCAGAACGGCACGTGCCGCACTCGATGCCATAATCGGCTTTGGCAGACCGGCATCAATTCAGCTTGCGGTGTTTGTGGACCGTGGGCACAGGGAACTGCCGATAAGAGCAGACTATGTCGGCAAGAACATTCCCACTTCAAAAAGCGAAATCGTCCACGTTGCCGTAAACGAAATTGACGGCAAAGACAGCGTGGAACTGTACGAAAAGTAAGATGTAAAAAGTAAAACACCTCAAAGGTCAGAGCCTTTGAGGTGTTTTCATTGCTTATTATTAAATCCCCCTTGCCAACTCGAAGCCGAACTCCCTTTGGCAAGGAGGCTTTTATGTAGTTGGTTGGCTTGCAAGATTTTAACCAAAAAAGGCTCCCTTGTCAAAGGGAGCTGGCAGTGCAGCCGTCTGAGGGATTTCAAAACAAAAGATAACCGCCTCTGCCAAGGCGATTATCCAAGAAAATTAATCGTTTTCGGGCACAACCGTTTGAGGTCTTGCCTTTTTCTATTATCATTATATATTCATTTCTCTGATTTGTCAACAGTTAAATTTTAAAATCACTCTCTGCCCTCTTCGAGCCAGCCTTTTTCGCTCTCGTGCTTTTTTGCCCTGCCCATAAGTCTTTCGGCAGCGTCGGCAACGCTAAGCGTGCCGTCCAAAATCTCGCAGACCGTTTCGGTAATCGGCATATCCACACCGTACTTTTCGGCAAGGCGGCGTGCCGCACGGGCGGCTCTTACGCCCTCAACGGTCATTTTAACCTGCCTTTGAGCCTCATCGGCGCTTGCGCCTTTGCCTATCAAAATCCCGGCACGGCGGTTGCGTGAATGCATACTGGTGCAGGTAACAATGAGGTCGCCCATACCGGTTAAACCGCTGAACGTTTCGCTCTTTGCTCCCATCTTTACGCCGAGCCTTGTAATCTCAACAAGCCCACGGGTCATAAGCGCCGCTTTGGTGTTGTCGCCGTAGCCGAGGCCGTCGCAAATACCGGCGGCAAGGGCAATTATGTTTTTAAGCGAACCGCCGAGTTCAAGACCTATGAGGTCATCATTCGTATATACTCTGAAATTTTTTGCCATATACAAATCCTGAATATACTGCGCCGTTTCCGCTTCGGAGCAGGCAACAACGTTCGTCGTTGGCATACCTACCGCCACTTCCTCTGCGTGGGAGGGACCGCTCATCGAGGCAATGCGCACGTTTGGCATCTCGGCGCAAATCACCTCAGAGAGCCTCATTCCGCTCTCCTCGTCAAAGCCCTTTGAAATATTCAAAACAAGCTGGCCGTCCTTAACATATCCGCTCATTGCCTTTGCCGTGGATTTGACCGCAAACGACGGCGTGGCAAACACAATCAGGTCGGCGTCCGCACAATCGGCAAGGTCGCTTGTAAGTTTTATGCTTTCCGGAATTTTCGCTCCGGGGAGAAAATTAGCGTTCTCCCTCGTTTTCCTCAATGCGTCGCTCTCCTCTCTAAGATACGACCAAAGGGTGACGCTGTGACCGTTGTTTGCGAGGAGAATGGCATTCGCCGTTCCCCAGCCGCCGGAGCCGATAACACTTATTTTTGCCATAACGTATCTCCTTATGCTATTTCATATATTTGTGCCTTTTGGGAAACTCCGAGGATAACATCGGAGCCTACTTTGACCCCGTTTTCCGTAAGAAGCGCCTCGGACGCCTCGTATGCGTGCTTTGGTGTATTGTTATTATCGCTCAAATGCCCCAATGCTATACGCTCCGTTCCCCAGAGCGCAAGCTGTGTTGCAAGCCAGGCGCAGTCGGTGTTGCAAAGGTGACCGCTGTCCGAGAGAATACGCTGTTTTATGTTGTAGGGGTATTTTCCGCATTTGAGCATACCAACATCGTGATTGGACTCTATAAGCACGGCCTTGCACCGTGCGAGAGAGTTTAGCATACCCTTTGTAATACAGCCGGTATCTGTGGCAACGCCGAACTTTTCATCGCCGAATTCAACGGTGTACCCCACAGACTCAACGGAGTCGTGAGGCGTTCTGAAAGAGTGCACCACCGCCGAGCGAATGTCAAACGTGCTCCCGGACTCCCGCACACGCACGAGCGACGGATTTAAGTTCCCCGCCGATGCAAGAACGCAGTCCATCGTCTTTTCGTTGGCGTACACCGGTATGGAGAATTTATTTGCAAGCACTCTAACCCCGGATATATGGTCGCTGTGCTCGTGGGTGATGAGCACAGCGTCTATCTCCTCCGGCTGGATGCCGATGTCTTTTAATGAATTTACAATTTTTGCGGCGCTTACCCCGGCGTCAATCAAAATATTTGTATCGCCGTCGGAAAGAAACGTGCAGTTGCCGCCGCTGCTGCTGAAAAGTGTGCAGAACCTATTCATCAACACGCCTCACATCAGCTCCCAGAGCCGTCAGCTTTTCTACTATATGCTCATAGCCCCTGTCAATATGCCTCAGCCCGTCAATCTCCGTTACGCCGTTTGTGGCAAGTGCGGCTATAATCATACTCGCCCCTGCCCTCAAATCCGTTGCGGTCACTTTGCCCGGTTTAAGTGGCGCACCGCCGCTGATTATGACACGTTTGGTGTCCACGGTTATCTTTGCGCACATCTTTTTAAGCTCGGCAATGTACTGAAAGCGTGAGTCCCACACACCCTCGGTGACAATGCTTGTACCGTTTACCGTGGAGAGCATCACAACTGCCTGCGGCTGCAAATCCGTGGGAAAACCGGGGTACGGCATAGTCTTTATATTAATTGCGCTGATTGGCCCTTTTGTGGAAATGCGCACTTCCTCGTCACCCTCGGTAACGTCAAAGCCCATCTCAAAAAACTTTGCGGTAATAGCTTCCAAATGCTTGGGGATAACGTTTTTAACCACAATATCTCCCCTTGTTGCCGCTGCGGCAAACATATACGTTCCCGCCTCTATCTGGTCGGGAATTATGGAGTACGTGCCGCCGAAAAGCTGCGACACGCCGTTTATCTTGATTACGTCCGTTCCCGCACCCTTAATCTGCGCACCCATAGAGTTTAAAAAGTTTGCCAAGTCAACAACGTGAGGCTCTTTTGCCGCATTTTCCAGAACCGTCTTGCCCGGTGCGAGAACCGCCGCCAAAATAGCGTTAATGGTAGCCCCCACGCTAACAACATCAAAGTAGACATTGCCCCCACGAAGGCAGGAGCCATCCAGCTTGACAAAGCCGTCGTCCTCGGTTATACTGCAATTTAAGTATTTAAACGCCTTCAAGTGCTGGTCAATCGGACGAACGCCGAAGTTACAGCCGCCCGGAGGCGGAACGTGTGCGTTTTTAAACCTGCCAACAAGTGCGCCCATAAGATAGTATGACGCTCTCATCTTTGAGGCAAGTTCGGGGTCTGCAACGTATGTATCAAGACGGCTTGCATCTATGACAAGCGTGTTTGTGTCCGGTCTTTCGACCTTTGCGCCGAGTGACGCAATCATTTTAACTATAATGTCCACGTCGCTTATGTCGGGAACATTTTCTATACGGCAAACGCCCTTTACCAGGAGAGCCGCCGGGATAATTGCAACGGCGGCGTTCTTTGCACCGCTTATTACAACCTCGCCGTGCAGCGGTCTGCCGCCGGAAACCAACAGTTTTTCCATCAGGCTCTACTCCTCCCAGTTGTGATACACATTCTGGACGTCGTCGTTGTCTTCAAGGCTTTCAAGCAGTTTTTCCATCATAAGTATATCGTGCTCGTCTGTAAGCGTTACGTTAGTCTGCGGTATTTTTTCAACCTCTGCGGTTTCAAACTTGTAACCCTTTTGTTCAAGGGCGTCTCTCACGGAGCGAAAATCGTCTGGCGAGGTGGAAATCTCAAAGTACTCACCGTCGGACGAAAAATCGTCTGCGCCGAATTCGAGCGCATCGGACATAAGCGTGTCCTCGTCTATTCCGCCGTCTTTGGCAATTACAATAATTCCCTTGTCGTCGAACATCCAGCTTACCGAGCCGTTTGTTCCGAGATTGCCGCCGAACTTGTCAAAGTAGTGTCTGAGGTCGCCTGCGGTGCGGTTTCTGTTATCGGTAAGCGTTTCCACGATAACGGCAACGCCGCCTATTCCGTAGCCTTCGTATATAATATCCTCGTAGTTATCGGTATTCTGGTCGCCTGCGGCTTTTTTGATAACACGGGCGATGTTGTCGTTTGGCATATTGTAAGAGCGAGCCTTGGCAATGGCGTCTTTGAGTCTGCCGTTGACTTCGGGGTCTGCTCCGCCCGCCTTTGCGGCAACGGCTATTTCCCTGCCCATTTTGGTGAATATCTTAGCCTTTTGGGCGTCCGATTTTTCTTTTTTGTGCTTTATATTATTCCACTTGGAATGTCCTGACATATGAGTAACCTCCGTATCGTTTCTAAACATTACTATTAATTATATCCTATATACTCCCTCCTTGTCAAGTTTTAATTAAAAGGAAAACTGCGCCTGCCGGAATTTTGAGAATATTCAGGAATATCAGTAAAAAATTGTTGACATATCGCCCATACTGTGATATACTGTTCTCAATAACTTTGAAGGAGAGTTCTTCCGTTTGAGCCTTTGAGAGAAGTGGCGTTAGGTGCGAGCCATCAAGGCAGGGCGGTTGTTTGTAGCTCCTGAGTTGGAAGGAAGAAAGCCGCCTTAGGCAAGTAGAACCTTTCCGAGATTGCTGCGTAAGTGCATAGGGCTTGTCGGAGTCCGAAGCGGTGTCGGAGTAACGCCCGGCGCAATTTGAGTGGTACCACGGGTATGAATTTTCAGCTCGTCTCAAAGATGTTTCTTTGAGGCGGCTTTTTTTATTACACAGGAGGTAAAACTATGACCGAGAAAATAACAGGACTTGAAATCAAAATCAGCGAGGTTGCGGCGAGAATAAGGGAACTGCGCCACATCAGCGGACTTTCCGTTGACACTATGTCCAAACTCACAGGTGTGTCGAGAGAGGAATACACAGCCTGCGAGGACGGAACGCACGACCTCAGCTTTGCGTTTATCTACCGCTGCTCGCTTGCCTTTAAGGTGGGCGTGACGGATATTATCGAGGGCGTCAGCTCTAATTTGAAGTCGTACACCGTAACGAGAAACGGCGACGGGCAAAAGATAGACAAGGCGCACGGTATGGTTTACTATAACCTTGCCGCCGCTTTTAAAAACAGGGTTTCCGAACCGCTCTATGTCAAATGCGGATATGACGAAAGCTCGGAGCGAAAGGACATAGAACTTACCACGCACACCGGTCAGGAGTGCGACATTGTGCTCAAAGGCACGCTCAAAGTGCAGATAGGCAGTCACTTTGAGATACTGGGTGCCGGCGACTCCGTCTACTACGACAGCTCCACCCCCCACGGTATGATTGCCGTAGGCGGAGAGGACTGCGAGTTTTACGCCATAGTTCTGCACGGCGACGGCAGCAAAAACGAACAGGACGACAAAAACCCCGTAAGGGATATTAAGTTTAAACCGCATCAAAATTACAGACGTGTGTACCGTGACTTTATCGACACCACCGAGGACGACAAAGGCGCACTCGTTGCCATAAACTTTAAAAACGAGGACAAATTCAACTTTGCCTTTGACATTGTGGACAGAATTGCCGACCGCCGGCCGGACAAGCTGGCAATGCTCCACCTTGACCACGACAAAAACGAGCGCCGCTTTACCTTTGGCGATTTAAAGCGTGAGTCGTCACGCTGTGCAAACTATTTTACCGCCCTCGGCATAAAGAAAGGCGACAGAGTGATGCTTGTCTTAAAGCGTCATTACCAGTTCTGGATTGCCATTCTTGCACTGCACAAAATAGGCGCAATAGCAATCCCGGCGACAAATCTGTTGCAGGCTCACGACTATGAGTACCGTTTCAGCGCCGCAGGCGTCAGCGCAATTCTTTGCAGTGCGGACGGCGACATCGCCCATCAGGCAGACCTCGGCAGCGCAAATGCCGCCGAGCTTAAAAACAAGATAATCGTAGGCGGCAGCCGTGACGGGTGGAGGAATTTTGACGAGGAAGTAAAATCGTACTCCGACGTGTTTGAACGCCAAAGCGACTCCCCCTGCGGTGACGACAGTATGCTTATGTACTTTACCTCCGGCACCACGGGCAATCCCAAAATGGCTCTGCACAGCTACAAATACGCCCTCGGACACTTCCACACCGCAAACTACTGGCACTGCGTGGACCCGGACGGACTGCACCTTACCATTTCCGACACCGGTTGGGCAAAGGCGGCGTGGGGCAAGATTTACGGTCAGTGGCTCTGCGAGGCGGCAATATTTGTCTATGACTTTGACAAGTTTGATGCGGCGGACATTCTCCCCCTCTTTGCCAAATACAACATAACCACTTTCTGTGCACCGCCCACTATGTACCGTATGCTTATCAAGGAGGATTTAACGCAGTACGACCTCTCCTCCGTTCAGCACGCCACCATTGCCGGCGAGGCTCTCAATCCCGAAGTATTCCGCCAACTCGAAAGGCTCACCGGGCTTAAAGTTATGGAAGGCTTCGGTCAGTCGGAAACCACGTGTATCATAGGCAATCTCTACGGCGCAGAGTACAAGCTCGGCTCAATGGGCAAGCCTGTTCCGCTCTATGATGTTGACATTGTGGACTCGGACGGCAACAGCGTTGCCGACGGCGAAAACGGAGAAATCGTAATCCGCACTTCCGAAAAAGTCCCCTGCGGACTGTTTAAAGGCTATTACCGTGACGAGGCAAAGACAAAAGAGGTATGGCACGACGGGCTTTATCACACCGGCGACGTTGCCTACCGTGACGAGGACGGATTTTACTTCTATGTCGGCAGAATTGACGACGTTATCAAATCGTCCGGCTACCGCATAGGACCTTTTGAGATAGAGAGCGTAATTATGGAACTGCCGTATGTTGTGGAATGCGGAGTTTCCGCCGCCCCGGACGAAATCCGTGGTCAGGTGGTAAAGGCAAGCATTGTCCTCACCAAGGGCACCGTGCCCTCCGAGGAGATGAAAAAGGAAATTCAGAATTACGTCAAAGAACACACCGCTCCGTATAAATATCCCCGTATCGTGGAATTTAAGGAAAGTCTGCCCAAGACTACCAGCGGAAAGATTATACGTGCAAAACTTTGATAGGGTGAATGATGTAAAACAAAAAGACGGCTCGCACCGTCTTTTTTGTTTATGTATGTAATACATTAATTACTCTAAATACATTTTTAAATTTCTTTCAAAGTGTTCAACCAAATCCTCACCGGTCATATTCGGTCTCCACATAAAGTAGTTACTTGTGTATTCATCAAACCAAAATGCAACTTCTCTGTTGCGTTTGGGGTCCCGTGTAATATCGCCTTCAAAAACTACCCAAAACGGAAGTATTTCTAAATTATCAATACCCCCGATTTGACGGTATGCCTTCATAAGCCCCGGCGTAAAAAGCTTACACAGTCTTTCGTGCGCATTGCCACGGCCTGCATTCGGTTTTTTCCCTTCGACCCAACCGTCCTGGCGCTTTATTTCACCGAATAATATTTTTCCCGTCCGTGTATTTTCGATTGCAAAATCAGGTGAAACACCCCACTTGGTTTTTGATAAATCTATTACGGGGTTATAAATTTGGTCAAGTACCTTTTGAGGTAATCTTACTTTTGCATACAGATTTTTCAGATGCTTTGGTTTTTTATGCAATATATATTCCGTACCTTCAAAGTATTCATTAAAAACCTCGTACAAATCTGTTTCAGCCTGCGCAGCTTTAATTCCGCCCTGATGTTGCCAATTCTTTCTCGCACTGAGTGCCTTTTTCCCCATTTTACAACCCCCTAAACAGTTCCTCTAAGGAAATATCCAAACCCTTTGAAATTTTCAGAATATTTTCAAGTGATATGTTGCGCTTCCCCGATTCGACCGATGCAAAATATGTTCTGTCCATATCAATCAACAGCGCAAATTTTTCCTGACTTAATCCGCTCTGCTTTCTCAAATTCCGAACCCTTTCTCCAAAATCTTTTTTAATCATACAAATTGCACCCCTCTTAATGAAAGTTTACATCGATTACAGCATTTGAGTCAACGGATTATAAGTAACAATTCCTTGACAATTTTGGCTCATTATGTTACAATATTTCCGGGTAGGTGAGTTATTTATGGAAGCGTCGAATAAAATTGCGGTCAGCAGTTATTCAAAATACAATCCGGAAGCAAAGAAAAGGAAAAAAATTAATCCGTTAGATAATTTGTACCCTCCTTTGCCGGTCAAAAAATATCAGGTAATATATGCTGACCCGCCGTGGGATTACGGCGGAAAGATGCAATACGACAAAACAAGTATCAAATCGGAGAATATCGGTTTTGAAAAAGATGTTTTCATAAGCTCCGCTTGCTTTAAATATCCTACTGTCAAGCTTAACGATTTAAAAAAGCTTGACGTACCGTCCATTTCCGCCGATGATTGTATTTTGTTTATGTGGACAACCGGACCTCAATTTGCAAATTCGATAGAATTGGGAACCAGTTGGGGATTTGAATACAAAACCGTTGCATTTGTTTGGGATAAGCAAGTTCATAATCCCGGGAGATATACGTTGTCTCAAACGGAATTTGTACTTGCATTCAAAAAGGGAAGATTTCCCACTCCGCGTGGCGCAAGGAACATCAAGCAACTGGTTTCCGTACACCGTGGAAAACACAGCGAAAAGCCCGAAATAGTAATCGATGGTATAACCAAAATGTTTCCTACGCAAACAAAAATTGAGTTGTTCGCCCGAAAAAACTATTACGGTTGGGATAACTGGGGTCTGGAAATACCGGATGACAAAACAGAAATATTTTCAAACAATGAAACAGAGCAAAAATCGCAAATATCATTCTTGTAAATCAATAGTTTCAAAACAAAAAGACGGCTCGCACCGTCTTTTTGTTTTGGTCGGAGTGACAGGGCACATATTGCTGCGCAATCTGTACTGCTTGACGACCCAACCACTGCGTGCTTCGGTACCCGTCTGCGCACCGCCTGCCTGCAAACAGTCCACCGGACTGTTGTGCCGGGACGGCAGACGCCTTCTCAAG
>CAKSTI010000020.1 GCA_934500705.1 uncultured Clostridia bacterium | reverse complement strand
AGTGTGCCGTTTTCGGGTGATTGGCGCCCGGCTTTCCGACAGCCGGGCGCCGTACAACATAATTTACATTATGTTGTAAACAAGGAGTAAAAAAACGACACTTTAAGCGAGTGCAGCGAAAAACAAATCCCGCAAACACAGGCAAAATACCAAAACCGTGTAATATAAAATATTTCCCGTCTGAAATTTACAACATAATGTAAATTATGTTATAAACAGAACACGGGAAACGATAGGCTAACAACATAATGTAAATTATGTTGTCACTCAATAAACCATCTTACGACGGGTATGCTTTTAAGATACAGCTTTCTGAGTTCTTTTTGCCAGTGATGGCGTTCGTGCTCACTGCACGCTCTGTGCATCTCCATTATAAGGTATCTGCGTTTCTCCAAGAGAGGAGAGACTATCTCAAAATTGAGATACAAAACAACAATTATTGCAAGTGCTAAAATACCAATCCCCATTTTTTATTTTGTGCACCTCCTTAAAATATCATCACGGAAAAGCTCTGCGCCGAAATTGCGCTTTTGAGCCAAATCCCGTGCCTCTGCCAGACGGCTTTTGCGTGTTGTCATATTGTGCATATCGCTTGCGGCAATAAACTTGCCGGGACAGAGCAGAATTTTTTTGAGCTTTCGGCGTGAACTTATGTGCATAAAACTCGATGCGTTTATCTGATACACAATGTCAAGTCCTTTGGTTTCCTCCAAAATTTTTGCCGTGTCGGCATACCGCTCAACGTGTGCGGCAATAACCGTTATTCCCTTGGTGTTGAGCGAATAAATCCACTCGGACAGCGGCCGCCGTCTGCCGTCAAGCGGAAATTCCACAAGCATCATATTGGTGCCGCTTATGCACAGCTTGTCAATGTCACGGTGACGGCTTATGTCGTGGTCGCAGTATACCTCGGCGCCCGTGAGCAGTTTGGGGACATCGTCCATATGCCGTGTTTGACTGCAAAGCGCCGCAAATGCCTCGTCCCTTACCTCCGTAAAACTCTCAATCGCAGTTGACGAGTGAATAAAGCAGTGGGGCGTGAGAACGCATTTTTCAACTCCGCTGTTGTAGCTGTAACGCAGCATCCCCAAACTCTCGTCAATATTCTTTGCCCCGTCGTCAACTCCCGGCAGGGCGTGGGTGTGAATATCCGTCATTTTGTTTCACCGCCCTCGGCATACGGTCTGTAAGAATATTTGTAGCGGTAGCCGTATTTGCCTTTGCCGTAATATTTGCCTCTCTTTTCGTCAGTGCCCAGCACCACAAATCCGAGCGCCTTTGCGTTTGCCTTGGAAATGGTGTCCATTGTCACATCGAGAAGGTCAAAGCTCGTTATGTTCTGGCGGATAACCACCACAACGCCGGAGCATTGCGCAAAGATTATTGCGGCGTCGGTGACAACGGTTGTCGGCGGAGTATCTATAAATATGTAGTCATAGCTTTCTTTAAGCTGTGCGAGAAGTTCCGTAAATTCGTCCGACTCCAAAAGTTCGGCAGGGTTCGGCGGTGTGCCGCCGCTTGTCAGGCAGTCGAGGTTTTCTCTTACGTTCTTTTTGATTGCGGACTGTGCATCGCAAAATCCGCAAAGTATATTTGAAACGCCGTCCTCCTTTTCAATTCCGAGGTAACGATGTATTCTCGGTTTTCTTAAATCGCAGTCGGCAAGGAGCACCTTTGCGCCCATCTGGGCAAATGTTATGGCAAGGTTTATTGCCGTGGTGGTTTTGCCCTCACTCGGCATTGAGCCTGTTACAACAATTACTTTGCCGCTTTTGGACTTTGGCATAGAGAACATTATGTTTGTTCTTATGGTTTTGTATGTTTCCACGGTTTCAAAACTCGTGTTTTCATCAATAATGCGTCCTGCGCTGTTATCCGTATTTGATTTCTTGTTTGTTCCGAACATTCTCAGTCCCCCTCCGGCAGTTCGCCCAATACAGTCACGTTGTACCTCTTTGCCGCCGCCTCGCCGCTGCGCACTCTGGTGTCAAAGATATTTTTTAAAAACACCGCCGCCGCACCGATTATTACACCTATTGCCGCACCGAGGACGGTTTTTGTGAGTATGCCGTTGTCATCGGCGTGAATGGGATATTTGGGAGGGTCAACAATTTCGACTTCGCCGTTTTTGTAAATGCTGAGCAGTTTGTCCGGCGCCTTTTTCATAACTGTGCCCACAATGGAGTATGTGTCGTGGGGGTCGGTTGTTTTTGCGGTGATTTTTAAAAGCTCGGTTTCGTTAAGTGACGAAATGTTAATCAGCTTTGCTATTTTATTTCCGCTGTAACCGTCCACGTTCCTTGCAATGTCGTCAAGAAATGACGATGTTTTTAATATCTCAATGCAGGCTGCGGAGAGTGACCTCGATGTGTCAATGTCGTTTTTCTGAATAGTTTCGTCCTTCGACAAATCCTCTTTTTTGTTGCTTATGTATAAGATGCCCGATGCGGTGTATGTGTCAGCGGTAAAATAATTAAACTTTACAAATGATGCCGCCGCACATATCAGTGCGATAAGTGTAATCGTAATTCTGTGCTGCCAGAGCTGACCCAAAAATTCCATCAGGTCAATCATACCTTCCTCGTCGGTTAAACCCGTTATGTCTGTTTTGTCGTTCATACTTTAAAACTCCTTGCGAAAACAACATTATTCTTATTATGTTGTGGAAAAGGGCAGTTTCAAAAGCTGAATTTTGATTTCTGTTTCGCCAATCGAAAATTTTTTCGCCATTGGTTTAATTTTTGTGTGCCAAACCAAAAAAGAACATAAAGTCATTGACAAAATCGACATAATGTGGTATTATTTTAACCAGTAAATATGTATCTTTTACGACATAATAAGAATTATGTTGTATTTTTTTATGCCCTTATGAAAATTTTACCGAGTTGCTGTATCTGACGGCGGTGCACGGTGCCTGTTTCCATTGTGTAAATTCTTGTTGTGTTGACGCTTGAATGACCGAGAATGTCTGCCAGGCGGACGATGTCTTTTTCTATGCTGTAATATATTCTTGCAAAGAGGTGGCGCAGATTGTGCGGAAAGACCTTCTTTTCGGAAACGTTGGCGCTCCGGCACAGTTTTTTCATCTCCGTCCAGATGTTTGAGCGGTTTAGGGGATTGCCGTTTCTTGTTACAAACACCGCTCCTTTTTTTATTCCGTGTTTTTTGGCGTATGACAGGAGCAGGCGGCAGAGTTGTTTAGGCAGAAACACCTGCCGTATCTTTCCTTTGCAGTTTATGGTTGCGACGCTCTCCTTGACCGCCTCGACGGTGACAGAGCTGAGCTCCGAAATTCTGAGACCCGTTGAGCCGAGTGCCTGCAAAAGGCAGTAGAGCCGTTCCTTTTTTGCTCTCTTTGCCGCAGAGAGGAGCCGCTCATATTCTCCACGGCTGAGTTCCCTTTGTTCGTCTGCAAATATCTGCCTTTGGATTTTGAGCGTCTTTACACGCAAATCGTGGCGGCTGATGTATGCAAAGAATGTGTTCAGCGACGATAGAATTGAGTTTACACTGCGTGGGGCATAGTTTTCACACAGTTCCCTTTTGTATTCAAGGACGCCGCTCTTTTCCACTTTTCTGCCGTGAAAGCGTTTTTCAAAGCACCGCACGTCACGAATATATTTTTCCACGGTGCTTGCACTCTTTTCCTCCTCCAAGAGATGATTTTTAAAACACTCGATTGTGTGATTTGTGATAATTTCCATAGTCTACTTCCTTTCATTAACCGAATATTAATCATTTTACCACAAAATAAAAAAACGATACAAATGTCAAAAGACATTCATATCGTTTTGTGTTTTAAAAGTTATTAAGAAAGTTCAAATTCAAAGCGCATAGCAAGCGATTTAAAAAGCTCCTGCATTATCCGGTTTGCCACCTTGCGTATGTCGAGCGACGTCACAAAGCCGAGCGCCTCTTTGCGTTCCTCCTCCGGAACGTTATACACTCTCATACTCATATCGAGGAAACGTTCAAGCTTCTTTTCGAGTGTAAAGTATTTGTCGCACCGCCTTGCCATATAGTTGCGCATTATGCCGGCAGATCCAATCTCCAATTCGTAAAAATCGCTCTCGGAATAACCCGGCATATACGAACCGAAAATTCTGTACAGTTCCGATGATGTGCGCTCATAAATGCACTCCACGGTTTTGTCGTTGGAATACGCCTCTACGTAAACATCACGCAGGTTTTCGTTAAGTTCCGTCAGCGTCATCTGAATTGCCGTTTCCGCCGCATAGATAAACACGGGTTTGACGTCTT
The DNA here is from genome assembly GCA_934500705.1 of uncultured Clostridia bacterium. GTDB lineage: Bacteria > Bacillota > Clostridia > UMGS1810 > UMGS1810 > CAKSIN01. The sequence continues at coordinate 33,019 of CAKSTI010000020.1, read as the reverse complement.
TCGGTGCGATTTCTCTTGCCGCCGCAAACTGGCTGTCGAACATAAATTCCGTCAAATCCAAAAGCACGCCGTCCTTACTGCGGAAAATGTTCTGGAATGTGGAGCTTGTAACGTCTGCCGCTCCCAAAATCTCGGAAAGGGTGGTGTTGTGATAGCCCTTTTCGATAAAAAACTTTACACACGCCGAAAGTATTCTCCTTTTCGAGTCCTCACTGCTGTATCTTCTGCTCATAATTTTCTCCGTTTTTTATTTTTCCTACTAATAATAGCACAAAACTAACAAAATGTCAATATCTGTCGGCCTTAAAGGTCTTTAAGGTTCGTTTGCGCACCGTTGCAGAGCGGATACATATTGACGTCCCATTTGCCGTCGCTGTTGTCCCACAGGAACGCCGATATTTTGACCGCATTCACTGTGTTCAAAGCCGTTTCCGCAATGGTCTTTTCTATGTCTGCGCCAATCTCAATTTTTTTGATGTCCAAAAGTCCGTTTCCGTCATAGCTTGCCACAAACAGAACTGCCGGTTTGTTAAGATTTGAAACCGATATTTTATCTGCTGTCAGCTTCAGCGACGGTTTGGGAATAAGACGGTGCATTGTGAGTTTACTGTCGTATATAACAGTGTAACTGTCATTGTCCGGTATTATAAGATTTGAACGGTCGCCGTTTGTGTCGTGCCACTCTTCATCAAATACCCATTCTATGTTTATCGGTTCGGCAAGCGTCGGCGTTCCGGGCACGGACACACCGACTTTTTCGGTGCCTGTCAGACCCTTGCGAAATTGGAACATTCTGCCGTTGTTGAGATAAAGATTGTTTGCCGAGCCGTTAACAGACGAGGTGTTTCCGATTACCGTTGTTCCGCCCAAAATTTCAAGGTCACGTCCGGTATCGCCTTTGTCCAAGTAAATTCCGCCGCCCTGCGGAGCAGTATTTTTTGTCACTGTTGTTTGCTTAAATAATAACCACATAGAACTGTTGTTTATATACACACCGCCGCCTCGGTTTGTTGCGGTGTTGTTCTCAATTTCGCATTTTCCGATTAGGTTGAATGAATTGGCACCTGTGGAAATACCGCCTCCGTCGCTTGCCGTGTTTCCCTTTATGTAAGCGGTGTTTTCGTACTCAGCAATAAGAAAATATGTACTTCCCGCTACACGGATACCGCCGCCGCTGTTACCGCAAGTGTTACCGCTGATAGTGCCGCCGTACAAATTGAGCATAGCGGACTCTGTTGCAAAAATTCCTCCGCCGTTAACGTCGGCATTGTTGTCGTATATTTGGCTGTCATATATGCTGAAAGCTTGGTTACTTTTGCCATAGCCGTCGAGAAAAATACCTCCGCCGTTGCCATTGACTTTGCCGTTGGTGGTAGCAAAGTTATTATGTATGTTGACGTTATAAATATTTGTATAAATATTGTTCTCAACGCCTTTCAGATAAATTCCGCCGCCTCTTGTTGCTTTGTTGTCGTTTAATTCAATGTCGTGGATTTCTATTAAGCCTTTGGTTTCGGTAAAGATTGCTCCGCCCATATCCGACGAAGTGTTGCCGGCAGCTTTTATATTGCGTATTTTACCTGCCGTACTGCCTTTGATGTGCATTGCTCCGCCGTTTGCTGCGCTGTTTCCGTTCATTTCGCCGCCGTATGTATATATTTTGCCGTTTTCCACAGAAACTGCACCGCCGGAACCGTTTGGCGCTTTGTTGTTATTAACCGAGCCGCCGTACATAGTGAAAGTACCGCCGTTTACAAAGATACCGCCGCCATTTGCTCCCTTAACTTCGTTATCGGCTATACTGCCGCCGTACATTACAAAGTTACTGCCGGACTTACAGTTTACTGCGCCGAAACGTGCGGTGTCCTTCTCTGCCGAACCCTTTGCGCCCGTAATCTTGCCTGTTCCGATGCAGTCGCAGAGTACAAATTTTTGATTTGCGCCGACACTGACAGCCGGATAACCCGTTTTGTCTATCGTCAGCGTTTTGCCGTTAAGACACAGGTTCACGGTGCCGTCGGAAATGACGAGGGTGTCCGTTATTGTGACATCATTTTCAAGATACAAATATACTGCGGTTTCGGAAGATGCGGTAACGGCTCCGCCGTTCCACGCCTGCCAGTTTGTTGTGCCTATACTCTCGTGGCTTTCCGTGCAGTCCGATTTGCCGCATACGCAGTGATTATGCGTATCTGCGTCCGCATACACGCCTGCCGCCGGCAAGGTGAGAAGTACGAATAAAACCGCCGCCAAAATTCTTTTAACTTTCATTTTCTTTCCTCCTTGAATTGCACTGCAAAAGCTGATAATGGCTTACAAACCAATAATAACATAACGGCGTTGGTTTGTCAATACAAAATCACGGAGGGTTTACAAAATTTTTGCAATAAAATACGGACAGCTTGCGCCGTCCGCAGTGCCTACATAATATTGTGTTTTTTGAGGTGTTCTTTTATCTTGTCAAACGTCTGCTGACTGATGTCGTGTTCTATTTTGCAACTGTCCTCATATGCTACTTCCTCGTCAATCCCCAGAGCTATAAGAGCCTTTGCTATGACTTCGTGGCGTTCATACACCTTTTCGGCAATTTCCATACCCTTTTGCGTGAGATTAATGCTGCCGTCATTGTCCATAGTGACGTAGCCTTCTTCACGAAAAGACTTCATTGCTACCGATACGCTCGGTTTGGTAAAATTAAGGTGATTGGCAACGTCTATACTGCGTACATTGCCTTTTTCCTTTTTTATCATTAATATTGCTTCAAGATAATTTTCCGCCGATTCTTTAATCTGCATAGCTTACACCTCATAAAAATGTTTAATTTTAAAATCTGAAATCCCTCTTGCCGTCGCCGATGTTTGCCGCATATTCAGTTGCAAGTGCTTTGACCTTAGGGTTTGGTATTTTTTCGAGTTCCTCGGCAATGAGTTTTTCGCCCAGTGCCTTTGTTTCCGGACTTGCGTAGTCTTCGAGATACTCCTTTAACGTCATAAGGGCGTTTGGCAAACAGCAGTTGGAAATCTGCCCGTTTTTAAGCAGAGTCATAAACCTGTCGCCCGTTCTGCCCTCACGGTAGCACGCCGTGCAGAAACTCGGAATATATCCCGCCTGCATAAGCCAACGCACAACCTCGTCCAGCGTTCTCTGGTCGGACACGTCAAACTGTTCGGTGTCGTGCGGTCTTTCCTCGTCGCAGTAGCCGCCGACCGATGTTCTTGACGCTCCGCTTATCTGGGAAACTCCGAGGCGGATAACCTTTTCACGCAGTGCCTGGCTCTCACGTGTGGAGATAATCATTCCAGTGTAGGGGACGGATATTCTGATAAGTGCGCACAGCTTGGCGAAAATTTCGTCGCTTATGCCGTTATCAAAGGCGTTCGGGTCTATGTCGTCCGCCTTTTTTACCCTCGGCACGCTTATGGTATGCGGTCCGACGCCGTGAACCGCTTCCAAATGCTCTGCGTGCATAAGCAGTCCGGCAAATTCATAGCGGTAAAGTTCCAGCCCGAAAAGTACACCCAGACCTACATCGTCAATGCCGCCCTCCATTGCCCTGTCCATTGCCTCCGTGTGGTAGGCATAGTTATGCTTGGGGCCGGTGGGGTGGAGCTTTTCGTAGCTTTCCTTATGATATGTTTCCTGGAAAAGAATGTATGTTCCTATTCCTGCTTTGTGCAGTTTTCTGTAATTTTCGACGGTGGTTGCCGCAATGTTTACGTTAACCCTGCGGATAGCGCCGTTTTTGTGCTTAATGGAGTAAATCGTCTTTATGCACTCCAAAATATATTCAATGGGGTTGTTGACCGGGTCTTCCCCTGCCTCGATGGCAAGGCGCTTGTGCCCCATATCCTGAAGGGCGATGACCTCGTTCTTAACTTCCTCCTGTGTCAGCTTTTTGCGTGCAATATGCTTGTTTTTAAGGTGATACGGGCAGTAAACACAGCCGTTTACGCAGTAGTTGGAGAGGTACAGCGGAGCAAACATTACAATTCTGTTGCCGTAAAAGTCCTTTTTAATCTGCTCGGCAAGGTCATAAATCCTGTTAATCCTCTCCTCGTTCTGACAGGCGAGGAGCACGGACGCCTCACGGTGGGTAAGACCCTTTCTGTTTTCTGCCTTTTTAATTATCTCGTCCACAAGTGCAAGGTTATCCTTGTTCTCATCGGCGTAAGCGAGGGTTTCCATAATCTCATCGTGATTTATAAATTCCTCCGCTTTGAGTGATTTTGCATCGTACATATCTTTCGTCCTTTCTTAGAGGTCAGACTTCTCTTTCCCCTCAGAGTATATAAAAACAGTATAACACATTAATCCGTCAATGTCAAACAATAAAAACAAAGCGCACCGTTCGGAGAAGCCCGTACGGTGCGCAAAAATACATTTTATTACTTATTATCGTTGTTGCGGATTTCCACACGTCTGATTTTTCCGCTGATAGTCTTGGGCAGGTCGTCCACAAACTCAACCACTCTGGGGTATTTGTACGGTGCGGTGTGAGTTTTAACGTAGTTCTGAACTTCCTTTTTAAGCTCGTCGCTCTTTTCCTTGCCCTTTACGAGGACAATCGTTGCCTTTACAACCTGGCCTCTTATCGGGTCGGGAACGGCGGTGATTGCACATTCAAGAACGTAGGGCAGTTCCATAATTACGTTTTCTATCTCAAAGGGTCCTATGCGGTAGCCGGATGACTTGATGACATCGTCAATTCTGCCGACGTACCAGAAGTAGCCGTCCTCGTCCTTCCACGCAAGGTCGCCTGTGTGGTACATTCCGTCGTGCCACGATTTCTTGGTGTTCTCCTCGTCGCCGTAGTAGCCGGCAAACAAACCGCAGGGAACGCCCTTGTCGGTGCGGACGATAATCTCGCCGGTTTCGCCGATGTCGGCGCTTGTGCCGTCGTCACGCACGATGTCTATATCGTACATCGGGCTCGGTTTACCCATTGAGCCGGGCTTTGCCGTCATACCACGCAGAGTGCCGACGGTAAGGGTGGTTTCCGTCTGACCGAAGCCTTCCATAAGGCGCAGACCGGTTGCCTTTTTCCACTGCTCATAAACTTCGGGGTTGAGAGCCTCGCCTGCCGTTGTGGAGTACTCTATGCTCGAAAGGTCGTACTTTGACAAGTCCTCTTTAATAAAGAAACGGTACATTGTCGGCGGTGCGCAGAATGTGGTGATATTATACTTTGCAAACATCGGCAAGATGTCCTCTGCCGCAAACTTGTCAAAGTCATATACAAACACTGCCGCCTCGCACAGCCACTGACCGTACAGCTTGCCCCACAGTGCCTTTCCCCAGCCCGTGTCGGAAATGGTAAAGTGTATTCCGTCGGGGTTTACGTTGTGCCAGTATTTTGCTGTGATAAAGTGTCCCAGCGGATATTTGTGCGTATGTGCAACCAGTTTGGGGTAACCCGTTGTGCCGGACGAGAAAAACATTACCATCTTGTCGTCACCCTTGGGGGAGTCCTCCGTGCGGTTGTATACATCGCTGAAACGGGGCATATCCTCATTAAAGTTATGCCAGCCTTCACGCTCGCCGTTTACTATAACCTTTATTTCGAGCGTCGGGCACTTTGCCGCCGCAAGGTCTACCTGATGAGCGGCGTCGCCGTCGCCTGTGCAAACGATTGCCTTAACTCCGCCTGCCTTAAAGCGGTAGTCATAGTCGTGCTCCAAAAGCAGATTTGTAGCCGGGATTGCTATTGCGCCAATCTTGTGCAGTGCAAGGATTGAGAACCAGAACTGATAGTGGCGTTTTAGAACGAGCATTACTCTGTCGCCCTTTTTAATTCCCAGATTTTCAAAGTAATTTGCCGTCATAGACGAGTATTTGCTTATGTCGGCAAAGGTAAAGCGCTTTTCCTTTTTGTCGTTGGAAACGTAAACCATAGCAACTTTGTCGGGGCATTTTTTTGCAAGAACGTCCACGCAGTCAAAGGCAAAGTTAAACTCGTTTTCGTGCATAAAGGAAATCTTTTTGAGTCTGCCTTTTTCGTCCTTTTCGGTATAGACGTACTTTTTGTAAACTGCGGTTGAGGGCTGTGCCTCACGTGCTTTGTCGCCGTCGGCGTCGTTTAAGTATTCGCCGGGGGCAAAGCCTTCCTCTGCGTGCATTACTATTGCGTAAATCTCGACGTCCTCGCCGTCCATTGCGGCAAGTGCGTGCGGCTTGGTACTGTTATAATAAATGCTGTCGCCGGGTTCAAGAATTTCGCAGTTGTCGCCAATCCACGCCTTCATTCTGCCCTTGATAACGATGTCCATTTCCTGACCTTGGTGCTGTGAATAGTGCGGTTTTTCAAGGTCGGCGTCGCTGTAAGGGATTTTAACCCAGAACGGCTCGGAAATTTTGTTTTTAAAAAGCGACGCAAGGTTTTTGTATGTGTAGCCCGCACGGCGTGTAATCGGAAGTCCTGCACCTTTTTTGGTAAGCTCGTAACCCGTGAGGGTAGGGCTTGTTCCCTTTAAAAGGTCGGTGGGGTCAACGCCGAACGCCCTTGCGCATTTGTAAATAAATGTGAAGTTAAAGTCCCTTGTTCCGCTTTCAAACTCATTGTAGTCATCAAGCGTAACCTCTGTTTTTTCAGCCATTTCCTCGGCGGTGTAGCCCAAAAGCTCTCTCGTCTGCTTAATTCTCTGGGCAACCTCCATAAGTTCAAGCATCTCCGGTGAATTGTCAACAGTTTTTTTCTCCATAATTATCCTCCCTCGGCAGAATTTTTTGCAAACAAAAATTCCGCCCCAAAGTATTTCTTTGAGACGGAATGTAATATTCCGCGGTACCACTCAAATTGCACAAGCGTTAGCTCATACCCCTCACAGGCTCAATCAAGCCCTCTGCACTGACGCAGCAGTCATCGGAACGTATCTACACCGCAAGGCGGTTCGGACGTTCGGCTCGGAAGTGATGGGTCAACGGAAAGCGTCGTCATTGGCTCGCAGCAACCGCCAACTCTCTCAAAACTCTGCAATCCGACCGTCTTCGTCACAGCCTTTTATGATATTCAACTTCCTATATCATAGCACACGAAAAAGGTCTTGTCAAGTATTTTTTTGTAAATAAATCGGATTTTTTTGTAAATAAATCGGATTAACGGTTTTTTATTTTAAATGCCAATCAAATTTTTATTCTATTTCCACATCATCAACACTGTTTTCAAGCAAAATATTTATAAGTTCATTTCCTGAACGGTTGCTTTCTTTTGATATGCTGTCAATCTTGTTGAGCGTACTTTCTCTTATTCGGGCAGGTTTTCTTTGGGCATTAATGCGCAAAGCAACGGTATGATTAAAATTCCTCCAATAATACGAACGTATCATCATCCTATCTCCGTTTATTCCCGGTACGTTCTTTGATTTCCTCATTTACGGTTTTTCGCAAATTCAGAATTTGATTTGCACTCACACGACAGTTAAATGATATATCAGGTATATACCTTCTTATAATTGACATAACGTACTCCCTGTCCGTGAGTTGCTCCAAAAGACGCAACGCCCTCGTATCCTGCATTTGGTCACGCATAGTCATTAAGCGAACTGAGGCATCAACATTTTTTCCGTCCGAGTATACTACGTACGACGTACCGCCTACGAAATCGCAGTCCATATCGCTTGACATTCGAGGATTTATCATCATTCGTGAAAGCCTATTGTGGTGTGCGTTAAACCCCCAATTTAAAAAACCTTTTATGCCGAAATAATATAACTCTACACCAAGAATTCTTCCTCGTTCCTGCGGCATACCGATTAAACGATTGGACATATTACCGTCACATTCATATCCTGTATAGTAGAGCCAAAGCGGGTCGGCTTTGCCGAGAAAATTTTTTATACTCCTCGTAACAACGATAGGGGTTTGTACCAAGCCGTCTTTGTAAAAAGCATATTCCGACAAAGCATCACCACTCGGATACTCCGAAAGTTCATTGTGTAAGAAATTGCTTAATTTCTCATAATTTTTTAAATGCTTTTCATCGGGTTCGTCTGATATATGAAAGAAAAAACGTTTTTCATATCCGTTATTTTTCAAAAATGCTTTAAGTGCAGTAAGGTACGAATGCAGAAAATTTTTATATTCATCACTGCAAGCATCTGTATTCCACCCAAAAAATTTTAGTGCTTTGCCTCCCTCATTAATAATTATTTTAGGCGTATGCTCCGCTCCCCATTGCGTAAAGAGGTGACTGTGTTCAAAATACTCTATCCCGCATTCGAGTGCGAGTTCAATGAATTTTTTTAGCATTGAAAAGTCAAAAAAGTATTCGTCGCCGTTTTTTTCTATCGAAACAAGTTGGGCAGTTTTCCGCTCACCACCAATCGGAGTATCAAGCGGCGGAGTAAATGCCGGAGTCAATATCATATTCTGACCGTTTTTTGCCGCCATTAGAATATATTTTCTCAAAACGCAGAGATAATCCTCTGAAAAAGGTTCTGTTTCCGAAAAATACGAAATACAGTCATAGTGAAACCAGTTGGTAAGGACGATATCTTGTTTAGGAAGAAATCTATCCATTACCTCAACTGTCACTACCCGATGCGCAATAATTTTATCTGTTTTTCTTTCGTAGAAATTCAGCGTAATTTCATAACTACCAGCCGCCACTTCATTAAGCTGTTCGTTCACATTAATCCAAACACCTTTCCAATATCCGACAGGTACCGAAAAAAGGTCACCTTTTCGCCCGTGCAGACAATCCGGATACAATCCGGGAGTCTTTCTTAAAAACCAGTCATCGGAAGTGCTGTAACCCACTCGGATTGCGGGAACATTTTCCACAAAATAAACATTGATTTTGTCTTTTAACTCTGACTTGACCTCCGCCCTTATTTCCGTAACATCATTCCAACCGTTGCCTTCATTCGGTTCAAGCTCCGCCTTAAATGCCACTTGAAATGAAAATGCTTCATTTTTAAACATTTGTGCATATTCCAAGGTATCGTTGTCTATTTCCGAGTCATAAAAAACCGTATCAAGTGAATTCATCAAGTATGCTTTGTATTTCATATGTTCCTCCAAAAATACTTTTAGTGATATTGTACCATATAAAAACTGCATTTAACATACACAAAGCTGTCAAGGTATAGCACAAAACCGCTAATCAGCGGTAAAATGTCGGCGAATGACCCATATGTTTTTTAAACACTCTGGAAAAATAATTAACGTCTGAAAATCCTACAAGTTCTGCAATTCGGGAAACGGCAAGGTCGGTATTTGACAAAAGTTCGACTGCGTGCTCAAACTTTATCCTCAATAAGTACTGTTTCGGACTTATACCCATTGTTTGCGTAAAGAGATGCATAAATCTGCCTGTGCTCAAATTGAGCATACGGGCATACTCACCGATTCTTATATTTTCATCGTAGTTTTTGTGCATCACAGAGCATATATCATATATTAATCGATTTGCCGCATTTCCGTTTATAATGCTGATGCTCCTTGCTGCCGCAGTAAGGAAGTCTATAAGTATACCGCAGCATCTTTGCATATAGAAAGGCTTTTTTGTGTGAAATTCCCGAATAAGTTTTTCAAAAATATTTTCTATCTGCACCTTCTCGCCCAGTTTTATTATTTGTTTGCCGTACAAACCCAGTTCTTTAAGAAGTTTTTCGCAGTATGTTCCGCAAAAATGTATATAATAGGAAATTGAGTTATCCTCGGCCTTAAAACGGTATATTTGCGGCTGACCCGGCAGAAAAATTACCAATGATTTTTCACAAACCGCAACCTCATTTCCGTCATTTGTTACATAACAAATGCCCTTTGCAATGTAAAGTATGTGATAATCTATTCTGCCTTTTTCCCTGCGGCTTCCGGCGTTAATGCCTGAAAATCGCTGACAATCACAGCTGTTTATACACAAAATATCCTCAGATGTTTTCTCCGTACTTGCAAAATTTTTCATAAGTTCGCCTCCGTATACATAATACTCTATTGCCGTATATTTGTCAACGAGCTCAGCAACTTTGTGCTATTTATCAGCCTGTTTATACATTTCTTTTTAGTGAATTGTGTGTTACAATGGCTCAAAGGAGTTGATTGGTATGGATATAAACAAGATACGAACAGAAGATTTGGGCAAAGGCAGTAATATTAAACTAAACGTATGCGAAACAGAGGTTGATATGTACTGGAAGGTTGCCATCGAAGTTCTTGAAACTATCGATGAAAACAACAAAAATGGTGAACCTACACTTATGGTTATCCCATATGGTCCCCTCGGTCCATATGCGAGAATTGCTTATTTGGTAAATAAGTATAGGGTAAGCCTGAGAGATTGCACATTTATAAATATGGACGAATACATAGGCGATGATTTCAAATATATTGACAAATCAAATCCCCTTTCGTTCCGTGGCGGTATGGAGAAGACATTTTATGAAAAAGTTGATGATGGGCTAAACGTTCTCCCTGAAAACCGATATTTTCCAGACCCCGACAATCTTGGAAAACCGATGGAACTTATCAAAAAGTTTGGAAAACTTGATATGGTATTCGGAGGAGTCGGTATAAACGGGCATTACGCATTTAACGAGCCCCCCGCAGAAGGCGAAAACGTAAGTAATGAAGAGTTCCTGAACCGCTCAACACGTATTCTTGAAGTTTCACGTGAAACAAGAACCGTTAATTCATTTATGAACTGTGGCGGCAACATTGAAGCTATACCGAAATACTGCATTACCGTTGGTATGAAAGAGATGTTTATGGCAAAGAAGGTAAGAATGTGTATGCCCCGTGATTGGAATGCCGGTGCCCTGCGCAAGGTTCTTCACGGGGAGGTCACTGCAAATGTTCCGTGCTCACTTTTCCAAAATCACCCGAATGCAATGCTGTACGCCGCAAGAGCAGCACTGGATTGTCCCATACCCGAAATCAGGGTGTATAATAAATGAGCTACACACTTATAAAGAATGCAAGAATTGTGTCGGACGGAAGAATTTGCAACGGCGATTTGCTCATAAAAAACGGAGTTATTGAGAGCAATTACTTTTGCGGCGAAATTCCAAAAAACTGCACAATAATCAATGCTGAAAATAACTATGTTTCCCCCGGTTTTATAGATATTCACGTTCACGGCGGCGGTGGATATGACTTTATGGATTGCAGCAAAGAGGCATTGTGTAAAATTTCAAAAACCCATTTAAAAAACGGTACTACAACGCTCGTGCCAACCGCCGTGTCTGCGAGCTTTGCGGATATCTTAAATTTGATTGAAACATACAAAAAATATTCAAATCTGTGCCCTAATTTTTACGGAATACACCTTGAAGGACCGTATATCTCAAAAAAACAAAGGGGTGCACACCACGAAAGACTTCTGCACAGCCCAACTGATGAGGAAATTAGGTTGCTGCTGAGTGAAGGCAACGGAATTGTCAAAAGAATTACTGCCGCACCGGAACTTGACGGAGTCGACACGCTTGCCGGTTCTATGCGCCCAAACGGCGTCATAATGTCACTCGGACACAGCGATGCGGACTGCGAAACGGCTATGAAAGCATTTAATAACGGTTTCAGTCACGTCACTCATTTATACAGTGCAACGCCGAGCGTCAGAAAAATAGGCCAGACCGTTAAAGCCGGTGTTGTGGAAGCTGCCTACCTTGATGACAACGTTACCGTAGAGCTTATTGCCGACGGAAAGCACGCAGCTGTTGGAGCATTGCAGTTAGCAGTAAAAATCAAAGGAACGGATAAAGTTGTTCTTACAACAGATGCTCTGCGTCCCGCAGGTACAAACGTCAAAGAAAGTTGGCTTGGTGAGAAACTTCCGGAGAATAGGGTTATAATCGAGGACGGCGTTGCCAAGCTGCCGGACCGTTCTTCCTTTGCCGGCAGTATAGCAACAGCTGCCACCATCTTGAAAATGGGAGTTACTCATTACGGTTTGCCGCTTGCAGATGTGGCAAAAATGCTTACAGCAACACCGGCTAATGTTATGAATATTAAAAATAAGGGAAAAATCCAAAACGGTTATGATGCAGACATTGTAATATTCAATGATGATTTAAACATTAAAAAAGTTATTATAAACGGCAGAGTTCAATGAGCAGACCACGCTGTCAAAAACAGTCATAGGCGTAATCGGAACGGAGATAACTAAAAAGTCAGTATCCGAGTGCATCGGATACTGACTGTAAAGTTTGCTTAATAAGTTTTAGTATCGGTTATTTTTCGACTCTTATCTGATAGTCGTCATTTGAATAATTATTCCCCGAAAATATACGTATAAAGTATGAGCCTGCATTGACCTTGGCATTGAGTCTTGTTTCACTGTCTTTGGAAGTCTGCGTTTCGGCTATTACTTTTAAATCGTCATTTAAAATCTGCATTGTAAATGCGTTTTCGTCCGCCGAGGATATGTTTGTAAACACTGCGGTTACCTCGCACGGATTTTCGGTTTTAAAATTAAATAAATCTATATCGTACTTGTTATATAAATTGGCATTATAATTCTTTGAATATTCGATGGTGGGGCAGTTTGAAAACGAATTGTTTGTAAACTCGTTTTCGGTGTTTGAGTAACTCTCCTGTTTGTAGTTTATTTTGAGAGAATATTCCGAGTTGTTGAATTTGTCAAAAGAAGTTACTACGATGTATATTCCGGCGTTTGTACGGAATTTTTTTACTCTATGTACCTTTTTACCGTTAATTACAGGGTCATCGGCAGAGTTCTTTTCGTTAATAATCTGATTGTTTCCGATTGCGAGCACAAGTATGCGCCACGATGTTTCGTTTACATCTTGCGGATATTCAAATTCAAGGCTCACAAGACCGTAACCGGGCGGATAAACAACGTAGGTGTTTCTCTCGCTTGCGTATCTGATTTTGCCGGTTATTTCGGTGTTGGCGGAAGCTTTGATTGCGCTTGTCGTGTCGTAGTATGCAAGTGCGTCAAACGATGTGCATACACACAGTGCAATCATCAGAATTGCCGGTACGATTTTCTTTAATTTCATAAAATTTTATCAACCTTTCTGTCGATTTGTTTCAAGGTGGTGTTGCGTTTTTGCGTTTATTATACCATAAGTGCAAGCCGCAATCGGCTTGCTTCACACCGGTTCAATAAACGCATCGGTATTTTTAGCCGATGAGGGCTAAAAATTACTTGTTTCGTGTTTATTATACCATAAGTGCAAGCCGCAATCGGCTTGCTTCACACCGGTTCAATAAACGCATCGGTATTTTTAGCCGATAAGGGCTAAAAATTACTTGTTTTGCGTTTATTATACCACCGCAAAAACCAAAAGTAAAGTAATTTTCACCAAAAATAAAGCTGATAAATTATCAACTTTACAACAATAGAGCCATATGCTATAATCTAACAAAACACGGCTTCTGCCGGACACTTGTGATTTCGGAGATGACGTAATTATCTTTTTTAGGAGGAAGAAAAATGAAAAAAGGTATCACAAGAATTTTGTGCGCCGGTTTAATTCTTGCTACGGCAGTTTCGTTTTCCGGCTGCAAAAAGAAAGAAGTAAGCGACAGCAATGTTAAGACAATAACAATCTGGTCCGCAAACGGTCACAATAAGGACTACTACACATTAAAGGTTGAGGAATTCAATTCCGGCTTTGGTAAAAAGCACGGTCTTAGAATTGATTATCAGGTTATTTCCGATATGAACAAAATGGTGGAGCTTGGTATGCAGACCGGCGACCTGCCCCATATGTTTGCAGGCTCTAACCTGAAAACTCTTGTGGAAAAAGATTTGATAATTCCGATAACCGATTTGCCCGGCGGCGATAAGTTCCTGGAAAATCATACATATGACCAGAGCGATGAGTGTATGTTTGACGGAAAGGTGTATTGCTTCTCACTCACAACAGGTCCGAGAGCCTTGCTTTACAACAAAGAGATGTTTAAAAAAGCGGGCATCGTTGATGAAAACGGAGAGCCTACTCCACCGAAAAATCTGACAGAACTCAGAGAGTACGCTAAAAAGCTCACCGACGCCTCAAAAGATGAATACGGTCTTATACTTCCCTTTAAATGGCAAGGCTGCCTGGGAGACTGGACGGGAATGGCTCAGCAAATCAACGGCTTCGGTCAGTACGATCCCAAAACGGGCAAATACGATTTCTCGGCATATGAGCCAATACTCAATACCCTTATGGATATTAAAGCGGACGGCAGTATCGTTCCCGGTTCCGAGGGCATAGACAACGACCCGGCAAGAGCACGTTTCGGCAAGGGCGGCATAGGAATGAAGTTCGGTTATTATTGGGATTACGGCGTTCTTACCTCGCAGTTCCCGGCAAAAATCGACTGGGGCGTTGCTCCGTATCCGGCAGAGGCACAGGACGGCAAAAGATATATGCAGATTTCCGGTGACGGGTACTCATCAAAAATCAACAAGTCCGTTCTCAAAGATATAGGCGCAGATGACTTTATGCTGTTTTATAACTGGTGGTTCTCCGATGATTTCAGAGCAGGATTGTATAAGGGCGGTTACGACATACCGAAGGAACAGAGAATCATAGACAGCGTTAAGTTTGAAAAGGGCGAGCTTGAACAGTGGCAGGAGTTCGGAAAACTTGTAAGCATTTCGGCTCCGGCACCGATTGCCGCTAAAACCGATACGAGCGGTAAACTCAAAATGCAGGACGACTTTTTGAAAAATGTATGGAACGGAAAAGAAAGCGTTTCGTCCTTTGTTAAACGCAAAGAAGCAGAGTATAACGAAGGCATTGAAAAATATAAAAAGGCAAATCCTGATTACGATATAAACACGGCTATTAATAAGGATTGGGATATATCATATTAGTAAGGTAAGCGGGAATTTGATAATATTTCAAATTCCCGCTGATATTTTCGGTCTTGCAAAACTAACCTGCTGCCGAATAAATGCAGTCAGAAATTCTGACATAGGGGGTTCATATATGGAAAGTGCTTTAAAAATCAGGCATAGCAGATATAAAAGAAGAAAGGTGAAAATGGCGGTTCAGTGCTACTCACTGCTGTCGGTACAGATAATCGGACTGGTACTTCTGTCGTTTTATCCTATAATATGGTCAATCAGATGGGCATTTTACTATTATACCGGTGTGCCCTCCGAAACAAGGTTTGTGGGGTGGGAAAACTTTATTAACCTGTTTACGTCCGACACGGCGTATTTTCACTCCTGGATTACAACGCTTAAATTTACGCTTTATAAACTGCCGATAGAGTTTGCATTGGCTCTGATTGTGGCTCTTTTGGTCAACAACAAGCTGATTAAGGGAAAGACGATTTTCCGTTCAATATACTTTTTCCCGACGGTAATCGCAACATCCATAGTTGCGGTTGTTTTTGCCAACTTGTTTGATTATTACGGATTTATAAATTCGTTTTTGGAAAGGCTCGGAATAATTTCAAAACCGATAGACTGGATATCAAACAAAAATACGGCAATGGTGTTTTTGGCTATTGCAAGTATATGGGCAAACATAGGAACAAATATTTTATACTTTGTTGCGGCTTTGCAGAACATACCCAATGATTTGTACGAGGTTGCAAGGATTGAGGGGGCGTCGCCGATTACGGTATTTTTCAAAATAACGCTTCCGATGATAGCGCCGGTATTGCAAATTGTTATTTTGCTCGGTGTAAACGGTACGCTCCAAACGGGAGAGTTTGTGGTATTGCTTACAAACGGTGCTCCCGGTGGGGAAACACTCACCGTTTTGGCACATATCATCAATTCGTATCTGCCGGGATTTGCAAACGGTGTTATAAACATCGGCTACGGTGCGGCGCTGTCGTTTGTAACATCCGTAATTCTGTGCATTATAGGAATTGCTTATATGAAACTCAGCAACAGATTAAAAAATATTTATTAGGGAGAAAAAAGACGTGTCAGTTAAAATTATGAACAATATTTTGAGGACAGTCATATACGCATTGCTCATAATCTTTGCGGTTATTATGATTTTCCCGGTTATTTATACATTTTTGTCGTCGTTTAAGTCCAATATGGAATTTATGGCAAATCCCGAAAATTTTATACCGGAAACTTTTACGTTTGAGAACTATGTAAATATGATGAATTCTATGCAGTTTAATATGCCAAAGCTCTTTTGGAACAGTACATATTACACTTGCATCTGCGTGTTGGTTACAATAGTGAATGCTCTAATCGGAGCATATGTCTTTTCACGTGGGGAGTTTCCGTGCAAGAATTTATTGTACGGACTGTATTGCTCGCTCATTTTTATAACGGTGGGTTCAATCAGCATATATCCCACGTTTGATGTGTTGCAGTGGTTCAAGATACCACGTTCGCTTACGGGTCTTATGGCGGTAAAGCTGTTTACCGTCCCGGTAGTCTTTATATTCCTTATAAAAGGGTACATAGACTCACTGCCCAAGGAACTTGACGAGGCGGCGGAAATCGACGGCTGCGGATTTGTGGGGATATTGTTTAAGATAATATTTCCGTTGTTAAAACCTATTTTGGCAACCGTGCTGATTTTGGCATTTAACGGCTCGTGGAACGAGTATCTTATGCCGGCGGTATTTACGCTTACAAATCCGGCACAAAAAACAATAATGGTTGCACTCATTGACTTAAAAACATCTTCCGAGGGCGCAACATCGTGGACGCTTATGCTTGCGGCATCGACGGTTGCTCTCTTGCCAATCCTGATTGTTTTTGTGTGCTGCAATAAATATTTTGTCCAGGGTCTTTCGGAGGGAGCAATTAAAGGTTAATATAACGGAAAGGGATTTGTTAATGAACACAAAGAGATTTATTTCTGCACTAACGGCTTTTGCGATGACGTTTACAATGGGCATATGCGCATCGGCTGACGATGTCAAAGAGGAAAAAGTGTTTTATCCGTATGACGATACCCATACGGTTGCCGGCGAGGAAAAAAACAACGTTTACGTAAACGACTTTGTTGAGGTTAAGGGCGCAAGCGAGCAAAACGGCTACTTCTTTTTCCACATTGACTCCGGTCTTGGAATTTACGATACGGCGGAACTGGAAATAACTCCGTATTCGGTGAGCGCACCGGAGGGGTACACGCCTATGCTTTTGGTATACTCCATAGATAATCAGGATATGCCGACGTATAAGATAACCGCCTCAAATGCGCCCGTGCGCAAGGTTGTGCAGGCGGAGTTTACGCCGGTTGAAGGACAAACATTTACCCTTGACGTTACGGAGTATGTGAGGGGCAATATTTCGCAGAGAAACAATATAGGTTTTTCAATAAACGACAGCGACAATGCAAACACCGAATACAGGTTTAAATCTTCGGAAAACCGTGACGGAGCATCTTTGCGCCTGATTGTGAACCGCAAGGGCGGAGTGGGCGAAAACGAGCTTTTGCCGTCAGTATCTGCACCGAGAGTAAAGAGGCGAAACCTTACGCACGATTGCAAAGAGGTTGACTTTACAACAGATGTTTCCGGTCTGGATATAGACTCATATACCACCACACGGTATAAGCCGTGGCTTGTAAACTATCACCTTACCGAACCGTTTCAGATAGACAATGACTACTACGGCGGCGAGTGCGGACAGGCACCTTACAACATTGCAATATGTCCGTATAATCCAAATATTCTGCTTATCGGTTCGGATATGGAGTCGGTTTACCGCACGGAGGACGGCGGTGTGACGTGGAGCTTTTCGGGTGACGGGCTTAAATCGGTAGGTACTCAGGGACTGGCGTTTTATCCCGACGAAAATAACATTGCTTTTGCTATTATGGGAAAGCCCGTATCAGATGATGCCTTTCAGGGAATAAGACTCGGTCAGGGAATATATAAATCCACAGACCTGGGAAAAACCTGGGAGTATATTCTTCCGCTGAGAACAGGCTATGGCGATTCAACCCGCAAGGGCGGCAGCTTTGCCTTCTCCGAGCCGAATGAAAACGGAATACGCAGAGTGTACGCAGCTACGCTAAATGCGGGAATATATTACTCCGACGACCTCGGAGAAAATTGGGAATATCTCGGACTTAACGATATGTCCCTCGGCTTTATCCGTGTAAAGGGCGATACCATAATCACCGGTTCGAGGACTTACGGACTGATGTTTTCAAAGGACGGCGGAAAAACCTGGATTAATAAATCGGACGAACTTGGCAGTACATATGTGAGCGATTGCATAACAGACCCCCGTGACGGCAATCATTGGTATGCCTGCGTGGACGACACAGTTTACGAGAGCTTTGACGACGGGGAAACCTGGCAGTTTATGACAGATGTTTTTGAGATGTGGAACGAGTGTTACGCAGACGGTTCCGGCGCCTCAACATCAAGAGTCGGTTGGCTTGAATTTATGGCTCCCGACGAAAACGGACACAGAACTCTGCTTTCGGGAACAATCGCAGGTCGTTACTCAATAAAGTACAGCGACGATTACGGAAAGACGTGGCATACGTCAACTCTCGAAAACGATTTGGCATACATTGTTTCAAACTGGGGCTCCAATGCCGACCCCATTGCCGTTCACCCGTATGACCCGGGCATTGCCTGGTTTTCGTTCGACGGCGAATGGTTCAAGACAACGGACGGCGGCAAAACGTGGTTCCCGTCTGCAAGCGGATATTCGGGCAACCGTGCCTCCGGATTTTGGTTTGACGAGGAAGACAACGATAACGTGTGGATAAGTTTTACCGACCGTGGATTTGCACGCACAATACCGAGCGGAAACGGCGAGCAGTACCCGGCAGTGACGGATAATATGTCCGAGGACACATACGATATGCGCTTTGATTACAGGCGTGACGTTGACGGCGTTGCCCGTGACCCAAGGAACAAAAACAGATACTTAATCAACGGCAAGTACGGGAGCAACCTTCTCGAAAGCCTTGACGGCGGCTGGACGTGGCAGTATATTAATGTGCCGTCAACGACAGCAGGTGCGCTTATGTATAGTTCAACCGACCCGAACGTTATATACTGCGGCAAAAACATAAGCTACGATAACGGCAAAACGTGGACGGCTGTTAAGTACAAGATACTTGAATGTTCCAAGATTGACGGAAACATCGTCTGGGCGCTCGACACCGATGCCAACTCGTTCTTGTATAAATCATATGACGCAGGCAGAACGTGGAACTTTGTAGGCAATATACGCTCGACAATTCAGAACGTTACCGCTGATGTTGCGGTAAAGGACAAGGCGTACATAGGCACTTTTGCCAACGGTATTCACGTGGACAATGCGGGAATTTTAACCCAGCTTACCGGTATGTATACCGGCGAGGGGAATATCCGTGGATTTTACGACGTTGCGCAGGACCCCAAAAATCCTCAGCACCTTGTAACCTGCAACTTAGACCACGTCAACCTGTCACCGTCCGGCGGAATAAGCGAGTCGTTCGACGGAGGCAAGACGTGGCGGCACGTGGAGGGAATGTTCGGCTTCGGTGACGCCTGGTGTATGGAATTTCACCCAAATCTGCCCCGTGTATACATCGGCACCTCGCACGGAACGTTTGTGTATGAGTATGACAAGTACTATGATATGAGCGAAAAGATTTATCTTGATACATCTGACAGCTATGCAAAGGAAAAAATCGACAAGCTGTACGAAAAGGGAATTTTAAATCAGTATCACGACGGCAATTTTTATCCCGATAAAAACTTTACCCGTGGCGAGTTTGCAAAGATGCTGCAAAAGGCTCTTGATTTAAAGTGCGTTTCAACAAAGCAGGTGTTTTCCGACGTCGGCATACGCAGCCGTGATTTTGTTGCGGCGGGAGCGCTCTATGAGCAGGGATATGCAGTCGGAGGGACAGATGCGGTCTTTGACGGCAAGAGCAATATAACCTATGACGATGCGGCGGTCATTATGGCAAGGGTGCTTAAAAAATACGGCAAGTCGGAAGGCGTGGATTTGTCAAAGGCAAATCTCGGCGGAAAAGCGCAAAGCTATGCCGAATACGCAGTTGCGTGCTGTGCCGAACTTAAAATCATAGAAAACATTGACACCTACAACGGCAGTCTGCCCGCAACGAGAGAGGATATAGCGTCTATGCTGTATAACCTGCTCGAAGTAATCGGAAAGCAGTAAATTCTTGGGAGGATATTTATGAAACGAATAAGACAATGTTTAATTGCCGCTGCGGCGTTTGCCCTGATTTTCGGCACGGCATATGCCGACAGCACGATTAATGCCGTGGTTGACGACGCCGCAAGTGCAATAAAGGTCAGCGGTGAGTTTGACAACTCGGCAAAGGATTATGTGAACATTCAGATTTTAAGCGGCAGATACGACGCCGCCTCATTTGATGAACTGAGCGAAGAGGAGATTTACGGCAAAGTAAAATATTTCAGGCAGAAAAGCTTTGCCGACGGAAATTATGAATTTGACATCAGCTTTAACGGCGAAAGCGGCTGGTACACGGTCGTTGTGTCGGAACTCGGAGCAAAGCCTTCCTTCGAGCAGATATTCTTTTACAGACAAGAGGATACCGAAAATGTCATCAGCACATACAACAGCCTTGTCCGCTATGACGGAAACGACGCAAATGAAATAAATACCAGAGCCGAAGGCATAATGAACCTTATAGACAAGTATGAAAGCTCGTTCTTTTCCTCGCTTAAATTTTATCCCGATTTGTCAGACGGCGATAAGCGTGCGGCGGCGGCAGGAGTTATAGGCACGGGAGAGCAGACCCTGATTTCCGACATTATAAAAACGATAGACACACAAAGCCGTCTGCGCACTCTGTATGTGCTCTTAAACAGCAGTAC
Organism: uncultured Clostridia bacterium; assembly: GCA_934500705.1. Lineage (GTDB taxonomy): Bacteria > Bacillota > Clostridia > UMGS1810 > UMGS1810 > CAKSIN01. The sequence continues at coordinate 12,316 of CAKSTI010000020.1, read as the reverse complement.
CGAGCGCAACAGCGAGGCGGCAGATGTAATTACCCAAAGCAGTGAATACCTCAAACTCTCCGGTTATGCGGAAACGGAAACCTACTTAAATCAGACGTCGGATTTTAAAATAAGAACCGTGCAGAGAATGAGGGGAGTAACAGTCGATGACATACCGCAAAGGTTCAGAAACGAAGTGTTTTTGACCTCAATCGAAATGGTGCCCAATTCGGGTAATGTTTCAAGCGTCTTGGAGTCGGCGGAAAAGTCGCTCGGCATAGATATATCGGAATACAAAGCGTTTGACCGAAAGAGCCTTGTCAACGAGGCTGTTGCCGGCAAATCCTACGCTACGGTTGACGAACTTTTAAGCGCAATAAGAGCGGTTATAAGAGATTCGGACGATGTTAAAAATTCCTCCCCCGGAGGCGGTGGCGGCGGAGGTTCAAAGACAAGCGGAGGCGTAAAGACTTCGATAGATATTGCGCAAGGCACAACCGGCGGTCAAGATGCGCTGTTTAATGACTTTGACAGTACCCACTGGGCGTACAATGCGGTTTACTACCTCAAAGGAAACGGAATAATCGACGGTTACGGCGACGGCAGTTTTAAACCGGATAACAACATCACAAGGGCAGAATTTTTAAAGCTCGTTATGACCGCCTTAAAACTCGGCGGAAGTGCGCAGAACAGATACTTTGCAGATGTTGAGGACGGCAAGTGGTACAGCGACATTGTAAATACTGCCGCCGAATACGGCATTGTAACGGGTGACAGCAACGGCAGATTTAACCCGGAGCAGTATATTTTGAGAGAGGAAGCGGCGGTTATAGTGCACAGAGCCGCAAACTTTGCCGGATTTGCCTTTGAACAGCCTGCAAATTCAGAGGATTTTGCCGACGAAAGCCAGATTTCCGACTATGCAAAAGAGCCGGTCAAAGCGCTTAAAAATTCAAAGATAATAAACGGCAGTAACGGAATGTTTGACCCCAAGTCGAACGCAACAAGAGCAGAAATGTCACAAATGCTGTATTCTCTGTTGATAAAAAAGTAAAGGAGGCAAATATATGTTCAAAAAAATAACTGCTTTTTTCCTGTGTTTCACCCTTGCGGTCAGCGTGACGGTCGGCGCAAAACCGGCTTACGGAATTGCAAGCGATGACGATACGGGTTACAGACTGTTATCGCAGATAGGCATACTGGACAATGACGATTTAAAAAAGCTCGGTCACGACGTTTTGGTTACAAGAGCGGAATTTGTCCGGAAACTTGCCAAGTGCGCCGCTCTGAATACCGACATAAACGGGGACAGCTCGGTGTTTTCCGACGTTGTGCCGTCTATGGACTGCTACGGCGCAGTGACTGCCGCATACAACGCAGGCTACATAAGCGGAAATGACGGTAGGTTTAATCCAAATGACAGCATAACCGTTACCGATGCCTCCGTCATTGCAGTCCGTGCCCTCGGCTACGGAAGTTACTGCAATAATAACGGCGGTTATCCGTCGGGATATGTAAGACAGATAAACAAGCTGGATATTACAGACGGCGTTGACGGCGCATTTAATTCGTTCCTGACTGCGGACGATATGCCGAGGCTTTTGCTTAATATGATGACGGCGCCCGTCCTTGACGAAGTGTCGTACAAAAACGGCAAAGCGGATTACAGCAATGATGCCAACAGGACTCTGCTCGGAATGTATTACGATATTTACGAGGTCTACGGCATCGTTACATCAAACAGCGTGACGGCGCTCAATTACGGCGACGGACACCTTGACGGTTACATAGTTGTGGACAATGTGCGCTACAAGGTTACCGAGGCTGTTCAGAATGAGTACCTCGGCTGTAATGTAAGACTTTTCTACAAACAGGAAAAGAACGCACCCTCCGGCACCGTTGTATATATGTGCGAGTACGATAACGATATGCTAAGAATTGAGGCCTCCGACATCGTAAAGGCAGAAAAAGACGGCATTACCTATACCGACGGCTCAAAGCAGAAAAAGATAAAAGTCGGTCTTAATACAAAGTACATATACAACGGCAAATCGCTGAATGTAAACGACGATTACTTAAAGTGCATAAACGATATGACAAGCGGCTGCATAACCGCAATAGACAACAGCGGCGCCTCCCACTATGACGTAATAAGCATCTGGGCGTATTCAAATATCATTTACGCCAATTACAACGCCGACAACGAAACCGTTTATGACTATATGAGCAAGCCGAATAACCTTGAACTTAAAGATAAGGATTATGTACTGCTCGACTCTGACGGAAATGAAAAAAGTTTTTCCGATTTGACAAAGTACGATATTCTCTCCGTCGGTCAGAGCCTTGACGGCGATTATATTAAAATGATAGTGTCCTATTTAAGGGTGACCGGCACGCTTGACTCCTTTGTAAAGAGCGGTGCAGACCGCCCGGACAAAGTGACGATAAACGGCAAGGAATACGAAGTGTCGGCATTTGCAAAAAATTCGGACAGCTTCAAGTTGGTTGTCGGTATGCAGGGAACGTTTTACCTCTCGTATGACGGCAAGGTGGTTTACTTTAACGAAACGGACAATTCAAACCTTAAATCAGGTATGATGCTCGGACTCTTAAACGGCAGCGGAGTTGACTCCAATAACATAAAGGCGTATATTCTGGACCCCAACGGCAATAAAGCCGAGTACGACTTTGCCAAGAACGTTGTGCTCGACGGAAAGTCCGTTGCTCCCAAGGATTTATACACAACTTTGCTAAACGGCGAGCTCAGACTGACTCCGAGGGTTATATGCTACCTCACCGACGAAACGGGCAGGGTTACCTATGTTGATACCGACACCCTGGGACCGGACGAAACGCTCAATTCTCTGCATAAAATCCGCAGCAAAGACGAGGAACAGCTTAACTATAAGAGCGGAAACCGCAACTTCGGCATAAAGTTCTGGCCCAACGGCACTCCTTTGTACTTCGGCGCACCTGCCGAGTACGGTGATGTAATTGACTATTCGCAGTTTGCGACAACTACTTTGAGAAACGACCATAAAAGCCCGATAGAGCTTTACGCAATCGGCGAAAATCCCGTTGCGTACGACATATGCGTTGCCTTCGGCAATTATTCCGAAACCGACGCAAACATAGAGCGTGGACAGGGAATGAGCGTTGTAAAGAACGTAAGCATTGCCTCCACCGACGACGGTACAATGTATAAACTCTCGCTCTATGACGGCTCATCGGTAGTGGAATTTTATGTTGACCCCTCCAAAAACAACAGAATATCCGAGTTTACACCGGGCAGCATCATAAGATACGGTCTTACACCGAGGGGTTACATCGGCTATTGGGAGATACTCTATGACAGCGTTACCAAAACCTTCCCCAAGGCTGACGCCAACGGCTATTACTCCACCGGAAACAAAGACCCGTTTATACCCGACGGAGATGAATTTTCATTCGGCTGGGTTTATGACGTTACCGACTCGTATTACGTGAGAATATCTGCAAGTCCCGAAACGATTAACGAGGACACCCCGTATGCGTACCCCTTAAAGGGAGGAGCATACCTCATTAAAGAAACAGGCGGCAATTACGATGTAATAAAAATCAGCGGTGACGACATAAAGGACTACGTGCATTTCGGCTACGGCGGTTACCGTGCGGCTGCATTTGTAAGCTACGGCGATGTCAGCGAATACAGGTACTATTTATTCATAGAGTAGGAAAGTATTTTTAAAAATAAAATCCGAAGGAAAGGACGCTATAATGATTAATACAATTAAAACCAAAGCGGCAAGCGCTGTGTTGATTGCACTTTTAATATTAAACACAATGACCGCCTTTGCGTATGACGGCGGAGCGTTTGCGGGGGAGGGAACAGAGAGTTCTCCCTACATTATAGGAAGCTGCGACGATTACGAAAAACTTGCCGAGCTTGTAAACGGCGGAGAAAACTTTGACGGCGTGTATTTTGAGCAGACTGCGGATTTTGCTTTTCCGTCAGTTGAGTACGGCACCGTAAAAATATACGGCATTAACAAGGACAGCGAGTTTGCCGGAATATATAACGGTGCGGGACACAGCGTTACCTTTGCCGACAATTACAACAAAATATCCGGCTACGAACCTCAGAATGTAGGCGTAATAAAGACGACCGGTCTTTTCGGCAAGCTGACCGGTACGGTAGTAAACCTTACTGCCACGGGATATTGGAGATTTAGCATAGATACGGGAATATTTGCAAATTGCATAAGCGGCAGCGGCAAACTCGTAAACTGCGGTGCAAGAGATGTTACGGTTTGCCCGGAGCTTGACGGCAAGGGATTTTTAGGTCTTGCGTCTGCCGCAGGGTATTCCGGCACGGCAATGTATAACTGCTTTTTTGCGGGAAATCTGTTTAACACAGGCATCACAACTTCGTATCCGCTCACAAACGTATCCTCTGCGGCAGAGTGCTCATACTTCTACATCAATCAGTGCCGTGTGGAAAACAGACTTGACCTGTCTGCCGGCGAGCAGAAAAACCTTGACGAGATGTCGCTTATGCACAGAACGCTCAACGATAACCTCGTGACCGTTTCTCAAAATTCCGGAATAGAACTTTCATCGCTTATGATGTGGAAAAAGGACGGCTCAACTCCCAATCTTTCCGGTGAATACTATCACGAAATCGAACCTATCGTGTACGAGTTTGAGGGCAGCGGAACATATGACGACCCCTATCTTATAAATACCATAGACGATTACATTCGGCTTTCGGAATATGTAAAGATGGGCGAAACACTGGAAGGTCTGTACTTTAATCAGACAGCCGACATTGAGTTTGCCCCTGCCTTAAAGGAGGAAAACGAGCTTATCGTTTACGGCCTCGGCGCAACCGATGAATTTGCCGGCATATATAACGGAATGGGTCACAGCATAACTCTTGCAACCAGCTATAACTACATAAGCAGTTACGACAAGTGGGGCAAAGTGCGCATAGACCAAGGACTGTTCGGCAAGCTCAGCGGTACCGTAATGAACGTTATTGTAACGGGCTACTGGCTCAATAACAACGACGGCGGAATTATCGCTCATAAAGTGGTAGGCGAGGGCAAAATAATCAACTGCGCCGCAACCGACTTTTCGTCGCACTCCGAGATGGTGGGCAAGGCATTTTACGGATTTGCTTCAACCGACGGCTACGACGGCGTTGCAATATATAACTGCTACTACTCGTCCATAATGTATGCCGCAGGCAATACCAAGTGCTACATAATAACCGATAACCCGAATGGGTATAAGGACTGCTATTATTGCATAACAGCATCGAGGAACAATAATAATATCTCCTTTGGAATTGGCGAAAATGTGGACTCGGCATCAATGGCAACTCTCCACGACAGACTTAACGCCAATCTGTATGACTGCGCAAAGGAGAGCGGAGTTTCGGCAGTTGATTTGCTCACCTGGAAGGCAAGGGACAAAAAGCCCGTCCTCGCTCCGAGCGTGAGAGGGCCGCTCATAAGCGATGCACCCTTTACCGCAATAACGTTGAGCGGTGATGAATATACATCGGCAAACAGCGATTACGCCGTAAACGCCGTAACGTATTTTAAAGACGCACCGGACGTAAAAATTACAATCGACGGCGAAGTTGCCTATGAGTATACCCTCCAAGGCGTATGGGAAAATGATATAACAATAGACGGAAAGTATATAAAAGAGGGTAAACATACCGCAACTCTTTCTGCGTACGAAAACGGCGTGGAAAAATACGTAACTTCAATGAAGTTTACGGCAGACGGCGCCCGTGTCAGCAATATAGAGCAGACAGGCTCCTTTGCCCCGAACTCCTCGTTAAAGGTCGCAATGGACATATTCAACTGCTACGAAAAGCCGTCGGACGTCACGGTTATATTGGCTCTGTATGACAAAAAGGGAGCTTTGCTTGACCTCGTACCGCAAAAGTATTCCTCTTTGGACGCACGCAAAACTGTGTATAATGCAGCCGTGACCATAAACTTTGCCGACACCAGCCTCGACGGGTGCTCGCTGTACCTGTATGTGTGGGACAATGTTAAGAATATGACGGCTCTTGTAAACGAAACACAGTTAAGATAAGCGTGTATCTGCGGTAAAGGAGGGGATTTGCCATTAAAAATTTATTAAAAAAGTCTGCATCTCTTATTACGGCGCTTGCCGTGCTGTTTGCCTCCTGCGGTGCATTTGCGTCAGATGCAAAGCCCTTTGACGGCGACGGGAGCGTAGGCAGACCGTATATCATAAAGACCGAGGCGGATTATAAAGCGCTTGCGCAGTGCGTAAAAGACGGCAAAACATTTAAGGATATGTACTTTAAGCAAACGGCGGATATTGTCTTTGAAGCTCCCGAGTACGGCGAAAATTTTTCGGTCGGTATGGGAACAGAGGGCGAGTTTGCAGGTGTATATGACGGCGGCGGACATTATATAACGATTGCAAAAAGCTATAACGAATTAACCGGCTACCAAGGCGAAAACGTCGGCGTAAAAAGGCTTGATTACGGTCTGTTCGGAAATCTTACCGGAATGGTTATGAACCTTAACGCAGACGGCTACGTGTCCACCGCAAACGATACGGGAATTTTTGCCGGAACGGTAAAGGACGGCGGCAAAATAATCAACTGCGCCGCAGTGAATATCCATAGCTATCCACGCCTTACGGGCAAGACGTTTTTCGGACTCGCCTCAACGGCGGAGAGCACATCTGCGGCGGTTATAAACTGCGTATACAGCGGTATGCTTGCGGCGGCGGACGTCGGCAAGGCGTACCCCGTCACAAACAACGCCGACGCTGTTGTTAATTGCAGTTACGTCCTGTATTCCACCCAGAATGACGGCAGAATAGACCGCACAATAGCCAATGAGGTTCAGGCGGGCGGACTTGAAGCACTTGCGCAGACTATGAACGAGAATTTGAGCGGTGTTTCCGCCTACGGAGTTTTTCCGGGCGATATGAATTTGTGGGAGTACTATTCGGAGCTGTTTGTCGGAACGGAAAAGTACGGCTCCGGCGAGGGTAAGAATGTTGACGACTATACAACAAAGCAAATTACCCCGTGGATAAAAAAGTATTATATGACTACCGAAAAGCAGATTGAGCAAGGCTATCACGGCGGCGATGCGTGGCAGAGGGTTATGTGTATGGACATTTCCGCCGCAGACAGCGGCAAGGTGCTATTCGGTACGGACACCTCCGGCATATGGACTACCTCCGACGGAGGAAATGACTGGAACAATACGTCCTCCGGATTTGACAGCGCAGGCTGTCTTAACGCCGCCTTTGACCCTATGGACGACAGCATTGTCTATGCAATAGGCTACCCCGGTTATCAGTGGAGCAACACGGACGGCATTGGCGTATACATATCCGAGGACGGGGGCATTACCTGGCGGTGCGTTTTAAGCGGAATTAATTTTAATCAGAATCAGCACGGAGGCAGACTCATTGCGTTTGAAACGCAGGATAAGGGGTATTCAAAGGTATTCCTTGCAACGTACGGCGACGGCATATATACCTCCGATGATAAAGGCGAAAGCTGGAACGCCGTTGCTATGGAGGGGAAAAAACTGCTCGGCATTGAGTATAAAAACGGCGTGTTTGCATCACTCGTCAAAGGCGACGGCATATACGTAAAGAAAGATGCCGATGCAGAGTTTAACAAAATCAGCTTAAAAACCGATTTGGCGTCCGATGAGGATATTATCAGCTTTTCGCTGAACCCGTCGGCACCGGGCGGTATGGCATATGTCACGCCACGGTATCTGTACTACACGGCAGACCTCGGCGCTACCGTGTCGCTTATGCAGAAGTATGTGTACGAAAACAGACTGTTTACCACGGTGCGCTACACCGCCTCGCCCGATGAGAGCGTGTCAAGACTGTATATAACCAAGAACCTTTCGCCGCTCTGCGTAAGCGGTGACAACGGAGCAACATATACCGAGTCTGTCATAGACAGCACCCTCTCCGTCAATCCGACAGAGGCGTGGTATCAGAACTACTTTGCGGTTTCGCCCTCTGCGCCGGACGTTGTGTACTGCGCAACGCCGACGGAGATATTTAAGTCAACGGACGGGGCAAAGAACTTTTCGGCGTCGTCGAGCGGATATTCCGGTATGAGGGCGGTCGGATTTGCGTTTGACCCTAACGATGATTACAACTACTGGTTTTCGTTTGTAGATGTCGGCGTTGTAAAGAGCGTTCCGAGCGGAAACGGCGAACGTTACCCGGCAATATATTACGCCGGCGACGACCGCAACGGCATCAGATACAACGGCAACAAAACCTGCCAGGCAATAGCTATGGACCCCAAAAATCCGCAGAGAATACTCATATCCGTAGGCAGCGGCGAAAGCGGCACAATAATTAAGGAAACAACGGACGGCGGCAAAAGCTACCGTGAGATAGAGGGTACAAACGGCAGCTGTACCAAAATTGCCTTTCACGCTCAAAACCCCGACGTAATATACGCCGGCAGGTACATAAGCCGTGACGACGGAAAAACCTTTGCCGACTGCGGGTACGAAATCCGTGAGGTATCGCCCGTCAACGGCGATGTTGTCTGGGCGGTAAAGGACGGCTCCATTTACCGTTCGCTCAACGGCGGAGCGGATTTTTCCGCTATGAATATCGGCATCGGCGGCGGCAACATCAAAATCGTTGCAGACAAATTTGACGAAAGAAAGCTCTACGTGTGCGACTATAACCGTGGCTATAAGATTGTAACAAAAGTCGGCGTCACGCAGTATAACACGGACTTTCCGCTCTGGTGCATAGACCAGGACCCCAAAAATCCGCTTCACCTTGTGGGCGGCGGCTGCGACGACTCCCAAAAGAAGGTGTGCAAAGGCATCTATGAGAGCTTTGACGGCGGAACAACCTGGCGGCTCGTCACCGGGCTTACCGGCAGTGCCGATGTGTGGGGCATAGCGTTCCACCCGCATTTGCCGCAGGTTTATGTGGGAACGTCCTCAGGTATGTTTGTGTATGAATATCAGAAGTACTCGGACTACCCGGTCTGCCTGCAAAAGGTTTACGGCGAAAATAAGATTAAGGTATCTAACACCTTAAACGCCAAAACAAACTGTGTTCTTGTTTCGGCGCATTATTCGGACGGCGAAAATCCGGCATTTACGGACGCAGTAACACAAAGGCTCGAAATGAACCCGTACGAAATCAAAGAATATTATTCGTCAGAGAATACAAAGTGGTTTGTAATAGATGGCTTTGACAATATAAAACCGCTTTCGCAAAGCGTGTATATACAATAGTATTTTATGCCGCACTGCGGCTAAAATAAATAAATTAAAAGAGAGGTTAGTAAAATGAGGAAAAACAAACTATTCAGCATTCTTTCGCTGGCAGTGCTCATTGCAATGATGGTAAACATATGCTTCACCGGCATTGCATTTGCTGCGGAAGACAGCGGTAACCCGGTTGAGCAAAACGGCTTGCAGAATACGGCGTACCTGCTGAAAAACGGAACAAAATTTACTGTGGGTTACTTTGGCGGTTCCATTACCGCAGGATTTGGAGCGTCGGACGGTGACCATTGTTATGCCGGCTTGACCTATAAGTGGATTAAGGACACTTATGCCAAGAACAAAGACAACAATGCCATCGACTTTAAAGTGATTAATGCCGGCTGGGGCGGCACGGGAACCTCACACGGCGCATACCGTGCAGACAGTGTGCTTAAACTCGGCACGGCGCAGCAGCCCGACTTGACATTTGTGGAATTTGCCATAAACGACAAATACGACAAGGTAAGCTATGATGAGGCTGCCGCAAATATGGAAACAATCGTACGTAAACTCTATAAAGCAAACCCCAAAATGGACATAGTTATTCTGTTTACAACAGACCTTTACTCCTTTGATTACGAGAACAACGCAAATGCTGCGTGGAAGGAATGGGACGCATTAAAGGCTCATCAGGAGATTGCCGACAGATACGGCATACCCACAATCTATGTAGGTAAAACTCTTAATGAGAAAATCTTTGCGGAAAATAGCAATAAAGTTCCGAGAACAGACGGCGGTTCTCTCGACCCCGACAACGCAGTATGGAAAAAGTACATTGCAGACACCGTGCACCCCACAGATGCCGGTTATGCAGTATATGCCGATGAGATAGAAACCTATATTACAGACCAGGTTACAGCAAACGCAGATGTAACCGAGCCGCAGGAAATGAAACTCGGTAATGCAAAGTACGGCGTTCAGGAGGACGCATATTATGCAAGCGTTGACGCTCACAATCCTGTGGGAAATCAGTGGAAAAAGGGAACCTCAACCCAAACCCAAAAACCATTAATTTATGCCGACGGCGCAAACCAGGTACTGCATTTCAGCTTTACCGGAACAGGCGCAGATATTCATACGGAAAATTCAATCTCACAAGACTTCGGAACACTTACCGTGTATGTTGACGGTGTAAAAAAGACTGTTGCTGTTAACGCCGTTGACCGTATGATAAACATTGCAACAGGACTGGAAAACAAAAAACACGATGTTGTTATCATAACAAATGATGATACAATTCCGAGCGGCAGCAGCATAATGGCTGACGGTATCGGCATTATGGGCGACAGCTCAAAGTCCGGCGTTAAGTTTAACCTCGACAGCGAAAAGGTATATATCACCGAACCGGCTGAAACGCTTAAAGGCATTGACTTTATGACGAGAATAGAGGGATACAAAAGAACCAACGATTGGTGGAATGAGGGCGCCAGTGTAATTTCGTCGGAAGGCGGAAAAGATGCAGACGGAAATGCTGTAAGTGCCACTGCCGAAAAGTACAGAGCACCGATGTTCTTTAAATACGACTTGTCTGCTTACAAGGGCAGAACAATAGGCGGAGCAAGATTGTTTGCTAAATTGAAAGAGTCTAACTATTGCCTAAAATTATACGATGTACCGGGCGATGATTTAACATATATAAAGGACGGCGTGTGCACCAGAATTCCTGTCAACACAACCAGTATTTCGGAAAGTTGGAGCGGTTCATCAAATCCGGTAGAATATTATCTCGATGTTGACGACAGCAGAATAAATATTTCTGACTACAATATAAGTGTAGATATGACGGCAAGCTATATCAGCGAGCAGATAAACAGCCAAAACTCTACGGCAACATTTGCGCTTATGGACGCCTGGGCAGGGGTTTATTGGGTAGATGGCACACCGATGCTTATGCTCGATATGCCATATAACGCCAATACAGATGTAACCCTCTCAACCGCTAAAAGCGGCGATGACATAACAGCTACTCTGCTGACAGCGGTTTCCTCCTCAACGGCAGACATTGCAGACGTTGTATTCTATGTGGACGGCACAGAGTACACGGGCGCCGTTACTCAGAGCAACGGTGAATATTCTGTAACTCTCGCAGGATATGCAAACGGCTCTCACTCTATAAAAGCAAAAGCTGTTGACATTTACGGCAATGTTACCGAAAAGACAATAGACATCGGTACTGTTAAGACTGACCTTATAGCAATGCAGGGAGACGGATATAAATATATAACGGATTACTATCAGTATGATACCAAAAACAGAGTTTGGGGATTTAACCAAACATCAACATATCCGGTTGCAACCGCAGAGGCTACAAGCAAAGAGGACATAGTTAATGCGACATATGCGTATATGCAGTACGATTTAAGCAAGGTAGACTTTGAAAACGTTGACAGCGCATACCTTGTATACAGTGCAAGAAAGAATACAGATGAACTTGCTTACAACAAAGTAGACTTTTACAGGTGCAGTTCATTCACCGCAGATACAATTAAAAACAGCGATAATACCCCCAAGAAACTTCCTACAAAGTATGAGCCTATTTCAACGGGTGTTGCATTAAATGCGAACCAATTAACGGAAGCCGATAAGGACTATGAAACGTTAAAGAACAATGCTAAAACCGCAGCAGACAATGAAAATACTACTGCCGTTTTATACAAACTTGACATAAGCGATTACTTTAAGGCAAACGCAGAGGCCGCAGTCAAAGACGGAAGTAACTTCGGAATACAGGTTACCAAAAACACCGGTAACGGCAGCGGCGTTATAGAGTTCCGCAGCGGTGTTTACCTCTTTGTTACCTATAAGGCAAAAATCGCATCTGACAACGGCAATTCCGTAACGGTAACGTTTAACCCGTCAGAGTATGCCGATAACGGTACTGTGACCGTATTTGTGGCAGATTACGACTCGGCAGGCAACCTCATAGGCGCTGTTAAGAGGGATATTGCGGTTGAGAATAAGGTAATATCCTTTGACGTAAACAAAGCGTCAGGCTCGGTATTGACAAAGGTATTTATGTG
>CAKSTI010000019.1 GCA_934500705.1 uncultured Clostridia bacterium | reverse complement strand
GTCGCAAAAAACATTATATCACATTGAATTTTGATTTTCTATTTTTTTTGGTTCACATGTATTATATCAATACAAATTTTAAAAATTTACCGGTCGGCGAATACTATGCCGGCACAGACATCGGAACAGACTCGGTCGGCTATGCCGTGACAAACACGGACTACACGCTTTGCAAACACAGGGGCGAGCCTATGTGGGGCGTGACGCTCTTTGATGCGGCAAATCAGAGTGCCGACAGGCGCACATACCGTACGGCAAGGCGGCGGTTGGACAGGCGCAAACAGCGTGTCAAGCTACTTCAAGAATTGTTCGGAGCAGAGATTGCCAAAGCCGACCCCGACTTTTTTAAGCGGCTCAGAGAGTCTGCATTGTTGTCTGAGGACAGAAAGCTGCCGCACTATGATGTGCCGCCGTTCGGAAAGGAGTATCACAAGGAGTATCCTACGATACATCACCTCATACTGCACCTTATGAACTCAACGGAAAAAGAGGATATACGCTATATCTATACTGCCTGCGCCTGGCTTGTTGCGCACAGGGGGCACTTTTTGAGTGACATTAAGGCGGACAGTGCGGAGCAATTAACCGACGCCGCTCCGCTGTACGAGAGCTTTATGCAGTGGTTCACGGACAACGGTTATGCGTTGCCGTGGGAGTGCGGCGTTGAGCCTTTTTCCAAAATTCTCAGTCAAAAGATGAGAGTAACGGACAAGGAAAAGGAAATGTACGCATTATTGTTCGGCGGCAAAAAGCCGAAAGACGACGCCGAGCAATATCCCTTTTCGAGAGCCGGTATGATAAAACTTCTCTGCGGCGGCACGGTTAAGTTAAAAGCTCTGTTTATAGGCGATGACAGTTTGGAAAATCCTGACGAGAGCGTAAAACTTGACAAGGTTGACGAGCTTGAAAGCACCATAGCCTCGCTTGATGAAAATGCGCAGCTGCTCATAAATCTCTCACGGCTTTATGACTGTGCCGCACTTGTTAAAATTCTGTCCGGCGCATCTTCAATATCGCAGTCAAAGGTAAATGAATATGAAACGCACAAAAAAGACCTTAAAGAGCTTAAAACTCTGATTAAGAAGTACTTGCCCAAAGAGTACGGCAAGATGTTCCGCAGTGCGGACGCAGGGTATTACAGTGCATATGCCGCAAACTACAAGTCGGACAAAAAGGCGGAAAACCGCAGTAAGCACGGACACGAAAAGACAACATACGATGAGTTTGGCAATACTGTCAAAAAGCTGTTATCGTCCATAACTCCCGACAGCGAAGCCGACAGAGCACTTATCGACAATATTCTGTTAAGGATTGACGAGGGCACATATATGCCCAAGCAGATAAACACCAACAACCGTGTTATACCGCATCAGCTTTACTTTGCCGAGCTTAAAAAGATACTTAAAAACGCAGAGGCTCACTATGAGTTTTTGCGCTCAAAGGACGGGGACGAAATCAGCGTTTCGCAAAAAATTGAGGACATTTTCACTTTCAGAATACCGTACTTTGTCGGCCCGCTCAATACGCACAGCAAAAAGGCGTGGATTGAACGCAAGGCAAGCGGAAAAATATACCCGTGGAACTTTGAAAATATGGTTGATTACGACAAGAGCGAGGAGGCTTTTATCCGCAAATTAACCGGGCAGTGCACATATCTGCCGGGTGAGGACGTTGTTCCTAAAAATTCGCTCCTGTACTGCAAATATACTGTGCTAAACGAGATAAATAATTTAAAGATTGACGCAAGGGGCATAAGCGCAGAGCTTAAACAGAAAATATTCGACACTCTCTTTATGCCGCACGGCTCAAATAAGCCGAAGGTTACATATAAAAGTATAGTTAAATTTCTCGAAAGCGAATGTATCATAAAACCCGGTGAGGAAAACCGAATAAGCGGAATAGACACGGTGATTAAGTCGTCAATGAAACCGATGTTTGACTTTTACCGTTTGGCAGCGGACGGCAAACTGAGCGAGGCGCAGATTGAGGACATAATACTCCATTCCACGTGCATTGAGGACAAAACCCGATTTAAAAAATGGCTCGAAAACAACTTCAATCTGAGTGCGGAGGACTTAAAGTACGTATCGTCAAAGAAGTATTCCGACTTCGGCAGACTTTCTCAAAAGCTGCTAAACGGCATTGAAGGCGTGAGCAACGAAACGGGCGAAGTCGGCACGGTTATGCACTTTTTGTGGAACACAAACGACAATTTAATGCAGATACTGCGCAGTGACAAATATACGTTTAATGAGCTGATTGAAAGGGGAAATGCAGAGTACTATGCACAAAACCCACAGACGCTGACCGACCGTCTTGACAGTATGTATGTTTCAAACGCCGTTAAAAGACCTATTTTGAGGACTCTTGAAATATTCTCGGACATTGCCAAGGTCAAAAAAAGTGCGCCCAAAAAGATTTTTGTGGAAATGACCAGGAGCAATGACGCCGACAAAAAGGGCAAGCGCACAACTTCAAGGAAAGACGCACTTATTGAAAAATTCAAGCAGATTAAAGATGAGGAGAGCAGACAGCTCATAAAAGAACTTGACGATATGGGCGACATTGCGGACAACCGTTTGCAGGGTGAAAAGCTGTTTTTGTACTATCAGCAGATGGGCAAGTGTATGTACTGCGGAAAGCCGCTTGATTTGCAGCTTATAGGTACGGACGAATACAACGTTGACCACATCTGGCCGCAATCGTACATCAAGGACGACAGTATTCACAACAACAAGGTGCTTGTGCACTCCACCGAGAACGGGGCAAAGGGCGACAATTATCCGATAGACGCTGCAATCCGTCAAAATATGCACGGATATTGGAAGTTCTTAAAAAGTCATACACTTATAAATGAGGAAAAGTATAAGAGGCTTACACGCTCTACCGCCTTTACCCCCGATGAGAAAAACGGCTTTATAAACCGCCAGCTTGTGGAAACAAGCCAATCTACCAAGGCGGTTGCAACACTGCTTAAAGAATATTTCCCCAAAACGGAGATTGTATATGTAAAGGCAGGCTTGGTTTCGGAATTCAGGCACAACTACGGCGAAATTAAGGAAAAGGCGTTCGGCGAAAAATACACCAACGACCAAAAGCGGGATATGCAGCTTGTAAAGTGCCGTTCGATAAACGACATTCACCACGCAAATGACGCTTATCTTAACATATTTGTGGGCAATATATATAACGAGAGGTTTACAAAGCGGTTCAACGTATCGGCCGACAGGTATTCGCTCAACATTAAAACTCTGTTCGGAAATCCGCTCAGCCGTGCGCCGGAGGTCTGGAACCCGACCGTGCATCTGTCCGTTGTGGACAAGGTTATGAAAAACAGTCACGTGCACCTTACCAAATATCAGGTGGAGCAAAAGGGAGGACTTTTTGACCAGATGCCCCTAAAATCCGGTAACGGCTCGCTCGTACCGAGAAAAACGGGTCTTGACCCTGTTAAGTACGGTGGATACAACAAGGCTGCCGCATCATTCTTTGTGCTTGTAAAATATAAGTCCGGCAAGAAAAGCGAGCTCACGCTTGTGCCCGTTGAGCTTATGTATGCACCAAAGTTTAAAGATGACGAAAAGTTTGTGTCGGAATATGTAGTAAACAAGCTCGGTTCCAAGGCAAGCGATATACAGTTCCCGTTGGGTAAAAGGGTTATAAAGGTAAATACGGTATTTTCACTTGACGGATTTGATGTTTGCTTGGCGGGGAAAAGCGGAAAAAAAGTAATATTTCGTTCATTAGCAACAGCTTTCTATTCTGCCGAGTGGACATCATATGCAAAAAGAGTCGACAGAATATTGGAAAAGAGGAAACAGAATAAAAATTATGTTATAGACGAAAATTACGACCGTGTTTCCTCCGATGAAAATATGGAGTTTTTGATGTATCTTAAAAACAAAATATTCAGCAATACATTTTGTAAGTTCCCGGCTGCTAAATTAACCATTGATGAAACTTCCATATTAAAGTTCAAAGAATGCGATGTTGTTGCGCAGATTGAGTGCCTGTCAAATTTGATATTGTATCTAAAAACTAATAGGGCAGGTACGTGTAACGCTCTTGCTATTGGAAATTCAAAAAATTCCGGAGTAATACTCGCAAGTGCAAATTTAAGCAACTGGAAATACGACGATATAAGAATTGTTGACCGTTCGGCTTCCGGTCTTTATGAAACAAGGTCGGCAAACCTTAAAGAACTGTTATGAGTTGGCGAACCGTTGTCATAACAAACAGGTGCAAGCTCGACCTCAGTATGGGGTATATGGTAGTCCGCAGTGAGGAAACCAAAAGGATTTTCATAGACGAGATAGCCATTGTTATTATCGAAAATCCTGCGGTTTCCATAACCGGCTGTTTGCTGACAGAGCTTGCAAGGCGAAAGGTCAGGGTAATATTCTGCGACGAAAAGCGCAGTCCCTATGGCGAACTTCAACCCTACATCGGCAGCCACGACAGCTCGTCAAAAATCCGCACGCAAATTGCCTGGTCGGACGAGCGCAAAAAGGCGGTGTGGACGCAGATTGTCACGGAGAAAATTCGCAATCAGGCAGAACTGCTCTACTCGTTTGATTACACCGACGAGGGCGATTTGCTCAGCGAGTACATAGAGCAGACTGAATTCGGCGACACAACCAACCGTGAGGGGCACGCCGCCAAGGTGTATTTTAACGCACTTTTCGGCAAGGACTTTTCCCGTGGGCAGGAGAACGCAATCAATGCCTCGCTCAATTACGGGTATTCGCTCATTCTCTCGGCTTTTAACAGAACGGTGTGCGCAAACGGATATTTAACGCAAATCGGAATATTCCACG
Source organism: uncultured Clostridia bacterium (assembly GCA_934500705.1). Lineage (GTDB taxonomy): Bacteria > Bacillota > Clostridia > UMGS1810 > UMGS1810 > CAKSIN01. Next base: position 37,729 of record CAKSTI010000019.1, on the reverse strand, counting down.
ACAATATGTTCAATGCGTATAATTTTTCCTGCGACTTAATGGAGCCTTTTAGGGTAATCGTGGACAACGAGGTACTGGGTATGCACCTGACGGAATTTAACAGAGATTTAAAATACCGTTTAATATCGCTTTTAAACGAAACGTACGTAATAAACGGCAGTGAACAGAGCCTTATTAATACCATCAAAATATACAGCAAAAGTGTGTTTGACGCAATAAATGACAATGACCTGTCACTGATTAGATTTGCCAAATTAATATGAGTTACAGATTTATGAGAATTATAGTCTTTTTTGATTTGCCGACGGAAACGGCGGCAGACAGGCGGGAATACCGAACATTTAGAAAATTACTCATAAAAAACGGATTTGTAATGATGCAGGAGTCCGTTTACTGCCGTATGGTCTTAAACGGCTCCGTGCAGAAATCCGTGTTTGACGTTATTCGTAAAAACAAGCCGAAAAAAGGCATTGTGCAGATGCTCACAGTCACGGAAAAACAGTTTGCCTCAATGGCATACATAACCGGGGTGTCAAAAACAGATGTCATAGATACCGACGAAAGGCTGGTGATTTTGTGAAGCTTTCAAGTCCGTTGCAGAATTCATCTTTTGAGATTAAAGAGGGCAGGGCGTTTTCACTTGTAATAGAGAATAAGCGTCTATACAGGACGTATCTTGAAAATTTGTATTTTCAGTCATCGGGCGGCGACGGCGAACTTGTCCTCTCACACGGCAATGCACTCGTACCCTTTGAGAGGAACGTCTGCATTATAGACGCCTTTGTGCCGTTTAATATCAATACCAAGCATATGCTGTCCTGCATATCCTCTGCTGCGGAGAAAAAGGCGGTCGATGAGGAACACTTTATGCAAACTTCAAAAATTCTTGCGGAAATAGAGAGTTATGTATATGACCTTTGCTTTGATTTTCCGTTCAGCGTTCAATGCGGCAAGTTAAGCGCCGCATCACTTATAAAGTCTTTGCAGCTTTGCGTGGCGGACGATTATTCGTCAACGCTTGAAGCGCTTAGGCAGTGGGGACCCGAACCCACATTGGTTTCACATAACAATTTTCCCCGTAACGGCAGTAAATTGCTTGAAAATACGTCAGTATTCCCTGCACAATTTACTTTGTTACAGAAAAAATTGCTTATGTGAAACTGCGAGCACCTGTTCGGCTGAATTTTTGCAAAGAATTTCGGTGCGTAAGGGTGCAGGCGGGCTGACGCCCGTCAAGACCGACAAGGCGGAAGGCTTTGTGAAAATTCAGTCGACAGGCAATGCGGGTTCGAGTTCCCACTGCCTATGTCTTTTCTTGAAGTCATAACCGAATTTGACGGCAGAAAGCTGTTTGTCACGGTAAATATGGCAAGTTATTTTTCTGATGAGGAAATGGAGCTTTTTGTCAAAAGCGTCGAGCAAAAGCAACTCTATGTGCTGATGCTCGACAGCTTTGAAACGGAAAAGCCCGGAGGAGTTGACCGTTTAATAATCGACAACGACTTTTGCGAAATATAGTGTTTGACAAAATGTAAATGTTGGTATATAATATACGTGGATTTGCATTGCTATTACCCTTTTTACCGGGCTGTCGTAGCAGCTTTTTCTCAAATTTGAGGTTTGAGAGTAGTGTAAATTTATAGGGTAGTCAAACAAATTATTGACTTTGCAAAATTCCGCAATAGTTTGAGAGTAGTGTAAATTTATAGGGTAGTCAAACAACGAGTTGCAAAAACTTGTAACATCAGTAGTTTGAGAGTAGTGTAAATTTATAGGGTAGTCAAACTGCTGACACAATCCAAACGGGCGAAAATCTGTTTGAGAGTAGTGTAAATTTATAGGGTAGTCAAACGTCCAATGCGAACACGAGCATATCTAATTGGTTTGAGAGTAGTGTAAATTTATAGGGTAGTCAAACCCTTGCTACTGTGTCGAAAAACTCAGGAAAGTTTGAGAGTAGTGTAAATTTATAGGGTAGTCAAACTCGTCTATAAAATCACTATCTGTTCCGTCGTTTGAGAGTAGTGTAAATTTATAGGGTAGTCAAACTGGCGGTTGCTCGTTGCAGAATATCCCGCCGTTTGAGAGTAGTGTAAATTTATAGGGTAGTCAAACCGAAAATTTGGCGGCAACCTACGTCGCCGGTTTGAGAGTAGTGTAAATTTATAGGGTAGTCAAACTAGCAGATGTATACAATTTTATTACCTTGCGTTTGAGAGTAGTGTAAATTTATAGGGTAGTCAAACAAAAACTCTGCAAAGTCCGTCCCATTCTCCGTTTGAGAGTAGTGTAAATTTATAGGGTAGTCAAACAAGTATTTAGCTGTGTATTCCGCTCCGCTCGTTTGAGAGTAGTGTAAATTTATAGGGTAGTCAAACTCCTTTATTGCGTCGCCGAGTTTATCGACTGTTTGAGAGTAGTGTAAATTTATAGGGTAGTCAAACAACAATTTAGCTATCCAATCGTCCTCAAACGTTTGAGAGTAGTGTAAATTTATAGGGTAGTCAAACATTGCCAATAGCTGGAATAAATCATATCAAGTTTGAGAGTAGTGTAAATTTATAGGGTAGTCAAACAGTAATCAGACGAACTAAATCAATTAAAAGGTTTGAGAGTAGTGTAAATTTATAGGGTAGTCAAACAAAAAAAATCAAGTTGTTTCTATATTATTAGTTTGAGAGTAGTGTAAATTTATAGGGTAGTCAAACACTCGTCAGCGCACATATATGCGTCTGTCCGTTTGAGAGTAGTGTAAATTTATAGGGTAGTCAAACATCAGATGCAGTGTATATCCGAGCGACGCAGTTTGAGAGTAGTGTAAATTTATAGGGTAGTCAAACCAAATATTTTTTATTCAAGGGTCAACCCCTGTTTGAGAGTAGTGTAAATTTATAGGGTAATCAAACAATGTCCGCTCCGAACGGTTTAGCGGTTTTGTTTGAGAATAGTGTAAATCAAAAACCACTCTTAGCCGACAGTTACGGCTAAGGGTGGTTTTATCTCAACCTATCAAGCAATTTTCCAAAATATTCCGGCGGCTCTTTTGTAAACTCCATACGCTCTCCGGTAACCGGGTGGTTAAAGGCAATTCTCTCTGCGTGCAGAGCCTGACCTTTAAGATTATACGGATTTTTGCCGAGGTACAGCGGGTCGCCGATTATCGGGTGGCCGATGTACTGCATATGAACACGTATTTGATGAGTGCGCCCGGTTTCGAGGTCGCAGGCAACATATGTCGCATTGTTTAAATACTCTATCACTTCAAAATGCGTTACCGCCTCTTTGGAGTTGACGGGAGTAACCGCCATTTTAAGCCTTGATGTGGGGTGTCTGCCTATGGGGGCGTCAATTATCCCTTTTTTTGCCGTTATTATGCCGTTTACGATGCAAATGTAATGCCTGTGGGCGGTTTTGCTCTTTATCTGCTCCGAGAGAGATTTGTGCGCCTCGTCCGTCTTGGCAACAAGCAGCAGCCCGGAAGTGTCTTTGTCTATACGGTGGACAATGCCCGGACGCATTACGCCGTTTATTCCGCTCAGCGAGCCTTTGCAGTGATACATAAGCGCATTTACAAGCGTGCCGTCATAATTCCCTGCGGCAGGGTGGACAACCATTCCCTGAGGTTTGTTTACAACAAGCAGGCTGTCGTCCTCATAGACGATGTCTATGGGAATATTTTCCGCCTTTATGTCCGGCTGAGATGGGTCGGGGACATTTACGGTTATTTCGTCACCGCATTTTACCTTGTAACTTGTTTTAACAGGAGTCCCGTTCACGGTAACCATACCGTCGTCTATGAGTTTTTGCACACGGGCACGGGTGATGCCGTCGATTTTTATAAACTTGTCTATGCGGACGCCGTCCAAGTCCGCTGTGAGGTTATATTCAGTCATTTTTGTTATCTCCCTTTTCGGGTTCACGGTACACAAACAGCACATATATTGCAAAGAGAACCGCACCGATTACTACACAGCAGTCGGCAAAGTTAAAAACGGGGTAGTTTATAAAAGTTACCTCAATCATATCTACCACAAAGCCACGAAAGATGCGGTCAATAAGATTTCCCACTGCTCCGGATATAATCAGCGAAAGCGAGGTGCAAAGCAGTTTGCTGTCCGGTCTTTTTTTTACGATATAAACTATGCAGGCGGCGCAGACCGCTATTGTCACGATTATAAATATCCAACGTGCATTTTGCATCATTCCGAACGCCGCACCACGGTTTTCCACATATGTAAAGCTGAGGATATTATCAAGAAGTGCCACACTGCCGACGGGTTTAAGATATTTAAGTGTCAAAAATTTTGTTATCTGGTCGATTGCAGTCAAAAGTACGGCAAGGGTGCAATAGAGCATATAATCAGTCCTTCTTTAAAAAGTCGGGCGCAAATTATCCATTTGCGCCCGCATAAAAATACAATTACTTTTGTGAATTTACAATTTCGATGGCTTTTGCAACAGCGTCGTCTGCCGGCATCTCGCACATCTCGCCGCTGCGCCTTTGAGTAAATTCCACAACGTTTTCCGACGCCTTTTTTCCGACTGTTATGCGCAGAGGTATGCCGATAAGCTCGGCGTCTTTGAATTTAACGCCGACACGCTCGTTTCTGTCATCAATGAGGGTTTCTATACCGGCGTCGAGCAGTTTGTTGTATATATCCTCCGCCAGGGCAACCTGCTGTTCGTCTTTGGTGTTTACGGGTATTACGGTAACGTGATACGGAGCCATTGACATTGGCCAGATTATGCCGTTTTCGTCGCAGTTCTGCTCAATTACTGCGGCAATGCACCTGTTTACGCCGATGCCGTAGCAACCCATAATGGGAGTCTGCTCCTTGCCGTTTTCGTCTGAGAAGGTACATTCGAGCGCCTTGGAATACTTTGTTCCGAGTTTGAATATGTGACCTACCTCTATACCACGGCAGGTTTTGATTTTGGAGTCTTTGCAGTGGGGGCACAGGTCACCGCTTTCAATATTTCTGAAATCGCCGACAACGGTTGCGTTAAAATCTCTGCCGATATTTACGTTGTCGTAGTGATAGTCGGTTTCGTTTGCGCCGACAACCATATTTTTCATAAGGGCAACTTCGCTGTCCACAAAAACGTCAATGTCAAGACCGACAGGGCCGGCAAAGCCTGCTTTGGCGTGGGTTATGCGCATAAGGTCGTCAAGCGGTGCAAGGTCAAACTCAATAGCTCCGCCGAGCTTGTTTACAACCTTTGTTTCATTGACTTCTCTGTCGCCACGAACCATAACGGCAACGAATTTGTTGTCAGCTTTATAGATAATAGTCTTTGCAAAATCCTTGGGTGTGCGCTTCATAAGCGAAGTTACGTCCTCGATTGTGCCGGCGTTCGGAGTGTGAACCTTTGTCATCTCGCCGAAAAGCTCATCGGTAATCTTGTCGTCGGAGATGCAAACCGCCTTTTCCTCATTTGCGCAGTAACCGCAGTTTTCGCAGTAAGCAATGGTGTCCTCGCCAATGTCGGATTTAACCATAAACTCCTGCGAGCCGCTGCCGCCCATTGCGCCGGAGTCGGCGTCCACTATGAGATAGTTAAGACCCATTTTGTCAAAAATTTCTTTGTATGCGTCGTACATATTCTTGTATGACGCATCAAGTCCCTTTTCGTCCTTGTCAAAGCTGTATGCGTCTTTCATTATAAACTCACGGCTTCTGATAACGCCGAAACGGGGGCGTCTTTCGTCACGGTATTTTGTCTGTATCTGATACAGAGTCACGGGCAGCTGCTTGTATGAGCGCACGGTGTTTTTAACGGTATCGGTAAAAATCTCCTCGTGCGTGGGGCCTAAGCAGAAGTCGCGGTCGTTGCGGTCTTTAAGACGGAACATCTCGGGACCGAATATTTCCCATCTGCCGGAAACCTCGTATATCTCCTTTGGCAGAATTGCAGACATAAGGAGCTCTTGGGCATCGTGTCTGTCCATTGCATCTCTTACTATTTTTTCGGCATTTTTTAAAACTTTAAGTCCGAGCGGCAAATATGAATAAACTCCCGATGCAAGTTTTCTTATCATTCCGGCACGCATCATAAGCTGATGACTCGGAATTTCTGCCTCGGTGGGCACTTCCCTGAGTGTCGGGAGCAGATATTTTGATAGTCGCATTATAAATCTTCCTCTCCTGGAATTATGTGTCTTTGGTACATACCACTCTATTATACGACATTCGGGCGAAAGTTTCAAGATGTTTAATGCAATTTTATTATTATTTTTAAAGGTTTTGTAAAATTACGCTCCAAATTCCCTGAACTTCCAGTCCTCTGCGCCAGGAGGCAACGCCTGCGAGAGCGTATTTTGAGGCTAAGGCTATTCTTGATTTTACGGTGTCGGAATTTTCGAGCCAGAACATATAGGTTTTTGAGCCTTCTTTCCACGAAATTTTGTACTGACCGTCTTTTTCAATCCATTCGTATGTCGGATTATTCTCTTGTATGAGTTTGTATGCCGTTTGCATACTTATTGCCTTTGATGATGTGACTTTTCCTTTTTCGACAGTCCAAAGGCGCATATACAGGGGTATTCCGAGCACAAGTTTGTCGGGCGGCACTTCGGCGAGAGTCTTTTTAATTGTGTCTTCTGTCCAGGATAGCCCGGCAACCGAACCGGCAGCGGGGGAGCCGGCATAGTACTGGTCGTATGCCATAAGCATTACATAGTCAACAGTTTCGGATATGCTGTCACGGTCGTAGCACATAGACCACACGGAGCTTGAAAGCTCCTTGCGTGTTACGTCGGCGGAGGTTATAAGTCCCATTTCGTGCAGGGCGAGGGTGACCTCACGAATGTGCTTGGTAAGCAGTGCACGGTCGGCAACGTAGATGTTTTCAAAGTCAAAATTAATTCCGTCGATTTTGTACTTGGACGCATATTTTACCAAAAGTTCAAGGGCGGTTTGCCTTGCCTTGGCGTTATTTAAAAAGTTGTGTGATGTGCTGAGAGAAAAGTCGGTCTTATACATAGGCCATACGTCGTAGCCGTTGCCTTTGGCGTAATCCATATATGAGTACGTGAGCGAGTTAAAAAAGTTTACGTTTGAAAACAACGCCGTTTTGTCAACGTTAAGAGCCTCGGCGGAAATCTGAAAGCTCGACGGCGAAACCACATTTACGCCTTCCGGGGCATAGTCGGGTGCGGAGGAATACACCTCCCAGGTAAGGTTAATTTTTCCGCTCTTTTTAAGATTGACGTTATAGCAGTAAACATAGGGAGAGCCGCCCCTTAAAATAATGTCGGCAGATACGGTACAGTCGTAGGTCTTTTTTTCGCTTGTGCCGTCCGGATATGTTATTGAATAAGTTATTGAGCCGTCGTATACGCAGCGGCTTAACGAACCGGTGTTTGAAAAGGCGGTAAGGGTCAGATTTTTAAGCGTCTTTTGCACGGTTACGCCGTTTTGCGCTATCGTTTGGGCAGCGCTTAGTCTGTGCGAAAGTTCGGAGAGGGCGGCGCCGGTGGAGTTGGCGGTGTTATTTTGCAGATTTTCGATGTCCGATGAGATATATGACTTTGAAAAATTTTTAACATTCTCGTCGGACGTGCCTTCGGACGCTTTTAACATACGCACAAGCATTGACGCACTTTCAGCACGGGTTGCGGTGTTTTTCGGTTTAAAGCTGCCGTCGGCATAGCCGGATATGATGCCGGAGGACACGGCGGCCTTTAAATTGCTGATGTATGCATAATCGGAGGATATGTCGGAAAAGCTGACGCTTTTTTTAGCCGATTTCGGCAATGTGCGTGAGATAATGAGCATAATTTCCTCACGGGTGATGGAGCTTGACGGGTAGAATTTGCCGTCGTCCGCACCGGTTACAAGTCCGTTTGATACTGCGGCGGTGATTTCATTAAAAAAGATATTTTCGTTTCCGACGTCGGAAAACGCAGGTGTTGACAGGTTATTATCAAGTTCCAGCGTCCTTGCGATAAGTGCGGTAAACTCGCCACGTGTTATGTTCTCATCGGGGTTTGCAAGGTTGTCGGAGCCGTTTAATATGCCGGCACGGTATAGGGTGGTTATGTCGTTTTCCGACCAGTGGGAGTCAATGTCTGTAAGCGTTGAGTTGTCAAGGGTTATTGCCTGAGATGTGCTAAATGATGCGGTAAGAATGAAAAGTACGAGTGTCAGCGGTATAATTTTCCTAAGCATAACAATTTGTCCTTTCAAGGTTATGCTATAATTATACTATACTTGTCATTAAAATTAAAGCGGTAATATATAGAAATGTATATACAATACCGAAGGACTGCAAAAAGACGCACCGACCGCAGCCTGCGTGGATAACAGAAAATAGAAAGTGTTTATAATTAATAACGATATAGGTGAAAATTTGTTTGACAACAAATTTTAAAGAATTAATCGCAGGCTGCTCTGCACAAACCTCACCGCTCGACGTACCTGAGTACGCCTTCGGGCACGCCCCAAACACAGAAAAGCACTGTGTTTGGGGTTCGGTTTGCACATTCTGCACGCCTTTTTTCGAGTCCCGTCAAAATAAGTGAAAAATATTAAAATAAAGTTTTTTCGAGTATATCCGCAATCTGCTTGCAAGCCGTTCCGTCGCCGTAGGGGTTGCTCGCTTTGCTCATTTTCTCGTATTCCTCTTTGTTTTCGAGGAGCGTCTTAAAGTTTTGGTAAATTGTTTTCTCGTCCGTGCCCACAAGTTTAAGTGTGCCTGCCTTTACGCCTTCGGGGCGCTCTGTGGTGTCACGCATAACGAGTACCGGCTTTCCGAGCGAGGGCGCCTCTTCCTGTATTCCGCCGCTGTCGGTAAGAATAAGATAACTGCGTTCCATAAAATTGTGGAAATCCAGGACATCGAGCGGTTCTATGATATGTATTCTGTCACAGCCGCCGAGTTCCTCCTCTGCCGCTTTTCTTACTATCGGGTTCATATGAATGGGGTAGATTGCCTTAACGTCATCGTGCTCGTCCATAATCTTGCGGATTGCACGAAACATATGGTGCATAGGCTCGCCGAGATTTTCACGGCGGTGTGCGGTGATGGTTATAAGTCTGCTGCCCTTTGCCCATTCAAGTTCGGGGTGGGTGTAGTCTGACTTTACCGTTGTTTTGAGAGCGTCTATTGCGGTGTTGCCGGTAACGAAAATCGTGTCCTCGCTCTTGCCCTCACGCAAAAGATTGTTCTTTGCCATTTCGGTAGGGGAGAAGTTATACCTTGCAACAATGCCGACCGCCTGTCGGTTAAATTCCTCCGGATAGGGGGAGTAGATATTATAAGTTCTGAGTCCTGCCTCGACGTGCCCCACGGGAATTTGGCAGTAAAAGCACGCAAGCGCAGTCGCAAACGTAGTGGTGGTGTCGCCGTGAACGAGCACGACATCGGGCTTAACCTCTGCAAGCACGTCATTAATCTTTGAAAGTATGCCGTTCGTTATATCAAAAAGCGTCTGACCCTGTTTCATTATGGCAAGGTCAAAATCCGGTTTAACGTCAAAGGTGTCGAGCACCTGGCGCAGCATCTCACGGTGCTGACCTGTTACGCAGACTACCGTGTTAAACTCTTTTCTGCTTTTAAGCTCATTTACGAGCGGGCACATTTTTATAGCTTCCGGTCTGGTGCCGAATACAAGCATTACTGTTTTCATCTTTTGCTACCTCTCTTGAAAATGTTCGGGACGGAAAACTTTCCGAAAAGTTTTTTGCCCTCGGTGTGCTCTCTGCGGCCGTAACCGTAGCCGTATCCGTAACCGTAACCATAGCCGTAACCGTAGCCGTATCCATATCCGTAACCGCCGCCGCTTTTCTGACCGCATTTGTTTAAGATGCTGCCGATGATTTTGCACTTTGCCTGTTTAAGTCCGTCTATCGTCAGCTTTGCCACCTTATCGGTAACTGTGCCCTCGGCAATTACAAGTATTACGCCGTCCGCCGCAGAGCAGGCTATAACTCCGTCTATAACCACACCGGCCGGGGCGGTGTCTATGATTATATAGTCGTATATATTTTTAAGTTCCGCCAAAAGCTGTTTGTAGCCGTCCTGCGAGAGAAGTTCACTGGGGTTGGGCGGAAATGCGCCGATAGTTATTAAATCAAGGTACGGGTTCTGGGTATGTACTATTATGTCGTCAATACTGCTGTCGCCTACAAGATAGTGGGCAAGTCCACGCAGTTCTTTGTGAATTTCGTTTTTAGCCAAAAGCGACGAGTTGCGAAGGTCTGCGTCAAGGTACAGCACTTTCTTTCCCAATTCCGCAAGCGACCAGGCGGTTCTCATTGTAACTTCGCTTTTGCCGTCGCCCGGTGCTGACGATGTAAATGCAATAGCCTTCATCTCTTTACCGCTGAACTGAATATTTGTTCTCAGGCGTTTGTATGCCTCGCTCTCGGTGAAGTTTCTGCTTTTAATGGGTTTTATCTCGATTTTTGCAGCCATTATTTATTTTCCCCCTTTGCCGAAACAGCCTCACGTGCTTCTGCCTTAGCTTTTTTCTTTGCCGTGCCTTCCTCGTCAATGTAGGGAACAGCCGCAAAAACGCTGAGTCCAAGCATATGCTCGATGTCTTCGGGAGTGTATATTTTGTTGTTTATAACCTTTTTTAAGATTTCGTATGCCGCAACCGCAAACGCACCTATAAACGCACCGAGAACAGTGTTCTTGGCGGCGTTGGGAGCAACGGGATAGAGCGGGGTGCTCGGCTTTTCAAATGTATTTATGGAGTCAACGCCGACGTTGCTTGCAACCATACTCTCGGACAGGTCGCAAATCTGCTCCGCAATCTTTTTGGCAAGTTCCGGGTCGGTGTTGTTGACAGACAGTTTTATTACACGTGTATCTGCCGGAACGGAAAGGCTGATGCCGGAGAGAAGTGCGTCCGGCGTGCAGTCAAGACCGAGCCTGTCGATAACTTCCTGCATAACCTGGCGGCTGCGGATAATCTCGACGCAGTCGTTTACGAGTCCCACGGCAATCTGCACGTCGCTGTATGTTGTGAGCGTGTCGCTTGTAATAACTTTAAGAACCATTTTCGCATTCGACTGGTAAACCGGCGAAAGCGTCTTTGTGTAGCCAAACATAATAAGGGCAAAAACCAATGCGGCAATCACCATTTTGGCGGCGTTTTTTCTCAGGATAAAGAATATATCCACGAGATTTATCACGTTTTCATTTGAAACTTCGTTTGAATTTTCCATCAATAATTCCTCTCATTGCTTAATAGTATTTTTTCTGCGTTTTTAAAGAACAGTTCCTCGGCATACTCCTCGGAGCCGTGCTTTTTAACAATTTCAAATCCTTTTTTGACCGTACTTTGCGAAAATGCCTCCCAGTGAATATCCCCGGCGATAAAGTCAATCAGCCGTTCGCTGAGAAGTGATTTTAAAAATTTGTCGGCAAAGAGGATATGCTGCACAACAAAATGCAAATTCACCTGAATGAGTGCGCCTAGGTGCTTAAATGCACGCACTTCCGCAATATTTCCCTTTATGTACGGGTACCGCTCAATGTGAGCAATTACGGGAACGTAGCCCGTCTGCACAATCTCACGGAGTGCGGCGGTTATATCCCTTGCGTGGACATAGGGCGCAAACTCAATCAGAACGCACTCTGACCCTGCCAGCGGTACGAGTTTGCCGTCTGCGAGCATTTCCGGTATGTCGCTCGAATACTCAATTTCGCACCCGGCAAAAAGGTTTATGCCAATCCCGGCGTCTTTGCAGTCGGCTTTAAACTGCTGTGCGGCGCTCAGAATTTTGTCCCTGTCCGGTGTAAAGCCACGCCTCTGCGAGTAATGCGGAGTAAGTATCAGGTTTTTGGTGCCGTACGCCTCCATACTTCTAAGCATATCGAGCGAGTCGCCAAGACTCTTTGAGCCGTCGTCTATGCACGGGATTACGTGTGAATGAATGTCATTAAAAGTAAAATCCAAGGCATTACCTCCCTTAGACAATGCGGATTTGAGTTGCCGCTGCCTAACATACATAAACAATATTTTAATATAAATAATCGGATTTGTCAATGTTTAAGGCGTACAATGTTTTAATTTATTTGGCGGTTTTCCTCAGCAAGTTTCTTTTTATGCAGGTTGCGCAGACGTTTTGCCATTCTCGTTTTGTAGAGAAAGGCGTTGAGCTCTCCGCCGGCGAGAATAACAAATCCCGACATATATACCCAGGTTGTAAGGATTATCACGCCTGCAAGCGAGCCGTATATGACGTGATAGCGGGAGAAGTTGTTTACATAAAACGCAAACCCCCAGGACGCAACGCACCACGCCGCAGTCGTAAGGGCAGAACCGCCTATTACCGAACTTAATTTGAGCCGTTTGTTTGGCAGAACCTTAAACATTGCGGAAATGGAAACGAGGAACACGCATATTATGACAATGTATCTCGAACGGTTCCACACCCTCTGTGCGCCGAGAGAACTGAAATAGTTGAGGTAGCGCAAAAGTATGCCCGTGCCCTCGCCGAATATAATGAGGGCAAAGCTGAGGACTATTATAAGTATTATAATCAGTGCAAAAAACAGGCTCATAAGCCGTGTTTCCAAAAAACTTCTCGTTTCGTTTGTGCCGTAAAATCGGTTTAGCGCTTTCTTTACGGTGTTTATAACGTTGGACGTACACCAGAGCGCAAGAAAAGCCGAGGTTACGACGATGGTAATGTTCCCCGTGAAGTTTAAAAGCATACTCATAATGATTTCTTCCGCCTCCGTGGGGAGTGCGTGTATGAGATTAAAAAGCAGATTTTGCATCTGCTCGCTGACATTTGTTGCTATTATAAAAAGCAGGATTATAAACGGAAAAATTGCTGTGAGAAGGTAGAATGCCATCTCTGCCGACAAGCCGAAAATATCGTCCTTTAATATCTTTGTCACGTATCTCGACACCAGTTTAAGCGTTGAGTTGTGTTTTCTGTTGCTCATAATTTTAACCCCATTGTCAAAATTAATATCATAAATTATATTATATATTATTTTCGGGGAAATTACCATAGCAATATGACGTAAAGTTGCACAAAAAAGTTTTGTAAGCTATGGCAATTTGCACAGTAAAAATGCATACTGAATATACAGTCCGCAAAAATAATCAGTCGGTTAAGGTGCCGCAAACATATCCCAATTTGCATCAAAAACGCAATTTGTAAACCAGCTTAATTATAAAAATACAAAATACGTCAAATGTCGCAGACGCCACTGCCCAAGTGATACAAAGTTGCACAAAAAAGAGGGGCAATATAGTGTAAATTGTATATTTAATAAATTTTGTTTTTGTGATAGAATATATGTAGTATTTCTACGGCGTATATCATTTCTTTATTTTATTCGCACTATTTTTTGACAGGAGAATTTTATGTTTAAAAAAGATGTTTTAAGTCTTGCAGACCTTCGTGTCAAGGCGAGGGAACTTGGTATTAAATCGGTTACAAAATTCAAAAAGAGCGAACTCGAAAAACTGGTAGCCGAAGCGGAGAAGGCCGCAGGCGAGAAAAAGAAAGCAAAAAAGAAAACGGCGGTTAAAGCCGAAGTGCCGGCGGAGCCGCAGGTTACCGGACAGGCGCAGACCGACCGGAGAGAAAAAAAGCAGACGGGTGCACAGCAAACGGAAAAGACCGAGGCTGAAAAAACACAGAAAAACCGTGAGGAAAGCGCTCCCAAGACGGAGAAAAACAACGAGAAAAACAACGAGAAAAACAATACCGTCGAGGTCACGGGAGTTTTGGACATTCACCAGGAGGGTTTTGGATTTTTAAGAGGGGAGAACTACCTCACCACACCCAACGACGTGTACGTTTCCCCCACGCAGATAAGGCGGTTCGGACTTAAAACGGGCGACTACATATGCGGTCTTTCAAGACTTGCCTATGACGGCGAAAAGTTTAACGCTCTCATATATGTAAAGACAATAAACGGCGACGGCATCGACAAGACGTTCAAGCGGCGTCCGTTTGAAACGCTTACGCCTATTTATCCCGATGAAAGACTGCGGCTTGAAGTCGGCGGCGACGATTACTCCGTAAGGCTCATAGACCTTGTCGCTCCCATAGGAAAAGGGCAGAGGGGTATGATTGTCGCAGCGCCCAAAACGGGAAAGACCACACTTCTTAAAAGCATTGCAAACAGTATCAGCCGTAACAACCCGGAGATAAACCTCATCGTGCTGTTGATAGACGAACGCCCGGAGGAAGTTACGGATATGAAGCGTTCGATTGACGGCGAGGTTATATATTCCACCTTTGACGAACTGCCCGAACATCACATAAAAGTTGCGGAAATGGTGCTCGAACGTGCTATGCGCCTTGTGGAACACGGCAGGGACGTGGTTGTCCTTTTAGACAGCATAACAAGGCTTGCAAGGGCATATAACCTGACTATTCCGTCCACGGGCAGGCTCTTGTCCGGCGGTATTGACCCCGGAGCGCTCCATAAACCCAAAAAGTTTTTCGGTGCCGCCAGAAACATCGAAAACGGCGGAAGTCTGACAATTCTTGCAACTGCGCTCGTAGAAACGGGCAGCCGAATGGACGATGTAATATTTGAAGAATTTAAAGGCACGGGCAATATGGAAATTCACCTTGACAGGAAACTTAGCGAAAAGAGAATTTTCCCGGCGATAGATATATATAAATCCGGCACAAGAAAAGACGAGCTCCTCTTGACTCCGAGGGAACGTGACGCCGCACTGGCTATAAGACGGTCGCTCACGAGCAATCCGCAGGACGTTACGGAGAGTATCATAAACAGCATTATGCGCACCAAGTCAAACGAGGAATTTATTCAGAAGTTAAAAATTAAAAGACCGATACAAAAGTAATTTTTACAGAGGTATGAAAAATGGCAGAAAAGAAAAAAAACAAGAGCCGTCCACGCTCTCAGGGCAAGAAAAATACAAACCGCCGAAGCACGCACACAGCGGAAATAACGGGTATCTGCCTGGCGGCGCTGAGCCTTGTGCTGATGATATTTGTATACACAAATCACGGAGGCAAAATCGGCTCGGCGGTGTCTTTGTTTTTAAAGGGAGCATTCGGTGTCGGCGCTTATGTTGCGCCGATTGCCGCAATAATTATGATTTTTCATTTTATGCTGAGCAAGCGTGACGATAAAAAGAAAAAGTATGCTATGTCCTGGGTGGCGATTTTAGACTTTACCACCATATGCCATATGCTGTTTGTCCACGGCAATGCCGACTGGCAGACTTATTATTCTTATTCGTGCAAAAATCCCGGAGGAGGATTTGTGGGTGCACTTGTCGGCGAACCGCTTGTTTCTATGTTCGGCGAGGTGTGTACTTACATAATTCTCGGCGCTCTTATGGCGATTATGCTGATACTTGTTTTTGACATATCGTTTGCGCAGCTTTTCGGTGCGCTGGTAAGAAAAATACAAAATTCCATTGAGGACGCAAAAAGCGATATTGAGCATAGCGCCGCAGAACAGAAAAAGGAAGTCAAAAGGCACACCGCCGATGACGTTCCCCTGCCCGAACCGCCCCCGGAAAATCCGTCGTGGGAGCCGGAAGTTCCTCCGAGCTTCATAACTCCGGAGATAAACATATATAATGAAAAAAGCGAACAGCCGACGGAGAAAATATCAAAGGACGAAAAGGAAAACCTTCATAAGGAAATCCAGAGCGAAGTGGACAGCGCAGAGGCGCCGACAAGGGTTTACCGCTATCCGGAACTTGACCTTCTCACTGCGCCCAAGCCTAAAAAAGACGGCAAAAAAATGAGCGATGAGCTCCAGGAAAATGCGGTTAAACTGGTTGAAACGCTGCGCAGTTTTCACGTTGATGTGCAAGTGGTTGAGATTAGCTGCGGTCCGACCGTAACGAGATACGAGGTAAAGCCCGCACCCGGAGTCAAGGTCAGCCAGATTACGGGACTTTCCAAGGACATTGCACTCAAACTTGCCGCAAAGGGCGGAGTTATGATAGCTCCCGTGCCGGGCAAGTCCACAATAGGAATAGAGATTGCAAACGCAAATCCGAGCGTAGTTACGCTGAGAGAAGTCCTTGACAGCGACGAGTTTAAAAATCACAAGTCAAAGCTTGCAGTCGCCCTCGGCAAGGATATAAGCGGCGCACCCGTTATTATGGATTTGGCAAAGATGCCCCACCTTCTCATTGCCGGTGCAACGGGCGCCGGAAAGAGCGTGTGCATAAATACGCTTGTAATAAGCCTTATCTACAAGGCAGACCCCAATGAGGTCAAACTTGTTATGATAGACCCCAAACAGGTTGAACTCGGCGTGTATAACGGCATACCGCACCTTTTGATACCTGTTGTAAAAGACGCCAAAAAGGCAACCGGCGCACTCTCGTGGGCAGTGCAGGAGATGACGGAGCGTTATTCCGTTTTTGAGCGCAATAACGTGAGGAACATTCAGGGTTACAACGACCTAATGGAGGCAGAGGGAACCCCGGAGAATAAAATGCCGTCTATTGTGATTATCATAGACGAGTTTGCAGACCTTATGATGGTTGCGCCAGGCGATGTCGAAAATTACGTATGCCGTATTGCACAGCTTGCCAGAGCCGCCGGTATGCACCTGGTTATTGCAACGCAGCGGCCTGTTGTAAAGTTTATCACCGGTAACATCAAGGCAAACGTGCCAAGCCGTATATCGTTTATGGTTGCAAGCGTCAAGGACTCGCAGACCATTCTTGATATGGGCGGAGCGGAAAAACTTGTGGGCAGGGGAGATATGCTCTATCTCCCTGTGGGCGAAACCAAGCCTGCGAGAATGCAGTGCGCCTTTGTATCCGACGACGAGGTTAAAAAGGTGGTTGCCGCCGTAACCGAGGACGGCGAGGCGGAGTACGACCCCAGCGTTATAGAACAGATAGAAAAAGACGAGGAATACAAACCCGACGGCGACAACCCCGGCGATGCCGACGAGCTTTTGCCGGAGGCGATAGAGCTTGCCATCGACAACAAGCAGATTTCCACCTCGCTTATTCAAAGGCGTTTCCGCATAGGTTACAACCGTGCCGGAAGCATTATCGACCAGATGGAAAAGCGTGGAATTATCAGCGAACCGGACGGCAACCGTCCCAGACAGGTGTTGATTACACGGGAGCAGTATAACGAAATGCTTATGAAGTAAGGAAGTAACTATGGCGAAACACGGATTTCTGCCCGTATCACGGGAGGATATGAAAGATAGAAATATTGACACGCTCGACTTTGTCTATGTGTGCGGCGACGCATATGTTGACCACCCCAGCTTCGGACACGCCATAATATCACGTGTGCTCGAAAGCCACGGCTACACAGTCGGCATAATATCACAGCCGGATTGGCACAGCGCCGAGGAGTTTAAAAGGCTCGGAAAACCTAGATACGCCTTTTTGGTTGCGGCAGGCAACATAGACTCAATGGTCAACCGCTACACAGTAAATAAAAAGGTGCGCTCCGACGATTCCTATTCGCCCGGCGGAAAGGGCGGTATGCGCCCCGACAGGGCAACCATTGTGTACTGCAATCGCATAAGAGAGGCGTACCCCGGAGTGCCGATGATAATAGGCGGTATAGAGGCGAGCCTGCGCCGTTTTGCCCACTATGACTACTGGGACAACAAGGTCAGACGCTCCATACTTTTGGACACAAGGGCAAACGTGCTGATATACGGAATGGGCGAAAAGGCGATAGTCCGTCTTGCCGACGCTATGCGTGACGGCAAAAGCCTTGCCGACACCAACGTTGACGGCTGTTGCTATATCAAAAAAACGCTCGATACGGTAGGCGATTACATCGAACTGCCGTCCTGTGAGGAAGTGAGCACGGACAAGCGCAAGTACGCCGAGGCTACCAAGATTGAATATGACAACCAGGACCCGATACGTGCAAAGGTACTTGTGCAAAAGCACTTTGACCGTTATTTAATACAGAATAAACCGATGATGCCCTTAAATACCAAAGAGCTTGACGCCGTGTATTCACTGCCGTATATGCGCACCTGGCACCCGATGTACGATAAGTACGGCGGTGTGCCGGCGATAGAGGAAGTCAAGTTTAGCATAACAAACACCCGTGGGTGCTACGGCTCGTGCAACTTTTGCGCACTTACGTTTCACCAGGGCAGAATTGTGCAGTCGAGGAGCGAAAAATCGGTAATCAACGAGGCAACGCAGATGACGTGGGACCCCGACTTTAAGGGATATATCCACGATGTCGGCGGTCCGACGGCAAACTTTTACGGCCCCGGGTGCGATAAGCAAATGAAGGTCGGAACGTGCACAGACAGGAGATGTCTGTACCCAAAGCCTTGCCCTAATTTGAAGGTCACACACAAAAAATACCTTGACCTTTTGCGCAAGGTGCGTGCCATACCGGGCATAAAAAAGGTGTTCATCCGCTCAGGTATACGCTATGACTATCTGATAAGCGACAAGGACGATGAATTTTTCGGTGAGCTTATTCAGCACCACATAAGCGGTCAGTTAAAGGTTGCGCCGGAGCACATTTCCGAAAATGTGCTTAAATATATGGGCAAACCCGGCAGAAAGGTTTACGACAGGTTTTGCGACAAGTTTTATGCCCTCAACCAAAAGTACGGCAAAAAGCAGTTCCTTGTGCCGTATCTTATGTCGAGCCACCCCGGCAGTACTCTTAACGATGCCATAGAGCTTGCTCTGTATATCAAAAAACACAACCTTCACCCCGAACAGGTTCAGGATTTTTACCCCACGCCGTTTACAATATCCACCTGTATGTTCTACACCGGGCTTGACCCGTTTACTATGCAGGAGGTTTACGTTCCACGTGATATGGAGGAAAAGCGAATGCAGAGGGCGCTCTTGCAGTTTCGCAACCCCGACAACATACCGCTTGTAATAAAGGCGCTCAAAAAAGCCGGGCGTGAGGATTTGATAGGATACACAAAAGATTGCCTTGTGCGGCCGATAGAAAAATATCCGCACGGCGGAAGGAGAGGAAAAGCAAATGTACCGGATTTTAGACGGAAAAAAAACAGCCCAAAAGGTAAAAGACGCCCTTAAAGAGAGGGTGGAACAGTTAAAGAAAGACGGCTTGACCCCGGGTCTTGCCGTAATAATAGTAGGGAATGACAGCGCATCGAGAGTGTACGTAAACAACAAGAAAAAGGCGTGCGAATACGTGGGAATACATTCTGAGGAGTACGCACTGCCGGAGGAAACAACGCAGGACGAGCTGATTGCACTTGTAAAAAAACTTAACGAAAAGAAGGATATTCACGGCATACTCTGCCAGCTCCCATTGCCGAAGCACATAAATGAGGAGGCGGTAATTAACGCCATAGACCCCCAAAAGGACGTTGACGCATTCCACCCGATAAACGTCGGCAAGATAATGATAGGCAACTTTGACTTTCTCCCCTGCACACCGGCAGGCGTTATGGAGCTGATAGACGAGAGCGGAATAGATTTAACCGGCAAACACTGCGTTGTTGTGGGGCGCAGCAACATTGTGGGCAAACCCCAGGCTATGCTGCTTTTGCACCGCAACGCAACGGTTACAATTTGCCATTCAAAGACCGAAAACCTGTCCCAAGTGTGCCAAACCGCCGATGTTCTGGTTGTTGCAGTCGGCAGGGCAAAGATGGTTGATGAAAGTTACATAAAGGAAGGCGCCGTTGTCATAGACGTAGGTATGGATAGGGACGAAAACGGCAAACTCTGCGGCGATGTCGACTTTGACTCGGCTTGCAAAAAGGCGGGCTACATCACGCCAGTGCCCGGTGGCGTCGGACCGATGACGATAGCAACGCTTATGAAAAATGCCGTTACTGCGGCGGAAAAAAGTATATCGGCTGAAAACAGTGAGGATAATTAACCATATTGATAAGTTGTGTTAGTAATAAAGAAACTGCACCCCAAAGGATTTTTTACCTTTTGGGGTGCGGTTTGTTTAAAAACTTTCTTTTAAAACAGTTAAAATATCCTCGGCGTTCATTTGTTTATATCCGCCGCCGGGAATGGTTGACTTTGCAATGAGGGGGAGCATTTCCTCGGTTGCGCCAAGCTCTTTGAGCGAGAGCGGAAGCTCAATGGATTTTATAAACTCTTTAAGACATTCAATGCCGGCAAGTGCGGCGTCATCTTTGCTCATACCGTCCGTGTTTACACCCCACACATTTTTGGCAAAGCGGACAAATTTGTCTGTGCCGTATTTGCAGATGTATTTATAGTAAGGGACGGATATTGCCGCAAGACCTGCTCCGTGGGCGCAGTCGGTATATGCGCCGATTTGGTGCTCAATCATATGCACTTCCCAGTCCTGCTGTTTGGAAAGACCGGTTACGGTATTGAGTCCGATTGTTGCGCACCACATAATGTTACTGCGTGCCTCGTAGTCCTCGCTGTTTTTCATTGCGGCGTGGGCACTGTGGATTAATGAGCGCATAACGCCCTCCAAAATATAGTCGGTGGTGTTGTCGTCATCGCCGGAGAAATACTGCTCCATAAGGTGGGACATAGTGTCAAAAATTCCGCTCGACATCTGATATTTGGGCACGCTGAAAGTGTATTCGGGGTTAAGAATTGAAAATTTGGGGTTTACGTTCGCCGGGAAAACTCTGCCGTTTTTGAGCATTTTTTCCTCATTTGTGATAACAGAGCCGCCGTTCATCTCGGAGCCTGTTCCCGCCATTGTGAGGACAGAGCCGACGGGGACGATTTTGTTGTCAACGTCCTTAAATTCAACCCAGTACTTCTGCCACGGGTCGCCGTCGCAGTATGCCGACACGGAGATACCCTTTGCGCAGTCTATAACCGAGCCGCCGCCGACTGCCAAAATAAGGTCAACGTCATTTTCTCTTACAAGTTTTGCGCCTTCCAAAAGCTGAGTGTACGAGGGGTTGGACTTTATTCCGGCAAGCTCAACCGTCTTTTTGCCGCAAGAGTCCAGTATTTCTTTTACTTTGTCATAAAGTCCGCTGCGCTTTACGGAGCCTTTGCCGTACATAAGGAGAATGTTTTCTCCGTAATTTTCAAGCTCGCCCTTTAAGTTGTTGAGCGCATTTTTTCCAAAGTGTATTTTTGTGGGATTGTAATAGGTAAAATCGTATTTCATTTTAAAAACCTCCTGTTGACAGTATTATTAACCTGTGCTAAAATATGTTTGCAAGTTCGATTATATTCTACAACTTAAAGTGCACTTTAAGTCAAGTGTTTTTTTAAAAATTTTTTAAGGAGAATTAAAAATGGTATATACAGTCGGCGAAATGGCAAAGAAAATAGGCGTTGCACCGTCCACCTTGCGCTATTACGACAAGGAGGGGCTTTTGCCGTTCGTGGAGCGCAGCGGCGGAGGAATGAGAATGTTTAAGGACTCCGACCTTGACTGGCTCAGAATAATTGAGTGCCTTAAAAGAACCGGTATGCCCATTAAAGAGATTAGGCAGTGAGGACCCGAACCCGCATTGCCTGTCGACTGAATTTTCACAAAGCCTTCCGCCTTGTCGGTCTTGACGGGCGTCAGCCCGTCTGCACCCTTACGCACCGAAATTCTTTGCAAAAATTCAGCCGAGCAGGTGCTCACAGTTTCACATAAGCAATTTTTTCTGTAACAAAGTAAATTACGCAGGGAATACTGACGTATTTTCAAGGAATTTACTGCCGTTACAGGGAAAATTGTTATGTGAAACCAATGTGGGTTCGAGTCCCCACTGCCTAAGCAGTTTGTTGACTGGTGTATGGAGGGCGACGCCACCATCGCCAAAAGGCTTGAACTCATAGACAGGCGCAGGGCAACCGTGGAGGCACAGATGCAGCAGCTTAAAGATACGCTTGCTACTTTGGATTACAAACATTGGTATTATGAAACAGCGCTTGAAGCGGGTACGTGCGACATACACAAGAATATGAAGGAGTCGGACATACCGCCGCAATTCAGAAAGAGGTAGGTTATTATGGAGATAATAAAACAGGCGGTTTATGAGGGCGAGAGAGCCTTGTTTATGGGAAAAAATCTGGAAATTTACGATACAATTTTTTTAAACGGCGAGTCACCGCTCAAAGAGAGCGGAAACATAAAGCTGTACCGGAGCGGATTTAAGTGGAAATATCCCCTGTGGTACAGCAGTGATATTTATATGAAGGACTGCACTTTGTTTGAAACGGCACGTGCCGGAATTTGGTACACCAAGGATATAACCGTTGAGGACACAATAATTGAGGCGCCCAAAACTTTCAGGCGATGCGATGGCATATCGCTTAAAAACATCACGATGCCGAATGCCTCGGAAACACTGTGGAACTGCGGAAAAATCGAGGCGGAAAACATTGCCGCAAGCGGAGATTATTTTGCAATGAACAGCTATGACATTAAACTGAACAACTTCCGCCTAAACGGCAATTATTCGTTTGACGGGGCAAAAAATGTGACGGTGGATAACGCAAAAATGCTCTCCAAGGACGCATTCTGGAACAGCGAAAACATAACGGTCAGAAATTCATTCATATCCGGCGAATATCTGGGCTGGAACGCCAAAAATCTCACACTTGAAAACTGCACGGTCGAGAGCTTGCAGGGTATGTGCTACATTGACAATCTTGTAATGAGAAACTGCAAACTCTTAAACACAACCCTTGCGTTTGAATATTCTGCCGTAGATGCGGACATCTGCTCAAAAATCGACAGCGTAATAAATCCGTCCGAGGGCATAATACGTGCCGAGGAAATAGGGGAACTGATAATAGAAAAAGACAAGGTAAACCCCGATAAAACAAAAATAATCGTAAGGGAGCACAGCAATGAAATATAACTTTGACGAACTTACCGACAGGAGCGGCACCAACTCTTTAAAGTGGGACGTTTCCGATAGCGAACTGCCGATGTGGGTTGCCGATATGGACTTTAAGACCGCACCGCAGATTACCGAAGCACTGGAAAAAAGGGCACGCCACGGCATATTCGGTTACAGCGTAATTCCGCCCGAATGGTACAGTGCGTACATCGGTTGGTGGAAAAGGCGGTATGGGTTTGAGATTAAAAAGGAATGGCTCATTTTCAGCACCGGTGTAATCCCCGTGATTTCCAGCGTGGTCAGAAAGCTCACAACGCCTGCCGAAAACGTGGTTGTGTTCACACCCGTTTACAATATCTTTTTCAATTCTATTGTAAACAACGGCAGAAACGTCCTCGAATGTCCGTTAAAGTATGACGGCGGTAAGTACTTCATTGACTTTGACGATTTGGAGCGCAAACTTAAAAATCCGCAGACGACGATGCTTATATTCTGTAACCCTCACAACCCCGTCGGCAAAATATGGGACAGGGAAACAATTAAAAAAGTGGGCAGTCTGTGTAAAAAGCACGGAGTAATTGCGGTGAGCGACGAAATTCACTGCGATTTAACCGCCGTTGGCAAGAGCTATACGCCGTTTGCATCCGTATCCGATGAATGTGCGCAAAACTGCATTATGTGCGTTGCCCCCACAAAGACGTTTAACATCGCCGGTTTGCAGACTGCCGCCGCAGTCGTTCCCAATGAATTTTTAAGAAATAAGGTAAACCGTGCCCTCAATACCGACGAGGTTGCCGAGCCCAACTGCTTTGCAACAGCGGCGGCAATAGCGGCATATGATGGGGGCGGTCATTGGCTCGATGAATTAAGGCAATATTTGGACGAAAACCGCAAAATTGTGCACACCGCCTTAAAGAGCGTTAAGGCGGTCAAGTCCGACGCCACTTATCTTATGTGGCTTGACTGCTCCGAAATTTGCGAGAATTCAAGGGAGCTGGCACGGTTCATAAGACGGGAAACGGGTCTTTATCTCTCCGACGGAGCGCAGTACGGAACAGGCGGAGAAAAGTTTTTGCGTCTTAACATTGCGTGCCCCAAAGAGCGGCTCGCCGATGGCATTAAAAGACTTGAAACGGGAACGGAAAGATACAAAAATGCAGTCACGCAAAAAGCGTGACTGCATTTTTCAGTTCATTAAGTCCGAAAGTGTTTTCTTATCAAGAAAATCTCCTATAACCTCTTTGAGTTCCTCCCAAAGTCCGATTGTTGCGCACTGTGCCTTTCTCGGACACGGCTTTGCGTCGGCTCTGAGGCAGGCAACGGGGGAGAGGTCGCCCTCGGTGAGGCTTAATATATCGCCGATTTTATATTCATTCGGTGCTTTGGTAAGGCGGTAGCCGCCGCCTTTGCCGTGTATTCCCTCAACGAGTTTGTTTTTTGTGAGCACCGGCATAATACCGCCGATGTATTTAAGGGATATTCCCTGCCTTTCGGCAACGTCCTTCATAGGAACATACCCCTCATCACGGTGCTGCGCCAGGTCTATCATAACTCTAAGGGCATATCTGCCCCGTGTGGAAATTAACATAACGTAACCTCCGATTGTTTAAATTATTCCTCTGCAAAGAGCGGTGTTGAAAGATAACGGTCGCCTGTGTCGGGGAGAAGTACAACGATGTTTTTGCCCTCGTTTTCGGGTCTTTTTGCAAGTTCTATCGCCGCATAAACCGCCGCACCTGAGGATATTCCCACAAGCACGCCCTCGCTTCTGCCGATTAACTTGCCGGTTGCAAAGGCGTCCTCGTTGCCGACTGCGATTATCTCGTCATAAATTTTGGTATTCAAAACGTCCGGTACAAATCCTGCGCCTATGCCCTGGATTTTGTGTGCTCCGGCAACTCCGGTGGAGAGCACGGCAGAAGTAGCAGGTTCAACCGCAACGACTTTGATGTCCGGGTTTTGGTCTTTTAGATACTCGCCGACACCGGTAACGGTACCGCCTGTGCCGACGCCTGCAACGAATATGTCAACCTTGCCGTCGGTGTCCTCATAAATTTCGGGGCCTGTTGTGTCGTAGTGAGCCTTGGGGTTTGCCTTGTTTTCAAACTGCGAGGGGATAAAGCTGTTTGCTATCTCCTCGGAAAGCTCCTTTGCCTTGGCAATGGCGCCCTTCATACCCTTTGCGCCCTCGGAGAGCACAAGTTCTGCGCCGTATGCCTTCATAAGCTGTCTGCGCTCTACCGACATAGTTTCCGGCATAACGATTATAATGCGGTATCCTCTTGCTGCGGCAACGGAGGCAAGACCTATGCCCGTGTTTCCGCTTGTGGGTTCGATTATAACGGTATCTTTGTTGACCTTTCCCTCTTTTTCAGCTTGGTCGAGCATTGCCTTTGCAATTCTGTCCTTAACCGAGCCTGCCGGGTTAAAGTACTCCAATTTTGCAAGAATTTTTGCTTTGAGGTCATATTTCTTTTCAATGTGTGCAAGTTCCAAAAGCGGTGTTTTGCCTATTAACCGGTCGGCTGACGTATAAATTTTTGACATAATAATAATCTCCTTTTATTTTATTTTTTCAAATCCTGATTTTAAGTCGTCTATAATATCGTCAATGTGCTCCGTTCCTATGGAGAGTCTTACCGTGGACGGGGTAATTCCGCACGAGAGCAGTTCCTCCTCGGAAAGCTGTGAGTGTGTGGTTGACGCCGGGTGGATTACAAGCGATTTTACGTCCGCAACGTTTGCAAGGAGTGAGAAAAGTTCAAGACTTTCCGTAAACCTCTTTGCCTCGTCCGCACCGCCGTCTATCTCAAAGGTAAATATCGAGCCTGCGCCGTTAGGAAAGTATGATTCGTAAAGCTCTTTTTGCCTGCCTGTTTCCAGCGACGGGTGGTTTACCTTTTTTACCTTGGGGTGGTTTTTAAGAAATTCCACTACTTTAAGCGCATTTTCCACGTGGCGTTCAACACGCAGAGAGAGGGTTTCGAGTCCCTGCAACAACAGGAACGAGTTAAACGGAGAGATTGTCGCTCCCTGGTCCCTCATAAGCGTTGTGCGCAGCTTCATTATATATGCGAGGTTTCCGCAAGCCTCGGTGAACACAACTCCGTGGTATGAGGGGTTGGGCTTTGAAAGTCCGGGGAATTTGTCGTTTGCCGCCCAGTCAAATTTTCCGCTGTCTACCACAACGCCGCCCATAACAGTGCCGTGACCGCCGATAAACTTGGTCGCCGAGTGAACAACAACATCTGCGCCGTACTCGATAGGTCTTAAAAGGTAGGGTGTGGCAAAGGTGTTGTCAACGATAAGCGGAATGCCGTGCTTGTGGGCGACGTCCGCAATCGCCTTTAAGTCTATGACGTCCGAGTTGGGGTTTCCGAGTGTTTCGGCATAGAGCAGTTTGGTGTTCTCCTTGATTGCGCTCTCAAAGTTCTGCGGGTCGGACGGGTCAACAAACGTTGTTGTGAGTCCCTGCTCCGGGAGAGTGTTTGCAAAAAGGTTGTACGTTCCGCCGTATAGGTTAGATGACGATACGATGTGGTCGCCGGCTACTGCAATGTTTTGCACCGCATATGTAATCGCCGCCGAGCCTGACGCAGTTGCCAGTGCCGCCGCACCGCCTTCAAGAGCGGCTATGCGCTTTTCAAATACATCGGAAGTCGGGTTCATAAGCCTTGTGTAGATGTTTCCGCCCTCGGTGAGTCCAAAGCGTCCTGCCGCCTGTGCAGAGTCTTTAAAAACATATGAGGTCGTGGCGTATATCGGAACGGCTCTTGCGTCCGTTGCGCTGTCGGGCGTTTCCTGACCGACGTGAACTTGCTGTGTTTCAAATCTGTATTTTTTGCTCATTGCAATCTTCCTTTCGTTCGTTGTTTGTTGCGGTTATTATACATCTATTTACCTACTTTGTCAATAGGTAAATAGAAATTTTTAGAAATTTATTGAATTAAATAAAAAACTTGTATGCCGGCACACTGCCGAATACAAGTTTTCATCTGTTTTGAGCGTTAGTTTTCGCCCTCTTTTAAATTTTCCGGAGCCACCCTCACCGCCTCTACCATAAATGCGGTAAATGTTATGATTACAAAATGCGTAATATTAAATTAAAAATTTATTGACTTTATAAAAAAGCGGTGCTATAATTCGGTTATTGAAATTACTTCACGGAGGGGTACGTTATGGGATTAAAAGTTGTAACGTTCAATTTGAGGTGCCAATACGATAGGGTTGACGGTGTAAACAGTTTTATACACCGTGCCGGAATGATACTTGACAAAATCGAGGACGAAAAACCCGATGTTATATGCTTTCAGGAAGTTGTGGACGGAATGAGGCAGTTTTTTAAACTGCATTTGAATGATTACACCGTAATCGGTCACGGCAGAAACGCCGATTTTGCGGGCGAGGGTGTGTCAATAGCTTTCAGAAACGATACGATGGAGCTTTTTGAGGCGCAGCAGTTCTGGCTTTCTCCTACGCCGTATGTTCCGGCGTCACGGTTTGAGGACTGCCAGAGCGAGTGCCCGAGAACCTGTGTTGCAGTAACGCTTAAATATGCTCACGAGGATATTCCGATAAGGTTTTATGCGGTGCACCTCGACTACATAGGCGAGAAGGTGAGAGCGCTCGGAATAAGGCAGATATTGGATAAGGCGGCGGAGCTTGAAAAACTTTCAAAGTGCCACAACGTAATTCTGGGCGACTTTAACGCAGAACCCGGCGAGGAGGCAATAAGGCTTTGTGATGAGTTTGCGGACTATCCGATTGCCGATGTAACCAAAGACACAGGCATAACGTTCCATAACTTCGGCAGGGGTACCGACGACGGACGTGACGGCACGAAAATTGATTATATATATGTAGGAAAAGAGATATCGGACAGCGTTTCCGACGTTTGCCTGTGGAAGGACAAAAATAACGGGATTTATCTCTCCGACCACTATCCCGTATGCTGCACAATCAACTTTTTAAAGAAAAATGAAAAAATTTAAAAAAACGCTTGCATTTTTAAGATAATTATGGTAAACTATCTAATTGTATACGGACGGTCCTCTGTAAAGTAACCCACGATGGGTTACACGTGCTTTGCAAGAACGTCTACGGAGAGAGGAGGATATTGATATGGATATTATTGAGAGCTTAACAAGCGCACAGTTAAGAACAGACCTTCCCGAACTTTGCATCGGTGACACCGTAAAGGTTCACGTGCTTATTAAAGAAGGTTCAAGAGAAAGAATCCAGGTGTTTGAAGGAACAATCATTTCCAAAAAACACGGCGGTATTGCCGAAACCTTTACTGTAAGACGTGTTTCTTACGGTGTAGGTGTGGAAAGAACTTTCCCGGTAAATTCTCCTAAGCTGGCTAAAATCGAAGTTGTCAGAAAAGGTAAAGTCAGAAGAGCAAAACTCTACTACTTGCGTGACAGAGTCGGTAAGGCTACAAGAGTTAAAGAGAAAATATGATTTTTCTTTGAAATCACACTTTGGTGCTATGGTCAAACACTGGTTGGTCATAGCATTTGTGATATATTACGGAGGTGTTTTTAATGGAGGAATTTAACGATACCGAGCAGACCACGGCAGTTCCGGCTGATGTCAAGCCGCCGTTTAATTGGAAAAAAGAGGCGCTCGACTGGGTCACATCTATTGCCGTTGCGCTTATAATTGCGCTTTTGATACGCAGATTTGTTTTTACGCTTGTAAGGGTGGACGGACCGAGTATGAACCCGACGCTTACGCATAACGATACACTGTTTACATCACGGCTTATGTATACGCCCAAGGTTGGGGATATAATTATATTCAGACCGCCGGCAAGTCCCAAAACCCCGTATGTAAAGAGGGTTATAGCGACAGAGGGTCAGACGGTTGACATTGACCCGCTTACGGGCACTGTGACCGTTGACGGCAAGGCTTATGACGAGCCGTACATTGCCGAGCCTATACAGCCGAGCCGTATGGGAGATATGGAGTACCCGTTTACCGTTCCGGAGGGCACGGTTTTTGTACTCGGTGACAACAGGAATAACAGTCACGACAGCCGTGACAGCGATGTGGGAGCAGTTCCGGTTAAAAATATAATCGGAAAAGCGCAGTTTAGGTTGTTACCGCTGAGCACGTTCGGCTCATTGTATAAGTAAGGCCGGGACGGCTGTAACAAATTTTTCGGAATGAATTGCAGACTGCTCTGCACGCTTTTTTCCGAGCCTATACCAAAACGGTGGGGCGCAAAAAACAAAAGTTTTTTGCACCCCTTTTAAACGCATACAGGGAGGTCACCTATGGAAACAATTTCCAACATAAACTGGTTTCCGGGTCATATGACAAAAACAAAGCGTATGATGCAGGAAAACCAAAAGCTCATCGACGTTGTCGTTGAGCTTGCCGATGCAAGAATACCGCAGAGCAGCAGAAATCCGTCCATTGACGAGATGTTTCCGTCAAAGCCGAGGCTTCTCGTTCTCAATAAATGCGACATTGCGGACGAAAGGCTGACGGAGCGGTGGGAGAGCTTTTACCGCCAAAGGGGCGTCAGCGTAAAGGCGGTGTCGTCAACCTCCGGAAAATCGCTCGGCGGCGTTTTTGATGCCTGCCGTGCACTTTTAAAGGACAAGACGGAGCACGACAGGGCGAGGGGGCTTGTAAACCGCTCGGTTAAAATTATGGTTGTGGGAATACCCAATGTAGGAAAATCATCATTCATAAATAAGCTGTCCGGCAAAAAGAACGCAATAACGGGCGACCGTCCCGGCGTGACCCGTGGCAAGCAGTGGATTAGACTTCAAAACGGATTTGAACTTCTGGACACGCCCGGTATATTGTGGCCCAAGTTTGAGGACCCGAAGGTCGGCGAGATGCTCGCATTCACGGGGGCAATAAAAGACGAGATTTTAGACATAGAGGAGATTGCCGTTAAGCTTATTGTATTTTTGCGTGACAACTATCCGTCTTCACTTGAAATGCGGTACAAAATGACGGATTTTGAAACGCTTGAAGGATACGAACTTTTGGAGCTTTTGGGCAAGAAAAGAGGTTTTGTAATTTCCGGAGGAGAGATAGACACCGAACGTGCGGCAAAAATCCTGCTCGATGAATTCCGTGGCGCAAAGCTCGGCAGAATTACACTCGAAAAACCGATTACAGGAGAATAAAATGCTTGAATACGAAAATAAATATTATGACAAAGGTTATACTCTCATAGCCGGCGTTGACGAGGCGGGCAGAGGTCCGCTTGCAGGTCCGGTCTTTGCGGCGGCGGTTGTCTTTGAAAAGGGAACGTTTATAGAGGGTATTAACGACTCGAAAAAACTGTCCGAAAAAAAGCGTGAGGCGCTCTTTGACATTATCTGCGAAAAGGCGCTTTACTACAACATTGTGAGCGTGGACGAAAAGGAAATTGACAGAATAAATATTTTAAACGCATCTTTAAAGGCGTTTGAGCTTGCCGTTACGGGACTTGAAAAACTGCCCGACGTCACGCTGATTGACGGCAACCGATGCAAAGAAAACTTCCCCACGCCGTACGAAACGATAGTAAAGGGCGACGCCAGGAGTATGAGCATAGCGGCGGCGTCTATTTTGGCAAAGGTTTCCAGGGACAGATACATTGTTGGTCTTGACAGTCTGTATCCCGAATATAATTTTAAAAAGCACAAGGGTTACCCAACCAAAGAACACAGAGAGGCGATTGCCAAATACGGCCCGTGCCCCATACACCGCCTGACGTTCGGCGGAGTGAGGGAGTATGTTAAGTGAGCACGGTATCTGTCGGCAAATACGGCGAGGACGCAGCGGCAGAGTACCTTGCCGGTAAGGGCTGCAAAATTTTAAGACGGAATTACAAAGCCGCAAACGGCGAAATCGACATTATTGCCAAGAGCGGAAAAAAGCTGATGTTTGTTGAGGTCAAAACACGCAAAAACACCGCCTTCGGCTATGCCTGTGATGCGGTTAATTACCGCAAACAGCACAAGATAATAAACACTGCAAGAGCGTTTGTAATCTCCTATACGGATTATGACGAAATATCTTTTGACGTCTGCGAGGTTTACACCGAAGAACACAGGATAAATTATATTGAAAATGCCTTTGTTTGGGAGTGATTTTTTGAAATATTTTGACTGTCACTGTGACACACTTTTAAAGATGTACTCAGACGGCAAATCTTTCGGCGGCAACGGACTTGACGTAGACACCGACCTTTTGACTGACGGAGCGGACATTGTTTATGCCGTCTTTAATGACGGGAGTCTTAAAAGAGAGGATATGATAAATATCTTTTCGTATTTTCACGGACTTGATTACCCGGTCGGCAGGGCGTACCTTTCTGTTGAGGGGCTGGGAAATCAGAGCGACTTTGAGCTTTCCGACATAGAACTTTATTCCTCGCTCGGCGTCAGAATGATGAGCCTTACCTGGAATTTTGACAATGTGCTGTCGGGCGGAATAGGCGAAAATCTGCACGGTCTGACCGACTTGGGCAGGGCGGCGGTTGCCGAAATGAACAGGTGTAATATCCTAACCGACATATCCCACATATCCGATTTGGCGGCAAGTGAGGTAATTGAGCTTTCAAAGATGCCGGTGTGCGCAAGCCACTCAAATTCAAGAGCGGTGTGCAATGCTGAGAGAAACCTTACCGACGGACTTATTAAAAAAATCTCAAATTCCGGCGGAGTTGTGGGTGTGAACTTCTGCTCCGACTTTGTGTGCGGACATAACTGTATTGACGATGTGATTTGCCACATTGAACACATTGCCGCCGTCGGCGGAGAGAAAAGCGTCGGTATAGGCAGTGATTTTGACGGAACAGACAAAAAAGTATCAGGTCTTGAAAACTGCGGTTGCATAGAGAGCCTGTATGAAAGAATGTTGACTAAAAACCACAGTGAAACTTTCATAAAAAGGCTTTTGTTTGGAAATTTTAGCGAATTATTTAAAAAATATGAATAATTGTTTTAAAAAACTTGCATTTTTTTGCCTGTTGTGATAAAATAACAGATGTTGAATATTGTAACAGAGCGGAGGACGTTAAAATGGAAATATCGGAAAAATTTAAGGGCATATCACCGTCTCCAACCTTGCTTATTGACGCCAAATTCAAGCAGATGAAAGCCGATGGACTTGACGTTGTCGGTTTCGGAGCAGGAGAGCCGGACTTTGACACGCCGCAGCATATAAAGGACGCCGCAATAGAGGCAATAAACAGCGGCTTTACCAAGTATACTCCGGCATCGGGTACGCTCGGACTCAAAAGGGCAATTTGTATGAAGTTTTTGAGGGATAACGGCCTTGAATACACCACAAATCAGATTGTAGTGAGCAACGGAGCAAAGCACTCACTTATCAACGCCTTCGGAGCAATATTAAATCCCGGCGACGAGGTTATCATACCTGCACCGTACTGGGTGAGCTACCCGGAGATGGTTAAGTATAACGACGGTGTTCCGGTTATACTGCATACTAAGGAAGAAAATAATTTCAAATTTTCCGCAGAGGAGTTTGAAAATGCAATAACTCCCAAGACAAAGGCTCTTGTTTTAAACAGCCCCAGCAACCCAACCGGTATGGTTTACGGCGAGGAGGAACTGCGTGCAATAGCCGATGTTGCGGTTAAACACAATATATATGTAATTTCGGACGAGATTTACGAGTATCTCATCTATGACGGCGTTAAGCACGTAAGCATTGCTTCGCTCGGAGAAGAGATAAAGGATTTGACAATAATCATAAACGGCGTGTCAAAGACCTACGCTATGACAGGTTGGAGAATAGGCTACACCGCCTCAAATGAGAAAATTGCAAAGGCAATGTCAAACGTTCAAAGCCACACCACGTCCAACCCCAACTCCATAGCACAGGTTGCGGCGGCGGCAGCGCTTGACGGCCCGCTCGACGATTTGGAAATGATGAAAAAGGCGTTTGACGACCGCAGACGCTATATGGTTGAGCATATAAATGAGATAGACGGTGTAAGTTGCCTCTTGCCACACGGCGCATTTTATGTTATGATGAATATAAGCTCACTTATAGGAAAGACAATAAGAGGAAAATATATTAAAGACGCCGACGATTTTTCCGAGGTGTTTTTGGAGGAGGAACTTGTTGCCGTTGTTTCCGGCAAGGGATTTGATGCGCCGAATTATGTGCGCTGGTCATACGCAACAAGCCTTGACAATATTAAAGAGGGCATACGCCGACTTGGTGATTTGCTCAGTAAATAGAAAAATGAGGAGCTGTGAAAATGACGGCTCCTTTGTACTTTAAGGAGGATACAAATGATACACGATAAGTACGAAAGTCCGCTCAGTTCAAGGTACGCAAGCGATGAAATGCAGTATCTATTTTCGCCGGACAAAAAGTTTAAAACCTGGCGCAGACTGTGGATTGCACTTGCCGAGGCGGAAAAGGAGCTTGGACTCGAAATAACCGACGAACAGATTGCCGAGCTTAAAG
This sequence comes from uncultured Clostridia bacterium, assembly GCA_934500705.1. GTDB lineage: Bacteria > Bacillota > Clostridia > UMGS1810 > UMGS1810 > CAKSIN01. Next base: position 4,561 of record CAKSTI010000019.1, on the reverse strand, counting down.
CACACGCAGACGACATCAACTATGACGTTGCCAAAGAGCGTGAAAAGCAGGTTCGCCACGATGTTATGAGCCACGTCTATGCCTACGGCGTTCAGTGCCCCAAGGCAAAGGGCATAATCCACCTCGGCGCAACGAGCTGTTATGTGGGCGATAACACAGATGTTATCATAATGACAGAGGCGCTCGAACTTGTAAGGAAAAAGGTTGTAAACGTAATATCCCTTCTTTCCGATTTTGCTATGAAGTACAAGGATATGCCTACTCTCGGATTTACGCACTTCCAGCCGGCACAGCTTACCACAGTCGGCAAGAGGGCAACGCTTTGGATACAGGATTTGATGATTGACTTGGAGGACATTGAACATCAGCTTTCCAAGGCAAAACTTCTCGGTTCAAAGGGTACTACCGGCACACAGGCAAGTTTTTTGGAACTCTTTGACGGCAACCACGAAAAGGTTAAAAAGTTAGACAGGCTCATTGCCGAAAAGATGGGCTATAACGCCGTGTTCCCCGTTTCCGGTCAGACGTATACCAGAAAACTCGACTCCGAGATGCTCGCAATACTCAGCCTTGTTGCGCAGAGCGCATATAAATTCAGCAACGACATAAGGCTTTTGCAGAATTTAAAGGAGATCGAGGAACCGTTTGAAAAAAGTCAGATTGGTTCGTCCGCAATGGCGTATAAGAGAAATCCGATGCGCTGTGAGAGAATATCCTCGCTTTCAAGATATGTGATTGTAAATTCCATAAACCCGGCAATAACGGCGTCCACCCAGTGGTTTGAAAGAACGCTCGACGACAGCGCAAACAAGCGCCTTTCCGTTGCCGAGGCATTCCTCACAACCGACGCAATACTCGAAATTTATATGAACGTTGTTGACGGTCTTGTTGTCTATCCCAAAGTAATAGAACAGCACATTGAAAACGAACTGCCCTTTATGGCAACCGAAAATATTTTGATGAGCGCAGTCAAAAAGGGCGGCGACAGACAGGAGCTGCACGAGAGAATAAGGGTTCACTCAATGGAGGCAGGCAAAACCGTTAAGATTGAGGGCAAGAAAAACGACCTCATAGACAGGATTGCCAAAGACCCGGCATTTGACATAGACGCCGATGAGCTTAAATCGGTTCTTTGCAGCAACGATTACGTCGGCAGAGCACCGCAGCAGACAGAGGAATATATAAACGAGTACGTAAAACCGATGCTCGATAACAACAGGGAAATTTTAGGCATAAAAGCGGAGCTTTCCGTATGACGGAGTTTGTCATTGTCCGCCACGCCCAGAGCACGGGCAACGCCGGCGGTGTCTTTGTCGGGCAGGGAAATGCCGTGCTTTCTCCGCTTGGCACAGAGCAGGCGGAGGCAACGGGGGAATATCTTAAAGATGAGCGCATAGACGCCTTTTATTCCAGCGACCTCTCCCGTGCATACGATACCGCACGGATAATTGCCAAACCGCACGGCGCTGTGCCCGTTGCCGATGTTAAACTGCGTGAGATAAATGCCGGTCTGTGGCAGGGCAGAGATTTCGAGTATCTCAAAAACACATTCAAAAATTACACGGTGTGGCTAAACGACATAGGCAATGCCGTATGTGACGGCGGCGAGTCGGTGTCTGACCTTCAACGGCGTATAAACGGACGCCTATGCAAGCTGGCAGAGTGCCACGACGGGGAAAAACTGTGCATAGTAACTCACGCCACACCAATTCGGACAATGTGCTGTATTTGGAATGGCACGGGACTTGACGGAGCCAAAAATATCCCGTGGGTTACAAACTGCTCCGTGACCCGTGCGTCGCTTTCCGACGGCGTCTGGACGGTTAAAACCGTCGGATATGACGGGCATTTAAAAGGTCTTTCGAGCGGTTTTCCGCCAAATGTTTAAATAAACTATTGAAATTATCATAAAAAACTGATATAATAGTGTTAATTTGAGTTAAGGGAAACGGTAATTTATGGATAAAGTAAATGTTCTCGGTGTTAAAGTCGGCAAGTACAGCATAGACTCTGCCGCCGACCGGATTGTGCAGTATTTGAAGGACGGCGAGCGCAGAAAGTCTGTCTTTACGCCGAACTCCGAAATAATAATGATGGGGTACAAAGACCCCGAATTTTGCAAACTTTTAAACAGGGCGGACATCTTGACCGCCGACGGAATAGGCGTTGTTTATGCGTCCAGAATTCTTAAAAACCCCATAGAAACCCGTGCGGCAGGGTACGACATCGCCTGCGAGGTTTTGGCAAAAATGGCGCCGCTCGGTATGAGCGTGTACCTTTTCGGCGCAAAGCCGGGGGTTGCACAGACTGCGGCGGAAAATATCTGCAAAAAATACCCCGGAGTGGTTATCGCCGGCTGTGCCGACGGCTATTTTGACTCGGATAAAGAAAAGCTGATAATCGCCGATATAAATGAAAAGAAGCCCGATGTGCTCTTTGTCTGCCTCGGTGCGCCCAAACAGGAAAAGTGGATAGACGCCCACAAAGGCGAGCTTGACGTCGGAGTATGTATGGGCATCGGCGGGAGTCTTGATGTGTTTGCCGGTACGGCAAAGCGTGCGCCCGATTTTTTTGTAAAATTCGGTATCGAGTGGCTTTACAGATTGCTGAAAGAACCCAAAAGAGCCGGCAGAATGACTGTTTTGCCCAAGTTCGGACTTACGGTTATCTTAAACGGAAGAAAGTTCAAACAGGAGTAAGAATATGAATGTTGAATTGTTGCAATACAATCCAGATTGCGAAAAAATAATAGCCGCTGCGGCAAAGCTGTGCTATTCGTCCTCCGGAATTGAGGGCATATTAAACGGTCTTGACAGGGAAAAGAGCGCAAAGTTTATAGAGCGCCTTGTGAGTATGGGGCACGGAAGTCCCCTTGAACACATTTCTTTTACGTTCGGCATAGAGGGCGTGTCAAGAAGTCTTTTGGCTCAGTTTACAAGGCACCGCATAGCAAGTTTCAGCGTAAAATCGCAAAGATATGTCAACGAGGGTAATTTTGAATATATAACGCCGCCGGAAATTGCGTCCGACAAGAGGGCAAAGGCACTCTTTGAGGCGGCAATGGCCGACGATGTGGAAAAGTACAACGCACTTGCCGATATTTTGTCCGAAAAGCATTACAAGACGTTTTTGGCCGAGGGCAAGGACGAAAAGACGGCACGCAGAATGGCGGAGAAAAAGGCAATAGAGGACGCACGCTACGTCCTTTCCAATGCGTGCGAAACCAAGATAATAGCCACATTTAATGCGAGAAGTCTTTTGCACTTTTTCAACGAGCGCTGCTGCGAGCGTGCCCAGTGGGAGATAAGGGATATGGCAAGCCGTATGCTTGAACTTGTAAAGGAAGTTGCGCCCACAGTTTTCAGGTACGCCGGTCCGTCGTGTGTTTCCGGTGCGTGCCCGGAGGGGGCAATGAGCTGCGGCAAAGCGGCAGAAAAACGCAAAAAGTTTTTGGGAGAGTAACAATGAGTAAAAATTATAAACTCATAGTCATAGAAGGCGTTGACGCAAGCGGAAAGCAGACGCAGAGCGACTTGCTCTACGCTCACCTGTGCTCGGACGGCGTCAGTGCCGCTAAAATCGGTTTCCCCAACTATGACAGCGCAAGCTCGGCGCTTGTAAAGATGTATTTAAACGGCGACTTCGGCACAGATGCCGAGGCAATCAACCCGTATGCCGCATCTGCTTTTTTTGCGGTTGACAGGGTTGCCAGCATATTCGGTGACTGGCGTGAGAAGATAGAAAATTCCGATGTTGTCATTGCCGACAGATATGTTACGTCAAATATGATACATCAGGCGTCAAAAATCAAGAACGAGGCAGAAAAGAGTGCGTTTTTGGACTGGCTCTATGACTTTGAATATGAAAAACTGGAACTGCCCAAGCCGAACCTTGTAATTTTTCTTGATATGCCGGCTGAGAGTGCAATGGAGCTTATGAAAAAGCGCCCCAACAAAATTGATATGTCAGACGTTAAGGATATTCACGAGTCAGACTTCGGTTATCTCAAATCGTCATACGATAACGCAGTGTCGGTTGCAAAGCGCTGTGACTGGAAAACGGTGCGGTGCGTCAAAGACGGAAGTATAAGAACAGCAGATGATATAGCAGATGAAATTTACGGTATGGTAAAATCCGTGCTGTAATTCATATATGCGCCCGTAGCTCAGCGGATAGAGCACCGGCCTCCGACGCCGGGTTGCCGTAGGTTCAATTCCTATCGGGCGTGCCACGAAAGCCGAACCAAAAAGATATAATGTCGATTTGGTCAGCAATGACGAGGGTTTGCGGGATTTCCGCAAACCCTTTTTCGTACTCGATTCTCAGAGATATATGCTTCTGTTTTGTAGGATTTGAACTGCGACAGAGGCAAAAACAGCAAAGAATATAAGGTTCATCTTAAAGGATTTGAACCTATGAATAAAAAACTAAATAGCATAATCAGAGGTAATTCCCATTAAAGGAAGTTGCCTCTTTTTTCGTATAAAAATGAAAGGATGAAAAAAATGAATGAGAAAAAATTTTTACAACAGGTGTACACTAAGCTTGAAAATCAATTAGA
>CAKSTI010000018.1 GCA_934500705.1 uncultured Clostridia bacterium | reverse complement strand
ATAGTTTTATAAAATCCAACATATATTTTACCAATACATATTTCAGAGGTGAGATGTATGAAGGATTATATATCGGAGCGTGCCGTGACAATCGGGCAATATATGGTTGAGCATCGCTCAACCGTTAGAAGTGCCGCAAAAAAGTTCGGTATTTCTAAAAGTACGGTACATAAAGATATAAGCGAAAGACTGGCGGCAATCAATCCGGGTCTGGCAAAGGAGGCAAAACTGCTGCTCGACACAAACAAGGCAGAGCGTCACATAAGGGGCGGCATTGCCACAAAAAATAAATACAAAGGCACTGCACGGTAATAAACGGTCTTGCGCATTTTCGGAATATGTGGTAGAATTATATCCGAGGTGTTACGTATGACAATAAGAAAAGCCGAACTTAAAGACTTGGAAGAAATGGTTGCCATTTATAACTACGAGGTTTTAAACGGAGTATCAACATTTGACATTAAAGAGAAAACCACCGAGGACAGACTGCCGTGGTTTAACGAACACAACCGGGATAATCACCCGCTCATCGTGGCAGAGGAGGACGGCAAGACGGTCGGCTACGCCTGCCTTTCGCCGTACCGATATATGGAGGCATATAATACAACGGTGGAGCTTTCGGTATACATTGCGCCTGATTATCGCCGCTTTGGAATAGGCAGGGCGCTTATGGACGAAATTTTAAAATACGCATATTCCGACCCGAATACCCACGCAGTGGTGTCGCTTATAACAAGCAGCAACGAGGCGAGCATAAACCTGCATAGGGAATTCGGGTTTGAATTTTGCGGTAAGATGCGGGAAGTTGGCATCAAATTCGGCGAATATCACGATGTTTCAACATACCAGATTATTTCCTTGCGGCAATGATGTGAATACATATCAGCGAGCTGAAACTGTAACTGAACAGATTTTTTTGATACACGTCCCGTGAGTGCGCACAGACAAGATAGCGCACTCCGAGGCGTGTTTTTCGTATATCGGTTAAGACAACGGTGTGAAATGCCCTGCCGTCTGCACCGACAAGCTGAATGATGTCACCGGGCAAAAGACGTGAAAGGCGTGTTATTTCGCCAAAGGGACCGACGCTGTCATTTGTTGTCATAAAATTTTTGAAATACTCAACACCCGTCCACGACGGTGATTTGTCGTTTGCGTCTATATAGTACCAGCCGAAGTCCTTTGTGTAGTTCATTACACCGCAGCCGGCGTAGACGCACTGCGAGGCAAAATTCGTGCAGTTGCCGCCGATGCCTGAATAATCGTAAAATTCGCTGTTTCTGCCGAGCGCCCAGCGCTTTGCGTAAGCGACGGCTTTTTTTCTGTCATATTCAACAAGGGTCATAAAATCATCTCCAAAACATATAAAGAGCACTTCCGTCATAGAATATATCAATCATTTTATGAACGGAGCTGTATTAATGTATATTCATATTGTCAGTCAAAATGATACCATATGGAGCATTTCACGCAGATACGGCGTGAGTGCGGAGAGAATTGTAATAGACAACGGGTTGGAGGACCTTTCGTATCTGGTGGTGGGGCAAGCGCTTCTTATTCTTGTGCCAGAAACCGTGCATCGGGTACAAAGGGGAGAGAGCATATATACCATTGCTCAAAGATACGCAGTAACGGAGATTGAACTTTTGCAAAAAAATCCAAATCTTATAAATGCGCCCGTGCTCCGTGAGGGAGAGGAAGTGGTCATTTCTTACCGTGACGAGGGCGACAGGAACATATACATCTACGGATATGTTTACCCGTATGTACGGCAAAACGTCTTAAAAAGCGCTCTGCCGTACGTCACGAGCTGTGCGATATTCAGTTACGGTTTCCGTGAGGACGGCAGCCTTTTCCCCATTGACGATGAGCCGATAATAGATCTGTGCTACCGATACAAAACCGCCCCAATGATGCTCATAAGCTCCATTGCCGAGGACGGTAACTTTACAAGCGGACTGGCAACGAGAATGTTTAACGATATAACTTTGCAAAACAAAGTGATTTCAAATATGATTGCAACTATGAAACGCCTCGGCTATCTTGGAGCGGACGTTGACTTTGAATACGTGGACCCGGCGGATAAGGACGCATATGTCCGGTTTGTGCAGAATATTTCACGCCGGATGCACGAAAACGGATTTACCGTGAATGTTGACCTTGCGCCGAAAACATCGGCAACACAGCCGGGAACGCTGTACGAGGGGCACGACTACGCCGCACTGGGCAGAGCCGCCGATACGGTTCTTTTGATGACATACGAATGGGGCTACACATACGGTCCGCCGATGGCTGTTGCGCCGATAAACCAGGTGCGCCGTGTGGTGGAATATGCGCTGACGGAAATCGACAACAGAAAAATATATATGGGCATACCCAACTACGGATATGACTGGCCGCTGCCGTTTGAAAAGGGCAAAACACGTGCACGGGGCATCGGCAACGAAACGGCGGTGCGGATAGCGTCCGAAAACGGTGCGGAAATACTCTTTGACGAAACTGCCCAAACTCCGTATTTTGAATACACCCAAGGCGGCACGAAGCACGTTGTCTGGTTTGAGGACATTCGCAGCATACAAGCAAAATTTGCCCTCATTGACGAGTTTAATCTCCGTGGGGGTGGGTACTGGAACTTAATGAACCCGTTCACGCAGAATTTTATGTATGTGGGCACGCAGTACGATATAATGAAAATAGTGTAAGCGGTGACAAAAATGAAAACGTGTAGAAAATGCCTTTTTGCAACCCTTGCGTTTTTGACTGTGACGGTGTCGTGCGTGTGTATGTTCTCCGGCAAACCGGCGGACTGTGCCGACGGCGGATATATACGGTGGCTGGAATTTAAGGCGGACGAAAAGGCACTTAAAAAGGCAATGGAGGCGGACATTGCCTCAAACAGTGATGACTACCCCATAAACTGGATAGACCTTATCGCATATGCTGCTGCAAAAAACGGGAACAACTTCAAGGGTGACAGCTTAAAGTCTATGGACGAATTTGTAAAGAGAATTAAAGACGGCGAAACCGTGGAGGACATAACCGCCGATATGAAGTACTTTCCTTACTACAAGCAAACTTACTCCGCCGTACTGGGTGAATTTTTGGGCGAGTATGAAATAACCTCGCCTGACGGAACAAAGACCAAAAAGTACGGACTTAAAGCCTTTTGTCCCATTGCCGAGGGTTACGCTTTCAGCCATTATGACGACTTTGGTGCAGGGCGTTCCTACGGATTTAAGCGAAAACATCTCGGAAATGACCTCCTGGGCAGAATAGGAACGCCGATAACCGCCGTGGAGGGCGGCACGGTGGAGGCTCTCGGCTGGAACAGATACGGCGGCTGGCGGATAGGCATACGCAGTTTTGACAAAAAGCGCTATTATTACTACGCCCATCTGCGCAAAGACAAACCCTACGTTGACGGCCTTAAACAGGGGGATACCGTAAAGGCCGGCGACCCCATAGGCTATTTGGGTATGACGGGGTACAGCACGAGGGAAAACGTAAACAACATAAATATTCCGCATCTGCACTTTGGAATGCAGATAATTTTTGACGAGTCGCAAAAGGACGGTAACAATGAAATATGGATAGACGTCTACGACATAATCAACCTGCTGAGCAAAAACCGTTCTTCTCTGCAAAGCGGCGAAAACGGAGAACCGGTGCGCAAATACAGCGTTACCGACATTGAAAACGGAGGTGGCAGCAATTAAGCTGAAACTTTTAATACTCACCGCTTTCCTTGCCGTCGCCGTGTCGGCGTTCGGTCTTAAAACCGAGGTGGCGGACACCGAACCGCAAAAGGCTTGCCTTACGGTGATAATGTACCACAGCTTTTTAAAAGACAGCTCAAAGAGCGGAAAATATGTAATAACGCCGTCGCAGTTTGAAAACGACATAATATATTTAAAGAGCATAGGTTGCAGCTTTGTAAGTGTTGACGACATCGCAAGATTTAAGCACGGCACAGGCTCTCTGCCCGATAAGGCCGTGCTCATCACGCTTGACGACGGAAATTACAATAACTATACGTATATTTTTCCGCTTCTAAAAAAGTACAACGTCCCGGCATTGCTTTCTCCGATCGGCTATTGGGTGGAAAAATATACGCAGACAGGTGAAAAAAACCCCGTTTATACCATTGTGACCGAGGGCGATATAAGCGAGATGTACTCGTCCGGTCTGGTTGAATTTGGAAATCATACTTACAATCTGCACCATACGGACGGCCGTTTGGGGTGCAAAAAAACAAGCGGAGAGTCGAGCGAGAGCTACAAAAGTATGCTCACCGACGACCTTACAAAGGCAAATGAGGTAATACGCCGCTGCACAGGTTCAAACCCCTGCGCATTGGTATATCCGTACGGAGCAATATGCCCCGACTCTTACGAGGTGGCAAAAAATCTGGGCTTTGACATCTTGTTTTCCTGCACGGAGGGCATAAACCGCATCTCTCCGGGCGACGGCATATACGTTTTAAAGCGCTTTAACCGCCCGTTTGGTAAAAACAGCGCAGATTTTTTTGCGGAAATTTATAAATAGCTTGTAAAAATAAGAACAATATGATAAAATATACTCATATGATTACAAAGGAGAAGTAATTATGGAAAATTTTTACGAGTGGATTGTAGAGAGAAAAAAGACAAAATTCGATAAGTGGTATTCCGTCCTTGTGATTGTAGCAGGTATCGTGGTTATACTTCTGCTTGCCGCACTCCCGTCGATTGTCCCCGTTACCCCGATGTTTGCATTGTTTTTGCAGATTGTCGCAGCGTATGCAACATACATCATTGCCGGTATGAGGAATATTGAGTTTGAATATTGCGTAACCGACGGCGACATAGACTATGTGGATAAGATTGTAAACCGACGCAGGAGAAAGAGAATTGCAACGGTTACGTCAAAGTCAATAGTGATTATGGCACCCACCGGTGACAGCCGTCTTCCTTCATCTGAGGGCAAGATGGTCATAGACGCATCGTCGGGAGATGAAAACGCAAAGACATATACCGTAGTGTACGAGAATAAAGGTCCCAAGGTTTTGATTTTTGAACCGACGGAAAAAATGCTTGCAGATTTGCAGAGGAGAAATCCGAGAAAGGTGTTTGTGGGTGAGTGATATGCCCGTAGGTATCGACATTGCCGAAATAAGTCGGTTTGAAAAACTTTTAGAGAGCGGAGTACCGTCCAAAATCTTTACCTCGGACGAGGCGCAGTACATCAATACCAAAAAAAGCCGTGCACAGACCGCCGCAGGAATTTTTGCGGCAAAAGAGGCATTTTTAAAGACGTGCGGTGAGGGAATTTACTCAGCCGAGCTTTCCGACATCGAAGTCAGGCACTTCGGCGGTGCGCCTTACCTTGCTCTTTGCGGAAGTGCGGAGCGGATTGCCGAAAGATGCGGCTTTTGGAACTTTGACGTGAGCATATCTCACGACGGCGGATATGCCGTTGCGGTTGTAAGCGCAGAGACGGACAGATACTTTAAATACTACCGAAAGGTGCTTAAAAAGTTTGAAAATGCCCCAAATTCGGCAATTACACCCGATGCGGTAAGAAAGCTTCTGCCAAAACGCCGGAGCGACGCCCACAAGGGAACGTGCGGCAGACTCTATGCGCTCGCCGGCTCTGTTGGACTTACCGGAGCGGCGGTTATGGCGTGTACTTCGGCGCTCAAATGCGGCGCAGGGCTTATCACCCTCGGCTGTGCAAAGGGACTAAACAGCATTTTTGAAACAACGCTTAAAGAGGTTATGACAAAGCCGCTTGACGGCACGGATACGAGCATCGACGGCGCAAATGCCGATGATGTATGCAACGATGCGCAGACGGCAAATGCCGTGCTGATTGGTCCGGGACTCGGCAGAGGAAACGGAATTTTAAAAATTACAAGTGAGATTTTAAATCTGCCGGTCTGCGTTGTAGCAGACGCCGATGCGCTTAACGCAATATCGGAGGATACGGACGTGCTCAGAGGTCGCCGTGCGGAGCTGATTGTAACTCCTCACATAGGCGAGTTTTCACGTCTGACCGGCATCGGCTGTGACCAAATTCTAAAAAACACAAAGGAATATGCAAAGGAATTTGCTCAAAAATACAACGTGACGGTTGTGCTCAAATCGCACAGAACGGTTGTCGCATCGCCCGGCGGAATATGCCTTGAAAATGTTCTTGGCAACCCCGGTATGGCGACGGGCGGCACCGGCGACGTGCTCTGCGGAGCTGTCGCATCATTTGCGGCGCAGGGGCTTATGCCCTTTGACGCAGCGGCGGCGGGGACATTTGTTCACTCGCTTGCGGCGGATATGGCATCGTTCGAAAAAGGGGAGTATTCCCTCACGCCGAGCGACATTTTGGATTTTCTGCCATATGCCCTTAAATTCTCCACGGGGAGGTAATATTTTTGAATTGGCGAAAGCTCACATTGCTTGTGCTTTTACCGCTGACAATGCTTTCGGGCTGCCAAACACAGGAGAAATATGAGGAAACAATTCACGACCGAATACACAAAAATTTCAATGACATTGCAAGTTACAAGGCAAGCTGCACCATAACCGTGCACGCTCAGAAGGACCACGTTTACAACGCCAAAATGACTTACAGCAAAAAGGACGGCTCTCTGCGGCTTGCATATGACAATATTGCAATTACCCTGAGCGGTGCAGATGCTGAGATAACCAAAGACGGCGTATCGCTTAAAACAAAAAGCGCAGACACTTATATGCCGATTTTTATAAACACGTTTTTTAAATATTACTACGCCGGCGAGGAAAGCTCGATGGACGTGTCGGGGGTTCACTCGTTCGGCACTACAACACTTGAAACCTCGCTTTCGCAGTCGGACACGAATGCCGCCGGGCAACGGCTGTGGATAGATAACGAAACGGCGCTTCCGGTCAAATCGGAAATACTAAAATCCGACGGCACGATATATATGGAAATAATATACAAATCTTTTAAATTTACAAAGGAATGACCTAAAATGAGGGCTTGGGCGGAAATAGATTTAGACGCAATAGCACATAACTTTAAAGAAATAAAGAGGGTGACGTCGCCCGACGCAAAAATAATGGCGGTAATCAAGGCAGACGCTTACGGTCACGGATTTACAGAGGTGGCGCACACGCTTTTGCAAAGCGGCGCACACGCCTTTGCCGTGGCAACGGCGGACGAGGCGTTGCAGCTGCGAAGGGCGGGATTTGATGTCCCCGTTCTAATCCTCGGATATGTCTTTGTCGACGAGTATGAGGAGCTTATTAAAAACGGTATTTCCCTCGTTGCGGGGAGTCTTGATACTGCGAGGGAAATATCGTGTGCGGCAAAGAAAGCCGGCAAACGTGCCAAAATTCACATAAAACTTGACACCGGTATGGGGCGCATAGGCTTTGTGTGCGGCGATGACGACGAGAGCGTTGCGGACGAAATATGCTCCGCCGCAGCGCTTGACGCAATAGAAACAGAGGGGATATTCTCCCATTTTTCAAAGGCGGACGAAACGGATTTGAGCTACACAAGGTTCCAGTTTGAACGATTTTCGCACATTTGTTCGCTGATTGAGAGAAGAGGGCTCAATATTCCCATAAAGCACATCTGCAACAGTGCCGGCATAATCCGGCTGCCGGAATTTCATATGGATATGGTCAGAGCCGGAATTATACTCTACGGACTCAACCCCTCCGACTGCCCGGTATGGGACAAGGTAAACCTTAAACCGGCAATGACGTTTAAGACAAAAATTGTGAACATAAAGAACATAAAACACGAAAGTTCCATAAGCTACGGCGGAAAGTACAAAGCATCTCCCGGCAAAAAGATTGCCACAATCGCAGTCGGCTATGCCGACGGGTTTTCGAGAATACTCTCAAACAAGGCGAGCGTTCTTGTCAGGGGAAAGAGGGCAAAGGTAGTTGGAAACATTTGTATGGACCAGTGTATGATTGATGTAACCGACATAGAGGGCGTCAATTTGAATGATGATGTTATAATATTCGGCTCCGACGGCAATAATACAATTACCGTAGAACTTGTTGCTTCGCTTTTGGGTACAATAAGCTATGAGGTTGTATGTTCCGTCGGCAAGAGAATACCCCGCATTTACATACAAAACGGAAAAACCGTGAGTATTCTTAATTACCTTTTATGATTTTTGGCATACTGGTATAATCTACATTTGACTTTGCGGCTAAAAAATTATATAATAGGTATAGTTAATCGGAATGGGGGCTTGATTATCTTGTCACGGCAAAAAAAAATACTCATAAGTTTACCCGATGCACTGCTCAGCGAGGTTGACAACCTGGCGACTGCTCAAAATGTTAACAGGAGTGAATTTATCCGTGAGGCTATGCGGCTGTATATTCACGAAAAAAAGAGGGCGGATTTAAACGACAGGCTCAAAAAAGGCTATGAGGAGATGTCGGAAATAAACTTGGAGATAGCCGAATTTTGCATTTCGGCAGACAGTATTCAGCAACAGGTCTACGAGGAAAAACTTGCGGAGTGTGAATGAATTTGATGGTTAAAAGAGGAGATATTTTCTACGCAGATTTAAGCCCCGTGGTAGGCTCGGAGCAGGGGGGCATACGTCCGGTTCTGGTGGTTCAAAACGACGTGGGGAACAGGTACAGTCCCACGATAATCGTTGCCGCCATAACGTCGCAGATTAATAAGGCAAAACTGCCCACGCATTTGGAGCTGCCGGGAGACGAATACGGACTTAGCAAAAATTCCGTAATTCTTGCCGAACAGGTGAGAACTATTGATAAAAGGCGGCTGAAAGAGAAGATAGGGCATCTTGATGACGCACTTATGACAAAAATTGACAATGCGCTGAAAATCAGCTTTGGCATTGACGGTTAAAGGAGACTTGAACATATGAAAATATTAAGAGCAAAAATACTTATTCCGGCGGCATTAATTACGGCGGTAATTGCCGCAACAGCCGTGTTTGCGGTAGCGTCGCCGGGGGGAGAGGACGACCCTTTAATCACGCTTTCGTACATCAACGACAAGGTGATACCCCAGCTTAAAGAGTACATCGACGAAAAGCTCTCGTCCCAGCCGCAGGGCGGTACTACGGTAAACCAAACGTCTGCCGGATTTACTCTGGTAAACGTTAAGGCGAACTGCAAGATAATCGGCGCAGAAGGAACGGAGTTTGTGCTCAGAATGGGCTCCGGCACTATTGTTGCCACAGCCAACGGCGGCGTTGCCGACCTCACGGGCGGTGTTGACCTTGCCGACGGCAGCGATATACCGTCTAACCACAATTTGCTCTCGCCAAAGAACGACTCCCGTGGCCTGCATATGGCAACCGACGGCATTGTGCTGATTAAGGGAACATATACGGTTATACCGGATTGATAAAAGCCTTTCGGCGGTGAATTTTTTAAACAACCACAATACATTCTTTCGTGTGAGAGAACGTATTGTGGTTTTTGCGGTCGGACGGGCGATAATTTGCCAAAGCACTTAATTTTAAGGTGAAGTTTAGTTATAATATTGTAATGAAATCACAGTAATGATAAAATGCTTAGGCAGCGGGGACTCGAACCCGCATTGCCTGTCGACTGAATTTTTACAAATCCTTCCGGATTGTCGGTTTTGACGGGCGCCAGCCCGCCTGCACCCTTACGCACCGAAATTCTTTGCAGAAATTCAGCCGAACAGGTGCTCGCAGTTTCACATAAGCAATTTTTTCTGTAACAAAGTAAATTACGCAGGGAATACTGTCGTATTTTCAAGGGATTTACTGCCGTTACGGGGAAAATTGCTATGTGAAACCAATGTGGGTTCGGGTCCCCACTGCCTAGGCAGTGTTGTGAGTTTTCACTGCCCAAAATAAGGTGGATAACAATGGATTATTATATGCTCAATATAATTATTGCGGTATTTTCGCTTGTGGTACTCTCGATACTGATTTTTGAGAATGCCCGGATTTCCGCCGGTAAAAAACGGCTTTTTATTGCGACAAATATTTTAATCTCACTTGCGGCGATATTTGAGTGCGTAGGCGTACATATCAGTGGGAATGAGAATGTCCCGAAAGTTGTTCTTTCGTTGGTTAAGGCGGCCGACTACACGCTTACGCCGATGATTGGCGGTGCGTTGATTGTGCTTGTGCAAAAACCGAATGAAAAGAACAGGGCTATCCAATGGCTCTTTTTGGGAAATGCCGTTGTTCAGGTTGTATCTGCCTTCTTTGGTCTGATGATTGTAATAGATGAACACCATAGTTATTCACACGGCGAGCTTTATCCTGTTTATATGGGTTTTTGTTCGTTAATTCTCCTTATATTTGCCGTAAAAATGATAGTTTACGGAAAATCGTTCCGCAGGCAAAACAGGATATCGTTCTATGCAACGATTTTCCTTATTATTTTCGGTATTGCCATACAGGAGATTTTGGGCGGAGAGTTCAGGGTTTGCTATCTTGCCATTGCCTTTGGACAGACTTTTCTGTTTATACATTACTCCGAGTTTTCCCAAATCCAGATGGACGATAAAATTTCGGACCAGCAGGTAAAATTGTTAAATGACGCTTTAACCGGAGTGCTCAGCCGTTTTGCCTATATTGATGCGATAAATGCGTA
Source organism: uncultured Clostridia bacterium (assembly GCA_934500705.1). Taxonomy (GTDB): domain Bacteria; phylum Bacillota; class Clostridia; order UMGS1810; family UMGS1810; genus CAKSIN01. The sequence continues at coordinate 42,932 of CAKSTI010000018.1, read as the reverse complement.
CACTGCAAGTGTCCCTGAGAATTTGGCGGTCTTTATGATAGATATTAACGGATTGAAAACCGTCAATGATACTTTGGGGCACAAAGCGGGAGATGAGCTGATATGCGGAGCTGCCAAATGTATAAAACGTTCCCTCGGCAATGCGGGAAATACGTTTCGCATTGGAGGTGATGAATTTGTTGTATTTGCAGCAATGACGAGAGAACAGGCGTCAGACGCTCTGATTGATTTAAAGTACAAAACTGAGATTTGGTCCGGTAAAATAGTTAAAAATCTCAGCTTGTCAGTCGGCTGCGCACTTGCACAGGATTGTGAGGGGCTGTCAATCGACGGACTGGTGAAAGAAGCCGATAAGGCAATGTATGAACAGAAAAAAGGGTATTACCGTGCTAGCGGTTACGAACGGGGTGCAGACACGGTGTAATGGACATAGACAGTGGGTCAGAGTCACCACCGCCCAAAATATGGAGGATAAAATGAATAATTTAGTTGTATATGTTCACGGGAAAGGCGGCTCGTCGGCGGAGGCCGAGCATTATAAGCCGCTCTTTCCCAAAAGTGAAGTAATAGGTTTCGATTATCGGTCGCAGACGCCGTGGGAGGCAAAGGAAGAATTTACGCAGTTTTTTGCCGAAAAGCGTCGAATGTACGATACTCTTACGCTTATTGCAAACAGTATCGGTGCGTATTTTTCCATCACATCGCTGAGTGAAAATCTTGTTGACAAAGCATACCTCATTTCGCCCGTTGTGGATATGGAAAAGCTGATATGCAATATGATGCATCTTGCAAATGTTACCGAACAGGAACTTGAAGAAAAATCGGAAATACCTACTGAGTTCGGAGAAACTCTGTCTTGGGATTATCTTTGCTATGTGCGTAAAAGCCCCGTTGAATGGCGTGTTCCGACACGCATTTTGTACGGCGAAAACGATAATCTCACCTCAATGGAAACAATATCGGATTTTGCAAAGAAAACAAACGCAGACTTGACAGTGATGCAAGGCGGAGAACATTGGTTTCACACCGACGAGCAAATGAAGTTTGTTGACGGGTGGATTACGAAACGATGAGGCGGCTAAGCATCGAAAACAAGCAAAATAAAGTAAAAGAACGCAACCGTTAAAAATCCGTTTATATAGTCCATTTAGTGGGGGATAAGAAAAATCACAATATACGGGGTTAAAATCCAAAAAATGAATAATAATTGACTAAATATGCTATTTTGTCAAGAAAAATGAAAAGATTTTGCTTGATACTGAAATCTTTTCTATTTTTACAAGGAAACTTTTAGTTGTTTTGAATAAATTACTATAATAGTTCAACTATTTACTCTAAAATAGTTGAAAATGTACCTAAAATACTCTGCTATTTGTGTGCAAATGCTACCGGGTTTGACAACCCAGATTTAAATTCTGGTATGACTATATCAGGAAGATATGATGGACATGGTTTCTTTGTGAGAAAAAATAATTATTTAGAAAAGATGCCTTTGTTTGCAGCAAGTAGATATATAACATATCATGGAGGTTGGACTGAAAGAACCAGAATTATGAAATCTGGTGATGGTTATGAAAAATATAATAAAGCACTCAGAGAAAAAAGGATTGAGCAAGAATTATTAAAATGTCTCTTGTTTAACTGTCTTGAGATGCAAAATCATTGTCAATCATTTTATGGTAGGTTTTACAATAATCAAATGTGTTTGGATACAACTAATGGAGAAACCATTGCTACAACTGATTTAAAAAGATTACATAAATCTGAGGTTGCAAATGAACTCCTTACACAATGGGAAAATGTATTGCAGTCAGCAAAGAAAACTGAAAATTATAACCCTAATATTAATTATGGTGTTTATCAAATCTTTACAGATTTAAACACAACACATAAAGATGAGAAAGATGGTTCAACAATCTATGATTACCCTGAATTAAACGGTAATTTAACAACTTTAAAAGTGCTTGTAAAAAAATATTATCAAAATGAAATTGCTCCATTTTTGTTTGAGTATGAATTTCTAAAATAACAAAGGGGTTGCTTCGGCAACCTCTTTTGATTTCTAAATCCGCTATCTTCAATATTGGATTTTTTGTGGGTCAGGAACAACAAGCCAGGCTGTTATGGGCTTTAATGCTGAAAATGGTGAAAATCGAAAGTTTATACTTTGTACAAATAATGAAATTACTAAAGAAAACCCTATGCCCCCCAAGTATGCTTTACAGTTCAAGCAAGACTTGAAAAACAGAGAAAAGGAAGATAAAAAGAAAAATACGAACAATCATAAAAATGAAAGTTCGTATTTAGATGGCGGAGAAGGAGAGATTTGAACTCTCGCGCCGGTTGCCCGACCTACACCCTTAGCAGGGGCGCCTCTTCGGCCTCTTGAGTACTTCTCCGTATATGTCAGCGGCAGCCAAAATTGCCGATAACCTCAAAAATATTTGATTGGCGGAGAGGCAGAGATTCGAACTCTGGGTGCTTTCGCATCACTAGTTTTCAAGACTAGCTCCTTAAACCACTCGGACACCTCTCCGTGAGCACTTGATTATTTTAACACAAGAGAGGGCGATTGTCAATAGATTTCGACTAATTTTTTTGGCTTTTTTCTGACATTATTATGTTTACAGTTCTTTTTCGAGGCACACAAGACCGATATTGGGTATACCGCAAAAGTCACCTCTTACAATTCCGACCTCGTCATAGCCGAGCTTTTTATACAGCGTCCGTGCCGGCAGGTTTATCTCATTTGTGTCCATTCTCAGGTACTTACAGCCGTTTTCTAAGGCGAAGTCCTCATAGAATTTTACAAACTTTCTGCCAATACCCTTTCCCGATGCCGACGGCCAAACAACGAGCGTGTGCAAAACCATAACCTCATCGTCAGGTGCGTCGCAGTGCCAGTCAGCTTTTTCGTAACCCGGCATTTGCTCCTTGTTTATCTTTGCGGAGGCAAGAATCTGTCCGTTTTCCTCATATACGTACAGTTCGCCGTTGCTGTATGCGTCTGCGGCGACCTTTTCGGTGGGGTAGATGCCTTTTATCCAGCCGGTAAAAGGGGCGGATTTTTCGTCGTTTAAAATATTTTCGTATATTTTTGCAATCTCTTTAATATCCCTTTCCTCTGCAAGTCTGAACATTGTGCTCACTCCTTTATGACAGTATATCATTTTATGACAATGTTTGCAATATAAAAAAGTTATAATTATGTATCGGTTTTGATAAAATAATTAATTCAAAACATATTTTATTGCTGATAAAATAGGGTTGAAAGGTGGTGTTTTTATGGATATAACGTGGCTTGGTCAGGCAGGACTGCTCTTTGAAAACGAAAATGCAAAAATCCTGGTTGACCCGTATCTCTCCGACTCGTGCGCAAAGCTGAACCCGAACAGCTATCGGCGTACTGCGATTGACGAAAGATATTTAAAAATCAAACCAGACGTGATTGTGCTTACACACGAGCACATTGACCATACCGACCCGGAAACGCTTGCGCATTACCTTAATGAGGACTCTGATGTGTTGGTGCTGGCATCGGAGAACGCCTGGAAAAAGGTAAAAGCCTTTGGCGGCAGCAATAACTATGTCAATTTTAATTCGGGCACATCGTGGACGTTCGGCAATATCCGCTTTACCGCAGTGAGGGCGGAACATTCGGACAAATGCGCAATAGGAGTGATTGTTGACGACGGGGAAAAAACATACTATGTTACGGGCGATACGCTCTATAACGATGAGATATTCAAATACCTGCCCAAAGGCATAGACACGGTTTTTCTGCCGATAAACGGCAGGGGCAACAATATGAATGCCCAAGATGCCGAACGCTTTGCCAAAAGAGTCGGCGCAGTCAGCAGTGTGCCCGTGCACTATGCGATGTTTGACAACATAAATCCCGAAGTGTTCAAGGCGGAAAACAGGCTGATTTTGGCACCGTATGAAAAAATGAAGGGGGAGAGCAGATGAAAAACGTGCTCATAACAGGCGCAACCCGAAATACGGGTTTTGCCGCAGCAAGGCTGTTTGCCAAAGAGGGGTACGGCGTTGCAATCACCGGCAGAGATAAAGAGCGTGCCTTGGCGGCGGCAAACGCCATCGCATATGAATTTGGCGTAAAGACTACGGGATACGGGCTTGACATAACCGATACTGCCGAAGTGGAAAGGGTGTTTTTGCAGGCGGAAAAGGACTTAGGCTCGATAGACGTTTTTGTTGCAAACAGCGCAAATCTCGGTATAGGCTGCGGTACAATGAATACGACGGAGAGCGAGTTTGACGGGATAGTTTCCGCCAATGTCAAGGGAACGTTTTTCTGCTGCCGGAGTGCGGCAAAAATTATGGAAAGACACGGCGGCGGAAGCATCGTTACCGTGGGTTCCGTTCAGGCAACGGGCGCAGTGCGTGGCAGATGCGTGTATGCAATGACAAAGGCGGCAATATCCGTACTGGTTAAAAATCTTGCATTTGAGCTTGGCGAATACGGCATAAGAGCAAATAACGTCGTTGCCGGTGCGATACACACCGAGCGCTGGGACGGACTTTCCGCCGATGAGCTTGAAAAAAGGCGTGCAAAATATCCCGTCGGCAGAGAGGCAACTGAGGAGGAAATAGCAAACGCAATATATTACCTCGCCTCGGAAAAGGCGGCGAGCATAACAGGCATAGATTTGACGGTTGACAGCGGTATATCGGTGTGCATGTTGCCGTATGAAAAGGAGAAAAAAGATGAAAATAACTGATATTAAGGTTTACATAACCGACGCTTTCAGAACAAACTGGACGTTTGTAAAGGTGGAAACCGACGAGGGCATTCACGGCTGGGGTGAGGCGTCGCTCGGAACGCAGGAAATGGCGCTTTCCGGCTGCGTTGAGGATTTAAAAAGGCTCATTGTCGGCAGAAATCCGCTCGAAATCGAAAAAATGCGCTTTGAGGTGTACCGTGACATTTACTGGAAGGGCGGTCCCGTGCTTATGTCCGCAATAAGCGGTGTTGAGATGGCAATGTGGGATATTATGGGCAAGTATTTTAATACTCCCGTGTATACCTTTTTCGGCGGCAAAATGCGTGACAAGGTAAAGATGTATGCCAACGGCTGGTTCTCCGGCGCACGTGAACCGAATGAATTTGCAAAGAAGGCAAAGGAAACCGTTGCCCTCGGCGTCAAAGCACTTAAATGGGACCCCTTCGGCAAGGCGCATATGGTGATTTCAAATGACGAATTGCAGAGGGCAGTTGACATTGTGGGCGCAGTAAGAGAGGCAGTCGGCAATAGTGTTGACCTGCTCATCGAGTGCCACGGCAGGTTTAACCCGTACACGGCGATTGAAATTGCCCATCAGCTTGCACCGTTTAAGCCTATGCTTATGGAGGAGCCTTGTCCGCCGGATAACATAAACGCCATAAGCGGGGTTAAAGGCAAGTCGCCCGTGCCGATTTCGGCAGGGGAGAGGGTGTATACAATTTACGGCTTTGACGACCTGTTTTCCAAAAATGCGGTGGACATTGCACAGCCGGATATTTTTCACACAGGCGGAATGGCAGAGGGCAAAAAAATTGCCGCAATGGCGGAGGCAAAGCACATTCCCGTGTCTTTCCACAATCCGTCCGGGCCTGTGTCCAATGCCGCAATACTCCAACTTGCCGCCGCAACGCCCAACTTTTTGATACATGAAATAATGATAAACGACGGCTCTTTCAGAAAGCGTATGACAAATGAGGAAGTCGTGTTCGACGACGGATATATTAAAATCGGCGACAAACCCGGTTTGGGCATAGAGGTAAACGAGGAGGAAATCAAAAAAAGACCGTACCGACCTATAAATCTGCGCCATTACACGGGCACGCTCACCGATATAAGACCCAAAGGTGACACGGTATTCTATTTTAAGGGGATTGGCAAAAATGATTGATTTTATGAGAAAGCATAAATTTGTCGCAATAATGAGAAACATCGACCCCGCCTTTGCCGAAAGGACAGCAAGGGCATTATACGACGGGGGCGTGCGCCTCTTTGAGGTAACGTTTAATCCGAGCGATGCGGATACGGTTAAAAAGACGGGCAGTGTAATAGAAAAGCTGAACAAAATGTTTGACGGCACTGCTCTCGTGGGCGCAGGGACGGTGCTCACTCTTGACTTTGCACGCATAGCCCATAGCGCAGGAGCGGTATTTATCGTTTCTCCGTCAACAGATGCAAGCGTAATTGACTATACCAAAAAACACGGTATGCTCTCCGTTCCGGGTGCATACACGCCTACCGAGATTATGACGGCATACAATCTGGGGGCAGACGTGGTAAAAATTTTCCCCGTTGCCGCAGACGAAATCGGCTATCTTAAAAACATACTCTCGCCCCTATCACACATACCGTTTATGGTGACGGGAGGGATAAACGCCGACAGCATATCGGAATTTATGAAGTTAAATCCCGTTGCCGTGGGTGCCGGTACAAGCCTTGTCACAAACGATATGGCAAAAGACGGCAGGTGGGACGAAATATGCCGAAACGCAAAACGCCACATAGAAAAAATCAGGAATTTTTAAATATTTTCCTGTACTCGGACGGCGAAAGTCCGTAATAATTCTTGAAAAAATTGCTGAAATAATACTCGTTGGCAAATCCGCACTCTGCCGAAATCGTCTTTACGGTAAGGTCGGAGCCGGCGAGCATTTGCTCGGCTTTTTTCATTCTCTGCGACGAAATATAGTCCTGAGCCGACATACCGACGGAGCGTTTAAACCGCCGTGAAAACTGAACGTATGACAGAAAACACTCGTCCGCAAGAGATGCAAGGTTAATCTTTTTATGCAGATTTGCGTCAATCTTTTCCAAAACGGAGCGCATTACGGCGTCGCCGCCGCAAAGGGTGCTCTCCATATCCGAATTTTCGAGAATATATTGGGTTACAAGGTCGGAAAAAAGCGATTTTTTGTATATAAATTCATTTGTGCCGAGAGTGCTCTCGGCGGTGTTTAAGAGTTCAAGAGTTGACTTTATGCGCTCTCGGTTTTTGTACCGCACGTAACTTTGCGGAAAAATCTCGCAGTCGCTTTTGTACCTGAAAAGGTACATAGCCGCTTTGTCAATTATTTTCCTTTTGTAGCGTTTTTCCTTTTTAAATACAACCGCATCGAGCGGATATGCCGTCTGCACACCGCCGCCGTCGTCAAATGAAAACGAGCCGCTTTCAACAAGGGCGAGAATATCGTCCTCGCCCTTGTAGTCCTCCATATGGAATTTTTCACGTTCAACCTTTACGCATACAAGTAAATCACAGTTCATAAAAAATCACCGTAATTATTATATAATTTCCCCGCTTGCCTGTCAAGACAAAATCAAAATTCCGCCGTCGGCAAGACCGTCTATTTTAACCCTGCCGTCCGAGATTTCAACCTCTTTTCGGCAGTCGGGGGTGCACAGGACGGCGCTGTTTAAGTTCTCGGACAGGCAGATTGTGAGGCTTTGCGGCTTGTTTTGGCACGAGATATTTGTAAGCGAGAGTATTTTGCACCCGTCGCCGTCGAGTGTTTGCAGGGCAACGAGCGGATTGTCACACCTTGCAAACGGCTTTTCCAAATCATATTGCGATAGCTCATACGCCGTGCAGAAAAGATTGTAATTGTCGTGAGGTGTGCCGTATTCGATGTAACCCCTGTTTGCGCACACAACGTCGGGAATGGTGACGGGGCACTCGAAAACCTTGCCGCCGTCTGCGATAAATCTCTCAACTGCCGTCCTCTCACCGTCGGAGAGAAAGTCACGGCGGATTACAAAGAGCGTTTTAATGTCAAAAACGTTCTCGATAAGCGCCTTTTCGTCAACAAGGTCAACGTTGTAGCCGCATTTGCGAAGGTCGGAGTAAACCTCACGGAACTGCATCTGGTACGAGTTGGAAAGCGTGGGGTCACGGCGTTTTTCAACCGTGTTTTCGCAAGCGTCGCAAAAGAACGTTGCATAGTCGGAGTAGAGCATACCGATGTGCGACTTTGTGCGCTTGGTATTTATAATCACGTCCGACATCTCGTTTAAGAATTTAACCATTTTTGCGGCGTTGTCAAAGTTTGCGGTTTTTGTCCCGTCGCAGTTTATCATTCCGCAGGTGTTCGGCGTGGGCGTACCCTTTGAACGGCAGTCGCCACGCCACTGATAGTATACAATTCCCTTGGCGCCGGAACCCACAACAGCGTATGTATTTTTGTTAAAGAGCGAACAAGGTATGGTAGTTCTGCTGTCAAGTTCGATGCACCAGGTTTCCTTTCCGCAGGACGCCGCCGAGCACGCCGCAACGTCCAAAAGCAGGTTCATTGCATAATATTCCTCACCCACGGCGTGAAAGTAGCAGGTGTAGCCCACAAGGTCCATACTTGTGCGTGCGTTTGCAAAGAAGTCCGCCCCACGGTACGGACTCGCCGGGGTGACGGTGCACGTGGTAAGGCAGGTAAATGTCGGCAGTCCGCTCGCCGTCTTTGCCGGAACAGATGCGTTGTCCAAAAAGTCCGAAAGGCTCTCCTGAGAGAACAGACGCCACAGCGCCCACATCTTGGGCGGCTGTTCTTTTCTTGCGTGAGGCGGCTCATAGGTTTGCGCCTCTGCCTCGCTCATTTCGCCGTGCGCAACAAGCCATTTGCGGTATGCGGCAATGGCGGTGGGGTGGTAGTCAAAAATTTCCATACCCGGAAAGTGCGGTTCGTTGTAAATCTGAAATCCCGCAACGCTCTTGTATTTTGCATAGTACTTGGAGAGTTTTTCCGACAAAAATCGGTTGTCTTCCAAAATCCCCCCGTGGCAGAGCGTTGTCTGAATAAAGTCGTACCACACCGACAAATCCTGCGGTTTGCCGTCTGCGTCAATCATACACACATCTTTAAAATCCCTTAAATTTACCGAATACCCTTGCAAACGGACGGATATTGAAAGTCCGACACGCTCCGCCTCTTTGAGCATTTCCTCAACAAAGGGCGTGTCAACCGCAAGAGAGCCGTCCTCCGACAGCTTTACCGTGCCTATCGCAGCAATGCGGACGTGGTTAAAACCAAGGCTTTTCATCATAGCAAAATCCTTTTTCATCTCGCCGACTCTGTCGCCCTCCGGCGGAACGGGATATTTGTAAGGATAAAACGACGGGTAGTACGACTCGCCGACGGCAAAGATTTTTTTGCCGTTTTCTTCAAGAATACCGTTTTTTATTTTATACATAGCAATACCTCCCAATGATTATATATTATCACACGGCGTATTTGGCTGTGAATAGAGTATTATAAAATGGGGGATATAATTTTATGTCATTTAAAGGACTTTGCATTGTCCCTTGAATTTGTTCCATTCGGTGTCAAACACACAGGCATAGATGTCGTTTGCCGAGGTGAGGTTGTAGGTTGAGCGTCGGGAAAACTTTTCGCTCGTGCACAAGAACACCGTACGTTTGGAGTTTTTGAGCATCAGCTTTCGGGCGTGGTTTTCCTCGGCGGTGGGGTCGGATATTGTGCCGTCGGTGTCTATGCAGTGTGACGAAAAAAACACAATGTCTGCGTTGACACGCTCTATGGCGTCATATGTTTCCTCACCGGACAGCACCGCCGAATTGTTAAGGCATTTTCCGCCCAGACAGTGCACGTTTACGGAGAGATTTGCGGCATTTACCGCCGTAATCATATTGTTTGTAAAAAGTGTTATGTCGCTGAAATGCGCTATGTACGGCACCAAAAACGAGGCGGTTGTGGAACTGTCTAAAAATATGCTCTGACCGTCTGCGAGAAAGCGTGACGCCTTTTTGGCAATGCGCCGTTTTTCCAATGTGTTCATTTTCATTCTGTTCATAAGGTTTGCCGGGTGGTTCATACCGTCCGCAATGCTTGCGCCGCCGTGGCTCCTCTTTATAAAATACAAATTTTCCAGATGCGACAAGTCCCGTCTTATGCTGGACGGAGAGGTGTATGTCAGCTCCGACAGGCGTTTTACGGTTAAAAAGCGGTGCTGTTCAAGCAAATTAAGTATGGTGTCCTGGCGTTCGGTTGTGCTCATAGTATCCCTCTTTTTTGACTGAATTTTGAATTTCGGTGCGCATTTTCCGAATATATAGCCATATATTGCGCAAAAAATGACCGATTGATATAATTATTATAACGTTGTGCTCACATAATGTCAACAGGAGAGGAGAATAAATATGTTTGAGGAAATCAGGGATAGGGTGCTGAGGGCAAATCTTGCTCTTGCAGAGCACGGCCTTGTTACGCTCACCTGGGGCAATGTTTCCGAAATTGACAGAAATGAGGGAATAATAGCCATAAAGCCGTCCGGCGTTAAGTACGAAACGATGCGTGCAGAGGATATTGTTATATTAGACCCGTACGGCAAAAAAATTGACGGGGATATGAACCCCTCGTCCGATACGCCCACACACGTTGAGCTTTACAAGAGCTTTCCGTCCGTGGGGGCGGTGGTGCATACACATTCCAAGTGGGCAACGGTTTTTGCCCAGTGTGCAATGCCGATACCGCCGCTCGGAACGACCCACGCCGATACTTTTTTCGGCGAAATTCCCTGCACAAGGAAATTAACGGAGGGGGAAATACTCTCGGATTACGAGAGGGAAACCGGCAAAGCGATAGCGGAGCTTTTTACCGACGAAACGGCACGGCAAATCCCTGCGGCGCTCGTCTGCTCGCACGGACCTTTCTGCTGGGGCGGCAATGCTCAAAAGGCGGTGGAAAATGCCGTAATTCTGGAAAATACGGCAATGATGGCGTGGCATACCCTTATGATGAAAAGCGAAGTTGAATTTCAAAAGGCACTGCTTGAAAAGCATTTTTCCCGAAAGCACGGAAAAAGCGCATATTACGGACAAACGGAGGAAGTAAAATGATTATAGACAGCAAAAAATACAGTGGAATTTGTACTTGCGGAAAAGACCATTCTATGACAACTGAGTTCTGCATAATAGAGCCGGGGTGTATGAAAAACATCGGCACATACATAGAAAAGTATGGCATCGCAGGCTCTTGCGCCGCCATATATGACGAAAACACGTATTCGGCATTCGGCAGCCTGCGCCCCGTTGCCGACTGCGAGGTGGTTTTGCCGTCCGAAAATCTGCACGCAGACAATCACGTCGTAGCCGAAACACTTAAAAAACTGCCGCCCGACTGTGACTATCTCATAGCCTTGGGTTCGGGTACCGTGCACGACATCACACGTTACTGCGCTTACAAGATGGGTATACCCTTTGTTTCGTGTCCGAGTGCGGCAAGCGTGGACGGATTTTGTTCGTCGGTTGCGGCAATGACCTGGGACGGCTTTAAAAAGACATTTACTGCATCTGCTCCCAAAATTGTGGTTGCAGACCTTGACGTTATCTCAAAAGCGCCGTTTTACCTCACAAAATCCGGTGTGGGGGACGTAATCGGCAAATACATTGCCCTTGCGGAATGGAAACTCGGCAGGCTTATGAAGGGAGAGTATTTCTGTACGAAAATTTACAATCTGACTGTGCAGGCGGTGCAGGCAGTAAAGGAAAGTGCGCAAAATCTGGCAGACGGCGATGTTACCGCATACGAAAAGCTGACATACGGTTTGCTGATTTCCGGCATTGCAATGCAGCTCCTCGGCAATTCACGGTGCGCATCGGGAGCAGAGCACCATATTTCGCATCTTATAGAGATGCAGCCCAAAGGACTTAACGCAAAATCAGATGCGCTCCACGGCGAAAAGGTGGGCGTGGGCACACTTATTGCGGCAAGAGAATATCACGCTGTTGCGGAAAATTATGACATCGCCTGGTCGGACTATCCGAAAATTGACGATGAATATATTGCGGACTTTTTCGGCGATAAATTATGCCAATCCATAATTGACGAAAACAAAAACGATACGGCGCTCGGAATACACGGAAGTGACATAGCGGCAAATATGGACGGGATAAGAAAAATTATATCGGAAATTCCGTCGGTTGAGGATTTAAGTGTAATATATAAACGGCTTAATATGAAGTCAACGCTTGACGACATAGGCGTTGACGGCAAAAAGGAAAGTATTATCAAGGAATATTCGCCACTTGTGAGAAACAGGCTTACTCTTATGAGGTTAAGGCGGTGTGGGTTTTAGCTATCCGTTGTCTTAGATTTGCCTTAAAGTAAAAATATCCACCCACATATAGCGGGTGGATATTTATTTTAGCCGAACAGGTGGAAGTTGACCACTATTGCGGCAAATACGATTGAAACCATACTCAATAACTTTATAAGAATATTTACCGATGGGCCGGAGGTGTCCTTAAACGGGTCGCCCACCGTGTCGCCGACAACCGCCGCTTTGTGATTTTCCGAGCCTTTTCCGCCGAAGTTGCCGGACTCAATGTACTTTTTGGCATTGTCCCAGCTGCCGCCGGAGTTTGCCATCATAACTGCAAGCACAAATCCGGAAACGAGCGCACCGGCGAGCATTCCCACAACGCCGTTCGGCCCGAGTGTAAGTCCCACTATAATCGGTGCGGCAATTCCGATGGACGCAGGCAGTATCATCTCTTTAAGTGACGAGCGTGTGCAGATGTCAACGCACTTTGCATAATCCGCCTCCGCCTTGCCCCCCATAAGACCTTTGATTTCTCTGAACTGACGGCGAACTTCAATAACAATTTTCTGTGCCGCTCTACCCACCGCCTGCATAGTGTATGCAGAGAACAGGAAGGGGAGCATTGCTCCGATAAACAGTCCGATAAGGACGGGTGTGTTTGTAATTTCGAGGTTCAGACTTCCTCCGAGTGCCTTTACTTTGTCTGTGTAAGACACAATCAGCGCAAGCGCCGTGAGAGCGGCAGAGCCTATGGCAAAGCCTTTTCCCGTTGCGGCGGTTGTGTTGCCGAGGGAGTCGAGCGCATCGGTTCTCTCTCTTACCTCAGGTTCAAGACCTGCCATCTCCGCAATTCCGCCGGCGTTGTCGGCAACAGGGCCGTATGCGTCGGTTGCAAGGGTAATACCGAGCGTTGAGAGCATACCCACAGCGGAGATGCCTATGCCGTAAAGACCCATTGCAAAGTTCTCACTTCCGCCTGCCGCAAAATAGCTGACAAGCACGGAGATGGAAATTATAATAACCGGTATTGCCGTGGAGAGCATACCGAGGGCAATGCCGTCAATAATAATCGTGGCGCTTCCCGTTTCAGACGATGCCGCAAGTTTCTTGGTAGGCTTGTATGAGTCCGAAGTGTAGTATTCAGTAAAATATCCTATAAGCACGCCGGCAACCAAACCGGAAATTACAGCGGTAAGAATACCCTTGCTTTCACCCATTCCGAGGATTACTGCGGCACTGCCGATTGCCGACAGAACTGCGCTGATGTACGTTCCACGTCTGAGCGAGCCTAAGAGTTTGAGCTGGTCTGCGCCCTCTTTGGTGCTTACGAAAAATGTTCCTATAATAGATGCGATTATTCCGAGTGCGGCAATGAGCATAGGCGTTACAACGCCCTTAAATCCAAGCCCTGCCGACGCCGCAAGTGCTGCGCACGAGATTACCGAGCCTACATATGACTCATAAAGGTCTGCGCCCATTCCGGCAACGTCGCCCACGTTGTCGCCGACGTTATCGGCTATGCACGCCGGGTTTCTGGGGTCGTCCTCAGGTATGCCTGCCTCAACTTTGCCCACAAGGTCTGCGCCAACGTCGGCAGCTTTTGTAAAGATACCGCCGCCGACTCTTGCAAAGAGGGCCATTGAGCTTGCGCCCATTCCAAAGGTAAGCATTGTAGTTGTGATGTCTGTTTCGCTGGGGAGTTTAAATACGTATTTTAAGAGAATGAACCACACGCTGATGTCCAAAAGTCCGAGTCCCACAACCGTAAGACCCATAACCGAGCCGGAGGAAAAGGCAATTTTAAGACCCTTGTTAAGTCCTTCACGTGCTCCGTTTGCCGTGCGTGAGTTTGCATATGTTGCAATTTTCATTCCCACAAATCCGGAAAGTCCGGAGAAAAATCCGCCGGTTAAGAACGCAAACGGTACAAACGGTGAGAGAAATCCCGAAACGGACAGGATAACCAAAACAATGAACATTATAACAAAAAATACTCCGACAGTTCTGTACTGCCTTTTAAGGTACGCCATTGCTCCTTGGCGTATCTTTGAGCTGATGAGCCGCATCTGCTCCGTGCCCTCAGGCTTAGCCTTTACGCTGTAAAAGCGGTAAACGGCAAAAAGCAGCGCCAAAACGGCGGCTCCAAGTGATAAAAACGGTGCAATGTTATCAAGCATTAACAACACTCCTTTTTAAATTATGTCATACTGTATTTTGCCACAACATTAACTATATTGTATAGAAAAAAACTGCATCAGTCAAGGGGGTTGAGTGAAAAAAGACAAATTATTACATAAAAACGTCAAATTTCGGTCAAATATATGTAGAAAGGCGTGCCCCACAATCGGAGCACGCCCTTTGTGCAAACGTTTTTACTTTCTCTTTGCGCACTTTACAACCAAACCGGAGAGTGCAACAAGAGCAATTACGTTGGGGATAACCATTAACTGGTTAAACATATCAGTAAGCTCCCACACAAGGTCGTTGGAAAGGCAGGAACCGAGGAATATAAACGCAACCGCAATGACCGAGTACACCGCCGTTGCCTTTTTTCCGAACAGATATTCCACATTAATCTTACCGAACATATTCCAGCCGAGAATTGTGGAGAATGCAAAGAACAAAAGGCAGATTGCAACAAACGAATTACCTGCGCCGCTGCCGAATACGCTTGAAAATGCAAGCTGTGCCATATTGGTTTTGTCAACGCCCTCAGCCGCACCGGAGGCGAGTATTCCGTCGCCTGCATAAAGTGTGGATATAACGATAAGCGCCGTCATTGTGAGAACCACAAATGTGTCTATAAAAACGCCAATCATAGCAACAACGCCCTGGTCGTGCGGCTTTTCCACATTTGCCAAAGCGTGGGCGTGGGGAGTTGAACCCATACCTGCCTCGTTTGAGAAAAGACCTCTCTTAACACCCTGGCTGATTGCCGTTTTAAGCGCATAACCTATGCCGCCGCCGATGATAGCGTTAGGCCGGAAAGCGTATTTGAATATCATACCGAATGTTTCGGGAACGTACTTAATTCTGAAAACGAGAACCGCAAGTCCGCCCACGATGTAGAGGAGCGCCATAATCGGAACGAGCTTTTCCGTAACTGCCGCAATTCTCTGAATACCGCCCAGAAACACGAATGCGGAGATTGCAGCAATGATTATGCCCACAACCCACGACGGAATACCGAAAGCCGTATTGCACGCCGCACCGATTGAGTTGGACTGAACCATACAGCCCATAAATCCGAGTGCAAGGATAATTGCAACCGCAAAAAATCCTGCAAGGAAAGAGCCAAACTTGCCCTTAAACGCTGTCTTTATGTAGTAAACGGGGCCGCCGAGAACTTCGCCGTCTTTGTTTTTAACCCTTGTTATCTGAGCGAGAACAGCCTCGGCGTAAATGGTAGCCATACCGAAAAACGCTATGCACCACATCCAGAAAATCGCTCCCGGACCGCCTGTCAAAATAGCACCGCACGCTCCCACAATGTTACCCGTGCCGACCTGTGCCGCAATGGCGGTGGAAAGTGCCTGGAAAGAACTTAGTCCGCTTTCCTGCCTGCCGCCGTTAAGGTTTATCTTACCGAAAACTTTGCGCATACCCTCGCCGAAACAGCGAACCTGAACAAACTTAGTCTTGAATGAGAACATCAATCCCGCACCGATGAGCAGAACTATGAGAATATAGTCTGAAAGGTATGAGTTTACCGTTCTTACAACATTGAGAAGTGCTTCCATATTTTTACCTCCGAAAATAAAATATCTGCATTTTCCTCACCTCGGAAAAAGCAGACACAGCAAAAATACAGAAAATCCGCAAACGGATAAAACTGCTTGCTCCGTCCTTTTGCCTGAGAGTTTCGGCACGAATGCCTTGCCCCTTCGGCAGCTCATTTAAGAGCTTCTCCGGAGTTTCCTCCACCGTCAGTTTGTAAAATCCTGACAGTTTCACAGGATAAATGAAAATACGCATAATATCTTACCATACTATGCGTATTTTGTCAATAGATTTTAAAAAAATAGTCGAAAATTAAAGCTCGATAGCCTCCGCATCGGAGCTGTCGTCCTCTTTTTGCGCCTTTTTGTCGATAATCTGATTTGCAATTTTGTTAAACTTGTTAATCAGCTCCGGCACCAGGTCAATGAGCTTGTCCGCCGTTGTTGACGCAGATTTTACGGGCAAAAGTTTGATTTGCTCGCTGTTTACCGTGAGAAAGGCAATGGGCGTAATGCTCACTCCGCCGCCGCTGCCGCCGCCGAACATTGCGTTGTCGCCGTTTTCCTTGGGTTTTGCATTAAATTCACTTCCGCCGGCTCCAAAGCCGAATGCAACCTTTGAAATCGGTATTACCGTTGTGCCGTCGGGTGTGGTGATGGGATTTCCCACAATCGTGTTTACGTCCACAAGCTGTCTTATGTGTTCCATTGCACCGTTCATCAGACCTTCAATCGGGTGTTTGTTTTCCATAAATATCGCCGCCTTTATTATAATTTGTTTTTCATAACTTTTTTAAACGCTCTGTAAAATTTAATTCCTGCCGTAATAATATTTATCAATCTGAATGAAATTATTCCCGTAACCCTTATGCAAAATCCCTTTGCATTATACACCGGTACAACGTCAAAGTCGTGAGCGTCCACAGTTCCCACACAGCTGAGAAATCCCAGTCCCTGATACAAAAGCGACCACAGCGCACCGGTTACAATTCCCGTTGTTGCGGCGTCGCCCGTGCCGAACTTCAAGTACACCTCGGTTTTTTTAAACACAAGACGCTTTCTCAGGTATTCTCTTGTCGTGCCGTATGCCCTCGACAGGGCGGCAAGAGTCCGTGACGCACTCCGTACCTTTTCGTAAAGGGGAATATCGGGCTTTTCCCGTTTTTCTTTTTTCTTGCCGTCTTTGCCTTTTTTGCCTTCGGGCAGTTTAATGCGCTTGCCGAAAAGCAGAATAAACATATCAAACCGACCCTTTTCGCCCCCGTTTTTGACGTACTCGTACCCAATGCGCAGTTTTAACAAAAACAGCACGGCAAATATTATTACAACTGTCCCAAGAGCAATTTTCAAGAGTTTATTCCTCCTCGGTTGTGTCTGTTTCCTCTCTTTGCAACTCAAAATCGGATATTTCCATCTGATTTTCGTTTTTGCCGCCGCCGATTTCACGGCTCAGTCCCTCAAAGCTGTACTCCCTGTCGATGTCGGGCAGTTCCGATAGCGATGACAGATTAAAGCAGCGCAAAAATTCCTCCGTAGTGCCGAAAAGCAGCGGCCGTCCCGGTGCGTCCAGCCTGCCTACCTCGCAGACAAGACCCGATGCAATGAGCGTGTTTAAAGGTCCGTCGCTGTTTACGCCACGGATAAACTCTATCGCACTCCTTGTAACAGGCTGATTGTATGCCACTACCGACAAAACTTCCAGTCCGGCGTTGGTGAGAGCCGCACGGCGTGAGCGCTCCTTTAACAGGTGAATATAGTCATAGTATTCACGTTTGGTGCACAACTGGTAGCTGTCCTCCAAGCGGATTATATGTATGCCACGCTCAGGGGAATTGTCGTATTCCTCGCACAGCTCGTTTAATATTTTTCTGACTTCGCCCTCTGTCATTTCCATAACCTCGGAGAGCCTTTTTACGGGAACTGCCTCTCCGCAGGCGAAAAGTATTCCTTCGAGTATTGCCTTTGGTTTTCTATTCATTAAAATCACCGCTGATGTTTTTAAGTATATCTTCCGTGTTTTCGACGGCATTGTCGCCGATGCGCACAAGGATTTTGTCGTCCTCCTCGTAGGCGTAAATCTGGTTTAACTTCATAAGCTCCAACACCGCAAGAAAAATTGCAACGACTTCGTTTTTGCGCTTTGCGCCGTCAAAAATGCTCTCAAAGCGCACTTTTTTGGAGCGTTTGAGGCGGTTTATGAGCTTGCCCGCCTTTTCCTTTACCGACACGTTCTCCCTGCCGACGATGCCTGTAAAATTCTCCTTCGGGGGAGGGGCACGGCGCTCCGTCTTTTCCAAAACCGTCATAAAGGCGGCATAGAGCTTGTTCGGGTCAAGGTTTTCAAAATGGCGCACAACGGGCTTTTTCTCTATTTTTTCCTCGTCCTTAAAGTAGCTGAAAGTGCCGTCGTACTGCATATTTCTGAACTTTTCGGACACAATCCTCATTCTTGCACGTTCTTTTAATGCCTCGGTGAGGTCGTTTGCTGCCGCCTCACTGTCGTCCTCTCCGTCCTCGTGCTTCGGCAAAAGCGCCTTTGACTTGATGTAGAGTAGATTTGACGCAACGAGCAGAAAATCCGTCGAGATTTCGAGGTCTGCCTGCTCCATTTTGTTAAGGTGTTCAATGTACTGGTCTGTTATCTCAATCAGCGACACCGTGCAGATGTCCAGCTTGTTTTTCTTTATAAGGTGCTCCAAAAGTTCCAGAGGCCCCTCAAAGGTCTCCGTCTTGAAAATCATCTCTTCCATTTAGAATATCAATCCCACAATAAATCTAATTATTCCGTCAACCCACGCACACGCCGTAGAGAGAACAGGGTTTAAAACTCTTGTAAGTATCAGAATTATGAGCAAAAACTGCGAGTAACGTTCCAAAGCGTAGAAAAACTCTCTCTTTTGGTACGGCAACAGTTCCAAAAGAACCTTTGAGCCGTCAAGCGGCGGAATGGGTATCAGGTTAAATACCATAAGACCGATGTTCAGAATTTCGCTGTATTGCAAAATGTAATACAAAAATATTGCAATTTCCGACGCCGGTGCAAACTTCCTCAAAAGCTGCACCGCAAGTGCGCTCAAAAGAGCAAGCAGAAAGTTCATAAAAGGTCCTGCCAGGCTCACAATGATAACTCCACGTCTGCGGTTTGTAAAGTTGTTCGGGTTAATCGGCACGGGCTTTGCCCAGCCGAAGTGGAACAAAAACAGGCACAGCGTACCTATCGGGTCCAGGTGGGCAAACGGGTTTATGCTCAGTCTGCCGTTGTATTTTGCGGTGTTGTCGCCCATTTTATACGCCGCATATCCGTGGGCAAATTCGTGCATAGAGAGCGCCAGGAGAAGTCCCGGAACACTCAGTATCAGTCCGATGAGTTGTTCTTTCATATCAAAATCTCCTAAAAAATGTCGTTTTTAATAATATCCTCGTATGTTTCACGCTTTACGATGACCTTTGATTTTCCGTCCTTTACGGCAATTACCGGGGGACGGGGAATTCTGTTGTAGTTGCTTGCCATAGAGTAGTTGTATGCGCCGGTTGCCATAACCGCCAGAATGTCACCGGGCTGCGCCTTTTGCAGCATAACGTTTTCCATTATGACGTCGCCCGACTCACAGCATTTTCCGCACACGGTCACCTTTTCGAGCTCGGTTTCCGCCGCACGGTTTGCAATTACGCCGTCGTGCTTTGCGCCGTAGAGAATGTATCTCGGATTGTCGCCCATACCGCCGTCTATGGCAACGTATTTGCGTATTCCCTCAATGTTTTTGATATTGCCGACCGTGTAGAGCGTTGCGCCTGCGTCGCCCACTATCGAGCGCCCCGGTTCCATAAGGATAAAGGGGAGAGAAAGTCCCTTTTCGGCACATTCCTTTTTCAGCGTTTCGGACACTGCCTCGATGTACTTTCCGTATTCAATGGGTTCGTCCTCGTCCGTGTAGCTTATGCCAAAGCCGCCGCCGAGGTTTAACTGTTCGATTTCAACGCCCGTTTCCGCCTTGATTTCGGCACAGAAGTCCATCATAATTTTTGCAGCCAAAGTAAAAGGCTCCAAGTCAAAAATCTGCGAGCCTATGTGGCAGTGCACGCCCATAAGGCGCACCCCGTCAAGGCTTGCCGCCGTCTTTGCCGCCTGCATTGCCTCGCCGTTTTCTATGGCAAAGCCGAACTTTGAGTCAATCTGCCCGGTTTTTATAAATTCGTGAGTGTGAGCCTCCACACCCGGCTTTATGCGCAGCATAACGTTTGCGGTTGTGCCGTGCCTTTTTGCCGCATCGGAGAGCATTTCGAGCTCCAAAAAGCTGTCCGCAACAAAAACGCCGATTTTGTTTTCAACCGCCATTTCTATCTCATCTGCGGATTTGTTGTTGCCGTGGAAGTAAATCTTGGACGGGTCAAATCCGGCTTTTATTGCCGTGTATATCTCGCCGCCGGAAACGACGTCCGCTCCCAAACCTTCCTCGGAAACGATTTTATAAATGTATCCGGCACAAAGCGCCTTGCTTGCATAGAGAACAAGACCCCGTCCGCCGTAGTATTTGTCTATTGCATTTTTATATGCACGCATTGCCGTGCGCACTCTCTGCTCGTCGAGAACGTAAAGAGGTGTTTTGTACTCCTTGGCGAGTGCTGTTGCGTCGCAGCCGCCTATTTCCAGGTGACCGCAGGAGTTTACTTTAAAATTGTCAGATATATACATTGCCGTTGCCTCCCGTTTCGGATACATTATATTATACGTTAATCAAACCGTAAGTGCAAGCCGCAATCGGCTTGCTGCACACCGGTTCAATAAACGCATCGGTATTTTTAGATGAAGTCTAAAAATTACTTATAATGCGTTTATTATACCATTAAATAGTATTTGTGTCAAATAAAATATGTGCCCGGCGCATAGCGTGCCAAACACATATTTTGCGGTTTACTCTCTCGCAAAGAGAGCGCAGCCCATTTTTTTAAAATGTTTTATCTTTTCTCTTAAAATCTCATCATCACAGCCGAAAAATTCTGCAAGACACGGCAGGCATTTGTACTCCCGTGCGTCACGGCTTACGACCTTTTGGTAAAGTCCTGTCTCGTCGCACGTCAGAGTTTTTCCGCAGTTTTTGCACACCGCCATTACTTTTTGTCAACCACCTTTGCACGGAACATACGGCAGGAGTGCGCTTTGCAGCCGTCTATGATGAAGGTGTCGTTTTTGACGGTTTCCGTCTTTCCGCTCCACAGGTCTGTCACTTCAAGCGTTTTTCCGCTTTCAACGGACAGTCCGAGAAGGTCAAAGTTGACCGCACAGTAGAATACGCCAACCTCGTCGTCCGTAAAGTTAAACATTCCTATTGCAATGTCGCCGTTGTCAAGATATTTTGCGATAATCGGTCTTTCGAGCTGGTATTCTTTGTAGAAAGGCTCGTCGGTTTTGCGGTTTTCGTTTTTAACGAGCTTTTCGTTGTTTACAAAAAACGGCTGTCTGCAACCGATGTCCTGATTTATCTTTATTATCTCTTTGTTCATAAGAATTGCCTTTGTTTTGTCCGACATATTGCGCACGTCACAGCCAATCATAAGCGGCGAACCGAGGAGCGCCCAGAGCGAAAAGTGCAGGCGGTACTCGTCGTCACTGCAACCGTTTATGCCGACATTTCCCTTGCCGTTCATACCCACGATTAACATATCCATATCGTTAAAGCAGCCCTGTCCGTTGTATTCAAGTACGGAAAGCTGCGACTGCGCAAGTGATTTGAGCGACTGCCAGGAGTCGAAAATATCCCCCGTGGAGCGCCAAATGTTTGCGCCGGTTTCCTTTATCCATATTTTTGTGTCGTCCGCACCCCAGGAGCACGCACTGAAAAGTATGTCCCTGCCGCAGTTTGCCAGTGCAATGCCCATTCTCTTGTAGAGTATGTCCGCCCTCACGGTGACGGGGTGGAAGCAGTAGTCGTACTTTAAAAAGTCAACTTCCCACTCGGCAAAGGTTTCGGCGTCTGTCCACTCGTGCCCGTAGCTTGCCGGGTACTGTGCACAGGTGAGGTAGCCGGCGCAGGAGTACATCCCGAATTTAAGACCGTTTGAGTGTATGTAGTCGGCAACGTGTTTCATACCGTTAGGAAATTTTTGTGGGTCGGGCACAAGGCGTCCCTTGCTGTCACGCTCTTTGAGCGCCCATATGTCATCGATTACAACATATTCGTATCCTGCGTCTTTAAGACCGCTTTCTATTATCTTGTCCACGGTTTCAAATATTAGCTGTTCGTTTATGTTCTCTCCGAATGTGTTCCAGGTGTTCCAGCCGAGCGGCGGTGTGTGTTTTACCATAAAATAATCTTCCTCTCTGTTTTGGTTGACAGTTTTTCTGTCCTGTGTTACAATCATTGTATATGGAAAAAGATTAACTGTAAATGTTATTTTGTTGCATATTTATGTATTTTTGTTGCAAGGAGCGTCTTTGTTATGGAAAACGAAAAAACGCACGATTTGGTTCTGCTGAACACATCAATGAAAGATGATGTAAACAATTTTCACTGTATTCCGATTTTGCGCAAGTGCTGTATAATACACCTTGTACTCAGCGGAAAGGGTACGTTTGAATGCAGGGGGAAAAGGTACAGCGTTTGTGCCGGGCAGTTCTTTTTTATCTTTCCCGACACGCTCGTAAGCTACTATCCCGACGAGGACGACGGCTGGAAGTACTGCTGGGTAGATTTTCGTGGGACGGAGGCGGCGGAGCTTTTTTCTTATACGTCGTTTGATATGGATAACCCCGTAACGCCCGTAATGGGAGATGAGCTTTGCAATAAATTTAAAAATCTGTGCACGGAGTTTAATATGCCCGGTATGGCGCCCAAAATCAGGGCAAAGGGAATGCTATATTCCGTTATGGCGGACTTTTGCGCCCTGTTTCCGAGCGGAGAAAAGGACGGTGCAACCGGGGATTTGTCCGCCGTTGCCGCAGAGTACATAAAGAACAATTATTACAAACAGGAGCTTTCTGTCGAAGCCGTTGCGGACGCTTTGAGCGTAAACCGCATTTCGCTTTACCGTGCGTTTAAGAGCAAACTCGGCATAAGTCCCGTAAAGTTTATAACCAAAGTGCGCCTTGACTGCGCCTGCGAGATACTGACGGACACTGCACTGCCGATAAAGACGGTTGCCTATTGTGTGGGGTTTTCCGACCCGCTTTATTTTTCAAAGGTCTTTTCCGCATACATCGGAATACCGCCCAAAGAGTACCGAAAGAACAGACTGTAAATACAATCCCCGACGTATAAGATTTGTGCGTCGGGGATTTTTATTTCATAATAATTCCGCAGGGCGTAACCCAGGTGTATTGGGATTACTACAACACATCGGAAAAGATTTACAGAGCGATGATTTCCGCCCACCAAAAGATGTGCCGCCCGATAGTGTTCTCCGGCGGTCTTTGGACTTGGAGCGGCCCGTCGGTAAATTTTGATTTTGGCGAAGATGAGAGCAGAGAGTACAACTTCCCGGAGCACGAGAGCCGAATTTCGTCCGTTTCCAAACAGGTATTGTATCAAAATCCGCTCTACGGACTTTTGGACAAGAACCTCTGCGGACGGCTTGCAAGGGCGGAGCAGATGACAAGAACCGCCGCACGGCGTGTCGGAGAGTTTTTGGACGGCAAAATTCAAAAAATAGAGGAGCTTGAACAGGAGCGGCTCTGGTACAACGGCATTGAGCGTCCCTGCCTTGAATTTTGGTCGCCGAGAATTATGACGCCGTAAAAAGTAATCACGCATACCACATTTGATGCGGTATGCGTGATTTGTAATATAAATGGGATTTTAACAACACCTCTTTTATTATTTTCTGCCCTCAAAATAAGTCTTTGCATACTCGCCGAGCGGCGGTATGATTGATTTAATATCAATTCCGGTGGTGTTTATCATAAGATTGCACCCGTCCTTGCTGCCCCAGGAAATGTCGGAAACGAGGTCGTGATAGTGCGCTCTTGCCTTATCAATATTCTTAATTTTCTTTTCTATCTCACGGTTGGTGAGGCTGTCGCCATTGTCCGAGCGTTTGCGGCAGCGGTCTATCCTTGCCGCCATATCTGCATATACAAAAATCTTAAACGGATTGTACTTTGTCAAAACAGCGTCGGCGCTCCTGCCGACAATTACACAGTCGCCTCTTGCGGCAAGCTCCTTTACGATTTTCTGCTGCTGTGCAAAAATCTCGGCAACCTGGCTGTCGAGCGTTGGGGCATAGGCAAAGGTGTGACCGAAAGTGAGCGAAAAGCTCTTGAAAATATCGCTCTCCAAAACCTTTTCAATATATCCTTCGTCCATTGAATTTCTGTTTGCAATTTCACTTATAATCTCTCTGTCCCAGTACGAAACGCCCAAATATTCGGCAAGGCGTTTGCCCACTTCTCTGCCGCCGCTGCCAAACTGTCTGCTGACTGTAATTATACGCATAAAAATCCCTCCTGTATGTTAATTATAACTCAAAACGGCAAAAAATTCAAGAAAATTTTATTTAATATTTTTGATTTTCGGTAAACTCAGCTCACAGCGTGCCGAAATCAGCCTGATTGCCACAACAAGCGCACAGCCGGCAAGCATTGCGGCGTTTATGCCGACAGCGTCCCTTAACAAACAGCATACAAGCGCTCCGATGATTGACGCACAAGCGTAAATATGCTTTGTGAATATGTACGGCGGCATCTGCGCCATAACGTCACGCATAAGTCCGCCGCCCACGCCCGTGAGCACGCCGAGAAACACGGTAAAAAACACACTGTCCCCGTAGCCTGCCGCCATTGCCGCATTTACGCCGGAAACGGTAAAAATGCCGAGCCCGGCGGAGTCCGTGACAAGGAGCAGAAAATCAAGCTGTTTTTTGCCGCCGAGGCGAACCTTTGAGTACATCACGGCAAATACGATTATCCCCACCGCTATTGCGCCGAGTGCGTATATCGGCTCGCAAAACATAGACGGAGGAAGTTTCCCCAAAATTACGTCACGTATCAGCCCTCCGCCGCAGGCGGTGGTGAGCGCAAGCACGCAAACGCCGAAGATGTCCATACTGCGCTTTGCGCCGACTGTTGCACCCGATACGGCAAACGCCGCCGTGCCTATAAGTTCAAGAATAAAAACAAAGTATTCCATAATTTCCTCCCGGTAATATTGTATTAAATTGACAAAGGAAATAGCATTAAAATGTCGAATTGTTCTAAATAGGGGGACTTTGTGCCCCGTATCGTGTATACCTGCTTTAATATTAGCTAATATATAACATAAAAGGCGGAATATGTCAAGTGTGGCAAACAGTTTATGGTATATCGATATGTATATTACCGATATATAATTTAAACAATTTACATTGCCCGTCAAAAATGTTAAAATGTTATCGTAGTAATGGATTGATATTTTTTCATATTTCTAATAAAGAGGAGGTCTGTTCAATGGAAAGAGAGAGAAAAATCATTGACGGAGTGGAGGCTCTGGAAAATGCTCTTTGCGAAATGAGAAAAGCGCAGAGAGAATTTTCGACGTACACCCAAGAGCGGGTTGACAAAATATTTTTTGCCGCCGCATCGGAAGCCAATAAGCAGAGAATACCGCTTGCTAAAATGGCAGTTGAGGAAACGGGAATGGGCGTTGTGGAGGACAAGGTTATTAAAAATAACTACGCCGCAGAATATATCTACAATGCTTACCGCCATACAAAGACCTGCGGTGTGATTGAGGAGGACAAGGCATACGGCATCAAAAAAATTGCCGAGCCGATAGGCGTTATCGCCGCAGTTATTCCGACCACAAACCCCACGTCAACGGCGATTTTCAAGTGCCTTCTTGCGCTTAAAACAAGGAACGCAATTATTATTTCTCCGCACCCCAGGGCAAAGAGGAGCACTGCGGCCGCCGCCAAAATAGTTCTTGACGCAGCGGTCAGGGCAGGCGCACCGGAGGGGATTATCAACTGGATTGACACGCCGAGCCTTGATATGACAAACCTCGTTATGAAAGAGGCGGACATCATTCTTGCCACGGGCGGCCCCGGAATGGTTAAGGCGGCATATTCCAGC
This sequence comes from uncultured Clostridia bacterium, assembly GCA_934500705.1. Classification (GTDB taxonomy): domain Bacteria; phylum Bacillota; class Clostridia; order UMGS1810; family UMGS1810; genus CAKSIN01. The sequence continues at coordinate 17,100 of CAKSTI010000018.1, read as the reverse complement.
GGAAAGCCGGCAATCGGCGTGGGAGCAGGGAATACACCGGCAATAATTGACGACAGCGCAGACATCGTGCTTGCTGTAAACTCAATTATTCATTCAAAGACCTTTGACAACGGTATGATTTGCGCATCGGAGCAGTCGGTGATTGTTCATAAGAACGTATACGACGCAGTAAAGGACGAGTTTGCAGTGCGTGGCTGCTATTTCCTCAAAAAAGACGAAACGGAAAAGGTGAGAAAGACCATAATCATAAACGGCGCATTAAACGCTAAAATCGTAGGTCAGTCCGCATACAAAATTGCACAGCTCGCAGGGGTCAGCGTTCCGGAGAGCACAAAGGTGCTAATCGGCGAGGTAACTTCCGTGGAGCTTTCCGAGGAGTTCGCTCACGAAAAACTCTCGCCCGTGCTTGCAATGTATAAGGCAGACGACATAGAGGACGCATTTAAAAAGGCGGAACAGCTTATTGCGGACGGCGGTTACGGACACACATCGTCAATCTACCTCAACGAGGTTACGGAGAGGGAAAAGCTCGACGAGTTTGCAAGCAGAATGAAAACCTGCCGTATTTTGGTAAACACCCCTTCGTCGCACGGCGGAATAGGCGACCTTTACAACTTTAAACTGGCGCCGTCGCTCACGCTCGGCTGCGGTTCGTGGGGCGGAAACTCGGTTTCCGAAAACGTGGGAGTAAAGCATCTTTTAAATATCAAGACGGTTGCGGAAAGAAGGGAGAATATGCTTTGGTTCAGAGCGCCTGAAAAGGTGTATATAAAGAAGGGCTGCCTGCCCGTTGCTCTCGATGAGCTAAAAAACGTTATGGGCAAAAAGAGGGCGTTTATAGTTACCGACAGCTTCCTCTACAACAACGGCTACACCAAGCCGATAACCGACAAACTGGACGAGATGGGCATAGCTCACACAACGTTTTTTGACGTTGCTCCCGACCCGACGCTCGGCTGTGCGGTAGAGGGCGCAAAACAGATGGCGGCGTTTAAGCCGGATACAATCATAGCGCTCGGCGGCGGCTCGGCAATGGACGCCGGCAAGATTATGTGGGTTCTCTATGAGCACCCGGAGGCAGACTTTATGGATATGGCTATGCGCTTTATCGACATAAGAAAGAGAGTGTATACTTTCCCAAAAATGGGCGAGAAAGCGTACTTTATAGCTATCCCCACATCTGCCGGAACAGGCTCGGAGGTTACGCCGTTTGCGGTTATAACCGATGAAAAAACGGGAGTTAAATATCCGCTTGCAGACTATGAACTTTTGCCGAAAATGGCTATCATAGACACGGACTTCCATATGTCCGCACCAAAGGGACTTACCGCCGCATCGGGAATTGATGCCGTGACGCACGCATTGGAGGCATATGCTTCTATGCTTGCAACGGACTACACCGACGGCCTTGCGTTAAAGGCGTTAAAGACTATTTTTGAGTACCTTCCCAGAGCGTACGAAAACGGTCAGACAGATGTTGAGGCAAGGGAGAAAATGGCAAACGCCGCAACAATGGCGGGAATGGCATTTGCAAACGCATTTTTGGGCGTGTGCCACTCTATGGCGCACAAGCTGGGTGCGTTCCACCACCTGCCGCACGGAGTTGCCAACGCGCTTATGATAGACGAGGTTCTTATGTTTAACGCATCGGAAACACCGGTTAAGATGGGTACGTTCTCCCAGTATGACCACCCGCACACGCTCGCACGCTATGCGGAAGTTGCGGACTATCTGGGAGTCGGCGGAAAGACGGACGGCGAAAAGCTCAAAAACCTTATAAAAGCGATAGACGGCTTAAAGGAAAGAGTCGGCATCAAAAAGACAATCAGGGATTATGTTCCAGACGAGGCGGACTTCTTAAACAGGCTCGACGCTATGTGCGAGCAGGCGTTTGACGACCAGTGCACGGGCGCAAATCCGAGGTATCCGCTGATTAGCGAAATCAAGCAAATGTACCTCAATGCCTATTACGGCGAGCACAAGGGCGAAAAGATAGGGAGCATACCCAAGGACACCGTTGCAAAGGACGGCCACGACTTTAAGCAGACCTACCGTGACGCCGAAAACAAGAGAATGTGAGGAGGGGAATAAAATGAAACTGGACAGAATTATAGCAGTCAGAAATAACAAAACCGTTTACCGTGACGGCGAGCTGTGTATGAAGGTGTTTGACGAAAACTTTTCCAAGGCGGACGTTCTAAACGAGGCGCTCAACCAGGCAAGAGTGGAAGAAACCGGGCTTAAAATTCCAAAAGTGCGGGAAGTTACCGTAATAGACGGCAAATGGGCAATCGTTTCCGACTACATCAAGGGCAAAACCCTCTCGCAGTTAATGAGCGAGGAGCCGGACAAAAAGGACGAATATCTCGGACGGTTTGTTGATTTACAGCTCGAAATGCACTCCAAAACCTGCCCTCAGCTCTTTAAGCTCAAAGATAAAATGAGCAGGAAAATCAGTCAGACGGATTTAAGCGCCACCGTCCGCTATGACCTGTATACCAGGCTCAACTCTATGCCCAAGCACGACAAACTGTGCCACGGCGACTTTAACCCGTCCAATATAATCATTAACGATGACGGCACGCCGTACATCATAGACTGGTCGCACGCAACGCAGGGCAACGCCTCGGCAGACGCCGCAAGGACGTATCTTTTGTTCTGGCTCGGCGGCGACATAGACGGCGCAAAGAAGTACCTTGAACTTTTCTGCCAAAAGAGCGATACCGCAATTCAGTACGTGCAAAAGTGGCTGCCCATTGTGGCGGCGTCGCAGACGGTCAAGGGCAATGAAAAAGAAAGGGAATTTTTACATTCCTGGATAGATGTTGTAGATTACGAATAGGGGGATTAACAAAATGAAAGTTACAGTATGTATTGGCTCATCGTGCCACATTAAAGGTTCAAGACAGGTAGTGCAGCAGCTTCAATACCTTATCGCCGAGAATAATCTCGGCGACAAGGTGGAGCTTTCCGGCACGTTCTGTATGGGCAGGTGTCAGGAGGGCGTCTGTGTTACAATCGGCGACGATTTTTATTCGGTGTCACCGGATAACGTGGACGAGTTTTTCAATGACAATGTGTTAAGTGTGGTGAAGTAGCGTGATAATTGAAATTTGTGTCGGTTCATCGTGCTACCTCAAAGGCTCTCACGAGCTTGTAGAGCTCTTTCAAAAAGAGATAGAGGACAGAAAACTCGACGCCGAAATCACGCTTGCCGGCTGCTTTTGCACAGGAAAATGCAACCGTGAGGGCGTGACCGTGGTAATTGACGATGTGCCGTATGTCGGAGTTACAAAAGATAAGTTTGCAGAGTTTTTCAAAGAAAACGTTGCATCAAAACTTTAAGGGGGATTGAACGTGTCAGACTGCCTGACTCTCAAAAAATCAAACTGTAAAAACTGCTATAAATGTATCCGCCACTGCCCGGTCAAGTCCATAAGATTTTCGGGAAACCAGGCGTACATCATCGGCAATGAGTGCATACTCTGCGGACAGTGCTTTGTGGTCTGTCCCCAGAACGCCAAGCAGATTGTGGACGAAACGGAAAAGGTAAAGGTGCTCCTGCAAAGCGGCTCGCCCGTGTATGTGAGCCTTGCCCCGTCGTTTGTTGCCAATTATGAGGGCGTTGGAATAGGCTCAATGCGTGATGCGCTCAAAAAGCTCGGCTTTGCCGGCGTTGAGGAAACCGCAGTGGGCGCAACCATTGTCAAAAACGAATACGAAAGAATGATAGACGAGGAAAATCGTGATGTTGTTATCTCGTCTTGCTGCCATTCCGTGAATTTGCTTATTCAAAAGTATTTTCCCTCACAGCTTGAACATCTTGCGGACACCCTTTCACCTATGCAGGCGCACTGTATGCAGATTAAAAGGAAAACAGAGGGAGCCAAAACCGTGTTTATAGGTCCCTGCGTTGCCAAAAAGGACGAGGCGCAGTATTACGAGGGCATAGTGGACGCCGTGCTCACCTTTGACGAGCTTACAAACTGGCTGAAAGAGGAAAATATCGAGCTTAAAGCGGAAAACGACAGCGACGACAACAGCCGTGCAAGGTTCTTCCCGACGACAGGCGGAATACTCAAAACAATGACAAAGCAGAACCCCGACTATACATATATGGCGATAGACGGGATAGAGAATTGCATTGCCGCATTAAAGGACATAGAGAGCGGCAAAATCCACAAGTGCTTCATAGAGATGTCGGCGTGTGCCGGAAGCTGCGTCGGCGGCCCGGTAATGGAAAAGTTCCACCGCAGTCCCATTAAGGACTACAAGGCTGTGTCCGACTTTGCCGGCAAAAACGACTTTGACGTTGACCAGCCGGACAGCCTGAGCATAAGAAAAACGTTTACCGTTATAGAGAAAAAGCTTGCTCAGCCGTCGGACAGCGAGATTGAGGACGTACTGCGCCAAATGGGCAAGTTCAAACCGTCCGATGAGCTTAACTGCGGTTCCTGCGGCTACGACAGCTGCCGTGAAAAGGCGGTTGCCATTTTGCAGGGCAAGGCGGAGATTTCTATGTGCCTGCCTTACCTTAAAGACAAGGCGGAAAACTTCTCCGACACCATTATTAAAAACACGCCCAACGGACTTATTGCCTTAAACGAGTCGCTTGAAGTTCAGCAGATAAACAAAGCGGCGCTTAAAATGCTCAATATGCGCTCCGCAAGGGACATTCTCGGTGACCAGGTTGTGCGCATACTCGACCCCAAACCCTTTGTTCAGGTTTTGGAGAGCGGCAGAAACATCAAAAACAAGCGTACATACCTTGCCGAATATGAGAGGTATGTGGAACAGACCATTCTCTACGACAAGGAATACAAGCTCATTGTCTGCATAATGCGTGACATAACCGATGAGGAAAAAGTCCGTGAAAAGAAAGAGGACATCAGCCGTCATACCGTGGAAATTGCGGATAAGGTTGTGGACAAACAGATGCGCATAGTTCAGGAAATTGCCTCCCTCCTCGGCGAAACCGCCGCAGAGACGAAAATTGCGCTTACAAAGTTAAAGGAGACGATTGCCGATGAATAATCTGTGCGCAGACATAGGCTACAAAAGCATAAACCATTACGGAGAACAGCTTTGCGGCGACCACGTGGACATTGTGGAGCAGGGGGAGGACTCGTCCGTCATTGTGCTTGCCGACGGACTCGGCAGCGGAGTCAAGGCGAGTATTCTCTCCACGCTCACCTCAAAGATAATATCTACTATGATGGCGGAGGGCATATCGCTCGAAGAATGTGTTTCCACCATTGCGGCAACACTGCCCATATGCTCGGTCAGGGGCGTTGCCTACTCCACGTTCACCATAATTCATCTTATAGACAACCGTGAGGCGGAGCTTATTCAGTATGACAATCCGCACATAATTTTCTTTCGCAACGGCAAAAATTACGACTATCCCAAGTCGGAGATGAATATAGACGGAAAGACTATTTACAAGTCGGTCATCAGCTTGGAGGAGGACGACATCTTTGTTGCTATGAGTGACGGCTGCCCTCACGCAGGCATTGGCATTGCCTACAACTTCGGCTGGAAAAGGGAGGATATAATAGAATATCTCGAACCTCTGACTGAGGGAGGATTTACCGCCAAAACACTTGCCACAATTCTTGTGGATGAGTGCTACAAACTCTACGGCGAAAGACCGGGTGACGACACCACCGCCTGCGTTGTGCGTGTGAGAAAGAGAGCACCCGTAAACATTCTGTTCGGCCCGCCGTCAAACCGTGACGACGCCAACCGAATGATGTCACTGTTTTTCTCCAAAGAGGGCAAGCACATTGTCTGCGGCGGCACAACCTCGTCCATTGCGGCAAAGTATCTTGGCAAAACGGTCAAACCAAGCCTTAATTTTGAGAGCTCGGACGTTCCGCCCATTGCCGAAATTGAGGGCGTAGACCTTGTGACCGAGGGCGTAATCACCATAAACAAGGTGCTCGAATACGCCAAAGACTACCTTACCGACAACGAAAGCTATTCCCACTGGGGTTACAAGAGGGACGGCGCATCGCTTATCTGCCGTCTGCTCTTTGAGGAGGCTACCGACATCAACTTTTACGTCGGCAGAGCCATAAACCCGGCGCATCAGAACCCTGATTTGCCGATTAACTTTAACATTAAGATGAACCTTGTCGAGGAGCTTTCCAAATGCTTAAAGCAAATGGGAAAGCGCATCAAGGTCAGCTATTTCTAAATGGGGGATTTAACGTATGAGAAAGTTTGATACCAAAGTGCAGCACCTCAAATACAAGGTACTGAGGGAGGTTGCAAAAGAGGCGTGGGAAGGCACGCTTATGGAGAATATGCTGGATATTCCCAAGAAAATTGTTCCGGGCAATGCCCCCACAATGCGCTGCTGCGTTTACAAGGAGAGGGCAATTCTTGCCGACCGTGTTAAGATTGCAATGGGCGGCGACAAGGAAAATCCCAACGTAATTGAGGTAATAGAAACTGCGTGCGACGAGTGTCCTATGGGCGGCTACGAGGTTACAAATTCGTGCCGTGGCTGTCTTGCCAACCGCTGTGAGGACGTGTGCAGAAAGGACGCAATTTCCTTTGACCACAATCACGTTGCCCACATAGACAAATCCAAGTGCGTAAACTGCGGAGCCTGTGCCAAGGTTTGCCCGTTCAGCGCCATTATCAACCGCAAAAGGCCGTGTCAGAGTGCCTGCAAGGTAAAGGCAATTTCTATGAATGAGAACAAGGCGGCAAAGATAGATGACGAAAAGTGCATTGCCTGCGGTGCCTGCGTATACCAGTGCCCGTTCGGCGCCATTGCCGACAAGTCGTATATTCTCGATGTCATAGATATTATTAAAAAGAGCGAGGGCAATTCCAAGTACAAGGTGTACGCCCTTGTTGCCCCGTCCGTTTCCAGTCAGTTTACCTATGCAAAGTTAGGTCAGGTTATATCGGGACTTAAAGAGCTCGGTTTTTACACCGTAATCGAGGCGGCGCTCGGAGCGGATATGGTTGCCGCCGCAGAGTCAAAGGAGCTTGCGGAAAAGGGATTTTTAACGAGTTCCTGCTGTCCGGCGTTTGTGGACTATATACACAAGAATTTCCCCGGTTTGATACCGCTCATTTCTCACAACCTCTCGCCTATGGCAACTATTGCAAAGTATATTAAGGAAAAGGACGAGAACGTTAAAATCGTGTTCATAGGCCCTTGCACCGCAAAGAAAATGGAAGTTCAACTCGAAAAGGTGCGCCCGTACGTTGACTCCTGTATGACGTTTGAGGAGCTCCAAGCGCTGTTTGACAGCCGTGATTTGGACATAACGGAGCTCGGCGAGGACATTCTCGACAACGCCTCGTACTTCGGCAGAATTTTTGCACGCAGCGGAGGACTCTCCGACGCCGTTGCACAGGGATTAAAGGAAAACGGACTTACAGACTTTGAGCTTAAAGCCGTTGCCTGCGACGGTATCGAGGAGTGCCGAATGGCGCTTTTGAAGAAAAATAAAGGCGTGCTGAACGCAAACTTTATTGAGGGTATGGCGTGCGTGGGCGGCTGCATAGGCGGCGCCGGCTGTCTTACCCACGGCGAGAAAAACAAAGCCGAGGTTGACAGATACGGCAAAGAAGCGTACGAAAAGACGATAACCGAGGCAATATCAATTCTGTAAAAGGCGGCGGTGTAATGAAAAGTTACACCGCCATTTTTTTGCCCCGGTAGTTGTAATTTGCGTAAATTTGTGGTACAATAAAAAGGATTACATAACAAGGAGAATTGCTATGAAGATTGTAATGGCATTGGCAGGGCTTGACATCGGCGGTGCGGAAACGCACGTTGTCGAGCTTTCAAAGGAAATAAAGCGCAGGGGTCACGACGTTGTTATGATTTCCGGCGGCGGAGTTTATCAAAAGGAAGTGGAGGACTTTGGCATAAAGCACTACCTCGTTCCCATAAAGCAGAGAAACTATGCCGAGATTATCAAGTCCAAAAAAATCATACGCAAAATTTTGGAGTACGAAAAACCCGACCTCGTCCACGCCCACGCAAGAATACCGGGCTTTATCCTCGGCAGACTTCACAAGGAAATGGGCAAGCCCTTTGTGTACGTAACCACGGCGCACTGGACTTTTGACACGTCGTTTATGGTGCGCACGCTCACCTGCTGGGGCGAAAAGACGCTTGCCGTGAGTGAGGATATTAAAAAGTATCTGCTTAAATACTACGACGTTGACGAGCGCAACATCTTCATAAGCATCAACGGCATAGATACAAATAAATTCAGCCGCAGCGTCAGCGGTGACAGGATTATGAAGGAGTTTAACCTCACCCCCGGCGCAAAGCGTATTGTGTATGTAAGCCGATTAAATCCGCTCGTGTGCGCCCCGGCGTTTAAGATAATCGAAAAGATTGACAAGATAAACGAAAAAGTCCCCGGCATCGAAGTGGTGATTGTCGGCGACGGCGACGCATATCCGCAGATGAAGGCGGAGGCGGACAGGGCGAACGAGCGCCTCGGCAGACGTGCCGTAATTCTTGCCGGTGCGAGGACGGATATTAACGAAATCCACGCAACCGCCGATGTGTGCGTCGGCGTGAGCCGTGCTATCTTAGAGCCTATGGCAATGGAGAAAAAGTGCGTTATTGCAGGTCAGGAGGGTTACATCGGCATACTGTCCGAGGACAATCTGCAACAGGCAATAGACTGCAACTTTACCTGCCGAGGGTGCGATGCTCTGGACGCCGAACGGCTTTCCGATGACATCATAAAGCTGTTTGAAACGGACGATGCCAAAAAGATAACCGATTACGGCAAATACGTTGTAGACACCTATTACAGCATCAAAAAAATGGCGGACGACAATATGGCAATGTATCGTGCGGCTCTGCGTGACTGCCGGCACGATGCCGTTATGCTCGGCTATTACGGCTACGGCAACTGCGGTGACGACGCACTTCTCGGAGCTATTCTGGACGATTTCAGAAGGAGGAGCGACACATTTTCTCCCGTTGTTTTATCCCACGAGCCGGAGGTTACAAGCCGTGACTACGGGGTTTCGAGCATAAACCGATTTAACATATTCAAGATGCGCCGTGCAATGGAAAGAGCAAAGCTGTTCATCGCCGGCGGCGGCAGTCTTATACAGGACGTAACGAGCACAAAGTCGCTTATCTACTACCTTTACTGCATAAGACTTGCAAAGAAAAAAGGGCTTAAAGTTATGCTCTACGCAAACGGTATCGGCCCTGTCAATAAAGAGGGCAACCGCAAAAAGGTGGCAGAGATTTTAAACCTCGCCGATGCAATTACTTTAAGAGATAAGGACAGCGCAGAACTTTTAAAAACTCTCGGCGTTACCAAGCCTCAAATCACCGTAACCGCCGACCCGGCTTTCGGACTGGAAAAGCCGGACGAAACGGCGGCAAAGAAACTGCTCAAAGAACTTGGCGTAAACGGCGATTTTGTGTGCGTGTCGGTTCGTGACAGGTGCGGCGGAGAAAAATTTGCCGAAGGCTTTGCAAAGATGATTGACCACATCTGCCAAACCTACGGCGTTACCGCACTTTTTATACCGATGCAGTACGAAAAGGACGGCGCAGTGAGCCGTGAGGTGATTTCCAAGATGAAAACAGACGGCATAATTGCCGGCAGAGCGCTCAGCGTTGAGGAAACAATGGGCGTAATTTCGCTTTGCCGTGCGGCGGTTGCCGTAAGACTGCATATGCTCATTTTCGGTGCGGCGCTCGGCGTGCCCGTACTCGGCATTGACTATGACCCCAAGGTTAAGAGCTTTATGGACGCTATGGGTCTTGACTTTTGCCTGAAACCGTATGACGTGGAAAACGGGTCATACGAACGCCTTACAGATAAATTTATGAACGAAGGGGACTCCATAAGGCAAAAAACGCAGTCGGCGGCACGCAGATTTAAGGAAAAAGCCGCCGAAAACGCACGCATTGCCTTGGAGCTTATAGGAGAGAAAGATGGACGAACAGGTATATAAAACGCTTGAATTTGATAAAATTCTTAAAACGTTAAAGAGTTACGCCGTTATGGACGTAACCGCACAGAGAATTTCTCAGCCGAGCGTGTCCGATAATATAAAAAAAATAAATCTTATGCAGGACGAAACGGCGGACGCCGTAACCCTCATAACCAAAAAAGGCTCGCCGCCCATAATGTGCACCCGTGACATTCGCTCGCCGCTCAGGCGTGCGCAGATGAGCGGAGTGCTCTCCATTCCGGAGATACTCGCCGTGGGCAAGGTGCTCTCCAGCGCACAGCGGCTTAAAAACTATCCCGATGACATCGATGTGCCCTCGCTTGCGGAACACTTTGACGCCCTCTATATCAACAAGGCGCTGGAAGGGCGCATATCCTCCGCAATAATTGACGACGACACCCTTGCCGATGACGCATCGCCGGCACTCGGCGACATAAGGCGCAAAATCAAGGCGGCAAACAATAAGGTGAGAGATATCTTAAAGAGCATTATTTCCTCACCGACGTATTCCAAGTGCCTGCAAGAGCAGATTATCACAATGAGGGGCGACCGTTACGTTGTTCCCGTAAAGTCGGAGCACAAGGGGGATATACGTGGCATCGTGCACGACACCTCGGCAACGGGGGCAACGATTTTTATAGAGCCGATGAGCGTTGTTGAGGCAAACAACGAGATAAGGGAGCTTGCCGACCGTGAGCGTGACGAGGTAGAGCGCATACTCTCGGAGTTTTCGGCAGACATTGCAAATGACGCCGAACTTTTGGATATGACATACGGCGTAATATCGGAGCTTGACTTCATTTTTGCAAGGGCGCACCACGCTCTGCACTTTGACTGCTACCGACCGATACTCAATGACCGTGGATTTATCAAGCTCGACAAGGCACGCCACCCGCTCCTTGACCGCTCAAAGGCGGTGCCGGTGGACATCACTCTCGGCGGCGACTTTGACACGCTTGTTGTCACGGGTCCCAACACGGGCGGAAAGACGGTTGTGCTCAAAACCGCAGGACTTTTAACTCTTATGGCACAGTCGGGACTGCACATTCCGGCAAGCGAAGGCTCGGTTGTTGCGGTGTTTAAAAACATCTTTGCCGACATCGGCGACGAGCAGAGCATAGAGCAGTCGCTCAGTACCTTTTCGGCACATATGGTAAACATTGTACGCATATTAAAGTCGGTTGACGAAAATTCACTTTGCCTTTTCGACGAGCTCGGCGCAGGAACAGACCCCGTCGAAGGTGCGTCGCTTGCGGTAAGCATATTGGAGCGTGTGCGCACCCTCGGAGCAAAGACTATGGCAACCACGCATTACAGCGAGCTTAAAACCTATGCCCTCGGCACAAGCCGTGTGGAGAACGCCTCGTGCGAGTTTGACGTGGAAACCCTGCGCCCCACATACAAATTGCTAATCGGCGTTCCCGGCAAGAGCAACGCCTTTGCCATATCAAAGCGCCTCGGTCTTGACGATGGCATCATAGAGCAGGCAAAGACGTATATAACGGGCGAGAACTTAAAGTTTGAGGACATCTTGGCGGAACTTGAAAAAACAAGGCGTGACGCCGTTGCCGACAAAGAGCTTACCGAGAGGTACAAGGCTGAGGTTGAGGCACTCAAAAACGACACCGCCGACAAGAACAGGCAAATCCGTGAAAAAACCGATAAAATCATAGAGCGTGCCCGTGCCCAGGCGAAGGAAATTCTTGCCCAGGCAAGGCGTGACACCGACGAAATTGCTGACGAAATGCGCAAGGTTCGTGAAATTGCCGACAGCAAAAAGGCACGGCAGGAGATGGACAGAGTCCGCAAAAAGCTCGGCAAAAAAATAGACGACAACAACGCCAAACTCTCCGACGCAATGTTCAAACCCAAGGAGAACTACAAACCGCCCAAAAACGTAAAATGCGGCGATGACGTGGAGATTGTCACAATGAAGCAAAACGGCGTTGTCTGCACGCTTCCGGACTCTAACGGCAACCTCACCGTAAAGGTCGGCATAATGAAAATAAAGACCAATATCAAGGATATAAAGCTGATTTCCGCCCCCAAAGCGGAGAAAAAGACACGAAGCACCGGCTCATCGCTCGGCAAGACTATGAACTTGTCGCCGGAGATAGACGTAAGGGGAGAAACGGTGGACAGTGCCGTTTTGCTGATAGATAAATTTCTTGATGATGCAATGCTTTCCTCCGTCGGTCAGGTGCGCATTATTCACGGCAAAGGCACCGGGCTTTTGCGTAAGGGAATACATTCGTATTTAAAGAGTCTTTCATACGTAAAGAGTTACCGCCTCGGCGTTTTCGGCGAGGGTGACAGCGGTGTTACCGTTGTGGAGCTTAAATAGTAAAAGTAAATGTGGCAGTAAAAACGGGAGTTTTTACTGCCATATGAATTATTGTAAACATAACCAAGGTTATCGGGTTCTTATTGTGAACACGACAATGTTCCGAGGTGCTAATCGCAATTCTTAACTTGTGGGTCATTTAACCTTAAATGAGTCTTTCAGACTTGCCGTTAAATTGAATATTACATTGTCCTCGGTCGAATATTTGTCAACCGTAAAGTAGCCGTTCCTCATAAACTGGAAACTGTCGCCCGGCTTTGCCGATGCAAGGTCGGCGTCAATTTTGCAGTGCTTTAAAACTTTAAGCGAGTCGGGGTTCAAATTGTCCAGGTAGTCTTCAAGCTCGCCCGGATTGGACGTCAGAAACAGCTTGTCATACATATTGACCGTTGCGTCAAGACAGCAGTTTGCGTCAACCCACTGAATAGTACCTTTAACCTTTCTGCCGTCGGGGGAGTTGCCGCCTTTGGACGCCGGGTCATAGGTGCAGATAAGCTCTGTAACCTCGTCGTTTTCGCCTTTTATAATCTCTTTAACTTTTATGAAGTAAGCGCCTTTCAAACGCACCTCGTTGTCGGCGGTGAGCCTTTTGTAGCCTTTTACGGGCACTTCCATAAAGTCTGATTTTTCAATGTAGATTGTCTTTGAGAACGACACGTTTTTTGTGCCTGAGCTCTCGTCATTCGGGTTAATCTCAACGGGCAAAAGCTCGCTTGCGCCGTCGGGATAGTTGTCAATGGTGACTTTGAGCGGCTCAAACACAGCCATCGCACGGGGAGCCTTCATATTCAGATTTTCACGTACGCAGTGTTCAAGCATACCGTAGTCAACAACGCTGAAAGCCTTTGCAACGCCGATGCGGTTTACAAAGTCGATGAGCGCCTCGGCAGGGTAGCCCTTTCTCCTCATTGCGCATATGGTGGACATTCTTGGGTCGTCCCAGCCGTCCACTATGCCGTCACGCACGAGCTTTAAGCACTTTCTTTTGCTTGTGAGCGTATTGGTGAGGTTAAGCCTTGCAAATTCAATCTGCCTTGACGGCTGAGGATAGTCGCACGCCTTTAAAACCCAGTCATAGAGCGGTCTGTGGTCCTCAAATTCCAGCGAGCACAGCGAGTGTGTAACGCCCTCGGCTGTGTCGGAAATGGGGTGGGCAAAGTCGTACATCGGGTACACGCACCACTTGTCGCCCGTTCTGTGATGGTGAGCGTGCAGAACACGGTATATAACCGGGTCACGCATATTAATATTGCCGGACGCCATATCAATTTTGGCACGCAGAACTTTGGAGCCTGTTTCAAACTCGCCGTCCGTCATTCTCTTGAACAAGTCGAGATTTTCCTCAACCGAGCGGTTGCGGAAGGGGCTTTCCTTGCCCGGTTCCGTAAGTGTGCCACGGTACTGCCTGATTTCCTCTGCGGAGAGGTCGTCAACATAGGCAAGACCTTTTTCAATCAGCTTTACCGCACATTTGTATATCTCCGGGAAGTAGTCGGAAGCATAGTACACGTTGTCCCACTCAAAGCCGAGCCACTTTATGTCCTCCATTATGGAGTCCACGTACTCAACGTCCTCCTTTGTGGGGTTGGTGTCGTCAAGGCGGAGATTGCAGGTTCCGCCGTATTTTTTAGCAGTGGAGAAGTCAATGTTTATCGCTTTAACGTGACCCACGTGCAGATAGCCGTTCGGTTCGGGAGGAAATCTTGTTTGAACGTGGTCATAAACTCCGTCCGCCAAATCCTTGTCAATCGCATCGTGAATAAAATTAGATACCTTTTCCATCAGACAGTCACCTCTTTGTATTTTTTAATTCTTTCAATAACTCTGTCTTTTCCGAGCGCCTTCATTATGGAGTACAGGTCGGGAGATTTTGTCCTGCCCGTCACCGCAACACGCAAAACGTTGCTCACGCTGCCAACGTGACCCTTGTATGCGTCGGGATTTTTCTTGTATTCTTTTACCTCACGGGCAAAGCCGAGCTTTTCCGAGAGGTCTTTAAGCGTGTCAAACCAGGCGTTGCTGTCGGCGTTCTCGTCGTACATTTGGGGATAGGCGTCAAGGATTGATGCAATGTCATCTTTTGAAACGCCGTCTATCTCGTCATACTTTCCGTCAAACAGTTCGTCAAACATAAACGAAAATGCCTGCCGCACCTCCGACCATTTGCCGATATCCTTTCTCGGCTTGTCGGGGTTTCTGTCAAAGCCGAACATCGTCACGCTGTATTCGGGATTTGCCGTGAGCAGGTTATAAAGCTCGCTGTCATACGTCTTTGCCCACTCCGTTGCCAGGTCATAAACTCTTTGCGCAGTGTATGAGCCAATCTTGTTTTTGCAGATGTCATTGAGCTTAACAAGGTCAAAAAGTGCGCCGGAGTTGCTCATTTTGTTCATTTCGAGCTTAAAGTCCGTCCACGGGGCGGTTTTGTTGGCACGTCTGAAATCCTCAAAGTTGTAGTTTGCGAGGTTTAAAAGATATTCCATAACGCCGTCCACGGGGTATCCCTCGTCAATGTACCAGCTCACTGCCGCCTCGGGGTCTTTGCGCTTGGAAATCTTGCGCTTGCCGCCCTCGTCCTCTTTCATAATAGGTGCAATGTGCGCATACTTCGGCGGTTTTAAGCCGAGCATAGAGAACATCTGTATGTGTATCGGCACGGAGGAAATCCACTCGTCGCCTCTGATTACGTTTGTCGTGCGCATAAGGTGGTCGTCCACAACGTGCGCAAAGTGGTAGGTGGGTATTCCGTCGGATTTTAAGATAACCACGTCCACAATGTTTTCGGGCATTTCAATCTTGCCTCTTATGCCGTCTTTAAAGGAAATGCGCCTGTCCTCACTGCCGGGGGATTTGAGCCTTATTACGTAGGGCATACCGGCATTGATTTTTTCCTCAATCTGCTCATATGTCAAATTCCTGCAAGCGGCAAATTCGCCGTAGTAGCCGGGGAGCAGTTTTTGCGCCTCCTGTTTTTCACGTATTGCGGATATTTCCTCCTCCGTGCAAAAACACGGGTATGCAAGTCCCTTTTCCACAAGAGCCTTGGCATAGCATTGGTAAATCTCTGCCCGCTCGCTCTGCTTGTACGGTCCGTACTCGCCCGATTGCTCGTCGTGACTCACAAATCCCTCGTCTATTTTAATTCCGAACGAATTCAGTCCGTCAATAATTTTGGAAACGCCGTTTTCCACTTCACGCTTCTTGTCGGTGTCCTCGATGCGCAAGATAAACCTGCCGCCGCTTTGGTGCGCTATGCGCTCCGATATTAACGCCGCAAAAAGACCGCCTATGTGCAAAAATCCCGTGGGACTCGGTGCAAAACGTGTTACCTTTGCCCCCTCCGGAAGGTTTCTTTGCGGAAATTTTTCTTCATAATATTCCGGCGTTTTGTCAATTCCGCCGAAAAGTAACTGTGCCAGCTTGCTGTAATCCAATCAAATCACTCCTGCATATATCAAATCACTATACAATATACCACAAAAAACATCTTTTGTAAAGAAATAAAGCAAAAAAAGACCCGAACAAAGCGCCAAAACGCCCGTCGGGTCGATTAAAAATCCCAATCAGTCTGCTGTGTAGGGAAGGAGTGCAATGTGTCTTGCTCTCTTTATGGCAACCGTAAGCTGTCTCTGGTGCTTAGCGCAGTTGCCGCTTATTCTTCTGGGAAGAATTTTAGCTCTTTCAGAAACGTATCTTCTGAGCTTTGCGATGTCCTTATAGTCAATCTCGCTTACTTTATCCACACAAAAAGCACAAACCTTTTTCTTAGGCTTTCTGTGGTACTGTCTTTCTTCGGCCATTTGTAAAACCTCCTTTGATTATAGTTGCCCGATTAAAACGGCAGGTCGTCATCCGCAGGCATAGGAATAAATCCGTCCGCTGCGCCGAAGGAGTCGGCTTTGGGGGCTGTGTTTGTGTTCATACCGCCTGTCGGCTGTGTGCCGGCGGTGTCTGACTTGCTGTCAACGAAGCTGATTTCGTCTGCCACAACTTCCGTAGTGAAAACTCTCTGTCCGTCCTTTTCATAACTGCCTGTCTGAATGGAGCCCACAAGACCGACCATACGGCCCTTGGCAAAAAATCTTGCAAGAAATTCCGCCTGCTGTCTCCACGCAACGCAGTTGATGAAGTCTGCATCGTAGTTGCCCTCAGCATTTTTAAAACGTCTGTTTACCGCCACTGTAAAACGGCATACGCTCACGCCGCTCGGAGTGGTTCTCAGCTCAGGGTCTTTTGTAAGTCTGCCTACCAATATTGCTTTGTTCATTTAATAACACCGGCCTTTACTATTTTCTTACAACGATAGTTCTCAAAATACCGTCAGTGATGTTATAAACTCTTTCAAGCTCGGCGATAAATTCAGCCTGGCTCTCAAAATTAACCAAAACATAGTAACCCTCTGTTTTGTAATTAATGGGATATGCCAGTCTTCTTTTTCCCCAAACGTCTACCGATTCGGTAGTTGCATTTGCGTCGATAAGAGCTTTGAACTTTTCTACGATTGCGTTAATCTGGTCCTCAGCTAATGCTGCGTCAATAACAAAGATGGTTTCGTATTTGTTCTTAACATTTTCCATTGTAATTCACCTCCTCTTGGACTTTGGCCCCGAAGTAAATCCGGAGCAAGGACGTGTGTTGCACACACAAATGATATTATACAACAAAATGCAGAATTTGTCAATACAAAAAAACTTTTTTTGAGTTTCCCCAATCTGCAGTTGTCAAACATATGGACCATTTTTATTAAAAAAATTATTCAATGTGTTTTGTTAATGTGCGGTTTTGCG
>CAKSTI010000017.1 GCA_934500705.1 uncultured Clostridia bacterium | reverse complement strand
CGCAAAACCGCACATTAACAAAACACATTGAATAATTTTTTTAATAAAAATGGTCCATATGTTTGACAACTGCAGACTTTTGTTCAAAAAATTTAATAATACCTATTGACACGGTGAGCAAAATATGGTATTATATATCTGTAAGTTAGTTGACGCTAACTCAAAGTGCGGTACGGCGGTTCGGACAGTGTGTCTGTCGGGCAGATATATTGATTTTGCCGTGCTTAGTCAGGAGAGAGTTGAACTTACATTGGTTTCACATAACAATTTTCCCCGTAACGGCAGTAAATTCCTTGAAAATACGACAGTATTCCCTGCGCAATTTACTTTGTTACAGAAAAAATTGCTTATGTGAAACTGCGAGCACCTGTTCGGCTGAATTTTTGCAAAGAATTTCGGTGCGTAAGGGTGCAGGCGGGCTGACGCCCGTCAAAACCGACAAGGCGGAAGGCTTTGTGAAAATTCAGTCGACAGGCAATGCAAGTTCAACTCTCTCCTGACTATATTTTTAAACATCAGTTAGTTTAAGCTAACTGTGAAAGCGAGGCAATTACAATGTTGGAAGCACTGCTTGCGTATCACTGCGCACCGGCGTTTGCGGGGATAAAGCCGGCAAACATAGTTTCCTGCCAAAAGGCGCAATTCCCCGATTTGCACAGGCAGATTGCCGTGCTCGGCGGAGAACTTAACAAAAGCGGAATATACATCGAAATTCTGTGCGAATGTGACAAGCGTGCGCTTGTGATTGTGTATCGCAAAAGCGTGCTCGAAAAACATTTGTGTCTGCGGCGCAACAAGGCGTTTCTCTCGCAGTACGGCTATCCCGGGGACGGCAGTCTTGCAGATTTTATTGCCGTGCTTAAATCGAGGCTCACCTGTGACAGCTTTCCGCACGAGATTGGCGTGTTCCTCGGCTATCCTCTGCACGACATATACTGCTTTATAAATCACCGTAGTGAGGGCTGTTTGCTGGTCGGTGAATGGAGGGTTTACCGCAACAGCGAAGAGGCGGAAAGGTTGTTTGGAAGATTTAAGGCTTGCAGAATGGCGCTTTGGCGGCACGTTGCCAAGGACGGAAAGACGCTTGCGCAGATTTTTAAAGCGGCTTAGTACAGGCGAAAATGGGCT
The DNA here is from genome assembly GCA_934500705.1 of uncultured Clostridia bacterium. GTDB lineage: Bacteria > Bacillota > Clostridia > UMGS1810 > UMGS1810 > CAKSIN01. The sequence goes on along the minus strand of CAKSTI010000017.1, from coordinate 59,540 downwards.
TGGCTCTCTGCTGTCAGCACAACGGGGAACCGAACATCACTGCCTGAATATATTTTTGAAGGAGGTTTTACAAAATGAGTAAAACGGCAATTATCTATTGGAGCGGCACAGGTAACACGGAGGCAATGGCGCTGGCTGTTGCGGAGGGCGCAAAGTCCGTCAATGCGGACACAGCGTGCTTTACCGTGTCCGAAATATCGGCAGACGATGCCGCAGGTTATGACACACTTATACTCGGCTGCCCGGCTATGGGTGCGGAAGTGTTGGAGGAGGACGAATTTGAACCGTTCTTTACGGCTCTCGAACCGAAAATTTCCGGCAAAAAAGTTGCTCTGTTCGGCTCATACGGCTGGGGCGACGGCGAGTGGATGCGCAGCTGGGAGGAACGTGTAACAAACAGCGGAGCAAGCTTAATCGGCGGCGAGGGACTTATCATAAACGAGGCGCCCGACGACGAAGGACTTGAACAGTGCAGAGCACTCGGCAAAGATGCGGCAAGCGCATAAGATAACAAAACATAAAACGACGCAGTCACACTCGGAACTGCGCCGTTTTTTTGTGCTCAAAATCGGCGTAAAGACTGCACTTTCGGCACGTTGAGGGTTGGAAAAGTCAACCCTTTAATTTAGGCGTTGCGGGTGATATAATTCAATAATAAAGTGGTGTATACTGCATTTTTGGTTTATCAATTACAAAGGTAGGTATTTTTTATGGACAAAAAGACGTTGGATTTCATCAAAAACAACCCCGTATTTTTTTCAAGACTTGGTTTCTGCTATGATCCACCACTAAAAGACGTGGACGGCAAACCGCTCGTTTTCAGCAAAAATTTCGAAAAGTATAAAAAGTTTCACACAGACTTTTGCAACGCCGGTGTGAAAATTCACACCTCTATTCTGCACTCCGGCTGGGTGGGAACGGATGAATACGACTATTCGCTTGCGGACAAAGTTCTCGAAACCGTTTTTTCGTCCGGTGATGACGTTTATTATATTCCGAGAATTAAGCTCAACCCTCCCATAGAATGGTGCAGAGATAACCCGGAGGAACTGTTTGTATATGATGAAGGTCCACGCACCAAAGAGGAGATACGCTCGCTTGTGGGAACGCTCAAACAGGACTACCTCGGTTATGAGTCAGGTATGGGGTACTACCGTGCCGATGAATATGTGGATAACCGTCCGAATGTGGGCGGACTTATATCACTGCAAAGTTTTTCGTCCAAAAAATGGCAAAAAGACGCTGCCGAGGCGCTCAGACGGCTTATAGACAGAATAGAAAACAGCAAATATGCAGATAGGGTAATAGGCTATCACCTTGCATACGGCGCCTGCGGCGAAACTGTGCTCTGGGGCAGAACGTCGTGTCGGTACGGCGACTACGGCATAGCAAACAGAAGGGCATTTTTTGAGTGGGGAGTCAAGAAGTACGGCTCGGCGGAAAAACTTGCCGAGGTTTGGGGGCAGGAGGGCATAACTGCCGAAAATATCATAATCCCCGCCCCGGAGGAGCGGACGGGAAAGACGGACAGCTTTGCGGACTTTATGCGTACGGGAAAGAAAGATACAATCTGCATTGACTACGACATATTCTCGTCCGACGTGAATACCGACGCTCTCTTGCACTTTGCAAAAACGGCAAAGGCGAGCGGCAAGCCGGTGGGGTCGTTTTACGGTTACTTTATGCACATAGACAATGCGGCATACACGGGTCACCTCGGACTTGAAAAACTCTTAAACAGTCCGTACATAGACTTTTTTGCGGCTCCCAAGTCGTACTACCGCAGCGGTTACGGTCAGCCGGGAGGAGAAATGTGCCCGGCGCAGTCTGTAAACCGCAAAAAACTGTGGCTTGACGAGCTTGACAACCGCACACACCTGGCGACGGAAGTTCTGGAAGGACTGTATTGCAGTAAGACGGAAAAAGACACTATGAACGTTATGATTCGTGAGTTTTCCAAAAATATGGCTCACGGTTCGGGATTTTGGTGGATGGACCTCGGCGGAGGCTGGTTTGACGACACGTCGCTAATGAACGAAATACACAAACTGGTGCTGCTTAATAACAAAATGAAGGCAATGCCTGCCAAAAGCGTTGCCGATGTTCTTGTGGTTGTAGATGAGCGCTCGGCGCTGTATATGCGTACAAACCACGATTTGCGGTGCGGATTTGTTGAGGACTTTTTGAGCGAGATGCAAATGTCCGGTGTGATTTTTGACACATACAGAGCCGCCGACCTTGAAAGTTTGGACTTGTCCGCCTACAAACTTGTAATATTTTCATACTGCGAGTATATGGACTATGAGTGGTACAAAGATATTAAAAACAGGCTCAGCCCCGATACCGTCGTTATGTTTAACTACGCCGCAGGACTGCACTGCAAAGACGGATTTGACCTCGGTAACGCCGAGAGAATAATGGGCTGTTCGCTTTGCCTGACCGAAAATCCGTCGGGGTACGACTTTCCGCAGTTAAAGGCAGTCGGCAATTCCGCAAACGGCAAATTCGTGTATAATATGAAACCGTATATGCGGCACCCGGAACTTGCCGAAATTGCAAAATCCGCAAACTGCCACATCTACACAGATGACGACGGAACGGTTCTCTACGGCGACAGCAGATTTCTGGCGGTTTTTAACACGACGAAGGACAGCGTTAAAATAAAGCCTTTAAGACCGACCGAATATTGCGATGTTCTCACCGGAAAGGTGTGTGAAAAATCCGAAGTGATAAACCTTGATATATCAGAGAACGCCTGCGCCTTTTTGATGGAAAAGGAATAACGTGCCGATTGAATTATTCGGATTTATATGTTATACTGAAATGGAGGAAAAACAGTGAATTTAAAAGTAATCTCCGGCGTAAGCCTTGTAAGCAGTATTGAAAGATGCGGCGGCTTTGACGGCGCTGCGGTTTATAAGATAACCGCCGATTGGGAAAACAGCGATGTAAAGGAAGGCGGCAGCCTTAAAATACTTGTTGAATACCCCATATGCGGCATAACAAATGTGTGGTTGCCCAACTCCGCCCCTATGCTCGGCGTGCCGAGGTTTGTAAAGCCGGACTGGAACGGAAGACACCCATTTTGCAACATTGCACGTTCCGCTCCGCTGCTTTCGTTCTACGACAATGCGGACGAAAACCGCTTTACCCTTGCACTGTCGGAAACGCAGAAAAATGTGGTTATAAATTACGGCGTAAACGAAAGGTCAACGCTCCTGTGTATCAGCTTCGAAATTGAACTCAGCCAATATGCACAGAGCAAAACGGCGCAGATATACCTCTATGCAAACACGCAGAGCATACCTATGGAGAGCGCCGTCCGCCAAGCGGTCATCTGGTGGGAGAGAGAGGGCGGCTGCGAGCCGATGATGGCGCCCGACTGCGCATTTGAACCGCTGTACTCCTTTTGGTACAGCTATCATCAGGATGTCTATGAGGCGGACGTCGAACGAGAGTGCCGTCTTGCAAAGGAGTACGGATTTAAAAACGTGATTGTTGACGACGGCTGGCAAACTGACGAAACAAACGGTGGTTACGCCTATTGCGGCGACTGGAAGCCGTTTTTGCCAAAAATTAAGGATATGGCATCGCACGTAAAGCGTGTTCACGATATGGGGCTTAAATACATACTGTGGTTCAGCGTGCCCTTTATCGGCATAAAGTCCGAAAACCGGGAAAACTTCAAGGACAAAATTCTCTACTTTGACGAGAGCAAACAAACCGGTATACTTGACCCAAGATACAGGGAGGTAAGGCAGTTTTTGATTTCCGTTTACAAAGACGCCCTTATGCAGTGGGATTTGGACGGATTTAAGCTCGATTACATAGATTGGTTTGAAAATAAGGAAAATGTTTTGCCGAATAAAAATATGGACATACCCGTGCTTGCAGATGCGGTAGATGCGCTTATGGTGGAAATCCGTCGTGAGCTTGCGGGCGTTAAAAGCGATGTTTTAATAGAATTCCGCCAAACCTACATCGGGCCGAATATCAGAAAGTACGGCAATATGCTCCGTGCGGCGGACTGCCCGTACGATTACCTGTCAAACCGTGTTGCGACTCTCGATTTGCGCCTCACGAGCGGCAGGACGGCTGTTCATTCCGATATGCTCATATGGAACGGCTCGGAGAGCGTGCAAAACGCCGCATTGCAGATTGCAAACTGCATTTTCTCGGTTGTTCAAATATCCATAAAGCTCGGCTCACTGCCGAAAATTCATCAAAAGATGCTGCGCTTTTGGATTAAATTTATGGACGAGAACAAAGAACTTCTCTTAAAAAGCTCACTCACTGCGTCCGAACCGCATCTTTACTACACCTCGGCAACCGCCTTTGACGACGGACGGGAGATAACGGCAGTTTACTCAAATGATAAGTGCGTAACCGTTTCCCGAAAAAGTGCGGTGATAATAAATGCAACGGCGAGAAATTATGTATTGTGCCACATAGTGGACGGCAGGAAAAGAAAGGTTAAAATTCTCGACTGCACCGGCAGTGCGGTCTGCGAATATAAAATTTGCGCTGCCGACGGCGTTTTAAAAATCGACGCACCGCAGTGCGCAATGATAATATTGGAAAACGGGTGATTTTATGTTTTGGATTGTCGTATTTGTGCTGATGCTCACAGCGTGTCTGTTTGTTGTAAAACCGCTAAGCGTTTACAACGGCGTGTTCCTTGCGGAGGTGGTGTCGATTGTCATTATGATCGGCGCATTCCTCATAAGTTACAACATTTTTTCGAGTTATGACTCCGCAAGCCGGTTTGAACTCTTTGTAAGGAGCATAATAACCAAATATTCTATGCCTCTCTATGGGGTGAAAACGCTTGTAAATGTTGCGGTGATTTTTCATATGCTATCGTCGGCAATCCTTTGCTCACAGCGTAATGTCATCGTCAAGGGCAGGTACGGCTTTGTTTTTTACGGAATTTTCTTTGCCTTGCTTGCAGCGCTTTTGTTAAAGTATAACTCCGCATTTTACGCAGAGAAAATTTTCATAAGCCTAAGCGATGAACAAACTGCGCTCAAAGCACGGATTATGCAGGATTTTGTGCTTTCACTCGATTCAGTATGCGTTGCGATGTTTTCGCTTTTGGCTGCGGTGAATTTGTCCGTTTCCCTTGCTAAAACGGACGTGATATTTAAAAAACGGCGCTTGACGGCGGTCTTTTTGGCAGAGATTGTAAAACTTGCAGGCATAATTGTGTTTCTGTACGCCACGCCGCTTAGATTTTTCTGGGGATATATGGATTTGTACGACTTTGGCATTTTATATAACGGGTTTAGATATAAACCGTCCGTCGGCATAATAGTTGCCGTGCTTGCTGCTGTATTTTTGGCACACGCTGCCGTTATTGCAACGGGTGAGCCGGAACTTAGAAAAACGATTAAAAAGTATGCGGCGTCAAAGGCGAGAACACTTTGCGTGGACGACATATATCATATTTTCCATACATACAAAAACGCAATGTTTTCCGTTATTGCAATGTCCGATATGGCACTTTCAAAGAGTGACGCCGAGGATATTAAGCAAATGGTGATGAAAATAAGAAAATGCGCCGAAAATTACAAAAACCACACTGCGGCATTTTTAAATACAAGCGGCCGTGCCAAAACAATGCCCAAACCGTTTGACGTTGCCGACTGCATCGCAAGGGCGGAAACTATGCTTGCCCTGCCCGATAACATAAGGATAGAGAAAAAGTTTGAGTGTGCGGACTCCGCCGTCTGCGGTTACGGCGAGGATATAACAAGCGCCTTTTTAAATCTCTTTACAAATGCCGTCGAGGCAATCGGCACAAAGGAGAACGGCTGCATAAGCGTGCGTGTGTGGCGTGAGGACAGCGCCGTCTGTGTAAACGTCAGGGACAACGGAAGCGGAATTAAAAGGAAGGATTTGCGCAAAACCTTAATTCCGCTCTACACCACCAAAAAGACAAACAAAAACTGGGGTCTGGGACTTTCCCAAGTGCAAAAGGCAGTGTATATGCACAACGGTCAAATAGACGTTAAGAGCAAAAACAACTGCTACACGCTTTTCCAGTTATACATACCGACAGGTGTTTTAGAGGCAAAGGAGGACAATGATGATTAATATTTTGATTTGCGACGATATGGAGGAAATCAGGCAGTATTTTGAGTGGATAATTAACAGCTGCGACGATATGCACGTTGTGGCTGCTGCGTCATCGGGTGAGCAGGCGGTGGAGTATGCAGATAAATATTCGCCCGACATAGTTCTTATGGACGTTCAGATGGCGGAGTCCTGCGACGGCATAACCGCAACGGAAAAAATAACCGCCGCCAACCCGCATTTAAAGGTTATAATGCTCACTATCCACAATGACGATGAACTGCTCATAGACTCGTACGCTGCCGGAGCGGTTGATTACCTTAACAAGGAAACCGATGCCGATAAGATATTGGCAACCATTCGCAGTGCATATGCCAATGAGTATTTTGTAGGGCCTAAAATAGCACGCACGGTTAAGGAAAAATACAAACGTGGGCGCAGCTTTGAGATGAGTGCAGTGTTTTTTATAAACAATATGTCCAAGCTCACCAACTCCGAGTGGAAAATATTAAAGTGCATCTACGACGGCAAAAAGCGCAAGGAAATTGCCGAAGAATTGTTTCTCTCCGACGAAACGGTAAAATTCCATACAAGGAATATCTTAAAAAAACTTCAATTTTCCACAACTGCTGAGGCGGTGGCATTTTTAAAGAAAATGCAGATAATCGAAAAATTCAATTTATAGACCTTTGAGGACGGCATAATTGCTGTCCTCTTTGCGTTTTTCCGAGCAGGGGGTGGAAAAAATCAACCCTTTTAAAATACCCCGTGTGATGTTATAATTTTTGTATATTAAAAAGAATGGAGGAATTGCTGATGAGAAAAATCAAAGCCGTAGCTGTGCTTACGGCGGCAGTGCTTGTTGCAGGAGCATTTGCCGGCTGCGGTAAAAAGCAGGCAAAAGACGATGTTACCGAGATTACAATGTGGAGCGGCGACACACATTCCAAGGCGGTAATGTCGGAGCTTGTAAATGAGTTTAACCAAACCATTGGCAAGCAGAACAAAGTAAAATTTGTTTATCAGATTAAAGAGGACGCCGGCAATCAGCTCAAAGTTGCATTGCAAAACGGCAGTGAGCCGGACCTGTTCGGCGTCGGCACACTCAGCGAGTTTGCCGAGAATAACTACATAGTACCCTTGGATGACATAGAGGAGATTAAGGAAACGGTTGCCAAAAACTCCGATTTCCAGGCAGTCGGCTCCAACGTGTGGGACGGTAAACTCTATATTCTGCCCATATCGTCGAGAGTATACGGCCTTGCCTATAACAAGGATATGTTTAAAGCGGCAGGCATCGTTGACGATAAAGGCGAGGCTAAACCGCCGGAAACGCTTGACGAAATGGTTGAGGACGCAAAAATCTTAACCGATAAGGCAAAACAGCAGTACGGCATTATATTGCCGCTCAAATGGTCGGCGTGGTACGAGTGCGAGGTTGCCGCAGTGTCAAGGGGAATTACCGGTCTTGTAAACGGTGTTTACCGTGTTCAGGACGGCAAATATGACTTTAACGGCATAAGACCGCTGGCGCAGGCGTATCTGGATATGAAGAAAAACGGCTCGGTTTATCCCGGTGCCGAGGGAATCGACAACGACCCGGCAAGGGCGAGATTTGCCGAGGGCAACATAGGTATGAAGTTCTGCGCTACCTGGGACGTAGGCGTGTGGAACGACCAGTTTAAGGCTAAGTGCGACTGGGGAATTGTACCTGCACCCAATGTTTCAAAGGACGAAAAATATGCTTGCCTCAAAGAGCCGAGCTGGACTTGCGCCATAGGCAAAAATGGTCTTGAAAAGAAGGGAGCGGACAAGATTGCCCTTGTCTACAACTGGCTTTACAGCGACGAAGTGCAAAAGACCCTTTGCGAAAAAGGCGTTCAGATGCCCTGGCGTGCAGACATAATCGAAAAATGTAACTTCAAGGACGCCAAGAAAGGCTGGGCGGACTTTGCAAAGATTGTTACCCTCTGCGACGGTTGGAGAGGAGCAATGCCACGTGATATATCGGCATACGATAACGACGGAGTGGACTTTGTAAACAGGGTGTGGTCCGGCAAAGTAACGCTCGACAAGTGGATTGAGGAAAGAACAAAAATCTCAAACGAGGGAATAGAACTTTACAAAAAGAACAATCCGCAAAAGGACTTTTCCGACAGGGTTGACCCCACATACGACAACAGATTAAAATAACAGGTTAGGGGAATTTGAATGACTAACACTATAACAGTTAAAAAGCGTATTTCCGGCAGAGATAAGCACAAGATGCTCTCCTGCTACATAATACTTCTCCCGTCGATTATCGGATTTTTGGTATTTACGCTCTATCCTATGCTGTGGGCGGCGTCAAAGGCGTTCCTTTACTACACCGGGACGCCCTCTCAGACAAAGTTTGTGGGCATTGAAAACTTTATCAGGATTGTAACCAAAGATACTGTCTATTGGAACACTTGGCTTAATACCTTTATGTTTGCAATCGGCAAACTGCCAATCGAGCTGCCTCTTGCAATGCTTGTGGCAATATGCCTGCACGGCAGACTCAAAGGAGCGGGGTTTTACAGAACAATGTTTTACCTGCCCTGCGTTATAAGCGTTGCCATTGTCGGACTGATTTTTACAAACCTGTTTGATTACTTCGGCTTTATTAACGCCTGGCTTGTAAAGCTCGGTGTCATTAAGGAGCCGATAGAGTGGTTTACAAATTACGGTACGGCAATGACGGCGTTGATATTCGGTGCGGTGTGGAACACCTTCGGCACTAACGTTCTTTACTTTCTTGCCGCAATGGCAAATGTGCCCGAGGAGCTCTACGAGAGCGCAAGGCTTGACGGAGCTTCCGGATGGACAACTTTTTGGAAAATAACACTTCCTATGATGGCGCCGGTTCTGCAAACCATACTTTTGCTGTCGCTGACCGGTACAATTCATACCAGCGACTATATATTGGTTACCACAAACGGTGCGCCGCACGGAAGTACGTTCACCGTTATGGCATACATAGTGTCCAAGTTTGTTCCCGGTTTTGCCGACGCTGCGGTAAACATCGGCTACGGCTGTGCAATGTCAATGATAACGTCGGTTCTTATGGTAGCGGTTGCCCTGACATACAGCAAGCTGAGCAATAAAATGCAAAACATATATTAAGGAGGGGGCAGCGTGGTTAAAAGCAATATAAAAACTCAAAAATTTGTAACATACGCCGTTAAGTACCTCTTTCTTACAGCAGTTTTGTTTTTTACGGTAATACCGCTTATCTACACCGTTATGTCGGCATTCAAGACAAATACGGAGATTATGACCCACCCGGAGGCAATTTTCCCCATTGAGCCGACGCTGGATAATTTCAGACAGGCAATACAGAGCGAGGACTTTAACGTATTAAAGATGTTCTGGAACAGCCTTTGGTATTCCACTTGCTGTGTTGCCATTACGGTTACGGCGTCGTCGCTTTTGGGATATGTGTTTGCACGTGGGGGCAGTTTTCCGGGCAGCAAGGTGATATTTGCGGCATTTTCGAGCCTGATGTTTGTAAGCTTTGGCAGCATAACGATTTATGCAGTGTTTGAAGTGCTCAATCTGGTTCACCTGTCGGACTCCCTGTGGGGACTTGTCGTTATGAAGATATTTTCCGTCGGCATAATAAATGTGTACCTTGTGCGCAGTTACATACGCACACTTCCCACCTCGCTTGACGAGGCAGCGGAGATTGACGGCTGTTCGTTCATAGGCATATTTTTTAAGATAATACTACCGCTTTTAAAGCCGATAATTGCCACCATAACCATATTGGCGTTTAACGGTTCCTGGAACGATTACCTTATGCCTACGCTCTTTACCATAAGCCGTCCCGACCAGTACACACTGATTGTCGGCATTATTAAACTTAAAAACAGCGGCACTGCGGCGGCAAACTGGAATTTGATGCTCGCCGGTGCAACGGTTGCGTTAATCCCGATATTTGTCATTTACGCTTTCTGCAATAAGTATTTTGTGGAAGGATTAACCAACGGCGCTGTAAAAGGATAGGAGGGGTTAAATGAAAAACAGAGTTTTATCGCTTGCACTTGCGCTTGCCCTGGCGGCGGCTGTGCCGGTCGGTTCGTATGTTGCGTCGGCTGACGGCGAAAATGTGTCGGAATTTTTTAACGATTTTGAGGAATACGAAACAGAGATTGAGTGGCTGCCGACGTATTCGTCAAGCGACTCAAATGCTCTTGTGTACTTTGCAAAGGAGTTTACGGGAAACGCCGGTATTACGAATTACGCTTTTAAGGCGGACTGCACATCTCCGTTTAAGGACGACCGTGTGGAAACTCCGAAGGCGGGCGACCAGTATCCAAGACCTAAGAGTTATACGCACGAGCAGGCTTCAACTTATTTTTATAAAAACATCGACCGTGGCAAATATGTGCCCGGTGGACTTCCCGGTTACATAGGCTTTAACTCATTCAACGGTTTTCCCTTGTGGTACGGCACAAGCTACCGTTGGTCAAAGGAGCAGAACCGTGACCTTGTGGTTATGAACAACGGCGGCAACAACGAACTTGTTTTAAACCCGATGAAGTTTATGGCAAGACCGGAACAGTCAATATCAGTGTTCGGAAAGGAAAATGTGCAAATTGTAGGCAGAAAGACGCTTACAAATCTCAACGTCCGCATAGATAACGAAACCAACGCAAGCGGTTTTAGACTGCACATTCTCAAAAATCCGTGTTTTGAGGAATATACGGGTTATCTTGATTATGATTGGATGAACTACTGCAATCAGTTTTACAACCGTCAGAATATGGAGTGGCTCGACGTTGTCACATTCTTAAACGGCAAGGTTTACATTGGTTGGGATATAGGTACGGTAAATGCCCTGAGTGATGACGCATATGTTTGTGATTACGAAGTCGGACGTAATTACAAAGTGGAATATTACCTTAATTTAGAGGAGTTAAGCGACCCACGCCATATGGTCTGCATATACGATGAGGACGGCAGCCTTGTCGGCAGAAAATCACAAAAGATAGTTATAAATGCCAAGTCGAATACCAACCTTAACAACCCGGATTTTTGGGGCAGTACAATGACTAAAAGCAAGATGCCCACAAACGTGTCATTCTCAAAGTTTGATGATGAATCAAGCTACGGTGTTTTTGTAAGTTATTCGACTAACATTGCAAACGTAACTATGAATGACTCCGTTGCCGCAATAGATAATTTCGGCTTGCAGACATCGCCAATAGACAGTCTGCAAATTGTTACCGATGAGGACTATTATGTTAAAAATCCCATTGCTTTCTTAGGCGAGCAAAGCGGAGAGATAACGTTTAATGTAGACGTTATCGGCGACATTAAGGATTATATCACCGTCAAAGACAGCAGCGGCAACACAATGGACTGCACGGTGGAGAGTGACGATAACAGCACGGTGAGGTTCACCTTCCCCGAAGGTTCGCTTGCCGCATCGTCCAACTATTATGTAAATATTTCCAAAGATGCGCCGTCGGCGTTCGGCTCACTGCCTGCGGACAAGGTACTCACCGTCCGCACCAAAGACGTTATCAATGTGGATAGCTGCAAGCTGTTAGGTTCAACGCTGGAAACCGCCGTTTCCAACAATTCCGAGGACGAGTGCAGAATGTTGGTTGTTGCGGCGGTGAGAAAGGACGGCAAACTCTCAGGCAACAGCCTGTATTACCGTACCGTTTACTTAAAGCCCGGCAGTACCGCAAAGTGCACCGTTGAGGCGATGGACGTTCCGGCAGGGGCAGAGGTTGAGGTTTTCTATCTCGACAGTTTCGGCAAACTGCGTGCATTTTGCAACTCGGTAATCGCCGGGTAATGACAGGATATTAAAAAATTTAAAAGGAGTGTATGAAATGTTAAAGAAAAGAATTTTGGCAATTTTCACATCTGCCGCTCTTATTGCGGGGGCTATGCCTGCCGCTTTTGCGTCGGCTGATGCGGCATCTTCTTCAAGAGAATTTACACAGGATTTTGAGAGCGAGGACTACAAGGCAAGTCCCGTGTGGGGGAAATACAAAAATACAGCCGGCAAAGAGTTTGAGTACATAAATAACGGAGCAACGGCAAGCAAGGCTCTTGCGGCAGATACAGTCTACGTTGTTGAGGGCGACTTGTATAATAATCAGTATGCGGAGGACGGTACTTTGCAAACTCCCGCAAGCGATATGCCCGTCAGCGATTGGATATCGGCATATAATTTCCAAAACAATGGCTACTTAACCGATAACTTGCGTGCAGGCGGTTTTGAAGGTTACACAGGTATGACGTCAACTATACACATTATGTCGCAAATATGGGGTTCGGTCAGTTGGCTTCACCCAAGGGGCGACGAGAATATGATGCTCAAAACTGCTGACGGAAGTACGGTATTGTCCTGCTTTGTTTCGAGTAATAGCGGCTTTAATACAAATACGACGGCATCATACAGTGCAGTCGGTTTTGACTGGTTCGGCAAAGAGGGTATGGAGCTTTACGGTTACAAGAGCAAAATATCTTTTGACATTCGCAATCATAGACAAGCTTGGCAGGAGAAAGACGACAGTTCAACAGGTTTTGTAACTCTCAGCATTACAAAGAACGTTGGCAATATGAAAGACAAACTCTACAATAAGACGCATACTCCGGTAGCTCAGGCTAAAGCTGTAAGATATTCGATTAACAGCGCCGAAATATTCAAAACAGACAAAGATAATGATGTAGGCGCAGTAACCGATGCGGTTACAATATACAAGGGTGCGGCATATCTTGGCAATACGGTAAGTGCGGAGAATAAAATCTGCGATATGATGACATACAACGATGCAGGCAGAGATACCTCGTGGTACACGGTAGAAGTTTATATTGACTATGAAACCAACCCGACATCACCTGACCTTGCTGTTATAATCAAAAACCGTGCGGACGGCAGTGTTGTCGGCGCAAAGAGCGGCAAGCTCCCGGTAAGCGACGGAACAACGGCTACAAGCGCATATGGCTTAAAGAAAAACAACGGAATTGTAAAATCGCTTATGCCGTATGATGCTTTGTTCGGAAAAGGCGGCTGTGCAAGCTTCACGGCAGATAAGGCAGACACCAATAACTACGGCGTATTTGTAACCGGCGCAGCAAACGGCGACTGGGCTAAGGCTTTCTATCTTGATAACATTACGTTTGCAGGTTATGATGCCATTCCTTACGGCTCTGCAACCGCAACTCTCGATGCGTCGGCAAAGACGGTTAATGTAAATATTACGTCACTCAGCAAACTCGCCGGCAAACTCATTGCCGCAGAGTACGACAAGACTACGGGCGCACTTTTGCAGTCACAGATAGTTGACGCCGATACTTCGACGGCAAGTAACTATGCAATTACATTTACAAAAGACCTTTCGACAAACGGAGAGTACTCCGTGTTCCTGTGGGAAAACTTTGAAAACATTAAACCGCTGTTAGATACGGTTACGGTGGAATAATAAAAATGTTTGTGGCATTGCGGCAGACGGATTTTTCCGTCCGCCGCAGTCACAATCAAAAATACAAATCGAAAGTGAGGCGGAAAGCGTGAAATTAAAAAAATATGCGTGCTCATTTATGGCATCTGCCGTAATTGTTAATTGCATTACATTAAATACCCTTGCGGCAAACGAAACACACAATACATACGATGTTACTATGACGGTTACGAACGAAACGGTAAACCGCACAACAGAAAGACTTTTCGGTTTCAACCAGGAGTGGGACAACAACGGCATCAGACGCAATAACTGGCTTAACAAAAACTATTCCAAGTACGACTCATTTAACAATAACTTTGAAAACAAGACGTATTGGTTCCCTGCTATGGAAACGGGAGAGGCGTATCTTTCCCCCACGGCATCGACAACGTTTAAATATATATCAAATGCCGACGTTTACGGCGGCAATTTAAGCTACACCAAGTACGGCGTTAAAAGCGGAAACGACCTCTACGCCAACCAGTACATAGACGGCATACTGCAAAAACCGGCAAAAGCCGTTGACTACAAAGACGGCAACAACTTCGGCTTTATCTCCGGCGATATTTTGCAAACCGGCGGCATAGACGGTTACTTTGGCTTTAACAACTACTTTGAACTCTCCAAGGGCAACAACAGGTACGACGTGCAGGACCTCACCGTTGTGGACGACGGCACGCAGAGCGGCAATCACGTTGCAAAGCTCGCTCCGCCCGTAATGTCAGGTGAATATATCTACGGCGGCGGTTCATACTTCGGCAAGACAGACGTTGCACTTATGGACAGAAAAACTACCTTTAAATACAGATTAAAGATAGACAGCGACGTATCGAACGTGCGCCTGAGCCTTGCCAAGGACTGGAACATCGACTGGATAAAGGACGCAGAAAGTTCCAAGTACTGCCTTGTTTCCGCCAGTCAGTTTGCCAGAGAATATGAGGCAAATCAGGTTATGGGCTGGTTTGACGCCGTTAAGTTTATAAACGGCACTGTGTACCTCGCCGGGGACAGTGTGGGCGAGTACCAAAAGTCCAAATGGTACACCGTGGAGTACACCCTCGACGCTGACGGGGATAATGTATCAAACGCCCTCAAACTCTATGATGATACGGGAACAGCCGTAATAGATACCAATTCGGCAATCCGCCTTAACTCCTCAACCAATATGGGCAGAGATATAGCACTTGTTAGATCTATGACATTGTCGGAGAATTTTAAGTTTGCAGAGCGTTCGGACTATTCTTTCGTAATTTGTGCAAACAATGAAAAGGGCACAGCAGAGGGGAACGGCACAGTTGCATACATAGATGACATCGACTTTAAAACAGACGTATACTACGACACACCGAACGCAGTTATTGACCCCAAATTGGGCAGCTTCCGTGATAACAACACCTTTGCCTACACACGTGTGGCAGGCACTACGGCAAACTGGTTCAAGTGGAAAAAGAGCGTCGGCGACGTAAAACAGCGTGAGCGATATTCCAGACAGTCAACCGAAAAGCAGATTAAACCCAAGCGTGCCGTGTGGGGCGTGCCCGAATGGCTCAAAATGGTTGACTATATGAACCCCCAAGCGGAGTATTCATATGTAATAAACATCTTAGACAGTGACGAGGACATTGCGGATTTGGTGGAGTACCTCACCGCCGACGGCGACATAAACGGTGACGGCACCGACTGGTCTGCCGTGAGAAGGGCAGACGGCATAGCCGAGCCTGCAAGGGTGTATATGTGGGAGATTGCCAACGAGCCTAACATCAACTGTATGGAACCCGGAAACTGGGACAAAAAGTGGGATAAGGACAGCTACATTCAGCGTGCCGGTGAGGTCGTTGAGATTTTAAAGCGTTACAGTCCCGACATAAAGATAGGCGTTGCCGTAAACACCGAATATGTGTATTATGCTGATGACAACTATATGTGCCGGTTTAATTGGGACGCAGATATTGTTGATAAGGACTGGGCGGCGGATATTGATTACCTTGTAGTGCACAGTTATAACACAGACTATTGCACCGAGCCGAATTATGCCGCAAGCTATATACAGCGTACCGTAAATTCAAAGAACAGCAAAAACAAGGATATCAAAATAGCCTACACCGAACACGGAACAAACCGTCCGGCAAAGCGTGAGAATTACTACCAGGGCATAGGTCTTGCAAGTGCATTGTGCGAGGCGGAGTTTTTCAACAGGGTGTTTAACGAACCCATAATCGAAGTTGCAAATCTCCATTCATACAATCTGTACCCCGGCCCGTGGGGCGTCGGCTACGAAAAAGGCGGCAAATACTACCCCGGTGCAACATATATGCTTATGGATATGTATGCCGAGAACGGTGTGGGAGAGGTGCTTTCTTCCGACATAGACGGATTTTGCACCACTATCCCGGCAAACGGCGGCCCTGACGATTGGGACGGCTGGGACAGTGCAAACGGAACGTGGCTTGACGGCAAATACGGTTACAGCTGCTCTGCGGTAAAGCAGGCGGACGGTTCGCTTAACTTATTTATAAATAATCACCGCAATCACACGCTTAACTTAACGCTTGATATTGACAAGGCGTTTGACGATTACAGCATTGTCGAAAAGTCCGTAATCACGGGCAGAAATTCGGACGATACCCAAACGTCATTTGACGGCTACTCGTACATTTATTCGGACAGCGGCACAAGTTCCCTTGAATACAGAAATGAGATGGTCTGCAAGACCGAGTATAATTTAAGCCGTGACGGCATAAAGATTGACCCGTACTCCGTAACCGTGATAAAACTTAAAGATACCAAGGTGCAGAGCAGTGTTGCGACATTTAAAGGTCAGAGGCGCATTGACGTGAGCGGCAATGTGGAAAATCCGGCAGGCGGAAAGAATATATCGCTCCTGATAACCGATGCAAAGAGCGGCGAAATCCGTTACGTAAACCAGACAAAACTTGCAGTCGACGGCAGTTACCGATTTAACTTTGAGTTTGACTACAACCTTGCCGATTGTAAGACGCTCATAAACTACTGCGGAGTGGTCAAAGATATATCCGGTGCATACGACAGCGTGACGGACACCGACGATATGTTCGGCATAACGGCGCAAATCAGCGAAGGTGAGATTACTGCGGAGATTGACAACAAATTTAACTTTGTAAACATTCCGTATATTATGCTCTGCGCATCGTACCGCTCCAATACGCCGAATACGGTGAATATATCCGCAAACGTCGTATTGGACAAGGGCGTTAACCGTATACAGGCATACGGTGACGGTGATGCCAAGTATCACCGCCTGTTTTTCTGGAATGACACAGAGAGTATGACGCCTATGTTTAAATCAATAACACTGCGATAGGAGGAAAGAAATGACCAATAAAATTTTATCCTTTTTGCTTTGCCTTGCGCTCACAGTACCCACGTTTTGCACGGGCGTGCTTGCAGACGGGACGGAGCAGGAAACCGAGACACAGCCTGCCGAAATCAATACGGTGGAAAAGACTCTCAGCTTTGACAAAAGCACTGTTATCCGTGAAAGTATACCGCAAACAATGTTTGGCTACAATCACGGCTTCGGCGGCAGTGTGATAGGCGGTGACAGTGTTCTGGCAAATGACGCCGAGTTTTTGGCAATCTCCGACAAGAACACATATATGGGGGCAAACCCCGCCGCTGTGGAAAGCCTTAGAAAATATCCTCATTGTCACATAAGATACGGCGGAACGGAAGCAAATTATACGTGGTGGAAGGAAACCCTCGGCCCGTTATGGCAAAAAGAAGTACAGTCCATAATGAACAAAAGGTATACAGGTTACGGTCACAGCCGGCTGTCCGTGGGAAACGAAAACATTAACGGCGGCCGCAATGTATACAAAATAGGCAAAAGTCCGGAGGGACTCGACGAGGATTTAAAGATAATGTTTGCTTACGGCGGAGAGGATATGACCTTTACCTATACTCTTAACGTTGTTACCGAACCGCTTGAAGATATGGTTGACGTGGTGGAGTTTTTGACAAGCGACGGCACCGTCAACTACAACGGCGGCGTAAACTGGGGCAAACTGCGCAAAGAGCGCTGCGGAATAGAAAAGCTAAATATTGTTGCGTGGGAACTGGGCAACGAGGTTGACCTCTCCAAGATGAACATAGATGAGTATATAGAAACAATAAAGAAGGCTGTTCCGGCAATCAGAACCGTGGACAAAAAAACGCCCATAGCCGCACACATCGCCTCAAACGACACCGCCTCGGCAGGCGTGGAGTGGCAGAGAAAACTGCTTATGGAGTGCGGAGATATTATAGATTACATTGTAATTCACAAGTACTTTACCACAAATCAGGTTTCCGGCGTGTGCGAAAACTCGGTACGTGCGCTCATCTCCGACATAGAGAAGTTCGGCGACCCCGAAAGGCACAAAATACTCTTTACCGAGTACAACACCGGCTGGATAACAAACCGCTCCGATTGGCCTAAAAATACGGATATTTCCTCGGCGGTGACCATTGCTGACTATATGATAAGAATGATGCACTATCCGCAGATAATTGAAGCCGATTTTCACAGCTTTTCATCGGGCGGAGGAAATCAGGACAATCACAACGGTAAATACCTTTCCGAACTCAGGCATTTGCCGGACGGCGGCCCGTGGTGGGCGTTCTACGTGGACGACAACAAGGTTGTCCGTGCAACGGCTCCCGTTGAAGTTGTGAAAGTGTTCTACGATAACAGCAAGGGCGCAAAGATGATTGGCGCAAACTTGCAGGACTTTAAGCCCGGAAGTGTGGCGATGTCCACAGCGGCGGCATTTGAGCAGTCGGACGGCGACGTGTGCATATTTATAACCAACTTTAATGAGAACTCAAATCTCACGGTCAATCTGGAAAACGAGGGATATTACCTTAAACAGGATACCAGAATTTACGGTACAAACGGACTGCACTCTATGAATTTCAGAGGTCACGAGGAAGTAAAGATTGAAACCAAAGACCATATTGACAAATCCGAGTGCAGGAGTTACACGCTTTCGCCGATGTCTTTTGCAATGATACGGCTGTCACGGATTAAGTAATCGCCGGCAAGGAGGTATATATGAAAAAATATTTTAAAAACGCATTTTTGCTTGTCCTTGCAGTCGGCATAGCCGCATCGGCTTTTCCGGTTGCGGCAAGCGAGTATGAGGACACGGAGTATTTTGCTACGGATATTACGCTCGTAAAGCAGTCGGCTTATGACAATTTGGAGCAGAACTTTACCACAATAAGCCTCAAAGACTATGCCAACAACGGCTATGTTGACGATGTAAGCGGCGACAATAAGGGCGGCTGGACGGACGAGGGCAGCGGCAACGATATGAGCGCCTTTACGCTAAAAGGCCTTACTTACTTTAAGAACATTCCGTTTGACCTGGTAGACCCCGACCAAAATGGCGGCAAAGCCGTTGTGGGACTTGCAGGACGTGGTGCAACATTTATCCCCGACAGTGCGCAGGTGCCCATTGGCAAAAAGGCGGCAGGACTGTATATTCTCCACTGCTCCGCCTGGAACTACGGCACAGGCGACAAAAAGGGCGAGTACACGCTTGTCTACGACGACGGCACAAGCGCTACGGTAGAACTGTTTGAAAACATAAATATTCATAACTTCTGGGGTGCGGCAGACTATGCAACTTGCCAAAATGTGTGGAAGGCAAATCACCCCGTCGGCGGACAGGAAAACGCCATAGGACTCTTTGCGCTGAGCAATCCTTACCCCGAAAAGACCATAGAAAAGCTCTATATGCATTCCGAGGAGGGCGGAACAAAGTCGTGGCTTATGGTTTTGGGCATAACGCTGACGGACAGCGGTCCGTATCTGCCCGATATGGGTATCGTCGACTACGACAACCCTTTTACGGGTAACTGGCTCAAACAGGAGAGTGACCTTAAAATAGTGCCGTCGAGCGCACTCGATGCGTCAAACCTGACCGAAAAGCCGGCAGGCAAACACGGCGCACTGACCGTGCAGAAAGATAACTTTGTCTTTGAGGACGGAACGGAGATTAAATTCTGGGGAATAAACCTCTCGGAAAAAATCCTTACAGACCACAGCAGAATTGATGAGATTGCCGACGACATATCAAAACTCGGCTACAACCTTGCACGCATCAAAATGAGCATTGCCGGTATTAACAACAAGAGCGCAGACAACATACGCTATGCAGTGCATAAGTTCAGGGAAAACGGCATATACACCTACCTTGCGCTAAATGACGGCGGCGACCTTAACGGATATTTTGACAAGGAGCTTATTGACGGGCAGAAAGACGGCATAGAAAAGCTGATGAAGCAAAAAAGCGAATACACGGGTATTCCGCTTGCCGAGGACAGCTCGGTGGCGATGCTCGAATTTATGCCCGGCTGCGGTTTTTACTACTACAAACCGCTTGTACTCAGCACCGTTGACGAGCAGAGCCTTAAAGCGATGTTCAATGAGTATTTAAAGAAAAAATACGGCACAGACGCCAAACTTAGAAAGGCTTGGAGCGGCGACGGTGTGGGACTTAACGAGTACGAAAGTCTCAGCGGCGGCACGGTAAACCTTGACAAATTCAGCCTTTCAAACCTTGTGTATACCAAGGAGCGCACAACGGACGTGAGAAAGTTTTACGAGCAGGTACAGCTTGATTACTTTGACGGTATGAGGGCGTTTGTACGTAACCTCGGCTACAAAGGGCTGTGTACCTGCAACTCAAATCCGCTCGGAGAGGAGCTTGTTCTGGGCGACTCGCTGTTAAACAGCAACACCGACTTTGTAGCACGGGGCGCTGTGCACAACTACAACAAAAACGGCGGCGACCTGTCAAAGCCCGTATACTACGGCGACAACGTCATATCCTCTCTTACGGACAACGGACTCGGAATAATCGGAAATCTTTCCAGACTCAAATACAAGGACACACCGTATGTGGTATCCGAGTGGAACTCGGCGTGGCTCGGCAAAAACTACACCGAGGATTACCTGCTTATGGCAACATACGGAGCAAGGCAGAACTGGAACCCGATTGCATACAACTATGCGGGAAACGAGCCTACGGGCGACGGAAAGTTAGAGAGCCTTTATGACATATACAATAACCCTGCAAGCCGTGTTTCTATGGTGAGTGCGGCAAGACTTTTTGACGCAGTATCAAAGAGTGCAAAGGCGGAAAATGATGGAATAACCGAACAGGACATTTACCTTGACGGATTAAGACCGTATTATATGAACATCAAAGATAACAAGGCATCAAAGTTCATACACGAGGATAAGTTTAAAAACTTTTATGAATTTGCACTCTCATACTCCAAAGAAAAGTCCAAAATCGGCGGCAGTGCCGTTCCGCAGAATGCAATATACACCGATGACGAGGTTAAAGTCGACTCCATAGACGGCAGAATTATTGTCATAGCCGACAAGGCGGAGGCATACGCAGGGCAGTGTGCCGACGGCGACTATGCCGACCTTGAAAGCATTGCATTAAAGATGAAAAACCGTTGGTACACGGCAATGCTCACGTCGGTCAACAACAAGCCGTTAAAGGACGAGAGCAATATGCTCTTGACGCTCACCGCATCGGAGAGGAACAAGGGATATTCCTTTACAAACAATTACATTAACTCACCCGGCAGAGCACCGGTCATAATGCAGCCGGTTCAAGGTGAAGTGAGAATTAAGATAAAAGGCGATTTTGATATTTACTCGCTCGATGTAAACGGCGAAAGACTTGCAAAGATAAGTTCGTTCAAAAACAGCGAGGGCCACACGGTATTTAACGTGAACGATTATTCGGACAGCAGTATTAAAGGCACAATCGGCTTTGAAATAGTAAAAAAATAGGAAGGGTGCAGTTACAGTGAAATTAAAAAAAGTTTTATCTCTTGCGTGTGCGGCACTGCTTTGCACGGCATCGGTCAGCGCAGACGGCATAAACGCCGTGTTTGACAAGAGCACAAGGGAGCTTGCCGTAAGCGGCGAGCTGGGCGATAAAAGCTCAAACTCACGTGTGGTGGTGCTCATTGCAAAGGAGAGCACAGAACTTCCGGAGATTGCGGACGGCGACTACGAAAACGGCGTCGGCGGAGCAGTCGGAGGCGTTGAAAACATATTCCAGGTAAAGTCCGATGCAAACGGCAACTACACCGCAGAAACGGTCAGAGAGCCGACTGCCGGAAAACTGGCAATTTACGTATCGTCGGACAATATGGAAAACTACGTTAAGCAGACGGTTTTTATTCCGACAAAGAGCGCAGTTGACGAATTTACCGGCAAAATTCAGAGTGCATCAAACGCCGGAGATATTGCCTCGTGCCTTTCGGCAGAGGAAAAGGCGCAAAGCGACGGCTCGGACAGTGCCTTTGGCGCAAACCTCAAATGGTATGAATACTTAAACGCCGGAGGCAAGGCAACCGTTGCACAGAATGTGTATTCCGAAAAAAAGAACGGCAAATACACGGGCGGCGATGCGGCGCAGAAAATTGACAACGACATATACATCTATTCTTACCTTGCGTACCTGTCGCAGATTGACAGTGCCGACGAGCTTATTAAAGTCTTTGACATATCGCAGAGCGGATATTTAACAAACGACAAGGTGCTCATAAGCAAGATGCTCGGTCTTGATGCAGAATACCAAAATTCAATGTTCACATTCTTAAACAGCACGGCGGAGGACATAAAAACCGCAGTCGCCGAGGCGGCGGCAGTGAGGGACATAACCACCGCCGACAAGCTCAAAGACGCAATCTATGTGAGCGTGCTTAACTACAAGTTCAGCGAAAAATATTCTAACGGCTGGCGTGACGCATACAGAATTTTAAAGGAGCACAGCGATGTTTTGACCTCAATGAGCACAGGCAAACTGGACGCAAACGAGTCTAATCAAAAAATGTTTGCAAGCATTATTTCCAAAACATACGACACCACCGAACAGATTTGCGACGCTGTAAACACTTGGAGCGACAGCGGTACGGACGGCGGCAGCGGCGGAGGCGGCGGGGGCGGAAAAACAAGCTCCAAAACAGGTTCGGGTTCAATTACCACGACAACACCGATAACACCGCCGTCAGAGAGCGCACCGTTCGATGACCTTGCAAACCACGAGTGGGCAAGGACGGCAATAGAGGCGCTGTATAAGAGAGGTGTTGTAAACGGAACGGGCGGCAAAACATACAACCCCGACGGCGAAGTCAAGAGAGAGGAATTTGTAAAGATAATCGTGTCTGCCCTCGGCATAAGCGCCGCAGACAAGCAGGTACAGTTTACGGACAACGTTCCCGGCTCGTGGTACACGGATTATGTCAACACTGCGGCATCTGCCGGAATAATAAACGGTATGGGCGACGGCAGCTTTGGCGTGGGCAGGAGCATAACAAGGCAGGACGTTGCGGTTATTGTGTGCAATGCGCTGTCAAATGCCGGTGTGACGCTCAGTCCGTCCGATGACACATTTGCAGATGATGCCGAGATAAGCGGATATGCAAAGGACAAGGTTATGTCGCTATATGCGCTCGGACTCGTTTCCGGCCGTGGCAACGGCAGATTTGCGCCTCAGGAGTATATGACGAGAGCGGAAACTGCGGTTCTCGTATACAATATGCTTAATATGTTTGCAAGATAAAGGAGGGGCAGAAATGGCGTACAAAAACAGGATTATTGCACTGGTTATCGCTCTTTCGCTGATTGTGGGAGCTGTGCCGGCGTTTGCACTGGCGTCGGGCAGTGCTATGGACGAGGGTGTTTATTCATCGGCGTTCGGAGCGCTCAGAGCCTTCGGAATAGTGGACAGTGATGCCGATGATGCGGTAAATACAGAGCTTATTACAAGATATGAGTTCGTAAAATTGGTTGTGGGAATGTATGAGAGTGCAGGCGTGAGCTTTGAGGGCGGCGCCAATGTATTCTCCGATGCACAGGACGGCACAAAGTGTGCCGAGGTGCTCGCAAAGGCGGCGTCTGCCGGCATTGTTCACGGGGACGGGAGTTCGGCTTTCAGAATTTCCGACGTCATCACAGAGGACGAGGCATTGACGATTGCGCTCAACGTCCTCGGTTACAACAGCATTAAGGACAGCTACAAGTCCTATTACGATTATCTGTCCTTGGCTCAAAAGCTGGAACTTACGGACAATGTTTACGCCGGCGGCGGACAGATGAATTACAGCGATGCGTATATGCTCCTGTATAACACGCTAAATGCAAACACACTTGAAGTCGGCACTATATCTCAAAAGAACGGCAATGTGAGCATAAGCTACAACCGCAGGGACAGCAAAACCCTGATTGAAGCACTCTTTGGTATAAAGCGTGCGGAGGGTGTGCTCATTGCAGACGATGAGATGAACATCGTGGAAAACGACCGGCTCAAAGAAAATCACTACAAGCTGTCAACCGATGGCGGCAATATGATTTTAAAAGCCGAGGACGGCGACTTCCACAGTCTTATAGGAATGAACGTGTACGTCTACTACAAAGATGGCGGCGTCGATACGCTTGTATATATGGAGAAAATCCCGGGCGAGAACGACCTTACCGACATAAAAGGCGAGGACATAATAAGTTACAATTATTCCACGAGAAAGTTGGAATACTACAAACGCACCGAAATAAGCGAGCTTAAAAGCGACCTTAAAGAAAAGGACGTAAAAATTCCGCTTGATGTCAATGTGGTTTACAATTCGTACTACGTACCCGACAATAAAGTTGTGTTCGACAAGATAAACTCTGCCGTAAATTCCGAGGGAGAAACAAACATAGAAAGCATCAAACTGTTAGACAACAACGGTGACGGAAAGCCGGACATAATGTTTGTAAATATGTATACAAACTTCCTTGTGGAGCGCTTTACCAAAGACGGCGTTGCTATGGACTACTACACCAAGGACATTCTCGACTTTAAAAACGAGAAAAACATTGTAGTGCGCAATGAGAACGGCAGTATAATAAAGTACACGGACATTGCGGCGTACAATGTGCTGAGCATTTTTAAGGATTTGGACGGGGAAAACCTTACCACCGTATATGTTTCGACCAAGAAAACGCAGGGCGTTCTGCAACAAAAGAACAACAGAAACGGCTACTTCCTCACAATTAACGATGTGCGCTCGGAGCTTGCAAACGGCAAATACACAGAGGACCTCTACAACAAAGTGAGCGAGGGCGACAGCTACACCATTTACTACGACATCGGCGGGAAAATTGCAGGTTTTAATGTTTACGAAAATTCTATGAACTACGGCTACATTCTTGACAGCGGAGTGGAAAATGGACTTTCCGCAAGAAAAATGTTAAAGATTGTTGTGCCGGACGAAACGGAAAGCGGATATTCCATAACCGTTTACACGGTAAAAGACAGCTTTGAACTGGACGGTCAGTCAAAGACGAGTGCAAAGAATTACAACTTTGACGCTCTCAAATTCAAGCTCGTCCGCTTTGCGGCAAATTCCAAAAACGAGATTACCGTCATAGATACACCCGAAACCACAAGGGGCAGAGGAGTGTTCTCCTATGTGAATTACAAAGAGGCGCAAGGTCCTGTTACAACTGCCTACCGTCCTAACTGGGCAATGATGATTGAGGACGGTTCGAGCGTGGACGACAAGGCTCCGGCAAACTTTGCTACGGACGACAACACCGTAATTCTCGCCGTGCCCAAAGACGGTACGGTAGATGAGCCGGAGAGAAACGTCGCAAGAATAGAGAGCCTTACAGACTTTGCAAAAGACTGGGGAACATATGATGTAAACGGCTTTGTCCTTGACGAAAATGACTTAGCGTGCCGAGTACTGCTGTTCTATATGACAAACGACGGTGACAAGACGTCGCAGACACTGTTTGAACGCAAAAGGGTGTTTGTGGTTGACAGTATTTCGAGAGCGACGAACAATGAGGGCAAAACCACAATACTGCTCAAAGGTATGGAACAGCGCAGACGTGCCGCTTATACAACCACTGATAATGAAATTATAGACGGCGACACAAAACAGCCGATTACTGTGCACGAGGGTGACATACTTCAAGTAAGGCTCAACGTGTTCGGTGACATTAAATCTGTAAGGCGGCTGTACGATTTTGAAAACGACTCATACGGAAAAATCAAATACTCGTTCAACCCACGTTCGTCACCGAGAGTTGTGGTGGGAACTCCGTTCTCGACAGACGCATACCGCTTTACAATGACGGAAAAGACAAAACCCGAAACTTGGGAATACACAGAGGTCTTCTGTTGCAGCGGTGACCACTATGTGTATGTTTACGATGCAAAGGACAAGGAAGTTACTCTCGGTTCGTACCGTGACATAACGGCAGAGCCGGGCGCAAGAGTGGTTGTATGGACAGAAACCGCAACGTTTATGGACGTGGTTGTGTATAAAAACAGAAAATAAACTTACGGGGGAGAGCGAATGTTATACGACGGCAAAGACGGCGAATTTGACATAAAACTTTTCCAAAACCCGACGGCGCAGTACAGAGCTGCGCCGTTTTGGTCCTGGAACTGTAAATTGGATAAAAATTTGCTGACCGAGCAAATAGAAATTTTAAGGGAAATGGGCTTTGGCGGATTTAATATGCACTCACGTTCCGGTATGGCAACCAAATACCTCGGCGATGAATTTATGCAGAGGATAGAGGACTGCTGCCGAAAGGCGGAGAGCGAAAATATGCTTGCCTGGCTTTACGACGAGGACAGGTGGCCGTCCGGACTCGCCGGGGGATATGTGACAGAGGACAAAAGATACAGGCAGAGGGTGCTGTGCTTTTCGGAAAAAGCGGCAAAGTTTATGCCGAAAGCCGATGCGCTCAAAAACGGCGGAGCGTATCTTTTGGCGGTATACGACATTGAACTTGACAAAAACGGATTTTTAAAAAGCTACCGTACAATCGGGGAAAGCGATTGCGCTCTCGGCATCAAGCGATACGCCTATGTTAAACCTGCGGACGAGCACACAATGTTTAACGGTCAGACCTACCTGGATACTCTGAGCAAAGACGCAGTTAAAAAGTTTATAGAGGTTACTCACGAAAAGTACAAGGAGAAAATAGGAAAGTACTTCGGCAAAACCGTTCCGGCAATATTTACCGACGAGCCGCAGTTTGCATTTGTTCAAAACCTTCCATCGTCCGACAGCGGTGCAGACGTAAACATTGCGTGGACGGCTGACTTTGACAAAACATACGAGGAGAGATATGCAGAGAGCATAACCGAAAAACTGCCTGAGATATTCTGGGATTTGCCGGGCGGCAAAATATCACTCACAAGATATCGCTACCACGAGCACTCCTGTGAGAGATTTACCGAAGCGTATGCCAAGCAGTGCGGTAAGTGGTGCAGTGCCAATAACATTGCATTTTCCGGTCATATGCTCGGCGAGTCAAATCTTGCGTCGCAGACTCGTGTAATCGGCGAGGCAATGAGGGCGTACAGGTATTTTGAAATCCCCGGAGTTGACATCTTGTATGACAACGTGGAGCTTTCCACGGTAAAGCAGGTTCAGTCGGCGGCGCACCAATATGGAAAGAAAGCCGTTCTCTCCGAGCTTTACGGCGCAACGGGGTGGGATTTTGACTTCCGCAGTCACAAGTTCCAGGGCGACTGGCAGGCGGCTCTCGGCATAACGGTGCGTGTGCCTCATCTTTCGTGGCTGTCTATGAAGGGTCAGGCAAAGCGGGACTACCCGGCGTCAATAAATTATCAGTCGCCGTGGTACAAGGAGTACAAATATGTTGAGAACCATTTTGCAAGGCTCAACACTGTTCTCACAAGGGGAAAGCCGATTGTAAAGCTGGCGGTTATTCACCCGATTGAAACGTTTTGGGTGCACCTCGGACCCGATGACACAAGCCTTGGCAAGAGAGATGACATAGACAGCGGATTTTTGGAGCTGACACGCTATCTTTCGGAAGGACTCATAGACTTTGACTTTGTGAGCGAGTCGCTTTTGCCCGGACAGTACAGAGAAAGTGGAAAAAAGTTAACTGTGGGCGAGATGGAATATGACACCGTACTGGTGCCGAGGTGCGAAACGCTCAGAAAGACAACGGTTGATATTTTAAGGCGTTTTCAGGAAAGCGGCGGAAAGACAGTCTTTGTCGGAAAATGCCCGGAGTACGTGGACACAGAGGAGAGTGACGGCGTATGCGGAATTTATGAAAATTCCGTAAAAGTTGATTTTAATAAAAACGACATACTTGCCGCATTGTCCGATGAGAGAAACATAGAAATTTTAAAAGACGGCAACAGGACAGAAAGGTATGTCCACACAATGCGTGAGGACGGAAAGTTCCGCTGGCTCTTTATAGCACATTCAAGCAGAAATCCCGACCTGTGCACAGACGATATTGCAGCCTTTGACGATGCGGTCATAGCGGTAAAGGGAGAGTATATTCCCAAATTATTTAACACGGTTGGTGCCGCAATCGAGGACATTGACTACGAAACCATGGACGGAAAAACATATATTTACAAAAAAATCTATGATTTTGACAGTCTGCTCATACGGCTTGAACCGGGTGAGGGGAGATACCGTTCTCACTGTACCGAAAAGCAGTGTTTGCAAAGGGTTGACTTAAATCGCTGCGTGAGCTTTGAACGCTCGGAGGACAACGTGCTTGTTCTTGACTTTATGAGTTACAGTCTTGACGGCGTGGATTGGTTTTCTGCCGATGAAATGAGACGCATTGACAAATCCTGCCGAAGGATATTAAACATTCCTCCCTCCGACGGGCACAGTATACAGCCGTGGGTCATAGGCGAAAACGACGGGGCGCACAGTGTTTTTCTGCGCTGCACGGTATTTAGCAATTTTGAGGCGGACGATGTGTTCATTGCCGGTGAGGAAGCGGAGAGCATAGCGGTAAACGGGGAAAATATTTCACTCAACCCTTGCGGATTTTACGCAGACCGTGCAATAGTAAAATACCCGATGGGAAAAATAAAAAAGGGTGTAAACACGATTGAGATTAAAAGCCGGATAAGCCGTACAATTTCGCTCGAAAATTACTTTATTCTCGGTGATTTTGATGTAAAACTCCGTGGCTGTTCGGCAGAAATTTGCGCACCGAGGAGAAAAATCGGTTTCTCCGATGTCACATCGCAGGGAATGCCGTTTTACGGCGGAAACATAAGGTACAGGGCGGCGGTTGATGTTGCGGAGATTTCGGACGTTACGGTGCGTGTGAGCCGTTACCGTGGCGCACTTGTCAAGGTGTATATGGACGGTTTGCCGCTCGGCATAATTGCCTATCCACCCTACACGCTTACGGCAGAAAACGTTTGCCCCGGAGGGCACGTATTTGAATTTGAGCTTTTCGGCACGAGGATAAACACCTTCGGTGCACTGCACAACTGCGGAGATAACCACTCGTCCGAGCCGAGGACTTGGGAGACGGAGGGGTACGGTTTTTCTTACGAATATGTATTAAAACCGGTCGGAATTATTTCGGCGCCCGTAATAGAGATAAGGAGCAGGTAAAACAACGGAGCGGATTTTATTCCGCTCCGACTTTTACATTACATAGTTGTGTTTATCTTTCAATCAATACTTTATGCCGTCCAATATTCCCAAATCCCAGCACAAACGTGACAAAACGTACTTATCACGTATATCTTTTGACGCTTTGAACGTCATTGGCAGAGTTTCTTTGTCTATACCTATTTCCGTGCAGCTTTTGGGTGCGCCTATTGCATCGAGAATTTTTTCAACATCTTTGCTCGGTATCACTTCCTCGCCGATGATTTTAAGAATTTTATCCCAATCAGCAATGATTGTTTCGAGCCTGCTTTTGTGCTTGGAAACGCTGTATTTGTTTTCAATCTTTTCAAGCGCAATCATTGACTGTGCACCGGGGCCGACAAACTTTAAAAGGCTTTCGTTCCACTTTTCGGAGTCAAAATTTTTTACATACTCCAACGCCCTTTCACGGTTCGGTACGGTTTCTTTAACTTGTTCATACACTTTTGCTGCAATCAGCGTTGCAATTCCGCACTGTATTCCGTGAAGGTCGGTGCTTGTGCCAAAGGCAAGACCACGCATATCCCAAATGTGCGATATATAGTGTTCAACGCCGGAGGCGGGGCGGGACAGACCGGCATATTCCATAGCCATTCCGCACGTAACCAGTCCGTCAAATACCGCCTTTACTGCATTTGCGTCCCTTTTTAGCACGCCGTCGGCGTTATCAACGCATTTTTTTAGTGACTCACGTACCAGATTTGCCACATATTCGCAGTAATATTCTCCGATAAGGAGATGAGCAATTCTCCATTCGCATATGCTTATATATTTTGCAAGCATATCACCGAGTCCGGATTGTATCATTCTAATCGGCGCATTTTTCAAGATGTCAATATCTCCGACAATTACGTCCGGGCATCTTGTATTTAGCGAAACTTTCAGCCCGTCCACCGCCATTGACGATGTAGCTGAGGCATAGCCGTCCATCGACGGGGCGGTTGCAACGATTACGTAAGGCTTTTTTGCCATCGTGCTCAGTATTTTGCCGATGTCATTAATGACTCCCGAACCTATGCCTATTATAAGGTCGCACCCGCTGTCGTAGTGCATAACGGCAGAACCGACGCTATTTTCGTCAGGCTCGATGTGACTGTTTTTAAAAATATATTTGGAAAATTCAATTCCGCTGTCCGCAAGAATTTTGCACACTGTATCTCCTGCCGCATCATATGTATTGACATCGGCGAGAATAAACGGTTTTTGTGAGTTAAATCTGCGCAAAATGTCCGGGAGTGCGTTAACCGCACCGGGCTTTGTAATAACTTCTTTTACCGATGATTTATGTTCTTTTCCGCATTTGCAAATGCTGCTCATATGAACTTCTCCTTATAGATGTTTTACTTTTGACGATTTACCGAGATGCCTTTGCGGCTATATAATTCCCGACTTCCGCCATCATTTTAAGTCCTGTCGGCATAGGCAGTGGGGACTCGAACCCGCATTGCCTGTCGACTGAATTTTCACAAAGCCTTCCGCCTTGTCGGTTTTGACGGGCGTCAGCCCGCCTGCACCCTTACGCACCGAAATTCTTTGCAAAAATTCAGCCGAACAGGTGCTCGCAGTTTCACATAAGCAATTTTTTCTGTAACAAAGTAAATTACGCAGGGAATACTGTCGTATTTTCAAGGGATTTACTGCCGTTACAGGGAAAATTGCTATGTGAAACCAATGTGGGTTCGGGTCCCCACTGCCTAAGCTCCTTTGGAAGTATCTTTATGAAATTGCCTGCCTCAAATGTAAACTCGCCGCCGTAGCCTATATCATACAGAGCCTGCGATATGCAATTCCAATCACCCATACCGCCGTAATAGGGCAGTGTGTGAGTATCGACAAAACCGTTGACATCGTGTACGTGCAGAGCTTTAAGATATTTATTTCCGAGAATTCGGATAAACTCAGCCGGGTCCTCACGTACCAACAGAGCGTGACCGATGTCCAGACAGCCGACAAAGCAGTCGTTGTCAAGAGCGTCCGGATATTTAACAAATTCCGCAGGCTTTGAGCACGTTGAGTGGACAATGGCTTTGGTTCCGAGGCAGTCTTTGTATTGCCACATATTTTCAAGTGCAACTTTCCGTTGCGTTCGTCTGTAATTTTGGTATCCTCCCAAAAACTTAACTCCGGTGTTAGGATATCAATTAATTCATAATTTGTCAATAATGCCGCCGAAAAATGGACGTAATACTCAAAATATGAATTTTCAGTTGAATTATAAGTTCAAAAACTGAACCTTTCGGAATAAAAGGCTTGGCAGAAAGTATATAAATTTTGACAGAGTTATTTTTTCATCATATTCAATATATTCTGCGGTACGTCGGTTTCGCTTATAATTCCGTCGATTTCGGATATATGGCAGAGGTTGTTAAGGCAGGTATGACCGAATTTATCGCTGTTGCAAAGGAGAAAATTACGTTTGGACTGCTTTATCATAGTGCGTCTTAAATCGTTTTCCTCCACGGAGTTGTCCGTCAGATAACCGCTCTCGGACAGTCCACGGCACGAAAAAAATGCAATGTCCGCATTGTAGCGCAATACGGTTTCCTCGGCGGTTTGACCCACATACGAAAACGACTTTGTTATCATTTTTCCGCCCGTGCAAATATTGTTTATACCAAGCTCTCCGAGCAGATACGATGCCTTTGCTCCGCTTGTTATTACGATAATTTCCTTGCACTTTTCGGCAAGATACGGTATGATGCAATATGCGCTTGTCGATGCATCGAGCATAACCGTGTCGCCGTCGCAGACAAGCTCGGCTGCCTTGTTTGCGATGACTTTTTTCTCGTCGGATTGCTCGCCCTCACGCAGAAAAAACGCAATTTTGTCGTCGGGGGATTTTTTTACTGCCATAACTCCGCCGTGCGTGCGGATTATAAGTCCCTTCTCTTCAAGTTTAATAAGGTCACGGCGCAGTGTCGAAATACTTGTGTACTGACTTTTTAAAAGAGTGTTTATTGATACGTATTCCGACTTTTCGATGGCGGTCAAAAGTTCTTTTTCTCTTTCGTAAAACGGCATAGTTTTTCTCCTTAAATTCAAATATTGAACCAAAAAATCACACAAATGTTCATAATTTGAGCAATGTATTCATTTTATATCGCATCTGTTGACAGGTTGTGAATTAATTGTTATGATTGTATCACAAATAACTGCGGCGGTCAAGTTGAATTTACCGTATAAGCAAGAGTGAGCGTAAAAGGAGAGGGATTATGCAAATGAGAAGTGCACTGAAAACGATAAATCATAAATGTGACGTATGCGTTATAGGCGGCGGCCTCGGAGGGGTTCTCGCCGCTGTATCTGCGGCAAGGCACGGCGCAAAGGTTGTGCTGATGCACGACCGCCCGGTTCTTGGGGGAAATTCATCATCTGAGATAAGAATGTGGGTTTCGGGCGCTGGAAGCCGTGTGCGCAACTTGCAGGAAACGGGCATAATGGAGGAAATTCTGCTCGAAAATATGCACAGAAATCCGTCGAGAAATTTTTCAATCTGGGACTCTGTTCTTTATGAAAAGGTAAAATTTGAGGACAACATAGAGCTGCTCTTAAACTGCGCCTGCTGTGACGCTCTTGCGCAGGATAATGTAATTAAGTCCATAACGGGTTTTCAGCTGACAACATACACGTGGCATAATGTGGAGGCCGCCGTATTTGCGGACTGCTCCGGCGACAGTATTCTGGCGGAATTGGTAGGTGCGGAATATATGGTCGGCAGAGAGGATAAGAAAACCTTCGGCGAGAGTATGGCGCTTGACAAGGCGGACAAAAAAACAATGGGTATGAGCCTTATGCTCCAAGCTCACGAAACGGACAGAAAGATAGAATTTATACCGCCGAAGTGGGCGTATACCTTCAAAACCGACGCCGATATGAACAACAAACCGCACGACTGTCTTGAAAAAATAAACACAAATTTTTACTGGATAGAACTCGGCGGAGAGCAGGACTCCATACACGATACCGAAAAAATACGTGATGAACTTTTAAAAATTGCATTCGGCGTGTGGGACCACATCAAAAACCGTGGAGAGCACGGAGCGGATAACTGGGAGCTTGACTGGGTAGGCTTTCTGCCCGGAAAAAGAGAGAGCAGGCGCTATGTCGGAGATTACATAATGACTCAGGACGACGTTGTATGCGGAAAAATTCCCGGCGACACCGTGGCATACGGCGGCTGGCAGATTGACAATCACTTGCCCGGAGGTTTTTGGCTGAGCGGAGAGTCGGGCGCACATCTCCAAAAGGTGAGGTTAAACGAGCCGTACGGCATACCGTACAGGAGTCTTTATTCCAGCAACATTAAAAACCTTATGTTTGCCGGCAGAAATATCAGTGCGTCGCACCTGGCGTTCAGCACAACAAGAGTTATGGCAACCTGCGGTGTTATAGGTCAGGCTGTCGGAACTGCGGCGGCTATGGCGGCCGAGTACGGAATTGAACCGAGAAAGGTGTCGGAGCATATAACAGAACTGCAAAACCGACTTTTGGAGGACGATTGCTTTTTGCCGAAATTCAAGAGAAGTATGCCGCTTCTTACGGAAAAGGCGGAGCTTACAACCGATTACGGCGATGCGTCTGTGCTTAAAAACGGCATTGACAGAAAAATATGGGGCAGTGATAACGGTTACTGGGGCATTTGCGGCAGACCCGTTATGTACACGTTCGGTACGGAGCAATTTGTGTCCTCGTTCAGACTCATCGTTGACAGTGACCTTGACCGTGAATATACGGACGGCAATCCCGATGCGCTCAATATATCTGCGCCGCTTTTCAGAAGGTGCGATTACAACCATACGACCTTTGGTTTCCCCAAATGTATGCTTAAAGAATTTTCGGTAGAGATAATAAACGATAAGGGCGAATGGGAGGAAGTGTATTATACAGACTCCAACTATCAGAGAATGATAATCGGGAGCATTAACAGAAAAACAACGGGCGTAAGGCTAATTCCTAAGGCAACGTACTTTTCGGAGTCACTATGGAATACATATGGCAGTGCGCAGGCGCATATTTTTGCCTTTGACGTAAAATAGAGAGAATTTTAATACAGCCGGCTCAATTCGTTTTTTTAATTGAGCCGGCTTCATTATCTGTGTTTTAGTGTCATCTGCGCAACAAAGAACAGTCTTGGAAATTTGAATATTATTTCGCCGTTTTTCTGCATCGTATAGGTGTCACGCAAACATTTAAGTTTATTTTGCTGCCACAAAATTTAATATTTTTTAAAGAAAAAGGACCTCAACAAGAGATCCTTTTTGTGATTTTAGGACTTTTTAAACAGCCCCTTCTGCGTTGGTGTCAATTAGCCGCAGTTGTCAAACTCAGCACCTCGGCAAGAATATTTCCGATTTTCTCTGACATATATGAAAACACTAAGTCGTTGGGGTGGCAAAGGTCTGCCGTGCAGCACAAATTATGCTGTTTCGGAAAGAAGGCAGAGCCGTCTATAAAGTAAATGTTGTTATCGCCGTCATTTTTTCGCTCCTCATAAAAGCTCTCGATGAACTTTCGCTTTTCCTCATTTCCGTCTTGAATTTCCTTATCGTTTGACAAATAATCGGGCTTTGAAATTACAATATACGGTATCTTGGGGTGGCGTTCTCTGATACTCTATGTAAAACAAAATATCGTTCGAATAACA
Organism: uncultured Clostridia bacterium; assembly: GCA_934500705.1. GTDB lineage: Bacteria > Bacillota > Clostridia > UMGS1810 > UMGS1810 > CAKSIN01. The sequence goes on along the minus strand of CAKSTI010000017.1, from coordinate 24,827 downwards.
CCTGAAAACTTGATAAAAGCTGAAAAAGTAGAAAAGTGGAACATTTTTTAGTCAAGTGGTTGTTGAAAAAGTATGTTGCGTGAAGTAAAATATCATTGTGAGTTGGAGAATAATGATTTTAAACAAACTGGAGGATTAAGAGTGGGTAAGAGAGTAGAGTTTAAGACAAGCAATGAAAAATTGCTGATGTTATACGAACGCAGCGAAGAGGCCCTGAAAAACAACATAAAATATTTTGGAGATAAAAAGGTACTTATTGAGGGAGGCGGTTATTTTAATGTATGGATGGAAACGCAGCCTATGGGAGGCGAAATGTATTGGAAACGTGATCCGGAAATTGCATTGAATAACCAGCTGATTTTTTTAGAAAACCAAAGAGAAGATGGCAGATTGCCAGGTATGATAAGTTACCAAAATGGCAACATTATACCTTGTTTTACACATTTACAAGGTTTTTGCTTTCCTTACCATGCTGTTAATATATACTACTTGAATAAATTAAAAAAAGATTATCTTGAATATTTGTATGAATGTTTTGAAAGATTTGACAAATATTTGTGGAATGAACGTGACCCCAATGGTGATGGATGTCTTGAAACTTGGTGTGAATGGGATACCGGTGAAGATAACTTTAAACTTTTAGAGGGTGCGCCACATGGATGGAGTAATAATTATCCGCCTGAAAATGCAGGAAATATGCCACTTAAGTCAATTTCATGTATGGGATATTCGCGCGATGGAAGGGCGACTCTTGCTGAAATTTCAGAAATACTTCAGAACGGTAAGACGAAGTATTGGAAAGAAAAAACAAAGCAAGTAGATGATAAAATGCGCAGTTATCTTTGGCGTGAAGATAAAGGTGCGTTTTATGATCGCGATAAAAATGGAAATTTTTTGGATTGCCTTTATCAAGGTAATATGAAAGCTATGTATTTTGGATGTTTCAGCAATGACATGGCAGAAAGATTTATAAATGAGCATTTACATAATAAGGAGGAATTTGATACACCAATGCCGCTTCCGGCTGTTGCAATAAACGACAAATACTATTATAATGACCCAATAAATTGTTGGAGTGGGCAATGCCAGTCTCTTAATTTTCAAAGGTCAATCAGAGCTTTTGAAAATTATAATAAGTTTTCTGAGATTACTGTTGTTGCTGAAAAATTTTTAAAAAATATGTATAATCAAAAATTTTTCCCCCAACAATTTGACCCGTTTACAGGGGAAGCTCAAATTGGTTTTAATGATGGTTATTATGGTCCGTGTATGCTTACTGTTTTAGAATATGTTTCAAGATTGTATGGAATACATATAAATCGCAAAGAAATTTATTTTGGATGTATTTCCGACAGAGGTGAAAGTGAGTATTCTCAGATTTTCGCAGACAGAAAATATGAGTTAAAAAACAATGGTGAAAGAGCAACAGCATATATTGATGGGAAAAAAGTATTTGATACGGATTCAGGGGTTAGAGTGATTACTGATTATGATGGTAACATCAAACGAGTGATAAATATAAAAGAACATTCTGATGTATTTACGGTTTGCGGTAAAAGAATTTTCTTACAATCCGATGAAAGCATTGAAACAAGTGCTTTGGATAAATTTTATATAAGGGGGAACAGGTAAGTGAAAAGATTAATGAGAGCTACATTATTTATTGTGTTATTGTGTTTTTCTTGCAGTATTGGAGGATTTGCAGAGGAATATGATTATAATGCCGATTATGAGTGGAAAAATGTTGCATATGGTGGCGGAGGTTTTGTAACAGGATTGGTCATGCATCCTAAGGACAAGACAGGAATATATGTCAGAACTGATGTTGGCGGTGCATATAGATGGGATGAAGACAATAACAAATGGCAGAATCTTTGCACTGGATTTTCGATGAATGATGGTAACTTGTATGGTATTGATGGCATTGCACTTGATCCGCAAGATGCCAATATCGTATATATGTGTGCAGGAAAATATGATGCTGAAAGAGCTGTAAGGTATCAGCTATGGGTAGACGGCAAAGCAAAATATCCTCCATGTGATGTACTAAAGAGCACAGACGGCGGAAAAAGCTGGGTATCAACGGGTTTGGAAAAGACCTTTAATGGAAATGGAACAAATCGTTTTATGGGCGAGCCAATTATGGTTGATCCGCTTAATTCAAATATAATACTGACATTTGCAAGGGATAATAAGTTGTATCGTTCGGATAATGCGGCCGGTAGTTGGAGTGAGGTTAAAAGTTTTCCTGAAATACCTGTAAGCGGTAATACCGAGGGGAATTTAGAGGGCTATGCAAGAATTATATTGTTTGACAATAGTGAGACTGGTGAAAAAACTCAAAAAATATATGCCGGTGTATACAATTATGGCGTATATATGAGTTCTGATGGCGGAAATACTTGGGAGAATATAAGCGGAAATGATGGGCCAATGCAACCGGCACGTATGGTGACTTCACATGATAACGGTATATTGTATGTTGCTGCCGGAAATGGTGTTTACAAGTATGAAAACGGAAAGTGGGAAAATATCACCCCGGGCGGAACTGCAGCTCAATACAGCGGTATAGATGTAGACCCGAATAATACAGAAAGAATATATAGTATGCGTACAAAAGGGGATGACGGAAGACTTTTCAGAGGTCATCTTATGCGCTCGGATGATGGCGGAAAAACATGGGTAGATTTATACAAAACAGCAAGTGAGATGCATACAACCGAATCGTGGGCACCTTCGCGTCATTTTATGGCAAACGTTTCGTGTATCAAGGTAAATCCTTTAAACAGCAAAGAGGTTTGGCTTAGTGATTGGTATGGTGTTTGGAAAACCTTTGATATAGATAAACAACCAAAGCAAGTTTGGATAAACGATATATTGGGAATAGAAGAAATGGTTGCATTTACTGCCTTGTCCATACCTGGTGGAACATATAAACTGATAACCGGAAATGCTGATAATGATGGGGGAATGTGGGAAGAGGATGTTTATAAATATCCGGTTAATATACAGCATTTTAATGATACAACAGATACAAACGATTTGGATTTTTGTGAAGAAAAGCCGAATATTGTTGTAAGAGCAAGCGGAAACGGAAGTCTGGGCAGATGGGGATATTCAATGGACTATGGAAAAACATGGACGCAATTTAAAACTTTTCCAAATAATGCCGCGGGTCCTATGCTTTCGGGAAGAATTTCGGTTAGTTCAAAGGTGAATTCTAAAACGGGTTATCCTTCAATTATGATAATGCCTGTGCAAAGTGGTATATATTATTCAAATGATATGGGAGCAACTTGGCGAGAATCAAAGGGTGGACCTTCAAATCTCATAAGCGGAAGATTTGCGTGGTCATATAATTTTTCTTCTGACAGAGTAGTCGGAGATGTGTTTTATGCATATGCAGGTGGAAATTTTTATGTGAGTAGTAATGGCGGTGCTGATTTTAAACGAACAGTTTCTGATTTGCCTTCGTATAACCGAAGCTTTGTAAGAGCAGCCCCAAATATGGCAGGAGAAGTTTGGGTTGCACTGGGATTTGATGGATTATACAGAAGTGGTAATTTTGGAGATAGCTTTGAAAAAATCGATAATGTTACACGAGCATATATGATAAGTTTTGGTAAAGAGGCGCCTGGTAGAACAAATCCGACATTATTCCTATATGGTGAAGTGAATAATATGAATGGTATATATCGTTCAATCGATATGGGAAAAACTTGGGTAAGAGTAAATAACAATGAATATCAGGTTGGTTGTGAACCTACTTGCCTGATTGGAGATAGGAACGATTTTGGAGTTGTTTATGTTGGTACGAACGGAAACGGTTATTGGTGTGGCGAACCGGAAGTGGCAGATAGCCTTTTGGATATAGAAAAAAATGCAGAAAGCGTTAATACATCGAACAATACCTATGTTAAAGAAGATGAAGCGGATTATATAAAAGTTTATTTAGATGATAAAGAACTTATATTTGGAAATGAGCCTGAAATGGTAAACGATAGAATAATGGCACCGGTTTCTGATTTGTGCACATCTTTAGGAATTGAAGTTATGGTGGAGGATATATCCGGAGTTGCCGTGATAAAAAATGGTAATGATATAATTTATATACCACAAAACCAAAATTGGGTTATGGTTAACAACGAAAAAATTGATACTTATTTACCAGCATATGTAAGCAAAAATTCGATTATGGTACCAATTCGATATATTGCGGAAATAAGCGGATATAATATTGAATGGAATCAAGACTTAAATTCAGTATATTTGACAAAGAGGGAGGCGTAAAATTGATATGCAAAAAAGTCATTGTGTAAAAGAAACAAACAGAGCACTGTTTTTAAAGAGAATAATAAAATACAGAGAAATGTATTTGTTGTTTTTAATTCCATTTGTTTATTTAATTATCTTTAAATATGTTCCTATTTTGGGAAATGTATTGGCATTTAGAAAATATTCTGCAAGTGCTCCGCTTTTTGGAACAAGATGGATGGGTCTTACATATTTTAAAATGTTATTTGAGGACGTGAATTTTTATAATAGGTTTTTCAATACTGTTGTGCTCAGTATTGAAAATCTTGTAATAGGATTTCCTATTCCTATAATATTTGCACTGTTAGTTAATGAAATAAAAAATAAAAATGCAAAAAAATTCATTCAGACAGTTTCATACTTACCACATTTTATTTCTATCGTTGTTGTGGTTGGTTTTATAAATAAATTATTGTCACCAAACGCAGGTGCCATAAATATGTTAAGACTGAATTTGGGAATGAATTCTATAAACTACATTGCAAAGCCGGAATGGTTTAGAACAATATACATTGTATCTGAAATCTGGCAAAATATGGGATGGAATGCAATAATATATATTGCCGCTCTCTCAAGTGTTGATTCGCAGCTTTATGAAGCAGCGATGATAGATGGTGCCGGTAGATGGAAACAGACAGTTCATGTAACAATCCCCGGTATTATGCCAACAATAGTAATAACTCTTATTATGTCTGTGGGAAGTATGCTTGCTATAGGTTATGAAAAGGTACTTTTGCTTATGAATAATCTTAACAAAGAGACAGCAGATATCATAAGTACATATGTATATCGTTTGGGTATTGTAGATAGTAACTATAGCTATTCTACGGCAGTAGGATTATTTAATGCGGTTGTCGGACTTATACTTGTTTGCAGTGCAAATTATGTGTGCAGAAAAGTTTCGGATACATCGCTTTGGTAAAATATAGGATGGTGAATGGAATGAAAATTAAAACAAGTCTTGCATATAGGACATTTAAGATATTTAATTGTATATTAATGGCGATGATAGTTTTGGTAACGGTTTGTCCTTTTATATATATATTGTCACTTTCATTGAGTTCTGAAAAATATATACTTGCAGGTCAAATCACCTTATTTCCAAAGGGATTGTCAAGTTACGCATACAGAATGATATTTAATCATCCGAATTTCTTAAGAGCATACGCAAATACAATATGGTATACAATATTTTATATTATTGTAGCTTTATTTATGACAACAATAACAGCATATCCACTGACAAAAGATAATATGCCCGGATGCAAATGGTTTAAAAAGATGGTTATGTTTACTATGATATTTAGCGGCGGAATGATACCAAATTTTTTGCTTATAAAATCGCTGGATCTATGTGATAGCATTTGGGCAATTACCCTGCCGGGAGCTTTAAATGCTTGGCATGTAATGGTAATGATGACATATTTTAAATCGATTCCGCTTGAACTTGAAGAAGCAGCAGGTATAGATGGACTTTCGATGATAGGTGTGTTTTTTCGCATAATACTTCCACTTTCTAAGCCGATAATAGCGACAATGGTATTGTTTTTTGCTGTTATACAGTGGAATAATTGGTTTGGACCGCTTATTTACTTTAATGTCAACGAAAAATATCCGGTTATACTTGTGTTGAGAAATTTGTTATTTAATGCACAACAGGTGGCAATGGATGATAAAACAGCAGCAGAATTATTGGAAAATCAGGAGGGTAATATAGGAGAAGGTATCAAATATTCGGCAATTGTACTTACAACGGTACCGTTTCTATTAATTTATCCATTTACACAAAAGTATTTTGTTCAAGGTATGATGATAGGTTCGGTTAAAGGATAAAAATAAAAATAAAAAGCCGTATTATATATGGCGGAATGGAGAAGATTATGAAATTGAAAAAAATCACTGCACTTGTTATGGTTGCTATTATGCTTATGCTTGTAGGCTGTACCAAGAAAGAAACAAACGAAAAAACAAAAATCAGCATTTTATTTTCAGAAGGTGCAAGTGCACCGTTTAAAAAAGATTGGCTTATTGTAGATGAAATTGAAAAGAGACAGAATGTGGAATTAGATATTCAGGTTGTTCCGGCAAGTGATTATGCAGCAAAGCGCTCTATTGTCCTTGCCTCCCAGGATATTCCCGATATTTTGGCAAACACTTGGGCAGGACAGGTGAGCCAGTATGCCAACGACGGTCTTATGTTACCCGTCAGTGACTATTTAGATAAGATGCCCAATCTTAAAAGAATTATAAAAGAATGGAATCTTGAAAGTACGATTGATGACATAAGCGAATTGGATGGAAAGTTCTATGTTTTGCCTGCTTTTGAAAAAGAACCTGTGTCCACAACCGGTTTTGCGATAAGACAGGATATTTTGGAAAAGCATGGACTAAAGGAACCTACAACATATGATGAACTTGCAGACTTACTTTTAGAATTAAAGAAACTTTATCCTAATAGTTTAGGTCTTGGTGATATTTATAACGGAAACCTTTTAATGTCGTTTACGGCATCGTGTTTTGGGACAAAGGGCGGATATTCACTACCATACGGTTATACATACGATAGTGGTAAAAAACAATGGTACTTTGCCCCAACTTCAGAACAATATAAAGAGTTGCTGACATATTTTAATAAGTTGTATAAATCTGGCTGTCTCGATATGGAAGGCTTTACTCAAGACAGTGGTCAGTTTAAACAAAAAATTGCCAATAGCCAGTATTTGATAGTACCGGCATCCGGTCAAACTTCGGCAGAAGAATATACAAATTTATTAAGAGATATGGGAAACAAAGAAGCCAAGTTTAAAATGCTTTATCCTCTTGCAGGACCTCACGGGCTTAGAAAAGGAAAACCTTGCAGTAGATATGTTGGTGGTGTTGCGATGCCGGCATCGGTTGCAAAACGCAAGGATTTCGATAAGATTTTGTCATTCGTTGATTGGTTGTATTACAGCGAAGAAGCAGCTATACTTTCCAAGCTTGGTAAAGAAGGCGTTACATACGAAAAAGACGGTGATAACTATAAAATGAAAGATGATATTAAAACTATTTATAATGTAAATGGAACCAAAGAACTTGTTAGAGATTTTGGTATGAGTAACAACGGATTGCAAACATTAGTTGCAGATCTTGTTCCAAGAAATATGATGAGGCTTATTGAACCTATTGAAATGGAACAGGATAAAAAATATCTTATCGATAACGATATGGTTGATTACGATGACCCTCTTGTAAAGTTTACTGTTGAGCAAAGCGAGGAAGCAAAGTTACTCTATACAACATTAAACGACTATACAAACACAATGATGATGAAGTTTATATATAGTGAAGAATCGTTTGATGATTGGGATAAATATGAAAATAAATGTAAAAAACTTGGTTCTGATAAACTAATTTCACTTGTAAAAAAGGCATGGTCAAATAACAAAAAATAACATAGTGTATGGGGGAAATTATGAAAAATAAAATTATTGCGTCAGTGTTGCTGTTCATAATGCTTACAAGTTTTTTTAGCATTTCGGTTTGGGCAGATGAAGAAAACGGAGCAAAAATTCTTCACACATTCTATTCGGATGGCGCATTTAATGCAAGACATCAGCATGCGCATGTTCTTTCGTATTGTGAATATGCAAATACCGAAAAAGCAAATGATGTTCACGGTGGTAGTGCTCTTAAATTCACCGGACATTTATATTTGCAGGAAAAAACCGGTGCAAAGAATTTTGCAGAAATATCAAGTAAAATAGGACAGGCGATTGATGCGGGTGCTGCATATTTGACATATTGGGCATATGTTAACGAAACGAATATTTTACCGACCGAGGAACACTATGCTTCATTTGATCTGTATTTGCCATCTAATCCGAGAACCCGTGGAGAATGGATTTTTGTGACGCAAAAACTTACAAATAAAAATCAAAATCAGTTATATTTCAAATCAGTAGGTGTGTATACATGGCTTGATGATATAAATATAATGATAATCCCACCGGATGATCCGTCTATGTCTATAGAAAACGTAAACTATAAAGGAAAAGATGGCAGTATTGCAGATGACGAAAGTGTTTATTATAAATCTGCAATAGAAATTGATTTTAGTTATTTTATTGATTCAGAGGCAGAAAACACCGAAATAAAGGTTTTAAAAATGCCGGATGAAGAATTAGTGGAAACTAAAAGTGATTTCAAGGCGGATAAAATTACACTTTCGCCGATAAGCAGTTATGAAAAAGATACAGAGTATAAAATTGTATTGGAAAATATTACAAATATTTTTGGCGAAAAGCTCGAAAAAACCGAAATATCATTCAAAACTGCAAAAGCGGAAAAAAGGGTTGAAAACATCGAAGTGAAATCAAACGGAGAACCAATAAAAGAAGGTGACAGTATATCTTCGGTAACCTTAACCTGTGATATTATTAACGACAACGAGAATCCTGCGGATTTAAATCTGGTGTTTGCGGTTGAAAAAAATGGCGAAACTGTAAAGGCAACAGCAACTGATTGTAATATAGATGCAAAATCAGACATTATTGGTAAAAGTACAGTTGTAGAAAACTTGAAAACCTATACTCATAGCGAAGAGTATGCATATAAAACATATATTTTAGAAAACGATATGCTTCCTGTTGAATATGAAAGAGCTTCAAACGCCGATACAATGGATGCTAATGCAAATTTGATAGGAGACGCTTTAGATTTTAAAGTAACATTTGCAAGCGGAGAAAAAAGAGCGGTGGCTGTTTTTATGGCTAAAGCTATTAATGATGTTCCTGATTTTAATTCAATAGGATATTTCAAGACAGGAATTGCTGATGAAGATGGAAATGCTGTGTTCAATGGGGTTGTATCACCGTCGGTTGAAACAGGCGATTATTTTCTTCTTATTTATGGTGACGGCGCAGCACCTTATTCTATTAAGGTGCATTATACCGGAGAAGATATAAGAAACCGTGTTGCAAGCGTTATTAAAGACAATTCAGGTGCAGAAATCAAGGCACTGCTTGAGGATCCGGAAAAAACTATTGATCTTAAATCTATGGGTATTATGCTTGACGAATATAATTTGATTTCAGAATATGCGGATTACATATGCACACAAACTGCAAATGATATCCCTGAATCAGAAAATTATAGCGACTGCGTAAAAATGCTTAATCGTTATATTGTATTGGCAAATTTAAAAGCATCGGAAGGATTGACATTTGCTGATATCATTTTAAGCAACAAAGAGCTTTTGGCGCTTGAAGACAGAGTGACCGATGTGTTTGTTGAGGCAAAAAATGCTGAGAATTCAACTTCTTACAGCATTATAACCGACTTTAAAAATTATAATACCTTTACAGAGTTTACAGAAAAAATAAAGAGTATAGCGGCAATAACCTCGCTCAATTTGATAAGCGGGAATGATTATCCGGCAGTATCAGAATCTCTTGAGAATTTTGAAGATATTATAGGTATTGATACTGAAACTATCTTTAAAGAAAAGAATATAAGCCAATATGATCGTACATTGGTTTTAAAAGAGCTTATTGGTATGGGATTTACTGATATAAACTCTATTAATGATGTTTTTTCTGCAGCGATTAAAAAATATATGCCTCAGGAAAGAGAAAATAGCTCTGGGGGTGGCGGTAAATCAAGTGTTAAAAAGTCTTCTTTTGCGGTATCCGGCGATGTTGATAAGGTTATAGAAAGCCTTGAAAACAAAAATGTCGAAATATTGTTTAATGATATAAAAGGTTTCGAATGGGCTGCACCTGCAATAAACAGATTAAATAGTGTCGGTATGATAAGCGGTTATCCTGATAAAACCTTCAAACCCGAAGCACCTATTAAAAGATCTGAATTTATAAAGATAATTGTAAGCGGAATGTTTGCAGATGTTGAAACAGCAGATTGTAGTTTCTCTGATGTTGCAAAGGATGATTGGTGTTATCCATATATTGCAAAGGCTGCATATTTAGGACTTGTAAACGGAATGAGTGAAACATACTTTGGTGCAGACGAATATGTTACAAGACAGCAAATGGCTGTAATTTGTAAAAGGGTTATAGATAAACTTAGCATAAAAACAGGTACTGTGGTTATGAAAAAATTTGCAGATAGCAAAGATATCTCTGAATATGCAAAGGAAGCTGTTAAAAGTCTTCAAATGAGTGGCATAATAAACGGAGACGAGAATGAATGTTTTAATCCAAACAGAAATCTTAGCCGTGCTGAAGCTGCAAAGGTAATATTTGAAATATATAGCCTTATGGAGGGACAATATGAGAAACAAAATGGTTAAATACATTGCGACAGTTGTTGTTTTTGTTTTTTTTATGGAATTTGGAAGTAGTGCCCTGGCTTATGTAAAGGGGATTGATGATGAATATTTTAAATTCTATGCATCTTATGAAGATAATGAATTTAAAGCAGATAATGTTGTCATTTCCGATAAAAAATGGTCAACTAAAGAAAATCAGAAAAAAGGCGATTGGTTCGTAATTGATATGTTGGAAGAACAGAATGTTGGTCAGATTATACTTTATCAAAACGAAAATAATTATCCTGCAATGTTTAATGTTTATGCTGCGCAGAAAAGAGAAGATCTGACTGAACCTTTAATCACTAATGCGCAAGGAAAAGCTGGTGGAATATTAACTGTTGATTTTCCGACCATTGAAAACTGCCGATTTTTAAAAATTGAGTTGACTGATGGGACAGAGCAAAATGAAAATCCTTGGGATATAAACTCGCTTACAATAATGGCATCAAATGAAGCTTCGAGAAAAGTTGGTGGATATGACGTATCAAAAAGCACCGGCGATAAAGAACAGCAAATGGTGAGTGAAGTTTTAGAAAAGATGGGTATAGATTTTAGTAATTATGATGGAACTAAATCATCGTTTGCAAAGATTTTTACTGAATTCTATGGTATGGGTACTCTGCTTGACAACTCAATTAGTTTCAATGATGTTAAAACAACTGATGAAAATTATAATTATATTGCTACTTTAGGAGCTGCTTGCGGAGTGAAGGATAAAATGTTTTATCCTGAAAAAGAAATAACTATTATTGAAGCCTTGCGTTATATCTTGGATGTAATGGGCTACAAAATTAAAACAATTTCTCTTGGCGGATATCCGAATGGTTATATAAGACAGGCCATTAAATTAGGCATTATTGATTCCAAAGATGATTGCAGGCAAAAAGCAAATAAAGAATGTCTTGAAAGAATCATATATAATGCACTGTTTTCTCCCGTGATGGAACAGACCGGTTATGGCACTAATCAGGAATTTTCTGCAAGCGATGAGTTAACTTGTGCACTGTATTGGCATAATGTTGAAAAGGTAGATGGAATACTTGTATCAACAGACATTTCTTCTGTAACAGGTGAAGCTATTGTTGATGAAGGCAAAATTTTAATTGGTGATAATGTTTATAAGTGTAAGTTAGATGCAAGACATTTACTTGGTTATGCTGTTACCGGTTATGTTTTAGACAGGCGCGGTGAGGAAAAAGAAATAATGTATATCCGTGAAGATGCAACTGAAAATCGCACCATTACAATACCTGCAGATAATATTGTTGATTTTTCAAATTATAAGCTTAGATATGTAAGCAATTATCCGTATTCAAACAAAATTTTAAGTGTCAATATAGAAAAAAAGGCAGATATGATTTATAATTTCAAATCAAAAGTTCCTTTTGATACTACTGCACTTAATTTAAAAAATGGATATATTAATCTTATAGATAATGACCATAATGGAATATATGAAGTTGTTTCTGTAAATGAATATGTGAACTATGTTGTTTCGTATATTGATAAAAACAAATTGGTTTTATCAGACCTTTACGGAAAACCTACAATTGAACTTGATGAAATGGATATGAAGTACAGCATAACAAATGGTGATACAGATATAGAGCTTGGTGATATTTCCATTGGTGATATTGTTTCGGTTATGGCAGATAGTGTAACATATGAATCGGGAATAGCAAAAATTAATATTACAGAAGCAAACTCATTCAAATTTATTGTTTCAAAAAAACAGTTGTCAGGGGAAGTTACATCTATAAATAATTCCGACAATATTATTTCTATTGACGGCAGAGAATATTATTTTGATAATGATTACAAAGTGATGGCAGGAAAAGGAATTGCAATAAATCCTGCAGCAGGAATGTATTATACATTTGGCATAGATTTTCAAAATAAAATTTGCGATGTTCAGTATGATAATAAAAAGGATAAGGAATATGCGTTGCTTCTCGGTGTTGATGGTCAAAAACAAGCATTCAGAGAAGATATTTCCTTAAAACTTCTGACAACAGAAGGAGTGCTTAAAACATTTCCTGTATATAAAAGAGTAGTGGTTGACGGAGTGAGGGTGTCAGACGATTTTTCTGCAGACAAAGTCAAAGAACTTTTTTGGGAGGATGTTTCGCTTGAAAGAATTGACGAGGCAACCGGTGCTACAATATCTTATGTGCAAAACCAGCTTCTTCCGCAGGTTATAGGATTTCGTTTGAATGATAGTGGTGAGATATCATATATAGATACGAAAGCACATAATGCTGATAAGGAAAATAGCAAAACGTCAATTTGTCATAGAGATGTTGCAAAATATAGGTGTAATTCTTGGAGAGGAATGGTTTATCCCACAGAATTAAATGATAATCCAAATCTTAACTATACAGGAAAGGCAAATCCAATTATATTTGTTGGACCTATTGATGTAAGCTCTGCAAATATAGAGAATGACTATGCGGTGCATAACGGTTCATATTTGAGCCATGATAAGAATTATGAAATAGAACTCTTCAAAAAATCAGACTTTAACGATCTTGAAATTGCATATATCCATGAAAAGGCGGGAGACGAAAATGCAAGATATAAGTATGTATTAGTTGATAGAGTTGTAACATCAACAAATTCGAATGGCGATGTTAAGAAAAAGCTTTATGGTGTTAAATACGGCGAAAGATATGAAGCATTTTTTACCAATGACACAGTTTTGGAAAAAGCCGGTTTCATACCTGATACGGGCGACCTCATAGTCGCAGAAACAACTATGAATGGTGAGATTGCATCAATTTCAAGACTTGTAGATGCAAAAAATCCAAGTTTAACCTTACATAAAAACGATAAGTATTATTCAGGTGAAAGGGTTACAATCGGACAGGTTTATAATTCAAATGAAAACAATCTGATGGTTACAAGTACTAAGTCTGTGAGCGATCCTATGGTTGAAAAAGAATTAGAGCTATTTATGTTTCCTGAAACAGCGGTTGTTTATGACGAAGAAGCCAATGAGGTAAGAATAGCACAGATAAGTGATGTTTTGGCATATAAGAAAACCGGCAGTGAAAATAGAACATCGGTTATTTATGCTTGCACAACCTGGGGATTGCATCAAAGTTTCGTAATTTATAATTTTGTAAATTATGTACCGGGAGCATAGTTTTAAATTATGTATAGCATATATCCATTAATAAGGATATTGTTAAATAAAAATATATAATTAAAAGGAGAAAAATTATGGTAAAAAAAATGCAGTTAAAAAAGATAATTGGAATGTGTTTGTTGATTTTGACAATGTTAGTTCAGCTTTTGCCGCTTGCAGTGTTTGCGGATGTAAAAAAAACTGAAACAGTAGTTCAGACTTTGTATGATGATGCTAGAGTCGGTAATTATTTTGCTTGCCAGGTGTGGAACAATAGAGCAGGTGAAACAGGTTCGGTTACAGCATCTTCAAATGATGTAGTATTTAACGGAAGTGCAGCACACAAATTATCCAACAGTCAAGGTGGTATTTTTTATAGCTGGTGGAAAACATTTGAAGACTATGCCTACACTAAAGACGCAGTGAAAAACGCAATAAAAGCTAATACAGCATATATTGGCGGATGGTTTTATGCAGACGGTCCGGGCAGAACCATTGTTTTAATTGATGATGATGTGGATAAACGTGTTGTTTTACCTGAAAATGAATGGGTTTTCTTAAGTCAGAAAATTCCGAGCACAAATATAAAACAGGGTGTATATGATACAGGAAATACACCCGGAAACATATATGTAGATGATGTAAAGATTGTTTCAGTAAGTGACGGAAGTGCTCCAACTCCATGGGAAAGAACAATTTCTATTCCAAATCAACCGGATATGTACACTAAGAATATCTATACATTTTATTCGAACGGTACTAATTACGCAACGCATCAGCATGCGGATAAGGGAGTTACAAAATATATTGATTGGGCAAATACCGAGAAAACTGTGACTGTGACTGGAGCTAAAACAATAAAAATGACAGGCGAACTGTATTTAACGCCGAACAAAACATTTGGTGAACTTTCGGATGAAGTAAAGACAGCTATTGAAGAAGGCAGAGCATACCTGACATTCTGGCAGTATATAAACAAAGATAATCTTTCTCCTACAGATGAAGGCTATGATGCAGCTGTATCGTGGGATTTATACTTTCCCGGAGGGGTAAAAACAAGAGGAGAATGGGTATGGGTAAAGACGCCTCTAACCAATATTGGAGCTAACAATATATATTTCAAATGTAAAAATGCATATGCTTGGATAGGAGATATTTGTATATCTGTTTTTGAAGACAGAGAAGCAGGATTTTTAGAAGATAAGTATGAGTTAAAAATAAATGACAGTATAATAGGAAACGAGCAAACATCAATATCCTCACAGCAGACTTTAAACGTAAGTGCAGAGTATTTTAATAATACCAAAAAGCTTGAAAAGCTTTTGCCAATGATAGCTATTTATGATTCTAAGGGAAATCTTGAAAGCTTTAATCAAGGAGATGTCATTGAAATAGTTCCATTCAGAAACGGTGTTTTGAAGTATAGCTATAAGATTCCTGAAACAAGCACCGGAGACAATGTAAAGTTTTTCCTTTGGTCAAATTTAAATGAAATGAAGCCAATTAAGGTGTCTCGCGAATTTACTTTAGGTAAGTAATACACTTGAATAAAGCACTTTTATTTTGGGCGGTTTCATACCGCCCGAAATAAGATTAAGGGGGGACAACTATGAGAATGTTTATAAGTAAATGTGTTTCTTTTGTGCTTTCAATTACGCTTGTTGCGGTAAGTGTTTGTACACCGTTTTTTTTTGTTGAAGCATCGGAAACCAATACACCGGATTATTTGTGGAAAAATGTTTCCCTCGGTGGCGGCGGGTACATAACAGGAATTTCTATATGTAGTGATGGTACGGTTTATGCAAGGTGTGATGTTGGCGGAGTTTTTAAATGGAACAATACAGCTAAATGTTGGGATGCAATGACAGAATGGATTACGGCTGAAAATAGTAATCTTTTTGGTGTTGACGGAATTGCTGCTGAGGTGTATAATTCAAATGTAGTTTATGCAGCACTTGGAAAGTATGAAACTCAATCACCACATGGACTGTATAAATCAGTAGATGGTGGAAAAAATTGGATTAAAACATCATTTGTTGGACAGTTTGGTGGTAATATGGGTGATCGTTTTCGTGGAGAACCCATTGCCATAAATCCGTTTAATAATAAAGAACTTATGGTTGCATCCCGTGATGGTTCCCTTCAGAGATCGTTAGATGGTGGCGAAACATGGATTACTATTAATGAATTTGAAGCTGAAGATTTGGGAAAATATACTCGAGTTATTGCTTATGATAATAAAAATGAAGATATTGTTTATGCGGATATTAAAGACTGTGGACTTTACAAAAGCATCGATGGCGGTGAAACCTGGAATCATATGGGTGGAACAAATGCCCCATCAGTTGTAAATAGGTTGAGGGTCGTTGACGGAAAAGTATTTGTAGCTGCTGATAATGGCATTTTAAAGTATGAAAATGATGTATGGTCGGTTATTAATGACTATACATTAAACGGAGTAACAAATTTCAGAGCTTTAGATGTTGATGAGAATAATACTGATAGAATTATTTGTTGTTTTAATAATGGAACGATTCGTGAAAATTTTGATAATCTGTTGTTTTATACCGAGGATGGAGGTAAAAGCTGGTCAAATATAACGGAAAGCGTAACAAAAAACAATAGTGTGGGTTGGTGGCCTGAATACTATTTTTCAGCACATACATCTGATATTCATTTTATGGGAGAAAAAGGAGTTTGGTATTCGGATTGGTATGGTGTATGGAAAACAAGTGATATAACTGCAGAAGCAACTATTTGGGAAAACGAAATAAAGGGCATAGAAAATATGGTTTCGTTTGATCTATCATGTCCCACAGAGGGTGCACCATTGATAGTTGGTGTTGCAGATAATTGCGGAATGAGAATTGAAAACGCAGATGTTTATCCCGAAGAAAAGCTTCAAAATCCATTAAGAAATATTACTACCGGAATCGATTTTTGCGAAGCAAATCCAATGATTGTTGCGAGAGTAGCCTCAGATACAACCGGAAATGGTGCAATCGGAATTTCAAATGACAACGGAATCACTTATACGGAAAGTGTGCCCTGCAAATTTTCCGGTGGTAAAATAGCTGTTTCTGCATCGTATAACAGTGAGGGGAAAATCAGTATAGTTTTTATTCCAACAAATGATTTGCCATATTATTCTAATGATATGGGAGAAACTTGGGTGAAGTCAACTTTCCCGGAGGATACAGAGGCAAATTTTATAGATAAAATTTGGAGATGGAATATGGTTTTGCAATCGGACCGAGTTATAAGTGATAAATTCTATCTTGTTAATCCTCAAAATGGCAATTTTTACGTTTCGAGTGATGGAGGAAAAACCTGGGAACTAACATATAAACGTGGGAGCGGAAAAGCTGCTGTTAGCATTAAAAGTGCACCATATATGGCAAATACAGTTTATGTATCGTTGGCAAATGAGGGGCTCAAAAAAACCGTAGACGGCGGAAAAACCTTTAGCGCAATTCCAAATGTACAGTATTCACGTTTAATAGCTTTCGGAAAAGGAATTAATGATTCAACGCCTGCGTTGTACCTGTATGGAACTGTTAATAATGAAGACGGCATATTTCGTTCGGTTGATATGGGAGCGTCGTGGGTAAAAATAAGTAATGATCAAACAGCCGTAGGTGGAGAGCCTAATTGTATGAGTGGAGACAGGCAATCCTTCGGAACGGTTTATATTGGAACAAATGGTCGTGGATTTTATATCGGCGAAGAAAGAAAAGAAACAGTAATTCATACTTGGTATGATGATGCACCGTGTAAAAATGGCGCACATACCGGTGATGATGTAACGGGCGGATATTTTGTATGGACAGGTGGTACTGTAGATTCTGCAAATACAGATGTTGTCTACAATGGTGCATATTCTTTGAATGTATCACAAAGTACGACATATATAAAGTATAATGGTTTTACAGGAAAGCTTGGCAATATATCTCATGCAAAAGGTTCTATTGCGACAGGAAATACCTATATTTGCGGTTGGTTTTATACAGACGGTGATAACTCCCACATTAAGCTTGTGAATACAGATCAACAAATAAAAAAGATTAACGAGTGGGTATTTATGTATGAAAAAGTTCCTGCAAACACAACGAGCGTTAATGCGTATATTGCCGAAAGAAGCGGAAGGAGTAATATATATGTTGATGATTTAAAACTTGTGTATGTAAACGACGGAAGCGAGCCAACACCATTTGAAAGGGAAACATCAATACCGTCACAACCGGATATGTACACTAAGAATATCTATACATTTTATTCGGACGGTACTAATTACGCAAAGCATCAGCATGCGGATAAGGGACTTACAAAATATATTGATTGGGCAAATACCGAGAAAACTGTGAATGGAGCTAAAACAATAAAAATGACAGGCGAACTGTATTTAACGCCGAACACAACATTTGGTGCACTTTCGGATGAAGTAAAGACAGCTATTGAAGAAGGCAGAGCGTACCTGACATTCTGGCAGTATATAAACAGCGATAATCTTTCTTCTACAGATGAAGGCTATGATGCAGCTGTATCGTGGGATTTATACTTTCCCGGAAATGTAAGAACAAGAGGAGAATGGGTATGGGTAAAGACGCCTCTAACCAAGATTGAAGCTAACAATATATATTTCAAATGTAAAAATGCATATGCTTGGATAGGAGATATTTGTATATCTGTTTTTGAAGACAGAGAAGCAGGATTTTTAGAAGATAAGTATGAGTTAAAAATAAATGACAGTATAATAGGAAACGAGCAAACATCAATATCCTCACAGCAGACTTTAAACGTAAGTGCAGAGTATTTTAATAATACCAAAAAGCTTGAAAAGCTTTTGCCAATGATAGCTATTTATGATTCTAAGGGAAATCTCGAAAGCCTCAATCAAGGAGAAGTCATTGAAATAGTTCCATTCAGAAACGGTGTTTTGGAGTATAGCTATATGATTCCTAAAACAAGCAATGGAGACAATGTAAAGTTTTTCCTTTGGTCAGCTCTGAATGAGATGAAACCTATAAGACAGGCTGAGAAATTTAATATATTGGATTAAATACTTAATTATCATATTAAAATCTTTAAGATTCAGAAAGAGGGAAAAAGGTGCGGAATAATATGCATAACAAAAAAAGTGTATTCAAGAGAATACTGTTATTCAGTTTAATACCTATTTTCATATTGTTTATTATTTCGATAGCGATATTGATATATCAATCTTCTGAAATAAAGGACAAAAATATAAAGTCATATACCGAACAGCTAAATCATAATGCCGAAATAATAGAGAAAAGTATTGAAGAGATTGTCAAAAGCGTAGACTTTTTATGCTTTAATGATGATGTCTTTAGTGTTTTGACCACTCGAAAAAATGAAGAAAGCATATCGACCAATTATGTTTTAAAGAATATATTTACGGAGTATAAAAATTCAAATGATTTAATAGAGTCTGTGGGAATCTATTTTAAAAATGGTGACTATGTTGTAACAAATAACGGAAGAACTTCCATTGATAATTACTTGAAAAACAAATCTCCGCAAGGCGAATATGATATGAAAAAAATCATGGAAGAGAATATTCCGGTATCTGGTTATAGAATTTTAGGACCAATAAAAACATCGCAAGAGTCGGGTGAACATATCATACCTATACTTATAGGTGTGGCAAAAAATGTTAAGCTGGTTAATTTGCTGATTATAAATGTAAAATGTGAAGGTCTGTTAAATTACTTGTCAAATGGAATAAATATTGACGAAACAGTTTTTGTACTTTCTGAAAGAAAAACAGGAACGAATTTTTTCTCGAATAAAATAGCAGGAATGAACGCAAAAGATATTAAATCAATAGTAAGCAGCGTTAATGCAGGAAAAAGGTTTGATGTTGTTTTTGGCAATAAGAAATATGTTGTTATTAGTGCCGCTGCGAAGAAGTATATTACAAATTATTTTTCCCTTGCTGTAATGGTGCCAAATAATATGCTGTTATATGATTTTTATGTTTCTATGATAATCATATTCCTCTTCATGACTATTTTTATGCTTATTGATATATGGATTTGTTATCGTTTCAGTAAGATTTTATACGAGCCGATAGGTAAAATGACAAATTATATTGGCAGCATTGGGTATTCGCAAAATGAATTTTCTAAAAATGAATTTGACATTATCTCGGAATGTATAAAGAGTTTGATAGACAGAAATAAGAATATGAATGACAAAATAAGTTCAAACCTTTCAATATTAAAAGAAAATCATTTATATAAATTTTTGATGTCAGCTCATATTATTGATGAAGACGAAATAAAAAAACGAATGTTAAAGAATGGTATCTCTTTCAGGTATGATCATTATATTGTTGCAGTAGTCCGATTAAAACCAACAGAAAAATTTTATGATTCATTTATGAAAAATGAATATTTTATAATTATAAACGGTATTGATTCAATTTTAAAGGATATGTTTGCAGAAGACAATAATTATGATAATTTTATTATTCATCATGACGATGAACATTTTATTGTAATTGTAAATGTGAATGAAGATATAAGAGATAATATATCAAAAAAACTCGAAACTTTTACACAAAACTTTTATCAGGACAGGGAATTTATGCAGACTTTTGTTGGTATAGGAAATTACTATGCCGGGTTTAATGGAATGAAAAAATCATATATTGAGGCAAAGAGGGCAATGTCATCAATACTGTCAATAAAAAGCAGTGCGGTTATGCTTTATAACGATAGTAAAATGAATAATACAAACTATATTTATACCATTGATAATGAAAATATTATTTATAATTATCTATTAAAAGGAAACTACACAGAAGTTGAGAACGCTTTATGCGATATTATAAAGAAAAATCTTCAAAATGGACTCGGAGATAATGGGTTTAAACTTCTTTACAGACAATTTTACAATACTGCAGTTAAGGTTCTTGGAGCAAAGGGCATAAGTATAAATGAGTTGATGAGAGAAGAACAAATAAGTCATATTGATGAAAGTGATTCCGATAATGAAAGTTTTATAGATTATGTTTGTGTAGTATTAAAAAAGACTGCAGAATACACTCCGAACACTAACACAAGTGTAGATATTGATGGAATTAAAAATTATATAGATATGCATTTTGACGAAGAATTGTATTTGGATAAAATAGCGGATCTTTTTGGTGTAAATTCAAAATATCTTTCCCGACTTATAAAAGAACAAATTGGTATAAATTTTAACCAGTATGTTATGGGTGTCAGAATTCAAAAGGCAACCGAAATGCTGAAAAATACTTCTATGAGCATAAATGAAATAATGGAGAAGACCGGCTTTAACAGTCGTAACACTTTTGTTAGGGTATTTAAAAAATTTGAGGGATTAACTCCGAGCGAATATAAAAAATTAAATTATAAAGAAAGAGGGAATAACAAAAATGAATAATTTTAGACTTGGACTTTCATGTTGCGGTTCTCAAAACTTAGATGATAAGGATTTTGAAAACTATGTAAAAGCAGGAATATTGACTATGGAGATGTCATTTAGTTACACGAGATATAATAATTTGGAATGGAAGAATATAGAAAAAAGGGCAGCAAAATTTGGCGTTGAACTTTGGTCATTACATCTGCCATTTTTGCCGTTTGCGCAACTTAATCCTGCATCACTGAAAAAAGATGTAAGAGAATATACATTCGAATACTTTTCGGATTTAATTAAAAAAGCAGGAGATATAGGTGTAAAAACCATTGTGATTCACCCAAGTGCTGAACCGATTTTGGACAGTGAAAGAGGAGAGCATATTAAGTCTGCAAAAGAAACATTTTCTAAACTTGCTCAAGTGGCAGAAAGCTCCGGGAATGTTATTGCAATTGAAAATATACCAAGAACCTGTCTTTGCAAAAACTCCTGCGAGATGCTTGACATTCTTTCTTCGGACTCAAGATTGATGTCATGTTTTGACACCAATCATTTACTTGAAGAAAATGCTATTGATTATATAAGAGCTGTTGGAGGCAGAATAATTACAACACATATTTCTGATTATGACTTCAAAAATGAAAGACATTGGCTCCCCGGAGAAGGTAAAGCCGATTGGAAAGGTATTATCTCAACTCTTAGAGAGGTTGGTTATAAAGGACCATGGTTGTATGAACTTGAGTTTGAACCAGCACAAACAATAAACAGAAGACTTTTAACAACCGAAGATTTTAGAAAAAACTATGAAACATTGATGAAACTTGAAATCCCGGAACCAGTTGGTGTTCCCATAAGTGAATTATGCACAGAATGGACATTGTAGTTTTTTAAAATATTAAAGGTTATGAAAGCATTCGGGGATACCCTGATGTAGTGTGAAATAAGCAGTATGTATATATTGCCGTATTCTAATAAGAAAATGTGCTTTGAAATTATAGAGAGGACGAATAGACTATGAAATACGGATATTTTGATGATGAAAAAAGGGAGTATGTTATCAACGACCCAAAAACTCCGTTACCATGGATAAATTATCTTGGAACAAACGGATTTTTTTCCTTAATATCAAATACAGCAGGTGGATATTGTTTCTATAAAGATGCGAAATTACGCCGCATTTTGAGATACAGATATAATAGTATTCCGGTTGATAACGGTGGGAGATATTTCTATATCAATGATAACGGCGATACCTGGACACCTTCATTTATGCCAATGAAAAAGAAGTTGGACAGGTATGAGTGTAGACATGGAATAGGTTACACATCAATTTCGGGAGAGAGAAACGGAATAAGTGTTAAAGAAACTTTCTTTGTTCCTGTGAATGATAATTGTGAAATACATAGAGTAAAAATTAAAAATATATCAGAAAACAAAAAGGATATAAAGTTATTTTCGTTTGTTGAATTTTGCCTTTGGGATGCGCAAGATGATATGCTAAACTATCAGCGAAACTTGAGTACAGGCGAGGTAGAAATAGAAAACGGAATTATTTATCATAAGACAGAGTATAGAGAAAGAAGAAATCACTATGCATTTTACTCTGTAAATTCTAAAATCAATGGATTTGAAACGGATAGAGATACATTCTTGGGTCAGTTCAATGGTTTTGATTGTCCTGATGTTGTAGTTAACGGAAAAACAAATAATTCTGTTTGTTCCGGTTGGTATCCGATTGCATCGCATATGATAGATGTAAGCCTCGAATGTGATGCGGAAAAGGAATTTATTTTTGTTTTGGGCTACATAGAAAATGATAACGACAAGAAGTTTGACTCTTTAAATGTTATTAACAAGGATAAAGCAAAGTTGATGCAAGAAAGGTATTCAACAAGTGAAAAATGCGATATTGTATTTGAAGAATTAAAACAGTATTGGGATAAATTGCTGTCGGTATACACAATTAAATCCAATGACGAAAAGCTCAACAGAATGGTTAATATTTGGAATCCATATCAATGTATGGTTACATTCAATATGTCAAGAAGTGCATCGTATTATGAATCGGGAATAGGACGTGGAATGGGATTTAGAGATTCAAATCAAGACCTTATTGGATTTGTTCATCAAATACCCGAGCGTGCAAGAGAAAGAATTATTGATATTGCATCAACGCAATTTGCGGACGGAAGTGCATACCATCAGTATCAACCACTTACAAAAAAGGGGAACAATGATATTGGAAGCGGATTTAATGATGATCCGTTGTGGCTCATTTTGGGAACAATCGCGTACATTAAAGAAACAGGCGATTTTGATATTTTAAATGAAAGCGTCCCCTTTGATAATGACAGTAATAATTGCGCAACATTGCTTGAACATTTAAACAGAAGTTTTGACCATGTTGTTGAGAACTTGGGACCACACGGACTTCCGCTTATTGGAAGAGCCGACTGGAATGACTGCTTGAACCTAAATTGCCACTCAACAGAACCCGGAGAATCATTCCAAACTTTTGGAACTGCCGACGGTAGGGTTGCAGAATCAGTTTTCATTGCAGGAATGTTTGTCTATATCGGAAATCAATTCGCAGATTTATATTCTAATCTTAACAATAAAGAAAAAGAAGAGTATATTACAAATTGGGTTAACAAAATGGTTGAAACCGTTGACAAGTATGGCTATGATGGTAAATGGTTCCTTCGTGCATATGATGCATTTGGTAATAAAGTTGGAAGTAACGAATGTGAAGAGGGTAAAATTTTCATCGAATCACAGGGTTTCTGTGTAATGGCGGGAATAGGAAAGGAAAACGGGAAAGCCAAAATGGCGCTGGACAGCGTTAAGGAATTGCTTGAATGTCAATACGGCATAACATTAAATCAGCCTCCATACACAAAATATCATTCCGAACTTGGAGAAATATCTTCTTATCCACCTGGATATAAAGAGAACGCCGGTATTTTCTGCCACAACAACCCTTGGATAATGATTGCAGAAACTGTAATTGGAAGAGGGAACAGAGCTTTTGAAATATACAAAAAAATAACTCCTTCTTATATAGAAGATATTAGTGATATTCACAGAACCGAACCTTATGTATATTCTCAAATGATTGCAGGAAAAGATGCACCAAGAGTCGGAGAAGCCAAAAACTCTTGGCTTACAGGAACTGCAGCTTGGAATTATTTTGCTATATCTCAATTTATTTTGGGAATAAGACCCGAATTTAAGGGATTGAGAATAGACCCGTGCTTGCCAAATGAAATTGATAGTTGTGAGATAGTGAGATATTTCAGAGGAACAAAATACATCATAAAAATTACAAACAATGGAACAAATAAAGGAATTGATGTCGAAAACGGAGTATTAAATGATAATATCGTTTCGTCCCATAACAATGAGTGTATTGTTAATGTAAGATTATAGTATATCAAAAAGAATATCGACATTGATGTAACTTAATTTTTGTTGTAGGGGGCGTGTGAAGTTTTTTCTGTAAATTAGATTTTTCTATGACAAAATATCGGTTTTTAGTGGGCAGGACAGCCGAGTTTAGGCTTTCCTGCCTTAATTGTAATATACCACGGGAGTCAACCCCGAATTTTGTGTAAAGTCTTTACGAAGCCTCCAAGATGATATATAATAAAAATATCATTTTGGAGG
>CAKSTI010000016.1 GCA_934500705.1 uncultured Clostridia bacterium | reverse complement strand
CGAAAAGTGAATCGGGTATTCCCAAACCGATAAAGGCGATGTATATTATAATAAGTAGCGCTGTTGCCATAAAAAGAACTCCTTAAAACGTGCAGAATTTTAGCGATATGCCAATACATAACTTTGAGTATTTTAACACAAAAACGGCAAAAAAGCAATCGTTTCCGACTGCTTTCTCCCATTTGCACAAAAATTCAATGTACAGGCAAAAAAGCCCCACAGAAGCACCGTTTTGTTTTCTCTGTGGGATTTTTGTTTATACAATCGACCACTTGATTTCTGTTCCGCCTTTGAACTTAAAAACGATATGTTCTTTGGAGTATATCGTCATTGTTTCTATCACCGCATTCAAAAGTCCGGTATCAAAATCCGTAATCAAGCGCTCCTGCTTTTCCAATTCATCAAGGAATGCCGCAATCATATTTTTCCTCGAATTTCTGTTTGCAATTTCCGTTTCCATTTTATCAAGCTTATCTTTTGCTTTTGCGTATCTGTCTGCGAGTTGCTCATATTTTTCGACATAAACCTTTGGGTCAACGGAAATGTGAGCGTTTTCGTCCACACATTTTCGTATAAGCTCTGTTACCACAGCGCATTCTTCCGAAAGATTTGACGCCTGCTTTTCTAATTTTGAAGTGTCCAGTATTTCAGAAATTACCGTAATGCAGTTATCGATAATTTCTCTCCGGTTTTCTATGCAGCTGTTAAATGCTCCGATAAATGCGCCTTTAATTTCATCAGCCGTGAGATGCGGGATTTTGCAGCCAAGACCGTCACCGGAGTGTCTGCCGTGTCTATGATTGCATTGATAAATTTCTCGCCGATACTTGTTATTGGAATCCCATATTTTTGCTCCGTATGTACCGCCGCATTCACCGCAAATCAATCTGCTTGAGAACGGACTTTTTGAACAGTAAGATGTATTTAGACTCTTTCGGCGATGCAGCTCATATTGAACCAGGTCGAATACCTCGGCTGTCACAATGCCTTCGTGGCTGCCTTCAACATAATACTGCGGAACTTCGCCTTCATTTATTTTTTGCTTTTTTGAAAGAAAATCGACAGTATATTTCTTCTGCAAAAGCGCATCACCTTTGTATTTTTCATTGGTGAGAATACTTTCCACCGTGGAATTTTGCCATATAACCTTTCCGCCCGGTGTTGGTATCCCTTCTTCGGTTAATGTGCGTGCTATGTGCGTGGGTGTAAGACCTTCCAAAAATAATCGGTAAATCTTCCGAACAATTTTTGCCTCCGATTCAACTATCTGAGGTTTTCCGTCCTTTCCGCGCCTGTAACCGAGAAAGTTTTTATAAGGCAATGACACCTTGCCGTCAGCAAACCGTTTTCTTTGCCCCCATGTGACATTCTCAGAAATACTTCGGCTTTCCTCCTGTGCAATGGACGACATAATGGTAATCAAAAGCTCACCTTTACTGTCAAGGGTATAAATATTTTCTTTTTCAAAAAATACTTCTATGCCTTTTTCCTTCAGCTGCCTGACGGTGGTTAGGGTATCTATGGTGTTTCTTGCAAAACGGCTTATGGATTTTGTCACAATAAGGTCTATTTTACCGGCAAGGGCATCTTCAATCATTTTTATACCACAAAATCAGCCTTTTTTTATACACAAAAAATCTAGGACTTTTCATCCTCAATTTTTGTGACACTTTTTAAACAGCCCCTTTTTTTGTTATCTTGCAAGTTCAAAGAACATTGCCGAATTTTTGGAAAGTTTTGCGGTCAGAACACCGTTTTCATACGAATATCCGACTCCGTCTATCTGCGGATATACGCTTGCAATCCGAGCGCTGTCAAGATACTTTGACGTGTCGATTGCCACAGTGTCGGTATCTTTTCCGTTTATGTTCCACACAGCAAGGAGAAGTGCATTGCCGTCCAGTATTCCGAACGACGCTGTCCCCTTTTCGTTAATACGGCATATACCGGTGGGATAAACAGGTCTGCCGTTCGGTATGTGCGCCCTCAGCCTTTTGTAAAGCCGAACGCCGACCTTTATGAGCGATAGGTTAAATTCGTCGCACATATCAATTCTGCCGGAGAGATACATTGCGCCAAACATTGCGTTAATCATATTAAAAGAGGTTTCAAACCCGTTTTTCATACTGTCTTTGTATTCGGGCGACGTTAGAGTTTCCTCTTTAACATCAAACAACAGAGGATACGGGTACGCCCATACGCCCGCTTTTTCCGGCGGCATAAGAGTCATACTGCCCATCATTACGGACGGGTTGTTTAGGTATATTTCCTGATCGGAGGTGCTCTGCACTGCGGCACGCCGCAGCATCTTGTTGTCGTCACGCATTGCTCCGCTGCCGCAGTTTTCTATAACAAGCCCCGGCAGGCGGTCGTAAAGACTGTTTATGAATTCATAAAATGCGTCGGTATTTTGGATAAGTCCTTCCGCCGCAGATGTGCCGTCATAGCTATTGGTACAGCCTATTCCCGTCGACTGGTTGTAGTCATTCTTTATAAAGCGGAAGCCCATATCATAGATTTCTTTTACACGTTCAAACAGGTAGTCGGTAACTTCTTTTGAGCGGAAGTTATAAAACGCCCTCTCCCCTCCGACTGCCGTATCATATCTCTTTAAAACCCAGTTTTCGTTGGGTTTGTACCCATATGCGCTATTCATACAAGCGTCGAGTTCAAACCATATTCCCGGTATCATATTCAAAGACTTTATTTTATCGGCAATTTTTTTGAGCTGTTGTTTATCTCTCGGTATCCAGTCGCCGTGTCCTTTGCCGTCTTTGTTGGTCTGCCAGCCGTCGTCTATGCAAAAAACATCACAGCCGACATCTGCCGCCTTTTCTATAAGCGCAGTCACCTTTTCAAAGCTATGGTCAAGCCACAGGCAGTTCATATAGTCATTAAACACTATCGGCGGCTCTCCGCCGGGATATTTAACAAGGCTGTCCGCACGCTTAAATGCGTTAAGGCACGATACCGCACCCTCAAAACCGCCCTCGGCAACGCCGAAAAATGCCCTCTCCGCCGAATACTGCTCACCCGGCTTTAAGTTATAATGCCAGCCGCCGAGCGCCTCGTCACAGCCGCAAGCGGTAAGCGACAGGTCAGGCTCGGCATAACCGCCGTGCGCAGACAGCTTAATCTGCCAGCTGTGCGAGCCCTCGGTTTCCATAAACCACACCGAATTTGTGCCCTTGTCCTCAACCATAACGAGCGGATAGTAACCCGAAGTTGACCAACTGCCTACCGTACCGACAGAATAACTCTTGCACTCCCACGGGTGAACGGTTGACGGACACAGTCCGAGCTGTGACGGCGCAAAGGTATGCCACTGCCCCTCGCACTGCCAGTCGTTTGTGCATATGTAAACGGTCAAATCCTTATTGTGCCACGCATCGCCGCCGTATGCAATCCGATTTAAAGCGGCGGAGGAAAATTTTGTGAGCATTACGCTTTTTGCGCCCGTATTTTTGACGGTATTCCTCTGAGCAATCACGCCGTCCGCCAATTCAAGCTCCGTTGTCACCAAAAGACCGTAATCTGCGTTTTTGTAAAAAAGTTTAAGAAGTTTCCCACACTCTTCGGCACCGTCAAAGGCAAAGTCACTGAGCGAAAGCTCCCTTCCTCCGCCGACGGATATGCCGAAGTTTATTCTGTCGCCGATACATTCATCGGCGCAGTTATCTCTTACAAGCGTAAAGTTTCCGCTATCAGACAGGACAAGCTCTGCCGCAGCGCATTTATATTTTTTCATACCGCACCTCTTTAATAATTCTGTCCGCAATGCACTTCATTCCGTAATCGGACGGGTGCAGGCATACGCCGTGATGCTCAAACTGTCCGAAAGCCATTGTCTTTTCGTCGTCCTCCAAATCTCCGATGTGGCAGTAGGTGTAGCCATTTTCGGCAACAACCTCACCAAACGCCTTGTCGAGCGCCTCGACCTTCCAGAAGTTGTCGGTCACGATGACCTGTGCGGACGGATTTTTGGCAAAGAATTTAATCATATCCGCAAAGTACGGTTTGCAGGGAATTTCCTTGTTTTTGTCCCTGTTGATATTCTCGCCTATTCTGATTATCACAATATCGGCGTCAAAGTCCCTCGCCGCAGTATAATACTCATTTAAAACCTTATCGCCGTCAAAGTAGTTGACTTCCCACAGCGCCGCTTGGGCAATGCAGTAGTCAACGCCGTTATACCTCTTGTCCAGTGCGCTTACCACAAGGTGCACGTAGTCCTTCTCCCGACAGGATGCCGCCATACCCCAGTCGCCGCTCCACCCGATGTCAGCCTTGGGGGCGTGGCGGGTGATGGAGTTGCCGACAAAGAGCACTTTAACCTTAGAATCTTCTCCCTTAAAAATCTGCACGTATTTATTGATGTCAAGCTGATTTTGCGCCGACACGTTGTTGCCGGCGGCATTTGCGGAAATACACATAGCAATCACTCCTTGTACCCGATGATAACATATGGAAAGCTTTTATTCAAGTGTTATATTTTATAACCTTGATTTTAAAAGTATTTAATGGTATAATAAACGCATAGTTGTTTTTAGCCGCAGCTAAAAACAACTATGCGTTTATTGAACCGGTGTGCAGCAAGCCGATTGCGGCTTGCACTTATATGGTATAATTCAATTATTAATACAGTGAGGAACGAGATGCTATGCTCTATATTATACTGCTGCTTACGGTACTGATAATATATATTCTGATAAAAGAGCCAAAGAGCCTTTACTCATCCATTTTTTCCTTTGAATTATTCGCTATAATACTCATAATGTTTTCAAACATTATGCTCACTATAAGAATGTACTTTGCAACCAGCTTTATTGTGAACAATCTTGAATACGACATATACAACACTTTTTCAAAAATTCCGTTCACATTTGCCGACATTAAAACGCTCGCAAACGCCTCACTTAACATATTTTTCATAGCATCCGTAATGCTAATCACGCACGACGCAAGCCTTAAACAAAGAAGGCGTATGCTGAGCACGGCGGCTGCCGTTTTGCTGTGTGCCGCAATGCAGGTTTTAAACTCGCCGCAGTTTCTCGAAAAACTGCGTGCTATGGAATACAGCGACAAGCGGCTCATTGCCGAGGCGGTAAAGTCCGGCATCAACTTTGTAAACACGGTGATGCTCTCAATGGGAATAATTGCCTGCGTAAAGCTGTTTATCCAGTCAAACACGACCAAAATGTTTTTTATAAAGCATCAGCTAAGGCTGCTTTTGATATTCACGCTCATAATAAACTTAATCTACATATCCATAGTCGTTCTTATGCCCATAAAGGGTATGATAAACAACTACGACATTTACACAATACACGATGACAGCGTAAAGAGCATAACCATAGTAATATGCGCATCTATCCTTTTAACGATTATGACGCTGTTTTACAATCTGCTGTTTTCCAAAAAGACGAGTATTCTCGAACGGGCAATATTTAAAAAACCTCAGCCGATAGAGAAAAAGTGCAACTTGGAGTCCGGCAACATTCGCCACGTGTTCCACAGCTACAAAAACGCTTTCTTTTCCATAAAAATGCTTATTCAAAAAGCCGAGAACGCACAGAGCAAAGCCGACTGCACGGCGCACCTCGACGAGGCGAAAAAGCAGATTGACGACATTGTAAAGCGGACGGGAAAGTTTTTAAACCTCTACAACAATTCCGTCCCCATAGAGTACAACTACATCAATGTTTCCGATTGCATAAACAACGCCCTTTCAAAGACAGTAATAGCGGACGGCATTACGGTAAAGAAAGATTACAATTTCCCCGGCGCCTTTGTCTACGGCGATTATGACGCAATAACCGAGGCACTTGTAAACCTGTTTTCCAATGCCTCGGAGGCGATTGTTAAAAAAGGCGGTAACGACGGAGTTATAACCATCTCCACCTGGTTTGAATACCCGTGGCTCTGCATAAGCATAAAGGATAACGGCACGGGAATTACACGCAAAGACAGAAAGAAAATATTTGAGCCGCTTTATTCCACGAAGCAGACGTTTAACAACTGGGGCGTAGGGCTTTCGTATGTTAAGAGCATCGTGTCCGAGCACGCCGGATATGTAAATGTCAAAAGCACGCCGGGGCAATGCTCGGAATTTCAGATTGCACTGCCGGCGGACGATATAGATGAGGTGATAGAAAAGTGATTAATGTAATGATATGCGACGATTTGGTTGATATACGGACGCATTTTTCGGGCATAATCAACGCCCAAGAGGATATGTGCGTTGTATGCAGTGCCGCCACAAAGGACGAGGCGGTTATTTTGGCAAAGGAGCACAAGCCGGACATAATACTTATGGATATTCAGATGGACACAAGCAAGGCCGGCATAGACGCCACAAAGGAAATCACCAAATTTCTGCCCGATGTAAAAATCATAATGCTCACCATTCACAATGACGATGACCTCATTGTAGAGGCGTATCTTGCCGGAGCGGTGGACTATATGATTAAAGAAACAGAGCCGGACAAGCTGTGCGACACAATAAGGAAAATATACCAAAGCACCGACTTTATAGGTCCTCTCATTGCAGCAACGGTTAAGGACAACATCAAAAAGTCGCAGGCAAGCATACTGTATATGACAACTCACTTTTTTAAACTGACTCAGACGGAAAAGGAAATTTTGTGGCTGCTCTATCAAAAGTACTCTCGGCGCAAGATTGCCGAGATGCGCTTTTCGTCCGAGGAAACCATCAAGATACATATAAAGCATATTTTGAGAAAGCTGAATTTTTCAAACGTTGCGGAAATGCTCATTTTTCTGCGTGAAATAGGAATTATGGAACTGCTCGAAAAGCAACAGCAGATGTTTGATAAAAAGGAATAACTTTGCAATATGCGGCGCTGTGCCAATATTAACACAGCGCCGTTTTTTTACTTCAATTTTAAATTCATATACTTCCATACCTGCGTGTCCGCAAGTCCCATACCGAATGACAAATATCCCTTCATAGTTCCGCCGTCCCTGTCGGTTACGGAGAGGGCAAATTTAACCTCACCGTCAACCTTTGACTCATTGAGCGGATACAGCTCACTGTACGGCACAAACACCCTGTATGTGGTGGTTTTGTCGGCGTCGGAGCGCACTATCCTCAAATAATTGCTTCCGAGCGACGTTTCCGATGGGTGCCAGTTTTCAACAACCGCCTCGTTCTTGTCTGCCGCATAATATTTGTAAAGTACGTTGTTCACTATTCCCTGGCAGCCGGCAATAAACTCCGAACGTTCGCTGTTCTGCCATCTGCCGCCGCAGTCAACGGCAAAGCGGATTGAGTCGTGATTTGCCATTGTTGCAAGCTGATTTGAATGGTTTACGTATTGGTCGTCATTTACAACAGCCTTCACGTACATTCCGTAACCGTCAAAAGATACGGCAAACTTTGCCGAGATATCCTGCGCATTTTCGCCGTTTGCTATCCACACTCCGCCGTCGGAATTGTAGACAGGCTCCATTTCGGTATCGGTAAATGTTGACCTGTCAAACAGCGCTCCCTTGGTGTAATATCCCTCAATCGGAGTGTAACTGCCGTCGTCCTTGCCCGTGTCGGACGTGTAGTACGGAGCGATAAACTCCGAGCTGAGCGCCGAATTGGCGGTGTTTGTGAGTTTGCCGACTGACAAAGCATCGGCATTTTCTATGCAGTACATTCTGACCGATGCAAACCTTGCATCCTTGTCTGCCGTGTTGCCCTCAAAGTCGGCAAGTATGCTCTGCGAGCCGACGCAATCGGCAAGTTCCGACGGGAGATAGAAACCGCTGTCCGCCGAATTCCAGAAATACACGTTGACACCGCCGTCGGTATTTATGCTTACGGCACGCACACCGTTTGAAAAGGCGTATTCCCCTCCGAATGAAACATCGGCGCCCAGACCGTCAAAAAGATTGTAAGCCGCAACGGCTCCCTGATGAGGTTCGATGTACGGGTAATCTCTGAAAAGCCCGGCGCAGTTCCACCCTTTTGTGTAAACACGTCTTTCGTCCGGGTTGTTGTCAAAGAGGCTGAAATGAGTTATCTTTGACACGCCCATTTTGATGTGTTTAAGATATTGGAGATAAAACACCATATTGTTTTTCTTATAATCCTTGGGAACGCCCACGTCATAATATGCGTAGTAATACCCCTCGCTGTTTAAAAGCTCTTTGTCCGATAGATTGTTAGTATCTAAAATCTCTCTGTAAACCTCCGGGTCGGAGTATCTGCCGTGGCAGGTTACGCCGTCAAAGGCGTCGACGTAGCCGTCCTGCTTTAATAGCGCTTTAAAAAAGCTGTCCGCCTGATTAAAACCGGCTGTGTATACCTTGACTCCCGGCGCATTTTCACGTATTGCCTCGGACGCCGCAACGGTTAAATCGGCAAATTCCTTTTCCGTTTCGGCATTGCTCCTGCTTCCCTGATACCAAAAGGCGGTGTTGCCGTATGTAGGCTCGTTCCACACCTCTATGGCATCTATTACGTCTTTGTACCGCTTTGCATACTCGCCGCAACCCTCACGGGCAACGTCCAAGTCATCGGGCGGATAGCAGTTTTTGTCGTACAAACCAACGCCGTTATAACCCACGTCGGTTGTGTAATCGGTACGTGACACCGCCCAGGCAGGGGTTGCAAAGATATTGGCTATCACATTTTTAAATCCGTACTTTTTCACATTGTTTATCTGCCTGTCGGCAGTTGTCCAGTCAAATTTTCCCTTCGCTTTGTGAAAGCCTTTTTCCCCTGCGGTGTCGCCCCAGGCAACTCCGTGTATGCGTATGCCGGAAAAGCCTATCATATCCGCAATTTTTACGTTGTTTTCATAGAGGGCGCTGTCGGAGAGCATAAGCAAATCCGACCTTTGCTTCATAGGCTTTGCCGCACCTTTTAACACGGCAAAACTGCGCCTCGGCAGTACATATGCCACATAGCTGCCGGAGTAATTCTCCGTGTAGGCATTTACCAAAAGGCTCTCGCTGCCGTCATCTCTTATGCCGGTAAACTCTATCTCATAGTAACCGAGCCTGTCGGGAGTATAGCTCCAACCGTCTTTGGCAAACTTTCCCGCGGAAACCGCCTTTTCAAAAACCGCATCGCCGTCGGAATTGTAAACCGTGCCGACTACGCTTTCAAATCCGCTGAAACTTCCGTCTTTCGGCTTATACGTCACCGCCTCGTCCAAAGTGTGCCAGGAGGCAAACTTTTCACATACGATTTCGCACTCCGTGCTGTCGGGCAGAATACTCACCTCACGCACACGGACGTTTCTAAAAAGCAGTGAGCCGCTCGCCGCTGCGTCTTTCTCACGTTTTACGCCCACATAGAAAAACGTCACCGCATCAAAATCGTCGCTGTCCATTGTTCGTCTTGAAAAATACGAATACGCCTTAGTCCATTTGCACTTTTCTCCTTTGGTAGTGCCGACACCGCTCGGAAGGCTCGAAAAGGTTCCGTTCTTTGTGCCGAACATTCCCACCCAAGGCATAATATTTTCTGAGTCATCGGAATACTTGACATCAAAGGACACCTCATAAAGCGAGCCGTTCAAAGCTCCGGCTATATTCTTAAAACCGAATGCCGCCATAGAACTCTGTACCGCCCCCACGCTGAATATCCCGGTGGCTGCGTCATATGTGCCGCCGGTATGCGTTCCTTTGCTCCAATCAAAACAACCGGTGCTTGTTTTCTCCGCAAGAGTGTCAAAGAGCACATCACGGCAATCGAATATATCAATGCTTTCTCCTTTTGAGATGCACAAAACGTCCGACTGCATCTCGCTTTTAAATCCCAAAAGCGTGCAAACATCGCCCAACGAGTACAAACCGTGCTTAATGCTCACGGAAAATTTACCGTCCGCACCCGCACCGCTCTGCTCGTCAAACTCTGCAAGCAAATTGCCGAGGTATGAGATTTTTCCGCCGTTTATCTCTATGCCCGTGATTTTTTTAATTCTGTCCGCCGTCATATAGACGTGACCGCCAATCATCAGCGGAATGTAATCGGTGTTATCGTAGACTACCCTCTTACTGCTCAGTACATAGTAATCTTTGTCCGCCGGGAACATCAGCACAGAATTATCGGATAGCGGTGTAACCGCCGAAAATGTGCATTTGCCGGCAAGAGCACTGCGCTTGCCCCTTTGCGCATAGAGAAAAGCCGAATATTCACCTGCAGCGCTCGGTACAAATGACACATCGGAGCCTGCTTTGCCGTTGAGCGTTGTACTCAGTCCGTCCTCGCCGTACACAACGACTTTGTAACTGCCGTTGTAGCCGTCGGAGAAAGAAACATTAAACACAGCGTTATCCCCTGTCTTTACCGTGTTTGCCGAAATACTGCCGGACACGGTTATCTCCGAAGCCTCAACGTCCTCTGAGCTTAAAATGCTGTTGATTTTTTGCGGTGCCAAGTCACTGTTCCACAAAAATGCCTTGAACACGTCGCCCTCTTTGACATCGGCGTTAATATATACTTCCGCATACAACGACTTAAAGCCGTTTGCGCTAACCGAGCAATTTATGAGTGTATTCTCTCTGAATTGGGCAAGATAGAGTTTATCGTCCTTCGGATTTTCGCAAAATGCGCCTATGCAGTTGCCGTCACCGGTTATAATTATATCACGGTCAAAGCTCTTTATACTGCGGCTCATTTTTAAATCGTCAATATAAACACTGCCATGTGCACCAAAGCTTACGGAGCTGACAGGCTCTGCATCGGCAAGCGTTACATCACCCTCGGCAACAGTGCCTGTGGGCAGCGTGACGGTAACGGCAGCCTTTTTGGAAAACGTGTCAAGAAAGACTTCAAACTCTGCCCACTCGCCGCCAAGCACGGTGCAAAGCTTTTTCCCTCCTACCGTACAGAGAGCATCGTCGCCGTCCGCTGACAGGCCTACAATCGGGGCGGAATTTACCGATAGTACAAAACTTTCAAACCCGTCTGCCATAGCGGCGAACGAAAGATACGTTTTGCCGGCAAAGGCGCCCGTTCCGTTTAAAATATTTGCGCCGTTTCCGACTTTAAGCACAGCGGTATCGGCAATGCCCGTACACACCGTACCGAAAGACGGAGCACTCCCCTCAAAATCATAACTCAACACGTCGTAGTGCTCGCCGAGGAAGCCGGCACACCTGTCTGCACCGAGTGCAGTAACGGATGTGCTCACTGCGCACAGCAAAGCAAGCAGTAAAGATAGTAATTTTTTGCGCATTGTTTCCCTCCGTTGCCGAAAGACGGCTGACAAGCAACCGTCTTTCAAAATCCTTATTTCTTAAATTTCAAAGCGCCGAACTGTTTCGGGTCTTTGTTTCCGCCGATACCGGAAGTCCACTCATAGTAGCTCCTGCCGGTGCCGTTGTTGTCGTTTACAAGAAGTGAGAAACGCAGATGGTCGGTATTGCTCGAATACTGGAACGGATACATCTCTCCCATAGGTATAAACACCTTGTAGCGCAGACCCGTGTCTGTGTTTTCAACCCTTGCGTATTTATCGGCATCAAGCTCGGTATTTGAACCGTGCCAGCCCTCTACCATCGCAAACGATATTTCGGGTGCGGCGTGTTTGTAAAGGAGCGGTTTGTCCTTAAACATACCAACCTGGAATTCCGCTCTCATAGATGCGTCACCCGTGCCGTAGCAGTCAAATGCAAACTGCATACTGTCGTACATCCACGTGTTTGAAGCCCACTCGTTAACCGGGTCTTGCTGGTGGATTGACGGGTCGTCAACGTCAACTACAAGATAGAAACCGTCGCCGTCAAGATATGCCGCAAATTTTGCGTCGTAGCCCTCAGGTTTTTCGTGGTTCTGAGTTACCCAATTCCAGTTGTCGGTTACCCAGTCTATGTTGTCGCTGAGCTCGAACGTGTCTTTGTCGAACGGTGCGCTGTCAGGGTTATCTATCACAACGCCGTCGAAGGTATCGTCAATTACAACTTCCTCCACGGGGATAAACTCCGGCATTTTGCAGGTGTAATACTCTCTTTCAAAGTCGTCGTTTAACACCTTGCCTTCGTCGGAAGCTATGGCATTGATTTTGTCCTTGTCAAAGCCTGTGAGGCAGTACATCGTCATTGCCTGCATTTCGCCGTCAATGTCAAAATCTCTGCCCATAAAGTCTTTGCACTTGCCGTTTTCGCCAAGGGCGTCTTTGAGAGTATCGCTGAGGTAGAACGGCTTTTCGTCGCTGTTCCACACATACACGAGCGGTTCGCCGTCGTTTATAAAGTAAACGGCTTTTTGTCCGTCGCCCAGGTCAAACTCACCGGCATAGGTAAAGTCAAGTCCTATGGTCTGATACAGCTCATATGCCGCAACCGCACCCTTGTGCGGCTCCACGTACGGGAACGAAGTAAAAAGACCGATTGTGTGGCTCGCACCTAACTTTGCAAGGTTGTGAGCGTGACGTACTTCGTCGGGCACGTTGTCCTGCACCTCAAACATAGTAACATACTCAATGCCTTTCTTTATATGGTTAAAGTAGCAGGCATAGTAGTGCATTGTGGATATGTCGTGGTTCTTTGTCTGACCTGCCCAGTATGCGGAGTAGAGGTACTCCTCCGTTGCGGCGGCAGGCTTGCTCTCGTAGCCGTTTTTCGCCTCTGAATTTCTGTAATTTTTGAGGTCGCCGGCATATCTCGAATGGAAACTGAATATGTCAAAGCTGTCATAAAACTCTTTGTCCTTGGAAATCAGTTCATTATACAGGGCATAACCCTGGTTCCAGGACGCAGACGCCATAAGCATATTTTTGCCGGGGTCTACACGGCGCAGAGCCTTGTATGCCGTCTTTGTCATCTCGGCAAGTTTTTCCGGCGTGTCCGCCCAGTATGCCGTGTTGCCGTAGGCAGGCTCGTTCATAAATTCCAGAATGTCAACCTTGCCTTTATAATGTCTGTAAAACTCCTGGATTGCCTCTGCGAGATCCTCCATATTCTCCGGCGCCATTTTCTGATACATATAGCCGAATGCCGCCAGATTGGAAGTATCTCTCCATTTTTCCTCAACAGCCCATATCGGCGTGGAGAAAAAGTTTGCCATAACGGTTTTAAAACCGAATTGGTCGGAATATTTAACCCACCTGTCGGCGGCGTCAAAGTTATAAACACCGGGTTTGTCCTCAATGCCGCCTGCACCGCCGTAGTTATTGCCCCACAAGATGTAATGAAGTCTGAGACTTGATATGCCAAGCATATCCAGAAGTTTAAACTCTGTATCACTGCTCTGATACGGGGTGACGGACGCCATATGCATTGAGTTTCTCTGCTCCATCGGCTTTGACGGTCCGCTAACTACTGCAAAATGCGATGTCGGCTGATTCAAGTGTGCGTAAACAGGTTTTCCGTTTTCATCGTATGTTAAGGTTTTAGTATAGCCTTTTACCAGCTTTCTCACTGTGCCGTCGTCGGCAGTAACACAAAAATCAACCTCATAGTAACCAAAATCCTTGGGCAGATATGACCAACCTTTTGATACAATTTCGGAAATGGGACGGCTAGCTGTGAATATTGCTTTTTTGCTGTCGTCATAAACCGTTATGTTCACCTTTTTGTACCCTTCCAATGCGTCGGGATTTTTGCAGGTGTATGTAACAGTTTCTCCCGGATAGTACCACGATGCAAACTTGTCGGCAACAAAGTCGCACTCGACACTGTCCGTGGGGAGCATATTTTCCTCCAAATAAATGTTGTCTATATATATACCGCCGGACGCCTCGTTTGTTTTGGTAGAGCTTATACTGAGCGCAAGCTGAAAACTCGCCGCATCATCGTAGGCACTGCCCTTAATATAATATTTGGGCATAACGTAGGTAAATGTTTTCCAGTCTGTGGAAAGCTCCATATTGCAAGTTGTGAGGAAGTTTGTACCGCCCACAAATCTCCCCGTACTGTCATAAATCCAGAGTACAGGAGTGATTTTAAGGTTCTGCCAATCCTCTGTAACCTTTGCGTCAAAAGTAATTCTGTATTCCTTTGCGTGTTCGTATTTAACGCTTTGGCTCATCAGCTGATAAAATGACCTTTGCGTTGCGCCGAGGTACGCCGCTTTGTCGTCCGCACCCTTTCCGCAGTCGGTGGAGTTGTAAGCCTCGCCGCTGCCGCCCCACGCCATAACAGCCGACCACTTGGGCTCGCTGTTAAAGTCCTCGGAGAGGATAACCTTATCATCGTTTACCGCAGTGCGGTATATGGCGGACTTCACCTCATCGGTGATTGCGCTCTCATCGCACTTGGCGGCAACGGTCAAGTCCTCGTAGTTCAGCTTAAAGATATTGTATCCGAAAATCTCTGCAAGAGAGTCAAACGGAACGAGCAGTTCGCCCATACCGCATACGGCAGGGTTTTTGAGGTATTTTGCCGCCTTGCCGTCTGCGTATATTCCGTCCGCTCCGGCACGTATTGTGTACGCTGTGCCGTCTTTGGAGATTTCCGCCTCCTCTTTTTCGGAGTTGTAAGTGTAGGTAAAGTCGAGCATTGAGCCGAGTGCAGACAGAGGAACCATCATCTCGCCGTTTTTGTACTGCGGATAGTAGTAACTGTTGTCTGCGTTGTAGCTCACCTTTTCGCCGTGCTTTATGTAGAACGGCGCCTTTGTTTTAAGAACGATGGAACTGTTTAGTATATCCCCGGCATTGGAGGCGCCATCTGCCGAAACGACGGACGCAAGGCAGAAAAGCATTGCAGTGAGCACAACTGCCGATGTTATAAACTTTAATAAACTCGATTTTTTCAAATATTTCACCGCCGTCTTTTTAATTGGATTGTATGCTGCGGCAGTGCCGCAGCATACCTGTTGTTATAATGCTGAGGGAATTATTTAAGTTCTGTTGCCTCGGTAAGCGGAACTATATTAGATGTGCCGCTCCAAAGGTAAACCTTTGCAGATTTTACGCCGAGGTGTTTTGCTGCTCTGATTTCGAGTGTTTTAAAATCAAGCTTATGCTGCATCACTGATTCGTATGCTTCGGGTGATGTCGGAGTTTCTGTCGGGCTGCAGCTTACAACCGAATTACCCCTGTAGCCGGCATTTAGTGTAGGTATTGAATCCGATGCAGTACCTACCGTAATCAAGTTACCGCTCTCATCATACTGCGCAACGATAAGAACCGGATTGGTTGTTCTGGGCAGATACGTGCCGTCCTCATAGGTGTACCAGCTTGTCGGCTGCTGATTTCCGTCAATACCAAAGGCATTTCCGGCAACATACGTTCTTCCTACAATGGTTGTTCCGCCGTCACCATTAAAATTTGTAATAATACCTGTTTTTACCTGATTATATTTATCCAAAGGCGTGCCGTAAGTAACTGCCGGTGAACTCCTATATGCTAAAGTATTGTCCCTCGTGATTTTAACCTGCGCAATGTCCCAACTCATAAGGTTTGTCAAGCGAACTCTCACACTGCTTGTATAGCAATAAACGTTTCTTCCTTCACAAGTTCTGCCATCACTTGTCACCTCAACAGCATCTCTTACGAGCTCAAACTTGTTAGCTGCGGTATTCCACTTTTCCATATACATATTCTGAATATTTGCGGGAATGTCCTCAATTATAACATATTTGTACCAAGAGCCTGCCTCTATCGAACCAAGATTTATGTCACTTTCGCTGCTGTCAAATCTACCTGACCACGAAAGAACATTTCCGGATACACCGGCATCCTTAAGACCTATAACGCCCGTCGTTCCGTCATTTTTTACAAAAAAGTTCCTTATGTCGAAAACCTCTCCGGACACTGCCGATAAATCATTTATTTTGAAAATAACCTCTATTTTCTGTTTTCCGAGATTTCCGGGAAGGCGTGCCTGCAGATTGCCGTTTATGCCGTTAAGCTCTCCGTTTCCCGTTCCAAACTGGAATAAAGCAGTTGCATTGGCAGTGCTTGCATCATACTTGTGGCTCAAATATCCATTTGTACCAAAAGGTGTTTTCTCTTTGACATAAGTCATATTTCCGGGGATTGTGCCGGCATTCACATAATCAAGCTCCCCCGGAGAAGTTGCGAAACTCTCAAGCTGCGCCTCATAGCTTACCGGATCAAGCATTTTAAAACCGATGTCATCAACCTTGGAAGCACTTGCGCTAACAGCCAAAGCCATTATTGCAACAACCGTCAAAGCAATTACCTTAGTAAATTTTTTCATAAAACTCTCTCCTTTTAAATTTTTATATAATCATTATTGATTATCAACCGTTAATGCGCCGCAAAGCGGGAGGAAGTCCTCGCCGTTTGTGACGAGCATAGCCTTTGCGTGGTCGAAGTCACGGTGTTTTACCACGCTTGCGGTGAAAGTTTCAAACGCCGCACTGTCTGCCGACGCCGCCTTGGAGGAAAGCTCAGCAGTCTTTATCTCATAGCCGAGAAGTCTGTTCTCTGAGTCAAACTGGCCTATGAAAAGTGACGGCGCTGCCGGCATTTCGCCGTTTATACTGCGCTGTGTGCAGTCGGCGGCAATGTCTACCGTTGCGGTTACGATGTTACCGTCTTTGGTTAAGTCAAAATTTTTGAGGATATATGTTTCACGCAGTGAGGACATCTCTTTGATTTTAAAGTTATAGTCCTCCTCTGTTCTGAAACGAAATCCGCTCCTTACCGCCGTAATGTTTATCCCCTCTGCGTACTTTACGCCTAGAATGTTGCCCTGTGCGTCCTCTAAACGCATTGAGGCGCATTTGCCCTCAATATCCGCCTCAACTATTACGGAGTAGAACTCATCGTAGCTGAGGTCTCTTATAATAAGCGGTGACCCGCCGCCCGACCAGTTTATATGAGCGCTGTACGAATCCGGTCCGGCAATTTCGCCTTTAAAGCGGAAGTTTTGCCAACTGCCGTTTACGTTTACAAAGGTGTTGCAGTCGTAGGTGTCGCCCGTCGGCGACAAGCCGTCATAATGTTCGGACTTTGTAAGGCTGTATGTAAACGTATTTATCTCTTTATTGTGTGAGTCAGCACTAACCTTAGTGTCACCGTTTTGCCCTTGTCCGCCAAGGTAGAAAAACGACATTCCCGAACCCTTGGATATGAGATTTAAAACATCGCTTTCGTACGAAATATCGTGATTGGAAACAACGTTCATATCACTTTTAAATCCGTCGGGATTTGCCGCAAAATCTTTAAGCGGCAGATTGTAACCGTATGGATTTGCAAATGACATTGCAAATACGTTGGTTGAAATTGACAAAGCTATAGCTGCGGTTGCCACTGTTTTAATAAATTTATTCAATGTGTTCACCCCCTACTTTTCATTTCTTATTATGTATATAACAATCGGAATCGCATACTGAGTTGCCATACACACCATATCGGCGTCGCCGCCGTAGTTTTTATACGTCTTAATGTCGTCAACCGTTGCCGCCTCGATGGAGAGTTCATCCCTGTCAACCTTGTAAACATATGCGTTGCGCATAAAGGCAACTTCACGGCTGTTTGCAATATCGTCGCTGTTTTTGTAGAAGGAAATGAGGTTTTTGTAAGAGGAAACCTTGCAGCCTGCGTCCTCTAAAACATCATAAACCTTGCCGGTAACAATTCGATATTCGCCGCCGTTTTCCCAATCGTAATTTTCATAACCAATCGACTTATCTTTCTCGGAGTAATCTAACACCACTTCAAAAGCAATAAGCTGGTTTTTGGCGTTAATCTTGTAGCGCACGAGGTCGAATTTATCAATCTTATTGACAATGTTTTCGTACTCGTCGGCAACTTCCATTTCCTTTTTCATTCCCATACCGGTAAGAGTCACAAAATAGCCGGTATTTTCTTTCGAATTGATTTTTCGGGAGATTTTCTTAACCGCCATAAGATCGTCCTCAAACTTTGCGTCCACCGCTGCGGAGGAAGCGTTTACAACCGCAAAATACACGAGTGGAGAATCCGTTCCGAAGCCGTAGATATCAAGGTTTACTTTTGAGTCGTTTCTGACACGGTCAATTACTATAATCTTGTCGCTGCCTGTTGCGTGGTTTACGCATATGCCGTCAAAGCTTAAATAATATTTGCCTCCGTAATGATTTCTGTAACCGTTGGTAATAACAGATTTTACATACATTTGACTGCCGCTTCTCGAATGAAGCTGCATCAAGCTCTTGTCGCTCTCTTTATCCGCAGCGTAGTTCGGCGTGTCTATCTCATATATTTCTCCCTCGGCGTTGCTCTTGTACGATATTGGCACGTAGCAGGTGCCGTTAAACTGCTTTATGGCATTTACTATGCCGTCGCCGCTGTACGAAGTGCCGTCAACGGTAACCTTTTTGGCACAGGTTAATACGATGTAATCGTCCTCACTTGCGGAGTCGGGAGTAACCATCTTTACAACCGCTCTGCCGGAGAGTCCGTCCTCAACGTCTGCTCCCATTACGTAGCCGAGGTTTGTGGAAATGCCGGAAGGCTCTTTTATTGCAACAACACGGTTATTGCAGTTAATATATATTTCGTACTTGTTGCCGACTACAAGACTCTCGGCAGTGTCTTTAAACTCTGACGCAGTGTCGTAACTCTGCGAGCACACTTCGATGCTGTCTATGCCGTCGGCGCTTTGCGAAACCGAGGTTATCTCCTCTGCCATATACACTCCGCCGACAACTGCGTTTACGTACTCACCGTCAAGGCTTTGAAGATATGTAATTATGTTTTTCTTTCTCAGGGCATCAACGCTGAAATCTTTGCCGCCCTCCGACTTTAACACCGCAACATCGCAGTCAAAGCTCAGTATTTTGCCACGGAACATATCTGATACGGACTTACCGTCTTTATCCACGGTGCTTACAACGAGATTTTCGTACCTGTTTACAATAACGAGGTCTGTCTTGCCGCCGTTTTTAACGAGGGTGATGTCACCGTCGGTAATGTTAAAGAGGCTGTCGTCGTACTCGCCCTTTTCGAGCCTTTTGCCGTTGTAAATAATTGTGGGGTTATTCACGGTTTTCTGTTTGAGCTTGCCCGAATTATCGTAATACTTAACCGCCGTGGGCAAGTACTCCACAAAGTCCGCACCGTCTATGACAAAGTCATCGGTACTGCTGTCGGGCTCCAAGTAGAGCACTTCCTTTTTGTCACCGTCGATTACCGCATAGCCGGTAACATCTCTGCCGATTAGGGAATTTAGCGAAAAGTCCGTTATGTCAAATTCGGTTTCGTTAATTCTCACCTTATTATCACCGGCGGTGCTTCCGCTCACCGATGTAATGGAGGTTGCGTTCATTCTGCCGGAAATCTCGTATATATCCTTATTTTTAACAAGAACGGTAACGTCTTTGCTTACCTTGTAATTAATACGGTTATCCGAGAGAATTTCCATATCGCAATACGGCATTTCGATAGCGTTATGAAGCATCTTTACCGCATCGTTTAACATCAGTGCGCCGTCGGAGGAAGTTTTAATTCCTTTTAAAAGCGAATTTTTAACTCCGATAGACAGCTTTGCTGCG
The DNA here is from genome assembly GCA_934500705.1 of uncultured Clostridia bacterium. GTDB lineage: Bacteria > Bacillota > Clostridia > UMGS1810 > UMGS1810 > CAKSIN01. The sequence goes on along the minus strand of CAKSTI010000016.1, from coordinate 48,757 downwards.
CCATTTTCGGCTGCTTTGGAATAGCCGAGTATGCCTTTTAAAACAGAGAGTGCGGTGTCTGTTTTGAGCACCTTTGACGGGGCAACGCCCGTTTCATCTTTAAGATAGCCAAGCGAATAAAGATAGGCGTACTTGTGGTAGCGCTCGTCCGTCTTTGAAATTTCGTTCGTGGTCAATATCAGTTTAAGCGGCTGCAACTCGTCGGTATACGGCGAGAGGCTCAGCGCCCAGTCTATAAATGTTCCGTTGGTTATCTCCGTTTCGCTCCAATCGGTTGCAGTGTCGGGCATCTCGATAATTTTAAGTGACGAGAGCACCCTTGCCTCGTACACGTTATTGTCCGCCGCATCTGCCGACACGGTTATTCCGGCAAAAACCGTAACAATCAGCGTCGCCGAAAGCAAAACAGAAACAAATCGTTTTATGTTCAAAATAATCCCCCCTATTTAAGTATCGACAACGCCTTAAAGAAGTTAAGGAGCATTACTGCCGCCTCTGCCCTTGTAAGGCTTGCGTTCGGTGCAAATCTGCCGTCGCCCGTACCGTTTACGATGCCTGCTTTGGCAAGCTTATCCACGCCGGACTTTGCATAGTCGGCAATTTGGTCGGCATCGGCAAATGCGGTTTCCCTTTCGCCGCCGAGGGTCACGCCCTTGTACTTTGCCGTGCGTGCAAGGATAACTGCGGCGTCCTGCCTGGTTATCTCTCTGCCTGTGCCGAAACAGCCGTTTTCGTCACCGCCGACAAGCTCGGCTCTCTGTGCCGCACCAACTGCATCGTAGAACCAATCGTCTTTGGACACATCGGCAAAGGTTGTTTCGTACTCCGCACCGGTCAGGCGCAGTCCCGATGTGATGAGCTTTATAAACTCCTCACGTTTAATAGTTCTTGCAGGCTGAAATTCGGTGTCGGAAACTCCGCTTATTATGTAATTTGCGGCAAGGGTTTTAATTGCGTCCTTTGCCCAGTCAAAGCCTTCCAAATCCTTGAACTCCGACTTTTGCACGGTTTGGTTTTCTTCCTGCGTAACGGTTTGATCGGGTGTCAAAAATCCGCTTCCGTTTACCTCATAGTTTTGCTCCTTGCCGCCGCTTACAACTGCGGATGAGCCGCCACGGGAACCGCCGCCGGAACTGCCCGAACCGCCTGAGCTGCCGGAGTCATCATCGGAGTTAAGGTCTATGAGTTTGCCGAATTTTTCTCTGTATTCGGCAAGGTCTGACACGGTATCTATTGCGGTGAGCATTGCCTTTTGAACGCTTGCGATATCGCAGTTTTTATATTTTTTCAAATCCTTATCGGCAAATCCCCAGATGTTGCCGTCCGAGAGGATAATCAAATCCATATCGGAGTAGTATTTAATCTGATGAACACGGCTCTTTAAGACCTGAAAATCAAACTTTGCAACAGCATCGGCATCAAGCGGACTGCCCATAAGGGCGGAGGCAACGGCGCTCTTTTCCGCATCGCTGAGGTCGGAGTTAAAGATGCCTACGATGTTTTTATCAAAGACGGTGTCCGTCCTTGCTGCGTTGTCGGTGATGTACTCTATTAAAACTTCCGGCTTGTCCGCAGTTTCAAAGAGGGTGTCTACAACCTTTGTCCCCTCGGCAAGTGTTTTCATATCGTCAAGAGATGCCGCATCGGCAGATGAGATAAACTGCTGCACAATCTCCTGCGCCTTATCGTCCGAAAGGAGCGAAAACGCCTTGGTATCAAAGCCGAACAGAGTACCGCTCTCGTTTAAAAATTCTGCCATAAGCTCTTTGTCGCCACTCTTTTTAATGTCGTTAAAGTCTATGTAGATATTATTGACGTAGTCAACGGTATAGGTTTTTGTGCCGAGCTTTACGTTTGTAAGAGTCAGGGTGTACTCTCCCGTTTCGCCTTTAATTCTGAAACTGAAATTTACATCTCCCGTGTCGTCCAGAATAATCTGACCGAAGTTTTGGAGATTGTTTTCACTGTCCGTAACCTTATAGTTTAAAAACTTGTCGTAATCGCCAAAGGTGTACCTGTGACCGTCGTAGTCCTTATACTGCCCAAGCTGCGATACGTCAAAACTGTCGCTGAAATTCACGACACCTCTCTCGTCGGCGGTAAAGTCCGCCGCATAGGCGTTGCAGCCGAGCAGTGCCGCAGTGAGCGACAAAGCCAAAATTCTTTGTGTTTTCATACATTATCCTCCATTTTTAACCTTTAACCGCTCCGGACGCAAGTCCCTCAACAAAATACTTGTTACCAAAAGCGTATGCAATGAGTATCGGAATAAGCGCAACGGTTGCGCCGGCGAGCATCAAATTCCAGTTTGATGCGGCGTTGCCGGAATTTTTGAGTGCCATAATTCCGACAATGAGCGGTCTTTGCTCCGGTCTTGAAATAGTAAACAGCGTCGGCATAAGGTAGTCGTTCCACGAACTGTTAAACGCAAGTATGCTGATTGTAGCTATTATCGGCTTTAAAAGCGGGCCGATTATCTTAAAAAATATTCCTATAAAACTGCAACCGTCAATCTTTGCCGCCTCGTCGAGAGAATACGGCAGAGTCCTTATGTAACTGCGTACAAGATAGATATTTACAATTCCTATGCCGAAAACTTTCATAACAATAAGTCCCCAAAGCGAGTCCGACAGATGAACGATGTCGAGAACTTTAAACACGGCGTAAATGGTTATACTGCCCATATTTATAAACATAAGGCTCGAAAACACCGTAAATATCACCTTGCTGCCGGGGAAGTTGCCGCCTCTTGCGAACACGTAACCCGAAAGCGACGAAATGGTAATTGTGATGATTACCGTCAAGACCGTGTAGTAAGTACTGTTCCAGAACATAAGCGGAATGTTAAAACTGCCCGTGGTGAGCGCCGCTTTGTAGTTATCGAGCGTAGGTTCAAGGGGAAACAGGGTTTCCGGGTGGGTCATTATTTCCGAATTTGTTTTAAATGATGCAAATACAGTGTAAATCACCGGCAGTATCGTAACAAACAAAACTGCGCACAGGAAAATATAAATTATTGTTTTTTTGATAAATTCTGCTCTTTTCATAATTTCCTCCGTCAGTTATTAATATAGTTCCTGCATATGCTTGGTGAGCTTTGTGTATATGATTGCAATTATAATCATACACATAGATGTAAGCATTGCCATAGCACAGCCGTAGCCGATGTTTACGTTGGTTTCCGCAAATCCGGGTACAAACTTGCCGACGATGTAGGACATAACGGTGTATGTACTTCCTGCCGGGGCGCCGTTTGTGGTGGTGAGAATGTAATCGCTTGTGTGCAGTGTTCCGTTGAGCGAAAGCAAAAGTATTGTCTGCAAAACCGGCGACATCATAGGCAGTGTTATGCTAATAAACGTTTGCCACGGCGATGCGCCTTCAAGGCGTGCGCTCTCGTAGAGTTCCTCGGGAATGTTGGACATTGCCGCAAGGAAGTACAGGACGTTTGTGCCGAAGGTGTTCCACACCGCACCGATAATCAGCGCCGCCCACGCAGTTCCCGTGTTTGAGAACCAGGCAATATTTTTCTTAATTATACCGAGCCTGAGGAGCCACGCATTTATAAAGCCAAAGTAGTCAAACATATTTGTAATGATAAGACCTACTATTGCGGCGCCTATTACGCATGGCAGGTAATACATTGTTCTGAAAAATCCCGTTCCCTTAATCTTGGAACGCAGGCACACTGCAATGAGCATTGCAAAGGGCAGCTCTATGGGGAGCTTGCCCACTGCAAACATAAATGTGTGCGCCCAGGTTTTCCAATATGCGGCATCGGTTGTAAAAATCTTTATAAAGTTGTCGAGTCCCACAAAACGGGTAAGCGACGGTGTGCCGTCATAGTAGAAAAACGCTTTGTGCATTGCCCACAGCATAGGATAAAGCGAAAAGAGCACAAAACCTATAAGCTGTGTGGAAAGAATACCGTAACACTGAAATGTCTTAGACGTGCGCTCGCTGAATTTATTCTTTTTAGTATTCATTAAAATCTTCCTTTGCTATTCACGTTCAATGTTAAAATCAGGGTAAACTCTGTCCGAATAATCCTCGTCCGGGTGGAGTTTCTTGTACTGCTCCACGCCCTCGGCGGATATTTTGTTTCTCTCTGCAATCCACTTGTCAACGCTTGTTTTCTCTGTCCAGACTCTGTTTAAGAAATCTGCCGACACGGACTCATACGCCGACGTATCTGTCGGTTTTGAAGGGGGAACGGGTCTTGAAATCGAAACTATATTTCCAAAGTCCTCCCAGCCCTTTTTGGCGTCTGTAAGTTTTGCATTTTCTATAATGTCAGACCTCCAAGGCATATAAACACATTCCTCATAGAGTTTCTGCATAACCTCGTCGCTGTAAAACCAGTTGTATACGAGGGAAACTGCGTCGCCGCCTTTTTCGTCATAATTCCTCTTGCTTATGCAGCACGAAAATCCGGGCGCCTTATACTGGTAATACTCCGGGCCGTCATCGGACACGGGGAGCGGTGCTATGCCCCAGTCGCACTTCGCCGGGAACTGGTCGTTCCACACACCTACGTCCCAGGAAACGGCAAACTTCATACCAATATTGCCCTCGGCAAATCGTGCACGTGCCGGGTCGTTATCCACACCCTCCATACCGGGGTAAACGGAACCGTCTTTTTTGAGGTTCATCATAAGGTCAAGCATCGGCTTCAAGCCGTTCCAGTCAAACTTGCCTTCCTGGAAGTTATATCCCATTGAGCCGGTGAGTTGAAGTGATGTATTCTGTATTTCACAGCCGAACCAGCCGCCCCATTTTCCGGGGAGAATTATTCCGTATTTCTGCTTGGAATTGTCAGTGAGTTTCTTTGCGTCCTCACGGAGTTCACCGATTGTTCTCGGCGGTTTTGCCTCGCCGTTTTCGTCAACAATTCCAGCCTTTTTAAACATATCCTTATTATACGCAAGTCCGTAAACCGTTGCGTTGACCGGCAGCAGATAGAGTTTGCCGCCATACACGTTCTGGCGTTCTACTTTGACGTCGCTGTTCTTTTCAACAAGCTCTGATAGCTGAGGGATTTCGTCAAGCGGCATTATGTATTTGTTCTCGGCAAATTTGCTAAGCTGCGGACAACCGAACAAATCGGGCTCTTTGCCGTTTTGCAGGGCAACTTCAAGCTCGTTGTTACTGCCTTCTTTGAGCTCCCAGACAAATTTTACTTTATTTTCTTTTCCGATGGTTTCGTTAAATTCCTTCACCAGTTTTTCCATAGCTTTTTTGGCGTGGGAGTCGCTTGACCACATTACGACTTCCGTATAGCCGTCATCTGCCGTCTGTTTGCCGCACCCGGCAAGCGATGTAACGGCAAGGGCAACAACTGCCACCAATGAAATTAATTTTTTCACAGTACAAAACCTCCATTTTTGTTTAATTTCACTTATAGTTTATCACCTAAAAGGCGAATTGCACAGGGTTATTTTTTGTAACACGTGATGTAATTTACGGCAAAAATCCATATTTTTACTCAATTTCCTTGACAGGGGAAATTTAATGTGTTAATATAGCCGTAAGTTAATATTAACTGCCACCGGGTAGCATTTGTTTGTGTATCGTTAGGTCTTTGAAGATGCGCAATGCGAATGCTCTATTTTTTTGGGAGGTTTATATGAAAAAGAATTTTTTAAGTTATTTCTCAAAGGGTGAGCTTGCGCTGTGGTTAGGCTCAGTTATTGTGACGGTAGTTTCGCACTTTAAGTCGCCGAGCGGAGGTACACTGTCGCTTGCAGCGTCATTAATCGGTGTTACAGCACTTATATTCAACGCCAAAGGCAACCCCACAGGACCTGCGCTGATGGTGATTTTTGCACTTTTATACGGTTACATATCCTTCGGTTTTGCATACTATGGTGAGATGCTTACGTACGTGTGTATGTCTATGCCGATGGCGGTTTTCTCCTTTGTTTCGTGGCTTAAAAATCCGTACAAGGGCAACAAGGCGGAGGTGACGGTGAATTTTAACGTTTCAAAGGCGGAATATGCCGTTATGTGTATTTTAACCGTTTTGGTGACCGCAGTATTTTACCTCATATTAAAATACTTAAACACGGCAAATCTCATTTGGAGCACGGCGTCCGTGACCACAAGTTTTGTTGCGGTTTATCTTTCGGCAAAGAGAAGTCCGTTATTTGCAATCGGATATGCCGCAAACGACGTTGTGCTCATTGTCCTGTGGTCACTTGCCGCAATGCACGACATCTCGTATCTGTCGGTGGTAATCTGCTTTGCGGCATTCCTTGCAAACGACTTATACAGCTTTGTTAACTGGCAGAGGATAGGCAAGAGGCAAACGGCATAGAAAAATTTTCCACGAATACAAAATTAAAGCTGCACAATAATATTAGCAGAAAGTAACATTACATTTTTGAAAGGAATGTGGAAAACTTGAAAAAATTTCTATCCATACTTCTGACCGCATTGCTCACCCTCGGAATTGTGACAGCCTTCTGCGCCTGCGGAAACAACAACGACGGCAACATTGACAACAACGGCACATTGCAAACCAATGACAAGGACAAAGACAATGACGGCAACCTCATAGACGACGTTGAGGACAAAATGACCAATGACAACAAAAACGGCAAAACCGACAACAAGACGGACAACGGTACAACAAATAACACAACGAACGGTACGACAGGCACAGGAACAACGGACAAGACAACAGACGAAAACAAGTAAATATGTATGCCCCTTGCCAACGCAGTCAATCGGCAGGGGGCATTTGACATTTGGAGCACACGCTGATATAATAGGTATAGATTAATTTACGGAGTGTGTCATATGAAACAAAAGACAAAGTTTGTCTGCACGCAGTGCGGTTACGAAACGCCCAAATGGCTCGGAAAGTGCCCGTCGTGTATGTCTTGGAATACATTTGAGGAACAGGCGGAAGTGCCCGTTTCAAAATACGATATGAAACAGGCGGTGCCGTCAATGTCAAAATCAGTGCCGCAAAGGCTTGATGAAATCAGCGAAAACGAGGAAAAGCGCATACCTACCGGCACGGAGGAACTCGACCGTGTTCTCGGTGGTGGAATTGTCAGGGGGTCTATGGTGCTCGTGGGCGGCGACCCCGGAATAGGCAAATCCACCCTGCTTTTGCAAATATGCCAATACATAGGCGACGGCAGCAGCGTCCTTTATGTGACCGGCGAGGAGTCGGCACAGCAGGTAAAGATGCGTGCAAGCCGTCTGGGAGTGAGCCCCAAAGGACTTTTGCTCTTGGCGGAAACAAATCTTGACAGCATAATCTCCCACGCCGCCAACGCAAAACCCGATGTTATGATTGTGGACTCAATTCAGACAATGTACCGTGCGGAGGTTGCGTCTGCTCCCGGCAGTGTGGCACAGGTGCGTGATGCAACGCACTTTTTGATGCGTCTTGCAAAGGAGAACAACATAGCGATTTTCATTGTCGGTCACGTTACAAAGGAAGGCAGTATCGCCGGGCCGAGAGTGCTTGAACATATGGTTGACTGCGTACTGTACTTTGAGGGAGAACGCCAGCAAAGCTACCGAATTTTGCGCACGGTTAAAAACAGGTTCGGCTCGACCGATGAAATAGGCGTCTTTGAGATGAAGGACAGCGGACTCAAACAGGTTAAAAATCCGTCGGCAATGATGCTGTCCGGCAGACCCGAAAACACCTCCGGCTCTGCCGTGGTTTGCACGATGGAAGGCTCACGCCCTATGCTTGCCGAAATTCAGGCTCTCTCCGCCCCCACCAGCTTTGCCATAGCACGGCGTATGGCAACCGGCATTGACTACAACCGCACGGTAATGCTTGTGGCAATTCTGGAAAAAAAGCTGGGTTACTCTATGCAAAACCAAGATGTATACATAAACGTTGTCGGCGGACTTAAAATTGTGGAAACTGCGTCAGACCTGGCACTGATTACGGCGGTTGCATCAAACTACAAAAACTTTGTCATAGACGAAAAAACTCTAATCCTCGGCGAGGTTGGCTTAACCGGCGAGGTGCGCTCCGTAAGCTATGCGCAAAGGCGCATTGCCGAGGCAAAAAAACTCGGCTTTAAGCGGTGCATACTCCCGTTTGAAAACGCAAAGGAGCTCGAAAAAACAGACGGGATAGAGATTGTTCCCGTCCGCAGTGTATCGGAGGCAATAGGTAAACTTAAAGGCGGCGCAAGGTAGATGCGCCGCCCGTTTTTTTATCTTATTAAGAAATATCCTATTACTATTATTCCCATTATTATTCTGTAATATCCAAATCCTTTGAAGTCGTGCTTTCTGACATAATTCATCAAGAACTTTATAGACAGCATCGACACAACGTATGCCACAACCATACCGGTTATTAAAACAACCGCCTCTCCTGCCTGCATAGCAAGACCGTATTTAAGTATCTTTAAGAGGCTGACTCCGAACATAACCGGAATGGCAAGAAAGAACGAAAACTCTGCCGCAACCGAACGTGAACAGCCAAGAATTATTGCACCGAGTATGGTAGAGCCGGAGCGTGATGTTCCCGGAATTATGGAGAGCACCTGAAATGCGCCTATAAGCAGTGCGGTTTTGTACGTCATAGAGTCTATGCTTTTTACCTTAACCTTTGGTGTTTTGTTTTCGACAATTATAAACGCAACACCGTATACAATGAGCATTGCAGACACAACCTGCCAGTTTTCAAAGTGCTGCATATAGCTGTCTATTGCAAGTCCTATCGCTGCCGCAGGCACGCACGCAACAATCACCTTAAACCACATCTGCCACGTTGCCGCCTTTTCCTCTTTGGTTTTGGAAAGCGCAAAGGGATTCAGCTTTTTAAAATACAGCGTCACAACGGCGAGTATTGCGCCGAGCTGAATTACGTACAGATACAGGTCGGACGAGGTAAAGCTGTTTTTGTTGTTTAAAAATTCGTTGACAAGTATCATATGTCCGGTGGAGCTTATGGGCAGCCACTCGGTTATGCCCTCGACTATGCCGAGGATTATCGTTTGCATCATCAGGATAAAACTCATAAAAATTTCCTCTCCTTAAATTAAACGTTGAACATAAGCTCGCTGTACGTCGGGAACGGCCAGAAGTTATGAGCCGTGTTTACCTCCATCTCATCGGCTATCTCCCTCGCCTCTTTCATATTGGCAAAGACAACGTCGTGGTAGAAACGTGCGTATGTTTCTATGTCGCTTTCGTACTTCTTTACCTCGAGCAGAGAATTTTCGAGTTTTCCGTTGCTCTTATACAAACGATATGTAAGTTCCGACAGTTTCTCGGCAAGCTGCTGCTCGACGGACACGTTTATCCTGTCGGAAACAGCCTTTTTTGCAAGTGCGGTTTCCGCCAGTTTTTGAGTATATGCGCTGACTGCGGGGATTATGTCTTTTTTAATCATATCCGACATAGTGAGCGCCTCTATGTTTAATATTTTAGAATAATTTTCAAACAGTATCTCACATCTGGAACACAGCTCCGCCTCAGTGTATATGCCGTGCCTTGCAAAAAGCTCCACGCTCTTTTCCGACGCAAAGTACGGGATTGCCTCCGGAGTGCTTTTGAGGTTATAAAGCCCTCTCCTCTCCGCCTCGTCAATCCATTCGTCGGAATAGTTGTTACCGTTAAATATTATCCTCTTATGCTCCTTAATCGTCTTTTTAAGCAATTTGTGCAGTGCGGATTTAAAGTCCTTTGCGCCTTCGAGTTCGTCTGCAAACTGTTCGAGAACATCTGCAACAATGGTATTGAGCACCACGTTAGGGCCGGAAATCGAGGCAGACGAGCCGAGCATTCTAAACTCAAATTTATTGCCCGTGAACGCAAACGGCGAGGTGCGGTTTCTGTCTGTTCTATCCTTGGTAAAGCTGGGGAGAACGTGAACGCCGACTTCCATTTTTTCCTTTTTCTTTTCCAGGTAATCCTCATCGTTTTCTATTGCGTCCAAAATGGCTTCGAGCTGGTCGCCGATAAAGATTGAAACTATTGCCGGAGGCGCCTCGTTTGCGCCGAGTCTGTGGTCGTTGCCTGCACTTGCAACCGATACACGCAAAAGTGCCTGATACTCGTCGACCGCCTTTATCACTGCGCAGAAAAACGTTAAAAACTGCTCGTTTTCGTACGGCGTTTTGCCCGGTTCAAGCAAGTTTATGCCATCGTCGGTAGAGATTGACCAGTTGTTGTGCTTGCCGCTGCCGTTTACGCCGGCAAAGGGCTTTTCGTTCAAAAGGCACACGAGGTTGTGCTTTAAGGCAATTTTTTTCATAAGTTCCATTGTTATCTGATTGTGGTCGGTTGCAATGTTTGTGGTTGTGTATATCGGCGCAAGCTCGTGCTGTGCCGGTGCAACCTCATTGTGCTTGGTTTTGGCAAGGACGCCGACCTTCCAGAGTTCCTCGTCAAGCTCCTTCATATATGCCGAAACCCTCGGTTTAAGCTGACCGAAGTAATGGTCTTCAAGCTCCTGACCCTTGGGCGGCTTTGCGCCGAACAAGGTTCTGCCGGTAAAAACAAGGTCCTCACGCTTGCTGTAAAGGTCACGGTCTATGAGAAAATACTCCTGCTCCGCACCGACTGTTGCAACAACCTTTTTGGACGTTGTATTGCCGAAAAGGCGGACAATCCTCATAGCCTGCTTGTCTATGACTTCCATTGAACGCAAGAGCGGCGTCTTTTTGTCAAGAGCCTCTCCGCCGTACGAGCAAAATGCGGTGGGTATGCAGAGCGAACCGTCCTTGATAAACGCATATGACGTGGGGTCCCAGGCGGTGTAACCTCTCGCCTCAAACGTTGCCCTGAGTCCTCCGGACGGGAAACTCGATGCGTCCGGCTCGCCCTTTATGAGCTCCTTGCCGGAAAATTCCATTATAACCTTGCCGTCAACCGTCGGCGTAATAAAGCTGTCGTGTTTTTCGGCGGTGACCTCCGTCATCGGCTGGAACCAATGGGTGTAGTGCGTTGCGCCCTTTTCTATCGCCCAGTCTTTCATTGCGTTTGCCACAACGTTTGCCGTATCTATTGACAGCGCCTCGCCGTTGTCGATGGTTTTTCTCAACTTTTTATAGGTATCTTTCGGCAATTTTTCCTTCATCACCGTGTCATTAAATACCAGACTTCCAAAAATTTCAGTAATATTACTCACTTGTTATACCTCCGCAGTTTTGTATGGAGCTGACGGCAAAAACAAGGCGCTGCGACAATAAATCCCAGCGCCGATTTGCACAAACAGCAGATTTTTTTACCGTTGGTACTATAATACATTAAATTGGTATGTTTGTCAATAGCTGTGCACCTCAGAATTCAAAATACTCACGTGCATTTGTGCAGCATATTCCCCTTGGATAGAAGATTGTATTAGCTGTCTTCCGACCAAGAGCATTAATATTTTGTTATTCTGTCTTTTCAAAACTCGTCCACGGAACGTCTGCCGTGATATTTTTTGTAATCATATCGTAGATGTGGCACAGGAGCGGAAATTCGCTCAAATCCTCTCCACGGCGCTTTAACGCTTCAATCATAACCTGTGCTATTGCCACGGACTCCAACGTCACGTCCTTTAATTTCTCTCTCGCTTGGCTATACCTCATTCCACGTCCGAGAAGTGTTCCTATCATTCGTGTACGTCCGCCGAACACTGTAACGTACAGGTCGCCTGCGTTATACAGAATTTCATTCTCACGTCCGCCTGCGATTTTTAAGAGCCTGATTGTTTCACGAACACTCTGCGCAAAGAGCGCCGCCTGCGGATTGTAGTGTTCCTTACAGCCGATGCCGTTTTCTGCCTCCGCCATACCTATTGCCAGCGCAACGCCGAGGGCATACGCATTTTTCATAGCAACCGCCATTTCGAGTCCGGCAACGTCGTCTGTGATGTTAATGTGGTAGTAGTCGGTGGCAAGCACAGACTTGATTTTTTTGAGCATTTCCTTATCGTGGCCGCAAAACGCAACAAAGGTCTGATGTCTGTCCGCCAGTTCAAAGCTAATGCAAGGACCGCCTACCGCATTCAGCGACAATCCCCCGCAACCCGGTTTTGCTCCAAGGTAGTCGGGAAACGGCGTAAAGTTGCCCTCTCCGTCTGCGTGCATACCCTTTGTTATGGAAAGAACGGGCAAACTTTTGGGTATTTTGGGCAATACCTCACTGCCGAACCACTCCACGCCAAAACTGCTTACTCCGCCTATAAGGAGTCCGCAGCCGTCAAGCGCATTGGCAAGCTGTTCAATCTGATAACACTCAGTCCCTGCCGGCAGCTGCCTTTTTAACGTCTTATGGTAGCCGTCCTTTTGTGCACGGTCTATAATCTCCCTGTCCAGCGGCGTGCCCACAAGCCTTACCGTGTGTCCGTTGTCCGCCGCCGGGGTTGCCATTGCCGACCCCATCATTCCTGCTCCGACTATTGTAATTATCATTTTTATCCCCCATTTCTGTAATTTTCGCTTTGATTTTAGCACCACGTTCACCACTTGTCAACAATATTCAAAAATATGATTTACATATTGCGAATTGCTCAAAAAAGTGGTACAATAAAACAAAAACAGACACAGGTTGTGATTATTTATGATTAAAAATGAACGATTGGACAGCATAATGGAAATACTGACACGGGAGAAATATTGCACCCCTAACGACTTGGCAAAAAGGCTGTATGTTTCCGCTGTCACCGTAAGGCGTGACCTTAAAAAACTGGAAAACGACGGCCTTGTGAGCACCTGTTACGGCGGTGTTTCCATAGTTACGCACGATAACCGTGACGTTCCGCTTGCGGTGAGGGAAAATTTTAACGAGAATATTAAAATGTCGCTCGCACGACGGGCGGCAAAGCTCATAACTCCCGGCAGTACCGTGTTTCTCGACGCCTCGTCAACTGCGTCTTTTATAGCAAATTACATTGAAACTGAGCAGAACGTCACCGTCATAACCAACGGAATAAAGGCTCTCACCACCCTATCGCAAAGGCACATAAAGGCATATTGCACCGGCGGCAAACTTGTGAGCAATTCCCTTGCATTCACCGGCTCAATAGCGCTGAATACAATAAAAAGTATGAACGCCGATTTTCTGTTTTTTTCGTCACAGGGACTTGGTGCAAACGGAGATATAACGGACTTTTCGGAGTCGGAAACCGAACTGCGCCTTGCGATGCTCGAACGTGCACGGCAGAGATATTTTATGTGTGACAACTCAAAAATCGGAAAGACGTTTTTGTTCTCCGTGTGCAACATCAATGAACTGGACGGCGTAATCTGCGACAGGGATTTGAGCGGAATAAAGGATAATGCGTAGATGTGATGCGAAAGTTATTTTTAAAGAAATTTTCCAAAAGACTCCGAAAAGTATTGATTTTTGACACCTACAGTGGTATACTATGTTCACCACAATGACAATTTCAAATGTTCTGATTGGATATTTTTGCGAATATCTTTTTTTCTGATGCAAACAATATTATACAACCAAGTTGTGTTTTGCAAAAAACGCAGGCTTAAATATGGTTGTGTAATATTCATATTTTGAGATTGTTGTTGTGGTGACAGAAATCAAGCCTCGTTTTTGTGCGTGGTGACGTTTTCTGTTGCCACGCATTTTTTATTGTGTGAGCTTAAATATCGAAAGAGGCTTAAATATGAAAAACATCAAAAAAGTGTTATGCCTGATTTTGACGGTATTATCACTGACAGGCTCAACTACCGCAACGGCAAACAACGGCATAACCGTAAAAATTGACGGTCGGCAAATTGATTTCGACGTACCGCCGCTGTTAATCAACGACAGGACAATGGTTCCGCTCCGTGCAATTTTTGAGGCGATTGGTGCAACCGTCTATTGGAACGAAAACACGCAGACAGTAACATCTATTAAGGAAAGCACCGTTATCATTTTGACGATAAACGACCCCCAAATGTATGTCAACGGTTCGTCTGTAACGCTTGACAGCCCTGCCTGTGTCGTAAATAACAGAACATTAGTACCGATAAGGGCAATATCCGAGGCTTTCAACATTGGCATTGACTGGGACGGTACGGCAAATACCGTTGTCATTACAACGGGCAAACCGTCAAATGCAACACCTGACAAAACCTACCCGGAAACCGACTTATACTACCCCGAAACAGAAATACCCGATTACACCGCTATAACGGGCGTCAAGGCAAAAGAGATATACACACCTGACCAAAAAACCTACATATATGCATATGACTGTATTGACCTTAGCGGTCGCACTCACTTGGCTGATTACGTATGCTATTTGTTGGAAAACGGTTGGAAAGAAAGTAACGTCGAGGAGGAAGATGTAAAGATGAGATTTACTCTTTCAAAGGGCACTTCGCTTATCTTTGTTACCTTCACCGCAGAGTACAATGAAGTATGGGTTACATTTTCAAAATAGAAAAAACAGACACATCATCGGAAATTCCTTTGATGTGTCTGTTTCATTTTGCCTTAAAACCAAAAGGACTTATTACTTATTCATACATTCCTGAACAGCAACCGCAACTGCAACGGTAGCGCCTACCATCGGGTTGTTGCCTATTCCCAAAAAGCCCATCATTTCAACGTGAGCCGGAACAGAGGACGAACCTGCAAACTGTGCGTCGGAGTGCATTCTGCCGAGAGTATCTGTCATACCGTAAGATGCGGGGCCGGCAGCCATATTATCCGGGTGGAGTGTTCTTCCTGTACCGCCGCCGGAAGCAACGGAGAAGTACTTCTTGCCGAGTGCGTTGCACTCCTTCTTATATGTTCCTGCAACGGGGTGCTGGAACCTTGTGGGGTTGGTGGAGTTACCTGTGATTGAAACGTCCACGCCCTCGTGGTGCATTATTGCAACGCCCTCACGGACATCGTCTGCACCGTAGCAGCGAACTTCTGCTCTCTCACCGTTTGAGTATGCTTTTTCTCTAACGATTTTAAGCTCGCCCGTGCCGTAGTCAAACTGAGTCTGAACATATGTAAACCCGTTAATTCTCGATATAATCTGAGCGGCGTCTTTACCAAGACCGTTAAGTATTACTTTAAGGGGTTCTTTTCTAACTTTGTTTGCACTTCTTGCAATACCGATTGCGCCCTCTGCTGCCGCAAAAGACTCGTGACCTGCCAGGAATGCAAAGCACTTTGTTTCCTCTCTCAAAAGCATTGCGCCGAGGTTACCGTGACCGAGGCCAACCTTTCTGTCGTCGGCAACAGAACCCTTTATGCAGAATGCTTGAAGGCCTTCGCCGATAACTTCCGCTGCGTCAGCCGCATTTTTGCAGCCTCTCTTTATTGCAAGCGCTGCGCCCACAACATATGCCCAAGCGGCATTTTCAAAGCAAATCGGCTGAATACCCTTGACTATTGTATAGGGGTCGATACCTTTGTCATCGCAAATTTTCTTTGCTTCTTCTATGGAAGCTATTCCGTTTGCGTTAAGAACTGCATTAATGTTATCTATTCTTCTCTCGTAACTCTCAAATAAAGCCATCGTAACGTCCTCCTCTATTATTCTTTTCTGGGGTCTACAAACTTAACGGCATCGTCAATTCTTCCGTACTGACCGCTTGCCTTTTCGAGTGCCTCGTTTGCGTCCATACCCTTTTTAACCATTTCCATCATTTTGCCGAGGTGAACGAACTTGTAGCCGATAATTTCATCGTCGCCGTCGAGCGCAATGTCGGTTACGTAGCCTTCTGCCATTTCGAGGTATCTTGAACCCTTAGCAAGTGTGCCGTACATTGTACCTACCTGGCTTCTCAGACCCTTACCGAGGTCTTCGAGTCCTGCGCCGATGGGCAGACCGCCCTCGGAGAAAGCCGTCTGTGTTCTTCCGTAAACAATTTGGAGGAAAAGCTCTCTCATAGCTGTGTTGATAGCATCACAGACAAGGTCTGTATTGAGTGCTTCAAGGATTGTCTTACCGGGGAGAATTTCCGAGGCCATAGCTGCGGAGTGAGTCATACCGGAACAGCCGATAGTCTCAACGAGAGCCTCCTGGATAATACCTTCCTTAACGTTTAATGTGAGCTTACAAGCACCCTGCTGGGGAGCGCACCAACCAACACCGTGTGTAAGACCCGAAACGTCCTTAATTTCCTTGGATTTGGTCCACTGACCTTCCTGCGGAATAGGAGCCGGGCCGTGATTTGCGCCCTTTTTAACTACACACATATTCTCAACTTCTGCACTGTAAATCATTTTTTTACCCCTTTCTTGCCATTATAAAATTATACTGATATTTTAACACATAATAAGGCAAGTTACAAGGTGAAATATAAACAAAATGCAAAAATTTGTCACATTTTTTTGAATATCTTTTCCAAAACAGAGCACGCACGGTCGGTGTACGCCTCATTTATTACAAGCGTTATGCCCGCACTGCCGGAAAAAAGGTGGTAAAGCTCTATGCCGCCGTGCGAGAACGCACGCATAATTGCGGCGGCGTCATCAAGAGGGGTTTTCTGCGTTGCCACGGTCACGGCGGTATTAAGGCAGTAAACGTCGCAGATTAAGCCTTTCATCTTGTCTTTAAACATTCCCACGGCTCCGGTTATGCGCAGTATTCCGCTGTTTTCCACAAGAATTGTCAGCTTGCTGCCCTTGTAGCTGTTGTGGTAGTCTAAAATGTCAATATCCATATCCATTTTGGCAATTTCGCACAGAACGGACGCCATAACACGGTTATCACCGGAGAGGTTGTCTATCGTTATCATAGTCACGTCGTCACGCACGCATATGCTGTCATTTAACCTATACAATGTCATCATCTCCATAAAAAAACCACCGTACATAATACGATGGTTTAAGATATGAACATCAGGGGGCAAATATTACTCTTTTACAATATCTGCCATATCATACATTCCGGCTTTTTTTCCGCTTATGAACTTTGCGGCTTTAAGACTGCCTGCGGCAAAGATTTCCTTACTCATAGCGGTATGCCTTATTTCGACAATCTCATCGGTTCCGGCAAAGATGACATCGTGCTCACCGACTATTGTTCCGCCTCTTACGGAGTGTATGCCTATCTCGTTTTTGGAACGTTTGCGGCGCACGCTGTGGCGGTCGTAGACGTATTTGGGAGTTTCGGACAGCGACTCGGAAAGCTCATCGGCAATCATAAGCGCAGTGCCGCTCGGAGCGTCTATCTTTTGGTTATGATGTTTTTCTATTATCTCTATGTCGAAGCTGTCGCCGAGAATTTCCGCCGCTTTTTTGGCAAGGCTTACAAGCAAATTCACGCCGAGAGACATATTTGCGCTGAAAAACACCGCAACGTCCTCGGAGAGAGAAACAAGCTCCGCCTTCTGCTCGTCGGAAAGACCGGTAGTTGCCATTACAAGCGGAGTTTTGGTACGCTTGCAGTACGACACAACGTTTTCAAAATTACTCGGGTGAGAAAAATCTATCACTGCATCGGCGGCATCAGCATCGTCAAGCGACGAACACACGGAAAACGAATTTTTCATCTGTGTATTGATGTCACAGCCGAGCACGATTTTAACGCTTTCGTCGGTTGACGCAAGCCTTGCAATCACCTGCCCCATATGCCCGTTACAGCCGCTGAGTATTATTTTTGTCATAAGTTATCCCTCCGAAAACAGAGCCCTCCGCCGCAAAGGCGGAGGACACCTTGTTTTTAGTTATATCAATTTGTACTTTTTGAGTACGTTTCTCAATTTTTCCTCGTTTTCCTCTGTCATTTCGCACAGCGGCATTCTCAGAGAGCCGACATTCTGCCCCATCATATTGAGTGCGGTTTTAACCGGAATGGGGTTTACTTCGCAAAACAGTGCGTCTATGAGTTCAAGGTATTCAAGTTGAATGCTGAGTGCGCCCTTTGTGTCGCCTGCCAGATACTTTGCCGCAATGTCGTGCGTTTGAGCCGGCACAACGTTTGAAAGAACGGAGATAACGCCCTTACCGCCGAGCGACATAATCGGCACAATCTGGTCGTCATTGCCGGAATAAATCGTAAAGTCATCACCGCAGAGTTCGGCAATCTTGGCAACCTGGGATATATTTCCGCTTGCCTCTTTTATGCCGACGATGTTCTCAACCTCGCTGAGTTTCTTTACGGTTTGCGGTGCGATGTTTACGCCCGTTCTCGACGGCACGCTGTATAGAATTATGGGCAAATTCACAGAATTTGCAACCATTGTAAAGTGCTTTACAAGACCCTTTTGCGTAGTCTTGTTGTAATACGGAGTAACAAGCAAAAGCGCATCTGCTCCGCACTCCTCAGCAGCTTTGCTGAGTCTTATGCAGTGCGGTGTGTCGTTAGTGCCTGCTCCTGCTATTACGGGCACACGTCCTGCGACTCTCTGAACGCAGTATTTAATAACTGAGATGTGCTCCTCGTCCGGCATTGTTGCCGACTCGCCGGTTGTTCCGCACACGACTATGGCGTCGGTGCCGTTTTCTATCTGATAATCAATCAGCTCGCCGAACTTTTCAAAGTCAACACCGCTTTCGTTAAACGGCGTTACTATGGCAACGGCGGCGCCTGTAAAAACTGTTGGTTTCATATTCTTTCCTCCGAAAATATCAGTTGTTTTGCATCTCGATGAGTTTTTCGGCAATCTGAACTGCGTTTGCGGCAGCGCCCTTTCTGATGTTGTCGGCAACAACCCAGAGGTTTACGCCGCTCTCGACGCTCTCGTCACGGCGAATTCTGCCGACGTAGGTTTCGTTTGTTCCGGCGGCGTTTATTGCAAGCGGATACACGTCGTGTTCCGGGTCGTCCTGAACGATAACGCCGGGGGCGTTTTCCAATACGCTCTTTAACTCATTTAAATTAAATTGATTGTAAAATTCAACGTTTATGGACTCGCTGTGACCGTAAAAAACCGGCACTCTGACCGTCGTTGCGGTAATTCTGATGCTGTCGTCGCCGAGGATTTTCCTCGTTTCGTTGACCATTTTCATCTCCTCTTTGGTATAGCCGTTGGGGAGAAATACGTCTATATGCGGAAGACAGTTGCCGGCAATCGGGTGCGGGAACTTTTTGGGAGCTTCGCCCTTTAAGCCGTCCTCCAAATCCTTGTAGCCGGACATTCCTGCGCCGGACACTGCCTGATAGGTTGAATAGACAACCCTCTTTATTTTATATTTATCGTGCAAGGGTTTGAGTGCAACCATTGCCTGAATTGTGGAACAGTTGGGGTTTGCGATAATACCCTTGTTCCACTTGATGTCGTCGGGATTTACTTCGGGAACTACGAGGGGAACCTCGGGGTCCATTCTCCAAGCGCTTGAATTGTCTATTACAACGCAGCCCTTAGATGCGGCGATGGGAGCAAATTTTTCACTCGTGGAACCGCCTGCGGAAAAGAGCGCAATGTCAATACCTCTGTCAAACGATGTTTCGGTGAGTTCCTCAACGGTGTACTCTTTGCCCATAAAGGTAACTTTGGTACCTGCCGAACGCTTTGATGCAAAGAGATAGTAATTTTCAACCGGGAGTTTGGTTTCTTCCAGAACTTTTAAAAACGTTCTGCCGACCATACCGGTTGCACCCACAACTGCAATGTTATACTTTTTCACTGTAATCAACCCCTAAATATAGTGTGCTTGATAATGATTATACCATAGCAACGCTATGATACAATGTTATGCAAGATTATTATACCATTTTTATCTATTCAAGTCAAGGCAGTTGCAGTGCTTTTGGCAAATTACGGCAATATGCGCAAAACAGCGGCAATTTGAGCCGCTGTTTTGTAATCAAAGGTTATTTCAGTTATTTGATTTTTACATTTTCCAATCCGACAATTCCGCAAAGCTCCAATGCAAGCTCATTGCAAAGGCGCACACCGTGGCTTGCGTCCGACCTCACAGCGGTACCGCTGTCCTCAAAGTACACGCACACGGGCGTCTGCCCACGGTAGTGAGAAAAGACTTTTTGCACGCCGCCAAGCTCGCCCTTGTCGGACAGGCGGACATAGAGAGAACCGCTCACGGAGTTTGCACGCTCCCTTGCGCTGTATGCCGAAATGAGCGAAAGGCTGACGGTTTCGTTACGCTTTTTTACCTGTGCGGTTACGCAGAGCGCCGCCCCGTCCTTTAAAAGCGGCAAAAATCGGTTATACGTGCTCTCAAATGCGGTAAGCTCGATACTGTCGTACAAGTCGGAGAGCGTCATTGTGCAGATAAAAACTCCGCTTTTGGTACGCTTTGCCGTAACTCTCGAAAGCACGCCGCACACATTGACCCTTGCTCCCTCATCAACGCTGCCGTCGTTTACCGAGTAAATTTGCGTGTCGGCAAACTGTGCCGCCGCAAGGAGGTATTCGTTTATCGGGTGACCGCTCAGATACATTCCGGCATATTCGTGCTCAAAGGACAGCTTTTCGAGTCCGGAAAAATCCTCCGTGCCGTCCGATATAAGTCTGACGGGAGATACGTCCTCGCCCGGAGAAAAAAAGCTGACCTGGCCGCTGTTTTTGTTCATTCCGTCCTGCTTTACCGAGTCGAGTACGGCCTCAAAGTTTAAAAGCAGAACACGGCGGTTGGGGAAAACGGAATCGAACGCACCGCACTTGATAAGCACCTCCACACAGCGCTTGTTAATGTCGTACTGCGCCATTCTGACGGCAAAGTCCTCAAAGCTCTTGAAATTGCCGTTTTTCTGCCGTTCCTTGACTATATTCTGCGGAAAGGTCATTCCCACATTTTTAAGTGCCGAAAGTCCAAAGCGCACGTCCGTGCCCTCAACGTCAAAGTAACCGGAGCTTTTGTTTATATCCGGCGGCAAAAGCCTTATTTTGTACTTGGCAAAGTCCGTCACGTACTTTGAAATTTTATGCGAGTTGCCCAAAAGGCTTGCAAGCAGTGCGGCAAGATACTGTGTGGGGTAATTTGCCTTTAAATACGCCGTCTGATATGCAACGTGGGCATAGCACGCTGCGTGGGATTTGTTAAAGGCATAGTTTGCAAAGTGAATTAGTGTGTCAAAAATCCTGTTTGCCGTACCGTCGTCTATGCCGTTCCGCCTTGTACCGGGAACGGTAACAACGCCGTTTTCATCGGTAAGACCGTTTATGAAAACCCGGCGTTCCCTCTCCATTTCCGCCTTTTTCTTTTTAGCCATAGCTCTGCGGACAAGGTCGGCTCTGCCCATAGAGTAGCCGGCAAGGACTTTTACTATATTCATAACCTGCTCCTGGTACACGATAACGCCGTAGGTCGGTCTTAAAATACTCTCCAAGAGGGGGTGCATATACTTTATGCCGTTCGGGTTTTTGACGTTTTCCAAAAATTTGGGAATTTGTTCCATCGGGCCCGGGCGGTATATGCTTGTGGTTATTATTATGTCGTCAACGCACGAGGGTTTAAACTTTCTTAAAAACGATTTGAGTCCCGGATTTTCGAGCTGAAAAACTCCGTTTGTGTCGCCTTTTTGAATAAGTTTAAACGTTTTTTCGTCGTTATAGTCAAAGTCTGTTATTTTTACTCCCGTTGTTTTCTCTACCAGCTTTACGGTATTGTCTATTATTGTAAGGTTGCGCAGTCCCAGAAAGTCCATTTTAAGAAGTCCGATTTTCTCCAAACTCTGCATCGGGTACTGGCTTATGACGCCTTTATCGCCCGTCTGAACGGGTGTGTAATTAAACAGCTCATCGTCTGCAATCACCACGCCCGCTGCGTGAGTTGTGGCGTGGCGGACAAAGCCCTCCAAGCTCATTGCAATGTCCAAAAGCTTTTTAACTTCGGGTTCTGCGGCGTACATCTTTTTAAGGCTCGGCTCACGCTCCATTGCGTCGCTGAGCTTTATGTGCAAAAATTCGGGTATAGCCTTTGCCACCCTGTCCACAACCACAGGGTCGGTTGCAAGCACTCTGCCGACGTCACGCACGGCGGCACGGGCGGCGAGAGTTCCGAAGGCGACAATACCGGCAACACGGTTTTCGCCGTACTTGCGCACAACGTAATCCTTAACCTCGTCACGCCTTTCGTTGCAGATGTCTATGTCTATATCGGGCATACTCACTCTTTCGGGGTTTAAAAAACGCTCAAAGAGCAAGTCATATTTAATCGGGTCGATTTCCGTTATGTTAAGCGTATAGGAAACAATGCTCCCGGCGGCGCTCCCTCTGCCCGGACCGACGGGGATTGCATTATCCTTTGCGTACTTTATGAAATCCCACACAATGAGAAAATAGTCGGTATATCCCATTGAATTTATAACGTCAAGCTCGTATTCAATCCTCTTTGAAATCTGTTCGGTAATGCCGCCGTACTTTTTAGCCGCACCGTCAAAGCACAGCTTTCTTAAATACTGCTCGTGCGTAAGGGAGGTTTCTATCTCGATTTTCGGCAGGTGCATTGTGCCGAAGTCCAGCTCGGCGTTGCACCGCTGCGCTATTTTGCGTGTGTTCTCCACAGCGTCGGGAAATTCGGCGAAAAGCGCCTTCATCTCGTCTGCCGTCTTTAAGTAAAATTCCTGTCCGTGAAACTTCATACGGTCGGGGTCGGAGAGCTTTTTGCCCGTTTGTATGCACGTTAATACGTCCTGCAAAATGCTGTCCTCACGCTTGATATAATGAACGTCGTTGGTTGCGGCGAGCGGCAAATCCAAAAGATTGGATATTTTAACCATTCCGTCAATTACGGTCTGCTGTTCGGGCAGTCCGTGGTTCTGGATTTCGAGATAAAAATTATCTTTGCCGAAAATCTGCGCATATTCCTTTGCCTTTTTAACCGCACCGTCAAAATCTCCGCTCACAAGACGTGCGCTGACTTCGCCTTTAAGACAGCCGCTGAGGGCAATAAGACCGTCGGAATATTTACTCAAAAGCTCGGCGTCCACTCTCGGCTTATAGTAGTACCCCTCCGTAAAGGCATAAGAAACAAGGGTCATAAGATTTTTATAACCCCTGTTATTTTTGCACAGCAAAACAAGATGGCCGTACTCCGAGTCCGTACCGTGAACACGGCCGAAGCGGCTGTGCGGAGCGGTATAAACCTCACAGCCGATTATAGGCTTCATACCCCTCTTTTTTGCCTCGCAGCAGAATTCAACCGCACCGTACATAACGCCGTGGTCGGTTATGGCAAGGCTGTCAAAGCCGAGCGACGCCGCACTGTCCAACAGCTCGCCGATTTTTGCGGTGCCGTCGAGCAGGCTGTACTGTGTGTGAACGTGTAAATGTGTAAAATCGGACATCAGTATTTATCCGCTATCTCCTGGATTTTTCTGAGTCTGTGGTTTACCCCCGACTTGCCGAGAGGGGGCGTGAGCATTTCGCCAAGCTCCTTTAACGTGTGCTCACGGTATTCCAGGCGAAGGCGTGCAACCTCCTTTAAGTTTTCGGGCAGGGTGTTAAACCTATTGAGCCTTATGAGCTTTTCTATCGCCTGCACCTGAACGACCGATGCGTCAACCATTTTGCGCAGGTTTGCCATCTCGCAGTTTGCGGTTCGGTTGGCATCGTTCCTTATTTCCTTGATTATTTTAACGTTATGAAAACGCATTAAGATGTTGTATGCGCCCATCAAAGTCAATATGTCGGCAATGTCCTCACTGCTCTTAAAGTACACAACCATTGTGCCCTTGCGCACAACGACTTTTGGTTTGAGCGAAAGAGATGTCATCACGGAAAACAAGTCGTTATGCAAGCCGTATGTCGGTGTGGCAAACTCCATATGATACTTTTTCTCCGGGTTCATAACAGAGCCGCAGGAGAGAAAAGCGCCACGCAGAAAAGCCTTTTTTTTGACCGGCTTGTCAAGGTAGGCGGTGTTTACCGAAAATGACGAAAAATAATTCATATCCGACGGCTTTGTAATAAAGCCGAGGCTTATCATAAGAGTTATTGCGTCCTCGTTTTCGGCGCACACCTGATAATAGGCGGTTGTACCGCTTGTCTTTTTTATTACTATTTTTGAAGTTATTCCCACGGCGTCACGCATAAGCTGATATATGCGCCTTGCCACTTTGGGGTTTTCCGTTACGGTTCTGAGAACCATAGTTCCCCCCTCACGGCGGATTTTTCCGCCGAAGGCAACCGCCCCCATAAGTTCTGCAAGGCACACGGCGGCGCTGTGGTCTTTGATTTTAACAAGTTCGTTTTTTGTATCAGAAGAAAATGACATTTTTTGTTCTCCGTCAGCTCAGCGCCAGTCTGACAATTATCTGCGCAAGGCGGATATAGTCGTGGCGCACTTTGTTGTTTTCGTCTATGTATACAAGGTTATCGGCTATAAGCTCTATGCCCGACTGCCTGAATTTTTCGGCATCGGCATCAATGAGCGTCGCACCTTGGCTTAAATACCTTATCATTATCATATCGCCCACAACTCCCGTGTTTGCTATGCAGGCGTCTACAACACGCCTGTCGGAATGGGCGATTATTGCGTTTACGTGGTCAAAGGCGGTAAAACCGTCCGTTTCCCCCGGCTGGGTCATCACGTTGCAGACGTACACCTTTTTTGCCTTTGTGCGCAAAAGTGCGTCCGTTATTCCGTCCGCCAAAAGGTTTGGAATTATGCTTGTATACAAACTTCCGGGACCCAAAACCACAATATCTGCGTCCTCTATGACGTCTATGCACCGTTCAAATGCGCAGACGTGCTCCGGCTCGCCGGATATTCTCTTAATACGGCATTTGTGCTCCAATGCCGCCTTTGGAATGTTGGACTCGCCGAAAACCTCGGAGCCGTCCTCCAAAATCGCTTTAAGGTGCACGTTTTCCTTAGTTACGGGGAGCACGTGCCCCTTTACCGCAAGAACCGAGCTCATATGCTCTATTGCGCTCTCAAAGTCCCCCGTAATCTCCGTCATTGCCGCAAGAAAGAGGTTGCCGAAGCTGTGCCCCTCAAAAACACCTGTGGGAAAGCGGTAACGAAACAGCTTTTTTAATATATCCTCGGTATTTGCAAGGGCGACAATGCAGTTGCGAATGTCGCCGGGGGCGGGAATGTTCAAATCCTCTCTGAGCACTCCCGAACTTCCGCCGTCGTCGGCAACGGTGACAATGGCGTTTATGTTGGACGTGAACAGTTTAAGTCCACGCAAAAGCGTGGAAAGACCCGTTCCGCCGCCGATTACAACAATCTTTAAATCGGATATGTTTTTCATATTATCTGCCCTTATTAATATCTCTGTGATTTATATAGGCATTGACGCCTTTGGAAACCAAAAACGAATACAGCTCGTTTGCCACGGTGACGCTGCGGTGCTTGCCGCCCGTACAGCCGACGGCGACAACGAGGTTGGACTTGCCCTCTTCGAGGTAATGAGGAACGAGAAAGTCCATAATATCGAGAAACTTCTTTAAAAACTCCTCCGTCACGGGCGAATTTTTAACATAGTCGCTCACTTCCCTATCAAGACCTGTCTTTTCCTTAAGCTCCGGCACATAGAAGGGGTTCGGCAGAAAGCGCACGTCAAACACCAGGTCGGCGTCAATGGGAATACCGTACTTAAAGCCGAACGACATAACGGTCACCTGCATTGTTTCCGCCTCAACCTCGTTTAAAAAAAACTCACGCAGTTTATCACGCAGTTGTTTGAGCTTTAAGTCGGTGGTGTCTATAATCAGCGTTGCACGGCTCTTTACCTCGCTGAGCATCTCCCTCTCACGCTCTATGCCCTCAATGAGATTGCCGTTTTTTGCGAGCGGGTGCATTCGCCTTGTTTCCTTGTAACGTTTAACAAGGCAGTCGGTGTCGGCGTCGAGAAACACAATGTCGCACTTGCCGACAGTGCGCTCAAAGTCCTCTATGCACTCCATAAGCTCCGAAAACAGAACTCCGCCCCTTGTATCTATGGCAAATGCCACTTTGGTAATCGTGCTGTCGGACGAGGCGCAGATTTCCGCAAACTTTACAAACAGCTTGGGGGGCATATTGTCCACGCAGTAAAAGCCCATATCCTCCATATATTTGATTGTCTGGCTTTTACCGGCACCCGACATTCCGGTTATTACAGCAAACTCCATTTATCTCACTTACCTTCTTAAAATTTTCCGAGAAGTCTGACTTCCGGCTCCAAAACGACCGAAAACTTCTTAAATACTTCGTTTTTTACATACTCCATCAGATTATATATATCACCGCTTGCAGCGTTGTCGTAATTGATTACAAATCCGCAGTGCTTTTGGGACACCATTGCCCCTCCGAGCCTGAAACCACGCAGACCTGCGTCGTCTATGAGCTTTCCGGCAAAGTACCCCTCCGGGCGCTTGAAGGTGCTTCCTGCGCTGGGGTATTCGAGCGGCTGTTTTTCACGGCGGCGTGAATTAAGCTCGTTCATAAGAGAGCGAATGTCCTCTCCGTTTCCGTGTTTAAGCTCAATCACTGATGACAAAATAACATCGCCGTCTTTAAAGTTGCTCTTTCGGTAGCCGAAGCCGTGTTCATCGGCCGTAAACTCCTTTATCTCTCCGCTCGGCGCAAGATAGCGTGTGCTTACTACAACGTCCTTCATCTCGCCGCCGTATGCGCCGGCGTTCATCATAACCGCACCGCCGAGCGTGCCCGGTATTCCGGAGGCAAACTCAAAGCCTGTGAGGTTGTTTTTGAGTGCAACCGAGGCGATTTTGGAAAGTGACGCACCTGCCATTGCACAAATGCGCTCCCCGTCTGCCGAAACGTCTGCCATACCCTTGCCGATGCATACAACAACGCCGTCAAAACCGCTGTCCGACACAAGGAGATTTGAGCCGTTTCCCATTACAAAGTACTGCTCGCGGCTGCTGTTTAATGTATTTATAACGTCTATGAGCTGTTTTTCGCTCTGCGGTGTGACAAAAAGCGCCGCATTGCCGCCGGTTTTAAAGCTGACGTGGTTCTTCATAGGTTCATCTGCCCTGACGCAATCGTCCGGCAGAATGTTTTTAAACAAACTCCTGTTTATATAAGGTCACTCCCGTCATTTATTTGCCCAAAAATGCCGCACCGATAATACCGGCGTCGTTTCCGAGCTTTGCCGTAACTATTTCGGCTGATTTTACAAGACTTCCGCCGTAGGTTTTGCCCTCCATATATTTCTTTACGGGCAAAAGCAGATTGTCGCCCTGCTTGCTTGCGCCGCCGCCTATTGCCACAACGCTCGGCTGGAATATATTAACCAGGTTTATTATTCCCTCGGCAACGTATTTTACATACGTATCTATTACGGACTGCGCTGTTTCGTCGCCCTCGTCCTTTGCGTCCCAGACCATTTTGCCGTTGCATTTGCCGCCGTTTTCGGCAATTCTCTTTGTAAGGAGTGAGCCGAGATTTTTCATTGCCGCCTTTTCTGCCTCTCTTATGAGTGCGGTTGCGGAGGCGTACGCTTCCCAGCAGCCCTTTCTGCCGCAGGTGCACTGTTCGCCGTCAACCTTTATTACCATATGTCCAAGTTCGCCGGCAACGCTGTTAAAGCCGGTATACAACTTTTTGTTTATTATAACTCCGCCGCCTACTCCCGTGCCGAGAGTTATGGCAACAAAGTCCTCTACGGTGTCGTCGCCGAGTGCAAAAAACTCACCCAATGCCGCACAGTTGGCGTCATTGTTAATATATATCGGCTTATCGATATACTTTTTAAGCTCCGCACACAGCGGTACGTTTTTAAATTCAAGGTTATTACTGTATATAACCTCGCCCTTTCTGTCGTCAATACTGCCGGGGCAGCCGATGCCTATTGACGCAACATCGTCCGGTGTGATTTTTGCGTCGGACACGGTGTCCTCAATCAGTTTTGCCATCTCTTTGACTATTACCTCATAGCCATCTTTAACGCTCGTGGATATTGCGCCTTTTGCGATTATTTCTCCGCCGTCGGTAACAATTCCTACCTTAATGCCTGTTCCGCCTATGTCAACTCCTACGTAATACATAATGTTCTCTCCTATTCTTTTGTTTCCATTTCATTTATAAGTCTGTTATTCAGTGCCTCTGCGGCATTGTAACCCATCTTTTTCTGCCTGTGGTTCATTGCGGCAACTTCCACTACAACCGCAAGATTTCTGCCGGGTTTTACCGGTATGGTAATCGACGGCACTTCTATTCCGAGAAGTTCTGTGTACTCGGTGTTAAGACCGAGGCGGTCGTACTGCTTTTTCTCTTTCCACACTTCAAGATTGATTACCATATCTATCTTTTCCGTGTTCTTAACGGCGCCCATACCGAAAATCATCTTGACATCTACAATTCCTATGCCACGAAGTTCGATAAAGTGCCTGATTATGTCCGGCGCACTGCCGAGGAGCGATTTATCCGACACACGCTTTATCTCAACCGCATCGTCCGCCACAAGACGGTGTCCACGCTTGACAAGCTCTATTGCCGTTTCGCTCTTTCCCACTCCGCTGTCACCGAGGAGGAGTATTCCCTCGCCGTAAACCTCAACCAGAACGCCGTGTGTGGTCATTCTGGGGGCAAGCTCCAAATTCAAAAAGGCTATAAGAGCGCTCACAAACCTAGACGTTGCAAGCGGAGTCCTGACAAGTGCAGTATTGTACTTTTCCGCAAACTCGCACATTTCGTCCGGTATTTCCATATTCCTTGTGACTATAACAACGGGTATGTGCTTTTCAAAGAGTTTTTCCACTGCACTTACTCTTTGCTCGTGCGTCATCTTATCAAGATATGATATTTCTACCATACCTATTACCTGAATACGTGTGTTATCAAAATAATCGAAAAATCCTGCAAGCTGCAAGCTGGGGCGGTTTACCTCGTTATTGCAGACACGCACCGTGTCCAGATTTGTCGGTTTATAAACAACCTCCAAATTAAATTCCTCGATTATCTTTTTTAATTTGACATTGAATTTATGTTCGTCCATTGACAGTTCACCTCACATTTATACAATTATTTTAACATAGGTTTGCAAATAAATCAACACATAAAACGGAAAGTTTTGTCTAAGTTACGTATTGTAATTTGTCATTTAAAGTGTTATACTGATTAAAACTACAAAAAACAGAGGGATATGTATGCAGAATTATTTAATTTTCAGAGATTTGGCGATAATTCTTATCGCCGCAAAACTGTGCGGAATACTCGCACGCAAATGCAATGTACCACAGGTTGTGGGCGAGATAATAGCCGGTCTTCTCATAGGCCCGGTGGCAACGCTTTTGCTAGGGCTTATAAAACCGGGTATGCACCTCGTTGCACCGAGCAACTTTTTGAGCCAGATGGCAGAAATCGGAGTAATACTCCTGATGTTCAGCGCCGGACTCGGAACTGACTTAAAGGAGCTTGTAAAGACAGGCCCAACGGCTTTTGTCATAGCCTGTATGGGCGTGGCCGTTCCGCTTGTTCTCGGAACGGTGCTGTTTATGGCATTTTACGGCTTTGCGCCGTTTGGCACACCGGCATTTTACAAGGCGGTTTTCATAGGCGTAATCCTTACGGCAACGAGTGTGAGCATCACCGTAAAGGCTCTCTCGGAGCTTGGAAAACTCAAAACCACCATAGGCACAACGATAGTCAGTGCCGCAATTATTGATGATGTTATCGGCATTGTTGTGCTTACAATAGTAATCGGCGTCGGCAGCGGAAAATCCGACACGAGTGCGGCGGCGGTTATACTTAAAAGCATACTGTTCTTTGTGGTTTCGATAGGTGCAGGGTACTTTGTATACAAGATATTCAAAAAGCTGGACAAGAGGTACAAGCACACTCAGCGCATACCGATAATGGGACTTGCACTGTGTATGTTTATGTCATATGCGGCGGAGAAATACTTCGGCGTTGCCGACATCACGGGCGCATTTGTTGCCGGTGTAATTCTTTGCAACATTCACGACGCAGACTACATAGAGCGCAAAATGAACATTAACTCGTATATGCTTTTCGGACCGATATTCTTTGCAAGTATCGGAATAAAGACGGACATATCAGGCGTAACGGGCTCGATAATGCTGTTTTCGCTCTGCTTTGTGGCGGTTGCGCTGATTTCTAAAATCATCGGCTGTTCACTTGCGGCAAAGATGTTTAAATTTTCAAGCAAAGACGCCCTCACCGTCGGTGTCGGTATGATGACAAGAGGCGAGGTTGCACTGATTGTATCGCAAAAAGGACTGTCTGTGGGACTTCTTGACCCCGTGTACTTCACCCCGGTAATTCTTCTTATAATCTTTTCGTCTATTATGACGCCGATTGTATTGAAGTTATTATACAAAAGCGAAAATTAAAAAGGAGTGTTTCAAATGAAAGACAACAAACTGAGGAAACTGATAATCGGAGCTATGTTTGCGGCTCTCACCTGCGTGGCAACGCTTGTCATTCACATTCCCATTCCGGCAACCAACGGCTACATAAACCTGGGCGACTGTATGGTTCTGCTTGCCGGTTATATGTTAGGTCCTGTCTACGGCGTTGCCGCTGCGGCAATAGGCTCTGCCCTCTCCGACGCAATTCTCGGATACGCCCTCTACATTCCGGCAACATTTGTTATAAAGGGTCTTGTTGCTCTTGTCGGAGCATCAATCTACCGTTTTGGTACCAAGGGCGGTGCAAGACCGATTATTGCCTCCGTTGCGGCTGAAATCGTAATGGTTTTAGGATATTATTTGTATGAAAGTATTCTCTACGGATTTGCCGGAGCACTCGGCGGAGTTACGGGCAATTTAATTCAAGCGGCAGGCGGAGTTGTAATTTCATCCATACTTGTCCTCGCCCTTGCAAGAGTAAACGGACTGAAAGGATATTTAGATGAGCTATATAAAAGATGAGTTTGAAACGCATATGCGCAAATGGGAGTCGGTTCTCAAAGAATACGCCATTCCCAAATGGGACGACCTTCCCACCATTGACCTTTATATGGACCAGGTAATCGCCCTTATGAGCCAGTATTTAAAGAGCTTTGCCTCGGCGGCAATAACTCCTCCTATGATAAACAACTATGTAAAGCTCAAAGCTATGCCCGCTCCGTACAAAAAGAAGTACTCACGCATACACATTGCCTACCTCATAATGATAAGCA
Source organism: uncultured Clostridia bacterium (assembly GCA_934500705.1). Taxonomy (GTDB): domain Bacteria; phylum Bacillota; class Clostridia; order UMGS1810; family UMGS1810; genus CAKSIN01. Next base: position 17,880 of record CAKSTI010000016.1, on the reverse strand, counting down.
CGTTAAAATACGCCCTGAGCATTCCCACAATTCAAATCATAATCCCCCTGCTTGACAGCGAGGACGAGGTGCGCTCGATGTTTGAGTTGTTTGCGGTAAATCAGCGCAAGGCGTTTGCGTACATCAATGACAAAGTGAGCATAGTTACAAATCCAATCCTTGAAGCGGCGGACAGCAATCCGGACAGAATGAACGACCTTGCCATTCAGATAGCGGTCAGTGCAAACATTCTAAAAGTGCTCACCGAGGATATATCGTCTATAAAACACAACGAAAGTACCGAAAACAGTTAAAAAATGAAAAATTTTTAAATTTTTTTAAAATTAGGTATAGACAAACCGAAAAAAATGTGCTATAATAGCTTCTGTTGTGATGCTGTTGTAGCTCAGTAGGTAGAGCACTTCCTTGGTAAGGAAGAGGTCGGCAGTTCAAATCTGCTCAACAGCTCCAGAAGGGGTTGCAACAAAACAAAAGACCCAAAAGAGAAAAATGAGGACGATTGCAAACTGCAAAGGTCCTCATTTTTTTGTATAATTGAATTGTGAAAAACAATAACACCATAAGGTGATTATACCAAAATGAAGAGAAATATTCAACTACTGATTTCAGAAGAATTTGCAGAAAAAACAATTTCCGAAAACGATAGTGTTCATTTGCTTGATGAAGTAATTGACGAAGTAGATCTTACAGCACTTTATTTAGGAGGAAGTACAACCATTCCTCGAACTATGCTCAAAGTAGTAATATATGCAGCTAATAAATCACACAATAAAATCCAGGATAATCGAACGGGAACGCAACTTCACGGTGAACTTTCAGCTTAAAGAAAATACAACTGAATAAATTTTTTGTATGAGGTACAACCTCTTATTTGGTGTGCAAAAAATATGGATTTTTGCAAATTTTTCTTGTTTTCAGGCAGAAAAACAGGACTGTAGTCAACCCGATTCAAAAAATCGTTTTGCTACAACCCCTTTGAAGGTGGTGCGGGCGAAGGGACTTGAACCCCCACGTCATTGACACCAGATCCTAATGGTTATATAGCATATGTGAAAGAATTACATCTCTTTTTGTAAATTTCGTTAATTTTTAAATTGCAGTCAATGAAAATTTTCAAATCCATTGACAAGATAAGAAATTTATGGTAATATATTTTTAGCACTGTGTGTGCTGAATGAGGAGGTGCTCCTATGGCAAACACAAATGAAGAATTGATTGTTGATGAAATGTCGCAGCAAATAATTGATATTACATCTTATCTTGCTACAACCGAAGGAGCACACAATGTTAATGTCCGCAAGATATTAAATCGTTTGGGAATAACAAACAGAGTTTTTTATAACCGTTTTCATAATATCGAAGAAGTTCTAAACATAATTTCTGAAAACTCTATTTTAGAAGTCAGGAAAAGCTTGAAATTTCACTTTGATGAAACCAAAGACTTTTTCGAGCAGATAATGGATGAAGTTGAAAAAACGCTTATCATATCCTATGAAACCAGAATGAATTTTGCACATTATGTTTTTGAAAACGATTCTGTTTCCGAAAGCAATTATAAATGGTGGACTGAAGAAATTACAAAAATCCTTAACTATGCTATGGAAAAGGGGCTTATCATAAAAGTCGATCCTGATATGACAAGTTATGCGATATGGTGCTTCATAAGAGGATTTAACACAGATGCAATCGGAAGAAAGCTGCCCTTGCAGGAAGCACTTAAAAGATACAGATACGGGTTTAAATTTATTTTGAATGGATTAAAAGCTAAATAAAAATTTTTAAGCAGAGAGAAAATCTCTGTTTAAAAAATATTCAGCACACAGTGTGCTGAATATTGTAAAATCGTGTCGGGAATTGTATAATTCCCGAAAAAAACTTACAGCACACAGTGTGCTAAAGAAAGGATGTACTATAGTGTCTATAAAAATTCTCGGTACAGGAGCATATGTTCCTGAGAAAATTGTTACGAATGATGATTTATCAAAAATGGTAGATACATCGGATGAATGGATAATGCAGCGTGTCGGTGTAAAAGAAAGACATATTTCAGTTAATGAAACAGCCGCAGATTTTGCAATCTATGCAGCAGAGAAAGCTCTCGCTTCGTCAGGAATTTCAGGTGCGGATATTGATTTAATTGTTGCTGCAACAATTTCTTCTGAAACTTTATGCCCTACCGTTGCCGGGATGGTTCAAAAAGCCATAGGAGCAAATTGTCCTGCATTTGATGTAAATTCAGCGTGTAGCGGATTTTTGTTTGCACTTGACACCGCAGTATCTTACATAATGCGCGGAAATGTAAAAAAAGCTTTGGTTATAGGAAGTGAAAGACTTTCAAAACTCGTTGATTGGTCTGACCGTGGTACTTGTGTTATTTTTGGTGACGGAGCAGGTGCATTTGTTGTTGAACCGGGAGATGGATACCTTTCTTCTATGCTTTACACAAGCGGTGGAAATGAAGTAATTGAGATTCCGGCATTTTCAGGAAACTCACCATTTTATAAGAGTGAAATCAAGCATCCTTATATATTTATGGATGGTCAGGAAACTTTCAAATTTGCAGTAAGCAAGATTGTTGCAGATATAAAGAAAGTAACTTCCGATGCAAGACTTGAACTTTCGGACATTGATTACATTGTAACACATCAGGCAAATATCAGAATTATTGAATACGCCGCAAAGCGTCTTAAAATGCCTACCCAAAAATTTGTAGTAAATATAGAAAAATACGGCAACACCTCATCGGCAAGTGTTGCAATAGCTTTTGATGAGCTTGTAAGATCAGGCAAACTAAAAAAAGGTGACAATATAGTAATGTCAGCTTTTGGCGGCGGCCTGTCCAGTGCTGCCTGCGTTATTAAATGGTAAAAAATTAATTTAATTAATTTTTATATTTTATTATTTTAGGAGGAACTAATTATGACACTCGAAAAAGTAAAGGAATTATTGGCAGAACATCTTGAAATGGATGCAGCAGAAATCACAGAGGCAACAACTTTTGAAGACCTCGGCGTTGATTCTCTTGATGCTGTTGAAATCATGATGGAAATGGAAGACGAATTTGGTATTGAAATTAAACCCGCTGAAGCAGGCAAAAGCGTAAAAGAATTAGTTGCATACATCGATTCTAAAAAAGCGTAAGTGAAAAAAAGGAGCGTGGAATAATGTTAAATACACCAATATGTGAAATGCTTGGAATAAAGCACCCTATTCTGCAAGGAGGTATGGCACATATATCTGATGCTCACCTTGCCGCTGCTGTGTCAAACGGTGGTGGACTTGGCATTATTTCTGCTGCGAACGGTAATGTCGGTTGGCTTTCGGAACAGATTGACACAGCACGAAAGCTGACTGACAAGCCCTTTGGTGTAAACATAATGCTTATGGGCGAAAATATTGATGAAATTGCAAAACTCATTGCAGAAAAAAAGATAGCAGTTGTTACCACAGGAGCAGGTAATCCTGAAAAGTACATACCTATGTGGAAAGAAGCCGGTGTAAAAGTCATTCCTGTTATAGCATCGTCTGCTCTTGCAAAGCTTGTGGAAAGAAGCGGCGCAGATGCGGTTATAGCAGAAGGCGGTGAATCAGGTGGTCATGTGGGTGAAATGACAACTATGGCACTTGTTCCGCAGGTTTGTGACAGTGTGAACATTCCCGTTATTGCCGCAGGCGGTATTGCTGACGGCAGAGGAATGGCAGCAGCTTTTATGTTAGGCGGTGTAGGTGTTCAAATCGGAACGAGATTTTTGGTAGCACACGAATGTAATATAAGCCGTGAATATAAGGAAAAAGTTTTAAAAGCAAATGACACGGCAACCATAGTTACGGGAAGAAGATTAGGTCATCCCGTAAGAAGTCTTAAAAGTCCGTTCTCAAGAGGATATCAAAAAGCGGAATATACAAGTATAAGCGATGATGAACTTGAAATGATGGCAGTCGGCTCGCTAAGAGCTGCAGTGGTAGATGGCGATAGTAAAAAAGGTTGCTTCTTAGCAGGTCAGATTTCGGGTTTAGTTAACAAAGAAGAAAATGCTTCGGATATAATAAACGACATTGTATGCGAAGCTGAAAATATATTGAATGGAGCAAAAAAATGGGTAAAATAGCATTTGTTTTTTCAGGACAGGGTTCTCAATACTCCGGTATGGGAAAATCCTTGTACGAAATAGGAACAGCAGCAAAAAAATTATATGATGATGCAGAAGAAGTTCGTCCCGGTACGATGAAACAATCATTTGAGGGAACGGATGAAGAATTAAAAATCACGGCAAACACTCAGCCTTGTATGTATCTTGTTGAACTTGCGGCTGCATTAATACTTAATGAAAAAGGTATTTATGCGGATGGCGTTGCAGGTTTTTCTCTCGGCGAAATAGGAGCACTGGCATATGCTGAGAGTTACTCCTACCTTGACGGGTTCAAAATCGTTACTTCTCGTGGGCAATTTATGAATGATGCGTCTGATCCTGAAAATGCCGCAATGTGTGCAGTTTTGAAACTTGATAGCGAAACTGTTACTAAAACTGCTGCGGAATTCGATAAGCTCTATGCGGTAAATTATAACTGCCCCGGGCAGACAGTAGTATCAGGTTTAAAAAGCAGTATGCCCGGATTTGAAGAAAAAGTTAAAGAACTTGGCGGAAGATGTATTCCCCTTGCAGTAAGCGGCGCTTTTCACTCACCATTTATGAGTGAAGCTGCTGAAAAATTTGAAGCCGAGCTTACAAACTATGCAATCGTAACACCCAAAATACCGGTTTATGCAAATCTTACTGCCAAGCCTTATGGTGATGAAATTGTTAGGACACTTAAAATGCAGATGCAATCTCCCATAAAGTGGCAGGAAACGATTGAAAATATGATTGCAGACGGATTTACAGATTTTATTGAAGTGGGTCCCGGAAAAACTCTCTCGGGACTTATTAAGAAAATTTCAAAAGAAGTAAATGTTTATTCAGTAGAAAATGCTGAAACACTTTTGGAAACTGTAGAGGCGGTGAAGAATAATGCTTAATGGAAAAGTTGCTGTTATAACAGGTGCATCACGAGGTATTGGTGCGGCAATAGCTGAAAAGTTTTCTGAGTCAGGCGTTAATGTAGCAATTATCTATAACGGTAATGAAGAGGCTGCAAACACCGTAAAAGCAAATGCAGAAAAAAATGGTGTTAAAGCAGAAATATATAAATGCAATGTAGCAAATGCAGAAGAATGCAAAGAAACTGTAAAAGCTATTACAGAAAATTTTGGTGGTATAGATATTCTTGTAAATAACGCAGGTATAACCCGTGACAATCTTTTGATTTCAATGAGCGAAGAAGAGTTCGATGAGGTTATAAGCACGAATCTTAAAGGCTGTTTCAATATGATTAAAGCTTGCGGCAGAAATTTTATAAAGAGAAAGTACGGAAAAATCATAAATATATCTTCTGTGTCTGCTCTTTTAGGAACAGCAGGTCAGGCGAATTATTCTTCTTCAAAAGCAGGTGTCATTGCTTTAACAAAAGTTACTGCAAGAGAGTTTGCATCAAAAAATGTTTGTTGTAATGCGATTGCTCCCGGCTTTGTAACTACAGATATGACAAAAGATTTACAGTCAGAAGAATATTTGAAATTGATACCGCTTAAAAGATTGGGTAAACCTGAAGATATTGCAAATTTAGCAACATTTTTAGCTGACGATGTTTCTGATTATATTACAGGTGAAGTTATTCGTATAGATGGCGGTCTTGCCATTTAATTAAGGAGGTATATGTATGAAACGAGTTGTAATAACAGGTCTTGGAGCAGTAACTCCCGTAGGTCTGGATGTCCCCACTTTTTGGGATAGCTTAAAAAAAGGTAAAAGCGGAATTGATTACATAACAAAATTTGATACAAGCGAGTATCGTGTAAAGGTTGCGGCAGAACTTAAAGATTTTGACCCCACACCTTATATGGAAAAGGGTGAAATCAGAAGAAGTGATAAGTTTGTGCAATACGCAATAGCTGCTGCAACACAGGCAGTAAATGACAGCGGTATTGCAGACAATGTTGCTCCTGAACGCTTTGGTGTTTACTATGGCAGCGGTATTGGCGGCTTTGATACTTTTGTAGCAGAACATAGTAATCTATTAAACAGAGGTCCACTTCGTGTATCTCCCCACTTTATTCCAAAGCTTATTACCAATATGGCATCAGGAAATATTGCTATTAAATTTGGTGCAAAAGGACCATGCATTGCCGTGAGCACAGCGTGTGCTACAGGTACAACAGCAATCGGCGAAGCATACAGAACAATAAAAGGTGGATATGCCGATGCAATTATTGCAGGCGGCGTTGAAGCAAGTATATCACCCCTGGCAGTTGCGGCATTTATGAACTGTATGGCACTTTCTGAAAGCGAAGATCCTAAAGTTGCGTCCATTCCTTTTGATAAGAGAAGAAATGGCTTTGTTATGGGCGAAGGTGCCGGAGCACTCATTGTAGAAGATTACGACCATGCAGTAGCCCGAGGTGCTAAAATTTATGCAGAGGTAGTTGGTTATGGCAGCACCTGTGATGCTTTCCATGTAACTGCTCCTGATGATTCTGCAGAAAGCTCGTCAAGAGCAATCAGCGATTGCTTGAAAGAAACAGGAAAAGAATATACACCTGAAAAGATATACATAAATGCTCACGGAACAAGCACACCGCTTAATGATAAGACCGAAACAAAAGCATTTAAAAATGTATTTGGTGATGATGCATATAAGCTCAACATCAGCTCAACCAAGTCAATGACAGGTCATCTTCTTGGTGCAGCAGGTGCAGTTGAGGGAATTGCCGCAGTTCTTGCTTTAACCGAAAACATTGTTCCTCCCACAATCGGATATCAGGAAAAAGACGAGGAATGTGACCTGAACTATACACCAAACAAAGCAAATGAAACAGAGCTTGACCTTGCAATGTCCACTTCTCTTGGCTTTGGTGGACATAACGCTTGTGTTGCTTTTGCGAAAATTTGAGGTGAGCTATGAATAAAGATGAAATCAAAAACATTTTGCCTCACAGAGATAATATGTTGCTTCTTGACGAGGTAGAGCTTATAGACGGCGTTGCACACGGAAAAAAAGAGATTTGCGAAGATGAATGGTTTTTAAAAGGTCATTTTCCTGATAATCCGGTAGTTCCCGGTGTGATTCTTTGCGAAATTCTTGCACAGTCTGTATGTGTATGCTTAGACGGTGTGATTGATGAAAGCAAGCTCCCGTATTTTACTGGACTTGATAAGGTAAAGTTCAGAAATCCCGTTAAACCCGGCGATATATTTGAGACCGAGTGCGAAATTACAAAAGACCGTTTTCCCTTCTATTTTGCAAAAGGGAGCGGATATGTTAACGGAAAGCTTTGTGTAAGTGCTGAATTTTCGTTTGCAATAGCAAACAAATCGGAGGATAAGTAATGGAAATTAAGAAAATATTTAATTTTTTGAATAAAGACGAAGATATAACTTGTCCTAAATGCTCTAAAACATATAAACATTCTGTATTCTTTAACAATTCTATGATTTGTCCCGAATGCAATGCATATTTAAGAATGGGTGCGATGGAACGAATTGCTCTTATAACAGATGTTGACAGCTTTGTTGAGTGTGATGGGGATTTAAAAAGTCAGAACCCAATAGACTTCCCTGATTATGATGAAAAAATCAAAAAAGCGGTTAAAGACAGCGGTCTTAAAGAAGGTGTTGTCTGCGGAACAGCTACCATAAACGGATTTCCCTGCGCCATATTTGTTATGGACTCGAAATTTATGATGGGAAGCATGGGAACTGTTGTTGGAGAAAAGATAACAAGACTTTTTGAAAAAGCAACAAAGGAACACCTTCCTGTTGTCGGCTTTACTACTTCCGGCGGTGCAAGAATGCAAGAGGGTATTTTCTCTCTTATGCAGATGGCAAAGGTAAGCGGCGCTGCAAAAAAACACTCGGATGGCGGAAACCTTTATATTACCGTAATTACCGATCCTACAACCGGCGGCGTAACTGCAAGTTTTGCTATGCAGGGAGATATTATTGTTTCCGAGCCAAAAGCACTTATTGGGTTTGCCGGTGCAAGAGTTATTGAACAAACCACAGGAAAGAAATTACCTGAAGGTTTCCAGAGAGCAGAATTTATGTTGGAACACGGATTTATTGATATGATTGAGGATAGACAAAGACTTAAATACACACTCGGAAAGCTCCTCAAAATTCATTCAGCAGTAGCCTTATAAGATTGGATGTGATAATTGATGGAAACAAAAGTTAATGCTTATACCAGAGTTTTAGCAGCAAGAGCTAATGACAGAAATATGGGTGGATATTATCTTTCAAGAATGATAGATGATTTTGTTGAGCTTCACGGTGACCGCAGGTTTGGTGATGACGGAGCGATAATTGGCGGTGTTGGTATGCTTAATGGCACTCCCGTAACTGCTATTGCAATGGAACGTGGCGCAACTATCGAAGAAAGAATAGAGAGACATTTCGGTTGCCCCACTCCTGAAGGCTACAGAAAAGCTTTAAGGCTTATGAAAGAAGCAGGAAAGTTTAACAGACCGATAATTTGTTTTATAGGAAGTTCAGGCGCTTACTGCGGTATTGATGCTGAAGAAAGAGGTCAGGGCGAGGCAATAGCAGAAAATCTTTTTGAAATGATGGGACTTAAAACTCCAATTATTTCCGTTGTTGTCGGTGAAGGCGGCTCAGGCGGTGCTTTAGCTCTTGGTGTCTGCGATACAACCGTAATGCTTGAAAATTCTGTATATTCTGTTATTTCACCTGAAGGCTGTGCAAGTATTTTATGGAAGGACTCTTCAAAAGCATCCGATGCTGCTGACGCCTTAAAACTTACTGCAAGCGATTTGTATTCTTTTGATATTGTAGAAAAAGTAATTGATGAAAAAGATAAATCTCCTGAAGAAATTTGTTCGGATTTAAAAAATTGTCTTGTTGAAGAATTAAAAAATAAGCAGTCCCTCACAACTGAAAAGCTTCTCGAAGAACGCTATAACAAGTTCAGAAAAATCGGTGCTTGCTGATTGTTAAACACTGAAAATTTGGTAAAGAAAAGAGAGATGTTTATGTTTCTTATTAAAAAAATAGGCTGCCGTATATTTCAAATTGGATTTCGGGCAGCACTGCCAGTTTTACCGTATAGAGAACCTAAAATAATTGAATCTTGTCTGAAACTTGATAATGTGTTTAAAAAAGAGAATATAAAATCGGTTCTTATTGTAACGGATAAAGGAATTGTGAGTAACGGTCTTGTGACTCCTGTTATAGATGTGTTTAAAAAGAATAATATAAAATATATCATCTTTGATAAAACACAGCCGAACCCAACTGTAAAGAATGTCGAAGAAGCTTTGTCGGTTTATAAAGCAAATAATTGCGACTGCCTTATATCTATTGGTGGCGGTTCTTCGATGGACTGTGCCAAGGCTTTAGGTGCGAGAGTTGCATATCCTAAGAAAACAGTAGGACAGATGAAGGGAATCTTACGAGTTCTACGCAAGCTCCCGACACTTATTGCAATTCCTACAACGGCAGGTACAGGTAGTGAGGTTACACTTGCATCTATTATTACCGATAGCGAAAAGCAACACAAGTATGCTCTTATGAGTTTTCCGCTTATTCCGCGCTATGCTGTACTTGATGCTTCTCTTACATATTCTTTGCCTCAGCACTTGACTTCCACAACAGGCATGGATGCATTAACCCATGCAGTGGAGGCGTATATCGGTCGTTCCACAAGCAAGGAAACAAGAAAACTCGCACTCGAAGCAACAAAACTAATATTTGAAAACATTGAAATTGCATATGCAGACGGCAAAAATCATCAAGCAAGAGAAAATATGCTCTATGCAGCATATAAAGCAGGAGTTGCTTTTTCAAAGTCATATGTAGGATATATTCACGCGATTGCCCATTCTCTTGGCGGACAGTATGGAACACCTCATGGGCTTGCAAATGCAGTTATTATGCCATATGTGCTAAAAGCTTATGGACAAAGTGCTTATAAAAAGCTTCACAAACTCGCCGTTGTTGCAGGGATTTCAAATGAGGGCGAAACACATAAGATAGGTGCAGAGAAGTTTATCAAAGCAATAGAACAATTAAATGCAAAAATGCAGATCCCCGATAAACTGACAGGTATTAGGGAAGAGGATATTTCAATTATGGCAAAGCATGCTGAAAAGGAAGCACACCCTCTCTATCCAGTACCAAAGCTTATGACAAGAAAAGAATTGGAAAACTTTTATTATGAAATCGCAGATTGGAGTGAATCAAAATGACAAGTGAGGAGATAAAGAATTTGCTTGAAAAGCAGAGAAAATATTATAAAAGCGGCGCTACAATTCCTGTTGATTTTAGAATAAAACAGCTTAAAAAGCTTTATGCGACCGTAAAAAAATATCAGACTGAGGTAAATGATGCTCTGACAGCTGACCTGGGTAAAAGCCACTTTGAAGGTTTTATGTGTGAAAGCGGTCTTGTTCTTTCTGAGATTTCATATATGATTCGCCATACAAAGAAATTTGCAAAAAGAAAGACAGTATATACGCCTGTCACAAACTTCGCATCTCATAGTTTTAAGCAGCCTGTTCCTTACGGTAATACTTTAATTATGAGTCCCTGGAATTATCCTTTTCTATTAACGGTTGATCCCCTTGCTGATGCTATTGCCGCAGGTAACACGGCAATTGTTAAACCAAGCGCATATTCGCCTGCAACAAGTAAGATTATAGAAAAAATTATCAGTGAGTGCTTTGCACCCGAATATGTTGCGACTGTAACAGGTGGCAGAGCTGAAAACGCTGCTCTTTTAGAGCAAAAGTTTGATTTTGTATTTTTTACAGGAAGTCAGGCAGTTGGAAAAGAGGTGCTTCGACATACGGCAGAGCATCTTACACCAGCAGTTCTTGAGCTTGGCGGAAAAAGTCCTTGTATCGTAGATGAAAGCGCAAACATCAAGTTAGCCGCAAAAAGGATTGTATTCGGGAAATATCTAAACTGCGGTCAGACTTGTGTTGCTCCTGATTATATTCTTTGCGAAAGCTCAATAAAGGATAAATTTATATATGAGGTCATTAAGCAGATAAAGAAACAATATGGAGATAATCCATTAGAGAATGAAAACTATGGAAAAATAATCAACGAAAAGCATTTTGAACGCCTTTGTGGTTTAATAGATAAAAATAAAATTGTTGTTGGCGGCGAAACAAACAGCAAGACAAATCAGATTGCCCCTACTGTTATGGATAATGTAACAGAAAGCGATGCGGTTATGGGCGAAGAAATATTCGGCCCCATTATGCCAATACTTGCATTTGATAGCTTTGATAGGTTGATTGAAGAATTGAAAGATAAGGATAAGCCGCTTGCATTGTATCTGTTTTCAAGTAACAGAAAGCATATTAACCGTGTTACAACTGAGCTTTCTTATGGCGGAGGCTGCATCAATGATGTAGTTGTTCACCTTGCAACAAGCGAAATGGGGTTTGGTGGTGTTGGCGAGAGTGGTATGGGTTCATATCATGGCAAAGACGGATTTGATGCATTTTCTCATTACAAATCCGTTATGGATAAAAAGACTTGGATTGATTTACCGATGCGCTATCAGCCGTATAAAAATAAAATTTATGAAAAATTGCTCCATATGTTTTTAAAGTAAGTGTTTATTAAGGAGAGTAATTTAATGGTTAGAATTATTACAGATTCAGCGGCAGATTTTGAGCCGCAGGAATTAAAAAAACATAATATAACTTGTGTTCCAATGCAAATTTCATTTGATGTTAATGAGTATAAGGAAAATGAAAATTTAACAAAAACACAGTTTTATGAATTGTTGGAAAATAGTGAAAGTTTTCCAAAAACATCTCAGCCTACACCATACGATTTTGAAGTACTACTTGAAGGATTTATGGAAAATGGCGATGAATGTATAATTATAACAATATCATCAGCATTAAGCGGAACCTATCAAAATGCATTTTTGGTGAAGAATATGCTTGATTACAAAAATTGCTATGTGGTTGATAGCCTTAATGCAACTGCAGGACAAAGACTTTTAGTAGATTATGCAGTAAAGCTTCGTGATGAAGGCAAAGCTGCAAAAGATATTTTTGATGAATTGGAAATATTAAAGACAAAAGTCAAATTGTATGCTTGTGTTGATACCTTAGAATATCTTCACAAAGGCGGAAGATTGTCAAAAACTGCATATACTGTCGGAACTCTTGCTAATATCAAGCCTGTTATCCGTATTTCCGAGGAAGGCAAAGTAGAAGTATCTTCCAAAGCAATGAGTATGAAAGGCGGCATAAGTACAGTTGCAAAAAAACTGCAAACATATACTCCTAATTTGAATTATCCGATTTACATTGTATATTCCAACAATCGTAAAAACGGAGATTTGTTATTAGAAGCAATACAAAAACATGAATTCGAGATATCGCCCCAAAATATAATAAATATCGGTGCGACTATCGGAGCACATGTTGGTTCTAATGCGTGTGGAGTTGTGTTTGTATCGGATTGTCAGATTGAAGAATAATATAGCAAGGAGTGAGTTGTACAGCTCACTCCTTTTACATACCCCAATACCAAAATATGATACGCTGTAACCAAAGAAAAGCACTTTTGAAAAATCCTTCGTTGACTTCCGCCTCTTCTTGTGGTAGTGTTTGTGTCACAAGGAGGTGAAATCTAATGAAGGTGCTTGAAGAATTCTGGTATGGAAATATAAATCCGATGGAAAGACCGTTTCAAAGTCAGAGAAAGTTTGACAAGGTATTCAGGTTACTTACCAAAAATGAAGAAGAATTGCTTAAGAATTTAAATGAGCAAGAAAAAGAATTATTTGAAAAAGTCAAAGCTTGTTATGACGAGATGATACAAATTACAGAATGTCAAACCTTTATAAAAGGATTCAAACTAGGAGCAAGGTTCTTTATAGAATGCTTCGAAAATGATGCCGACATATTCGATGAATGAAATTCGAATATGTCGGTATTTTTATACCCAAAATGAAAGGATGAAAATTATGAAGAAAAAAGTATTATGTACGGCAATGGCAGTAACAATACTGCTGACACAAACAGCATCAGCGGCACCCTGGCAATGGCATCGAAATGAACTGATATACGATAGCGAAATCGGGTTCTTTGGAAATGTAACCTTAACCTTCGCATCGGACGGCGGTAGCTTTATCAGGCCAATAACCAAGAGGTATGGCGAAAGCATCAGTCTTGAAAGTTGTGTCCCGACAAAATACGGATACACATTCAAAGGATGGTTCACCGATCCGAGAACAAAACGGAATCAGGTAACAACATTCATATTCACAAAGCCTGATGTACTTTACGCTAAGTGGGAGCCTAACCCACAGGAGCCTATAAATCAAAAGGACGAAATTATGGCAAAAGACACCTGCTACCTCACAGACGAGGAAACAAAAATACGAAATAAAATTATAAAAGGACAAAATAAAGCCTACATAGACGGATTCGGATATGCAGCTCCAAGCAAAACTAATACTATCATCGTAGACTCAGACGGTGACATAAATAAAATGGTCGGTTCAATGGAATAGGATATTGGAATAGAAAAATCCCTGCCAACATAAAATTGGCGGGGATTCTGCTTTTTAGCCGTTTGTTTACATCCAATCGACCCGTACATCGTTTGTGAGATTTCTGTTCGATCGTACGGACTATGGGTGTAAAATGCACAAATATTATAGGGATTTTAAGAGTTTGCACGCACTTTTCAAGGTCTTTTTACGCCAATAACCCTTCTTTTTCTGTTGCTTTTGACGAAGATTTTTAGAGCATATTTTATAGCAGAAAATTTACTCCATAATAATGCCTTTGGATTTGCGTTTGCTCGGCTTGTCAGGATACGGAATAGCCTTTATATCAGCCATAAACTTTTCGCCAAGTTTCTGCTTTTTGCTATATTTCTGCTTTGAAGTAAAATTGGGATTTTTGGTTATGGCATCACGGGCATCGATATAGTCTCTGCGCAAATCTTGTGCTTTTTGACTCCATTCGAAATATTCGTCAAATGTCATATCCTTTCCGCTCAACTCCTGGTCAGACCATACATCGTTTACACGGTAATATCGCTGATACATTTTTACGGTTATTTTATTATACTCTTTCAAAAACGGGTCATTAAGCGACTCCTTATATTTTTCAATGGACGCAAGTTTTGCACAGGAATATCCGCTTTCGTTTATGTTTTTGCAGTATGGAACATCACGAGCCGTGATGATCAGAAAATACTTATTACACATACCACATTTTTTGATTCTGTATCCGTTTTTTACAAGCTCTGAAAATTCATAGAATAGAGCCTCGTTAAGAGAATGAATTTGAATTGCGTACACGGGCTTAAAATCCGTAGAATCTTCATAAACCATGTTAGATTTCTCCATGATGTCTATGTCCATATCATTTATTCCCATTATATAATCCAAGTCAAATTTGCCATCTTTTATGGGTGCCGATGTCAGAGTACGAGAAAGGTTCGTTCTACTGATATCAGGAAACTCGTTATATGATTTCAAAATTGCCTTGTTTAAATCTTCAAAGCGGTTTCGCTTTAAATTGAATATATAGTCAATGAATTTTCTGTATCGTTTATGAAGCTTGAGATATTCATTGAGCCAGCTATACCACTCCCTATATACCTTCTTCGGAATGTGTATATGGGGATTTTTTTCATACTCATTTGTTAAATTCTCAATAGATGTAAATATCGGTCTAACAACATAGTTGCTAAATATAACACCACAACGTTCTTCGTATAAACCCATAAAATTCACAAATGGGATAACTGCATATATAGGATTGGTTATTTCCGATTCATAAACCAAATCATGTAAACATTTTAGTCCTTCTTGATACCCGTCTAAATCTGCATTTAAGAACTCAACAAGGAATTCTCCTATAGGTTTTATGTACTCATACTCATGAAAATCAGTTAAATTTGATACAAAATAATACTCTTTTTTCGGACATTCCATATAAATATAATTTATTTTTACATTGCTAAAATTTGAAACAGACATTATAACACCTGCCTTTCAAAGTAAATATAATAAATAAAACTTTCAATACTTTCATTCATTACAATAATGATACCATACTTTTCGCAAAAAGTCTATAATGAATTTGCCGGTAATACAAAAGCGAAAGGTGGTGATTGCAAAAATCATATAAATCTCAAAAGCCGATTTCTAAAAAATAATATATAGGAGGAATGAACTTTATGAAGACCTTAAAAACAGTAAACGGCGAAACATTAATGAACACATACATACCTCCGGTAGAATTTGTAGTAAAAGATTTAATTGCACAAGGGGCACATCTTCTATCGGGAAGTCCTAAAACAGGAAAGTCTTGGTTGGCACTTATGCTTTGCTTAAAGGTAGCAACCGGAGAAAAGCTTTGGAATTTTGAAACCAAGCAAGGAACATCATTGTATCTCTGTCTCGAAGACAGCATCGCAAGAATTCAAAGCAGATTGTTTGAACTGACAGATGATGCGCCACCCGACATTCACTTCGCAACAGTTGCAGAATGTATCGGATATGGCATCGAAGAGCAGATTGAAAATTTCTGCAAAGAGCATCCCGACACCAGACTGGTTGTCATCGATACCTTCCAAAAGATACGAACCATATCAAATGATAATGCGTATGCGAGCGACTACCATGATGTATGTTTTTTTAAAAGCATTGCAGATAAATTAAAAATTGCAATTGTACTTGTACATCATTTAAGAAAGCAAAAGGATGATGATCCAATGAATAGAGTGTCGGGAACGACAGGAATTACAGGTGCAGCAGACTCAACCTTTGTTCTCGAGAAACTAAAGAGAGAAGGTACAAGAGCAAAGTTTATCTGTACCGGAAGAGATATTGACGACAGGATTATGGAATTAAATTTTGACCGCAAGAGCAAGATTTGGGATTTAATTACCGATAGCATTGAAACTCCTGAAATTCTCCTCGAAGATATTACCGCAACAGTGGTTAAATTTATGAAGGATGAAAAATCTTTTTCAGGAACACCTGCGGAGCTTGCAGAGAGGTTATCTGCATACACAACAGAGGAAATCTCACCTATAGTTCTATCAAAAAGACTCAATCAAAATATCCCGGAACTCGAAGAGTTTGGGATTAGATATAAGTCGAAACGGAGCAATGGTAAGCGATTGATTTTTCTATCAGGGTTCCCGCAAAATCCAGATGATTTTGTGGGAGGAGGAGAACACACAGAGCAAGAGAGTTTAGTTGCTTGCAACGAAACGATTAAGCGGTGTGATGTTCGACGAAGTGCCGATAGTGACGGAAATCTTGGTATCCCAATAACCGACCCTAAGGCACATGAAATTGCAAGGGAGTTTGCAGCAGAAGCTTGGCCGGGACATGAAATATTGGTAGCAACACATCTTGATACAAAGAACCCTCACTCACACTTTGTTATAAACTCTGTAAGTTTTGAGACCGGATATAAGCTGAGGCAAGACACTCATACGCTGCAACATCTCAGGGAGAAAAGTGACAGGATTTGTATGAGTCACGGATACTCGATTATAAAAAATCCTCAAAAGCGTACAAGCTATATCCCTCGAGGAGAGTACAGAGCAGCACAACGAGGTAACAGTTGGAAAGCGGTACTGATGCAGAATATTAATCAAGCTATGAGAAAAAGCGGAACCCGTAAAGATTTCGTACAGGAAATGAAAAGGCGCGGCTACGATATGATTTGGACAGATACAAGAAAATCAATTACATTTATCTGTCCCAACGGAATGAAATGCAGAGACTTCAAATTACACGAACAAAAATATTTGAAGGAGAACTTGGAAAACGAGTTCAAACTCAGGGAACAATTATCCGAACAACCGCATATAGAAAAGACCGTTTCTCAAAAGCCTATTAAAGATGACAGATGGATTATCTTCGGGGACGAACCTAAACCTGAAACAAAGAAAGAATCCGCTATGGAGGATGTAACAGGATGGGAAAAAGAAAGAAGTATTTACTACGGAGATATCCCTGGCGATGAATCAGAAGATATCAGTAATAGTAACTTTGAGAGAAAAGCTGAGGAATCATATGCAGAAACTAATTATCGCAATCAGGATGACTTTAGTGGAATTGTCAGCACTGCTCTCCATGGTGCTGCAGCGCTTGCTGACATGATAGACTCTGGAAGTGATGATGAAGAAGAACGGAAAAAGGAACAGGAAGCTAAAATGACAGGCGGAAATCTTGGTGCAGCCATTGAAATAGCTGCCGGAATTGTATCTGCCCTCGTAAGTAAGGATGAGCCTGATGAAGAGCTGATCCGTGAGCAAGAAGAAATCGATGAAATATTAGAAGACGAAATTGAAGACGAAGAATACATCGATTTCATGATGGGAATGTGAGGTGTGAGAATAAAATGGCAAGAAAAGAAAAAGAACTTTATGTTTATACAGTAAGTGTCAAGTGCGTTGGAACCGAGGAAGATTTTCTGAATTTTCTTCGGGCGGTAGCGCAAGAATATCTGACTGAAAATATAATATTAGCCGAGGATGAATTGCACGAAAATTCAGCGTAACTTTGGTTAGATTTTTAGCTGGATATATTAAATTCTTTGTGATATTGTATGTTGCTGAAAAGGGAGCCGAAAATAACCCTTTCGGTTCCCTCCATAAATAAAACGGAGGTGAAAATAAATGGCAGGATTTATACTATGCAGAAAATCACGAGACGAAGATGTGGAACACGAATCTCTACATAGGGTTTCGAAAACAAAAAATGAAGGCAGCGGCCTTGATTATTCAAAGCCGCCGCAAAATTAGAATAGCACACAAA
>CAKSTI010000015.1 GCA_934500705.1 uncultured Clostridia bacterium | reverse complement strand
CAATTAAAGGTATATAACTATAACTACAACAAGTTTCCTATGCGTCCGCTTAATTGGAAATCCCCTGCTGATTATATCACGGATTTCCTTGTAGATGGCGAAATTTTTTAGAAATTTTGTAACACATCATTGACAAACCTACAAAAAAATGACGCACAAAAGCACCCAAATCATTGACAAAAACGAAGATTTAGTGTATACTATAAAGGAAGTAGCAGGACTACTTAAAGTTAATAAGAATTATGTCTACGCCTTGATTAATAAAGGTTTGCTGCGTTCAACCAAATTAGGATGCAGAAAAGTAACCAGGCAGGCTTTGATAGAATTCTTAGATAAAAACGACGGATTGAACTTCGATGAGATATTAGCCACAAAGCCGGTAAAATAAGGCACTTATAACACCTTTGTGGGAAATGAAAATCACGTGGGAAATTATAAAATCCACAGTGAGAAAAACTGCCGAAACGCAGTATCTACGGACACTTTCAAAATGCGGTTTCAAGACAAGGCTTGACACGGAAAAGCATTTGAGGGACTTTTAAAGAGATATTTTGGTTAACGAGGTGATATTATGGAAAAATATGTTTGCCCCTGCGGCTATGTTTATGACCCGGCAGCCGGCGACCCCGACAGCGGAATAGCTCCCGGCACGGCGTGGGAGGACGTACCCGAGGATTGGGTGTGCCCGATTTGCGGACTGGGTAAAGACGTATTCGAGGCGGAATAAGGAAATTCGGAGCAGGCTTTTTCCGAGTTCCAAATTCAAGAGGGAGTGTGTAAAAGCGAAAGTTTTTACACACTCCCTCAGACTGTTAAAAAACCCTTTGGCTTTTCAGTCCGTCAATATTTTATATTACTTCTCCGTACACCTCTTATACTCTGCATCGAGCACAGCCTTTACGGTATGTACGCCGATGTCATCGAGGAAATTGTACTTTTCAATCATACTCAAAAGCTCATTGTCTGTGGCAATGGGCGAGTCGTAATTGACAACCTCAATTCCGAGTTCACGGCAGATGCTGACCACGGTTTCGTAAGACGTGCCGGAAACGCCGTTTTTTAACATACTGAAAAGCGTGGTTTGCGGAATGTCCATATGCACGGCAAAACTGCGGACGCTGCGGTACTGCCTTTTTATTTCAAACGATATAAGTTCTGTGAGTTTATCCATAGGTGCACCTTACAGATTGTTCTGTGTAAATCTCCAAGAGTCCTCGCACATTCTGTCTATGCCGAGTTCTGCCTTCCAGCCGAGTTCCTTAAACGACTTTTCGGTGTCGGCGTAGCACTCCGGAATATCTCCCGCACGGCGGGGTGCGATTTCGTATTTAAGCGTTTTTCCGCAAGCCTTTTCGTATGCGTGCAGAACTTCCAGAACGGAGTAGCCGTTGCCCGTACCGAGGTTATACACGTTAACTCCCTTGGCGGAATTTACCTTATCGAGTGCCTTTACGTGACCTTTGGCAAGGTCTACGACGTGGATATAATCCCTGACGCCTGTGCCGTCTTTGGTGGGATAGTCATCGCCGAACACATTGAGGTGGTCGAGCTTGCCTATGGCAACCTGTGAGATATAGGGTACGAGGTTATTGGGAATACCATTGGGGTCCTCGCCGATGAGTCCGCTTACGTGTGCGCCGATGGGGTTAAAGTAGCGAAGGAGCACGACAGACCACTCGTTATCCGAGGTGTGAAGGTCTGTTAAAATATCCTCTATCATCAGCTTTGTACTGCCGTAGGGGTTGGTTGTTGAGCGTGGGAAATCCTCTTTAATCGGCACGGATTTGGGGTTGCCGTAAACCGTGGCGGAGGAACTGAACACAATTTTCTTACAGCCGTATTTTGCCATAGTTTCGCACAGTATCAGCGTTCCGGTGATATTGTTATGATAGTACCTGAGGGGTATTTTAACCGACTCGCCGACGGCTTTAAGACCTGCAAAGTGAATTACGGAGTCAATTTTGTTTTCCTCAAAAATCTTTTCCACAGCGGCACGGTCGAGCAAATCCGCCTCGTAAAACTTGGGTCTTTTGCCCGTTATTTTTTCTATTTTATCCACTGTTTCCGCCTTTGAGTTCACAAGGTTGTCAACAATTACAACCTCATAGCCTGCCTCGATAAGCTCCACGCAGGTGTGACTTCCTATAAAGCCGGTGCCTCCTGTTACCAAAATCATACTATCAGTCCTTTCTCAATTATTAACACTATTATACATTATAACAAAAAATATTTCAAGGTGCAAAATGTATCATATTGAACACTTATTTTAACAAATTATTAATTTTTTGAAAAAAGGGTAGATTTTTACACCGCTTTGTTGCATAATATATTTGTATTATTGTATCATTTTGGGGGAATATGTATGAAATAT
This sequence comes from uncultured Clostridia bacterium, assembly GCA_934500705.1. GTDB lineage: Bacteria > Bacillota > Clostridia > UMGS1810 > UMGS1810 > CAKSIN01. The sequence goes on along the minus strand of CAKSTI010000015.1, from coordinate 66,455 downwards.
ATTGTTGTTTTGGGTGACGGTATGGCTGACTATGCCACAGACGAGCTGGGCGGAAAAACTCCGCTCGAATGTGCAAAGAAGCCGACTATCGACTATATGGCATCTCACGGCGAGGTGGGACTGGTTAAAAACGTGCCGGAAAACCTTTCGCCCGGCAGTGACGTGGCAAACCTTGCGGCTATGGGATACGACCCGCAAAAATACTACTCCGGACGCTCTCCGTTGGAGGCTGTGAGCGTGGGAGTGGATATGAAGGACACGGACGTTATTTTCCGCTGCAATCTTGTAACCGTTTCGGACGGCGAGCCGTACGAGAACAAGACTATGATAGACCACAGCTCGGACGAGATAACCACGGCGGAGGCACGGGAGCTTATTGCCGCTGTGAACGACGCTTTTGCAAACGACAAATTCACGTTTTATCCCGGTGTGAGCTACCGGCACATTATGGTGTGGGACAAGGGGCCGTATGACTTTACGCTCACGCCTCCGCACGACATACTGGAACGAAAAATAAGCGAGTACCTGCCAAAGGGCGAGGGGAGCGAGCTTATATATGATATGATGAAAAGAAGTTACGATATACTCTCAAACCACCCCGTAAACATCGAGAGGGCGCGCCGTGGACTTAAAAAGGCAAACTCAATCTGGATTTGGGGAGAGGGCAAAAAACCGCTCCTTTCCGACTTTAAGGAAAAATTCGGACTCAGCGGCGCAGTTATAAGCGCAGTTGACCTCATAAAGGGCATTGGTATGTGCGCAGGGCTCGACGTCATAGAGGTTGACGGTGCAACGGGCAACATAGACACAAACTTTGAGGGCAAGGCAAAGGCGTGCATCGACGCATTGGACGGCGGTGCGGACTATGTTTACATTCATATGGAAGCGCCCGACGAGTGCGGACACCGCCACGAGGTGGAAAACAAGGTAAAATCCATTGAACTTATAGACGAAAAGGTTGTTAAATACTTAAAACAGGAACTTGAAAAACGCAAAACGGACTACCGTATGCTCATTCTGCCCGACCACCCCACGCCGCTTGCACTGCGCACGCACACGAGGGACGCAGTGCCGTATATTATATACGACAGCACAAAGGATATGGGCGGCACTGCCAAGGTTTACAACGAAAAGACCGCAAAGGAGAGCGGCATTGTCGTAGAGCAGGGGCACAGGCTTATGGAGAGATTTATAGGTGAGAACATTGATTAATTTACTGCCGAAAAATCCGCTTAAAGGTTTAATTACAATAGCATATATTGCGCTTGTATTCCTCTTTCTTGCGTATGTTGCGCCTAAGCTTGTAACGTATTTTCTGCCGTTTATGGCGGCGTGGCTCATATCGCTTGTGATAAAGCCAATCGCAAACTCGCTCGAAAAGGTGCACGTTCACAGGAGAATAGGCGTTATTGTGGGAATGCTGCTCGTCATCGGCGTTGCCGGGGGGATAATGTTTTTCCTCGTATCGTCACTCATAGATGAGCTGCAAAGCGTGATGAAGCTGATACTCAAAACCAGCTCGGACGGTATGCCTGTGTTTGTAAAAGACATAATAAACATACTGCCCGGCTCTTTAAAGACCTTTGCGCTCGACATTGCGGAGCGCACGGAGGGCGACTTTGCGGACTTTATCTACCCGACGGTAAAGTCTGCGCTTTCCAAGGCGGGCGGTGCGGCAGGCAAACTGCCGTCGGCATTTGTGTTCACCATTGCGCTTATTCTCGCAACGTACTTTATGAGTTACGACAGCGAGGGAATAAAGAGGGAGATTAAGGCGTTTGTTCCGGAGGAAAAAATTGCAAAAATGCGGCTTATAAAAAACCGCCTGTCGGACGCCTGCGGCGGCTACATAAAGGCGCAGCTTATTTTAATGCTGATAGTTTTTTGCATACTGCTTACGGGATTTTTAATTCTGGGAGTGGACTTTGCGCTGCTTCTCGCATTTGCAATCAGCCTGTGGGACGCAGTGCCGTTCCTCGGAACGGGGATAATTTTAAACCCGTGGGCGGTTATAAATTTAATCGAGGGCAACTATTTCAGAGCGGCGGGATTTTTTGTGCTGTATCTTATAATCCTGCTCACACGCCAGCTTTTGGAGCCTAAAATTCTCAGCGGCCAGCTTGGTATGCACCCGCTTTTTACCCTTGCGGCAATTTATGTGGGGCTCAAATCTATGGGCATAATCGGTATGATTATAGGGCCGATTATTCTTATAATTGTGATGAATTCCATTAAAATACATTCCGAACTTGAACAGGAGATGAAAACAGATGAGTGAAGTACAGAAAATTCTCATTGTGGACGACGACAGAAACATTTGCGAGCTTTTGAGGCTCTACATCACAAAGGACGGCTACGAGGTGTACTGCGCATACGACGGCAGGGAGGCGCTCAGGCTTTTTGACGATATAAAGCCGGCGGCGGTAATTCTTGACCTTATGCTGCCGCTGATAGACGGAATTGACGTGCTCAAAGCTATGCGCCAGGTGAGCCGTGTGCCGGTGATTATGCTCTCGGCAAAGGGCGAAACGATAGACAAGATTTTGGGGCTGGAACTGGGAGCGGACGACTACATAGTAAAACCGTTTGAGCCTAAGGAACTGCTTGCAAGGCTGAGGGCGGTTCTGCGCCGCTTTGACGCATCGGAAAACAAGGTGGCAAAGGTCACGTTTGACAAGCTGTCGATAGATATGACTAAGTATGAGCTTATTGTGGACGGAAAAAAGATGGATATTCCGCCAAAGGAGCTGGAACTTTTGCACTATCTGTGCTCGCACCCGAACAAGGTGTTCACACGTGACCAGCTTTTGGACGAGGTGTGGGGGTACGAATTTTTCGGCGACTCACGCACGGTGGACGTGCACGTAAAAAGACTGCGTGAAAAAATAGAGGGCATAAGCAATCAGTGGTGCCTCAAAACGGTGTGGGGCGTAGGATACAAGTTTGAGGTGAAAAACGGTTGAAAAAAAGCATATTCGGAACAATGATTGTGGGCAGCATATTTGTTGTAATCTCTATATTTCTGTGCTTTTCGGTTATATTTTCGAGGTATCTTGTGAGCGTTACGATAGACGAGAGGGCGGCGGTGCTTGAAAACAACGTGGAAAAAATCTCCGACCTCACTCACACTGCGCTCACAAATCAGAGTTATGCCGTGGACGCAATGTTTCAGACCATTATAGACAACATAAGCTACAACACCCAGGCAAGCATAATGGTTTTTGACAACAACGGCATTGTGCTCAAAATCTCCGGTGCATCGGCAAAGCGTGGCTACAACAAGGTGAGCGCACGGGTGTCGGACGACGTGCTGTCCGGCAAAACGGTTGTTTCCACAGAGCTTTTTGTGGACGAAAACAACGAAAAGCTGATGACGGTGGCGTCGCCGCTTACAAACGACGGCGAGATTTTCGGCGGTGTGATATTCAATCAGCGTATGCCGGAAATACGCAAGATGTCGCACAAGATGATGGAGCGTGTGCTGTATATGATTTTGGCGGCTATGCTTTTCTCGGCAATTCTTTTTTACTTTATATCCCTGCGCATAACCACGCCGGTCAAGAAAATAAGCGCCGCAGTTACCGAATTCAGCAAGGGCAACTTTGAAAAGCGGGTGCAGTACCGCTCCGACGATGAGCTCGGCGAGCTTGCCGAAAACATCAACGCAATGGCGTCGTCGCTCGAAAACTTAGAAAATCTGCGCCGTGGCTTTGTGTCCGACGTGTCGCACGAGCTGAGAACTCCTATGACTACCATTTCCGGCTTTGTCGAGGGCATACTTGACGGCACAATCCCGGAGGAAAGCCACAGAAAATATCTGGAAATTGTGCTCTCGGAGTCAAAGCGTCTTTCCCGTCTTGTTACGAGTCTTTTGCAGATTTCACGTTTGGAGGGCGGCGAAAACAAGGTGAATAAGACCGTCTTTGACATAAACGAGCTTGTGTGCCAGGCGCTCGTCAAGTTTGAGATGATGATTACGGAGAAAAACATCGACGTATCTCTCGACATTGCCGAGGAAAAGTTAAACGTGCTTGCAGACCGTGACTCCATTACCCAGGTGCTTATAAATCTTATAAACAACGCCGTAAAGTTTACCCCCGACGGCGGAAAAATCAAGCTCTCCACCAGTTTGGGCGGCGAAAAGGTGTACGTCAGCGTTGAGAACACCGGCCACGGAATAGAAAAGGACAAGCTCGACTACATCTGGGGCAGATTTTACAAAACCGACACATCAAGAAGTGCCGACCGCAGCGGTGTGGGGCTGGGGCTCTACATTGTAAAGCGCATAATTTCTATGCACGGGGAAACCATTACCGCCGAAAGCGTCGTGGACGAATACACCCGTTTTACGTTCACTCTTGCCGCTAACGAGAAATAAATTCATATTTTTTGACAAATTCGGTTGACAGAGCGGACAAAATATTATAAAATATAAGGGTATGTTTGAGATTTGAATAAAAATTGAAAAACGAGTTTTTAAAAATTAAAGTAAAAATCTGAAAAAAGGAGGTAAAAAGGTTCTTGGAAATTTTAATACCGATTATAGCCGCATTTGCTGCGTGTATTCTCGGCTTTTTCGCCGGTTACGTATGCAGAAGGAAAATTGCGGAAAACACCATAGGCGGAGCTGAACAGAAGGCAAACGAAATTATCGAAGAAGGCCGGAGGGAAGCGGAAACCAAAAAGAAAGAAGCACTGCTCTCGGCAAAGGACGAAATCCACAAGAGCAGAACGGAATTTGAAAGAGAAATTAAGGAACGCAGAAACGAGATGAACCGTCAGGAAAGACGTGTTCAGCAAAAAGAGGAGTCCATCGACAGAAAGGCAGACTCCTTGGAGAAAAAAGACGAGCTTTTAAACAAAAAATTAAAAGACGTCGATGTACTTAAGGAAGAAACATTAAAGGTTAAGAATGCACAGCTTGAAATTCTCGAAAGAATATCGGGACTTTCGGTTGAGGAAGCAAAGTCTTACCTGCTTAAGAACATAGAAACGGAAGTTAAGCACGAAGCGGCAATCCTCATCAAAGACATTGAAACACGTGCCAAGGAGGAGGCCGACATCAAGGCTAAAAACATCATCAGCGCAGCTATTCAAAAGTGCGCCGCAGACCACGTTGCGGAGAGCACCGTGTCTGTTGTGTCGCTGCCCAATGATGAGATGAAGGGCAGAATTATCGGCAGAGAGGGCCGCAACATAAGGGCGCTCGAAACCGCAACGGGAATAGACCTCATAATCGACGACACGCCGGAGGCTGTCGTACTCTCGGGCTTTGACCCGGTAAGGCGTGAGGTTGCCAGAATGGCGCTCGAAAAGCTCATTGTTGACGGCAGAATTCACCCGGCAAGAATTGAGGAAACTGTCGAAAAATGCAGAAAAGAGATTGAGGCAATCATCAAGCAGGAGGGTGAACAGGCTACGTTTGAAACGGGCGTTCACGGACTGCACCCCGAACTTATCAAACTGCTCGGCAGAATGAAATACCGTACAAGCTACGGACAGAACGTTTTGAAACATTCGACGGAGGTATCGCACCTTGCCGGAATTATGGCAGGCGAACTTGGGGTTGACATCAAGACGGCAAAACGTGCCGGACTTTTGCACGACATAGGCAAAGCCGTTGACCACGAGGTTGAGGGTTCTCACGTGGACATCGGTGTGGACATTGCAAAGAAGTATCACGAGTCGGCAGTGGTTATAAACGCAATAGCCGCTCACCACGGCGACACCGAGCCGACATCGGTAATTGCCTGCATAGTTCAGGCGTGTGACGCAATAAGCGCCGCAAGACCCGGAGCAAGAAGAGAAAATCTCGAAACATACATCAAAAGACTCGAAAAACTCGAAGAAATTGCCGACTCGTTCGGCGGCGTAGAGAAATCTTACGCAATTCAGGCGGGCAGAGAAATCAGAATTATGGTTAAGCCCGAAGTTGTTAAAGACGATGAGGCGGTGTTGCTCGCACGTGACATTGCCAAAAAGATAGAGGGCGAGCTGGAATACCCCGGTCAGATTAAGGTTAATGTGATTAGGGAAACACGCTCGGTGGACTACGCAAAATAAGCGAAACGTGAGGGGCGGTGTTTTTACACCGCCTTTTGGGTTTTTGGGGCAGGCGTACAAGAGAGAGGATTTTAAAAAATCGGAAAACGTCAGGGACGCCCGACACCGCTCATACCCTCGTCGGGGACAAGGTGGGTGTTTCGGCTGAAACAACAAAAGTTTATCGTTTTCGGAAACGAAGCAAAAACCGTCAGGGGCGTTGGCGAGAACGCCCCCGACACCCCCACTCGCCGACTCTGAAATATCGCCTACACGCTGTAATTTCCTATTTTTAAAATCTTAGCCGCTCCGAGGCGAAACAATCAGTTTCACTGCGGAGCTAAAAACGGCGGAATATAAGGAAAATGAATTAATTTCCGCCGTTTTTACTCTCAATTTTAAAAATACGAAAAACAGCCTGTACGGCTCATTTCAAATGCGGAGAAAGAAAGTTAGTTTAGTTACAATGCGCTAATTTATATGTAACCTGTTCAATTATAGGTATAGAAAATTGGGAGGAAAAAATGAATATATTACTCGTTGGCGACATTTTCGGCAGATGCGGAATGGATTTTATCGCATCTGTATTGAGGGAAACCGTAGCCGAGGAAAACATAGATTTTGTTATTGCAAATGCAGAAAATGCGTCCGGAGGAAACGGACTTTCCACCGATGATTACTACACGCTCGCAGACATCGGCGTCGATGTCATAACTATGGGCAACCACACGTTCGGGCGCAAGGACATTTTGAGCATATTTGAAAACGAAAGCAACGTTATCCGCCCCCTAAACTATCCCAAGGGCACGCCCGGCGAGGGCAGTACAGTGGTGGGTTGCAAGGGAAAGCGGATTGGCGTTATTAATATTATGGGCAGGGTGAATATTTTAAACATAGACTGCCCCTTTGCCGCAGTCACGGCAGAAATTGAAAGATTAAAGGACAAAACGGACATAATAATCGTGGATTTCCACGCTGACGCAACAAGTGAAAAGCGTGCTATGGGGTTCTACTTAGACGGCAAGGCGACCTGCGTTTTCGGCACGCACACTCACGTGCAGACGGCGGATGAGTGCCTGCTCCCCCGTGGAACGGCATATATCACCGATTTGGGCATGACGGGGGCGGAACAGAGCGTAATCGGCGTTCTGCCCGAGGCGGCAATATCCAAGTTCGTTACGGCTCTGCCCACAAAGTTTGAGCACGCACACGGCAAGGCAAGAATGTGCGGTGCAGTGCTTACCGTGGACGATGAAACGTGCAAGGCGCTGTCGCTGAAACGCATTGTAAAAAGGTAAGGGAAAGCGTCAGGGGCGTCCGACACCGCCTCGGCACCAGTGCACCCCAATGGGTAGGAGGGGGGGAGTGTTTCGTATGAAACAAAGAAAGTTTATCATTTTTAGAAATGATGAAAACCGCACCGTCCCGCTGCACCGGGTCAGAGGTGCTACGTGAGCGCACCTCCGACACCACCGCCCACCGCTGATGCAAGGCTCGGGCAGAATAGTTGCTCATCAAAATTAATTACTGCGCCGTCCGAAAGTTCGGCAATCAGCCGAAGTCTCGGACTAAAACGGCACGCAAAATAAGGAAACTGAACAAACTGCGTGCCGTTTTGCGCAAATGAATTTCGATTTCGCAAATTCTGCTCTCTCGCCTTGCATAGGCGGAAAAAGACAAGTTAGTTTGATTGTGAATATACCGACGGCGAGATTGTCGTCCTTACAATACGCCTGCCAATGAGCATATTGTAACTAAACTAACTTGTTTTTGTCCGCATTTGAAATGAGCCGTACAGTCTGTTTTTCGTATTTTTAAAATTGAGAGTAAAAACGGCGGAAATTAATTCAGTTTCCTTATATTCCGCCGTTTTTAGCTCCGCAGTAAAGCTGGTTGCTTTGCCTCGGAGCGGCTAAGATTTTAAAAATAGGAAATTACAGAGTGTAGGCGATATTTCAGAGTCGGCGAGTGGGGGTGTCGGGGGCGTTCTCGCCAACGCCCCTGACGTTTTCCGCTTTTTTAAAAACGCTATCCCGTGCAGCGGGACGGTGCGGTTTTCACTCGTTTTCTCAAACGATATACCTTCGTGTTTTGCCGAAACACCCACCTTGTCTCCGGCAAGGGTATGAGCAGTGTCGGACGCCCCCCGACGGCTTTCCGCTTTTTTAAAAACGCCTTCCGGTGCAGGAAACTGCCGCACATCTGCCGGTAACCAAACAAATTCCGCCGTATAAAACGGCGCATTAAAAACATAAGGAAGATACATTATGAAACGAATAATCGTACTTTTACTCACATCTGCACTGCTCCTTTCCGGCTGTGCCATAAACGTGGAAAACGGCGGCACGCCGTCCGGCAAGGAGAGCAAAACGCCCATAGAGGGCGGAGTTTTGAACCTTTCGACATATCCGCCGGACACGCTCAATCCGCTTGCAACGCAGTATTCGAGCGTGAGGGACTTTTTGTATCTGGTGTACGAGAGCCTGTTTGTTGTCGAGGAGGATTTGAGCGCAAAGGGAGTTCTTGCAAGCGGATATACCGCAAGCGAGGGCAACACCGTATACACGGTGGACATCGCCGAGGGGATTAAGTTCCACAGCGGAGCACCGCTCACCGCCGCAGACGTTACGGCGACGTTTGAGTACATTCAGAAGTACCCGTCGGTGTACGCCGAAAACCTCGCCGATGTGGCGTCTTACCGTGCAAAAGGCAATAGCGTGGTAATTACGCTTAAAACGCCTAAGGCGGATTTTGTAAATAACCTCGACTTCCCCATTCTGCCAAAGGGACTTACGGGTGCGGACTTTGCCGAGGCAAACGAAAACTTTACCCCCAACGGCACGGGGCGCTACCGCTATCTGAAAACCAACCGCTATAAGAGCGTGGAGCTTGAAAAAAACCCAGATTGGAGAGGGGCGGACAGAGTGTATATCCCGTCGGTTGTCGTGAGATATTTAAAGGATAACGACAGTATGCTCTACGCCTTTAACTCCGGCGAAACAGACCTCATTACCACGGACAGGGGCAGATGGGGCGAGTTTTCCTACACGGGCAATATGCGTACCTTTGAGGTGACGGGCACAAAGTACGTGTATATGGGACTCAACACCCGCAGCTCGGCATTTGCCGACTCGGAGCTGAGAGATGCCCTAAACACCGTCATTGATAAAGATGTGCTCATTGACGGAGCGCTGTTTTCGCACGCAGAGCCGGCACGCTCGCCAATTACGCCAAAGGCGTATTTTGCAGGCGAAAAGACAGTAAAGACGGCAAAGAAAACAGTCGAGGAGAAAAAGTCGTTTTTAAAGCAGAAAAACCTCAGCTTTTACCTTATGTATAATGAGGAAAGCAGTCGGAAAAAGGAGATTGCGGAGCTTATTAAAACCCAGCTCGCCGAGTGCGGAACGGACGTGGTGCTCTCAGCCGTGGACTTTCAGACGTACTGCGACAGAGTGGCGTCCGGCAACTATCAGGCATACATCGGCGAGGTGGAAATCGGCGCAGACAGCGACCTTAGCTTTATGTTTAACCGTGCGCCCGTGACCGTCACATCTGAGGACGGGGAGACGGAGCAGACCGTACCGAGCGAGCCTTCCGGCACTGCGCTCTCGGACTTTACATCATCGGAGCTTGACAGCGCCGTTGCAAACCTAAACACGGCGGCGGACAAAAACAGCCGCAGCGTCGCATACAAAAATTTGGCGGACTACTTTGCGGCAAACTTACCGCAGATACCGCTTTTGCATATGAACGACGCAATGTTTTCGAGCAGGAGGATTAAGGGCAAAATCGGCAAAAACCTAACGAATTTTTACGCCGACCTCGGAGATATTTATATTGATTACAAAACGAATTAGGATTACAATAAAAATACTTGATTTTTTTGGAATTTTGGTATAAAATGTAAAGCGAGTATATATTTTTTAAGTATACTGCAAATTTACAATACAAAAACTAACAGACGTCGGCACGGTGCGCTGTGCCAAAACGTCTTTGTGTTATGGAGGAATTATTATGAAACAAAAAAATGTTGCAGTTCTCACAAGCGGAGGAGATGCACCGGGAATGAACGCCGCAATCCGTGCGATTGTGCGCTGTGCAATTTCCAAAGGTTACGCCGTGACCGGAATTAAAGAGGGCTACAAGGGACTCCTTGCGGAAAATATGATAGATTTGCAGTCACGCTCCGTAGGCGAGATTATCCAGAGAGGCGGAACTATGCTGGAAACCGCAAGATGCAAAGAGTTTGCAACTCCGGAGGGCATAGCGAGAGGCGCCCAGATTTGCCGTGAGCACGGCATTGACGCACTTGTTGTAATCGGCGGCGACGGCTCGTTCAAGGGTGCAAGAGCGCTCACGGGCGCAGGTATCCCCACAATAGCTATGCCGGGAACAATCGACAACGACATATCGTGCAGTGAGTACACAATAGGCTTTGACACGGCGCTCAACACCGCAGTCGAGGCTGTGGATAAAATCCGTGACACCAGCACATCGCACCACCGTTGCTCGGTTGTTGAGGTAATGGGCGCACGTGCGGGCTACATTGCGGTTGAGGCGGCAATAGCTTCGGGCGCAGAGATTGTGCTTATTCCGGAGATTCCGTTTGACATAGAAAAAGATGTTATTGATATTATCAAACGTGGCAGAGAAAACGGCAAAAAGCACCACATCGTAATTATGGCAGAGGGCATATCTATGTCGTCGGCAGACATTGCGGCTAAAATTCAGAGCGAAACCGGTGTAGAAACTAGAGCAACCGTTCTCGGTCACGTTCAGAGGGGCGGCTCTCCCACGGTGAGAGACAGAGTAATTGCGGCTCAGATGGGAGCAAAGGCTGTTGACCTCATTGAAGAGGGCAAGTCCAACAGAGTTGTTGTGGTAAGGGACGGCAAAATCTGTGACGTTGACATAAACGAAGGACTCGCTATGAAAAAGACAGTTTCCAAAGAGCTTTACGAACTCGTAAAGACGCTCTCCATTTAAGTTATGGAACTCGGAATTTTAAAATACACGGTTTTTGCGGTTATGGCGGTTTTGCTGATTTTCAATTATTCGTTCAAGGCGGTTTTTGAAAAATTCTCCGGTAGGGAGCTTGACTTAACCAAAACCGTTGCAATAAAGTCGGCGTGCTATGTTGCGGTGCTTTTGGGAGCCGTGTATATAATATTTGGATAGATGAGAGGATTTGAAACAATGGCATCAAAAAGAGAACTCGCCAAGCAGTACAACCCCTCGGACGTTGAGGACAGAATATATGAAAACTGGGTTGCAAACAACTGCTTCGGCGCAAAGCCGGACAGCTCCAAAGAGCCGTTCACGGTTGTAATTCCGCCCCCGAACGTAACGGGTCAGCTCCATATGGGGCACGCACTGGACGAAACGCTGCAAGACATCTTGGTTCGCTACAAGAGAATGGCAGGCTATAATGCACTGTGGATACCCGGAACGGATCACGCAGGAATTGCCACACAGATAAAGGTTGAGGAGGCTCTCAGAAAAGAGGAGGGTCTTACACGCTACGATTTGGGCAGAGAAAAGTTTTTGGAGCGTGTGTGGGACTGGAAAAACAAATTCGGCGGCCGCATCATAAATCAGATTAAAAAGCTCGGTTGCTCCTGCGACTGGTCAAGGGAACGCTTTACTATGGACGAAGGTTGCAGCAAAGCGGTTAAAGAAGTGTTTGTAAAGCTCTATGACAAGGGTCTTATCTATCAGGGCAACCGCATCATAAACTGGTGCCCTCACTGCATTACCGCACTTTCGGACGCAGAGGTTGAGTACGAGGAGCAGGACGGATTTTTCTGGCACATAAATTACCCCGTTAAGGACTCGGACGAGGTTGTGGAGATTGCCACAACAAGACCGGAAACGCTTCTGGGCGATACCGCAGTTGCCGTTCACCCGGACGACGAGAGGTACAAGCACCTTGTGGGCAAGATGCTCATTCTCCCCCTTGTGGGCAGAGAGATACCCGTCATAGCGGACGAGTACGTGGACAAGGAGTTCGGCACGGGCTGTGTTAAAATCACCCCGGCTCACGACCCCAACGACTTTGAAGTAGGTCTTAGGCACAACTTGGAGCAGATAAAGGTGTTAAACGACGACGCCACAATCAACTCCTACGGCGGAAAGTACGAGGGTATGGACCGCTACGAGGCAAGAGAGGCAATGGTTAAGGACCTGGACGAGCAAGGGTACCTTGTAAAGGTAGTGCCCCACAAGCACAACGTCGGTCAGTGCTACCGCTGCGGAACGACGGTTGAGCCTATCACGTCAAAGCAGTGGTTCGTCAAGATGAAACCGCTTGCGGAAAAAGCGATTGAAGTTGTCAAGGACGGAACGGTTAAGTTTGTCCCCGACAGGTTCAGCAAAATATACTTAAACTGGATGGAAAACGTGCACGACTGGTGCATCTCCCGTCAGCTCTGGTGGGGTCACCGCATACCGGCTTACTACTGCGAGTGCGGAGAAACCGTCGTTTCCAAAGAGGAAGTGAGCGTTTGCCCCAAGTGCGGCAAGGCGTTAAAGCAAGACCCCGACGTGCTCGACACGTGGTTCAGCTCGGCTCTGTGGCCGTTTTCGACCCTCGGCTGGCCGGACAAAAGCGAGGATTTGGACTACTTCTACCCGACGAGCGTGCTCGTTACGGGGTATGACATAATTTTCTTCTGGGTTGCGAGAATGATTTTCTCCGCAATGGAACATATGGGCAAGGAGCCGTTTAAGTACGTGTTTATACATGGCATCGTGAGGGACAGTCAGGGCAGAAAGATGAGTAAATCTCTCGGCAACGGCATTGACCCGCTCGAAGTCATTGCGGAATACGGCGCCGACGCACTGCGCTTTACCCTTGCTACGGGAAATTCACCCGGAAACGATATGCGCTACTACAAGGAGCGTGTGGAGGCAAGCAGAAACTTTGCAAACAAGATTTGGAATGCGTCAAGATTTTTGCTTATGAACCTTGACATCGAGGAGATAAAACTGCCCGATGCGGCGGACTTAAAGTTAGAGGACAAGTGGATTTTAAGCTCGTTTAACTCGCTCGTTAAGGAAGTTACGGACAATCTCGAAAAGTTTGAACTCGGCGTTGCCGTTGCCAAACTCTATGACTTTATCTGGGACAACTACTGCGACTGGTACATTGAGCTTGTAAAACCCCGTCTTTACGAAAAGGACGGTGCGGACAAAAACGCCCAGCAGGTTTTGGCGTACGTTCTCGTAAACTCGCTCAAACTTCTGCACCCGTTTATGCCTTTTATCACGGAGGAGATTTTCGGCTATCTCCCCACGGGAGAGGACACCATTATGCTCTCCGCCTGGCCGAAGTATGACGAAAGCCTCGCTTTCCCCGATGACGAAAAGCGTATGGGTATCGTGATGAATGCCATCAGGGCAATCAGAAATTTGCGTACGCAGATGAACGTTGCCCCGTCCAAAAAGGCAAAGACCGTTATCGTGACGGACAACGGGGCGCTCTTTGAGGGCACGCAGAGCTACTTTGAAAAGCTCGCTTCTGCGTCGGAAACCGTAATAACCGCCGACAAGAGCGGTCTTGGTGACGGCTTTGTAAACGCAGTAACCGAAGGTGCGGAAATTTATATCCCCTTAGGTGAGCTTGTGGACAAAGAAAAGGAACTTGAACGCCTTACCAAAGAAAAGGAAAAATTGGAGTCCGAAATTAAGAGAGTGGAGTCCAAGCTGTCCAACGCAGGCTTTGTGGCAAAAGCACCGCAGAAACTCGTGGACGAGGAAAAGGAAAAGGGCGAAAAATACAAAGATATGCTCCAAAAGGTTTTGGAGAGCATAGAAAAACTGAAATAGGTGATGAAATGCTGCGCACGGAAGATGAATGTATAGAATATATTCACTCGGCAGGCAGGTTCGGCAAAAAGACAGGGCTTGATAACATCAAAGCCCTGTTGCGCTGTCTGGAAAATCCGCAAAGGGGTATGCACTTTGTTCACATAGCCGGCACAAACGGCAAAGGGTCGGTTTCGTGTATGATAGCAAATATCCTTACCGCCGCCGGTTACAAGACGGGTATGAACACCTCGCCGTATATAGAGCGGTTCAACGAGCGCCTCTGCATAGACGGCACGCCCATTGACGGCGATGCGCTTATACGGCACACAAACACCGTGGCAAAGGCGGCGGAAAAGCTGAAAGACGAGGGCATTTGCCCCATTGAATTTGAGCTTATCTGCGCAATCGGATTTTTGTACTTTAAGGAGCAGGGCTGTGATTTTGCCGTGCTCGAATGTGGGCTTGGCGGCAGATTTGACGCCACCAATGCGATAGATACCGTCGAGGTTTCCGTCATATGTAAAATAGGACTTGACCACACTCGGATTTTGGGTGACACGGCGGAGAAAATTGCCTTTGAAAAGGCAGGAATAATTAAGGAAAACCGCCCCGTGGTTCTGCACCCCGACATATGCGGCGGTGCAAAGGAAGTTATAATGCGCCGTGCCGCAAGCATAGGCGCACCCGTCTTTGAAACGGAGAGTGCAAAGGTCTGCGCTATGACCCTGAGCGGTACGGACTTTGAGTACGGGGGCAAAAGTTATCACATAAACTTAACGGGAACGTACCAGGCAGGCAACGCCGCACTTGCAATAAACACGGCAAAGCTGCTGTCGGAAAAATATGCAATCTCGGACAAAAACATAGCCGACGGCATTGCAAACGCACGGTGGAAGTGCCGATTTGAGTACATTCCGGGTGAGGTGAACGTCATAATCGACGGCGCTCACAATCCCGACGGCATAGAGGAATTTGCCAAGAGCGTGAGGGCGCTTTTGGGCGGAGAAAAAAAGGTTTTTGTGGTCGGTATGCTAAACGACAAGGATTTTTCCGGCTGTGCCGAAACGCTTGCAAGCCTTGGCGGCAGAATAATTGTTACCGATGTTCCGAGCGTCCGCCAGACGAGCGGACGGGAAGTATACGAGGTTATTGGCAGGTTTACGGGCGACTGTGAATATGTTCCCGATTTGCGCTCTGCGCTCTCTGCGGCAAAGGAAAGTGCAAAAGCAGGCGGATTTGTGTGCGTTGTCGGCTCGCTCTACCTTGCGGGAGAGGCGAGGAAAATGTTAAGCTTTTAAAAAAGCGGAAAATAGCGGGGGAACATCCGATAGCGCCGTACTCCGCCGAGGGTGGGGGAGTGTTTCGGCTGAAACACAAAGGTATATCGTTTGAGGAAACGAAGGAAAAACCGCACCGTCCCGCTGCACCGGGTCAGAGGTGCTACGTGAGCGCACCTCCGACACCACCGCCCACCGCTGATGCAAGACTCGGGCAGAATAGTTGCTCATCAAAATTAATTACTGCGCCGTCCGAAAGTTCGGCAACCAGCCGAAGTCTCGGACTAAAACGGCACGCAAAATAAGGAAACTGAACAAACTGCGTGCCGTTTTGCGCAAATGAATTTCGATTTCGCAAATTCTGCTCTCTCGCCTTGCATAGGCGGAAAAAGACAAGTTAGTTTGCTTGTGAATATATCGACGGCGAGATTGCCGTCATTACAATATCCCTACCAATGAGCATATTGTAACTAAACTAATTTTTTACTCCGCATTTGAAATGAGCCGTACAGTCTGTTTTTTCGGATTTAAAAAATTGAGAGTAAAAACGGCGGAAATTACAAAACCCCTCATTTCCCGACAAAGGAAAAATATTCTCCTTAGCGAAATATAAACACAACACAAACTAAGGAGGAATTTAAGTGGAAGTAAAATTTACAACACAGGGCAAGACTCTCATAGCAGCGGTTACGGGCGAGCTTGACCAGCACTGTGCGGCATCGCTGAGAGAGCAAACCGACCTTCGCATAAGCCACACAAACATCAAACGGCTTATCTTTGACCTGTCCTCACTCGAATTTATGGACAGCTCCGGAATTGGAGTCATCATCGGCAGGTACAAACTACTAAGGAGCATCGGCGGAAGCGTAAGCGTGGTTACGGGAAGGCAGTCGGTTAAAAAACTTCTCGAACTTTCGGGCATCGGAAAAATTATGGACATTTGCGAAAGCGTGACCGACGCCGAGAGGAGGGCAATGTGATGAATAACGAAGTTAAAATAGAATTTTTAAGCAAAAGCGAAAACGAGGGCTTTGCCCGTATGGCGGCAGCCGCTCTCGTCACTCCCCTTGACCCCACAGTGGAGGAGCTTGCGGACATCAAAACCGCCGTGAGCGAGGCGGTGACCAACTCCATTATCCACGCCTATGCCAATTCAAGCGGCAGGGTGTATATGGAGTGCCGTGTGGACGGTGACAAGGTCACGATTATCGTAAAGGACAACGGCAAGGGCATCGAGGACGTAAAAAAGGCTATGGAGCCGATGTTTACCACAAACACCGACGGCGAGCGCTCCGGTATGGGCTTTACCGTGATGGAAACGTTTATGGACAGCGTGAGCGTGGACTCAATACCGGGCGTGGGCACCAAGGTCACTCTCATAAAGCAGATTGGCAAAAACCGCCTTTGACGTGAGGTGACCTTGCGTGAACGACATAAACACAATTTTAGCGGCGCAAAACGGCGGAAAAGACGCATTGGAGGAGCTGGTGACCGAAAACACACCGCTTGTGTGGAGCATCGTGCGCCGCTTTTGCGGCAGAGGGTGCGAGGCGGAGGATTTGTTCCAGATTGGGTGCATCGGACTGATTAAGGCAATAAGGCGGTTCGACACCGGCTACGACGTGCGTTTTTCAACGTATGCGGTACCGCTCATAATGGGTGAGATTAAAAGATTTTTGCGTGACGACGGCATCATCAAGGTCAGCCGCCGTTACAAAGAGCTTTCCGCCTGTGCGTCTGCGGCGAGAGCAAAACTTGCATCAAGGCTCAACCGTGAGCCGACGGTGAGCGAGATTGCCGCAGAGGTGGGAGCGGACGCCGAGGAACTCTCCTGTGCGTTGGAGGCGTGCAGTCCGTGCGACTCGATATACAAAACCGCCTCGGACGGCGAAAAAAAAGAGATGTACCTTTTGGACAAGCTCGCCTGCGGCGACGACGGCAAAACGCTCGAAAAGCTCGATTTGAGCCTTGCCGTTGAAAATCTGACGGAGCGGGAAAGGCTCATTGTAAAAATGCGCTTTTTTATGGACAAAACGCAGTGCCAGGTTGCAAAACGGCTCGGTATTTCGCAGGTTCAGGTATCAAGAATAGAGAAAAAACTGCTTATGCGGTTAAGGGAAAGATGCGGCTGATGGATATTAAAAAGGTATTTGCAAAGTACAATATCGACGCAGTCGGCGTAACGGGCGCCGAGCGTTACAACACGCTTGAAGGGACTGACTTTTCGAGCGTGATTGTTGCGCTGTTTCCGTACTTCTGCGGATACGACGAGGAAGCAAACCTCAGCATCTACACCCACGGAACGGACTATCATATTGTAATCAAAGACATTCTCACCGCCGCCGCAGAGGAGCTTGGACTCATCGGCTATGCCATTCACTCCGACATCGGTCCGGAGATAGAGCGTTACCTTGCAGTGTCGGCAGGACTGTGCTTTGTGGGCAGAAACGGTATGTGCATTAACGAAAAATACGGTTCGTACTTTTTTATAGGCTACGTTGCGTGCCGTGAAAATTTGGGGAACTCACACTTTGAGCCGACCGGGTGCAAAAACTGTATGGCGTGCGTCCGTGCGTGCCCCGGCGGTGCGCTTGACAACGGCTTTTGCGAGGAAAAATGCCTCTCCGCCATAACGCAGAAAAAACAGCCGCTGACAGACGGCGAAAAGGTTTTAATCAAGGAAAACGGCACCGTCTTTGGCTGTGACATCTGCCAGAGGGTATGCCCTCATAACAAAAACGCTCAAACGACGCCCATTGCGCAGTTTGCCGACGGGCGCATAAAATCCCTGTCGCTTGCCGATATTGAGCACCTTTCCAACCGTGAGTTTAAAGAAAAGTACCGTGACCGTGCCTTTGCGTGGCGTGGCAAAAAGGTTTTGGAAAGAAATTTAAAAATAATTGAGGACAAGGATTGAAAAAAGAGCGGATTGATGTTAAAATAGTTGTAATGGAGGCGGTATCAATGGAAATTATAACACTTAAAAACGACAAACTGACAGTTGAGGTGTCCACCCTCGGAGCACAGCTCCAAAGCGTGGAGTGCGGCGGCAGAGAATATCTCTGGCACGGCGACCCCGACGTCTGGCAGGGCAGAGCGCCCCTGCTTTTCCCCATTTGCGGCGGACTCAAAGACGACAGATACACCGTGGGCGGAAAGGAGTATTCACTTCAAAAGCACGGATTTGCACGGTTCAAGGAATTTGCGCCGGAGAGCGTGTCGGAGAGTGCGGCAACGTTTTTGCTCACGGCGGACAGCGAAACGAGGGAGATGTTCCCCTTTGAGTTTGAGCTGAGAGTTACATACGCCTTGGACGGCGCAAGCGTTAAGGTGGGCTATGACGTTAAGAACACGTCGGCGGACACGATGTATTTTTCAATCGGTGCGCACGAGGGCTATGCCTGCCCGGAGGGAATTGAGGAGTATCACCTGGAATTTGAAAAGAAGGAAAGGCTCACAACAAACGAACTGCACGGAAATCTCCTCAGCGACAGCGTGACGGTTCTTGGCGAGGACACAGACGTTCTGCCGCTTAAATACGATTATTTCAGCATAGACGCACTCACGTTTTTAAACCTTAAATCACGTTCAATATCGCTGGTTAAAAACGATGGCACAAGGAGATTGCGTGTGGATTTTGACGGCTTTGACAACACGTTTGTGTGGACAAAACCGGGCGCAAAGTACCTTTGCATCGAGCCGTGGTGCGGACTTCCCGATTTTGAGGGCACGGGGTACGAAATCGAGAACAAAAGAGCAATAGAAAAGGCTGCACCGGGCGAGAGCTTTTCAAGGGTGCATACGTTTACTGTGGAAAAGTAACTTGACTTAATCACCTCCGTTTGGTAAAATATTATCAGACGGAGGTTTTTTTATGGAAATTTTAATTATTTGTTTACTCATTATCTGCGCCGCACTTTCGGCGGCGGTTTTAATAAGGCAGAGGGGCGGCGGTGCGGACAGCGGTGCAATGAATACACTGTTAGGCGGATTGGAACGCTCAAACAGCAGTCTCAGGAGCGAGCTTTTGACATCGGTGCAGTCGTCGGTGAAAACCCTCGGCGACGTTGTGAGCGAAACGCAGAAAAACACCGCACAGATGCAAAACAACCGCATAGACGATATGAAAAATATGCTTGCGGAAAAGCAGGAGAGCGCCGCAAAAAATTTGTCCGAGAATATGGAAAGGTTTGAAAACAGGCTCAAAACCCTGGAGATGAGCACGGAGCAAAAGCTCGACGCTATGCGCAAAACCATATCGCAAAGCCTTGCCGACATTCGCACGGACAACAACCAAAAGCTCGACGACATCAAGACTACCGTGGACGAAAAACTGCAAAAAACCCTTGAAGAAAAGATGACAAATTCCTTTAAGATTGTAAGCGAGCGTTTGGAGCAGGTCTACAAAGGTCTTGGCGAGATGCAGAGCGTTGCCGCCGGCGTGGGCGACCTCAAAAAAGTTCTTTCAAATGTAAAAACGAGGGGTATTCTTGGAGAAATTCAGCTCGGCGCAATCCTTTGCGAAATTTTAAACACCGACCAGTACGACACCGAGGTTGCCACGGTCAAAGGCAGCAGCGAGAGGGTGGAATTTGCCGTAAAACTGCCGGCAGGGGGCGAGGGTGAATTTATCTATCTGCCCATAGACTCCAAGTTCCCCGGTGACACGTACGCCGCACTGCAAGACGCATACGACAGCGGCGACGCCGAGAGCGTTAAGACGGCGGTTAAGAACCTTGAAAACGTTATAAAAAAATGCGCCAAAGACATTCACGACAAATACATAGCGCCGCCGGACACCACAAACTTTGCCATAATGTTTCTGCCCTTTGAGGGGCTTTATGCTGAGGTGGTAAACCGTGGTATGGTAGAGGTTTTGCAGAGGGATTACAGCGTGAACATCGCAGGCCCCTCAACTATGGCGGCAATGCTCAATTCCTTGCAGATGGGATTTAAAACTCTGCAAATTCAAAAGCGTTCCAACGAGGTTTGGGAGATACTCAGCGCAGTCAAGAGCGAGTTCGACACCTTCGGCAAGGCATTTGAGTCGGCGCAAAAGCGTGTGCGCCAGCTCGACGACGAGCTTGAAAAATTAGTCGGAACACGCACCCGTGCAATTCAGCGCAAACTCAAAAGCGTGCAGACTATGAGCGCAGATGAGAGCGAGAGGCTGATTGGGGCGGATGAGGAAGAAATTTAAAAAAATTTTAAAAAAACTATTGAAATCGGTTTTACTGTGTGATATAATCTGTGTAAACGATTACATAGAGTAATCACGGGTAAAACTTAATATGGAGGTTTAAATGGCAAGCATCAAAGACGTTGCAAAGGAGTCGGGCGTGTCGGTTGCAACCGTTTCGAGAGTAATTAACGGAACCGCCGCCGTGTCCGAGGCGACGCAGACGGCAGTTTTGGAGGCAATAGAGCGTTTGGGCTACAAGCCTAACCTTTTCGGCAAAAATCTGAGGCAGAACAAGACGGGCATCATTATGGTTATGCTTTCGTCCATTGCCAACACTTTTTGCAGCAGCGTTATACGCTCCATTGACAAGGCAGCGGCGGCAAAGGGATATTATACTATGATTTGTGCCACAAACGGCAGCAGGGAAAAAGAGGATTACTACGTAAACTTTGCGCAGAACGGCTTTTTCGACGGCATAATAATCCTTAACAGTAACTTGACCGCTATGCGTATGGCATCTCTGTCGGCGGCAGTGCCTACGGTTCAGTGCAACGAGTTTGTAGACACCGTTTCGACGCCGTATGTGTCTATCGACAACGAGAGGGCGGCATTTGACGCTGTGAGCTGTCTTTTGGAGTCGGGGGCAAGGCGGGTGGTTTTCTACACCGTTGAAAACGACCTCATCTCCACATCGGACAGATTTAAGGGCTATCTCCGTGCTCTTAAAGCAAACTCGATTGACTTTGACGACGACCTCGTGCTTATCGGTAACTACGGCTACCGCAACGCACTGTGCACGTTTAGTGACTTTCTTGAAACAAAAAAGAAGTTCGACGGCGTGTTTGCGGTGTCCGACAGAATGGCGGCAGGTGCGGTGAGGGCGCTCATTGAGAGCGGTTACGCCGTTCCGGGAGATGCGCAGGTTATCGGCTTTGACAACACGGACATTTCCTACACCTCCACACCGGGCATATCCACCGTTTCTCAGCCGCACGCACTGCTTGGCAAAAATGCCTTTGAGCAGCTTGAATGCCTGATGAGCGGCAAGGGTGCAAAGAATATAATTTTACCGCACAAAATAATTTTCAGAAATTCAACGAAAAGAGGAGAATAATTATGAAACTCGGAGTATTCAGCCCTGTTTTGGCACAGATGTCTTTTGAAGAGATGGTTAAGTATCTTTCGTCCATAGGCGTGGACCAGCTCGAAATGGGAGCCGGCGGCTGCCCCGGAAAAGACCACTTTGACCCGGAAGTACTTTTAAAAGATGAGTCCAAAATCGACGACATCAAGCGCATACTGGCAGAGAACAATATGTCAATCGCCGCAATCAGCGCACACGGAAACCCCGTTCACCCGGACAAGAAAATTGCAAAGCAGTATCACGACGAATTCAACGCCGCAGTGCTCCTTGCCGAAAAGCTGGGCGTGGACACTATGATAGGTTTTTCCGGCTGTCCCGGCGACAGCGAGGGAAGTATCCGCCCCAACTGGGTTACCTGTGCCTGGCCGACGGATTACCTCGACACGCTCAAATGGCAGTGGGAGGAAGTTCTCATTCCGTACTGGAAAGAGGAAGCCAAATTCTTAAAAGAGCACGGCATCAAAAAACTTGCATTTGAAATGCACCCCGGTTTTTGCGTATACAATCCCATAACCGTTCTTAAATTGAGAGATGCGGTAGGCGACATCATAGGCGCAAACATCGACCCCAGCCACCTCATATGGCAGGGTATGGATCCCGTTGCCGTTGTAAAGGAACTTGGGGCACATAACGCAATTTATCACTTCCACGCAAAGGACACAAGAGTAGATAACGCAAACACTGCGGTAAACGGTGTTCTTGACACACGTTCGTATGCGGATGTTTTAAATCGTTCGTGGGTGTTCAGAACCGTTGGCTACGGTCACGGGAAGGAATTTTGGAACGACATAATAAGCACGCTCAAAGCTGTCGGCTACGACGGCGTTATAAGCATTGAGCACGAGGATTCGCTGATGAGTCCAAAGGAAGGTCTTGAAAAGGCGGTTAAATTCCTTCGTGAAGTTATTATTTATGAAAATGCAGGAGAAATGTGGTGGATATAATGAGAGTTTACAACCTCGGAATAATCGGCTTCGGCGGAATGGCGCATCACCATAAAACCGAACTGCACGACAAAAAGTTTGACAGAGTTAAAATACACGGAATTTACGACATCAACCCGGCAAAGCTCGACGAGGCAAAGACATACGGCTTTAAGGCATATTCGTCCAAAGAGGAGATGTTTGCCGACCCCGATATTGATATGGTTTTGGTTTCAACCACCAACGAGGCGCACAAATCACTTGCCATTGAGGCTCTTGCCGCAGGCAAGCACGTAATTTGCGAAAAGCCGGCAACAATCGGCAGTGCGGAGCTTTTGGAGATTATGGAAGCGGCAAAAAAATACAACCGTTTGTTTACCATAGACCAGAACAGGCGCACAAACAAGGACTTTGTGCTTATGAAAAGGACGGTTGAGTCCGGCTACATAGGAAAGCCGTATGTGATTGAGTCCCGTGTTGAGGGTTCGAGGGGAATGCCCAAAGGCTGGCGCACCGTAAAGGAACTCGGCGGCGGAATGATGCTCGACTGGGGCGTTCACCTCATCGACCAGATTATGTATATGGTTGACGAAAAGGTTAAGAGCGTATGGTGCAGAATGTTCTCCATAGATTACCCGGAGGTTGACGACAATTTCAGGCTGGACATCACCTTTGAGAGCGGACTTTTGGCGCACATTGAGGTGTCCACGAACAACTACATCACACACCCACGCTGGTACGTTCTCGGAACGGACGGCACTTTGCAGATTGACGACTGGAACTGCGACGGCAAGGCTGTCCGCTGCATAGACAAAGAGGACGAGTGGGCGGAGGAGATTTTCTACACCAAGGCAGGCCCCACAAAGACTATGGCGCCGAGGAATGCAAATTCCACGGAAACCAAGATTTTGAGCGAGCCCACCGATGTTGTGGACAATCTGCGCCCCGTTTACAACCAGTTCTGCGACGCAATAGAGGGCATAGCGCCCCTTACGATTAAGCCGGAGCAGGCGCTGCGTGTTATGCGGGTTATGGAGGCGGCGTTTGAGTCGCACGAAAAAAATGAGGTTATAAAGACGGATATATAGGAAGTATGGCACGGGCAGTCCGCAACTGCCCGTGCTTTTGCGTATGCAGAATTGATGTAAAAGGTGTTGACAAACTGCTGAAATGAGGATATAACGATAATAGAAAAGGCAAGACCTCAAACGGTTATGCCACAAGTCTTACCAATTCATATGATAACCGACCTGTCGCAGAGGGCGGTTATCTTACTTTTATAGTAAATACTATTAAGAATACAATAGTAAAAAATAATATTTTAATAAGGCAAAAACGCAGCTATCTGTCTTTTGCGCACCTGACCTATTAGGATATGTAATTGAATTTGTTTGGCGACAAAAGGGTATTCTGCACTTTTCGTGCGTCGGCTTACCCGGCGCATTTTTTATGCGTTGCAATGTCGCCGGACACTCGAAAACCCTCGGCTTTTTGCCGAGGGCTTTTGGGTTAACAAACTTTTTTAAAGCGCCGATTGGGTATCGTTCGGGTCGCCGTTTATTGCGAGGTCATATTCTGTTGACCAGTCAAGGTCACGGTACTGAGCCGCACGGTCATCGGTTTTTATAAACTCCATAAGAAGGTCAAGCATTTCCTTTGTCCAGGTGTTCTTGTCAATCTGTGCGGTTGTAAATTTGTTCTGTGCTATCATCTCAAAGCCGAAAAGGTCTTTGACCTGCGTTTTTGCCGCACCGCCGACAACTTCCTCAACAAGGTGCGCCGGAATAAACAGCACACCGCCGCCTGCGCCGAATACCACATCGCCCGGAAGGCAGATTGCGTTGCCTATTTTCACGGGGCGGTTGTAGTCGGTGATTATAAAATCTCTTATCGGCGTGGGGTCTATGCCACGGTAGTAAACCTGGGTGTTTTCCACACGTTTCATCTGCTCGGTGTCACGTATGCCGCCCCAGATGACGGCGCCGCCGTTTTCGTTTTTGGTTTTGTTTTTGAGCGCCGTGGTGAGGTTTCCGCCTAAAAATGTGCCTTTGTAAATTTTGTCGTACATATCAATTACGGGAACGTCGTACTCCATAAGATTGTCTATAATCCACTGGTTGTACGTGCCCGTTCTGCCCTCGGACTTTCCTATCTTCTTTGTAACTTCGTCAAGGTCGGGGCGGTAGGGGCAGTATGCTGCCGTTACGGCTCTGCCGATTAACTTTCTGCCGTCGTCGTGAATTGTGTGGAGTCTGCCTTCGAACTGGCTTTCGTACCCTTTTACAAATATCGGTTTCCACACCTCTTCAAGAGTCAGATTTTTGAGGGCTTTTAAGTATTTTTCCTCGACTTTCGGTCTGCCGTCCGGCAACCTTTTGCCTTTCCATTGCGGAGTGAGGGCGATTATTTCCTCTCTGTCATTAAAGTGCATAAAATCATTCCTTTCTGTGTTTTGGTTTGTGTGCGATGGACATATTTCTGTCCGTTATGCGGTTTATCAACACGGGCGGCAGATTGCCGCCACTACAATACACCTACCAACGAACATATTGTAACTAAACTAACTTGTTTTTGTCCGCCTATGCAAGGCGAGAGAGCAGAATTTGCGAAATCGAAATTCATTTGCGCAAAACGGCACGCAGTTTATTCAGTTTCCTTGTTTTGCGTGCCGTTTTAGTCCGAGACTTCGGCTGGTTGCCGAACTTTCGGACGGCGCAGTAATTAATTTTGATGAGCAACTATTCTGCCCGAACCTTGCATCAGCGGCGGGCGGGGGTGTCGGGGGCGTGCCTGCTGACGCCTCTGACGTTTTCCGCTTTTTTAAAAACGCTCCCCCCCGTGCAGCGGGATGGTGCCGTTTTCATTCATTTCTGAAAATGATAAACTTTCTTTGTTTCATACGAAACATTCCCCCCTTTTGTACCCGTTGTGGCACGGCGGTGTCGGGGTCGTTCTCGCCAACTCCCCTGACATTTTCCCCTTAAAGGTGCATTCCCCCGTCAACAATAATCTCACTGCCCGTAATATACCGTCCCTCGTCGCTGCACAAAAGCAGAGCGGCGCCGTTCATATCCTTGGGGTCGCCGATAAAGCCTGCCGGTATGCTCGACACGACTTTCTTTCTGAACCCGTCGTCGGCAAGGGCCGCATCGTTCCTCGGCGTTTCGATAGCGCCGGGGGCAATGTTGTTGACTGTTATGCCGTACGGTGCAAGAGAGGGCGCAATGCTTTCCGCTAATTTTTTCTGCGCCGCTTTGGTAACACCGTAAAGCACCAGTTCGGGGTGATTGTTGTACTGGTTTACACTGCCGAGGGTGACAATTCTGCCCCAGCCGTTTTCCTTCATATACGGCACGTACCTTCTGATTATAAAATACGTGCTCTTTAAATTGCAGTCAAAGTGGCGGTCGTATTCGTCCTCGGTATATCCGTCCCACGGCTTTTTAATCTGCATAGAGGCGTTCAGCACCAAAATATCAACACCGCCCGTCTGCCCAAACAGCTTGTCCGGCGCATCGGGCGAGGTGAGGTCTGCCGTTACCGCCTTGTGTGCGCCTATATACCGTGCCGCTTTATCGAGTTTGTCCGACGGCTTTGAACCGTGGGCAAAGACGCACGCTCCGCAGTCTGCAAGCGCTTTGGCAATTTCCATACCGATGCCTTGGGAGGAACCGGTGACAAGCGCCTTTTTACCTTTTAAATCAAACATAAAATCAGCTCCACTCTCTGTCATTTGCCCATTCGTTGTCCCACTGCTCCGTGCTTTCCCACTGACCGGGATATTTTTTGTGAATGTGTTCGGCGATAAGCTCCTCGTTGAGTTCATCAATTCCAAGACCCGGCTTGTCGGGAACGGTTGCAAATCCGTCTTTTATGAGCGGATTGTCTATGCCGATGGCAAGGTCGTTCCACCAGGGAATGTCCGCAGAGTGATATTCAACGGCAAGAATGTTTTGAACCGCTGCCGCACAGTGGATTGCCGCCATACAAGCAATGGGGCTTTCCGCCATATGTATAGCCATTGCAACGCCGTATTTGTCGCACATATTGC
Organism: uncultured Clostridia bacterium; assembly: GCA_934500705.1. GTDB lineage: Bacteria > Bacillota > Clostridia > UMGS1810 > UMGS1810 > CAKSIN01. The sequence goes on along the minus strand of CAKSTI010000015.1, from coordinate 40,027 downwards.
CTACCTTTTTCATCTCCAACGCACCGCCGACGGTGAGCACGTCAGGGTGAACAACGCCGACGCCGCCGCTTGCCATAAGAGGCTCAAAGTTTTCGGCAAGGTAGATGTCCTCGCCCGTGCAAATCGGCACGTTGCAGTTGTTGGCAATTTTTACAAAGTGGTTTGTGTAGTGCCAGGGGGCGATGTCCTCAATCCACGCTATGTTGTACTTTTCGAGCCGCTTTGCAAACATTATGCAGTCCTCTATGCAAATATGACCGAAGTGGTCTATCGCAAGCGGAACTTCGTAGCCGATTACGTCACGCACCTCTTTAACATAATTTTCGAGGTAGTCCATACCTTTCTGCGTCAGATGTATGCCCGTTGCGTGGTGCGGAATGGTGAATGTTTCGTAGTTTTTGCCGAGCATCATATCCATATCTATTGAGCCTTTTTGGTGGTTTATGGCTTTCATAGAATACTTTTTAATATCCTCCAAAAAGCCTATGGGAGCGTTAAGACAACCCGGCTCGTCAAGCATAAGCTCAATTCCCAAATCCATTTTAACAAAGGTAAATCCCATATCTATTCGCTTTTTTAACGCTTTGCCCATATCCGTACCGGTGTGCTTGCCGTCAACATCGGTGTCACAGTACATACGCACTTTGTCACGGAATTTGCCGCCGAGCATCTGATAGAGCGGTACGCCCCACGCTTTGCCTGCCAAATCCCACAGGGCAATCTCTATGCCGGACACGCCGCCGCCCTGACGGGAATGTCCGCCGAACTGCTTAATTCTGCGGAACAGCTTGTCAACATTGCACGGATTTTCGCCGACAAGGCGTGACTTTAACATCAGAGCGTATGTTGCGCTCGATGCGTCCCTAACCTCGCCGTAGCCGACGATGCCCTGGTTGGTGTAAATTTTAATAAGAGGGCAGTGTTTGGGTGCGCCGTCTATGTTTGCAACACGAATGTCGGTTATTTTAAGCTGTGACGGTGATGAATTTGTATTCACATTTTCGGAAATGATATTATTCATTTTGTGTTTTCCTCCATTGACATTATTGTGTTTTTAGTCTATACTATATTTGAGTTTTTGTCATCAAGTATATTATTATATTTGCAAACTATATTACGATTTGAGGTGTACTATGCCACTGCCCGTCAAAATGCACATAAGCGAGCCGACGTTCTCCAAGAGGGCGTTTAGGCCGCACAAGCACAAAGAGTTTGAAATCGGACTTTTTAAGTCCGGGAGCGGAGTATACAAGACCGTGGACAAGGTTTACGACATAAAAAGCGGAGATGTGTTTATCTTTTCCACCGACGAAGTTCACTGCGTTACCGACATCACCGCACCTATGGTCACAATGAACATAAAGATAGAGCCGAGGCTGATGTGGGGAAATTCGGACGGACTTTTCGGCGCAAAGTATCTCAGCATTTTCCTAAACCCCGACCCAAAGTTCGGCAACCGCTTAAACCGTGACAATGAGCACATAGGCGAGGTGCGCTCCCTGCTGCTTACAATGGAGGAGGAATTCTGCCGTCCGGACGGTGAGGATATGCTCAGAGCCTGCCTGCTTGAACTTTTTGTAAAGCTGAGCCGCTACTTTGCATCGCCGTCCGGGGACGGGCATTATATAAGGAAAGAAAATTTTCTGCCCGTGGAGCGTGCAATGAATTTTATCGACGACCACTTTACCGAGCCGCTCACCTTAAATGACGTGGCGGCAAGGGCGAATATGAGCCCCAATTATTTTTGCTCCGTTTTTAAAAAGTTAAACGGTCTGTCCACCTGGGATTACATCACGCTCAAACGCATAGAAAAGGCAAAACAGATTCTCCGCTCGCAAAACGGCGCAACTATGCTCTCCGTTGCCGAGGAGTGCGGATTTTCGAGCACCGCAGGGTTTAATAAGGCGTTCAGGCACTGTACGGGGTTTACTCCGACGGATTTTAAAAAATTTATGTAAAAACTCTTGACATAATCGGGTTTGTTGTTATATAATGTACGAGTATGTTTATGTTTTGCTGTGTATTTTTTGGAAAACAAGGCAAAATATATACAGGAGGTTTTAATATGCTTGACGAAGTCCGCAGCCGCAATATCGTCATCGGTATGCGGCGGTGTATGAAAACTATCAGTGCCGGAAGGGCGGAAAAGGCTTTTGTCGCCGGCGACGTTGCACCGCAGATGACTAAGAGCATACTTGCGTCCTGCAAGGAAAACGGCGTCCCCGTGGAACTTGTGCGCTCCAAGGCGGAGCTCGGCAGGGCGTGCCGCATAGACGTAGATGCGTCGGTTGCGGTGATTGAAAAATAGCTATTGAGCGCTTTTGCGTTTGATATATAAATTTTATTTCAGGAGGTGAATATAGTTGCCTACATTTAACCAGTTAGTAAGAAAGGGCAGACAGACATCTGTAAAGAAGTCTACCGCACCGGCACTTCAAGTTGGTTTCAACTCATTGCAGAAAAAGACCACAGACCAGAGTGCTCCTCAGAAGAGAGGCGTTTGCACAGCTGTTAAAACAATGACACCTAAAAAGCCTAACTCGGCTCTTCGTAAAATGGCCAGAGTAAGACTTACAAACGGCGTCGAGGTTTCGGCTTACATTCCGGGTATCGGTCACAACTTGCAGGAGCACAGCGTCGTTCTTATCAGAGGAGGAAGAGTTAAGGACCTCCCGGGTGTAAGATACCACATTATCCGTGGCGCATTGGACGCATCAGGTGTTGCCAACAGAAACCAGGCAAGGAGCAAATACGGCGCTAAGAGAGCAAAGTAATTTTTGCCGGGTAAAAATTTTAAACGTAAGTCAGTTTCGGTTCGCCGGGCATACTTACAAAGCTAAGGTAAGTAGTGCGGCAATATGAAATTATATATATTTTGTATTGAGCACTTGCAAACAAAATGTTTGAGTACCTGTGAAATCATTTTATTATGAAGGAGGGAAGTTAAGTGCCACGTAAAGGTTATATCGCAAAGAGAGAAATTCTGCCCGACCCGATGTATAACAGTGTTGTAGTTACAAAACTCGTAAACAACATTATGTTAGACGGAAAGAAGGGTGTTGCGCAGAGCATTGTGTACGGCGCTTTTGAAATTATCGCAGAGAAAACAGGTAAGGACGCCTTAGAGGTGTTCAATGCCGCAATGGAGAACATTATGCCTGTTTTGGAGGTAAAAGCAAGAAGAGTCGGCGGTGCAACATATCAGGTTCCTATCGAAGTAAGACCTGACAGAAGGCAGACACTGGGCCTCAGATGGCTCACACGTTACTCTCGTGAAAGAAATGAGAGAACAATGAAAGAAAGACTGGCAGGAGAAATCCTCGACGCCGTAAACAATATGGGCGGAGCAGTCAAGAAGAAAGACGATACACACAAAATGGCAGAGGCCAACAAGGCATTCTCGCACTACCGCTGGTAGTATTAAATGCCATTTATCGGAGAAAGGAGGAAGAGAATTTTGGCAAGACAATATTCTTTGCAAAATACAAGAAATATCGGTATTATGGCTCACATTGATGCCGGTAAAACAACCACAACCGAGAGAATACTTTACTATACAGGTATTAACCACAAAATCGGTGAAACGCACGACGGTTCCGCTACAATGGACTGGATGGCACAGGAGCAGGAGCGTGGTATAACAATCACATCTGCCGCTACAACGTGTTTCTGGGCGCCCAAATCGGGCCCGTACCAGGGTATTAAGAACAGAATTAATATCATAGACACACCCGGACACGTTGACTTTACCGTTGAGGTTCAGAGATCACTTCGTGTACTCGACGGCTCGGTTACGGTTATGTGCGCCAAGGGCGGCGTTGAGCCTCAGTCCGAAACCGTTTGGAGACAGGCTGACGAATACGGCGTTCCGAGAATGATTTTCGTAAACAAGATGGACATTATGGGCGCAGATTTCTACAACGTAGAAAATATGGTTCACGAAAGACTTCACGCAAACGGCGTTCCCATTCAGCTTCCTATCGGTGCTGAGGACACGTTCAGAGGTATAGTTGACCTTATGACTATGAAGTCCGAGATTTATTACGATGAGCTGGGCGAAAAATACGGCGAGGAGGAAATCCCCGCAGATATGCTCGAAAAGGCTCAGGAGTACAGAGCTAAAATGGTTGAGGCTATTGCCGAAACAGACGAGGCTCTTATGGAAAAGTACTTCGAGGACCCCGACTCAATCACAGCGGACGAGCTTAAAAAGGCACTCAGAAAAGCAACAATAAACAATGAGATTGTTCCTATGCTTTGCGGAACAGCGTACAGAAACAAGGGCGTTCAGCTCCTTTTGGACGCAATCATTGAGTATATGCCCTCTCCGCTCGACGTTCCCAACATCAAGGGTACAATTCCGGGCACAGACGAGGAGGACGAGAGACCGTCATCTGACGATGCTCCGTTTGCCGCTCTGGCATTTAAGATTGCAACAGACCCGTTCGTTGGTAAGCTGTGCTTTTTCAGAGTTTATTCCGGTACTATCGAGGCAGGTTCTTACGTGCTTAACGCTTGCAAGAACAACAAAGAAAGACTCGGAAGAATACTCCAAATGCACGCTAACCACAGAGAGGATATAGAAAAGGTTTACTCCGGTGACATCGCCGCTGCCGTTGGTCTTAAAAACACCACGACAGGTGACACACTCTGCGACGAAAAGCACCCGATTATCCTTGAATCTATGGACTTCCCGGAGCCTGTTATCAGAGTTGCCATTGAGCCTAAGACAAAGGCAGGACAGGAAAAAATGGGTCTTGCGCTTGCAAAACTTGCAGAAGAGGACCCGACATTCAAAACATATACAGATGAGGAAACAGGTCAGACAATCATCGCCGGTATGGGTGAGCTTCACCTCGAAATCATCGTTGACAGACTTTTAAGAGAATTTAAAGTCGAGGCAAACGTTGGTAAACCTCAGGTTTCTTACAGAGAGGCTATCAGGAAAAAGGTTGAAGTTGAGCACAAATACGCTCGTCAGTCCGGTGGTAAAGGTCAGTACGGTCACGTTAAGATTATTATGGAGCCGACAGAGGAAGGCTCAGGCTACGAGTTTGTAAACAGCATCGTCGGCGGTGCTATTCCCAAGGAATACATTCCGGCAGTTGACGCAGGTATCCAGGGCGCTATGCAGAACGGTATACTTGCCGGCTACAACGTAGTTGACTTAAAGGTAACTCTTATCGACGGTTCTTACCACGAAGTCGACTCATCGGAAATGGCATTTAAGATTGCCGCATCTATGGCGTTTAAAGAAGGTATGAGAAAGGCTGACCCTGTTATCAAGGAGCCTATAATGCTCGTAAACGTTATAGTTCCGGACGAATACCTCGGATTTGTTATCGGCGATTTGAGTTCAAGACGTGGACTCGTTAAGAGCCAGGAAGTACGCTCCGGCGGTATTACTCAGGTAACTGCTGAGGTTCCGCTTTCCGAAATGTTCGGTTACGCTACCGATCTGCGTTCAGGTACACAGGGACGTGGACAGTACACAATGGAGCCGTCGCATTACAGCGAAGTTCCCAAGAATGTTCAGGAGAGCATCATCAGCGCAAGAGCAAAAGCAGAATAATTTTTTTGACATTTGCTATTGATTTTTTTGGTATTTAATTGTAAAATATAATTAATAGAATTTATTTTAAGGAGGAAACACTAATGGCTAAGGCTAAATATGAAAGAACCAAACCGCACGTTAACATTGGAACCATCGGTCACGTTGACCACGGTAAAACAACCCTTACCGCTGCTATCACAAAGGTATTGGCAATGAAGGGACAGGCTCAGTTTGAGGCTTATGATCAGATTGATAAGGCTCCTGAGGAGAGAGAGAGAGGTATCACAATCTCTACCGCTCACGTTGAGTACGAAACAGACACAAGACACTATGCACACGTTGACTGCCCGGGACACGCTGACTACGTTAAGAATATGATTACCGGTGCTGCTCAGATGGACGGTGCAATCCTCGTTGTATCTGCTGCTGACGGCCCGATGCCCCAGACAAGAGAGCACATTCTTCTTGCAAGACAGGTTGGCGTGCCCTACATCGTTGTATTTATGAACAAGGTTGACCAGGTTGACGACGAAGAGCTTCTCGAACTCGTTGAAATGGAAATCAGAGAGCTTCTCACAGAGTATGACTTCCCGGGTGACGATATTCCGATTATCAAGGGTTCTGCTTTGCAGGTATTGGAGAGCACATCAACAGACCCGAACGCTCCGGAGTATGCTTGCATTCACGAGCTTATGGACGCTGTTGACGACTATATCCCCACACCGGACAGAATGGCAGACCAGCCGTTCCTTATGCCTGTTGAGGACGTATTCTCAATCACAGGCCGTGGTACTGTTGCAACAGGTAGAGTTGAAAGAGGTATCGCAAAGGTTGGCGACGAAGTTGAAATCGTTGGTCTTACAGACGAAAAGAGAAAGGTTGTTATCACCGGTCTCGAAATGTTCAGAAAGATGCTCGACGAGGCTCAGGCAGGAGATAACGTTGGTGCACTTTTGAGAGGTGTTCAGAGAAACGAAATCGAAAGAGGACAGGTTCTCGCAAAACCGGATTCGATTCACCCGCACACAGCTTTCAAGGGTGAGGTTTACGTTCTTACAAAAGACGAGGGCGGCAGACACACACCGTTCTTTAACAATTACAGACCTCAGTTCTTTTTCAGAACAACAGACGTTACAGGCGTAATTAAGCTTCCGGAAGGCACAGAGATGTGTATGCCCGGCGATAACGTAACAATGGAAGTTGAGCTTATCACTCCTATTGCTATCGAGGAAGGTTTGAGATTTGCTATCCGTGAGGGCGGCAGAACTGTTGGTTCGGGCGTTGTATCTTCAATCAACAAGTAATTTAAGCCTATCGGCATATTACAAGGCACTGCAAAAGCAGTGCCTTGTTTTTGTGTGGTAAAAAATAGTGCGTTGGAAAATTTCCAATAAAAACCAAACAACCGCCCGTAATTTCCGACCCAAAATTTTGCTTAGGCAGTGAGGGCGGAAAGACCGTTCTTTGCACGTGCCTCGTTCACAAGGCGTATTACCTCTTTTTCGTAATTTGTAACATCGCTGTCGTTTTCTGGAATGTTAATTTTCTGTCCGGGGTAAATCATTGACGGGTTTTTGATTGTCGGGTTTGCGGCAATCGTCTTTTTCATTAATTTTTCCTCCTTGACTTTTACTCAGGCAGTCCCCGCTGCCTAACTCCCCACTGCCTGATGCATTAAAATTATAACAAAAAATCTCCGGCTGTTCAAACCGAAGATTTCTGTGTATATATTGATTATATATCCTCAGAGGGAAAAAGAAGGATTGACCGGTACTGAATATACAATTCCTCACAAATACCCCAAAATGCCGTAAGGTGGTATTTACTGGTTGTATTCCTTGATTTTTCTGTCTATTCTGCGCTTTGCCTCTTTTTCGGCAATGGCGTTGCGCTTGTCGTAGTTCTTTTTACCACGTGCAAGGGCAATTTCCACTTTAACCAAAGAGCCTTTGAGATATACTTTAAGCGGTACAAGAGAGTAGCCGTCCTCTTTAATCTTGCCGATAAGACGGCGTATTTCCGCCTTGTGCATAAGAAGTTTGCGGTCACGCAGGGGGTCTTTGTTAAAGATATTTCCTTTTTCGTATGGGCTTATGTGCATACCGATGAGCACAACTTCGCCGCTTTTGAGAGATGCAAACGAGTCTTTAAGGTTTACGTGCCCCAGACGGATTGATTTTACCTCCGTGCCGGCAAGCGCAATGCCGCACTCGTAGGTGTCCTCAATAAAGTAGTCGTGGTACGCCTTTTTGTTTTGTGTTATGATTTTTATGTTCTGTTCCATAATTCTGCCCCCAATGCTCACGCAGGATAAAAGTCAATTTGCTTTGCCGTCGGGTTTGCGGCGGCAACGATTATGTCAACACTGTCACCTATGCGGTACGTCTTGTTTGTTCTCTCGCCGTGGAGCGACAGGTCACGTTCGTCAAAAACATAGTAGTCGTCATAGAGGTCTGCAAGGCGCACAAGACCCTCTATGCCGTTTTCAAGCTCGGCAAAAAAGCCGAAACTCGTAACAGATGACACAATGGCGCTGTAATGCTCGCCGATGTGCGATTGCATATACTCCGCCTTTTTCATATCCGTTGCCTCACGCTCCGCCTCCATAGCACGGATTTCGGCATCGCTCGACTTTGCCGCCGCCTCGCTGACAAAGCGTTTCAGGTACGAATACCGCCTGTCGGTTATGCCGCTGTTTAAAAATTCCTTTATAATCCGGTGGATTGCAAGGTCAGGATAACGGCGTATCGGCGAGGTGAAGTGGCAATAGTACTTAAATGCCAGACCGAAGTGTCCGTCGCACGTGGGGGAGTACTTCGCTTTCATAAGCGAGCGGAGCATCATCTTTGAAATCAGCATTTCCTCCTTTGTGCCGTGCACTTTCTTTAAAAGCGCCGCAAATTCGCCGGGGTGCGGCTCGCCCTTTGCGCCGAGGTGCAGACCCATATTTTTTGCAAAGTCGTTGAATGCGGCAATTTTTTCGTGCGTCGGCTTTTCGTGAATACGGTAGACAAAGGGAATGTCCGCCCAGAAAAATTCCTCCGCAACGGTTTCGTTCGCAATCAGCATAAACTCCTCTATTATTTTGTTGGAAATCTCCGAACGGTATTTATACACGTCAACCGCTTTCCCGTTTTCGTCAAGTTTGACCTTGGTTTCCGGAAAATCAAAATCAATCGAACCGGCGCTCATTCTGCGCTTGCGCAGTATCTTTGCAAGCTCCGCCATATCGTGAAGCATCGCTACAATGTGGCTGTATTTTTGGCAGAGCTCGCTGTCGCCGTCCAAAATCTTTGTAACATTGGCGTACGTCATTCTCTCTTTGGAATTTATGACGCCTTCGGTTATGTTATGCGCCGTTACCTCGCCATTGTTATTTATTTTCATCACAACGGAGAGCGTGAGTCTGTCCTCGTGCGGATTTAAACTGCAAATGCCGTTGGATAGTTTTTCGGGAAGCATCGGCACAACCGTACCCGGAAAATACACACTCGTTCCACGGGAGAGCGCCTCGCTGTCGAGCGGACTGCCCTCGGTTACATAGTGGGCGACGTCGGCAATGTGTACGCCGAGCTCAAATCCGCCCCTCACCCGCTTTACGCACACCGCATCGTCAAAGTCACGGCTGTCGTCACCGTCGATTGTTATGATGCACGCATCTCTGAAATCCTCTCTTGCGTCTATGTCCGCCTGCGATATTTGCTCGCAGATGTTCTCGCACTGGCGCATAACTTTGGCGTTAAACTCGGCTTCGAGGTGGTGGTTTTTAATCACCGACAAAATATCCACGCCCCTTTGTTCGGGATAGCCGAGCACTTCGGAGATTTGCCCCTCCGGGTTTTTGCCGTTTTCGGGCCACTTGGTTATTTTTGCAACGACTTTTTGACCGTCCTTTGCCTTTGCGCATTTTTTCTTGGGAATATATATGTCAAAGTTAAACTTTTTGTCGTCGGCAACCACAAAGCCGAAGTTTCTGCTTGTTCGGAATGTCCCAACAATGCTGTCCGTACTGCGGGATATGATTTTTAAAATTCTGCCTTCACTGCGCCTGTCATCCGTGCCCTTTACATCGGTGCAGGCAAGCACGGTGTCGCCGTCAAACGCTCCGCACGTCTTTGCCGCCGGTATAAAAAGGTCGCCGCCGTCTTTGAGCACAAAGCCGAACCCACGCTCGTTTGCCGAAAATTTCCCCACGGTGTAACCCAGCTTTTTCGGTGAGGCGTACTTTCGCTTGTTTGTCTTTACAATCAGTCCGTCCTCGGCAAGCTCTGCAAGTATCAGCGACAGTTCCTCACGGTCATCAAAGGGAATGTCGAGCATAAGCATCATTTCCTCAATGTTTACCGGCGGATAGCGGTCGTCCTTTAAAAATTCAAGTATTTTTTCTTTTCTTTCCATTGTGTGTTCCTCATATTTCCTGTTTTAAAAGTGTAAAACGGTTCTTTTTAAATTCTATAAATCCCTCGTCACGCAGTCTGCCGAGTTCGCTCGACATTGCGCTCCTGTCCACGGACAGGTAGTCTGCAAGCTCACGTCGGTTAAACGGTATCAAAAACGTTGCCGCCCCCGCCCTCTCCGACTGTTCCGAGAGGTAGGAGAGCAGTTTTGAGCGTGTTGTCCGCTTTACGAGGTGCTCTATTTTCTGCGTGAGCATAATGTTTTTAAGCGAGCATATTTTCATAAGATTGCCCATCAGCTTTCCGCCCGTTTTGTCGGCAAACGCATTCTCTGTGAGTCTGTCACGGTTAAGGAGCAGAACCTGCGATTTTTCCGCCGCAGCGGCGCTCACGGTAAGCGGCATTTTGCCGAGAGCGAATGACTCTGCAAAAATATTGCCCGCCGTCATTTTGGATATTATGGCACGGTTGCCCCAAAAATCCTCTTTTATAATGCACACACTGCCGCAAACGACAATCCCTATGCTTTCCGCCTCGTCGCCGGCGTGCAGAATGTACTCGTCCTTTTCGTAAAGGCGACTTTTGCAGTACGGCGCATTTAGTATTTTTTCTGCCTCGCCGTCCGTCATACCGTCAAACAGACGGCAGGAATTTTTAATATCGCAAAAATTTTTCATTTTTCTACCGCCTTTGTTGCATTTACAACATACATTATGAGTTTATTATAGTATATTTATAACAAGAAATCAATAGAAAGCGAGAGATTATTTTATGATAAGAAAAATTATACAAATTGACGAGGAAAAGTGCAACGGCTGCGGCGCTTGCGCCAAAGCGTGCCACGAGGGCGCAATAGGTATGGTAAACGGCAAGGCAAAACTTTTGCGTGACGACTACTGCGACGGACTCGGCGACTGCCTGCCCGTGTGCCCCACAGACGCCATCAGCTTTGTGGAGCGTGAGGCGCTCGCATATGACGAAAAGGCTGTTGCCGAAAATATGGCAAAGAAAAATGCGCACCGTCACCAAGGCGGCTGTCCCGGTTCCGCTCTGCGCACCATAAACCGCACCGCAAAGACCGCTCCGACGCAAAAAAGCGAGAGTATGCTTATGCAGTGGCCCGTGCAGATTAAACTCGTTCCGGTAAACGCCCCGTATTTTGACGGCGCAAATCTGCTCGTTGCCGCCGACTGCACCGCCTACGCTTACGGCAGTTTTCACGAGGATTTTATAAAGAACAAAATAACGGTTATCGGCTGCCCCAAACTCGATGATGCCGATTACAGCGAAAAGCTCACGCAGATAATCTCGCAGAACGATATTAAGAGCGTCACCGTTGTGAGAATGGAAGTTCCCTGTTGCGGCGGCATTGAAAATGCAGTAAAAACCGCACTTAAAAACAGCGGAAAGTTTATTCCCTGGCAGGTTAAGATTATATCAACGGACGGAAAGATAATGGAATAGGTAATTGGCAAAATGCACTTCACCCCGCCGCTTTCATAACGGCGGGGTGGAATTTTTACTGTTCGATTTTTCCGTGTTCTTTTTCAAAAATTTCAATTCGCTTTTTAATCAGCTGTTCAATTTCTCTGTTTTTTGTTCTGCCCTCGTATTCGGCGATGTAGCCGATTTTGTCCAACAGTGTTTTGGAAATACGCAGTGTGTAGCGTGGCAGGTTATCTTTCATTTTGACGTACCTCTGACTTAGTATTGACTAAATTTTAACATTGTTGTATAATAAAAAGGAAAAATGACGCAAAAATACAAAAGCCGTTTAAGGTGTTTTTAATTGAGAGGGCAATCCGAAAGGGTTGCCCTTTTGGTTGACGGAATAGAGAAACCTAAGTCAATTTATCGGTTATTTTGCGAAAAACAACCGTATTTTAATACTTTTTCAACAATTTTTTCATAATTTAAAAGGATTTTTAAAAATTATGCAGTATAATTATAATATACCGATATTTAGCGAGGGGGATTTTGTTTGGCGTGTATAAGAGAAGAACGTGAAAATCTGGAAAGACAAATCCTCTCTCCTCTTGCCGTCTGCTCGGCAGACAGCCTTGGGCGTGCGCATTTCGAGGAAAAATGCAGTCTGCGCACCGACTTTGCACGTGACCGTGACAGAATTATACACTCAAAATCCTTTCGCAGATTAAAGCATAAAACGCAGGTTTTCATCTCGTGCGACAATGACCACTTCCGCACACGGCTTACCCACACACTTGAAGTTTCGCAGATTGCAAGAACCATTGCCCGTGCTCTGCGCTTAAACGAGGACCTCGTTGAGGCAATAGCAATGGGGCACGACTTGGGACACACTCCGTTCGGCCACTCCGGCGAGAGAGCACTCGATAATTTGAGCCCCACAGGATTTAAGCACTTTGAGCAGAGCCTGCGTGTTGTGGACGTGGTGGAGCACGACGGAAAGGGAATGAACCTTACATTTGAGGTGCGTGACGGCATCGTAAACCACACAGGCTCAAATATGGCATCTACTTTGGAGGGCGTTGTGGTGAAGTATGCCGACAGAATTGCATATATCAACCACGACATAGACGACGCTTTGCGTGCGGGGGTTCTGCACGAGAATGACCTTCCCAGGGAACAGACGGAAGTTTTCGGCGACAGCAATTCAATGCGCATAAATTCAATGATTTCGGCAGTGGTGAGCGCAAGCGCCGAGACGGGTAAAATTTGTATGAAGCCGTTTGAGCAAAAGCAGATGATGCTTCTTCGGAGCTTTATGTTCGACGCAGTTTACACACGCCTTGCGGTGAGGGACCACCAGTCGCAGATGGTCATTGAAAAATTGTACGGATATTTTCGCTCAAATCCGGAAAAACTACCCGATGAATACCGCTTTTTGCTGGAAAACTACGACATAGACACCGTTGTGTGCGACTACATCTCAGGAATGACGGATAATTACTGCGTGTCGCTTTTCAATGAACTGTTTATGCCGATTGCGTGGCAGTGAGGTGATAAAATGCCATTGTATCCCGAATATATAATAAGAGAAGTTGCCGATAAAAACGACATAAAGGACGTCGTTTCCGATTACGTCACACTTAAAAAAGCCGGCAGCTCGTATGTGGGTTTGTGCCCGTTTCACAACGAGAAAACCCCGTCGTTTTCAGTATCTCCTCAAAAGGGAATTTTCCACTGCTTCGGCTGCGGCGAGGGCGGAAACGTGATACACTTTTTAATGAAAATAGAACGCATACCGTTTACCGAGGCGCTCGAACGCCTTGCGCAGAGAGCCAATGTTGCACTCCCGACGCTGAGCAAACGTGACAGCGACGAATACAAAAAACTCGCTCAAAAAAGGGACAGGCTCTATGAGGTGAACGAGGTTGCGGCACAATTTTTCTATGAAAACCTAAAAGACGGCAAAAGCGCCGTTGAATACTTTAAAAAAAGGAATTTGAGCGGAGCAGACGCAAAGCACTTTTTCCTCGGATATGCAAAAGACAGCTGGGACGCACTTTTTACATATCTTAAAAACCTCGGATATACCGAGAGCGAAATTCTGGACGCAGGACTTATAAAGCGCAGCGAAAACGGGAAATACTATGACGCATTCAGAAACAGGGTTATGTTTCCCATATTCGATTTGAGAAACCGTGCCATAGGCTTCGGCGGCAGAGTGCTTGACGACAGCAAGCCAAAGTACTTAAACTCGCCGGACTCTCCGGTTTTTAACAAAAGCCGCAACCTGTACTTTTTAAACGCCGCAAGAAAATCCGGAGAGAATTTTGTAATTCTTGTCGAGGGGTATATGGACGTAATAGCGCTTGCAAAAAATGGTTACTTAAACACCGTGGCAACGCTCGGTACGGCGCTTACAAAGGAGCAGGCAAAGATGATTGCCTCGGACTTTAAAGAGGTTGTAATCTGCTACGACAGCGACGGCGCCGGCAGGAATGCGACCGACAGAGCGATAAAGATATTAAGAGAGCACGACATTAAAATTTCGGTAATGAACTTAAAGGATAAAAAAGACCCGGACGAGTACCTTAACGCATACGGAAAGACACGGTTTAACAACTGCATTTCCAAAAGAAAGTCCGATATGGCGTATTTAATGGAGTGCTTGGAGGAAAAATATGATGTGATGAAAAACGACGAAAAGGTTTCCTTTGTGGGCGAGATGCTGGGCTATCTCAAACTGATTAAAAACCCCGTGGAGCTTGACGTCTACATCGAGGAGATGTCACAGTCAACAGGCGTTTCGTCAAACGCCATCTATTCTCAGCTCGGCGTTGTCAAAGCCGTGGGGCAAAGACGGGAAACAGATGTTCCGGCAGACGTTACCGCCATTGCGCAAAGGCATACGGCGCACACGGACGACGCATCGCTTGGGCGCACACGGGAGCTGCTTTTGGGACTTCTTATGAGCGACAAGTCACTTCTTACAAAACACAATCTGCTTTTGGCGGAGCCGCTTTTTGAAAGCGACGTCCACAAAAAGCTGCTGACATACATTTCGGCGTGCGCCGATATAGGAAAAATGCCGGAGACGGGCGATGTCTTAAATCTTTTTGACGGCGACGACATAAACGAGATTTCGCTGATACTGAGCCTTGATAACAAGGCGGACGACCCCAATAAGGCATTTTGCGACTATGTAAAAATCATAAACGACCGCCTGAACAAACGCAGGATTATGAGCCTTCTTAAAGGCGGCGGCGAAAATTTGGAGAAACTTAATAAAATAATTAAAAACCAATGACAACCTTGTAACTGAATTGCAGTTAAGGAAAGGAGCATTTTTGTGAGTACAAAGGGAGAAAAATCAACGGTAAACAAAAAGGCGATTATAAACGACCTCATAGAAACCGGAAAGAAAAAAGGGGTGCTCTCCTACAAAGAAATAGGCGACGCTTTGAGCGAATTGGAGATTGATGTAAAAGACATCGAAAAAGTATACGAAAACTTGGAGTCGCTCGGCATCGAAGTGGTTAAGGATATGGAAAAGGAGCTGGAAGAAATCCAGTCCAACGAGGAGGAAATCGACCTCAGCGTGCCGGAGGGCATCGGTCTTGACGACCCGGTGAGAATGTACCTTAAAGAAATAGGTAAAGTCCCCCTTCTTTCGGCAGAGGAGGAAAAGAAGCTTGCCGAGAGAATGCACGAGGGCGACGAAACCGCCAAAAAAAGGCTTGCCGAGGCAAACCTGCGCCTTGTTGTAAGCATAGCAAAGAGATATGTCGGCAGAGGTATGCTTTTTCTCGACCTTATTCAGGAGGGTAACTTGGGTCTTATCAAAGCGGTTGAAAAATTCGACTATACCAAGGGATATAAATTCAGTACCTATGCAACCTGGTGGATAAGACAGGCTATAACGAGAGCTATTGCCGACCAGGCAAGGACAATAAGAATACCCGTTCATATGGTGGAAACAATTAACAAGCTGATTAGAGTTTCCAGACAGCTTCTGCAAGAACTCGGACGTGAACCGCACGTGGACGAACTGGCAAAAGAGATGAATATGAACGAGGACAGAGTGCGTGAGATTATGAAAATAGCGCAGGAGCCCGTGTCACTCGAAACGCCGATAGGCGAGGAAGAGGACAGTATTCTGGGCGACTTTATACCGGACGGCGACGCACCGGCACCGTCGGAGATGGCGGCGTTCACGCTTCTTAAAGAACAGCTTCTAAACGTTCTTGATACCCTTACACCCCGTGAGGCAAAGGTTTTAAGACTGCGTTTCGGTCTTGACGACGGACGCAGCAGAACGCTTGAAGAAGTGGGCAAGGAGTTTAACGTAACAAGAGAGCGCATAAGGCAGATTGAGGCAAAGGCACTCAGAAAACTCAGACACCCAAGCAGGAGCAAAAAGCTCAAAGATTTTCTTGAATGATGGACACTAAATTTCAAAAATTAATTGTAATGCTCGCCGCCGCAGCGGTTCTTGCGTCCGCCGGCGCTTACATCAAAAGCGAACTTGGGGCATACACTGTAAGCGTGGAAAGAAATGCGGACAAAGGGGATAAAATCACCGTCACGGTAAAAGGCGCCGTGGAGCGTGAGGGAACGTATAAACTCCCGTCAGGCTCACGGGTGTGTGACGCAGTCTATGCCGCAGGCGGTCTTGCACCGGGCGGTGAGGTCAAAGACGCCGATGCCGTTCTTGCGGACGGCAGCTGCGTAAATGCTATAAAAGAGGGCGGTGCGGAGCAGACTGCCGCCGCCGTTGTAAACATCAATACCGCAAGCGTGCACGACCTTACTATGATACCCGGCGTCGGAGAGATAACGGCGCAGAGAATTGTTGACTACCGCAGCGAACACGGAAAATTTTTAACTCCCCAGGACATCACCCGTGTAAAGGGAATAGGGGAAAAGACCTTTAATAAAATGAAGGACTACATAAAAACGGAGGAACAGTCCCAATGAAAATATTGATAGTAGACGATGAAAAGCTCCTTGTGAAAGGAATGAAATTCAACTTTGAGCAGGACGGCTACACAGTGGAAACTGCATACGACGGCGAGGAGGCATTAAAGCTCGCTCACGACAAAAACCTTGATATAATAATACTTGACCTTATGCTTCCCAAAATAGACGGTCTATCCGTTTGTCAGAAGATAAGGGAGTTTTCGAGCATACCGATAATAATGGTCACCGCAAAAGCGGAGGATATGGATAAGATTATGGGTCTGGAATACGGCGCAGACGACTACATTACAAAGCCGTTTAACATCTTGGAGTTAAAGGCACGTGTAAAGGCGATAATGCGCAGAATTACGCCCGTTGCCAAAGAGGGCGACCGCTCCAAAATACGTATGGGCACGGTGGAGCTCGACTACAATCAGCGCACCGTTACAATCGAGGGCGTGACGACAGACCTCACGAGTAAGGAATTTGACCTTATGGATTTGCTCGTGTGCAATCCGGGCAAGGTGTATTCGAGAGAAAATCTGTTGGATCTCATATGGGGTTACGACTATCCGGGCGATGCAAGAACGGTGGACGTGCACGTGCGCCGCTTGCGTGAAAAGATAGAGCCTAACAGCGCAGAGCCTAAGTATCTGCTTACAAAATGGGGAGCTGGTTACTATTTCAGAGATATTGGTTAAAATATTAAAAAAGCTCGACAGGCTTTCCGTAAAGCTCACCGCTACATACGTTGCCGTAATCTGCATTACGCTTATATTGAAAGCTACGGTTAAAAACGGGCTTGTCCTTGCACTGCTCCTTGTGCTCCTTGCGGCGGCAATGACTCTTTGCGCCGCATACTTTATGACAAACCGCATAGTTAAGTTTACAAACAAGATGGAGGCAATGGACGGCGGCAAGCTGACCGAAAAACTCGACATCAAGTGGAACGACGAGATTTCCAAACTGGGTGAGGCGTTTAATAATCTGAGCGATAAAATATCCGTTCTCGAAAAACAGCGTACCGAGTTTGTGTCCAATGCCTCCCACGAGCTTAAAACTCCGCTCAGCTCCATTAAGCTGATGGCGGATTCCATAATTCAGACGCCCGATATTGAGATGGACTACGTGAGGGAATTTCTCTCCGATATGAACGACGAGGTGGAGCGGCTCAACCGCATTGTAAATAAACTGCTCTACATAACCAAAATGGACACTCTTACGGAGAAAATGTCGGGTAACCTTGAACTTATAAACTTAAAAGACGTGGTTGAGGGCATAAACAAAAACCTTATGCCTATTGCGGAAATGGAGAACAAGGAACTTGTTTTAAACGCAGATGAGGACATTCTGCTTATGGCAAATAAGGATATTTTGTGGCAGGCGATATATAATATCGTAGACAACGCCTTAAAATACACGGGCGAGCACGGCAGAGTGAGCGTGACGCTTACCAAGGAGAAAAAGCGTGCCGTCATAACCGTTGAGGACAACGGCGTCGGCATTGCCGAGGACGACAAGAGCAGGATTTTCGACAGGTTCTACCGTGTGGACAAGGCAAGGAGCCGTGCCACGGGCGGAACGGGACTGGGACTCTCCATTGCGCAGTCCGCCATAGATTTCCACAACGGCACTCTCGGAGTGGAGAGCGAGCTGGGTGTTGGCAGTACCTTTACGATAGCGCTGCCGCTTGTGGACTGGTTATGATATTTTTCGGAGGTTTGATATGAAAAAATTACTTTGTATTTTCACAGCCGTTTTAATGCTTTTTTGCACTTCGTGCTCAAAGACTGCGGACAATTCCGCACCCAAGGAGCCGTCAAATACTGCGGCAAACGAGCAGGAGGATAAGAAAATTGCCCTCTACTTTGCCGACAGCCAGGGGCTTAAACTCAAAAAGGAAATGCGCAAGATGGCGGACGAGTATTCATCGCCTGAGGAGGCAGTCGTGTCGGAGCTTATAAAGGGCAGTAACGAAAAGGAACGTGTTTCCGTTATGCCCGAGGGCACGAGGCTAATCGGCATTTCCACCGAGGACGGTCTTTGCACCGTCAATTTAAGCTCGGAGTTTATAGATAACTCCAACGGCGGCAGTGCGTTCGATACACTCAGCGTGTACTCCGTTGTAAACTCGCTGTGCGCACTGGATAACGTTGACAAGGTGCAGTTTCTCATAGACGGCAAAACCGTCGAGGTTTACGGCAATTTTATATTTGACGAACCGTTTGAGGCGGACGATAACTTAGAGTAGGCGGTAATACAAATGACAGATAAATCAATGCCAATAGGCGTGATTGACTCCGGCGTTGGCGGCATAAGCGTTTTAAGAGAGCTTGTGTCGCTTATGCCGAACGAAAAATACATCTACTTCGGCGACTCCGCCAACGCACCCTACGGCACAAAGACACACGAAAAAATACTCCAAATTGTGGAAAAAAACGCCGATTATCTTGCAAAGCGCAGCATAAAAGCGCTTGTCGTTGCGTGCAACACCGCAACGAGCGTGTGCATAGACGAGCTCAGGCGCCTGTACCCCGATATGCCCGTAGTCGGCATAGAGCCGGCGTTAAAGCCTGCCGTTGCCGGGCGGACAAACCCTACGGTGATTGTTATGGCAACTCCGCTCACGCTTAAAGAGGAAAAATTTGCTCGCCTTTGCGCATCGTATTCAAAGACGGCAAACATAATCCCCCTTCCCTGCCCCGGACTAATGGAGCTTGTGGAAAAGGGAATAACCGAGGGCGCCGAGCTTGAAGGCTACCTCAAAGAGCACTTTGCCGAAAACGGCATACAGAGCGCAGACTGCGTGGTTCTCGGCTGTACGCATTACCCGTTTGTAAAGGATACCATACAAAAACTGCTCCCCGGAGCCGAAATCTTTGACGGCGGCGAGGGTACGGCGCATCAGGTAAAGCGCCTGCTCGAAAGGAAAAACCTGCTCTCTGACGGAAAATGCGGCTCGGTTGAGTTTAAAAACAGCCTCGGCGGAGATAAAATAATTGATTTGTGCAAAAAACTTTTGGCAAAATGACTTGTAAAACAAATAAATATGTAGTAAAATATACTTTGGTGCAAAAATTTAAATCCGTTAAGGATTTGTAATACAGGAGGATAAAAAATGAGTGCTTTTATTGACAGAATTAAAGAAAGAGCAAAAGCGGACAAAAAGAAAATCGTTCTGCCCGAGTCTATGGACAGGAGAACATTTGAGGCCGCAGAAAAGGTATTAAAAGAGGACATCGCCGACGTAATCATCATCGGCACACCCGAGGAAGTCGAGGCAAACAGCAAGGGTCTTGACATCTCCAAGGCTACAATCATCAACCCCTTTACCTACGAAAAGACAGAGGAGTATTTAAACCTCTTTGTAGAACTCAGAAAGGCTAAGGGTCTTACATACGAGGACGCAAAGAAAACCGCCCTCGGCGATTATATGTACTATGCCTGCCTTATGGTTAAAGCAGGCGATGCAGACGGCGTTGTTTCCGGTGCTTGTCACTCCACGGCAAATACGCTCCGTCCGAGCTTGCAGATAATTAAGACAAAGCCGGGCGTAAAGCTTGTTTCCGCATTTTTCCTTATGGTTGTTCCCGACTGCGAATACGGCGCAGACGGCACATTTATCTTTGCGGACAGCGGTCTTGAACAGAACCCCGACCCCGAAAAGCTGGCAGCCATTGCCGCTTGCTCGGCAGACTCCTTTGAGCTTTTGGTCGAGAAAGAGCCGATTGTTGCAATGCTATCACACTCCACCAAGGGCAGTGCAAAGCACGCAGACGTAGACAAGGTTGTTGAGGCAACTTCAATCTGCAAGGCAAACAATCCCGAATTAAAGGTTGACGGCGAGCTTCAACTCGACGCCGCAATCGTTCCCTCCGTCGGCGAGTCCAAAGCTCCCGGTTCACCCGTTGCCGGCAAGGCAAACGTTCTGGTGTTCCCCGACCTCGATGCCGGAAACATTGGCTACAAACTCGTTCAGCGTCTTGCAAAGGCAGAGGCTTACGGTCCTGTAACACAGGGTATTGCAATGCCGATTAATGACCTTTCCAGAGGCTGCTCGGCAGACGATATAGTCGGCGTTGTGGCAATCACCTGCGTTCAGGCACAGGGCAATAAATAAGGGGGAAAGCACAATGAATATTTTGGTTATAAATGCGGGAAGTTCCTCGCTTAAATATCAGTTTATAAACATAGACACACAGGCAGTACTCGCAAAGGGTCTTTGCGAGAGAATAGGCATAGACGGCTCCAAGCTCACGCAAAAGGCTCCCGGTAAGGACGAGTTCGTACGGCAGGAGCATATGGGCGACCACAGCGACGCTATAAAGATGGTTATAGAGGCGCTCACCGACTCGGAGCACGGCGTAATTTCCGATATGTCGCAGATTGACGCAGTAGGCCACAGAGTCGTTCACGGCGGCGAGATATTCAGCCGGTCCGTTGTAATAGACGACAAAGTAATGGAGGCAATCAGAGAGTGCGTTCCGCTTGCACCGCTGCACAACCCGGCAAACATCATAGGCATTGAGGCTTGCCAAAAGGCTATGCCCGGCACTCCCCAGGTGGCAGTGTTTGACACGGCTTTCCATCAGCAGATGCCGGCAGAGGCGTATATGTATGCATTGCCGTATGAGATGTATTCCAAGTATAAAATCAGAAGATACGGATTCCACGGCACAAGCCACAAGTACGTTTCTCAGAGAGCGGCAGAAATTCTCGGAAAGCCCCTCTCGGAGCTTAAACTCATCACTATGCACCTTGGCAACGGTTCGTCCGTTTCCGCAGTAATGCATGGCCACTCCGTTGACACAAGTATGGGCTTTACACCGCTTGCGGGCGTTGCAATGGGCACACGCTGCGGCGACATTGACCCGGCAATAGTTACCTATCTTATGGAAAAAGGCGGCTATAATGCGGAACAGGTTGATGAACTTATGAACAAGGAGTCCGGCGTGTTCGGCATCTCCGGCATAAGCAGTGACTTCCGTGATTTGGAGAGCGCAATGAATACAAACGAGAGGGCAAAGCTCGCTCTCGATATGTTTGCATACGACGTTAAAAAGCTCGTCGGAGCATACGCCGCAGTAATGGGCGGAGCAGATGCACTCATCTTTACCGCAGGAATAGGCGAAAACACCAAGATAATCAGAGAGCAGATAGCGGACGGCCTTGAATTTATGGGAGTAAAGATAGACAAACAGGCAAATGACTGCCGTGGTGTCGAGAGAGATATAAGCGCACCCGACGCAAGGGTTAAAACACTGGTAATTCCCACAAATGAGGAGCTTATGATTGCCAAAGATACCGCAGAACTTGTAAAATAATAACAATAAATTAAAAAAAAACTTGACAAAGCGTCAATAAGCATATATAATAGGTTTGTTATGTCGAGGTGTATTATGTTTTTAGATGTATCACAGTTAATACAAAGCGACGGCGCAGTTAGGGAGCTTGATTTGAGCCTTAAACTCGATGATATGTCCTTTAACGGTCAGGATATTGTTTTTGAAACACCTTTCGCACTTAAAGGAGTTGTTAAAAACATTGCCGGGGTTCTGTATCTGAACCTCGACGCCGAGGTATCCTTTCAGACGCAGTGTGCCGCTTGTATGGATAACATAAGCGAGAGCCTGTCGTTTAAGGTAAACGAGGTCTTTTCCAAGACCGAAACGGGCGATGACGAAACAATCGTTATAAGGTCAGGTAATATTGACCTTGACGATTTGGTGGAAAAAGCCTTTGTGGGTGCACTGCCGATTAACTACCTGTGCAGCGAGGACTGCAAGGGGTTATGCCCGGAGTGCGGCTGCAATCTCAACCGTGAGGAGTGCTCCTGCGGTGAGGACAGCATTGACCCAAGGTTTTCTGCGTTGAAGGATTTTTTTAAGAATTAGTTTAAGAATTTCGGGAGGTGGAATTATGGCAGTACCTAAGAGAAGAACTTCAAAAGCAAGAAGAGATAAAAGGAGAGCAAACTGGAAACTCGTTTTGCCGGGTATGGTAAAATGCCCTAAGTGTCAGGAATTTAAGTTGCCGCACAGAGTATGCAAGGCTTGCGGTTACTATGACGGTAAAGAAGTATTAAAGGCTGAGTAATCAGTGATGAATGGGGGTGTTGCTCACGCAACACCCCCGTTTTATCTAATATTTTGGAGGTTTGCTTTGAAGAATTATAAGTATCTGTTTTTTGACCTCGACGGGACGGTTACCGACTCGTGTGAGGGAATATATAAATCATTTGTGTATGCACTCGAATATTACGGAGTA
Organism: uncultured Clostridia bacterium; assembly: GCA_934500705.1. Taxonomy (GTDB): domain Bacteria; phylum Bacillota; class Clostridia; order UMGS1810; family UMGS1810; genus CAKSIN01. The sequence goes on along the minus strand of CAKSTI010000015.1, from coordinate 17,425 downwards.
AAGGTTGACGACGTAAACAGCCTGCGCCCCATTTTGGGGCCGCCGCTCAAAGACTCGTTTATGAATATGTTCGGCTTTGACGAAAAAAAGGCAGAGGCGGCGGTTGCAAAATACCGTGAACGCTTTTCGGTCAAAGGACTTTTTGAAAACAGAGTATACGACGGCGTTAGGGAACTTCTTTCGTCGCTTAAAGGCAAGGGCTACATCACCTGCCTTGCCACAAGCAAGCCGGAGGAATTTGCCAGAAGGTGCTTGGAGTATTTCAAGCTCGACGGTCTTTTTGACTTTATAACCGGCGCAACTTTTGACGGGGTGAGGAACACCAAAGAGGACGTCATCGGGCATATAATCAACACGCTCGGCATCACGGACGTGGGGCAAATCCTTATGATTGGCGACCGCAAGTACGACCTTTTGGGTGCGGCTGAGTTTGGCATAGACGGACTCGGCGTGCTCTACGGCTACGGCTCAAAGGAGGAGCTTGAACTGTGTCCGCACATTGCACTGGCAGATACGCCTAAGGATATTGAGGCTTTTTTAATTCAAGGGAGATAGTTTATGGCAAAAGCTGTTGTAAAATCCGTTGACCCCGGTTCAATCGCAGACGACTGCGGCATTGAGCCGGGAGATGCGATACTCACAATTAACGGCAAAAAATTTGTGGACATTCTTGATTTTCGTTATCTCACCTCGGACGATTACTATGTTGTCGAGGTGGAGAAAACCGACGGCAGCATTGAGGAAATAGAGGTGGAGAACGACCTTTACGAGCAGTTTGGCTGTGAGTTTGAAAAGGAGCTTATCGACGAGCCAATGCTGTGCCGCAATAAGTGCGTGTTCTGTTTTATGGATCAGCTTCCGCCCAATATGCGAAAGACTATGTACTTCAAGGACGATGACGTGCGCCTTTCGTTTTTGGAGGGCAACTACGTAACGCTTACCAACCTCAGCGAGGCGGACATTGAGCGCATTTGCTCGCTAAGAGTCAGTCCGATTAACGTTTCCGTCCACGTGACCGACCCGGCACTAAGGTGCAAGATGCTTAACAACCGCTTTGCCGGCGAGCTCTTAAAGATTATGCGCCGCTTTGCCGACGCCGGTATAATAATGAATGGTCAGATTGTGCTCTGCCGCAATCTCAATGACGGCGAATACCTTACTCGCACCATTATGGATTTAAGGGAGTTTTACCCCAACATTCAGAGCGTTTCCATAGTTCCCGTGGGACTTTCGGCATACCGTGAGGGACTCTTTGAGCTTGAACCGTTCGACGAGAAGTCGAGCGCCGAGGTAATAACACAGGTTGAGAGCATAAGCAACCGCTTTTTAAAGGAAATCGGCACACGTCTTGTCTACCTTGCGGACGAATTTTACATCAAGGCAAATATGCCTTTGCCGTCATATGATGCGTACGAGGATTTTCCGCAAATCGAAAACGGAGTCGGACTTATGACAACTCTGGAATACGAATTTGACGAAGCACTGCGCTGCGTTGATGCGGGTCTTACACCGGCTAAAAAATCAATCGCAACATCTGAGATTGCATATGACTACATTTGCTCATTTGTGAGCAAACTTAAAGAGGTAAACAAAAATGCAGACATCAGCGTTTATAAAATAAAAAACAACTTTTTCGGCGGCAGGATAACCGTAACCGGACTTTTGTGCGGCTGTGACATCATAGAACAGCTTCGTGGCAAGGATTTGGGCGATTACCTTGTTCTGTCGTCAAGTATGTTCAAGAGCGACAGTCCCGTAATGCTGGACGATACCACGCTTTCGGACATTGAGCGTGAGCTCGGCGTAACCGTGCTTGTAAACGACAACAGCGGAGAGGGCTTTTTAAAGGCTCTCCTTAAATAACGGAGGCAAATATGAAAAAACCTACCTTTGCAATAGTGGGCAGACCAAATGTGGGCAAATCCACACTTTTTAACAAACTGGTCGGTTCAAGAATATCAATAGTTGAGGACACCCCCGGCGTCACCCGTGACAGGATTTATGCCGAGGGAGAGTGGCTCGGCAAAAAATTTGTTTTAATAGACACCGGCGGAATTGAGCTTAAAACGAGCGACGTCATTCCGGGTCAGATGCGCCTTCAAGCGGAGCTTGCCATAGATATGGCGGACGCAATCATCTTTATGGTGGACGTAAAGACGGGTCTTACCTCGGCGGACAAGGACGTTGCCGCAATGCTTGTAAAATCCGGCAAACCCATTGTGCTTGTGTGCAACAAGGTGGATAACGTCGGCGATGTGCCTATGGAGTTTTACGAGTTTTACAATCTCGGACTTGACGACCCCATTGCAATATCGTCCGTGCACGGTCTGGGAACGGGCGACCTTCTCGACAAACTGTACAGCTACGTTGACTTTGACGACGATGCCGACGAGGATGACGATGCCATTAAGGTTGCCGTAATCGGCAAGCCGAACGTCGGCAAATCCTCGCTCATTAACCGCATACTCGGCGAAAACAGGGTAATTGTCAGCGATGTTGCCGGCACAACCCGTGATGCCATCGATACGCCGTATGAGTACAACGGTCAAAAGTATATCTTTATAGACACCGCCGGAATGAGAAAGCGTGGCAAGATTGACGAAAGCATCGAGCGTTACAGCGTTGTCCGCTCCCTTGCGGCAGTTGACAGGTGTGACGTGGTTCTCATTATGATAGACGCCGAGCAGGGCGTAACCGAGCAGGACACCAAGATTGCCGGCTATGCGCACGACAACGGCAAGGCAAGCATTGTCACCGTCAACAAGTGGGATTTGATTGATAAGAATACCCATACTATGGAAAATTACAGAAACGACGTTCAAAGGGAGCTTGCGTATATGACATACGCCCCCGTTGCCTTTCTTTCGGCAAAGACGGGAGCGAGAGTCGGCAAAATCTTTGAACTCATAAACTACGTGAGCAACCAACACGCAATGCGCATTTCAACCGGAGTTTTAAACGATGTTTTAAACGAGGCGATAACAAAGGTTCAGCCGCCGTCGGATAAGGGAAAAAGACTCAAAATTTACTATATGACCCAGGCGAGCACCAAGCCGCCCACATTCATACTCTTTGTAAACGACAAGGAGCTTGCGCATTTTTCGTATATAAGGTACATCGAAAATCAGGTGCGCACAGCGTTCGGACTCGAAGGAACGCCCGTGAGATTTATAATAAGAGAACGCAGAAAGGAAGATTAAAATGTTTACTGCAACAGTTGTATTTTGTGCTTGTATTGCTTACCTTTTGGGGAGTCTTAACACGGCGGTGATTATCTCTAAGATTGCCGGCTCGGACATCAGAAACAGCGGCAGCGGCAATGCCGGTGCAACCAATGTTTTGCGTGTTATGGGCAAGGGTGCGGCAGTTCTTGTCGTGATTTTTGACGGTCTTAAAGGCGTTGCGGCGGCGCTGTTTGGCAAATACGCTCCGCAGCTTTTCGGCGTTGCCGACCCGAATTCTGCGGCAATGCTCACCTCCGCTCTTGCCGTTGTGATAGGGCACATTTACCCCCTGTATTTCGGTTTCAGAGGCGGCAAGGGAATAATGACGTCGATAGCCGTAATATTTGTGCTTGACTGGGAGATAGGCGTAATTCTGCTTGTCACCTGCCTTGCCATAATGCTGCTAACACGCTATGTGTCGCTCGGCTCGTGCATCGGCGCCGTGCTGTTTCCCGTGCTTGTGCTTATGTTTCACGAGGAAAACGGGCTTTTTGTTTTCGTATCGTTTGCCATAGCCGCTCTTGCGCTTTTCGGTCACAGAAAAAACATCGGCAGGCTTATCCACGGAACGGAGTCCAAACTCAGCTTCGGCTCTAAACACTCTGCATAAAAGACACAGGTAAAGTTTGTTAAAATTTTATTCCATATTCTGCTTGAAATAAGTTGTTATATATTGTAAAATAATATGGACGCAGTGTCACAAAATGCAGTAATTTGTAAGTGCGGCGGACGCCGCAGGAGGAATTTATTATGATTAAACTTGACTATTCTAAGGCTTTAAAATTCATTTCCGATGAGGAAATTGCGAATATGAAGTCCATAACCGAGAACGCCGCAAAGACGCTCCACGAGGGCACCGGCGCAGGAAACGATTTTCTCGGCTGGGTAGATTTGCCCGAAAATTACGATAAAGGGGAATTTGCACGCATTAAGGAATGTGCAAAGAAAATTCAGAGCGACTCCGAGGTTCTCGTCGTAGTCGGCATCGGCGGTTCGTACCTCGGTGCAAGAGCGGCAATAGAAATGCTCGGCGGTTCGTTCTATAATTTTAAGGAAAACGGCACGCCGAAAATTCTCTTTGCCGGCAACTCCATAAGCTCCACCTATCTTTCCGAGCTTTTGGAATACCTCAAAGACAAGGATTTCTCTGTAAACATAATTTCCAAATCCGGCACAACAACCGAGCCGGCAATAGCTTTCAGAATGCTTCGCAGCCTGCTTATAGAAAAGTACGGCGATACCGGCGCAAAGGCAAGAATTTATGCCACCACCGATGCAAAGAAGGGCGCTTTAAAAGAATTTTCCGACAAAGAGGGTTACGAAACGTTCGTTATTCCCGACGATGTCGGCGGCAGATTTTCGGTTCTCACCGCAGTGGGACTTTTGCCGATAGCTGCGGCAGGCATCAACATAGACGAGATTATGCGTGGCGCACACAGCGCTATGGAAGAGTATAAAAAGCCGTTTGAGGAGAATATCTGCTATCAGTATGCGGCGCTCCGCAACATACTCAACCGCAAGGGCAAAGATGTTGAAATAATGGTCAACTACGAGCCGTCGCTCGTTTACTTCTCCGAGTGGTGGAAGCAGCTTTTCGGCGAGAGCGAGGGCAAGGACAATAAGGGTATTTTCCCGGCATCTTGCAGTTTCTCTACCGACCTGCACTCAATGGGTCAGTTCATTCAGGAGGGTTCAAGGATTATGTTTGAAACCGTTCTAAAAGTCGAAAAACCGACGGCGGACGTTGAAGTTCCCTTTGATGAGGAAAACGTTGACAAACTCAATTTCCTTGCCGGCAAAACCGTCGATTATGTAAATACCAAGGCGTTCCAGGGCACACTTCTTGCCCACACCGACGGCAATGTTCCAAACATTGTGATAGAGCTGCCGAGAATTAGCGAGTACACATTCGGAAACCTTGTGTATTTCTTTGAAAAGGCGTGCGGCGTAAGCGGATATATCCTGGGCGTAAACCCGTTCAATCAGCCGGGCGTTGAGGCGTACAAAAAGAATATGTTCTCACTCCTCGGAAAGCCGGGTTATGAGGATATGAAGGCAGAACTTGAAAAAAGACTGTAAATATTTTTTGAGGCGGTGCGTATATGCCACCGCCTTTTGGTTTTAGGTGTAACTTATGAGATTATCAAACAGACTTAAAAAAATAGCGGAATTAATCCCCGATGGCAGTGTTGTGGCAGATGTCGGCACAGACCACGCATATTTGCCCGTATATTGCCTCGAAAAGGGCAAAATACGCTCCGCTGTCGCAATGGACGTAAACGAAGGCCCGCTTGCCTCTGCGGCGGAAAATTCGTCAAAATACGGCGTTTCTCAACTTGTTGACCTGCGCCTTTCCGACGGACTGGAAAGGCTCAAATACGGCGAGGCGGACGTAATTGTTATTGCCGGAATGGGCGGACTGCTAATTAAGAGAATATTGGAGAGCGGCAGAGATAAGCTCGCCGACGGCACACTTCTCCTGCTTCAACCGATGATTGCACAGGAGGAACTGCGCAAATACCTGTACACGTCGGCGATGGGGGTTGAGGAGGAGTACCTTGCCCGTGAGGGCGGCAAATTCTATAACATAATTGCCGCACGTGTCGGAAAGAGCTGCTGTTTTGAGGAAAACGATATTCTCATAGGCAAAAATCTGAGAAAAAATTCACCGACAGCTTATTATTTTTATCTTTCCAAAAGGATAAAAACAATTAAAAAAATTATTTCCGGCATTGAAAAGTCGGCAAGCAAAAAGGGTCTGTATGCCGCAAACAGTGTTTTAAAGGTATACCAAAAGGAGCTGTATAACCGATGAAAGTTAAGGATATTTTTAATATGATAAATGCGGACTTTCCGTTCTCAAATGCCTTTGGCGGCGACAACGTCGGTTTAATTGTGGGGGACGGAGACGCAGAAGTTAAAAAAATTCTGCTCACCTGCGATGTTGACGAGGGCGTTGCGGCAGAGGCGGTGCGGCTTGGCGCAAACCTTATAGTAAGCCACCATCCGCTTATGTTTTATAAGACAAACCGACTCACGGAGTCAGACCCCGAACAGCGCACCGTAAGGGCATTGATTGCCGGTAATATCAGCCTTATCAGCGCCCACACAAACCTTGACGCAACGCACGGCGGACTCAATGACTATATGGCAGGCCTTTTGGGACTCAGAGATACCGAGGTTATCCAGAGCATTTCCACGGACGGCAGGGACGGCTACGGCAGAGCGGCAAAGACTGCACCGATAACTCTTAAAGAATTAATGGACAAGGTGATAGATACCTTCTCGGCTGACGGCGTGCGCTACTGCGGAGAGCCGGAAACCGTGATTGAAAAAATCGGCGTAAATACCGGCGGCGGAGCAAGCGTCCTCTTTGACGCAATAGGGTGCGGCTGTGACGTTCTCATCACCGGTGACGTCAAGTACAACGGCTACCGTGACGCAATCGAGCGTAATATGTGCGTAATTGACCTTATGCACTATGACAGCGAGCATATCGTTATGGACTTTTTTGAAGGGTACTTTGACGGCAGAATTGCAGATGTCGAGGTTGTAAAGTCAAAGACAAATGTCAATGTGGTTAAGACGTATGTTAAAAAGTGATTTATCGGTTTTTAAATAAACGGTGCATATCAGCAGTAACAGAGCGCTGATATGCACCGCTTTTATATCATAAAGCAATATTAATAATTTTGATATGCTTTTTGGTTTTGGCATATTTAAAAGTTTTGTATGCCCCACCCCAAGGGTGTTCTATGAAGCACGCTAAAAAATCGGAGTTATTAACCATATATTGGTTCGCCTTAATAATTCTAAATTTTGGTGGTGTGCTGTCGGGAATGTCCGCCAGTAAAATATTGTCAAACATTTTCTTGTAGTATTCTTTATTTTCGTTTATTTCATTTGTAAAATACGGCAGAATGAGGTTCAGATTTATGTGGCTATAAGTCAATTTTAATTTTTTGACTGTTTCCGCCGCAAACGTGTCAAACTTTCCGTAATTTCCAACCCAAAACTCATTAATATTTTCGTTTGCAATTAAATTTTCGCACTCTTTGCGGAGTTTACTTCCAACTTTATTGTCATAATCCATATTATGACCGGCAAAACAACAAATTTTACTCATATTTTCCTCCTTTTGTCCAGTATAGCGGACAATATTTTCCTTAATTATATCATAAAATATATATGGTGGCAAATATAATTTTGAGGTGAAATATGGAGCAAAAGCTGAGATGTGACATAAATATCGGCGATAATCTGCGAAAACTGCGTTTAAACTATGGTATTTCACAGGAAAAGCTGTGTGCCGAATTACAGCGGCGTGGCTGTGACATAGGGCGCACTACATACGCAAAGTATGAGTTAGGCGAGTTAAACGTGAAAATAAGTGTGATTTTAGAATTAAGAGATATTTATGATTGTTCGTTTGACGATTTTTTTAAAAACTTAAAAGGTGCACATCAGCAGTAACAGAGCGCTGATATGCACCTTTTTTATGCTTTATCCCACAAAATGCAAAAGTGAAACGTACACAGCCGTACCCCCGCAGCGGACAGGAGCATATTTCTGCGCCAAACGTGCACAGCGGCAGTAAAGGCAACGGCGGCAAATTCCGGCAGAACGTGCGGTGCGCTGATAACGTCCGTGTTTCTCAGGCAGTATACCACAAGCATTGCAAAAACCGCCGTATATAAGCATACTCATAAATAGCGGATAAATAAACAAAAACCGTTTACATTCATATATATCCCGTATGCCGCCCCCAGGAAAAGAAAACCCGTGAGGGTTGGCAAGGTGTACGGAAATGCAGTTTTAAATGCCTTTCTTTTCATTGTGTTTCCTTTCAGTTTTTAAGCGTTGCAAATTTGTAGCCGTTGTTGTAGAGATATTCAATAATCGTCGGCAGAACTTCCGCCGTCATATGCTTGGTAGACGAGTCGTGCATAAGGATTACAATGTCGCCCGTCTTGGAATTGCCTATGCCTTGGCGCAGAGTTTCTATGAGGTAATACGCCGTGGGGTCGGTGACGTTGCTGTCGCCCGTAAGACAGCTCCAATCTATGAATTTGTAGCCGATTTTTTTAAGCTCGGCAACATATGCCTTCTTTGTTTCCTCATTTTTTAAGCTGATGTATCCGCCGGGAAAGCGGAATACCAGATTTTTGTATTCAAAGCCGAGAGCGGCATCTATTGCGTTTTTGCACGAGAGAACCTCGTTTGCAAATCCCTCGGGAGAGCTGTATACCGAGTCGTATACGTGCGTTGCCGAGTGGTTGCCTATGGCGTTTCCGTCCTCGTAAATCCGCTTTACAATGTCCGGGTGGCGCTGTACCATCTGTCCCGTTACAAAAAACGTTGCCTTTGCCTTGTATTTTTCCAAAACGTCCAAAATTTCGAGCGTTACGTCGCTCGGCCCGTCGTCAAAGGTGAGGTAGCACATCTTTTTGTCGTCGTACAGATACACATTGTCAAGCTCGCCGTCCGAGGGCGTGTAGTGGTTGACGTTCCACTCTTCCAAGTTGAGTTCACGCAGACGGTCTGCCTTTTGGCGGACGGTGTCGGTGGGCTTGGGATAGACAAAACCCTTTTCCTCATCTTCCTTTTTTACGGTCTGTACGGTCTTTGACTGCGGTTTAAAAATTGATGAATAAAATTTTTTGGGTATCTTAGACGCCGCAAAAACTCCGACAAACACCAAAATAAGGCAAATCAGGAGCGTGATGAGCGCAGTTTTCAGCACAAAAATTCTGCCGTTTCGCACACGGTTTGCGTACGGAACGTATCTTGCGACATAGAGTTTTTCATTTTTTTTCACGCTTTCACCCCCTAACTACGTATTTTATCACTTTTTTCGACAAATATCAATAGATTTGTTTTTCCGTTTTTTAAAGATATTGTCAGCATAAAAATTTTTGCGTCGGAAACCTTAATATCACATTGATTTTTGAGGTGAACACGTATGAAAAGAAAATTTAAAATTTTAACCGCCGCATTTTCGGCGCTGTGCCTTGCGGCGGCGTCATACTGCGTGTTTGCAAGCACCTTTATGATAGACGACAGCTATACCGTTGTCGAAAACGGCTCGGTAGACAACTACCTTCCCTATTTAATATCTGCGGAGCCTAACCCCTCCGTCCGTGTTCAGTCATCGGGCAGACTCTCCGGCGGCGTTGTGGAGAGCGCCAACCGTTCGAGCGAGGTAAGGCTTAAATTTCTGGGACTTGTGCCCGTCAAAACCGTCAGCGTAAATACCGTTAAGCCGCCTGCCGCCACCATTTCCGGCGAGTGCATCGGCGTAAAGCTCTATGCCGACGGACTTATAACCGTCGGCGTTACGGACTTTGAGAGCGCAGACGGCGCACGTGTGTCACCGGCAAGAGATGCGGGCGTGCGTGCCGGCGACATCATTAAGTCCGTAAACGGCGCACCGGTCAGCACCATAGCGCAGTTTTTAAAGACAATCGACAGCGAAAAAAACTGCGTAATATCCGTACAGCGTGAAGGAAAGAACATTGACTTCCTCATTTACCCCGCCCCCTCCTCCGACGGTCACAGGAGGATAGGTGTCTGGGTGCGTGACTCCGTTGCCGGCATAGGCACACTAACCTTTGCCGATGCGCAGACGGGAAAGTTTGCCACCCTCGGCCACGGCATAGCCGACGCCGACACCGATGTTTTAATTCCCCTTAAAAGCGGTACGCTCCACCCGGCAACAATCCTCGGCATCACCAAGGGCAAAAAGGGCGTTCCGGGCGAGATAATCGGCTCGCTCAGCGAGAGCAAAACTCTGGGCAAGTGTGAAAAAAATCTCGAAACCGGCATCTACGGCACCCTCGGCGGCAACCGGAGAGGCGAAACTCTGCAAATTGCCCCCTCGTCCGAAATTCAAAAGGGTGACGCCGCAATAGTGTGCACCATAGACGGCGAAGGACCAAAGCAGTACTCGGTAAAAATTTTAAACATCAGCCGTCTTTCCGGCGGCACAAAGTCAATGATTATCCGCATAACCGACCCACACCTTATATCTAAAACCGGCGGCATCGTGCAGGGAATGAGCGGCAGTCCCATTGTGCAGAACGGCAAGCTCGCAGGCGCCGTAACCCACGTCTTTGTAAATGACCCCTTAAAGGGTTACGCAATATTTGCGGAAACAATGCTGTCAGAATTATCCAAATAATTTGAACATTGGTACAGTAAAAAGTTCAAATTTGAATTGGCATTATGATATATGCACCGTTATATTTTCCACGTATTTGTTTTTTTATATAAAGCGGTGATTTTTCCCCCGAAAACCGCATATTGATTGTATTGAAAACGCCGTCGATTTATAATTAACTTACGACAGCAAAATACAATTTTTAGGAGGAATTTTTAAATGAAAACCAGGAAAACAGTAATGATTGTGGACGATAACAGAAAATTTTGCGAGAACGTGAAGAATTATCTTGAAATGAGTGACGAATTTTCGGTTTGCGCAGTAGCCTATGACGGAAAAGAGGGTCTTGAACTCATAGCCGAAACCAAACCCGACGTCGTAATCTGCGACATCGTAATGCCGGTAATGGACGGACTTACCCTTATGAACCGTATCAAGAACAGCGCCGCTGTTTCCAAAAAGCCGAAAATCGTTGCCGTTTCCGCCACCGGTTACGACTCCATAATTTCAAACGCAATGAAGCTCGGTGCAGAGTTTTACTTTATCAAACCCTTTGAAATGAGCGTCCTTGCCGAAAGACTTTCCGAAATTCTCGTTCCCGCACCTGCCGCAGGAGGCTTTGCCGGAGCAAACACTCACGGTACCAAGGATTTGGAAACAAACATAACAATGTATATCCAGCAGCTCGGAGTGCCGGCTCATATTAAAGGCTACCAGTACATAAGAGATGCCATAATGATGGTAATTGAGGATATGGACGCCATAAATTCCATAACAAAATTCCTCTATCCCACCGTTGCCAAGCACTATAACACCACCTCGTCCAGAGTGGAGCGTGCAATCCGCCACGCCATAGAGGTTGCGTGGGACAGGGGCAATCCCGAAATACTCAACGAACTTTTCGGCTACACCATTTTAAGCAGTAAAGGCAAGCCCACCAACAGCGAGTTTATCGCTATGATTGCCGATAAAATAAGACTCGAAATGAAAATAAGTTAACTATTGACAAAATGAGCATTATGTGGTAATCTAATGTCAAACATTAGATGGAGTGATAGTATGGAAATAGTTAAACCACAGCTTTTTTGCGATGTAAAGGGACTTATGTTGAACTCTGCAAAACTCTATGCAGACAGAGCCGCTTTTGTAATAAAACACGGTAAAGGCGATTACGAAACCAAAACCTACACAGATTTTTTAAATGACGTAAACCGCTTCGGTCAGGCGCTTTTTAACCTCGGACTCAGCGGAAAGCGTATCGCCGTTATCGGCAGAAATTGCTATGAATGGGCGGTTGCCCACTTTGCAAATCTTTTGGGAGGAATAGTTTCCGTTCCGCTGGATAAGGAGCTTCAATTTGCCGAGTTGGAGGAGTCGCTCAAGCGCAGCGGAGCGGAGGCTGTTGTCTTTGACGTTAAATATAAGGATAAAATAAATGCCGTAATTGACGGCGGCAACACCGCATTAAAGTACGCCGTGTGTATGGCGGAGTGCGAGGGGCTGAATGTCCGTTCTATGATTGACGGTACAGACGACTTTTCGCAGTTTGCCGCATATACCCCCGACCCCGACGCAATGTCGATTTTGCTCTTTACCTCCGGCACAACGGCAAAGTCAAAGGCCGTAATGCTTTGCCAGAGGGGCATTGCGCAGAACATTTACGATATGCAGTGTGTGGAGAGATTTTACCCCACCGATGTAAACATCGCCTTTTTGCCGCTGCACCATATCTTTGGCTCAACGGGCATTACCGTGATGCTTTCGTGCGGTGTTAAAACGGTTTTCACCGACGGACTGCGCTACATAAAGCAGAATTTAAAGGAGTACGGCGTGTCGGTCTTTGTCGGCGTTCCCGTGCTTATCGACAGTATGTATAAGAATATTGAAAGGGAGATTAAAAAGCAGGGCAAAGAAAAGCTGTTTAACTTTGCCGGCAGGCTTTCAAACTTCCTTATGGCAATGAAAATCGACATCCGCCGCAAACTCCATAAACAGGTTATAGACGCCCTCGGAGGGAAGATGCGCCTTATTATATCCGGCGGTGCACCGCTTGACGCAAAAACATCAAAACGGTTTAACGAGATGGGTATTCTGCTTGTTCAGGGTTACGGCCTTACCGAAACATCGCCCGTAATTGCCGCAGAAAATCCACAGGAGATGCGCACAGGCTCCGTCGGCAAGCCTATGGGCAGTCTGAGCGTAAAAATAGATAACCCCGACTCCGACGGTATGGGCGAAATCTGCGTAAAAGGCTCGTCCGTAATGCTCGGTTATTACGAAAACGCCGACGCCACAAATGCCGTATTAAAGGACGGTTGGTTCCATACCGGCGACTTGGGACACATAGACAATGACGGATTTTTGTTCATAACCGGCAGACATAAGGATATGATTGTTATGAAAAACGGCAAAAAAGTCTTTCCCGAGGAAATAGAAACCCTCATAAACCGCATAGACGGCGTAAAGGAGAGCTTTGTGTACGGCAAAGGAGAGGGCGGTCTTTCGTGTGATAAAATTCTTTGCAAGGTAGTCTATGACCCTGCATATTTTGACGGCGAAAAAGAGGATATTCATACCTCGCTGTGGAATAGTATAAAGGAGATAAACAAAACTCTCCCTATGTATAAGTACATAAAGGGTCTGACAATTACCGAAACACCGCTCATAAAAACGAGCACAAATAAAATTAAGAGAAATGAGGAGCTGAAAACGCTGTGAAGAATTACCCCACACCGCACATAGACGCAACGCCCGGCGACTTTGCAAAGACGGTCATAATGCCGGGTGACCCCTTGCGTGCGCAAAAGATTGCCGAGGATTTCTTGGAGGATTGCACCATCGTAAGCCGGGTGCGTGCCGTGCCCGTTTACACAGGGACATACAAGGGCAAACGCATAAGCGTCACTGCAAGCGGTATGGGCTGCCCCTCAATGGGGATATACAGCCACGAGCTTTTTAATATTTTCGGTGTGGAAAATATTATCCGCACAGGCTCCGCCGGCGCACTGCGTTCCGATGTCAACGTGCGTGACATCGTGCTTGCAATGGGTGCCTGTACGGACTCTGCATATATAAGCACCTTCGGCCTGCCGGGCACTTTCTGTCCGATAGCGGACTATTCGCTTTTAAGAGAGGCAGCAGACGAGGCGGAGAAAACGGGCATCGCATATCACGTCGGCAACATTTTTACCTCCGACCGCTTTTACAGCGACAACCCTGAATTTGCCGGCAAGTGGGCAAAGGCGGGCGCCCTCGCCGTGGAAATGGAAACAGCCGCTCTCTATGCCAACGCCGCAATGAGCGGAAAGCGAGCCCTTTCAATCCTCACCGTGTCCGACAGCCTTGTAACGGGTGAGGCAACCACATCGTCCGAACGGCAGAACAGCTTTACACAGATGATGTCCCTTGCGCTTTCCGTTGCGCTTAGGCAGGAGAGAGTTTAACTCCCGCCTGCCTAAATTTTAATCACAAATAGCTGCCATAGCTCATAGTATATAATGTAGTATTTCAATTATGTAATTTTGGGAGGAGTCATTATGGCAGAAAGAGTGCTTTCCGGCGGCTGCAATCCTTGCGGAAACGGCGGAAACGGTGGAAATTCCTGCATAGAGACCGGTAAGATTTACGATTCGTGCAGAGATAAAGAGTGCATAGAAAACATAAGAGTATATCTGACAGAGGCGGGACAGTGCCTTGTTGACAGAGCGATAAACGTAAAGTGCAGAAAATGCGAGATAATCTGGATTTATTCCGATGTTGAGCCGGTTCAGTTTAACCGTGGCTATTACTCGGTAGACCTCAAATTCTTCTTCCGAGTAACGCTCGATGTTTTCACCGGTATCGGCAGACCCACTCAGGTAGAAGGTATAGCAACGTTCGACAAAAAGGTTATCCTTTTCGGTTCCGAGGGCAATGCAAAGACCTTCCGCTCCAAATACCGCTTTAACGACGCCGATGTTCAGCTCTGGCAGAAAAACAATCTCCCGGAGGCACACATTGATGTGTGTGTCACCTTTGAAATCAAATTGTTACATACTTTTCACAAAATTATAATAAACTTTTTTTGTAAAACTATTGACATTAATGTATGCTGCGTGTAAAATAGTAATGTGTATATTTATGATACCGTAACTATCTTTACAGGCAGTGATTTTATGTTTGGAGGCAGTATGAAAAAGAGACGGATTGTACTTATTGTACTTGCTGTCGCCCTGATTTTGCTTGCCGCCGTCGGCATCTGGCAGAGGGAGAATATCAAGGCATTTGTGGACTCTCTGCGCTATTCCGAGGACCAGATTGAGCAGAAACTTGACGATAACACACAAAAAATGCAGGAAATTGTTGATAAAACAGATTACATACAGATAAGGGGCGCACTCACGCCCGAAGAGGAAAAGGCGCTTGCCTCGGGTGAGATAACAAGCAATGAGGCAATACAGATTGTAAAAGGCGACACAACGCTCGAAAGTTTGCGGGAGCTAAAAGACAAGGACAGCTCCCGGACGGCTAATACTCCGGACGTTAAGGACAATGCGTCCGACGGTAAAAATAATCAGACAAGTCCGCCGCCGACAGAGCCGGTACAGCCGGCAAAGCAGCCCACTGCCGCCGACATAATGCAGGAGGAAGTTTCCTCAATAGTGGCGCAGCTATATGTGGAAAAATCCAACTTCGTCGGTCAGCTTGAAGCACTTGCAAATCAGGCAGTGGCAAGCTATGAGGCATCGGGCGGAGGTAAGGAAAAGGCAACGGAGATAATGAACAGCTATCTCCCCACCGCCGCAAGTCTGGAAAGTTCCGCCGACCAAAAGGTCAACGCTCTTCTTTCTCAGCTTGAAGCGTCGCTCAAAAAGGGCGGAGGCGACCTCTCGCTTGTAAATGAAGTCCGCCAGTGCTACTACGAGGAAAAGAGCCTTAAAAAGTCGTATTACCTCAGCAAAATATACGGCTGATAACAAATGCAAGCAACAACATAAATAAATGTAACAATAGGAGGAATGTGTGGTATGAAAAATCTGAGAAAGGCAACATCGGTGCTTTTGGTTCTTATGATGCTTTTCAGCATTATGCCGGCCGCTCTCACCGTGTCCGCCGCAGCATCTTTTTCCGATTTCCCCACAGGGTGGTCGGCTGAGGCTATGCAGGCTGCTGTGGATAACGGTTTGATGTTCGGTAAGGGCAACGGCACCATCGGACCGCAGGATATGCTCACCAGAGCAGAGGCTGCGGCAATCATCAACCGTGCCTTCGGAGCAACGGTCAAGGCAGACCTGTCGTCGTATACAGATGTTTCAACGTCGGATTGGTATTACGATGAATTTGCCAAGGCTGTAAATATGGATACCATTGTCGGAGATGGTAACGGAAAGCTCAATCCGGAAGGCAACATCACCAGAGAAGAAATTTTTGCCGTAATGGCAAGGTCGCTTGTTTTAACAGGCGGCAGCAGCTCAACGCTCAGCCGTTTCAGCGATGCGTCGCAGGTGTCCCCCTGGGCATCGGCTCACGTTTGCGCTTTGGTTGACGGCGGCTACATAAACGGTAATGCCGGCGGAACATTAAATCCCAAGGGCAATATCACAAGAGAAGAATTTGCGCAGATGATGCACAATATATTTAAGACTTATATCAGCAGCTCCGGAACCGTTACAAAGGTTGGCGCAAACTGCGTGATGATAAGAACCCCCGGCGTTACTCTCAAAGACGTAACCGTTGAGGGTGACCTCGTTCTCGGCGACGGCGTCGGAGCAGGCGACATTGTTTTGGATAACGTTACAATCAAAGGCAGACTTCTCTGCCGTGGCGGTGAGGGTTCGGTTAAGCTCAAAAACACCACCGTGGGAGATAAAGTTGTTGTCTATGACGTTAACGGAACAGTCAACTTCTTAAACTATGAGGACGAAAAGCCTTTCGAGGGCAAGGAACTTCACACCCCCGCAACCTTTCTTAAAAGGAAGCCTACCGGCGGCGGAAGCAGCAGACCCTCCACTAATGAATACGCATACAAGATAGTTTATCACATTCAGGGTGCAGACGGTGTTTATGCAACCGGTTATACCACCCTCGACAGATACGGCTCTGCAAAACTCGGCACAACTGTTACATTGGCAAAGGGCACCGACTTTGACGAAACCCTTACAATGTCCGGCCGTACCTATAAATATACCAATAAACTCGGCAATACTCAGATTACGATTACCAACAGTTCATCGGCTAACGTAATCAACCTCTACTATAATATGGTGTATAATTACACCTTTGACCTTGACGGCGGCAACATCGGCGGCGATACAAGCAACATAAACGGCACTTATACCGTTGACGATGCTTCCATAACCATACCGGCTACTCCCGAAAAAGAGGGTTACATTTTCAAAGGCTGGGTAACCGTAGATGCCGAAGGAAATAAGACTCCGTTTACCTACATACCCGGAACAACCGTCGGAGATTTGACAATCAAAGCGGATTGGGAACCTAAAACACCGGGCGTTAAGTACTATAAGATTACCACTGTTTACGACAGTGCAAAGACGGGTATGACAGCAAGCGTTACAGACCTCAATAATGTTGAGGAGGGCACAAACGTAACAATTACTTTCAATCCGAAAAACGGTTACAAAATTACAAGAATAACCTCCGCAAACGGCAAAGGCGTTGTAAGCGGTAATACCGTTACTTATACCGCTGTTGATGCCGACGATACCGTAACGGTTGTGACAGAGGCAATACAGTATAACTATTCGTTCGACCTTGACGGCGGTATTCAGACAGGTACCAAACCTCTTTCCGGTACGTATACTGTGGAAACCACAGACGACTTTACACCGGCTAACCCCACAAAGAGCGATTATGACTTTGTTAAGTGGGTTTATGTTTCCGGCGGCACCGGCGATTTTGCGTTCAGCGCAGGAATGACCGGTGATATCGTTGTAAAAGCGGTGTGGAAGTCTAAGGGAACAATCGTTGAGGAGGGAACACTCAAATTTGTTCCCACATATGACGAGACAACAGGCGTTGTAACAATGGACGTAACACTTGACAG
>CAKSTI010000014.1 GCA_934500705.1 uncultured Clostridia bacterium | reverse complement strand
ATATGTGCTGACAGGCAATACGGGGGTAGCTTTTCTTTGCCTTGGGGGCGTGCCTGCTGACGCCCCTGACGGTTTTCTTTCATTTCTGAAAATGATAAACTTACTTTGTTTCAGTCGAAACATTCCCCACCCTCGGCGGAGCACGAGGTGTCGGGGCGCCCTGACGTTCCATCTTAAATTGTGCATACGCTACACAAATTATCATTTTAAATTATTATGTTTACATAATTTTTTGCGCTTTTTTTAATTTTCTCTTTACATTTGATGCCAAAATATGTTATACTTTTTCTGATACAATTTTCGGGAGATGTAATTCAATGAACAAAACAGGATTTATAGGCGTGGGAAATATGGGCAGTGCCATAGTTTCCGGTATGATTGGCTCGGGCAAATTCGGCTGTGACGATATAATTTTGTGCGGCCACAGCGTTCCGGAGGAATTCAGAGCGCTTAACATAAATGTAACAAATGTGACCGATTTGACGGCAAAATCAGATTACATAATATTGTGTATCAAACCGAACGGGTTTGACGCATTGCTAAATGAGATTAAAACAGTGCCGGGGTACAGGAGCAAAATTTATGTTTCAATCGCCGCAGGAATAAAAATCAGCGATATTGCATCGGTGCTCGGCGACGTTAAAATCGTTAGGACTATGCCGAACCTTGCACTGATGTGCGCAGAGGGTATGACGTCAATGTGCCGCAGCGAAAATGTGACGGACAGCGAGTTTGACTGCGTTAAGTCAATGTTTGCGTGCGCAGGCAAGTGCGCCGAAGTTCCCGAAAAACTGTTTGGTGCCTGCACGGCCGTAAGCGGCAGCGGCCCGGCATATGTGTTTATGTTTATAGAGGCACTTGCCGACGCCGCAGTAAAGCACGGGGTAAAGCGCAGTGACGCATATCTCTTTGCATCGCAGACGCTGCTCGGAAGTGCAAAACTTCAACTGGAAAGCGGAGAACACCCGGCGGTTTTAAAAGACCGTGTGTGCTCGCCGGGGGGCACTACGATTGACGCAGTTGCCGTTTTGGAAGATATGGGTCTGCGCTCGGCGGTGATTAGCGCCGTGGACGCCTGCGTTAAAAAATCGGAAGAAATGTAATATATACTGCTTGTTTTCATATAACTGAATTAAGGAGTTTTCCGCCTTTGCGGCGGAGGATTTTGCTTAATTTTTTCGGCAGGGGTACGGTTTCACGCCGAAAACGCCGAATGAGGGGACTTTTAGCCCCTTACTATGAAACAAGCAGGTGATTTGTTGTGAACAGCACGAAAAAAAGCAGATATGCTCTGTCGTTTGTGCTGACGGCGGTGCTTTTTGCCGTGTGCACTCTGGGCGGAATGTTTTATGCGTACCGGCTCGGCGGCGGACAGATTGACAAGCCGGGCGAGATTTTGCGCTTGTCGCTCTCCGACAGCGGCGGCTTCGGAGCTGTGCTTGTGCGTGGGGTGAGGGCGGATTTCCGCTACACGGCGGCGGTGCTCATTTGCACGCTTTGTGCGGCAAGCTCGTATATTCCGGGATTGATGGTGCTGTTTAAGGGATTTTGCACCGGTCTTTGCGTGGGAGCTGCCGCAAGGGTATTGGAGCGTGCGGCGGCATTTAAGGTTTCGGCGGCGTTATTTTTGTCGTGCGCATTTACCGTGCCGATATACATACTTATGTTTATGCTGTGCGTGCACCGTGCAAAGCGGTATTTGCACACTAACGCCCCACGGGGCGAGAGATTAAAAGATTATTTTCGGTTTGCGGCATCGGTTATGCTGATGTTTGCCTTTCTTTGTGCCGCAGACTGTATTTTGGCGCTTTTTGCGCTGATTATGTGAGGGGTTAGGGATTAATGAATGTACTTATGCAGGATTTTGTAAGCTATTTGGAACACGACAGGGGAGTTTCGGCAAACACTCTGCAATCGTATTCCAGGGACATAAGACAGTTTTCGGATTACATAGACGCAAGGAATATTGACGTTACAAAGACCACAAAAAGCGATGTTGCCATGTACGTTGCATATATGCAAAAAAACGGAAAAGCGGCGGCGTCGGTATCACGTTCGCTTGCCTCGGTGAGGGCGATGTTTAACTATTTGCAGCTTAAAGGTGCAATAGCAGTAAACCCGACGTTTAAGCTGAAAACGCCTAAGGTAGAGAAAAAGCTGCCGCAGATTTTAACCACCGCCGAGGTTGACAGACTCTTAAATCAGCCGGATTTGCGCTGCCCGAAGGGCAAGCGTGACAAGGCGATGCTTGAACTTTTGTATGCAAGCGGAATTAAGGTTTCGGAAATTATAAGCCTGAATGTTTCCGACATTGACCTTGACTTTGGATATTTAAAGTGCATAGGCGAGAGCGACGTGCGCATAATTCCGCTCGGAAAAGCGGCGGTTTCCGCACTCAAAGAGTACATAACAGTTTTCCGCCCGGCGATGGCGGAGCCGGGAGAAAATGCGCTCTTTGTAAACGTCAACGGCAAGGCGATGACACGCCAGGGCTTTTGGAAATTGGTAAAAACGTATGCCAAAAGCGCACGGATTGACAAGGACATCACGCCCCACACTCTGCGCCACTCGTTTGCGGCGCACCTGCTCGAAAACGGTGCCGACCTCTCGTCAATTCAGGAAATGCTCGGTCACAAGGACATTGCCTCGACGCAGGTGTATACACGGCTTATGAAAAATCATATAAGAGAAGTGTATAACAAGGCGCACCCACGGGCGTAGAATATTCTGATAAACAGACACATAGGCAGGAGAGAGTTGAACTTACATTGGTTTCACATAACAATTTTCCCCGTAACGGCAGTAAATCCCTTGAAAATACGACAGTATTCCCTGCGTAATTTACTTTGTTACAGAAAAAATTGCTTATGTGAAACTGCGAGCACCTGTTCGGCTGAATTTTTGCAAAGAATTTCGGTGCGTAAGGGTGCAGGCGGGCTGACGCCCGTCAAGACCGACAAGGCGGAAGGCTTTGTAAAAATTCAGTCGACAGGCAATGCAAGTTCAGCTCTCTCCTGCCTAAAAAACGCAAGTTCCGTCAACAGCCGAATTGACGTAACTTGCGTTTTATTAAATTTATACCTTTCTACTGCTCGTCCGCATCGAAAAGCGACACCTGACCTTTGAGTTCCTTTTCGTGTCTTTCCATAAGAGCCTTAATCTTGTTTACGGGAACAAGAAGCTGGCTTATTGTTTCGTCGTGGTTAATCGTGTCTATAAGGAGAGAGATGTATTTTGACATATCAACTTCGCAGTACCACTCACGCTCTTTAAGCTCAGGAATACGGTAGACAAGATTTGTGGTGAACACCTTTGTAATTTCGCCGAGTCTGTACGCCTCGTCAAACGAGTCAAGACCGTTGCAGAAAAGTCCGAAAGCCGTAAAGATAAATATTCTCCTTGCGCCCTGGGCTTTTAACTTTTTGGCGATGTCGAGAACGGACTCGCCGCTTGAAATCATATCGTCCACAATCATTACGTCCTTGCCCTCAACGCTTCTGCCGAGATATTCGTGAGCCTCTATGGGGTTTTTGCCGTTTACGATTACGGAATAGTTTCTTCTTTTATAATACATACCGAGGTCAAGACCGAGGACCGATGAATAGTACATACATCTGTGCATACCGCCCTCGTCGGGGGAGATAACAATGGTAGACTCTTTGTCGAACACAATGTCCGGCTCAACTCTTGTAAGAGCTTTGAGCATCTGATAGGTTGTCTGAACGTCGTCAAAACCGGAAATCGGTATAGCGTTCTGCACTCTTGCGTCGTGTGCGTCAAAGGTGATGATGTTGGTAACGCCCATACTTACAAGCTCTTGAAGTGCCAGCGCACAGTCGAGTGACTCTCTTGCGCTCCTGCGGTGCTGTCTGCCCTCGTAGAGCATAGGCATAACAACGCTTATGCGCCTTGCCTTTCCGCTCATTGCGGCTATAATTCTCTTTAAGTCCTGGTAATGGTCGTCGGGACTCATATGGTTTTCCTCGCCGTACATCTTGTATGTAACGCCGTGGTTAAAAACGTCGCAGATGATAAAAACGTCGTTGCCTCGTACCGTTTCGTTAATAACGCATTTTGCTTCGCCGGAACCGAAGCGGGGGCATTTTATTTTAACAATATACGTATCCTCCGGGTCGTATTCTCCTCTGAATTTTTTGAGGTACCAGTCGATTTTGTCCGCCAGTTCCTCGCACCCTTTCATACAGATTACCGACAGTTTGCCGAATATTGGTTTTCTTTCTTCCTGAATAGCCAAAGTAATACTCCTCCTAAAAAACACATTCTCAATATTATAGTATCACAAACGCCAAGATTTTTCAATATTTTACATAAAAATTATTTTACAATTTTTTTAACGTAAAACAGTGATTTGTTGACATATCGGGAGCGATGTAGTATAATTAGGTAGATATAGGGTGATGATTATGAAAAAAACAGCGTTGGCGCTTTTACTGGCGCTCGTTATTCCGCTGACCGCTTTGGCAGACAAAACGGCGGAGGAAGTTTTTAAGGAATTTGAAAACCGTGAAATTGCCTTTTCGGATATGGCAGGCTTTGAGTGGGCGCAGACGGCGGTTTGCGCACTCGCAAGGGACGGCATAGTTTCAGGCTCCGGGGACGGCACTTTCCGCCCGTCGGACTCGGTTTCTAAAATAGAGTTTATAAAGATGGCGGTGGGGGCGTGCTCGCTTTTGGATAAGAGCGCAGAGTGTCTCTACGCCGATGTGCCGGAGGGCAGCTGGGGCTATCCCTATGCGGCGTCGGCAAAAAAGTGCGGTATGCTCGATATTTATTCGGACAAGTCGCTCGGCGCAGATGAGGATATAAGCCGTGAGGATATGGCATATATCGCAAAAAAGGCGCTTGAATTTGCAGGCTTTACATTCGGCGGCGCAGCGCCGTTTGAAGATGAGGCGGAGATTGCCGAATACGCACAAGATGCGGCGCTCGCACTGCGCTCGGAGGGCATAATCGGCGGCTTCCCCGACGGGACGTTCAAGCCAAAGAATACCGCAACCCGTGCGGAGGCGGCAAAGATTATATACAACACAATGCAAAAAGCAGCAGAGATTTATCTCAGAGAGGATTGATATTATGGATATACAGAGTTCGCTTGCCGACCGTGTAAAGGGCATAAAAGCGTCGGCTATAAGAGAAATTTTTAAAATGGTGGGAAGCTCCGATATAATCAGCTTTGCCGGCGGTATACCGTCGCCGCAGCTTTTCCCCGCAAAGGAGTGGGCGGAAATTTCGGCAGAGATACTTAAAAACAACGGCAAATCCGCCCTGGTTTACGGCGTTACGGAGGGTTACGCACCGCTGAGGGAGTTTGTGAAAAACTCGCTGAGCGAAAAGGGCATAGGCAAAGACTTTGACTCAGTAGTCATTACCACAGGCGCACAGCAGGCGATTGACCTTGCGGCAAAGTCGCTTGTAAACAGCGGCGAGGGCATAATCGTGGAGGAGCCCAGCTTTATAGGCTCGCTTAACGGTTTCAGAGCGCACGGCGCAAAGCTCTGCGGCGTGGAGATGGACGATGACGGTATAAATACCGATAAGGTTGAGGATATATTAAGGAAAGAAAAAATCAAACTCATATACACAATCCCCACATTCCAGAACCCCACGGGCATAACGCAGTCGCTCGAAAAGCGCAGAAAACTACTCGAACTTGCCGAAAAATACGACTGCTACATAATCGAGGACAACCCCTACGGCGACTTGCGCTTTGCCGGTGAGGACGTAAGAACGATTAAGAGTATGGACGAAAACGGCAGAGTTATATACGTCGGCTCGTTTTCCAAAACGCTCTCTCCCGGACTGCGTGTCGGCTTTGTCTGCGCTCACGGGGATATTATGGACAGGCTCGTTGTGTGCAAGCAGGTAAACGACGTGCACACACCGCTTTTAAATCAGATGCTTGTGTATGAATATATAAAGAGATACGACTTTAATGCGCACATTGAGGACGGCTGCCGCCTTTACGGCGAAAAATGCGCACTTATGATAAGCTGTATGGACAAATACTTCCCCAAGTGCGTAAGCTATACCCACCCCGACGGCGGAATTTTCCTCTGGTGCACAATGCCGGAGGGCGCAGATTCCAAAGTCCTGTTTGAAAAGGCGATAGCGTCAAAGGTCGCTTTTGTGCCCGGAAGTACGTGTATGACAGACATTGAGGCGCCGTCGAATTGTTTCAGACTTAACTATTCAACCGCCGATAATGACGACATCGAAAAGGGAATAAAGATACTCGGCGGACTTCTTTGCGATATGTTTGGAGGACAGAATTTATGATAAACGGCAAAAAGACGATTTTCAGCGGTATTCAGCCCACGGGCTGTATCACGCTCGGCAATTACATAGGAGCGCTCAAAAACTGGGTGGCGTTGCAAAGCGACTACAACTGCATTTTCTCCGTTGTGGACTTGCACTCGATTACCGTGCGCCAGGACCCGGCGGAGCTTCGCAGACGGTGTATGGACTTTCTGTGCCAGTACCTTGCCGCAGGAATTGACGGCGAGGAGAACGTGGTGTTCTTTCAGTCGCACGCATCGACGCACGCAGAGCTCTCGTGGATACTCAACTGCTTTACCTATATGGGCGAGCTTTCACGAATGACGCAGTTTAAGGATAAAAGCGCAAAACACGCAGACAATATAAACGCAGGACTCTTTACCTATCCCGTGCTTATGGCGGCGGACATTCTGCTCTATCAGACAGACCTTGTGCCCGTCGGTGTAGACCAGAAACAGCACCTTGAAATCTGCCGTGACATTGCACTCAGATTTAACCGCATCTACGGCGATGTTTTCACCATTCCCGACGGCTTTATCCCCAAAGAGGGCGCACGCATAATGAGTCTGCAAGACCCCACGTCCAAGATGAGCAAGTCCGACCCGAATGCGAACGGCTTTATCTCCATTCTTGACGATACCGATACCATAATGCGCAAGTTCAAGCGTGCCGTTACCGACTCCGACGGCGAGATTGCCTACAAGGACGGCAAATTCGGCATAAACAACCTTATTAACATATACTCTGCAATAACGGGGAAAACTGTTGACGAAACGGTCAGCGAGTTCTCCGGCAAAGGCTACGGCGACTTTAAGATTGCGGTGGGTGAGGTGGTTGCCGATGAGCTTAAACCGATAAGGGAAAGATACGAAGACCTCCGCAAAAACAAAGACTACCTCGAAAGCGTCTACAAGACGGGCGCAGAGAGGGCGTACAAGATTTCAAACAGAACCTTGAACAAAGTTAAGAGAAAGGTTGGTTTCGTAGACAGACCATTCTGATGAAACCGGTAATTTGATATGGATATAATTAAACTGATACTGTGCTTTTCGGTTGCGTTCGGCGTGTCGCTCGCTTCGACGCCTTTTGTAAAGGTGCTTGCCTACAAAATCGGCGCAATAGACGTGCCCAAAGACGCACGCCGTGTGCACGACCACCCCATTCCGAGACTTGGCGGACTTGCTATTTTTTACGGATTTCTCATAAGCATACTGTGCTTTGCCACGGTAGACACCCAGCTTAAAGGCATCATAATCGGATGTCTGATTATAGTTGCCGTGGGCATAGTGGACGACGTAAAGCAGCTGAGCGCAAAGGTCAAATTTGTTTTGCAGATTGTGACGGCGGTGATTGTGGTTCTGCACGGGGTGACGATTAAGTACATCAGCGTGCCGTCATTCATAGTCGAGGGCGGCATACTTAACCTCGGATTTATGAGCATACCGATTACAATCGTGTGGATTGTGGGCGTTACAAATGCGGTAAACTTAATAGACGGTTTGGACGGTTTGGCGGTGGGCGTGTCGTCCATTGCGACGTTTTCGCTGTTTTTCATTGCAATTTTGACAAGCGAAATTCAAATTGCCGTGGTGACTGCCGCTCTTGCCGGTGCGTGCCTGGGATTTTTGCCGTACAACTTTAACCCTGCCAAGATTTTTATGGGCGACACGGGTTCCACGTTTTTGGGATTTATGTTGTCGGTAATATGTATTCAGGGATTGTTTAAGGGATATGTGATAATCTCGTTTATCGTGCCGTTCCTCATTCTCGGACTGCCGATTTTTGACACGGGCTTTGCAATAGTGCGCCGCATTTGGAACAAAAAGCCGATAATGGCGCCCGACAGAGGGCACTTGCACCACAGGCTTATGGATATGGGATTTTCGCAAAAGCAGACCGTTGCCATTTTATACGTAATAGCCTCAATTCTTGCAATGAGTGCGGTTGTTGTGTTGGAGGGCGGCGCATACTGGGCGGCGGTGTTTGTAATCGCCATTGTGCTTTTTGTGATATTCGCATATAAATTTTATAAAACAAATCATAAGGAAAGTGACATATGAAAAGGATAACCGCCGCATTTTTAATATGCCTTGTCTGCCTGTGCGGCTGTGCAAAGAAAGATGACCAAAGCTCCGCACCCGTGCAGGTTCCGTCTGTTTCCAAAAGCGAAAAGCCGGATAGCGCAAAGGTTCGCACAAGCGTGCTCTCCGACATCGGTTTGAGTGCGGAGGAGTTTATCTCCCTTCACGGCGAGCCGGAGAAAACGGAGTGGGCGGAAGGGCCGCTCTACCGATTTTCGGACAGCGCCAAGTGGTTTACGTTCTCGCAGTATGAGTTTGACGGCGACAAGTATTTTCCCAAAGGCAAATGCACAGAAGTTGTTATGCCGCTCTATGAGCTGATAGACTCCGAAAGCGGCGAGTACGGCATAGATACCGTAAAGGAAGCCGTGGGGACAAAACTGCGTTTAAGCTACAACGAGATGGACGAACTTCCGTGCTATGAGGCGGACTTTAAAAATTACAAATTTGTGATATATGCCAATGACAACGGCAGTATAGATGAAAATTCAAATGTAGACGTTTCACAAAAGGAGGAGTAATATTATGAGGTACACATTCAAACCGCAGGGCGTTTGCTCTATGGAGATTTCTTTTGACATTGACGACGGAATAATACACAATGTAAAGTTTCTGGGCGGCTGTGCCGGAAACACACAGGGTGTTGCCAAGCTGTGCGAGGGGCGCAAGGCTGAGGAAGTTGCCGACATTCTCGCCGGCGTACAGTGCGGCTACAAGGGCACGTCTTGTCCCGACCAGCTTGCAAAGGCGATAAGAAAATCGCTCAGCGAGTAAAAAATGGCGGCAAAACGTTCGGGAATTAAGGTGTGCGGCGTCTATGACCCGTCCTCAAAGGATTATGCCGATAAAATCAAGGAAAATTCGGATTATTATATTTGTGATTTTTCGCAGCTGCTTGAATTGTAATAAATTTATATTAAAACGGGTTGACAAAACCGATTTTAAGACGTATAATGGTAATGGAAAGGGCAAGACCTCAACGGTTGTGCCAAATGAAAAGCTTATAAAAATAACTGCCTAACTTTTAGCAGGGTTGGCGGTTATTTTACTTTTATAGTAAATACTATTAAAAATACGATAGTAAAAAATAATATTTTAATTATGTATTTTTTCATAGATGCCACCCCCTTTCGGAGCGTGACACAACCGCCGGTGTAAACACCGTTAGGCAGGAGAGAGTTGAACTTACATTGGTTTCACATAGCAATTTTCCCCGTAACGGCAGTAAATCCCTTGAAAATACGACAGTATTCCCTGCGTAATTTACTTTGTTACAGAAAAAATTGCTTATGTGAAACTGCGAGCACCTGTTCGGCTGAATTTTTGCAAAGAATTTCGGTGCGTAAGGGTGCAGGCGGGCTGACGCCCGTCAAGACCGACAAGGCGGAAGGCTTTGTAAAAATTCAGTCGACAGGCAATGCAAGTTCAGCTCTCTCCTGCCTAAGAGGTCTTACCTCATATGGTATTATATACCGTTTTTCTGAAAAATTCAATAGTTTTTGACAAAAAGGTACTTTCACGCATATTTTGTGCGTGAATTTTTTTGCGCAAAAAACGGGACTGCAAAAAGTTTTTTACAGTCCCACTGCCTATCCGACCGCAATCCGTGGTTGCGCTATCGGTTTGTTTTTCCTTACTCGCAAACGCTGAATTCAAGAACCGCCTTAAACAAATCTCCGTCGGTGAATATCATAAACCTGCCGCCGCAAGCGTGCGTGTACTCCTTTGCAATGGCAAGTCCGAGGCCGTTGCCCTCCTTTGTTCTGGACGCATCGCCACGGACAAAGCGCTCGGTTATCTCTGCGGTGCTGAAATTCATAGGACTTGCGGAGATGTTTTTAAACTCGACGTATACTTTGCCGCTGTTTTCCCGTGAAGATACGTAAACACGGGTGCCGTCAAGAGAGTACTTTAAGATATTGCTTATAAGGTTGTCAACGACACGTGACATTTTTCTGCCGTCAACGTTTACAAACAGCTCACTTTGCAAATCGGTGCAGAATTCGAGGTTGGATTTTTCGATTTCGCCGTTGTGCTCGCCGAGCGACTGGCTCACAAGGAGCGAGATGTCCAGTTTTTCTGTGTTAATAACTTCATTTCCGCTCTGCACCTTGGATATGTCAAACAAATCCTGCGTTAAGTTTTTAAGCCTTTGAGCCTTTTTGCTTATTATGCCGACGTAGTCCTTCGCCTCGTCGGGCAGATTTTGCATATCGCTTAAAAGCTGTGTGTAGCTTATAATAGACGTGAGCGGTGTTTTCAGGTCGTGAGAAACATTGGTTATAAGCTCCGTTTTCATTCGCTCCGCCTTTATCTTTTGAGCGACGGACTCGTTAAGACCGCAGCCTATGGAGTTTATGTCCTCGGCAAGGATTTTTAAATCCTCGCTCTTTATGCCGTCCGCCTTGCAGGTGAGGTTTCCACGCCTTATCTCGTGTGCGGCCTTTTTAATCTCGTCGCAGTCGTTTGAGCGTACGAATATAAAAAAGCACGCAAGGGCAAACGCCGCTATCCCCAGAAGAAGTCCGACTGCGCTCTCTGTGGTAAATATGCCGAAAATGCCGATAAGAGCGGTGTATACGAGCAAAAGCGCACATAAAATCACGGCGGTTTTTTTAGGTTTTGCCGCAAGCGCTTTGCACTTTCCGCTCGTTTTTTTGCCGAAGTCAAAAAATGCGCAGATGATTTTAAATACAAGCAAATTTTTGAAAAATTCCCTGTTTTTGATACTGCGCACTATTGCAAGAAAAGCCGCAAGCGCAATCAAACTGCCGAAAAATGTGACGGCGCCCACCGAAAAATGCACGATGTAGTTTGCTACTCCGCTGTGCAGTACATCAACCGCAACCACGTCAACACCGACAGCGGCGATAAGTGCAACAACCAACACAACAATGTTAAATTCCGTCCACAGTCGGTCACCCTTGGCATAAATGCGTTCTCCGACCGAATTTCTGCCGCACACGCACACAAGGTACACAAGCATTAAAAGTGCGCCGACGCCGAGGAGCAAAAGCTCCGTGAGAATATTTTTTACATAGTCCGCCTGCTCTTTCCACGTCTTTGCAAATTTGCTGGCACAAGAGGAGGAAACGGCGGAGTAGACGTGTATCTCGTCCTCTGTGTTTAGACTTTCAAAGTGCGGCAAATACCAGGTAATGCGCTCGTTTGAGCCTTCCTGCTGTATTTCTCCGGACGGTTTTAAAATATCGAGAGTGTGAAATGTCATATTTTTAAAATATTTATCCACGCTCTTAAAGTCCATATTCCCTAAGCTCTGCGCTTCGTCTTTTGACGCAATTCTCTCTCCGTTTATGCTGATGTAGTATTCAATGTTTTTGTCAACATCTGAAAGTCCGTCCCGAAGTTCACGGTAAAAGCCGTCCGAGTGGGGTTTCTCCTCGTCGTATGCCTCAAACACTGCGTCTGCCGGCTCGGAAAGGAGTGCGGAAAACTCAACGGAGGAGTCAAAACTGCTTTCAAACCTATAAACAAATCCGTCGCCGAAATGCGATATTGCAGTGCTGATGGCGAGTGCGGCGGCACTTACAAACAGCGCCGCCAAAACAGCGGCGGCCGCCTTGGTGTATTTGGAATATATAAATCTTTTCATTACTCTGTCACCTCAATCAATTTTGTACCCAATTCCCCACACCACTTTAATGTACTGCGGTTCTTTGGGGTTTATCTCGATTTTCTCACGTATGTGGCGCACGTGCACGGCAATCGTCTTGTCGCCCACAATGTTTTCTTCGCCCCATACTTTGCGGTATATCTCGTCTGCGGAAAAGACTCTTTTTCGGTTTTTGGCAAGCAGTTCAAGAATTTTGTACTCAATGGGAGTAAGGCGCACATCGTCGCCGTCCACGCTGACGGTGCGGTTTTCGGTGTTTATGCACATTCCGCCGATTACTATGCGCTCCTTTTTCTTTTCAATCGAGCCGAGGGTTGTGTAACGGCGCAGTTGAGATTTAACCCTTGCCATAAGCTCCGAGGGATTGAACGGCTTTGTAACGTAGTCGTCCGCCCCGGCGGCAAGACCCAGAATTTTGTCGGCGTCCTCCGACTTTGCCGAAAGCAGAATTACGGGTATGTTCCTCGACTCACGCAGTTTCATAAGCGTTTTAATGCCGTCAAGTCGTGGCATCATAATGTCCAAAATCATAAGGTGCACCTCGTTTTCAAACAAAATGTCAAGCGCCTCCAACCCGTCGTACGCTTTAAAAACGCTGTAACCCTCGCCCTTTAAAAATATGGATATGCTCTCGACGATTTCTCTGTCGTCGTCCGCAACGAGTATGTTCATTTTTTCACCTCCGAGAATATTGTAACATATGTTTTTTAAGATTTAGGTAATAAAAAAATTAATATTTCTTAAAAATTTGGTGGTTGCGGTTGTTTCGGGAAACAAACGAAAACCGTCGGAGGGTGCTAAGCGAGCGCACCCCCGACACCCCCGCCCGCCGCTGATGCAAGGCTCGGGCATAATAGTTGCTCATCAAAATTAATTACTGCGCCGTCCGAAAGTTCGGCAACCAGCCGAAGTCTCGGACTAAAACGGCACGCAAAATAAGGAAACTGAACAAACTGCGTGCCGTTTTGCGCAAATGAATTTCGATTTCGCAAATTCTGCTCTCTCGCCTTGCATAGGCGGAATAAAGAAAAGTTAGTTTGCTTGTGAATATGCCACCAGTGAGCATATTGCAACTAAACTAACTTGTTTTTGTCCGCATTTGAAATGAGCCGTACAGTCTGTTTTTTCGGATTTAAAAAATCGAGAGTAAAAACGGCGGAAGTTGTTCATTTTCCTTATATTCCGCCGTTTTTAGCTCCGCAGTGAAACTGATTGTTTCGCCTCGGAGCGGCTAAGATTTTTTAGAGACGGAAATTACAGAGTGTAGGCGATATTTCAGAGTCGGCGGGCGGGGGTGTTGGGGGCGTGCCTGCTGACGCCCCTGACGGTTTTCCGCTTTTTCAAAAACGCTCTCCGGTGCACCGGGACGGTGCGGTTTTTCCTTAATACCCAAACTTTCCTTCCAGCGAGTCGTCGTCCTCTATCCACTCCGACACGGGAATTATCTTAAATTCGTCCGGGGTAAGGCGCACGATAACACGCTCTATGCCGGCATTTATTATCATTCGCTTGCACATTGCGCACGAGCTTGCATTCTCCACAATTTCGCCGGTGTGAAAATCCTTGCCCACAAGGTACATCGTACCGCCGAGCATCTCTTTCCTCGATGCGCTTATTATGGCGTTTGCCTCGCTGTGCACACTGCGGCATAACTCGTAGCGCTCGCCACGGGGAAGGTTCAGCTTTTCTCTCATACAAAAGCCCAAGTCCATACAGTTTTTGCGCCCCCTCGGTGCGCCGGTGTAGCCTGATGACACTATCTCGTCATTGTTTACTATTATCGCCCCGTAGTTTCTGCGAAGGCACGTGCCACGCTCTAAAACCGTCTGGGCAATGTCAAGGTAATAGTTGTGTTTGTCACGTCTTGAATTCATATTTTTCCTCCGTTTTTCTTAAAGGCGTCCGCCAATCGGATAAGCTCTGCCGCATTGTCCGTAGCCGCCTGTGTAATCTGCGCTCCGCCGAGAGTGCGTGCAATCTCCGCCGTGCGCTCCTCGCCGCACAGCAGTCTTACACTCGTTTTGGTTCTGGCGCCGTCCGTCTGCTTTAAAATCAAATAGTGGCTGTCCGCCATTGCGGCAATCTGCGGAAGGTGCGTAATGCAGATAACCTGCGCTTTTGTGCCCATTTTCCACAGCTTTTCGCCAATTCTCTGTGCGGCGGCTCCGCTCACTCCCGTGTCTATCTCGTCAAAAACCGTAACGCCCGACTGCGAACCTTCCGAAAGTATGCTCTTTATGGCAAGCATAATTCTCGAAAGCTCACCGCCCGACGCTATCGACGCAAGGGGTTTGAGCTCCTCGCCCTTGTTTGTGCATATCATAAATTCTACATTGTCCGCCCCGTCCGCCTTGCACGGAGCGGGGGTGATGTGTGTTTCAAAAACCGTGTTTTTCATATTGAGTTCGGTCAAAGAACGCATAATCTCGCCGTCCAGTATGCGTGCGCACTTTGTGCGCTCCGCCGTGAGCTTGTCCGCCGCTGTTTTGCGCTCGGAATACGCCTTGTTTAACTTTTTTTCAAGCTCGCATTTGCGCTGTTCGTTTCCCGTTATGCCGTCAAGTTCGGCGGCAAAAAGTTCCCGTTTTTCAAGTATATCTTCAATGGTTGCGCCGTATTTTGCCTTTAAATTGCCGATGACTTCAAGCCTTGTGAGAACCTCGTCAAGCTCTGCGCCCGATGAGCTTACGTCGCCGGAAAAGTCCTTTAAAAAGTGCGCCCCGTCCGATACGCTCTCGCAGGCGTCGTTTAATGAGGAAAGCAGGGTTTCAAGCTCCGGGTTAAAGCGTGCTATCGGCTCTATTGCCCGTATCGCCGTGCAGATGGAGTCATAGGCACTGCCGCCGCCGAAGTCCGAACCCTCGTACAGTGCGGAGTATGCCTTGTTTGCCGCCTCGGATATCTTAAACGAATTTTCCAGAATCTCACGCCGCCCGTCAAGCTCGCTGTCCTCGCCGACGGTAAGCGATGCGGCGTCTATCTCGTCCAACTGATATTTAAGCAGGTCGGCTCTCCTTGCCGCCTCACGTTCGTCTATGTCAGTCTTTGAAAGTTCGCCTTCAAGTTCTGTGCAAACGCTGTGTATCTTTTTGTAATCATCGAGCAGGGGAGAGATTTTCTCTGCGCCGAAGCTGTCTAAAAATCCTATGTGATTTTTGGGCGACAGAAGGCTTGTGTTGTCGTGCTGACCGTGAATGTTTATCAGGTTTTCGCACATTGTTTTAAGCATAGAGAGCGGCATCGGCATACCGTTGACACGCACACTGCCCTTGCCGTCTGCGCTTATCTCACGGGATATTAATATTTCGCCGTCGCACTCTATGCCGTATTCGTCGGACAGGCTTTCGGCTATACCGGCGCCGACTTCCAGAACGCCGTCCACCCTCGCTTTGCTCTCGCCGGCACGTATTATGCTCTTTGGCGTTCGCTCGCCTTTTAACATATTGAGCGAGTCTATGATGATTGATTTTCCGGCGCCCGTTTCGCCCGTGAGGAGATTAAGACCGTCCGAAAATTCAATGTCCGCCCTCTCTATTACCGCTACATTTTTAATTGACAGAGCTTTAAGCATTTAAAGCACCTCTACTGAATGTATTTTTTAAGTTTAATGGAAAGCTGTTTTGCAATCTTTTCCGTGCGGACAACAACCATAATCGTGTCGTCCCCGGCAATGGTTCCCACAATCTCGTCGCTCACCACGGACTCCAACGCAAACGCCGCCGCCTGCGCCGCACCTGTTATGGTTTTGAGCACAACGATGTTGCCGGCGTAGTCTATGTTTATCAGGCACTCGCCAAAGACCTTGCGCAGTTTTCCGCTGATGTCGCTCTCGCCCTCACGGGACACGGTGTATTTGTACGTGCCGTCGCCGAGGAGAATTTTGTTGACCCTCAGCTCCTGCAAATCCCTTGATGTTGTTGCCTGGGTAACGTCGCACCCGGCGGCTATGAGCAAATCGGTAAGCTCCGTCTGGGTGGATACCGTACGGGTTGTGATAAGCTCTATGATTTTTTGCTGTCTTTCCGCTTTCGTCATTTATTTCACTCACTTTCCGAGAAGATGTTTTTTGCACAAACGGGTGTAAAAGTCGGTGTTCTCCACCTTTATAAGTCCTGTTTTGTATTCGCTCGCCTTTATGGTTATAATGTCGTCAGCCTCCAAGTCCACTCCGCTCTGACCGTCGGTCGTGAGCATTGAACACAGGGAGAATTTGTCTTTTAAAAGTATCTTGACAGTCTTTGTCCCCGGCACAACAAGCGGTGTGGAAAAGCTCGAATGGGGGCAAATCGGCGTTATAATGCTCACAAACAAACTCCTGTCAGCAATAGGGCCGCCTGCGCTCAAATTGTACCCCGTACTGCCCGTGGGCGTGGCAACAATCAGCCCGTCGCCGTCGTAGTGCCCGGCAAAACTGCCGTCAACAAAAATGTCTACCGATATAATCCTGCGGTACGACGAGCGTGACACCACAATGTCGTTGAGCGCAGTCACATCGGCAACCGTGCGCCCGTCACGCTCGATTGCGGCGTCCAGCATAAAAAGCTCCTCCACGCCGTATTCACCGGACAGCAGTTTTTCCGCCGCCGACTCAATCTCGCCCGTTTCCGCCTCGGCAAGAAAGCCGAGCGTGCCCAGGTTTATGCCCAAAATCGGCACACCGAGCCTTGATGCGTACTGTGCGCACGCAAGCATTGTGCCGTCGCCGCCCAATACCACTGCGGCGTCCGAGCCTGCAAGCGATGCGGCAATGTCGTCCGATGTGGTGACGAACTTTGCATTGCACCTGCCGCAAAGAGCCGCTCTGATGCGGTTTGTGTATATAAAGTTTTCGTCTTTAAGAGGGTTTGTAACAACCGTTATTGTTTTCATACTCCACCCCAAATGTATATTTATGCACATTATACACCTTTTTATTCAAAATGTCAACCGAACATCACCGTAAATTCCGTGCCCTCGCCGAGGGTGCTCTTTACGCTTATGTCGGCGTTGTTTATTATGGCAAGGTGCTTTACTATGGAAAGTCCCAGTCCCGTGCCGTTGACCATCTTTGAATGGCTCTTGTCCACACGGAAAAACCGCTCAAATATGCGCTCGTGGTACTTTTCGGGTATTCCTATGCCCGTGTCCGCCACGCTTACGCCGTCTTTAAGCACTTTTACCGTCACGCTTCCGCCGGGTTTGTTGTACTTTATGGCGTTGTCGGTGAGGTTATACAGCATCTCGGTAATCTGCGAGAGGTTCGCCGTGACGGTGCTCTCCGTGCCCGTGACGTTTATGCTCACACTGCGCTTTTTAGCCTGCGGCTGCAAACTCTCGGCAACTTCTTTTGCCACGGAGAGCAGATCCACGCTTTCCTTTTCTCCTCCGCCTGTGCCCTCGTCTAAGTGGGAGAGCTCTATTATGTCGTCAACAAGGGTTATAAGGCGTGAGCTTTCCTTTTCTATCTTGCTCACAAAGCCGGGTATGTCGTCATCTTTTGCAATGCCGCTGCATATGAGCTGTGCGTAGCCGTGAATTGCGGTAAGGGGAGTCTTTAACTCGTGGGAAACATTTGCCGTAAACTCCCTTCTCAGCTTTTCCGGACGGCTCTTTTCGCTCACGTCGATGAGCAAAAGAACTGCGCCTATGATTTTGTTTTTCTCCGTCATAGGGCTTGCAAACACGCTGTACGTCTTGCCGTTTGCGTCAAGGGTGAGAGTGTCCTTTTTGCCGTTCATTGCGCTTTTTAAAAGCTGAGTTATGTCCTCTCTGTCCGTAAGCTCAGAAAACGCACGGTGCTTTACCGAGTGCTTTTCGCCCCCGAAAATGTCGAGTGCGTCACGGTTTACCGACAGCACCTCGCCGCTGTTTGCGACGATTACAATTCCCTCGTTTATGTTATCCATAATGGCACGCAGTCTTGCCCTTTGAAAATCCACCTTTTCCATCTGGCGCTGAATTTCGTTGTTCTGCCTCTCTATCCGCTTTAAAAACGGGCGGATTTCCTCGTATGCGCTGTCTATTCCGGTGTTGTCAAAGGAATAGATATTTTCAAACGGGAGCAGAATGTTCTCCGTCAGCCTCTTTGCTATCACAACCAAGGTGAGAAAGACCAAAAACGCAACAAAAAACACCGCCATCGACGCCGTTGCCAGCATAGATGACGCAGTGCTCAGCGGTGCGCCGATTTTGAGCACCGAGCCGTCATTGAGTTTTACGGCGCAGTAGTAATAGCGCTTTCCGTCAGCCTTTGAACGCCTTTGCGCCTCACCAAAGCCTTTTTTGAAGGCGTCCTTTGTTTCCGGCGACGAAGCCGTGTCCGATGCGTCGGCGTTGTTGTCGTACAAAACCGAGCCGTCTTTTGATATTATGGAAATTCTCTTGGACGCCGAGCGCTCAACTGCGCTCTCCAATGCGTCCCCCGTGAATTTGCCGGCGTTCAGCAGCGATGACGCAAACAGGCACTCGTTTTTGACCTGTTCGGTAAACCTTGCGCAAAACGACGTGTAGCACACGCAAAGTATGATTAGCGCCGACAGAAGCAGCGTTGTGACCGCCATTGCGCACATACTGCGGTAAATTTTTTTATACATTATTATCCCACCTTGTAGCCGACGTTTCTCACCGTGTCTATAAGACGTCCGTCGCCGCCGAGCTTTTGGCGCAGAGTCCTTATGTGCACGTCGAGCGTGCGTGACTCGCCCTCAAAGTCTGCGCCCCAGATTTCGGAGATGATTTTCTCCCTTGTCACAACCGAACCCTTAGACATCAACAGCAGTCTTAAAAGTTCGTATTCCTTGTACGTCAGCTGAACCTCACGCCCGTCCGATACCACACTGCGGCTCTTGTTGTCCAGGCAAATTCCGCCGTATTCGTACTTTTGTGCATCTTCCTCCTTGGGCTTTCTGCGCAGAACCGCCTTTATTCTGGAGATAAGCTCCAAAACGTCAAACGGCTTTGTAATGTAGTCGTCCGCCCCCAGGTCAAGTCCACGTATTTTGTCCATTCTCTCCGACTTTGCCGTGAGCATAATCACGCAGACCCCGGCGGTTTTGCTGTCTGTGCGCAGTTTTTTTAAAATCTGCACCCCGTCCATATCCGGCAGCATAATGTCCAAAAGCACCAGGTCGGGGAGAGTTTCGCCGACTGCCGCAAAAAAATCCGTTCCGTTTTCAAACGCCCTCACGTCAAACCCCGTTGACATAAGCGTGTATTCTATAAGCTCTCTTATGCTCGCATCGTCCTCAACCGTGAAAATCGTGCTCAGGATAACCGCCCCCCGTTTTCTTCATATCAGGCTCCCTTGCCTTAAAGGGAGCTGTCACCGCAGGTGACTGTATGAGTCTATTGTAACGCAATTTTTGCGAAAAATCAATAGTTACAAAAAAACCGTTGCATTTTTCATCATTTGGTGGTACAATAGTGTTAAATCAAGTTTGCAGGCATAGTTCAGCGGTAAAATAACGGCTTCCCAAGCCGTGGTTGCGGGTTCGACTCCCGTTGCCTGCTCCATAATCGACAGGCGCTGTCAGCGCCTGTCGATTTTATCCATAGTCCGGCACCAAAGGAGGAATAATGTTGAAAACCGTTATTTTAGACCGCCGCACACTCGGCGAGGATTTGGACGTTACAATAGATTTTGACACTTCCGTTACCGCATATCCCGTGACACAGCCGCACGAGGCGGCGCAGAGGATTGCAGATGCGGACGTCGTTTTTGTAAACAAGGTTCGCCTTGATGAGGAAAATTTGAAAAATGCCAGGAATTTAAAGCTGATATGCGAGGCGGCAACAGGCTACGATAACATCGACACCGACTACTGCCGCAAAGCCGGCATTGCCGTGTGCAATGTGCCGGGGTACTCGTCGCACAGCGTGTCGCAGGTTACTGTGGGGGCGGTATTGTACCTTGCAAACCGCCTTAAACAGTACACGGACTTTACCGCATCGGGCGAGTACAGTAAGAGCGGTACGGCAAATTGCCTTACGCCCGTTTTCCACGAACTTTACGGCAAAACCTGGGGCATAGCGGGCGTTGGCGGCATAGGGAGCGAAGTGGCAAAGGCGGCGGAGGCTCTCGGATGTAAGGTAATCGCCTTTAAGCGCACCCCGTCCGATAAATTCGACTGCGTGGACATCGACACTTTGGTCGAAAAGTCGGACATTATATCCGTGCATCTTCCCCTTTGCGACGAAACACGGGGCATCATAAACGCAGAGCGCATTGCCAAGATGAAAAAGGACGTAATCTTTGCAAATAC
Source organism: uncultured Clostridia bacterium (assembly GCA_934500705.1). Lineage (GTDB taxonomy): Bacteria > Bacillota > Clostridia > UMGS1810 > UMGS1810 > CAKSIN01. The sequence continues at coordinate 60,169 of CAKSTI010000014.1, read as the reverse complement.
CGCCCGTGGTGCGGTTGCGGACGAGGCGGCGCTGTGCCGTGCGCTAAAAGAGGGCAGAATAGGCGGTCTTGCGGCGGACGTTTACTCATCGGAGCCGTTCTTAAAAGACAGCCCGTACTATGAGATAAAAAATCACCCCAACGTGTGCCTTACTCCGCATATGGCGTGGGGAGCGGCAGAGGCACGGCGGAGGTGCTTTGACGAGATGGTTAAAAATATGAAGGCGTACTTTGCCGGAGAGATAAGAAACAGAGTGGAGGTATTGTAATGAAAAGGGCAAGCGGTGTGCTTATGCACATTTCATCACTTCACGGCGACTTTTCAATAGGCAGCTTCGGAGATGAGGCAAGGGAGTTTATCGACTTTATAAGCGATATGGGCTTTAAATGGTGGCAGGTTCTGCCGTTTTGTATGGTTGACGAGTGCAACTCGCCGTATAAATCGTACAGCGCATTCGGCGGAAATCCGTACTTTGTAGACCTTAAAACTCTTGTGGGAGAGGGGCTTCTCACAGAGGACGAGATAAACGCATACCGCCAGAGCCAGCCTTACAGCGCAGAGTACGTGCGCCTGTATCACACCAGGTGCGATGTTCTTATGCTCGCGTCAAAGAGGGTCAAAAACCGCACCGAGATAGAGGACTTTATAGAAAATCACGTTTACTTAAAGCAGTTCTGCGAGTTTATGGCGCTCAAAAAGGCAAACGGCGAAAAGGCGTGGTGCGACTGGGATACGTTTGAAACCGACCCCGACGTGCTCTTTATGTGGAAGTTTATCCAGTACGAATTTTTTATGCAATGGGCGCAGATTAAAATATATGCAAATTCCAAAGGAGTCAAGATAATAGGGGATATTCCCATCTACGTTTCCTACGACAGCGCAGACGTTTGGGCAAACAAGGAGCTTTTCGACCTTGACGGAAACGGCAGGCCAAATTGCGTTGCCGGCGTTCCCCCGGACTATTTTTCAAAAGACGGTCAGCTTTGGGGAAATCCGCTCTACAACTGGGACTTGATGGCAAAAGACGGCTACAAGTGGTGGCTTGACAGACTGCGCCATATGTTCTCTATGTTCGACGGCGTGCGCATAGACCACTTCCGTGGCATAGAGTCGTATTGGAGCATTCCGGGCGATGCAGCGACTGCCCGTGAGGGCAAGTGGGTAAAAGGCCCCGGCAAGAGCTTTGTTGACGCAGTAAATGCCATAAAAGGCGACAAGTTAATCATTGCCGAGGATTTGGGCGAGATTACCGAGGACGTGACAGAGCTTGTCAGGTACAGCGGTTTTCCGGGAATGAGGGTTTTCCAGTTCGGCTTTCTCTCCGACGGCGACAATCCCCATATGCCCCACAATTACAACGAAAACACCGTTGCCTACACCGGCACTCACGACAACAACACCCTCCTGGGTTACGTGTGGGAGTTAGACGACGACCGCCGCCGCAAAATGCTTGAATACTGCGGTTACACCGACCCCGACTGGAACAGAGGGTACGACAGTATTTTGCGCTCGATTTATGTAAGCAACGCCGCCCTTGCCGTATTTCCCATTCAGGATATTCTCGGCTACGGCTCCGACACCAGACTCAATATCCCCGGAAAGGCGGACGGCAACTGGCAGTTCCGCATTACCCGTGACCAGCTTATGGGAATTGACCGTGAAAAGTTTAAAAAATTCAACGCTATGTACGCAAGATAAAAAAATTATTTCATATATATAATATAAATTGTAATTTGCTTGTTGACTAACGGTGAATTTTGGTATATAATAAGTATACTATATGTAATTGGAGGAAGAAGTAATGAACAGAGTTTATAATTTTTCAGCAGGCCCTTCGGCTTTACCCTTACCTGTTCTCGAAAAGGCACAAAAAGACCTTGTGTGCTGCGGAGATGCCGGTATGTCGGTTATGGAGATGAGTCACAGGTCATCAGCTTTTCAGAGCATAATTGACGAATGTGAGGCGTCCCTGCGCTCTCTGCTCTCAATTCCGGATAATTACAAGGTGCTCTTTTTGCAGGGCGGAGCGTCCAGCCAGTTTGCAATGGTTCCGCTCAACCTCTTTACCAAGTCCAAGAAGGCGGATTACGTTCTTACAGGTCTTTGGGCAAAAAAGGCATACAAAGAGGCGTCAAGATACGGCGAAACAAACGTTGTCGCATCGTCTGAGGATAAGACTTTTACATATATCCCCAAGCTTGACAAAAACACATTTACAAAAGATGCGGATTATTTCCACATTACATACAATAACACAATCTACGGCACAAAGTACAGCACCCTGCCCGAAACGGGCGACGTTCCGCTTGTTGCCGATATGTCATCGTCAATTCTCAGCGAGCCGGTAGATGTAAGCAAATTCGGCATTATTTACGCAGGTGCGCAAAAGAATATGGCGCCGGCAGGACTTACCGTTGCCATTGTCAGAGAGGACCTCATCGGCAATGCAATGGACATCACCCCCACAATGTTTAACTACGAAACACACGCATCAAACGGTTCTATGTTTAACACTCCCCCCACATTTGCAATCTATATCTGCAAACTGGTGTGCGACTGGCTCAAAGACCTCGGCGGTCTTGACGCTATGAAGGAGATTAACGTTAAAAAGGCGGCAATGCTCTACGATTACCTCGACAATTCCAAGATGTTCTCGGCAACTGTCGAAAGCGCCGATGACCGCTCGCTTATGAACGTTCCGTTCGTAACGGGCAACGATGAGCTTAACGCTAAGTTTATCAAAGAGGCAACCGCATCGGGCTTTGTCAACTTAAAGGGTCACAGAACAGTCGGCGGTATGAGAGCAAGCATCTACAATGCAATGCCCACAGAGGGCGTGGCGGCGCTTGTTGACTTTATGAAGAAGTTTGAACTTGACAATTAATGGGAGGTAACAACCTTATGTATGAGGTTTTGACACTTAATAAAATAGCTAAATGCGGTTTGGATATGCTCGACAAGGACATTTTCACCGTTACCGACAGCTCGGATAACCCCGACGCTGTAATACTCAGAAGTTTTTCAATGCACGATATGGAGCTGCCCAAGTCCTTAAAGGCGGTTGCAAGAGCCGGCGCCGGAGTTAATAATATTCCGATAGACAAGTGCAGTGAGCTCGGCATCGCAGTGTTCAATACACCGGGCGCTAACGCCAATGCCGTTGCGGAGCTTGTTTTGGCGGGACTTCTGCTCTCATCCAGAAACGTTGTCGGCGGTATAGAATGGGCAAAGGGACTCATCGGCGAAGGCGATAACGTGGGCAAACTCGTAGAAAAAGGCAAAAGCGCCTTTGTAGGCCCTGAGATAAAGGGCAAAACCCTCGGCGTAATAGGCCTCGGAGCAATCGGCGTGCTGGTTGCAAACCTTGCAAGCTCGCTGGGAATGAAAGTCATCGGCTATGACCCGTATATTTCCATAGACGCTGCCTGGGGACTTTCCAGAGATGTTAAAAAGTGCGGCGACCTTAAAATACTCGTCGGCAAAAGCGACTATATCACAATGCACCTGCCCTTAAACGACAGCACAAAGGGTATGATGAATGAGGAAATTTTCGACTGTATGGAAAACGGCACACGCCTTTTAAACTTTGCAAGAGGCGGTCTTGTGGACGACAGCGCACTCGAAAAGGCTATCGAGAGCGGCAAAGTTGCCTGCTACGTAACGGATTTTCCGTCCGAGAAAACCCTTAAAATGAAAAACACTATTAATATTCCGCATCTTGGAGCATCAACTCCGGAGTCTGAGGACAACTGTGCCGTTATGGCGGCAAAGGAGCTTTCAAACTTCATAAGGTACGGTAATATAAAGAACTCCGTAAACTACCCCAACTGCGAAATGATAATGGAGAGTAAGTACAGAGTAACGATAGCTCACAAGAATATTCCGAGTATGCTCTCAACGATTTCTGCGCTGTTTGCGTCGGAGAATATCAACATTGTGAATATGATTAACAAGAGCAAAAAAGACAACGCCTACACAATGGTGGACGTTGACTCCGTTCCCGAAAATATCGAGGAAGTTATCTCAAAGCTCGACGGCGTTCACAAAGTAAGAGTTATCAAGAATTAATTTGCCAACATCCCCTCTAAATATATACAGAGAAATATTTATGTAGCAGAGAAGCATCGTTCCGACCGGTGCTTTTTTGCTGTTTAAAAGGAGCGTACACCGTGTTCGAAAGCTCACCGACGCAGAAAAAATCAGACCCCCCGTCAGCGCAATCGGAGATTGCGGTCGGGTACACCGGAACCTTGGTGTGTTCACAATAAAAACGCATATCGCCAAAAATCGATATGCGCTTTTTACTTCTCGCCAAAGGCTGTATGTCATAATTTTACAGATGACTGCTTTTCCGCAGTTTTGCTATCTTATAAAGTTTGTAAACTCCGTCTTTTCCTGCTCCGGCAGTTTGACGCCGAGTTTGTCGCCTGCCTCACGCAGTTTTAAGAACCACGCCATATTTCTGCCGAGTATGCGCATTATCTGCATACCCTCTTTGTCCTTTTTAACATCGTCCGGGCACGAGCCGTGAACCATATTCCAGTACCTTGACGAAATTACGGGCATCTGCGAAATGGTGAAGTACTTGTTAAGCTGGTCGAACGCCGCCGTCGTACCGGCTCTGCGTGCCGATAGAACACAGGCGGCAGGCTTGAATGCAAATACGCCCTTGCCGGAAAAAAACGCCCTGTCCATAAACGATGTTGAAACTGCGGACGCCGCCGCATAGTGAACGGGAGAGCCGAATATAAACCCGTCTGCCGTCTTTGCCTTTTCGGTAAATTCGTTTACCTTGTCGTCAATCACGCATTTGCCGAGCTTGGCACAGGCTCTGCACGCCTTGCACCCGGCTATTGTGTCTGTGCCGAGGTTAAATATTTCCGTTTCCACGCCCTCGCCTTCGAGCGCAGACGCAACCTCGGTCAGCGCAGTGAATGTGCAGCCGTTTGTCCTCGGACTGCCGTTTACCAAAATAACTTTCATAAAAATGCTCCTTTGATTAATATTTGCAAGACATCTATCTATATTTATTACCCGTGAGCGCAAAAAAGTACACACGGGTGCAGCTGCTGCAAAAAAGCGTGCGCCGAAAACGGCACACACTGTTTTATCATATTTTTTCAAGCGATTTGCTCAAAAACGCCTTTGTCCTCTCCGATTTGGGGTTTTCAAACACTTCCTCCGGCGTTCCCATCTCGCACACAACGCCGCCGTCCATAAACATAACCTTGTCGGACACGTTTCTGGCAAATTCCATCTCGTGCGTAACCACAATCATCGTGCAGTCTGTGTTTTTAAGACCCTTTATTACTTTGAGCACCTCGCCGGTAAGCTCCGGGTCGAGGGCGCTCGTCGGCTCGTCAAAGCACAGAATATCGGGACTGAGCGCAAGCGCACGGGCAATGGCAACCCTCTGCTGCTGACCGCCCGAGAGCTGACAGGGGTAGCAGTCAATTTTTTCGGTAAGTCCGACACGCTCAATGAGTTCAAGCGTCTTTTTCTCTATGTTTTCCGCCGTGTCAAACTTTAAGAGCGACGGCGCAAGGGTCACGTTTTTTAAAACCGTGTACTGCGGAAAGAGATTAAACGATTGGAACACAAGCCCAAAGTGGAGCCTGTTCTGCCTGATTTGCGCATCGGTCAGCCTTTTTTCGCTGTTGCCGTCAAAGAGCACGTTTCCGTCAACTTTGATTATGCCCTCGTTGGCAAATTCAAGAAAGTTTAAACAGCGCAGCAGTGTGGTTTTTCCGCTGCCCGATGAGCCGATTACAGAGAGAACCTCTCCACGTTCGAGCGAAAAATCTATTCCCTTTAATACTTCGGTCTTGCCGAACTTCTTTTTTAAATCAATAACTTCCAAAATAGGCATAGCACTAACTCCTGAAATAACTCATTTTCTTTTCTATATATCCGAACAGTACGGTGAGCAGTCCGCAGAAAAGCAGATAATACGCACCCGTGTAGAACAGCGGCCAGAGAAGTCCTGCGGATTTGATGAACTTCTGCGCCTCCCAGATTATCTCATAGACCATAATAATTCTTGCAAGCGACGTGTCCTTTACAAGCGTTATAATCTCGTTGCTCATAGGGGGCACAATGCGCTTGATAACTTGGAGCAGAACCACCTTGAAAAACACCTGCGTCTTTGTCATTCCGAGAACCTGCCCCGCCTCGTACTGCCCCTGCGGTATAGCCTCTATTCCGCCACGGTAAATCTCCGAAAAATAGCACGAATAGTTAATTACAAACGCAAGCATCAGCGCAAAGAACCTGTCGAGAACCTTCCACGTTGCAAGCCAGTTTATGAGTGCGCCGGAGTACACCCCCTGCGCTATCATCTTTGACGCCCACGTGCCCACAAGACCGGGGCCGTAGAATATTACAATAAGTTGGAGCATAAGCGGCGTTCCACGTATAATCCATATAAACGTCCGCACAATCCACTTTACAATCTTTACACGGCACCGTGAACCAAAACTGATTATAAGTCCGAGAGGGAGTGCAAACGCAAGGGTAAGGAGGAATATTTTAAACGTCACCGCAAAACCCTCTAATAATTTTAACGATACTTCCAGAAACATAATATTTTTACCTCATATTAATTTTTACTGCACTCCAAAAAGCGAAAAAATTCCGCTGACCAAAGGCTCGGAAAAAAGCGTGCAGAATGTGCAAACCGAACCCCAAGCGCAGCGGTTTTGTGTGCTTGGGGCGTGCCCGAAGGCGTATAATCTCAGGGCTCCCGCAAAGGTGCGGCTTTGTGGGAAAGAGGAGGAACAGCTTGGCGAGTAAGCGGTCAATTCTTGATTGACTGCGCACGATGCCCGGCTTGTTCCGACGACGTCGAGCGGTGAGGTTTGTGCAGAGCAATCTGCAATTATTCTTTAAAATTTGTGGCAACAAATTTTTACCACCTGTGCAGGTTGCGGTCGGTGCGTTTTTTTACAGCCCGTTAATAAATTGTGCTATTTATTCCCAAGCATTGCATTTGCCATTGTAAGGTCTATAATGCACGCATCGCTCGAACCGCTTACTGTCTCTAAGAGTGCGTCGGTCTGTGCGCCGACTTCGACAACGTTTTCAAATCCGTTTTCTTGTGCGGCCTCCGCACCTGCCGAGCCTGCCTCAACAGCAAAACTCAAATCCTTCATATCGTCGGCGGTCTTGTACTTTGAAACCTTGTCTTTTGCCATAACAACAACCTGTGCGTTTCTGAGATATGCCTTTGTGCAGCTTGTGTTGTTGAGCACGTCCTCGCTGATTGTCATACCGTTCCATACGCAGTCGATAGCCTTTGACTCCAAAGCAAGGAACTTGTTGTCCCAGTCGATTTCCACAAACTCTGCCTTAACGCCGAGCTTTTCGCAAACCTTCTGAGCAAATTCGGTGTCAAATCCCGTCCACTCGCCGTTTTTGTCACGGTAGTTCATAGGCTCATAGTCCGTGATGCCGATAACGAGCTTGCCGTTTGCCTTGATGTAGTCAAGGTCCTTAACGGTTGCCTCTGCCGGCTCTGCGTCTTTGCTCTCTGCAAGAACGAGGTTGTATTTGTCGGCAAGCGTTTTGAGCGTGCCGTCTGCGGTAAATTCGTCAATAAGTTTGTTCAGCTCGCCCGTAAGGTCAGAACCCTTTCTGAAACCGATGCCGTACTCCTCGCTTGTAAGTTCCGTTGCAACTGCGAGGTTGTCGTAGCTTGTAGCCGCCTTTTTGTCATCTGTTGTTTTGGTATCTTTTGTTGCCGTCTTTGTTCCGCAGGCGGAAAAAGCAAAAACCGTTGCGGCGGCGAGTAATACTGCTATAAATTTTTTCATCTTTAATTCCTCCGTTTTTTCGTATCAGCTTATGTTCTTATTATACTTTATCTTGTTAAAGTTGTAAAGTAGTAAACTAAACAAACTGTCACGCAAATTTAAAAGAGTTTTTGGCACAAGTTACTAAGAGGGCAAAAAACAACGCCGTTTCCTGTCGGAAACGGCGCCGTAACTTTTAAATTATGAGTAAATCTGTAAGCCGAGTTCTGTTCAGGCGTGAGCCGTTGGCAGTTATCTATCTACAACGTACATTTCTGCACGCTTCCAGCCACCTTTTAGGAGACGCCGAGCAAGCTTATCCTCCTGTATACGGTGTTGCATCGGGTGGGGTTTACACGTCTGCCCGGTCTCCCGGGCAACGGTGAGCTCTTACCTCGCCTTTTCACCCTTACCGCAAATGCGGCGGTATATCTTTCTGTTGCACTTTCCTTAGAGTCGCCTCCACCGGGAGTTACCCGGCACCCTGCTCTGCGATGCTCGGACTTTCCTCGTACGGAACCTTTCGGTTTCCGCCCGCAACTGCCCGATTTACTCATTAATAAATATATCACTGTTTTTAAAAAATGTCAACAGTTTTCTTGGCTCTTTGCCGATACGCCCTTGGGGAGCAGTCACGGTATTTTTTAAACACACGGTTAAAATACTGCACGGACGAAAATCCGCACTCAAAGGCAATCTCCGCAATCGGCTCCGCCGTGCCTTCCAATAAATCCTGTGCATTTAAAAGCCGCACAAAGTTTATGTACTCCACCACGGTTGCGCCGCAGATGCTCTTAAACAGCTTGCAAAGATAGTATTTGTCTATGTTTGCGTATTTTGCGATGTCACCTAAAAGAATTTTGTTTCTAAAATTGTTGTCTATGTACTCTGTCATCGGAATAATCTTTGAAATTTGCTTTTTGTCCACATTGTCAACGGCGATTACGCCCATTCGGCACAGTATTGCGGCAAGCTCAAAAAAGTGCGCCCTTATGCAAAGTTCATACGCCTTTTTGCCGCCCGAAAATTCCTCGCTGATTTTGTCTAGCAGGCAAGATACCTCTCCGTTTTCGCTTTTTTTGAGCACAACATACGGCATACCGCCGCTCCGCTTTAAAAAGTCTTTGAGGTTGCCCCCTCCGCTGTTTTCGGCGGCGGTGTAAAAGTCCGTGTCAAACCACATAAAACTGCACTGCGACGGACTGTCCGACGGCATTATCCTGTGCGCCGTGTGCCCGTTTACAAATATTATGTCGCCCACGCCGAGCGTGAGCCTTTCCTGTCCGCAAAGGCACAGAACCTGTCCGCTCTCCACACGCATAATTTCCGCTTCGGGGTGGAAGTGCATATCGGTGTAAACTCTTCCTTTTAGTATATTGATGCTCTCTGTTACACGCAGTTTGAATTTGGGAATGTTAAAAATTATATTCTCTCTGTCCATAATAGCCTCAAATGCCAAGATAGTTTCATTTTTGCACAATAAATGTGTAGAAATGTTTAATATTTATACCTATAATAAGGGTAACACAAAACGACGGATTTTTCAAGGGGATTTTTAAATGGTAGTTTTTTACATACTGGTAATAATGCTTATGAGAGTGGTGCAGAGCCTTTATAACAAAAGGGCGTGCATTGCACTGCCCGACGGTATGGGGGCGTATATGGATTACCTCACGCTGTCAAATGCGCTTGCGGCGGCGTTTGCGGCGGTGTCGCTTGTGATTTCGTCGGATTTTTCGGGCTTTAATGCCGAGGCGTTTGTCATTGCAATGTTCTCAGGCACTTTTCTTGCGCTCGGCTCATACTGCGGAATTAAGGCACTGCTCGGCGGAACGATAGTTTTAAGCTCCATTTGCTCAACGGCGGGACTCATTGTGCCGTGCATTCTCGGAGCGCTGTTTTTAAACGAGCCGATGTCTCCGGTGCAGGCGGTTTTTATTGCGGTTCTGCTGTTTTCCACGGTACTGCTTATGAAGTCGTCGCACGACCTTTTCGGTTCGCTTACGCCAAAGACTGTATTGTGCCTTTTCGGCAACTTTTTTACAAACGGTATGGTTATGTTCTGCCAGAAGCTTTTCGGAATACGCCAGCCGGACGGCAACGTGTCGCTGTTTTCTATGCTCACGTTTTTAATCCCGGCGGTTATGCTTGCCGTCATTTCACTGACTATGCACGCCAAGGGACAGGAAAATACGCAGAAACTGCCTAAAAAGATATGGGTCTATACGGCATTTCTCGCCTTTGCGGTGTTTGTAATACAGCAGTTTGTAACCCTGCTTTCGCCTATGGTACCGTCTGCGGTGCTTTTCAGCTTTGTAAACGGCGGAGCAACGGTAATTGCCGCAGCGGTGGGGGCGGCGGTTTACCGTGAAAAACTCACACTGCGCAGCTGCGTCGGCATAGTGCTGGCGGTTGCGTCTATGATATGTATTAAAATTTTTGAATAGAGAGGTCTTAATATGAACACCATTACAGTTGACATCAGCAAAAGCTGCGGCAAAATGAAGCCTATGCACAGCGTAAACAACGGCCCTGTGTATAAGTTTGCCGAGGACCAGCGCATCACAAACATTGATGCCTACCGTGACGCCGGTATTCCGTATGCCAGAAATCACGACGCCGCTTTCTGCGCCACATACGGCGGAGAGCACATCGTGGACGTGCACGCAATATTCCCCGACTTTGACAAAGACCCGTATGACGAAAATTCATACGACTTTGTTCTGACGGACGAGTACCTCAGAATTATCGACTTTGCCGGGACAAAGATTTTCTACCGCCTCGGCTCAAAGATTGAACATCAAAAGAAAAAGTACGGCACTCTCCCTCCAAAGGATTTCCACAAATGGGCGGTCATCTGCGAGCACATCATACGCCACTACAACTACGGCTGGGCGGACGGCTTTCATTATAACATAGAATACTGGGAAATCTGGAACGAGCCGGACTTGGACGAGGACGACAGCACAAATAAGCGCAACTGGGGCGGAACGGCGGAGCAGTTTTACAAGTTTTACAACATCGCCGCAAAGCACCTTAAACAGACGTTTCCGGAACTTAAAATAGGCGGCCCGGCATCGTGCGGCGTTTGGAGAATGGAATGGCTCGAAAACTTCTTTAAGAGTTTAGAGGTAAAGCCCGACTTTTTCTCCTGGCACATCTACGCCGGCGATATGCACTGGTTTGTTGAAAAAGTGCGCCAAGTCAGAGAGCTTTTGGACAAATACGGGCTCTGCGACACAGAGAGCATACTCAACGAGTGGAACTACGTCAAGGGTTGGACGGGCGACGACTGGCTTTATTCCTTAAAGCAGATAAAGGGCATCAAGGGTGCGGCGTTTACCGCATCGGCAATGTGCGCCTGCCAGTACGAAAAGCTCGACCACCTTATGTACTACGACGCACGCCCCGGCGCAATGAACGGAATGTTCTGCACCGACTGGGTCTGCGAATGCTTAAAGGGATATTACCCGTTCAGGATGTTCAACGAACTGTATAAACTCAAAAACTGCGTCGGTGTATCGAGCGACAATGCCGACATATACCCCTGTGCCGCAGTTTCCGATGACGGAGGGCAGGCGGCAGTTATGTTTGCGTACTTTAATGATGACGATAACGCCCCGTCTCAGAGCGTAAGGCTCAGCGCAGACGGCTTGCCCCAAGGCGCAAAGGCGGAAATCTACCTCCTCGACAGCGAGCACGATATGGAGCTTGTGCGTGAGGAGAGCGTCGGCAAAGACGGAATTGCGCTGGATATGCCGCTGCATAGTGTATACCTCGTTAAGATTAATATGTAAAAAGGGACTGTAAAAAAACGCACCGACCGCAGCCTGCGGGGATAATGATAAAATTGGGTTATATCATTATTGTCGATGTAATAATGGTAAAAATTTGTTTGCACAAATTTTTCAAAATTAATCGCAGGCTGCTCTGCGCAAACCTCACCGCTCGACGTACCCGTGTACGCCTTCGGGCACGCCCCAAGCACAGAAAAGCACTGTGCTTGGGGTTCGGTTTGCACATTCTGCACGCTTTTTTCCTAGTCCCGTGAAAAGAAAACCCCACTCCGTACAGAGTGGGGTCAAATTTATCACTTTTCAGCCGTTTCGGGTTCTTTTTCGGTAACAAGTTTGGCTTTGCCGTCCGCATAATCGACGGTTACACTGCCGCCCTCCGGTACATTTCCGGAGAGAATGTTATCGGCAAGGAAGTCCTCAACCTCAGACTGAATTGCACGCCTGAGCGGTCTTGCACCGTATGCCTCGTCGTAGCCGGAGTCGGCAAGATGGTCTATGAGCGCATCGGTAAACGATATTTTGTAGCCGAGCGCTTTCATTCTGTCTTTAAGGCTTGAAAGCATTATCTTTGTTATCTTTTCTATATCCTCGTGGCTCAGCTTGTGGAACACGATTATCTCGTCAATACGGTTAATAAGCTCCGGTCTGAACACGTTTTTGAGCTCGCCGAGAACCTGACCTTTGATGAACTCGTAGTCCTTTTCCGCACCTTCCTCGGCTTTGTTAAATCCGAGAGAGGGCTTCATCTTTTCGGTTATCAGCCGTGCGCCGATGTTGGACGTCATTATGATTACCGTGTTTTTAAAGTCAACACGTCTGCCCTGCGAGTCGGTGAGTATTCCGTCTTCCAGGATTTGCAGCAAGATGTTGAACACGTCGGGGTGCGCCTTTTCAATCTCGTCAAAGAGCACTACCGAGTACGGTTTTCTGCGCACTTTTTCGGTGAGCTGACCGCCCTCCTCGTAGCCGACAAATCCCGGAGGCGAGCCGACAAGACGTGATACGTTGTGCTTGTCCATATATTCGCTCATATCAATTCTGATAACGGCGTTTTCGTCACCGAATATCGCCTCGGCAAGCGCCTTGCACAGCTCGGTTTTACCAACGCCCGTAGGGCCTAAGAATATGAACGAACCTGTCGGACGTTTGGGGTCTTTAAGACCTATTCTGCCACGGCGGATTGCCTTGGAAACGGCAACCACTGCCTCGTCCTGGCCGACAACACGGTTGTGCAGGATTGACTCCATATTTTTGAGACGCTCCTGTTCCTCGCCGGCAAGTTTTTTAACCGGTATGCCTGTCCAGTCGGTTATTACATCGCAGATTTCGTCCTCGGTGACAACGAGGTCCTCTTTGGAATTGCTCTTTTCCCACTGCGCCTTTTTGTCGGCGAGTTCGCCTCTGATTTTTTCCTCCTCGTCACGCAGAGATGCCGCCTTTTCAAACTCCTGGTGCTCTATTGCATCACGTTTCTGCCTGCCGACGGAGGCGAGCTTTTCCTCAACCTCTTTAATCGACGGCGGAGCGGTAAAGGCTTTCATTCTTATCTTTGACGCCGCCTCGTCAATCAGGTCGATGGCTTTGTCCGGCAGAAATCTGTCGGTAATATACCTTGCGGAGAGCCTTGCGGCGGCTTCCAGTGCCTCGTCGAGAATTGTAACCTTGTGGTGCTGTTCGTATTTATCTCTTATGCCCTTTAAGATTTCAACCGTGTCCTCAACCGACGGTTCGCCTACGTTGATTGGCTGAAATCTGCGTTCCAGCGCCGCATCTTTTTCGATGTTCTTGCGGTATTCGTCAAGAGTGGTTGCACCGATTAACTGCAACTCGCCACGGGCAAGCAGCGGCTTTAATATATTTGCGGCGTCCATTGCGCCCTCTGCCGCACCTGCTCCCACAAGTGTGTGAACTTCATCAATAAAGAGAATGATGTTTTTGTTCTTTTTAACCTCGTCGAGAGCCTTTTTAATTCTCTCCTCAAACTCGCCACGGTACTTTGTGCCGGCAATCATTGAGGAAAGGTCAAGGGAGAATATGCGCTTGCCCTTTAATGTTTCGGGAATTGAGCCCTCCACAATCTTGTACGCAAGTCCCTCGGCAATGGCTGTCTTGCCGACGCCCGGCTCACCGATTAAGCACGGGTTGTTTTTGGTACGGCGTGACAGAATTTGAATAACCCTCTCAATCTCTTTGTCCCTTCCGATGATTGGGTCGATTTTGCCCTCCTCGGCAAGTGTTGTGAGGTCTGTGCCGAACTGTTCCAGATTTTTAAGTCCGGCATTGCCGCCCTTAGCTCCGCCGGTCTTTCCGCCGGAACGGGCAGAGCCGAACATCGTCTGCACAAGTGCGTTAAAGTCAACGTTGTAGTCGGTTAAAATTCTCACCGCAACGCTCTGACCCTCACGCAGCATCGCCATCAAAATGTGCTCCGGTTCGATTAAGAGCGAGCCTGACTTTTTAGCCTCGTTAAAGCTGATTTCAAGCAGTGCCTTGCTCCTCGGAGTAAGCGGCAGAGATGCGGACGCAAAGCCGCCGCTCGGCGCATTGTACTGTGTGATTTTTTCCACAACTCCGTCAAAGTCCACACCCTGCTCGGCAAGCGCCGCCGCTGCTGCGGACGTGCCCTCACGGATTATGCCGGCAAGAATGTGCTCGGAGCCTACATAGTTATATCCAAGCTCGGAGGCAACCTCATTTGCGAGGCGCAGAGCCGCCTTTGAACTTTCGGTAAATCTTGTATCCATAATTATTCCTCCTTTTTGAGCCGCTCACGTACAATTTTTGCACGCTCGGCATCTCTCTGAGTAACGCTTCCGCAGTCGGCAAGGCTTGCCGGCGAGGTTTCCACCATAAGCGAATTGAGCGTTCTGGGTTCTATTCCATTCACAAGACCGAGTGACATTGCAAGACGTGCGTTTGAAAACAGACTCAGCATCTCACTGCTCGACAAAAGTCTTGCACCTTTAAGTATTGCACAGGAACGCATAATTTTATCCTCCATTGCAACACCTCTCTGCTTTAAAAGCACTCCTCTCAGTTCCCGTTCTTTTGCAATCACCTGATTTACGACATCGTTTATCTTGTCGATAATCTCCCTTTCGTCAACGCCGAGGGTCATCTGGTTTGAAATCTGGAACAAATATCCCGACGCCTTGCTCCCCTCGCCGTACATTCCACGCACCGTAATTCCCAGCTTGCCGAGCGTTGCAAACATACTGTCGGCAACACTGCAAAGGCATACCGCCGGCAGATGCAGCATACACGACACTCTCATTCCCGTGCCGAGGTTTGTAAGACAGCTTGTGAGGTAGCCGTATTTGGGGTGAACGGCGTACTCCAGCTTTTCGGCAAGGTATGCGTCGATTTTGCTTATTATGTCGTACGCTTTCTGACATTCAAGACCTGCAAAGATGCTTTGCATTCTTATGTGCTCCTCTTCGTTTACCATAATGCTGACGCTCTCGTCGTCGCTTATGAACACTGCGCACGGCTTTGTCTGCTTGGCGAGGTCGGGGCTGATGTAGCGTTTTTCCACAAGTTTCTGCTTTTCGGTTTTGGACATCGCATTGAGGTCGAGCCTTGTAAAGCCGTAGTTCATATTCTCCAATGCACCGCTTACAAGTTCCACAACCTTTTTGGCGTCATCGTCCGACATCTTGTTGGGGAAGGGGATACCTTTAAGGTTTCTCGCCAAGCGAACCCTTGTGCTGAGGACTATATCTCCCTGAAAT
This sequence comes from uncultured Clostridia bacterium, assembly GCA_934500705.1. Classification (GTDB taxonomy): domain Bacteria; phylum Bacillota; class Clostridia; order UMGS1810; family UMGS1810; genus CAKSIN01. The sequence goes on along the minus strand of CAKSTI010000014.1, from coordinate 44,851 downwards.
CCGGTGTCATCGTACCATTTAGCCATTGTCCTTTTCCTCCTCGATTTTCTTTATCTTATCTCTGAGGACTGCGGCGTCCTCGTACTTTTCGTCAAGTATTGCACGCTTTAACTGCTCCTTTAAGCGGTCAAGCTCGTTTGTTTTCTGAATTTTGGCTCCTGCCTCACCGCCGAGCCGTCCCTTGTGCGTGGTTGACGGCTGAATTTGTTCGAGCGTTGCCTCGATTGCGTCCTTAAACTCGTCGTAGCACCTCTCGCATCCCACAAAGCCCGTGCGCTTGAATTCGTCAAACGTGGTCGCACAATCCGGGCACGCCATAACCTTTGTAACCGACGGCGCAAAAGACGGCATAGAGAGAAAGTCGCCGAAGAAACTTGACAAATCAAACATTCCCTCGCCCTGGTTCAAATACCCCAGCTCCCTTGCACACTCTGTGCAAAGGTTAAGTTCGGTGTGTTTGCCGTTTATAACCTGTTTATAATGGAAATTTGCTTCTCTGCTCTGACAATTTGTGCACAACATAAAACATCACAATCCTTTCATACCAATAACAGTAAAATGTTTTTAAAAATGTCCGCCCTTACTTTGTTTTTAAGCGTTCCGTCCGATATTGACGACAGCGCATTGTTCGAGCAAGCGGCAATTATGAGCTTTGCGGACTCTGCGTCTATAATGCCGTTTGTGTAAAGCGTGTTCACAATAGACTCAACCGTCATAATGTCCACGCTCGCCCCGACGTTTGCGAGCATATGCTCCGCTATGGAGCCGCCGCCGAGGTGCACACGGGTTATCTTGATGTGACCGCCGCCGCCCCGTCTGCTCTCTACAATATATCCTCTCTCGGTTGTAAACCTCGTCTGGATAACGTAGTTAATCTGTGACGGCACGCAGTTGAAATGTGACGCAAGTTCGTTACGTCTTAACTCCACGCTGTCCGTCGGGCGCAAAAGCTCGCAGATAAAATTTTCTATCGTGTCGCTTATTTTCAATTTATATCATCTCCAACACTCTCAAAGGTATTTTACCACATCGGGAGTGAATATTTTGTCAATTTAGGTTTTTGACTTTGACTTTCTTTGACCTTTAACCGTATTATACCACATTTTTTTATTTTGTCAAGTGTTTTTTTAAAATTTTTCAAAAAATTTTTTCTGTCCCCGTCCGTCTCCGCTCAAAATGTTTATGTAAATTGCAAATTGCAGATGCTGAGCGGATTTCGGGCATTGGAAAAATTTTGACCGCTGATGAAAAATGTGTGACAAAAGGCGAAAAAATCCTTTAAAAAATGTTACAAATTTGTTAAACAAAATATTATGTAACCTTTTTTCGGTTTTACTTTTTTTTACAAAAAAAGACCCGATTTTTGATTTTTTCACCCCGTTTTATGCACCAAAAATGTGGATAACAATGTGGATATGTGGATTAAGTCCACTGTTTACCGACATTTTAACAATGTGGTTGTTTGAAAATTGTTTCTTAAAAATTTCTTGTCAAGGAAAAATTATTAACAAAATTCTTTCCCATTTTTATCTAAAATTTTTCTTGACACGGGCAAAAAAAGGCGCAAAAAATTTTTTTGAAAGGGGAGATTATACAATATTATGTAAACCGCTCCCGACGAAAATTGTCACCGCTCCAAAACGTTGACAATTTTCACCCCGTGCCTCTTTGCGTAATTAATTGTGTTAGCCGTTCCGCCCTTTGTTCCGTTGAATACGGCAATCACTTCGGAACTTCTGTCCACCATCCAGATGTTTCTCTTTTGGTAACAGCCCGGCAGACATCTGTCACTGACTAAGACGCACTTGTCGGCGCTATTTATTATGTTTTCGTACCGTCTGCGCTCCTGAGCACTGCGCCCGTTTATAAAGCCGGGGTGGGGTATGGCGCATACAAGGTGGAGCGACTTGTTTTCCTTTTTCTTTTCCAGCACAATTTCCGCCGCCCAGATGTCCGTTCCCTTTGCCATTCCGCTTATAAATGTCACATAACCGCCCTCAATGGCGCTGTCAATCGCCTTTTCCAAAAGCGGTTTAATTTCCTCCTCCGTATATCCCAGCTTGTCGGGTCTGTGCCCGGTAAAGCAGCACCGCTGTTTAATTAAGTTTTCCTCCATTATGTCATCTCCAATCTGCTCATATATATATTGTAACACACTTTCGGCGTAATTTTTAGGTGTCAAATGAAATTTTTTGTTTATATTAGGCGTCGTATGTAAAAAAATAAATTTCAATTTGATAAAAGCACTTGAATAAGAATTAAATTGGGTGTATAATATCTTTTGTCAGATTTTCTGACAAAGGCAAGTCCGAAACAGTGAAAACTGGGCGGTTATGCCGCTGACTTTCTCAACTGTAAGTCGAGAGGGGAGGTGGTAACGTGGATTGTAATTACATAATTTCATTTATGATTTTGATAATTATAATAATTTCCATAAAAAAATAACGCCCACAGTCGAAAATGAGTGCGTTATTTTTTAACAAACAAACTTCGGCATAACCGTTACGGTCTTGCCTTTTTCTATTATCATTATACCATATTTTCTGACTTTGTCAACAGTTTTTCAAAAAATTAAGGGCGGTAATAACCGCCCCGAATTTTACAGATTATATCCTGCCTCAATAGCCTTTATATTAGCGTCAAGCAGAGCCTTTTTAGACTCCGGAACCATTTTGGTTACCGCCTGCTTGAGTTCGTCCAGGGTAAACATTTCGGTTTCCTTTATGAGCTTTCCTACAATAATCATATTGGCAAGTTTGGGAACACCCATCTCGTTTGCCATCTGCGTTGCCGGGATTTTATAGACGTCGATGTCATCTCTTTTTGCATCTCTTGAAATAAGCGTGCTGTCTATAAATGCCTTTCCGCCGGGAACAAGTGCGTTTTCAAACTTGTCAAACGACGGTGCGTTCATAGCCACAAGCGCCGTCGGCTCAACTATAATCGGCGAGGCAACAGGCTCGTCGGATACGATGACGTGGCAGTTGCACGTGCCGCCCCTCATTTCCGGACCGTAGGACGGAAGGTGGGAAACATTCTTGTTTTCTATCATTCCGGCATAGGCAATCGCTTTCCCGGAGAACAAAATACCCTGACCGCCGAAACCGGCAAAAATCGTCTCATAAGTCATTTTAATTCTCCTCCTTTGTGATGTCCTTGTATACGCCCAGGGGGTACTGTTTGAGCATATTTTCTCTCATCCACTCAAACGCCTCGATTGGCGACATTCCCCAGTTTGTCGGGCAGGTGGATACAACCTCTACGAGCGAAAATCCCTTGCCGGCAAGCTGCATCTCAAACGACTTTTTAATTGCCGCCTTTGCCGCCTTGATGTGGGGTATGGTGTCAACGGTTACTCTCTCAATGTATGAGGGGCCGTCAAGGGTTGCGAGCATTTCGCTGACTCTTATCGGATTTCCGTTGCGCTTTTGGTCTCTGCCGTAAGGCGTCGTCTGCGTAACCTGTCCCAAAAGGGTGGTGGGCGCCATCTGTCCGCCCGTCATTCCGTAAATTGCATTGTTTATAAATATAACCGAGATGTTCTCGCCCCTTGCCGCTGCGTGGACGGTTTCCGCCGTTCCTATTGCCGCAAGGTCGCCGTCGCCCTGATAGGTGAAAACGGTTCTGTCCGGGTGAACTCTCTTAATTCCCGTAGCAACCGCCGGCGCTCTGCCGTGTGCCGCCTCCTGCATATCGCACTCAAAGTAATTATACGCAAATACACTGCAACCGACAGGTGCAACACCGATTGTGGTGCCCTCAATGCCAAGCTCGTCTATGACCTCGGCAACAAGACGGTGAACTATGCCGTGCGGACAACCGGGGCAGTAGTGCAGCGGAACGTCTGTGAGTGAATGGGGTCTTGTAAATACTTTTTCCATTATCTGTCACCTCCGGCAATTTTTTCTATCTCTGCTAAAATCTCGTTAGGTGTGGGGACAACTCCGCCCGTTCTGCCGTAGAAGTGGACGTTTCCTCTGCCGTTTACGGCAATCTTTACGTCGTCTACCATCTGACCCATACTCATTTCAACGGTGAGGAAGTCTTTTTTGCGGTTCAATGCCTTTTCAAAAGCCTCGTACGGGAACGGCCAGAGCGTAATCGGTCTTATAATTCCCACTTTAATGCCCTTAGCCTTTGCCTTTGCCATAGCGGTTTTGGCAATTCTCGCCGTTGTGCCGTATGCCACAAGCACAATGTCGGCGTCCTCTGTGTCAACGGCTTCGTAGCGGACTTCGTTTTTGGTTATTTCGTCATATTTTTTCTGTCTTTCCAGAATGAGGTCTTCCAAGTCCTTAGGCTCAATAAAGAGCGAGTTTATGATGTTTCTCTTGCGCTTCATCTGCGTGCCGACCGTTGCCCACGGCTTTTCGGGGATTTGAGCTGCGTCCGTGTCCTTAAACTCCACAGGCTCCATCATCTGACCGAGCATACCGTCGCCGATGAGCATAACGGGACATCTGTATTTGTCGCCGATGTCAAAAGCGTCGGAGGTGAGGTCAACCATTTCCTGAATAGAACTGGGTGCCAGTACCACAAGGTGATAGTCGCCGTGGCCGCCGCCCTTTACCGCCTGATAGTAGTCCGACTGTGCCGGCTGAATACCGCCGAGTCCGGGGCCGCCTCTTACAATATTTACAATTACGCACGGAACGTCCGCTCCGGCTATGTAGGAGATACCCTCCTGTTTAAGGCTTATTCCGGGGCTTGACGAACTCGTCATTACCCTTGCGCCCGCACCGCCTGCGCCGTATACCATATTAATTGCGGCAACTTCGCTCTCCGCTTGGAGAAACGTACCGCCGATTTTCGGCATCTTTTTTGCCATATAAGCCGAAACCTCGGTCTGCGGCGTTATGGGATAACCGAAAAAGTATTTGCAGCCGCTGCGTATTGCCGCCTCGGCAAGCGCCTCGTTACCTTTCATCAGTACCTTGTTTGCCATTGGTGTTACCTCCTTATCTTTCCACTTCAATTACGCAGTCGGGACAGATGGTTGCGCAAAACGCACAGCCTATGCACTTCTCCGTCTCGATAACCGTCGCCGGGTGGAAACCCTTTGCGTTAATTCTGTCAGTTGCCATTGTCACGATTTTTTTGGGACATACGGTTGTGCAAAGCTGACAGCCTTTGCATCTGTCCTCGTTGAAAGTAACCTTTGCCATATTGTATCCTCCTTTGGTTATATATCAAAAGGCAGCTTCATAAAAAGCTCCATAGGGAATGTTTTGTCTTTGTATTCCTGCGGCACGTCCCTTAAATTTTCCTTTGTGCCTGCAATGTACGAAAGCGGAATACCGAGCCTTTCCGCAATTTCCTCAGCCCTCGCTATGCTGTCCGCAACGTGCACGGGCTCGGTGAGGTAGGATAGATTTGTGTTGTCAATAAGCGATGTAAGACGCAGCCTTGACATAAGCTCAATGTTTGATGCAAGCTCGGCAATGTCGTCGGTGCTCTGCGTGAGCGGCCGCAGCAAATTGAGCACAAAGAACATATCAAAGTCCTCGTCTTTAAGGTAGTTAAAGTACTGCCCCAGCGCAACTGCGCCGTCGTCGTCGCCGCCGATGTCCAAAACGGCGTGCACGTCTTTGTTTGCAAACACCGACAGAATATCCCCCGGCAGAACCGGAATGTCAACGTTTGTGCAGGCGTAGTCGGGAGCGATAACCCGTATTCCCTTTTCGTTTAAAAAGTCGCTTATATCGTTTGTGCGAAAGTACGGATTTACAATATCCATATCGCAGATTACGACTTTGTCGTATTTTTCTTTTAATTTAAGTGCAAAGTTTATGGCAAACTCGGTCTTACCGCTGCCGTAATGACCTGTAAAAATATTAATCCTTTTCATCGGCAACCCCCAGAATTGTGCTCATTTTAACCCGTCGGCTTATGCGCCTTACCGCAAAAAACCACACTGTAAACCAAATGACAATGCACAGCGTGCGAAAAAAAGGCTTTGAAAAAAATACGCCCGATACGGCGTAACAGACTGCCGCACCCAAAATCGGCAATATATATAGCAGAAACGAGTATGCAAGCACCTTTCCGCTCGGCGCACCTATGATTACCGTGTCGCCGACCTTTGCGCCGACGCTGTTTGTAACCGTTGCCAAAAATTCGGCATCGCCGCACGCACGGCAATCTCCGCAGTCGTGTCCGCAGGCAGAGGACTTGCGTATTCTGACTGTTGCGGTTTTAAAATCCGTCTTTACAACAACGCCCTTGCCCGTCACATCAAACACCTCTCACGCTGCAACTTGTATTTCATTACATTATATCAAAACGGGTCGAGTTTTGCAAGACGGAGCACAATTTTTTTAAAAATTCTACATATTTACGCCCGTTTTGGCGCAAAATTTAGTGTGAAACAATAATCGACAGTTTTCTTGTTGACAAGTGCAAAGTTAAATTGTATAATAATGGGTAGTGGAGGGTTCGAGTCCCCACTGCCTATGTAATATCAAACACAATTTTGCTTAAATTAAAAAGCAATTCATATAGAAATTTTTGAGGTAGAGAATATGAATAAAAACAGCAATATGTACTTGATAACCGATTTTGGAGCGATTGCAGATTCTGATGAGCTTCAAACCGAAAAAATTCAAAAGGCGATAGACGAATGTTTCAAAAACGGCGGAGGAACAGTTATTGTTCCGGAGGGCGTTTATTTAACAGGCGGCATCAGGATTAGGTCGAATTGCACGCTGTACTTAAAGTCGGGTGCAACACTGAAAGGCAGCCGCAGCCCGGAGGACTATTTCGGATATTTAAGCGATACGGTCGAACCGTTAAGCGAAAGTGAAATAACAAATAAAACTTGGAAAAGAACTGAATTGGACGAAGTTAAGGATTATGAATTTTACGGAAAGCCCGGCAGTCGTTGGAACAATGCTCTTATAAAGGCTGTAAATGCTGAAAATGTTGTAATTATCGGCGAAGAAAATTCTTTTCTTGACGGCAGTGACTGTTTTGATGAACTTGGAGAAGAAAACTATCGCGGACCGCATTGCATAAATATGTTCAACTGCAAAAATGTGCGCCTTTCGGGCTATTCGGTTAAGGATAGCGCTAACTGGGCAAATGCTCTTTTTTACTGTGAAAATGTCGTGGCTGAGGATATCTCTGTCTATGCAGGACATGACGGAATACATATTACAGGGTGCGAGAATGTTAAAATAAACGGCTGCAGCTTTTACACGGGTGATGACTGTGTTGCGGGATTTGCAAACACAAATGTTTTTGTGACAAACTGTATTCTTAATTCGGCTTGCAGCGCTATGCGTTTTGGCGGAACGAATGTGTATGTTGAAAAGTGCCGTATATACGGACCTTGCAAATATCTTTTCAGAGGAAGCCTGACAGATGAAGAAAAGAGAAACGGTGTAAAGCCGGAGCTTGCCGGACACAGAAATAATATGCTCAGCGTATTTACCTATTACGGGGATTATTCTGTCGGTATTCCGAACAGGCCGGGGAATATCGTTATTTCCGACTGTACGGTGGACGGTGCGGATAAACTCCTGCATTATAACTATTCGGGAAATGAAATGTGGCAGCTTAACAGACCGCTAAGCAATATTTCTTTTGAAAATATTACGGCAACAAACCTTTTGATGCCGTCAATTCTTTATGGTGATAAAGATGAAAAGGTTACACTGAATATGAAAAACTGCAATATTTCAATGAAAAATGATATTGATAATGCACAGCTTATTCAGGCAGCAAACTTTGACACCATAACGCTTGATAATGTTGTGATTAAAAACTACGAGGCGGAAATGCTTATCAAAACTTGGACAGACGGCAATGTCAAAGTTAAAGGACTAAAATGCGACAAAAAACCGAAAAGTATTACAAAGCAGGCAGACAGCATGTTTGATTGCAAGCCGATATAACCGTTAAGGCGTGAGGAAATACATATGAAATATTATTTAATGATTGTTTTGGCGGTGATACTGCTTGCCGGAGATTTTGCTGTGAATAAGCTTTATCAGAAACGATACGGAACATCACTTGAAACAGGGCTTAAATTCAATGCCCTTATCGGATTGTTTACGGCAATTATATTTTTTGCAATAAACGGGTTTAAGTTTGAGTTTTCGGCGTTTTCAATACTGATGGCAGGCATAGTTGCGCTTAGTGTTATGAGTTATAACATACTTGGATTCAGGGTGCTTAAATCAGGAAGTATGGCTTTTTACACTTTGTTTCTGATGTGCGGCGGAATGTTTGTCCCATATGTGTGGGGGGTATTGTTTCTTCATGAAAAACTTTCGCTTATGCATTTGGCAGGGCTTATTCTGATAATATTTGCAATAGCGCTTACGGCAAACGATAAAAAGTTGCCGGGCAAACGAATACTTGCCCTGTGTGTGATTATATTTTTCTTAAACGGTATAAGCAGTGTTGCCGCAAAGATGCATCAGATAGAAAAAACATATTTTTGCATAACGGAGACGGAATTTGTTATAGCAACGGGCATTGCAAAGTTCATTATCGCCGCAATAGCGTATATGGTAGTAAAAATCGGCAAAAAAGATAAAAATGCCGATAAGTGCAATAAAAGCGGTTTTGCGTGGGGAGTGTTTTTAATTGTACTTTCAACGCTGCTCAGCGGACTGTCATATATTCTGCAATTAAACGGAGCAAAAAATCTTCCGGCAACGGTTTTATATCCGTTAATTACAGGAGGAACAATTATCTTTTCGTCTGTGACAGGGATAATATTTTTTAAGGAACAAATTTCAAAAAAGCTGATTTTGAGCATAATAGTATGTTTTGCGGGAACTTGTATGTTCTTGTAGCAATAAAATAGGGCATATTCTACGGAGGCAAATTGTGGTTGACGGTGCAAAATTTATATGGTTAAACAATTATATGAAAGGATTGATATTATGAACTTTATCGAGAAATTTGCGAAAATCAAAAAGAAATTCAATAAGATTAATTCATCAAAGCTAAATGAGGACATCGCCATTCAGGTAAATATGGTAGATGACGACTGCGGCGGCGCATTTTACATTTCCAATATCAACGACATTTTTTCGGTAGAACCTTACGACTATCACGATTACACAGCTATGATTACTGCCAAAGCCGCTGATTTTGAGAAACTTATCGGCAGAAAGCTGGAGCTCGAAAAGGCTCTTGCTGACGGTATAATTGCCGTAGACGGAAGCATCGCCCACGTTACCGCAATAGTGGAGCTGTTCCCCAAGACGGAGAAAAAGGCACCCAAAAAGACGGCGGTTAAAAAGGAAAAAGCCCCCAAGGCGGAAAAGAAGGCAGAGGTTAAAAAGGCCGAAAAGCCGGCAGAGCCTAAGAAGGCAGAAAAGAAAGAAAAACCGGCAGAGCCCAAGACGGCTGACAAGCCCGTAAAGGCGAAAGAACCTAAAAAAACGGCTGAAACCAAAAAGACCGAAAAGCCGGCAAAGAAAACAAAGTAAATAAGATGAGCTGTCCTTGCGGACAGCTTATTTTTTTGCAAACTGCAATATGCTTTACTGCAAAAAGCTATAAATTCAGTCGACAGACAATGCAAATTCAACTCTATCCTGCCTAACACTTTCAAACATTTCCGACAGCGGAACATCGTTTTGCGTTCCCAGCACCGCCCTTATGAGATTTGGCGAGGAGAGTTCCTTTTCCCCTGCGCCGTAACCGATTTTTTCAATATCCATATCCGGCATCGCCCCGTACTCGCTTACAAGTGCGGCAAGGAAGGCGGCACCCTGTGCGTCTGTGAGCGTGCAGTTTTCGTCTGCATTGCCGAAAGTTATGCCGTACGACTTGAATATCTCCACGCTTGCTTCGGTTTCCTCGGTTAATGTGCCCACGCTCACGGACGAGCACATCACAAATTCAACTCCCAAAAGCTCGCAGGCGGCGCTTATGCACACCGCTTGCGATATAATCTGCAAAATTTTATCCTCGGTCGGCTCACCGCAAAATTTGCGGTAAACTTCAAGCGCTTTGACTGCGAGTGCGTTCTTTGCGGCGCAGTCGGGAGCACAGTTTTGCGTGTCAACTTCCGCAAGGGTACATTCGAGCATAGAGCGCTCGGTCTTTTGCACTTTGAGCACTGCCGACGGCACTTCTGCGGCAAGGCGGCGGTTTATTTCCCCCTCGTCCGCACCCAGGTCAATAAGCGCACCTGTGAGCATCGGTGCGCTGAAACCCAAGAAGCAGTCGATGTATAGAATTTTCATATAATCACTTCCGAATTTATTTGAGCAGCTCCTCAACACGTGCGAGTGCGTCCTCTACCTGCTCGTGCGTTACGGTGGACAGATATTTCTGCGGATAGGTGAGAGCCTTTCTGTAATAGTCGGCGGCGTCGGCAAGCTCGGCACGCTTTTCCAAAAGCGTTGCGTAGTTGTAGTACGGCTCTATAAATTCCGGGTCACGCTTCAACACCTCGCCGTAGATTTCCTGCGCCTTGTCAAGCTCACCGCTTATGATGTACGCCTGACCGAGGTTGTCACGGCAGATGAGGTCGTCGGGGTTGTATTCCACCGCCTCTTTTGAAAGCTCAATGGCCTTGTCAATTTCGTTGTTCGCAATGTAAAAATAACCCAGAGTTCCGTAAAGATTGCCGTTTAAGTACCCCTCGGAGTACAGCTTTTCCGCCTTCATTATGGCGTCTGCGAGCCTGCCCCTTTTCCAGTCGATTAAGGCAAGGTTAAATTCGGCGGTCTTAAAGTCGGCGTCTTTTAATATGTCTTTGCCGAGGTATGTGGTTTTGTTTATAATCCTCTCCGCCTCGTCAAGCTCGCCGTTTCTCACAAGCAGATATGCGTACAAAAGACGGCTCTTGGGGCGCAGTTTGCCCGTTTTCATAGCGTGCTCCATAAGCACAAATCCCTTGGAGCGGTTTGTCTGATAGGCGTGCATACCCATAAGCATCAAGAGGTCTGCACGCAAAAAGAACGCCAGCAAAAGGAGCGACACGATAAACGCCCCCACGGTAACCGGCGTGTTTCCGAACCCCGACGCTATGAACGTAACCGCAATCGGAAAAAGCAGATAAAGCAGAAATGTAAATTTGTTTTTCATTTTATGTCCCTTCCTATCTGTACCAGAATTTTTTGTCAAGACTTCTGTATTGAATTGCCTCCGCAATGTGTGCAAGCTCTATGTTTTCACTGCCTTCAAGGTCGGCAATGGTTCTTGAAAGTTTAAGTATACGGCTGTGGGCACGTGCGCTGAGCCCCAAATTTTCAAACGCCGTTTTTAAAAGCGCCTTGCAGTCGCTGCTAAGAGGACAGAACTTTTCTATAAGTGCGGCGTCAAGCTGAGCGTTGCAGTAGATGCTCAGTCCCCCGTAGCGTTTGAGCTGAATTTGCCTTGCCGCCTTTACACGCTTTGCAATGTCTGCCGAGCTCTCCGACTTTTCGCCCGATGCAAGCTCGTCGTACTTGACGGCGGCAACCTCTATGTGCATATCGAACCTGTCGAGCATCGGCCCGGACACCTTGCCGAGGTACCTCTGAATTTGCCCCGGCGTGCAGGTGCACTCTCTCGTAGGGTCGCCGTAGTAGCCGCATTTGCAGGGGTTCATACTCGCAATGAGCATAACCGCTCCGGGGAACGTAACCGTGCCCGCCGCACGTGATACCGTCACCTTGCCCTCCTCAATCGGCTGTCGCAGTGCGTCTATGGCGTCTTTGCGGAATTCGGGGAACTCGTCCAAAAACAGCACGCCCCTGTGAGCCAGACTAATCTCGCCCGGTCTTGGCACCGTACCGCCTCCCGTGAGCGCCACGCTTGACAGAGTGTGGTGCGGACTGCGGAACGGCCGTTTGGTAATGAGCGGAACCTGCGGCGGCAGTTTGCCGGCGATGGAGTATATCTTGGTCACTTCGAGCGCCTCGTCAAACGTCAGCGGCGGAAGTATCGTCGGCAGACGCTTTGCAAGCATCGTCTTGCCCGAACCCGGCGAGCCTATCATAAGACAGTTGTGTCCGCCCGCTGCGGCAATTTCGAGCGCACGCTTTGCGCTCTCCTGACCGTGCACATCGCAAAAGTCCACGTCAAATCCGCCGTTCGATGCAAAGACTGCGCCTGCGTCAAACTTGGCCGGTTCGATTTTCTCCTCGCCCCTTAGATGGGCAACCGCTTGCGCAAGCGTCTTTGCGCCGTAGACCTCTATGCCGTCCACGACGGACGCCTCGGCGGCATTTTCCGATGGCACAAGCATCTTTTTAATGCCGTTTTCCCTTGCGGTAACCGCCGACGGCAAAACTCCGCTTGCGCTCCTTATCTCGCCGTCGAGCGACAGCTCGCCCAATATGAGGTAGTCCTCCGTCAGGTGCTCTGCAATCTGCCCCGATGCGGCAAGAATTGCAATGCTCATCGGAAGGTCAAGATAGACGTCGGTTTTTTTAGTATTCGCCGGTGCAAGATTTATTATTATTTTTTTCTGCGGAATGGAAAATCCGCTGTTCTTTATCGCCGATTTGAGCCTTTCCTTAGACTCCTTGACGGCGGTGTCGGCAAGGCCGACAATATCTATTCCGGGGAGCCCTGCGGCAATGTCGGTTTCAACGCTCAGTATGTAGCCGTCAATTCCCTTAATTCCGCAGGAACTCAGCTTTGCAAAAGCCAACCGGATTACCCCCTTAAATTGTTTCTACCTTAATTGTGTTGGTGTTGCCGGAAGTGCCGTTTGTCATTCCGCCCGTCATAACTATGCAGTCGCCCTTTTCCAGATGCGCATACTTCTTTGCCGCCCGGCAGGCGTGATAAAACAGCACGTCGGTGGAGTTGAACTGCTCGGTGAGGACGGGAGTAACGCCCCACGAGAGCGAAAGTTTGTACCACACCTTTTTGTTTACCGTCATACCTATGATGTCCGCCGGCACACGGAAGCGTGATACCATTCGTGCCGTCATTCCCGACACGGTCGTAACCACAATCACCTTTGCGCCGATGTCTATTGCCATACCGCACGTTGCGTGCGACACTGCGTCCACCTGGTTTTTAATGTGAAAGGCGTTGTTTTTAAACCGCTTGTCGTAGTGAATGTGCTTTTCCGTTTCCTCCACGATTTCCGCCATCGTTTTGACCGTTTCCACCGGGTACTTGCCCGCCGCCGACTCGCCGGAGAGCATAACTGCGCTCGTTCCGTCGTATACGGCATTTGCCACGTCGGATATTTCCGCCCTTGTGGGGCGTGGGTTGTATATCATAGTTTCCAGCATTTCCGTTGCCGTAATAACCCTTTTTCCCAAAAGACGGCACTTTGTTATGATGTACTTCTGAATTGCCGGCAGCTCCGCAAACGGCACTTCAACGCCGAGGTCGCCTCTGCCGATCATTATGCCCTCGCACTCGGAGCAGATGTCCTCAATGTTGTTAATTCCCGTGCGGTTTTCCACCTTGGCAATGATGCCGATTTCATCACCGCCGTTTGCGTTTATAAACTCCTTAATGTCCAAAACGTCCTGCTTTTTGGACACAAACGACGCCGCAATAAAGTCCACGTCGTTCTCAATGCCGAACAGAATGTCGTCTTTGTCCTGCTCGCTGAGGTATACCTGGTTTAATGACTTGTTCGGAAAGCTCATACTCTTTCTGTCGGACAGCTCGCCGCCGATTAGAACCTTGCACACAATCTCCGTGCCCTCGATTTTTTCAACGCCGAAAACCACAAGCCCGTTGTTTACCAGAATTTTGTCGCCGACTTCCAAATCGCCGGGCAGTCCTGCGTAGTTTACGCTCACAATGCTCCCGTCGCCCTCCACATCTCTTGTGGTAAAGGTGAACGTGCCGCCGTCGCATACGGTAACGGGGGATTTTTTAAACGTCTTAATCCTGTACTCCGGGCCCTTGGTGTCGAGCATTATGGCAATGGGCATATTAAGCCTTTCCCGCACTCTTTTTATCATATCTATTTTAGCCTTGTGTTCCTCGTGTGAACCGTGTGAGAAGTTTAACCTTGCTATATTGAGGCCGGCTTTGCACATATTCTCAAAAATCTTTTCGTCGCTGCTTGCCGGACCTATGGTGCATACAATTTTTGTTTTCCTCATATCAATACTCCTCCATTCTAAATACATTATAGCAGATTTTACCGCTGAGTTCAAGCAAATATTTCATTTTTATAACATATTACAATGTATAATTGACAAATCCGCTCTAAGGTGCAATAATTATAATGTATAATTATAGAAAAATGGGAATTTTATATACAAGGAGGAATGAACGTGAAAAAGATATTGTTTAAATTTTCGGCAATTTTTGTGCTTATCACTATGCTTGTATGCCTTGTCGGCTGCGGCGAGGACAGCGAGGCAAAGGGCGAATTGAAATCTATGTTTTCTCTGCTTTCCGAGGGAAAATACACCGAGGTTATGGAAAAATACGTTGCCGAAACCGACAGCGGATATGACTTTTTAAAGTGCGGAGAGAATTTTAACAAAGAGTCGTTTGCGACGTACGATATGAATATGGCTGTCTTTAAGTCGCTTAAATACAGCATCGAAAGCTCCAAAGTGATAAACGAGAGCGAGATAAATTTTAAGGTAAAGCTCACCACATTAGACCTCACCCCCGTCGGCAAAGAGCTTGCGGAAAATGCGGCGGCGTACAACGCAACCGCCGAGAATGCCGAGGCAGACGAGAAGCTCTCCGACGACGAGCTCAATGCCATTTTGTCACAGCAGACGGTCAGCATAAGCGAGGAGTACCTAAGTGACAACGATATTAAAAAGCGTACAAGCGAGGTCGAGATTGCAATGTACTACGACCCCATCGGCAAGTGGTTTGTCCACATTGACGACAATCTCATAGACGCCCTCACCGGCGGCGTTTACACAGCGTATTACGACGCCATTAAGAAGGCGGATATGGTTAAAAAGTAAAAAGATAAAAAGCGCACCGAGCATAAATTGCAGTCGGTGCGCTTTTTGGAATTTAGTGTTTCAAAAGATTTATAAACAGTCCGCCCTGGACGGTTCTGTTTCTGAATTCACGGCTTATGCCCGTTTTTGAATAGTACCAGTCGGTAAAGGGAAAGCGGTCATTTGTTTCGGTCAGCATTTTAACAATGGCGGAGATAACCGCATCGGTGTACTCCCTGTCATCCGTGAGCACGGTTGACCACATCTGCCAGTCAGTTTTTGCAAAATCGCTTCGGCTGTCAAGGGGAACGCCGTATTCGTTAATTTTGGTTTTGTAGAATTTGACTTCATCTTCAAAAATTTCTCTATCAAATACTCCAAGTTCCAAAATCCTGTCCCATACGAGATTGTATTTTATGCTCCAACTGTCTTTGATGTCAAATGCCAGCCGATAGTGGTCGCCGCTTTTTGCCGCATCTTTCCACTTTGCGGCAAATTCACGTGCCGCTGCGGCGTACTTTCCGCCGTCTTTTCCCATCATTTCAAGAAGCATTGCCCACGCAGCAATGCCGCAGATTGCCTTGACGGACAAATTGCAGTTGTGCGCAAGGTGCCCTGCAAAATCGTCGGTACACAGCTGATTTTCGGGGTCAAATCCAAAATCGCAGAGATAGTTTGCCCACTTTTCCAACAGCGCAAAGTGTTCTTTGGCATAGTCGGCATTATTGCGCACCTTGCACAGCGCCGCCGTGCACAAAAGCATATTTCCGCTTTCCTCAACCGGCATCTGGCAGTCCTCTGTCAGCTCGCCTGCCGAAACCGAGTATTGCTGACCGTTTAAAATGGGGTAAATTCCGACGTCGTGCGGCGCATAGTCATATTTCCACTCGCTTCTTTCGGCATAGTCGAATATCGGATTTAACATATACTCCACAAGGTCGGGGTTATACAGCAAAAACAGCGGTATCGACGGATATGTCACATCGACTGTGGCGGCGCACCCGTCCGAAAAGCACTCCTTTGAAACAAAAACAGCCTTTTGCCCGTCAAAAGCCAGCTTGTGTGCGGCAACCGCCTGCCTGTATGCAATGGAAATCATCGACGAGTAGTCGTCGGAAATCCGTTTTGCGTCATCGGTAATTCGTTTGTCAAATTGCTCGGCGTCTTTAACAATGTTTTCGTAGTTGTCGAGCGAGTCTTTCAGCGCCTCGTAAAAGCTCCCGCCGTCTTTTTTGTAATACGCATCAATCTGCTTTCCGAAGTATTCGAGAGAGTGAATGTCGTTGTAGCCTATGCAAATAAAATCATCGGCGGTATTTTTTCCCACTTTGTACTCATTCTTGTAATACAGCGCAGGGTATGATATGTCGTCCACTCCCTTTGCCGGCATTGTTTTGCACATAAAGTCCTGTGTGCCGAGCGGTCTGATGCGGTAGGCGTTCGCCTTTTGCGAGTCGTCCGTCACGCCCGTAACGCCGCTGCGTGCGGCAATGTGGAGGAAGCCCCAGTTTATGCGGAGGTCGTCGCCGCTTTTTTTCAGCATATTTTCCTCGCCGCTTGATGCGTAAACCGAAATTGCGGTTCTGCCGAACGTTACTTTTTCGTCGGGTTCGTTTACGCAAAGAAGTGCCGACACGTCTATGTATACCGAGCACTCGTGCTCCTTGCCGTCAACGGAGCTTATGCGGTAGCTTATGTACGAAACCGGTCTGCTCATAAGCTTGGGATTATCAAGTATCAGCGGCGTCATAAAGCAGACTTCAAGCTCGATTTTTTCATCGGCAAAAACATATGTCGTTTTAAGCGGAGTGACGCAAACGCTCTTTTGCTCAATCTTTTTCGGTCCGTATGTGTTGTTGGGGTTGGCGCACAGTCTGCCCATAAAGGTTTTTGCCGTGCCGTCTGTGGTTATTATTCCTGTCATAGGGTGGTACGCCCCCGTCCAGTGGCGCATAAGGTCGCCGTTCAGCTTATCGCACATAGACCAAACGCTGAAATACGGGTCGCACGTTATCAGCGGATATGACGGGTATCTTTCTATCTTTGTATTCATATAGTTCCTCCGATTTTGATTTGTTGACAATAATATAATACTATGATATAATCACTTAAACAAGAGAAAATATGTGCAAAAAGGTGAGGAATATCAATATGAAAGAAGATTTGGTGCTCTTTGCGGCTGACAAAGACCTTCCGTTTCGTGTTACTATGTGCGGAATATCGTATTGCGACGGAAAATATAAAATATTCCGCCGAAAATCCGAGGAAAACGTTATCGAATACATAATTTCCGGAACGGGCACGGTGCACAGCGACGACGATGTTTTTAACCCCTGCAAGGGTGACGTTTACCTTTTGCGCCGTGGGGAAAGGCATCTGTACTACTCGGACAAAGACAACCCGTGGACAAAAGTATGGATGAATTTTAACGGCGACCTTGCCGACAGGATAATAGAAAGCTACGGATTGACAGGACCGATCTGCCTGCACATTCCGCAGCTTAAAGAGCGTTTCTTGGATATGTATAAAACCGCAACTTCAACCATCGGCACAAATGCTATTTGCGACAAGGCGGCTGCGTTTTTTCTTAAAACAGCGCAAGACCTGGCAAAGAGCCTCCGAAAGGAAGCGCCGGATAATGTCGGTGCGGCATCGGAAATAAAGGCGTTCATTGACGACGATGCCGCCTTTTCTTTAACCTTGGACGAAATCGCCGACAAGATGTCATATTCCAAAAATCACGTAATAAGAGTTTTTAAAAACGAATACGGCATAACGCCGTATGAATATATGCTTGACCGCCGTTTTGAGGTTGCCGAGTCGCTTCTCAAAAATACGGCATATTCGGTTGCGCAAATATCCGAAAGGCTCGGCTTTTGCGACCCAAAGTATTTTTCCGGCTGTTTTTCAAAGAGATACGGCGTTTCGCCGTTGGCTTTCAGAAAGATAAAAAATTAGTTTTGCAACAGTTTCTGCCGCAGAGGTTATCTGCTTAATCGTCAGTATATCGTCATCACATATTTATATTTTACTGCATATTTTTAACAAGTACAATATAAGACCAAAATTCCCAAAAATTGTTGAAAAAATGCTCTCTTGTATGTATAATAAATATGTTACAAGTAATTTTTAACTTTTGCGTAAAAATGCCAATGTGTTTATTAAATTGCCTACGGCACAAAAAGGAGTTTTCTAAGATGATTGATAACAAAAAGGAACAGGAGCGTGCGGAGCTGCACCGCACCATATGGAATATAGCAAATGATTTAAGGGGAAGTGTTGACGGCTGGGATTTTAAGCAATATGTGCTTGGATTTTTATTCTATCGCTACATTTCAGAAAATCTTACCGCTTACATAAACAAAGGTGAGCTTGACGCAGGAATAACCGATTTTGACTATGCACAGCTTTCCGACGGGGAGGCTGAGTGCGTCAGAGACGATATGGTAACAACAAAGGGCTTTTTTATCTTGCCGAGTGAGCTTTTTTGTAATGTACGGGCAAATGCGGCAAAAGATGAGAACCTTAACGAAACACTTTCAAAGGTATTTAAAAATATTGAGGGCTCCGCACAGGGAACTGTCAGCGAGGACGATTTTAAGGGCTTATTTGACGATATAGATGTAAACAGTAATAAGCTCGGCGGCAGTGTTGCAAAGCGTAATGAAAGGCTTGTAAAACTCCTTGACGGTATCGGAGAAATGAAACTCGGTGATTTACAGGACAATACCATTGACGCATTTGGTGACGCTTATGAGTATTTGATGGGTATGTATGCTTCAAACGCAGGAAAATCAGGCGGTGAATACTATACACCGCAAGAGGTTTCAGAGCTGTTGACACGCCTGACCATTATCGGAAAAACCGAGGTAAACAAGGTTTATGACCCTGCTTGCGGAAGCGGCTCTCTGCTTTTAAAATTCGCCAAAATACTTGGCAAGGATAAAGTCAGACAGGGCTTTTACGGACAGGAAATCAACATAACTACATACAATCTTTGCCGTATCAATATGTTTTTGCATGATATTGATTATAATAAATTTGACATTGCACACGAGGACACACTAACAGAGCCGCAGCATTGGGACGATGAACCTTTTGAGGCTATCGTATCAAATCCGCCGTACTCTGTAAAATGGCAGGGTGACGATAACCCGATACTGATAAACGACCCCCGTTTCTCTCCGGCAGGAGTGCTTGCACCGAAATCAAAAGCCGACCTTGCGTTTATAATGCACTCGCTTTCTTGGCTTGCAACAAACGGCACGGCTGCTATTGTATGCTTTCCGGGTGTTATGTACCGTGGCGGTGCGGAACAGAAAATCAGAAAGTATCTTGTTGACAACAACTTTATTGATTGCATTATTCAGCTCCCCGACAATCTTTTTTACGGTACAAGCATAGCAACCTGTATTATGGTGCTGAAAAAATCAAAGACAGATAATTCAATCCTTTTTATAGACGCAACAAAAGAATGTGTCAAGGTTACAAATAATAATAAAATGTCGGCTGAAAATCTTGACAGCATAATAAACACATATGTTGAAAGAACGGATAAAGATTATATTTCAAGACTTGTTTCGAGTGATGCGGTTGAAAAGCAGGAATATAACCTTTCTGTTTCAAGCTATGTTGAGCAGGAGGACACAAGAGAAAAAATAGATATAAAAGAGCTTAACAAAAACATTGATGAAATAGTTGCAAGAGAACAGGTTTTGCGTGATGAAATCAGCAAAATAATTGCAGAAATCGAAACGGAGCGAATCTATTATGAAAAAGAAAAATAATAAAGATGTTTCAATCGTGCGTTCATCTGCCGCAGAATATTTAACATTTGTTGCAGCAACCGGAGATGATAACGACAGTATCGAAATGCGATACGAAGATGAAAATATATGGCTGACACAAAAAATGATGGCGGTGCTTTATGATGTAGATGTCCGTACAATCAATGAACATATAAAAAATATTTATGCAGATAACGAACTTTCAGAAAAAGCAACTATCCGGAATTTCCGGATAGTTCAGAATGAGGGTGAAAGACAAGTCAGCAGAGATGTAAAACACTATAATCTGCAAATGATAATTGCGGTAGGCTTTAAGGTGAATAACGAGAGAGCAGTTCAGTTCAGAAAATGGGCAAATTCTATTGTTAAAGATTATACCATTCAAGGATGGGTTATGGATGATGAACGATTAAAGAACAGCGGTACTGTACTTACAAAGGAATACTTTGAGAAACAGCTTGAAAAAATCAGGGAAATTCGTTTGTCAGAGCGTAAATTTTATCAGAAAATAACGGATATTTATGCTACCGCTATTGACTATGACCCGTCTGCAAAGGCAACACAAAGATTTTTTGCGGCAGTTCAAAATAAATTGCATTACAGCGTTCACGGACAAACAGCCGCTGAGGTTATTTATAACCGTGCAAACGCACAAAAGGAAAATATGGGACTTACAAGCTGGGACGGTGCTCCAGAAGGTAAAATTCATAAGTATGATGTTACTGTCGCTAAAAATTATTTATCGGAAAAAGAGCTTCACCAGCTTGAAAGAATCGTATCGGCATATCTTGACTTGGCAGAAGTGCAGGCTGAAAGACACATACCTATGACAATGGCAGATTGGGAAGAACGATTAAACGGATTTTTAAGAGTGTGGGACAGAGAAGTTTTACAGGATACGGGAAAAATAAGTGCAGAGCTTGCTAAAATGCACGCTTTGACAGAATTTGAAAAATACAGAGTTGTTCAGGACAGACTTTACGAAAGCGATTTTGATAAATTTATGATAAATAAAAAAAGTAAAGATGATGAACAAATGGCTCGTTTAAAGAAAAAATCAAAAGAAGGAACTTTAATGCTTGATGAGTAAAAGGAGCAAAAAAATGAGTAAATTGCAAATTCTTATTGATGAGTTGTGCCCTAATGGGGTTGAATATATTGTGTTGAAAAATATATGTAACATTTACGACGGGACACATAAAACGCCCAAGTATACTGATAGTGGTATAAAGTTTGTAAGTGTTGAAAATATAAATGCTTTATACGATACACAAAAATATATTTCAGTTGAAGATTTTGAAAAATATAAAATCAAGCCACAAAAAAATGATGTACTTATGACGAGAATAGGTACTATTGGTACTTGTGCGGTTGTAGGTAGTAACGAGCCATTGGCTTATTATGTTTCTTTGGCTTTATTACGCCCTGATTTAACTAAAATAAACGCAAAATACTTAAAATATGTTATAGAGAGCAAACACGGTCGAAAGGAATTGCGTAAAAGAACATTGATAAATGCAGTACCTATTAAGGTTAATATGGGTGATATAGGTAAAATTACAATTCCTGTTCCTCCCATTGAGGTACAGAGTGAAATTGTCCGCATTTTGGACAATTTCACAGAGCTTACAGCAGAGCTTACAGCAGAGCTTACAGCAGAGCTTACAGCAAGAAAGAAACAGTATGAGTATTATCGGGATAGGCTATTAACATTTGAGGAGAAAAAATAATGGGCGAAAAAGGTACAATAAAAATTGTCAAAATTCTTAACTTCCCTATTGAAAATAATGCAAGCAAAGAAATAACGGTTGATTTGACATTTGATGAAAGTGTGAACTCATATCGCCTGATAGGGACAGATATTGACGAATTATTTAAGAACCGCAAAATTATCTGTGGTGAGGAATATTCGTGTGATGCACTTTTGGTCGTTGATAACCAAGGAAAAAAATACACATTGTTTGGTTGCTCTTTTTGGTGCGGTATACAAAATATAACTATCTATGTTGATTTAACCTTTAATGGTATTTTGTATGACGAGCATATCAAGCATATGGATAATATGAAAGATGTTTCATTCAACAAAGTTGAACTGAAAATAAATTACAAAAAGCCGTTGTCATTTGATTTTACTATTTATGACATAAATATTGCCTTAACACCTGTATATACAAAGGAATGTTTAACAAAAGAAATTTTGGAGTGGCTTGGTGAGGATTTTTGTGGAGTATATACGAATATCATTGAATTAACGCTTTCAGGAAATCATAAGTTTGAAGATTACGAAAATATTTTGTGGCGTTTATCGGAATTCGCACTTCTTCGCTATGAAGATATGTTTTTCTATGACACATTCATTTTGTCATACAATGAAAAACAGTATAAATATAAGAGTTTTAGACGTTCAAATAACGCAAATCTGCGAAAAAAGAGCCTTAAAACTTCAAATAGCAATATTAATATTTTTTGTTCTAATCCATTTGATGATTTTGGAAAACTCTTTGAGAAATTTGTTCAATTCAGAGAGAAAAGCGACATTATATTTGATGTTTTCAGAAGCACAGTATACAGTCAATCTTTTCGTGAAGATTACCCTTTAAGACTTTCGCAAACGATAGAAGGATTGGCTAATTTTTTGAAGATTGCCAATACTGATAATAAACAGGACAGTTTTAATTCGGCAATTCAACATTCGCTGAATCGTAATGATTACTTTAAAGAGTCGGTTCAAGAAAGCTATATTGAAGAATTTGCAAAAAACATAACAAAACATAGACGCAAATTTTCGCACGTTAAAAGTAAAGACGATTATCTGCAAGGCGAAGAAAATGAGAAATACGCAGAGATACTATATTCGACCATAAGAGTTTTAATTATAAAACGTCTCAAAGATGAACTATGAATTTTGAAAGGAGGGAACAGGCAATGTCGGAATTTAATATTGTAATAGCTTCAAATGAAAGCACGGTTGTCGCCGAATACACTCCCGAACATAAAAAATCGGACGCATATCAGAGCGAGGCTGCACTTGAAAAAGAGTTTATTCGTATGCTCGGAGAGCAAGGCTATGAATACATCACTATCCACAGCGAAAAACAGCTTATTGATAATCTCCGCAGACAGCTTGAAAAACTGAATAACTATACCTTTACCGACAACGAATGGGACAGGTTTTTCAATAACTCTATCGCAAGCACAAATGATGGAATTTTGGAAAAGACACGCAAAATTCAAGAGGATCATATACAACCGCTTATTCGTGATGACGGTACGCAGAAAAATATATATCTGCTTGACAAAAAGAAAATACATAATAACTTTATGCAAGTTATCAATCAGTATGAGGAAAACGAGGGTACGCACAACACACGCTATGATGTTACGGTGCTTGTCAACGGACTTCCGCTTGTTCACATTGAATTAAAACGCCGAGGGGTTGCAATCCGTGAAGCCTTCAATCAGATAAAACGCTACCAACGGGACAGTTTTTGGGCATCTTCAGGATTGTATGAGTATGTGCAGATTTTTGTTATCTCAAACGGCACGAATACAAAGTATTATTCCAACACTACCCGAAACAGCCATATCAAAGAAACAAATTCAAGCAGTACAAAAAGCAAAAAGACAAGCAACAGCTTTGAATTTACTTCATATTGGGCAGACGGAAATAATAAGGTTATATCCGACCTTATAGACTTTACAAAGACATTCTTTTCAAAGCATACAATACTGAACATTTTAACAAAGTATTGTGTATTCACATCTGAAGAATTACTTTTGGTTATGCGACCGTATCAGATAGCCGCAACCGAAAGGATATTAAACCGAATTGAAATATCAACTAATTACAAAAAGGCAGGCACTGCCCAAGCCGGCGGTTATATATGGCATACGACGGGTAGCGGAAAAACCTTAACATCTTTCAAAACCGCACAGCTTGCAAGCAAGATGGACGGCATTGACAAGGTTTTGTTTGTTGTTGACAGAAAAGACCTTGACTATCAAACAATGAAAGAATATGACCGTTTTGAGAAGGGTGCAGCAGACGGCAACAAATCCACTTCTGTTCTGCAACGGCAGCTTGAAGATAAAGACGCAAAGGGCAATCCGCACAAATACAACATTATAATCACAACTATTCAGAAATTAGATGTGTTTGTATCAAAGAACAAAACACACGATATTTATAATAAGCACATTGTAATTATCTTTGACGAGTGCCACCGTTCACAGTTTGGAGATATGCACCTTAAAATCACAAAGCAGTTTAAAAATTATCATATTTTCGGTTTTACGGGTACGCCTATTTTTGCCGCAAATGCTTCAAGCGGCGGCAATCCGCAGCTTAAAACCACTCCGCAGGTGTTTGGGGATAAATTGCATACATATACTATTGTTGACGCTATCAATGACGGGAATGTACTGCCGTTCAGAATTGATTATCTTGACACTATACGAAAAAAGGAAAATATCGTGGATAAAGATGTTTCCGCAATAGATATTGAAAAAGCTATGAACGCACCAGAACGAATATCTGAAATTGTCGGCTATATCATAGACCACTTCGACCAAAA
This sequence comes from uncultured Clostridia bacterium, assembly GCA_934500705.1. Taxonomy (GTDB): domain Bacteria; phylum Bacillota; class Clostridia; order UMGS1810; family UMGS1810; genus CAKSIN01. The sequence goes on along the minus strand of CAKSTI010000014.1, from coordinate 20,647 downwards.
GACGAAGCGCAACAGCTTTTATTCGCTCAAAGGGCAGAGAGTGGCAGGTTTTAACTCTATATTTGCGGTCAGCTCTATTCCTGCGGCAATGAAATACTATGTTGAGTTTAAAAAACAGCTTGCAGAGAAAAAGAAAAACTTAACCGTTGCTACCATTTACAGCTTCGGAGCAAACGAAGCCGATACGGAAGATGTACTTGCAGACGAGAGCTTTGACACGGACAGCCTTGACAAAACATCAAGAGAATTTTTGGAAGATGCAATCAAAGATTACAACAAAACCTTTAATGTGAATTTTGACACTTCAAGTGATAAATTCCAAAACTATTATAAAGACCTGTCTATGCGTATGAAAAACCGTGAAATTGACATTTTAATCGTTGTAAATATGTTTTTGACGGGGTTTGATGCAACTACTCTCAATACGCTGTGGGTAGATAAAAACTTGAAAATGCACGGACTTATTCAAGCGTTTTCGAGAACAAACAGAATATTAAACTCTGTCAAAACCTTTGGTAATATTGTTTGTTTTCGTGATTTGCAACAGGAAGTTGAAGATGCTATTGCACTTTTCGGCGATAAAGAAGCAAGCGGAATTGTAATGCTGAAAAGCTATGACGATTACTACAACGGCTATGATGAAAACGGCAAACATACAGACGGATATGCTGACCTTATAGACAAGCTGTTATCTGATTTTCCGTTATCGCAGCAGATTGTCGGAGAAAAAGCACAAAAAGATTTTATAAAGCTGTTTGGAGCAATTTTAAGGCTGAAAAATATTCTTACCTCTTTTGATAACTTTGAGGGACAGGAGATTTTACCGCCGAGAGCATTCCAAGACTATCAGAGCATTTACATTGATTTGTGGCACGAAATGGCAACCCCTGCAAAATCTGACAAAGAAAGCATAAACGATGATATAACATTTGAAATTGAGCTTATAAAACAAGTGGAAATCAATATTGATTATATCCTTATGCTTATTGAAAAGTATCATAAATCCAACTGCACCGATAAAGAAATACTGACAACGATAGACAAGGCAATCGGCTCGTCTATTCAACTCCGAAGCAAGAAACAGCTTATTGAGCAGTTTATAAAAACAGTCAATGCTTCCGGCAATGTCGGAGAAGAATGGAGAAAGTTTATTTGCCGTCAGAAAGATAACGAACTTGAAGAAATAATCACCACGGAGCGTTTGAAAGCCGATGAAACAAAAACGTTTATTGACAATTCTTTCCGTGACGGAGAGCTTAAAACAATCGGTACGGATATTGACGGAATTCTGCCGCCTATGTCCCGTTTCGGCGGTAATAACAGAGAGGTCAAGAAACAAACCGTAATTGACAAACTGAAATCATTTTTTGAAAAGTATTTTGGATTGGTGCAATAGTTCGGCTCTTTCTTGCCTAGTCAAAACCCAAGCCTCGGCAAAAATGCCGAGGCTTGATTTTTAATGGTGGAGACGAGGAGAATTGAACTCCTGTCCGAAAACCTATTCACACGAGGCTCTCCGAGCGCAGTTTACGGTCAACATTCCCTCTCGGCAAAGTCCGCAAACAAACTTTTGCCGTTTGGTAGCTTCATTATTCGTGGACGGCTCAAAGCTTTGCCGGCTCACGTTCACCACTCGATGACGCCCTTATCCCGACCGTGGTCCTTCGGGTAAGGACGGCTGCCTTTAATTAGGCAGCGTAAGCTAAATTATCGTTAGCGTTTAATTTTAAAATTGAGTTTGATAAAGCGGTACCCGCCGCTGCTCGCTCCTTGTGCTTCAAAATCCCCGTCGAAACCTTTACGTCCCCGGAAATTTGGTGAGTGTTCGCCCACCAATAGTATAGTATAAATATATCCTTTTGTCAAACGGTTTATTCCTTGATGTTGCCGTCCTCGTCAAAGAGGGGCAGCTTTTCAAGATAAATTATGTCGTCACGCTCTGCTGCGTCGCCTTCGGCAAGGACTGCCATTTTGCCCACGATTTCTCCGCCTGCCTTTTTGGCAAGGTATTCGAGCGACGTGAGCGACTCGCCCGTGCTTATTACATCGTCAACAATCAGGACACGTTTGCCTTTGAGCGCATTTGCGTCGCTTTCGCCCAGATACAGGTGCTGCATATTCTCGGTTGTTATGGAATTTACATCGGTTGAAATTACGTTGTCCATATAGACTTTTATGCCTTTTCTCGCTATTATGTAGTTGTTCTGCCCGCTTTGGCGTGCCATCTCGTAAATAAGCGGAATACTTTTGCACTCTGCGGTGAGCATAATGTCGTATTCGGGCGCTTTTTTAAGCAGTGCCGCCGCACTCGCTTTGGTTATCTCCACATCGCCGAAAAGTATAAACGCCGCAATGCACAGCCCGTCGCAGACCTTATACAGCTTTAAACTGCGCTTTAAGCCGGCAATTTCCATATTGTAAACTTTTTCCATTAAGTTAAACCCTCTTTCAAATTTTTCCTGACTATTTCTATTTTATAACGTTTGGGGCGAAAATGCAAGTATATTTTTCCAATAAATAAAAAAACTAAGAACAATATTGTTTTCGGAGGGTAAAATGATTAAAAAACGCTTAAAAATTTTTTCGGTTTTGATTTTTGCACTCTCGCTCGTGCTTATTCTGGCGGAGGCGAGAATAGCCTTTTTAAACGGCGACGACTATGCAAAAAAGGCGGCGGCGCAAAGGTCGCATACCGTTGAAGTAAAAAAATACCGTGGACTGTTCTTTGACAGGAATATGATACCGCTGACGGACAGCAAAACACGCCTGTTTACAAGCGGCGGTGCACAGATTAACCCCACAGTGCGCTATCCGTACGGGAGCGTTGCCGAGCATATTATAGGCTACGTAAATTCCGACGGTGAGGGCGTCAGCGGACTGGAAAAATGCTTCGACTCCACACTTACCACCAAAAACACCCTCAAATTGAGCGTCCTCGTCGGCGCATCGGGAGCGCCTATTGAAAATACGGGAGTCGGCGTGACGGACGAGGGGGGCGGTATGCAAAACGTAAGACTGACCCTCGATTTCCATATTCAAAAAATTGCGGAAGACGCACTCGATAACGCCGGCATCAGCGGTGCCGCCGTGGTGCTCGATGTGCAAAGTTCGGACGTTCTGGCTATGGCGAGCCGCCCCGGATTTGACAGAAACGATATATCGGAAAGCCTTGCCACAGATGACGCACGTCTTGTAAACCGCTGTATTTCGCAGTACAATGCAGGCAGCATTTTTAAGATTATCACCTCCGCCGCCGCATTGGAGAGCGGCGCAGTGAGCCCGGATACGCCCTTTTACTGCTCCGGAGCGGTAAACATCGACGGGCGTGACTTTGCGTGCCACTTAAAGGAAGGTCACGGCGCACTCGGATTTGAGAGCGCCTTTGCAAATTCGTGCAACTGCGCATTTTACTCAATAGGGGCAAAAATCGGAGCGGAGCAAATCACCTCCGCCGCCCGTGCCTTCGGACTGGGGGAGAGGATTTTGTGCTTTGACGGCTTGGAGGAGGCGAGGGGCAATATCCCCCGAAAGGACAGCTACGGCATATACGAGGCGGTAAATTACAGCATCGGCCAGGGCGAAATTTTAATAACGCCCGTTCAGGCGGCAAACGTGGCGGCAATCGTGGCAAATAACGGCGTGGCAAACTGCGTCAACATTGCCGATGCCATCGTGGACGAAAGCGGCGCCGTGCGCCGAAACATCAGAGAAACGTCAAGCCGCCGTGTGATAAGCCGTGACACCGCACTTGAAATCCAGCGTTGTATGACCCTTGCCGTGCATAGCGGAACGGCGTCCGGCGCAAAGAGCGATACGGTGAGCATTGCCGGCAAAACGGGAACTGCGCAGACCGGCTGGTTCGAAAACGGCGAAAATCTGGTTCACGGCTGGTTTTGCGGATATTTCCCAAGCGACAATCCAAAGTACGCAATGGCGGTTCTCGTCGAAAACGGCAAAAGCGGCTCGGCGGCGGCAGTGCCCGTTTTTAAAGAAATTGCAGAGCAAATTGCCAAAATTTACCCAATGGGGTAGAAAAATTTACAAATGTGTGGTAATATATATGCAAAGGAAGTGAAAAACGTGAAAAAATTTTTGCTCATAGACGGTAACAGCATCATCAACCGAGCGTTCTACGGCATAAAGATGCTCACCAACAAACACGGTCTTTGCACCAACGGAATTTACGGATTTTTAAATATTATGTTTAAGCATATTGACGAGCTTTGCCCCGACTGCATCGCCGTGGCTTTTGACTTAAAGTCGCCCACCTTCCGCCATAAAATGTACTCGGGCTACAAGGCACAGCGCAAGGGTATGCCCCCCGAACTTGCAATGCAGATGCCCGTGATGAAAGAGGTGCTCTCCGCAATGAACATCTCCGTGCTCGAAAAGGAGGGCTACGAGGCGGACGATATAATAGGCACCGTCAGCCGAATGTGCCGTGAGAGCGGCGTCGAGTGCTTTGTGCTCACCGGCGACAGGGACGATTTGCAGCTTGCCTCGGACACGGTTAAAATTCTGCTCACCGTGACAAAGGGCGGCGCAACTGCAACAAACGAGCTTGACGGCGACGACATCGAGGATATGTACGGCGTGACCCCCACGCAGTTTATAGACGTCAAAGGTCTTATGGGCGACAGCTCCGATAACGTGCCCGGAGTTAAGGGAATAGGCGAGAAAACGGCGTTTGAATATATACGGAAATTCAAGTCCATAGAAAACCTGTACGAAAATTTGGACGACGAAATCATAAAGCCTGCGGCGAGGAAAAAGCTGGCAGACGGAAAAGAAATGGCATTTCTGAGCAAAACCCTCTGCACCATAGACAGGAATGTTCCGCTTGAATTTGCCATAGACGATGCTAAGGTAAAGCCCTATGATGACGATAAGGTAAAAGAGCTTTTCACCAATCTGGAATTTTCCGTTTTTCTCAAAAAGCTTGGGGGCGAGAGTGCAAAACCCGACTTTCCCCGGGCAGAGACAGCGGATACCGCCCGTGCGGAGGAAATACTTAAAGACTGCAATACGCTTGTATATAAGCTCTTTGCGGAAAACGGCGCCCTCACCGCCGCCGCAATTCTGGCAAACGGCACCGCCTGCGTTCTGAGGGGCGATGGAGCGGCACAGGTTTTAAAGCCGTATTTTGAAAGTGATGCCGTGCTTAAAATATCGCCCGACATAAAGGCGGACATCGTGCTTATGAACAGGTACGGCGTCGGATTTTCGGACAATTATTTTGACCTCGGCGTTGCGGCGTACGTGCTCAATCCCCTGCGCTCGTCGTATGACGTCAGCACCCTTGCGGCGGCTATGCTCTCGGTCAATATCAAGAGCGAAAAGGAAGTTTTCGGCACAGGCAAAAAGACGCTTTCCGTAAGCGAAATAGAGGACGGCGACCTTGCGGAATACGCATCGCAAATCCTCGGCGCATCACAGCAGATTAAAGCGGCGGAGGATGAGCAAATCGAGAGCGAAAACCTCAAAGACCTGCTCTTAGGCATCGAATTTCCGCTAATCCGTGTTCTTGCGGATATGGAGATTGAGGGAGTCTTGATTGACCGTGAAAACCTCGTGCGCTTTAACGATGAGTTAAAGGCGGACATATCCGCCCTCGAACAGGAAATATATGCCCTTGCCGGCGAGGAATTTAACATAAACTCACCCAAACAGCTCGGCGTAATTCTCTTTGAAAAGCTGGGGCTTAAAGCGGCAAAGAAAACGAAAACGGGTTACAGCACCAACGCCGAAGTGCTGGAAAAACTGCGCTCCGAGCACGAAATCGTGGAGAAAATTTTGCAGTTCCGCACCCTTACCAAATTAAATTCCACCTACGGCGACGGACTTCTTGCCGTGACCGACAAGGACACAGGCAGAATATACTCACGCTTTAACCAGACCGTCACCGTGACGGGCAGAATAAGCTCCGCCGAGCCGAATTTGCAAAACATACCCGTCCGCACGCCCCTTGGCAGAGAGCTTAGAAAGATGTTTGTGGCAAAGGACGGCTGTGTGCTTGTTGACGCCGACTATTCGCAGATTGAACTGCGTGTGCTCGCCCATATTTCGGGTGACGAAAACCTGTGCAATGCGTTTAAAAATAACGAGGACATTCACACCGCCACCGCCTCCGGCGTGTTCGGCGTTGCTCCCGATGAGGTCACACCCGTTATGAGGAGCCGTGCAAAGACAGTCAACTTTGGCATAATTTACGGTATGGGCGACTTTTCGCTTGCAAAGGACTTGGGCATTTCCGTCCGTGAGGCGAGGGAGTATATCGAAAATTACTTTGCCCGCTATCCGGGCGTTAAACGCTATATGGAACACATTATAGAAACCACCAAGAAAAGCGGCTTTGTGTCCACAATGTTCGACCGCCGCCGACCGATACCGGAGATAAATTCATCTAATTTTATGGTGCGTTCCGCCGGTGAGCGTATGGCACGCAACACGCCCATTCAGGGCAGTGCGGCGGACATCATAAAGATAGCGATGATAAAGGTCAGCCGCCGTCTGAAAGAGGAAAAACTGCGCTCACGCCTTATACTCCAAGTCCACGACGAACTGATTATAGAGGCGCCGAAAGACGAGGCGGAGCACGTTAGCAAACTGCTTACCGAATGTATGGAGAGTGCGGTAAAGCTAAGTGTACCCCTTGTTGCGGAAACCAAAACCGGGCATTCCTGGTACGACACAAAGTGAGGTTTTTGCTATGATTATAGGTTTAACAGGCGGCAGCGGCACGGGCAAGAGCACCGCAAGCGCATTTTTTAGGGACAGCGGTTTTGCCGTTGCCGACCTTGACGCCATTGCACATACGGTCTGCGCTCCCGGCACTGCGTGCCTTGCGGAGATTGACTCAGCTTTCGGCGGCGTTGTAGACAGTGACGGAGAGCTTAACAGGCACAAACTCGGCGACATCGTCTTTAACGACGGCGAAAAATTAAAACTGCTAAATTCCATAACGCATAAATATATTATAGAAGAAACCAAAAAATTCATCTCAAAAAACAGTGGCAGAAACATCGTTCTCGACGCCCCCCTGCTCTTTGAGTCGGGTCTTGGTGCGCTGTGCGATGTGACAGTGGGAATTTTGAGCAGTACTCAAAACCGCATAAAGCGGATTGTAAAGAGGGACGGAATAACCGCATCACAGGCGCAGTCGAGGATAAACAGCCAGCCGGGTGACGATTTTTACACGTCAAAGTGCACCCTTACCCTGCGTAACGATTTGACCCCGGCGGACTTGATGCGCTCTCTTTCCGCTCACTTCGGAGGTTTGGAATATGGCAAAGAATAAAAAGAGTTCTCTCATTGGGCTTTTTGTGCGTGTCATTGTTGTTTCGGCAATCATAACCGCACTCATACGCCCGACTATGAAGGCGCTGTACCCGCTGCGCTATGAGGACATAATTCTGGAATACAGCAAGGAGTTTGACCTCAGTGAGTATCTTGTTATGGGCATAATCAGCTCCGAGAGCAATTTTAACGAGGGCGCCAAAAGCCACAAGTCCGCCAAAGGTCTTATGCAGATTAAGGAGGAAACCGCCGTGTGGTGCGTGGAGAACCTCAAACTCGGCATCGAGCTTAAAGACATCTACCACCCCAGGCAGAATATCTACATAGGCTGTGCCTACCTTGCGTATCTCGAAGATTTGTACGGCGGCAACACCACAACCGCAATCGCCGCTTACAATGCAGGCCTCGGCAATGTCAACAAGTGGATCTCCGACCATCGGTATTCGGATAAGTTCGGCAATTTAAAGGAAATCCCGTTCGACGAAACACGCAAATATGTTAAAAAGGTGGAGAAACGGGCGAGAATTTATAAGATGCTGTATTGAGGAATTTTGCATCACTCTGCTGATTAATCAGCAGAGTGATGTTGATTTTTTAAACAAATAAATTTTTTATTACAAGTTTTTTCTTTACTGCATATAGATATGCAATTTCAGTTCCGCTTTTCGGACGTTGCGACATTAACCCCGATTTTTTGAGAGGCGGGGCATAATTTTTGTCATAATAAATTATACAAAAACAACTATTGTCAATCATATCGAAATTTCTTTCTACATATGCTGCCTTACCTGCATTTCTCATATGCTGAGGATAATATGTGTCCTCATAGTATTCCAGCAGATAATTTTTGTAACTGACATCAATATCGGGAAATTGTGCTCTGACATATATACGATTGATTTTTGTGTATATTTTTTTTAACTCACTTACCGTTTTGTAGCAAAGGTCATTAAATTCGCTGTTACTTCCAAATAAAAAATTTGATATGTGGTAATTAACTATAAGGTTTTTAATACTGTCTTTCACATTTTCTGCCAGAAGGGGAGTATTGACAATTTTTCTGTGCCCAAAGAAACAACACGTTTGATTTTTTAAATGATTTTCCATAAATTCACCTCATTATAGATATACTGTATGTTCATATCCAACATTATAACACATATTTCGGATAAAATAAATACACAATATATTTATTTTGGAGTGATTTTATGTCAGTCAGGAGCGTTTCAATCAGAATTGAGGAGGAGATGCTGAGAAAAATTGCATACGTTGCCGATTATGAGGGGCGCAGCGTGAACAGCCAGGTGCTTGTTTTAATTCGTGAAAGCATATCCGCTTTTGAAAAAGAAAACGGTAAAATTGAGGGTGATATTAAACCGGATATAAACGTTAAACCGCCACGAAAATAAATTTATTAAGAGAAAAATTGCAGAAATGAGTATACAATCATAATAGAAAAAGGCAAGACCGTAACGGTTATGCCACAGAACAGTTTACTTTACAGCAACCGCCCTCTGCTCAGGGCGGTTGCTGAACTTTTCATAAGCATAGGCAGGAGAGAGCAGAACTTGCAAAAATTAAAGAACCTCTCCGTCACATCGGTGACACGTATAGTGTCACTGTGCAAATTATCCACTAACTAATATTCGTTAGTGTAATTATAATACTATACCGCCAAAATGTCAATACTTTTTTGCAAAAGAAAACCCCCTGTCCGTAGGCAGGAGGGAGTTGAACTTACATTGGTTTCACATAGCAATTTTCCCTGTAACGGCAGTAAATCCCTTGAAAATACGACAGTATTCCCTGCGTAATTTACTTTGTTACAGAAAAAATTGCTTATGTGAAACTGCGAGCACCTGTTCGGCTGAATTTTTGCAAAGAATTTCGGTGCGTAAGGGTGCAGGCGGGCTGACGCCCGTCAAGACCGACAAGGCGGAAGGCTTTGTGAAAATTCAGTCGACAGGCAATGCAAGTTCAGCTCTCTCCTGCCTAACCAAACAGGGGTCATAAGCAAATTTATTTTAAAATATCTCCCACACCGCCCATAATGTAAGTCGGTCTGTACGGGAAGTTGTCAATCATATCACGTGATGTAACACCGCTCAAAACGAGTACCGTGTCAATCATAGCTTCCAGTCCGGATACAACGTCCGTGTCCATTCTGTCGCCTATGAATACCGTTTCCGCCGTGTGGCACGAGAGCGCCTTGTTTGCGTGGCGCACCATAAGGGGGTTCGGCTTGCCGACAAAGTACGCCTTTTTGCCCGTCGCAATTTCAATGGGGGCAATGAGTGCGCCTACGGCAGGCATAATGCCGTTTTCCGTGGGGCCGGTTATGTCGGGATTTGTGCCGATTAGCTTTGCGCCTTTGTTTACAAGGGCAATCGCCTTTTCGATTTTTTCAAAGTTATATGTCCTCGTGTCGCCCACAATTACGTATTCGGGGTTTACGTCGTTCATATATATTCCGCAGTCATAGAGCGCATTTGCAAGTCCTGCCTCGCCGATTACATATGCACTGCAACCGGGCATCTGCTTGGAGAGAAATTCCGCCGTTGCCAGTGCGCTTGTGTAAAAGTGCTTCTCCGGCACTTCAAGTCCCATACGGCTGAGCTTTTTGCTAAGTTCCTGCGGTGTGCGCTCCGAGCTGTTTGTAAGGAAAATAAATTCCTTTCCATTCTCTTGCAGCCAGTTTACAAAGTCCACCACGCCGTCCAAAAGATGATTGCCGTGGTAGAGCACGCCGTCCATATCGCTTATAAAACCTTTTTTGTTTCTTATATCTTCATACATAATCTCAATTACCTTTCTTATTCTGTATGATTATGTTACCACATTTTTCTGATTAAATCAACAGTAAACGCAATATTTTAACGTACAATTAACATATTTACTCATACAGCGCAAAGCCGCCACGCTGAACATACACGCTCTCTTTAAGGCAGGTGCAGTTGTGGGTGATGTGGAATTTTCCGCTTTCAATCTTTACCGACTGACCGGAGAGATTGACCGCCGCCGAAACCGAGCGACAGCCCGTTCTGCGCTCCATAACAAGCACCCCGTCCGATGCGGTGAGAAAGCGAATGTCGCCCGTTTTGAGCGGTTCAAGCGTGTTTTTAAGGTGCGCCATCCTCTTGTAAAAGTCGCTTGTTTCGTTCTCTGTGTTATTCCAGTTGAAAAATCCACGGTTGAACGGGTCGTTAAAACCCTCCATACATATCTCGTCGCCGTAGTATATGCACGCACAGCCGGGGAGGAAAAACTGCAAAAACACCGCCGTCTTTAAAAGCGCCTGCGCCCTTTGCCTTTCGCCGTCCGTAAAAACATAATCCGCCTTTTGCTCACGTGTCATATTCATATCCGCACCCGTGAGGGTAGTAAATATGCGTGCAGTGTCGTGAGTGGAAAGGCTGTTCATAAGACAGTTTAATACCTCGGACGGGTAGTTTTCAGCTATTGTCATTATCTGCGACGCAAATTCGTCCGCCGTGGCGGTGCCGTTTAAAAGCGCCAGGATAGAGTTTCTGAACGGATAGTTCATAACGGAGTCAAGCTCCGGCTCGGTAAAATATCTGCGCCTGATGTCGTATGCAATCTTGTTGGACGCATCTTCCCACACTTCGCCGAGGACTATTGCGTCTTTCTTTACCGATTTAACCGTCTTTCGCAAAAGGCTTATAAATTCGTCGGGCAGTTCGTCCGCAACGTCCAGCCGAAAGCCGTCCGCACCCAGTCGGAGCCAGTGCTTAACCACACTGTCCTCATCGGTTAAGATGTAGCCGATATATCCGGGGTCGCTCTCGTTTATGCACGGCAGAGTGTCAATTCCCCACCACGACGTGTACTCCGTCGGATAGTTCTTAAAATCGTACCAGCTGCGGTATGGCGAGTCGGGGTTGTTGTACGCACCTCCGCCAAAGCGGTTGTACTTGTCAAAGTACACGCTGTCGCACCCCGTATGGGAGAAAACACCGTCTAAAATTATGCTCATACCACGCCTGTGTGCGGCGTCGCACAGCGACACAAAGTCGTCCTCCGTGCCGAGCATAGGGTCGATTTTTTTGTAGTCGCACGTGTCGTAGCGGTGGTTGGAATATGCCATAAATATAGGGTTTAAGTATATTATTCCCACGCCGAACCTTTGCAGGTAATCGAGTTTTTGCTCAATTCCCTTTAAATTTCCGCCGTAGAAGTCGTTGTTTAATATTTTGCCGTTTCCGTCCGGCAGATAGTCGGGCATCTCGTCCGTATTGCCGTGTATGCGGTACGGTTCGAGCTTGCCGTCAAGACAGCAGTCACCGTATTTAAAAAATCTGTCGGGGAAAATCTGATACATCACACGTCCCTTGAATTTGTCGGCAACCGTGTAGTCGGACGGAATACAGCTTACCTGCCAGAGCGTGCCGTCCTCAATGTTTGTGTCGCTGTCGCCGAACTTCATCAGCTTAAAAGACGACTGCGGCGTTTCTATGTTAAAGTAGTAAAAATACAGTCCGCACTCATCGAGCGTCACCTCGGCGGTAAAGTATTCGTACTGATTTTCCGTCTTGGTTTTTACCATATCAAAATCACGGCTGAAAGTGTCGTCCCGTGAAAAGTGCACGCTTACGCCCACCGTTCGGCACGAAACCGGAATGTGCAGACATAACGTGCATTTTTCGCCCGGACGTATACAGCCGAACGGGGTCTTGTGAAGTTTGCTTTTACTGTCGAATAAAATTCTCATAAAATTCCTCATTGATTGAACGGGCGGATATTATCCGCCCGCATTGTTGACTACTGTCTGTACGTTTTTTTACAGCCTCAGCAGTGCCAAATTCTGTCTGCATACTCATTAATCGCTCTGTCGGCAGAGAAAATACCTGCCTTTGCAATGTTTGTAAGCGACATATCGGCAAACTTGTACTTGTCGCCGTACGTTCTGCCCACAAGCTCCTGCGCCTTTACATAGGAGTCAAAGTCGGCGAGAGTCATATACGCATCGGCAGTGCCGAATGCGTTTGTAAGCAGTGACTTGTAAATATCGTCAAACCTTGTTCCGAGTGTGTTTGACGTAAGGAGACTCAGCACGTCTTTAAGCGAACTGTTTGCGTTCACATAGTCGAGCGGATAGTAACCCTGTCTCCAAAGCTGTTCCACCTCGTCCGCTTTGAGTCCGAACAGGAATATGTTGTCTTTGCCCACCTGTTCAAATATCTCAACATTTGCACCGTCGAGAGTGCCGAGAGTTACCGCACCGTTTATCATCAGCTTCATATTGCCCGTGCCGGACGCCTCTTTGCCGGCAATGGAAATCTGCTCCGAGATGTCCGCCGCCGGAATGATAATCTCCGCAAGCGAAACCTTGTAGTCCTCAATAAATACAACCTTTATCTTGTCACGCACAACGGGGTCGGAGTTTATCGTGTTGGAAACTGCGCATATAAGGCGGATAATCTGCTTTGCCATAAAGTAGCCGGCAGACGCCTTTGCCGCAAATATAAACGTCCTCGGCATAAATTCCATATTCGGATTTGCCTTGATTTTGAGGTACATATCCAGTATCTGCAACACGTTTAAGAGCTGGCGCTTGTATTCGTGAAGTCTCTTTATCTGCACGTCAAAAATGCTGTTCGGGTCAACTTTTATGCCGTTTTTCTTTAATATATACTCCGCAAGTCTTTCCTTGTTTGCGTGCTTTATCTCAAATAACTTGTCGAGGACTTCCTTGTCACCCTTGAATTTGAGGAGCTTTTCAAGCTCGTTCGAGTCCTTTTTGTATCCGCCGCCGATTAAAGAGTCAAGGTAGTCTGTAAGCAGGGGATTGGACTGGCAAAGCCATCTTCTGTATGCAATGCCGTTTGTAACGTTTGTAAACTTGTCGGGTTCAATGTTGTAGTAGTCACGGAAAATGCTGTTTTCCAGAATTTCCGTGTGCAGTTTTGAAACGCCGTTTACCATATGGCAGCACGCCAGACACAGGTTTGCCATACGTACCTCGCCGTTTGCAATAACCGCCATATATTCAATCTTGGCGTTGTCGCCGGGGTAAACCTTCTGCAAATCTATTATCAGTCTGCGGTTAATCTCCGCAACAATCTGGTGAATTCTGGGGAGCTGCTGCGAGAACATATTCTCGTTCCATCTCTCCAATGCCTCGCTCATTACCGTGTGGTTGGTGTAGGAGAGAGTAGCTTTGCAAATCTCCCACGCATCGTCCCAGCCGTAGCCGTAGTCGTCCATAAGTATGCGCATAAGCTCCGGCACGCACAGCGACGGGTGAGTGTCATTGATGTGAACGGAAACCTTGTCTGCAAGGTTGTCGAGCGTCTTGTATTTTGCAAAGTGCTTCCTTGTGATTGTTTGCAGTGACGCACTCACAAAGAAGTACTGCTGTTTAAGCCTTAAAATCTTGCCCTCGATGTGGTCGTCCGCCGGGTAGAGAACCTTTGATATTACCTCGGCTTTTGTGTTTTCCTCAATCGCCTTTGCGTAGTCGCCACGTGAAAATGCGGTCATATCAAAACTCTTAGGCGACTTTGCGCTCCACAAAACCAGCTTGTTTACAGCCTTTGTGTCGTAGCCGGAAATCAGCATATCGTAGGGTACCGCAAGCACCGTGTTGTAGTCGAGGTGCTCAATGTGATGTCCGCCCTCGTCAAACCATTCGTTTACATATCCGCCAAAGTGCACCTCAACAGACTCGTCGGGTCTGCCTTTGAGCCAAACGTCACCGAGGTTGAGCCAGTCGTCGGGGAACTCCATCTGCCAGCCGTCTATTATTTTCTGCTTGAAAATACCAAATTCATAACGAATTGAATATCCCGTCGCAGGAATACCAAGTGAAGTCATCGAGTCCATATAGCAAGATGCGAGTCTTCCCAGACCGCCGTTGCCAAGACCTGCGTCAGGCTCAATTCTGTAAATGTTTTCTATGTCCGTACCTACGGATTTGAGCGCCTTTTTAAATACGTCCTCAATTCCGAGGTTGTAGAGGTTGTTGTGGAGCGATGTGCCTACGAGAAATTCCATAGACATATAGAACACCTGTTTTTCCTCTTTATTTCCCGCCGCCTTATTAAAGTCCATATTCTTTTCGGCAAGAATATCTCTCACAACCATACACACCGTCATATATATCTGATGCTGTGTAGCCTCCGACAGGTCGCAGCCAAAGTTGTTTCTGCACTTTTCGTCCATAAGGCTCATTGCGGTTTTCTGGTCTATCTTCATTACTATCATTCCTTTCATTGGTTGGGCAAGCTAATTAACAAGTTCGTTGTATATACCCATATATGTGTCCGCAGGGATTTTCCAGCTGCTGTCATACTTCATTATCCTTGTGCGGAATGCACTGAGTTTTGTCTTGTCGCCGTAAAACGCCACGGCACGCTCTATTGCGCCGAGCATATCGTGCGCATTGAACACCTTGAATGTAAATCCTCTGCCGTCGAGCGTTTCCGTGTTAATCGGCGGAACGGTGTCCACAAGACCGCCCGTTTCCCTCACAATCGGGATTGTGCCGTACCGCATAGCAATAAGCTGCGAAAGTCCGCACGGCTCACTCTTGGACGGCATAAGCAAAAAGTCCGCACCGGCGTAAATCTCGCTCGCCAAATCAGCGCTGAACGTTATGTTTGCCGAAACCTTCTCCGGGTGGCAATACGCCAAAAAGTGGAACATATCCTCATATTTTTTGTCGCCCGTTCCCAGCACCACAAACTGCATATTCACATTTGTAAATTCCTGTGAGATGTAGTCCACAAGTTCAAGCCCCTTGTGCTTTACGAGCCTTGAAACCATCGCTACAATCGGAATGTCGGGGTTCACCGCAAGTCCGAGCTTCTTTTGCAAATACTCCTTGTCCTTAGCCTTGCCTTCAAGGTCTGTCGGCTTGTAGTTAAACTTGATTTTGGGGTCTTTTTCCGCATTGTAAAGCTCGGTGTCTATGCCGTTTACCACACCGCACAGCTTGTATTCGTTCTCACGCAGAATGTCCTCCAAGCCGTTTGCAAAGTATGCGTATTTAATCTCGTGCGAGTACGTCTGCGAAACCGTGGTTATCTTGTCGCTGAGCACAATCGCCGTTTTCATTGCATTAATCAGCCCGTCAAACGTGCACACATTGCGCCAGTTTTCGTCAACGCCCAGCACCTCGGAGAGGAAGTTGGGGTCGGCTTTTCCCTGGTACTCAATGTTGTGTATTGTAAATACCGTGCGAATGTTCTTATACATATCAAGCTGGGAGTAGTGCGCCTTTAAAAACAGGGGCAAAAATCCCGTCTGCCAGTCGTTTAAGTGTATGACGTTCGGCACAAAGCCTATAAGCTGCAAACATTCGAGCACCGCCTTTGAAAAGAAGGCAAACCTCTCTCCGTCGTCTGCATATCCGTAAAGACCGTCACGGTTAAAGTAATATTCGTTGTCTATAAAGTAGTAAACCAGGTCGGCACGCTTGTTCTTGCCACGTCCCGTGTTTTTAACAACCGCCTTGAATACGCCTGCGTACACGCTCCGCCACGCCAGCGGAACGTAGAGGTTGCCCACGTACTGCGCATTTATCTCGGGGTTGAATTTAATTGACTTGTAGTAAGGTAGGATAACGCAAACTTCGTTGTCCTTGATTTTGGAAAGAGCAGACGGAAGTGCACCCGCCACGTCGGCAAGTCCGCCGGATTTGGCAAAAGGCGCAGCCTCGCTTGCTGCAAAAAGTATCTTCATCTGTATTCCGCCTTTTTATTTATTTCATATAACTTCGCCCTTATGGATTATTATAGGCGTTTGCTGCGTTCCTGTCAAGACCGCACCCTGCGAAACCGACACGTCTTTGTCTATAATAGCACAATCTATGGACGCTCCGGAGCCGATTTTTGTGCCCTGCATCACAATAGAGTTCTTTACAACCGCACCTTTTTCTATTGTTACACCTCTGAACAGCACGGAATTTTCCACCGTTCCCCAAATGTCGCAGCCGTCGGCAACCATACAGTTTTTGGCTGAGCACCCGTCGTGGTAAGACGCGGGCGCCTGGTCACGGACTTTTGTCCTTATTACGGCGTCGTTTTTGAATATATCGTTTCTGATTTCCGGCTTCATCAGCTTAAAGTTGTTTTTGTAGTAGGAGAGTACGTTGTGGTTCCTCAAAACCGCACCCTTGAACTCGTATGTGTTTATCTTAATTGAGTTGTCTACAAACCGTGTCAGCAGATAGTCCTTTTCAAAGCTGTATCTCCCACGTGAAACGTAGCTGTTTATAATGCCCAAAAGGGTTTTTCTTTCTATTATAAACATTCCCATTCCAATCATCGAATCCTCGCCGAGCATATATCCTATGGCAAGGTCGTTTACTATTCCGTTTTCCGCCTTTAAAACAAGGTCGTTGCTGTCGCACTCGTAGTCCTCAATGTGCCTGTTGCATATCGCCGTAACGTCCGCACCGGAGTCTATGTGTGACTTTAATGCCTCGTTAAAGTCTATGTTGCATATAACCGTCGTGTCGCACATAACCACATAGTCAGGCTTTGTTGCGTTGAGGAACGACACAGCGTTAAACAGCGCCTCCAAATTTCCCCTGTATACATTGGTAATGCCCGTTGCAAACGGGGGCAGAATGTAGAGGTTTGCGTCCTTTCTGTTCAAATCCCAGTCAGCGCCGCCGCCCAGGTGGTCCATAAGCGACTGGTAGTTGTATTTGGTAATAACACCGATTGATGAGATGTTTGAGTTCACCATATTGGAGAGCACAAAGTCAACAAAGCGGTATCTGCCGCCAAAGGGCATAGACGCAACCGTTCTGTGCATCGTAAGGTCGCCCATCGGCGTGTCATATATGTTTGAAAAAATTATTCCCGACATTTTCATAATCTGTCACTCTCCCTATTCCGTAATGCTTTCGCCGTCCGCTACAACCGTGTGCTTGCTAAGTACGCAAATCTTTTTGGGCACACCGCCCGGACTTTTCGGCTCTCTTCCCACTTTTGCGTTTTCGCCGATCATACAGCGTGCGCTGACAATGGAATACTGCACCGTTGCACCTTTTTTGACAACGGTGTCCGGCATAATGAAAGCGTTTTTAACCACAGCGCCTTCCTCCACAACACAGCCCGTCGATACAACCGAGTGCTCCACCGTGCCGTTTATTATGCACCCCTCGGAAATCAGCGAGTTGCTTATCTTTGACGAGTCCGCAACGTACGTCGCCGGCTGAGAGTAGTTCCTTGCGTAGATTTTAAAGTCGGGGTCTTTAAGCTCAATCGGCACGTTCGGGTCAATGAGGTCCATATTAGCCTCCCACAGACTCTGGATTGTGCCCACGTCTTTCCAGTATCCGTCAAACTTGTACGCAAACAGCTTTCTTTTGTCCGCAAGCAGTTTGGGGATTACGTCTTTGCCGAAGTCGTTTGACGACTCCTCGTTTTCCTCGTCCTCAATCAAATACTTTCTCAAAATATCCCAGTTAAACAGATACACTCCCATAGACGCCTTTGTGCTCTTAGGCTCCTTCGGCTTTTCCTCAAATTCGTAAATCGAGTTGTCTGCGTTGGTGTTCATAATTCCGAACCTCGACGCCTCCTCAATCGGCACATCGAGCACCGCAATGGTGCACTCGGAGTTGTTCTCCTTGTGGAATTCCAGCATTTTTGCGTAGTCCATCTTGTAGATGTGGTCGCCCGACAGCACAAGCACGTACGTCGGATTGTACCTGTCCACAAATCGGATATTCTGGTAAATCGCATTTGCCGTACCCTTGTACCACTCGCTCTTTCCGCTCTTTGAGTACGGGGGCAGAATGTGCACCCCGCCGAAACTGCGGTTGAGTCCCCACGGTGTTCCGTTGCCGATATAGTCGTTTAGTTCCAGAGGTTGATATTGCGTCATAATGCCGACTGTATCAATGCCCGAATTTACGCAGTTGGAAAGCGGAAAATCTATAATTCTGTACTTTCCTCCGAAAGGAACGGCGGGCTTTGCCGTTTTTTTGGTAAGTGCAAGAAGTCTGCTCCCCTGACCGCCGGCTAACAGCATAGCGATACATTCTTTGCGCATTGAATTGGTTGAATACATAATACTTACCTCCTAAGGTGTTTTTACTTTATAAGTTTGTAGTACGAAACTGAAAGCGCCGGGATTGTGATGCCGATGCTGTTGTCCATTCTGTGCATCGGAATGTCCTTGGACTTTGCGCTCACAACCCGCTCTCCCTTTCCTCCGTAAATTTTCTTGTCACTCGAAAATACGCACTTGTACGTTCCCTTCTCCGGCACGCCTATGCGGTACCCGTGCCTTGTCACCGGGCAGAAGTTGCACACCGCTATTATCTCATTGCCCTTTTTGTCAATTCTCCTGAACGATATTATCGACTGGTCGTTGTCGTCCGGGCAAATCCACTTAAATCCGTTCCAGTCGCTGTCGTTCTCCCAGAACGCCCTGTTTGCAAGGTAGAACTTGTTTAAGTCCTTAACGTACTTTTGCATCTGCCTGTGCGGCTCATAGTCGAGCAGCAGCCAGTCAAGCTCCTTTGAGTAGTCCCACTCTATGAACTGTGCAAACTCGTTGCCCATAAACGACAGCTTCTTTCCGGGGTGCGCCATCATATAGCCGTAGAACGTCCGCAGGTTTGCAAACTTGTCCTCGTATTCTCCGGGCATCTTGCCAATCATCGAGCACTTTCCGTGCACCACCTCGTCGTGCGAGAGGGGCAGAATGTAGTTTTCCGAGAACGCATACGTCAGTGAGAATGTCAGATTGTTGTGCCGTCCTTTTCTGAACAGCGGGTCAGTCGACATATACCCCAGCATATCGTTCATCCAACCCATATTCCACTTAAAGTTAAATCCCAGTCCTCCGTCGTACACCGGCTTTGTAATCATCGGAAAAGCCGTTGACTCCTCCGCAATCATCATCACCGACGGGTTGAACGCAAACGAGATTGTGTTCATTTTCTTTAAAAACTCTATCGCTTCCAGATTGTAGTTTCCGCCGTATTTGTTCGGCCTCCACTCTCCGTCTTTTTTGCCGTAGTCGAGATAGAGCATAGACGCCACGGCGTCCACCCTTATTCCGTCAATGTGGTATTTGTCCTGCCAGAAAACGACGTTTGAAATGAGGAACGACATAACCTCGTTTCTCCCGTAGTCAAAAATCCTCGTGTTCCAGTCGGGGTGCTCGTTTTTGAGCGGGTCTGCGTACTCGTAACAGCACGAGCCGTCAAATTCGTAAAGACCGTTTTCGTCCTTGGGAAAGTGCGCCCCCACCCAGTCCAGAATAACTCCCAAACCGTAAGAGTGGCAAGTGTCCACAAATGCGGCAAAGTCCTCCGGCGTTCCGTATCTTGACGTCGGCGCATAGTAACCCGTCACCTGGTAACCCCACGACGGGTCGTAAGGGTACTCGGAAACAGGCATAATCTCAATGTGCGTGTATCCCATCTTTTTGGCATACGGCGCAAGCTGCTTTGCAAGCTCACGGTAGTTGTAAAAGTTGCCGTCTGCGTATTTTTTCCACGAGCCCAAGTGAACCTCGTAAATATTTACGGGTGCTTCGAGGACGTTGTGTTTGTCCCTGTTTTCTAAATATATACGGTCTGTCCATTTATATTCGTCAATATCGTAAATTTTGCTCGCATTTTCCGGTCTTGTGCACGTGTGAAAGGCGTAAGGGTCGCTTTTGTATATAAATCTCCCGTCCGCAGTTTCAATGCAGTACTTGTAGTTGTCATAAACCCTCGCACCGGATACGCACGCCTCCCATATTCCGCCGCCCGTCTGCGACATCGGGCAGGCGCCCCTGTCCCAGTCGTTAAAGTCGCCCGTAACGCTGATGCTCCTTGCATTCGGCGCCCACACACGGAAGACATATCCGTTTTCCGATCTGTGACACCCCATAAATTCGTAAGCTTTATATGACCCCCCGTGTGAAAAACGGTCAATTTCCTCCGAAATATCTCCGATGTTTGCTGTGTTGTTTCGTTTAATAATTGTCATAACCATTCGCCCTTTATAAATGTATTCTTTCGACCTTTTTCTACAATTATATTGTACCTCTATCTATTATACCACATAGGTGCTATACTTGACCATATTTAAAATTATACAAATATCTTGTGCATTATTACACCGAATTAACCAAATGTCAAAATCACCGCCTGCGAAAAATGTCAATGGACAATTCTTTTAAAAATACCGCCGCCAAAAATTGGCATATTGTGTAAAATGGATATATTACAAAAAAATCGAAAAAAGTGTTGACAAAGCCGCTCCGTTGTGGTATCATAATCAAGTCGCTTGTGAAAAGCGCACATTTGGTCTTTGAAAAATGAACAGCATAAAAAATAAGGTTCTCGTTAATTTGAGATTAGTTTTAATGCAAA
>CAKSTI010000013.1 GCA_934500705.1 uncultured Clostridia bacterium | reverse complement strand
GCAAAAGGACTTACAAGCGCAAGCTTCGGCACGGCACCGCTTAAACTCTTTACGCTTAAATTTAATAAGAAGGCGGGCGCAGAGGACGAAGTGAACTTTAAGTTCACCGTAAATGCAACCACACCGTCCGTAACAGACTTTGACGGCAAAAAGTCCGAAAAGATTAAAACCGTAGACGGCAAAGTTAACCTCGGCAAACTTCCTCCGGTTACAGAGGAGGGAACACTCAAATTTGTTCCCACATATGACGAGACAACAGGCGTTGTAACAATGGACGTAACACTTGACAGGATGCCGGGAGATATAACGAATATCCACAGCATCACAATAGATTACAGCTTTGAAGGCGGTAAACTTGACTTTGACAAGGCAGTTTCCGCAATCGACGGCAGACTCGATGCAAGCGCAAGCAAAATTTCGTGGTTTGAGCCGGATGCGGCAAAAGGACTTACAAGCGCAAGCTTCGGCACGGCACCGCTTAAACTCTTTACGCTTAAATTTAATAAGAAGGCGGGTGCAGAGGGCGAGGTAAACTTTAAGTTCACCGTAAATGCAGCCACACCGTCCGTAACGGATTTTGACGGCAAAAAGTCCGGAAAGATTAAAACCGTAGACGGCAAAGTTAACCTCGGCACGGTTACACCGGAAACCAAATTTAAGGTAAATCTTTATGACGGTTCCAACGCCGTAAGCGAAAACTTCAAAGGCAGTGTTGAAGTGCTCGCAAACGAAAAGATTACACAGGCGCAGATTGATGCGGTTCTCGGTGATAAAGAGTCCAAGAAAAGAGCCGGCTATACCGACGGTGAGGGCAATGTTCTCCATTACATCTACCCCGAACTCTGGTACAACGACGGCACCGATTGGGTTATCTTTGATACCGATATGCCCATAACAAAGGACATTGACGTATGCCTTATGTTCAGGACAATTTCTCTCTATGTTCAGGACGATGTTTACCTCGACGGTTCGGTTGTCCCCGGCATAACGAAACTCGGCTTTACATTGGTGTATGACTCCGAGTCATCAATCGCAGAGTCCGCTCTCGATGCAATGCACCAGGGCAAGACGCTCTTAAAAAACGTTCTCTCCGCATTGGAGTCCAGAGATGTTTATGTGTATGACGAACTTCTCCAAAAGTTGGAGTCAAAGGGCATAATCGACAGCAGCAGAAAGATTTTAAACCAGTCTGTAACTCTCAAAATGGCAGACTTCCTCACTGTTAAACAGATTGAGGGCGAGGTTGATAAATACATTGAGGAAAATATCGACAACGACGAGTTTATAAAGAAAATTTTGAGCAACCGTTCCGTTGTTGACTCAATGCTTGCAAATGAGTCACTCAAAAAGACCTTTATGAACGATGCAACACTTCGTGATAAACTCGTAAACGATGATGACTTTATCAAAGAGCTTGCAAGCGACGAGGATATGGTAGATACCATCATCGCAAGCGACAGCTTTAAAAAGAGCTTTATAGAGAAAGATGCAACACTTGAATATATTCTCACAAGCGATGCGCTCAAAGATTATATTCAGACAAACGCAGATTTCAGAAAGTTCCTCGTTGACGAGAGCATTCAGTACGTTAAGGACGTGTACTTTAACGGAACCGAAACAGACGCTACCGTTAAAAAATACATCGACGATAAACTCAAAGAAAACGGCGCAGGCAGCATCAGAGACGAACTCTATGCAAACGATACCGTTAAACAGACGGTTAAAAATTGGCTCAAAGAAAAGCTTGACAATGACCCGTCGGAACTTCTTTCCGATGCAACGTTTAAGGCGCACGTAAAGGCAAGACTCAAAGCCGACTGGGCATCGGGTGAACCGGCATTTAAAGATGCCGTAAGAGCACACCTCAACACTTGGGATAAGATTGGTCCTCAGCTTGAAAAACTCCTTCTCACAGACGCTGATTTCAGGCTGGAAATGAAGGACGATATCAGGGCAGGACTCAAATCCAACACAACCCTTAAAGATGAGATTAAAGTCGATGCCGACATCAAAGCAGAGGCTCAGACAAAGCTTTTAACCGAGCTTCAAACTGCCGGTACCGAAATAAGAGAGGACGCATATACCAGGCTTAAAGCTGACTTGCTCACAAGCGATGATGCAAAAAATTATGCAAAAGCTAACTTTAAGGATAAGTTTACGGAACCCGACTTTATTAACAATACGGTAAAGACGATTGACAATACCAAAAAGGCTGGTATCGGCTCGGAGATAAAGGGAACAGTGTTCTCCACACCGGAACTTGAAACTGAACTTAAAAAGTTTATTATGACCGATGACAATATCCGTGTTAAACTTATTGAACTCGGCGCAAGCGATGAACAAGCTGATAAATATATCAGCGGCTCTCTTGAAACGGAAAACCCGACAGAGTACACAAGACTCAAAACAGAGATTGAAACGTACTATGGTGCAGAGAAAGAAAATCTCTATGATGCAAACTTTGTAGGCAAATTTAACGACATCGTGGACGTATGCTTTGCTGATGCAAACTTGTTTGATAAAGTTTACGACCAAATATTTGACCGTTTCTACACACAGGTTTTGGATCAAAACTATAATTATGACGTGTTCGATGAGTGCATAGATACCTACTTTGGCACAAACTTCGATACACTCTATAATGATTACTTTGACAAGTATTACAATAAGTACTTTGACGACCTCTATGACAAGTACTACGATGAATACTGTGCAGACAATGCGAAGTTTGAGGAATTTTATAACAAGTATGCAAGCACTTACGTGCAGGATAACTTTACAGAGCTGTTTAACAACAACTTTGACAATTATTACGCAAGACTTGCAACAGACCCCGATTTCAGAGCAAAGGTAGAGCAGTACATTGACGATAACTTTGACACCGAGATATTCACGGCGGCAAATATCGAAGAGTACTATAACGACTATTGCGATGATGCACAGTTTGACAGATACTTTAATGATTACTACAATGACAGAGCAAAGTTTGACGACTACTACGACAACCACGTTTCCGAGGTTGTAAGGGATACCTACAACAACCCCGCAAACACGGAGGTTATAAGAATTGTAAATGGCTACTTAAACACATACGTTGGCGAAATTGTGGATAAATACGCCGCAAATACTCTTGATGCCGATATGGCAGATGCCATAAACAACTTTATTAAGAGCGGCGTTAAGGAGAAAATCCGCAACAAGTACAATACCGATGCAAATTTCAGAAGTACTATGAGTAACCTCATAGAAACCAACGCCAAGGAATATGTTAAAAAGTACGTCAATAATGACCCCTCTCTCACTGATGAGCAGAGGAAAATGATTAAGGACGCTATTGCAGAATATGCGGATGACATCGCCGATGAGTATGTAAACGGAACAATCTCGGCAGAAAACAAAAAGTTTGTTGACGAGAGAATAGAAAAGTACGTTGACAGTGCCATCACCAAGTACTTAAACGGCACCGACGATACAATTAAGACCCTTATTCAGAAGCACGCAAAGACGGCCATCGATGCTTATAAGGAAACCAAGGCATACAAAGACCTTATGGCGGATTTTGCGGCAAAGAAAGACGATATAACCATTAACAAAGACAACCTCGTTCTTGCAAGAGGTATCGCAGATGCAGTAAGAGGGTATACCTACGACAAGATTAAAGCGGAATTTATTCCGTCCAAGTACTATAAGGCAATCGAGCTTATAGACGAAGATGTTGTAAGACGTTATGTTATGCAGGCAACCAAGGATTTTGCCGACGGTCTTGACGCTAAGTGCGACATCGTTGAGTCATCTTCCGACGCAAACATAACCGAAACATATCCGGCATCACTCACCGCAGTGGTAGACATAATGAACGATTGGGTGGTTCCTTACTACAACAAGTTTGTTAAAAAGGCAACCGATAAACTAAAATCCGTTCCCGAAGTGGACTACGATAACAACACAAAACTCAAAGAGCTTGCAGAAACAAACTGGCTCGAAAAGTTCTTTGAGCGTACAACTGACGGCGCATACAGACTTAAACTCAATTCCATTGAACAGTACTATGACGTTGTGTACGATGCGGCAGTTATCGCCCACGATGCACTCATCTACTACAACAAGTTTGACGATGCAACAATCGAGTCTAAAACAAAGGCGGCAGCGGCAATTCTCGCAACATATGCCAACAAGGCAAACGAGATAATAATGAACTACATTACCAAAGGCGAGCTGCCCAAGGGATTAACCCTTGATAAGATACTTGACGTAAATTACAGATTGAGAAACCTGTATAACAAGTATGAGGATAAGATTGAAACTGCTCTTGATAAATATGAGCAGTACCTCAACAGAGATTATGCAAAAGTGTTCGACAAACTCTCAACCGCTACAATAGCTGCCGAGGGCGAGCGCTTTAAGGCAACCGACGCCGCACTTGAAATCAAGATTGGCGGCAAGCTGTTCGGCATAGACTCTGCATTCGAC
Source organism: uncultured Clostridia bacterium (assembly GCA_934500705.1). Taxonomy (GTDB): domain Bacteria; phylum Bacillota; class Clostridia; order UMGS1810; family UMGS1810; genus CAKSIN01. The sequence continues at coordinate 79,762 of CAKSTI010000013.1, read as the reverse complement.
GCACTTTTGAGCGGTAACAACACCGTTTCGGACGCTGCGGCACAGGAAAAGATAGATAAGGTTGTAAATAAGATTAAATCAGCCGAAATCACTCCTGTTCCCGTTCCGAGTAAGATTTATGTTGACGCATACAGAGGTACGGTAAGTTCAAGGACGTTCCGTGGCCACAAAACTGGCAACATCACCGTTGAAGTTAACAGATATTTACAGTAAGAATTTACAAAAACGGACGGGCATACGTGTCCGTCCGTTTGACAAACATCACAGGAGGGAATTCAAATGAAAAAACTAATCTGCGCACTTTTGGCACTTGTAATGTGCCTTTCAATGTGCACCGTATCATTTGCCGACGATATAACGTTTTCCGACGTTGACAAAAATTCGGCACTCGGAGAGAGCGTATACAAGCTGGTTTCCGCCGGCATTATAAACGGTTACGAGGACGGCACCTTTAAGCCCGACGCTCACCTCACCAGAGCGGAGCTTTGTAAAATGGTAAACCTGACCTTCGGCTTTACCGTTGCCGCCGACAATATCTTTACCGATGTTAAGGCTGACGACTGGTACTATGTTCAGGTTCTCTATGCCGTAAACAAAGGTTACATAAAGGGTTTTGAGGACAACACTTTCAGAGGTGACGACAACGTTTCCAGAGAGCAGGTCTGCACTATTCTTGACAGAATATTGGAGCTTAAATCCGATAAGGAAGTAAAAATTTCCGACGAAGTGTCCGACTGGGCGCAGTCAAGCGTTGAAAAGATGATTGCAAACGGCTATATGCCCATAGAGAACGGCGATACCTTCCGTGCGACGGCGGATATCACCAGGGGTGAGCTTGCACAGGCGCTTAAATTCTTTGTTAAGGATTCAGCCGACACCAAAGACGATACAAAGGCAGACGATACCAAGACAAACGGCGACAAAAAGGACGACAGCAAGGGCAGTACTTCCACCGGCGGTTCCAAAGGTAACAGCGGTTCTAATGGCAACAGCGGAAATAACGGCAGTTCGTCCGACGATGACGGAAAACTCCCCTCACAGGACGACGACCCTACACCCACACCCAAACCTGAACCGTCAAAGCCCACGGCAGAGGAAATTGCCGCAAGCAATACCGCTTGCAACGAACTTGATACCGTTCTTGCCGACATCGAGCTTATAGAGTTTAAAGGCGATGCCGCAACAATCATCGGCTACATAAAGAAGGACATCGAGGAAACACTCGACGCCGCATATGACGAAAAATCCACAGCCGAGGATAAGGGCGTTATAGTAAACGAGCAGTACGTGCGCAAAACCTACGCCAAGGATATCGATGCAATAAAGGCTATCATTGACGCTATGGACGAAAACGGAAAAGCCGAGTTTAAAAAAGAGATATTGAAGATAAACACAAGTTCTCTTACGTATCTTACAAAGTATTTCAACATAAATATGGAATATTTTAACTGATGTCATTTTTTAAAACCATCTCTATATGATGTATAGAGGTGGTTTTTTTATGCAAAAAATATTTTACCCAACCCGTGATGACCTGTGAAGTACGCAGCATATTGCCGTGTTTCCACCGGCAGCGACGAACAGCTTAATTCACTTATCAATCAGAAAAAGTTTTTTGAGGATTACGTCCGCTCCAAAGGAGAAAAGACAGTTAAAATCTATGCCGACCGTGGCACGAGCGGAAAAAGCACCAAAAGCCGTGAGCAGTTTCAAAAAATGCTCTCCGACAGCGAGAAAGGCGAATTTGACGTCCTGCTTGTTAAGGACATCAGCCGCTTTGCGAGAAATACCGTGGACTTTTTAAACGGCATACGGCTCTTAAAGAGCCGCAACGTGGACGTCCTTTTTATCGGTGCAAATCAAAAGGTCATCGGTGAGTCGGAATTTGTACTCACAGTGTTTGCCGCCCTTGCCCAGGAGGAGTCCTGTTCGCTTTCCAAACGCATAATATTCGGCAAAAAGCAGGGCGCAAAGAGCGGCCGTGTGCCAAACTGTATATACGGTTATGACAAAGTAAATACATATGAGCTCAAAATCAACCCACGGGAGGCTGAAACCGTAAAAATGATATTTGGTATGTACGCCGACGAAAAGTACGGCATACGGCGTATTTCAAGCGAACTGAACCGTCTGCACGTACCTACAAAAACAGGCAGAAATTGGAGCGCAAAAACCGTCCGCCGAATACTGGCAAACAGCATTTACACAGGCGTTTTGGTAAATAACAAAAGCGAAACCGTGGACTTTCTTGCAGAGCTGCGCCGTGATGTTCCGCTCTCAGACAGGTTTTATCACAGGAGGAGCGAGCTTTGCATTGTGGAGCGTGACCTCTTTGAGCGTGCAAACGAACGCCTTGCGGTTATGTCGATGCACTGCGGCGGCAAAAAAGCTGACACAGACAGAAGTGGTTGACCCCATTTGCCTTGCCGCAAAAGTGGTAGAACCCACAGAGCGTTGCTGCTGCTGCGGAGAGATGGACGTAAATTCCATTCCTGAGAGCATATGCCGTGTGTTTGACGACGTCATCATTGACGGCGACAACATCAGAAAAGTGTTTGTAACCATCGGTTTGTTTACTATCGTAAGACTGGAAAGAGATGTTCAGCTCCTTATTCCGGTAATCGACTTCTGTATACCGCAGCACGAGTGCGTTGCCTCCACAGACAATAACCCGTGCGACTTGTTTGACAAACTGCGCTTCCCCGTAGACGAGTTTTTCCCGCCGGAGAAAAAGCACTTTGACAAACTCGAACCCGACAGACACGATTGCGGCTGCAATAATGACTGACGAATGAAGCAAACGGACTGCCTCTGTTTTTCGGGGCAGTCCGATTATTTTTTTATTTAAAAGGTTTTAGGCTAAGGCTGTCGATTTGTATCAGTTCTATGTCGTCGACGTTTATTATTCTGTCAAACTCCGCAGAGAGCACATTTTCCGCCTTTGACGGATTGTGGGAAATATTCATATTCGGCGAAATTGTTTTTCCGTCTTTAAATTTGACCTCAACGGCGCAGTTTTCAAGCTGCTTTCCGTCTGCGGTTATCCACAGGGAAACGGGGGAGAGGTCAATCTGTTTAAGGGTGTTTTCGCCTGAGTTGAATTTTTCGTTGTATTTGAGTACTGTTTGCAGATTTTTGCAGTCAAAGTCCCAGGCAAAGTTAAAATGCGCATCGGAAAGCGGTTCAAAGCGACCTTCATCGGTAAACTTTTTAAGTCCTTCCAATTCGAACGTAAGCTTTTGCGGTGCAAGTCTGCCCGTACCCGTGCGCAGGTACAGCATTGTGCATTTGCCGTCCTTTGCACCGAGCATCCTTGTGTATGCGTAGCCGCCGCTGCCCGGAATTTTCTCGCTGTCGGCGTAACTTATTTTAAGGCGGCTCTTGTCCCAGGACAGGTTCTCGCCGCCTTTTAGTCCGTCAAATCCGCTGACCTCGTACAGTACATATATCCCGTGATTGTCGGCGAGCGTCTGTATGAGCTTTACCGTTATTCCGCTGTCGGTTGCGGTGAGGTTTAAATCGGCGGAATTTGATGCCAGTTTTTCGGCTTGCTTTTGGTTTGCGCCGAAAATGCCCCAAATACCTCCGCCCCACATTTTGTCTGCCGCCGCTGCGCAAAACGTCACCGTAATTGCCGCCGCCAGCACGGCTGCGCCCAGCCTTTTGCGTGCTCGGTGAGGGCGTGTGCCTATGTTTGCAAACACGTTTTTTTCAACCGTTTCCGCATTAATGTCGAGTGCGGTTTTTTTGTCATTTGTGCTTATGCCAAGCTCGGTGTGCAAATCCCGTTTCATTCATATCCCTCCAAAATCTTTTTGAGTTTGATTTTTCCTCTTGCGATGCGCTGTTTCACGGCGGACACGCTCATTCCCACAGCCTGTGCGGTTTCTCGGTGTTTTTCGCCGTACTTGTAATGCCTGACGAAAATCTCACTGTCCGGCTCGCCCAACAGCATCACTGCGTCCCACAAAAAGTCGCCCTCGCTCTCCGACACGTCCGCAGTTTCGGTGAGCGGAACACATTCGAGCCTTTTGCGTGAAAGGCGTTTGAGCGCAAAATTCCTTGTTATGGATGCAAGGTACGGCTTTATGCTCCCGTACTCTGCGTCGATGCGTTCCCGTGAGCGCCACAGCGCAGTAAAAACATCGGACGCAATCTCCTCGCCGTCCTCGGCGGATATGCCCATATTGTATAAGATTACGCTTATGTACGGCGTGTAGAGCCGTATTATTTCTTCGAGCGCCGATGTCTTTCCGCAGTTAAGATGTGCAATCAGTTTTTTCTCGTCCATACGTTTTCCCCCTTTCACTTAGGCAGGGGAGAGCTGAACTTGCATTGCCTGTCGGCTGAATTTTCACAAAGCCTTCCGCCTTGTCGGTTTTGACGGGCGTCAGCCCGCCTGCACCCTTACGCACCGAAATTCTTTGCAAAAATTCAGCCGAACAGGTGCTCGCAGTTTCACATAAGCAATTTTTTCTGTAACAAAGTAAATTACGCAGGGAATACTGTCGTATTTTCAAGGAATTTACTGCCGTTACGGGGAAAATTGCTATGTGAAACCAATGTAAGTTCAACACTCTCCTGCCTATATATATCTTAAAAAGCACAAAAAAGTTACAAAAATAGAGGGTGTAATTCTACACCCTCCAAAAAATGCCTTGTTATCCGTATATTTCGGGATTTCCGCCGAACTGTTCATCGACATTTTCCGGCAAAGTGAGCTTTTGCTCATATAGCCAGTCGTAAAGCTCGTCGTCCGAGAGAGCCAAATCCCAACAGTTGTGACCCACGCCGTCGTAGAGCGTGAGCTTTGCGTTGCCGCCGCAGCTGTTAATGCGCTCAACCATATGTATGCTTTCCTCTGTATACACATCTCTGTCCTCTTTGCCGTGAAAAGCCCATACCGCCATACTTTTTAACGCAGCTCCGTTCCAAGCCATTCCTCCGCCGCAAATCGGCACTACCGCCGCAAAAATTTCGGGCCGTGCCATAGCGAGCGCCCAGGCACCGTAACCGCCCATACTTACGCCCATAAGGTACACTCTGTTTGCATCGCTGAAAATTTGCAGAGAGGCATATAGCGCAAAGTCCTGCAAACGCTCAAATATGTTAAACCACGAGTTTTCCATACACAGCGGTGCAAAAATCACTGCGTCCGGGCAGTGCGCAACGCTTTGCTTAAATAGCGGATTTTGCTCCAACGTATCAAGGTCTGTTCCACGTGTTCCTGCGCCGTGCAAAAGAATTATTACAGGGTGCTTGCCGCCTTTTTCGTAGTTGTCGGGGGCGGCAAAAATATAGTCAATTCTTTCAAATTTCATTCGTTTGATTATCATTTTAAGTCCTCCTGAAACAGCCAGTCAAGCGCATACTGTATGTACTCGTCCCAGAACTTCCAGCAGTGCGTCCCCTCGGACTCACGGTAGGTGTAGTCATAGTCGAGCGTTTCAAACAGTTCTTTCAACCGCACGTTGTCGTCATACATAAAGTCCTCGGTGCCCTCGCCCATAAAAATTTTCGGTCGGTTCGGATTTTTCTCACATATTTTTGCAAGCTCAAAGAGGTCGTCCTCTTTGGGGATGACTCCGCCCTCACCGAATACGGGCACAAGGTCGTTTGTAAAGTTTTTGTTATGTATGTCGGCAACTGCGGAAAATGCCGCCGCCGCACAAAAGCTGTCACATTCTCTCAGTGCAATTTTAAGCGCACCGTATCCGCCCATAGAAAGCCCGGCTATAAAGTTGTCCTCACGCTTTGCGGAAAGGGAAAACATCTCCCTTATGATTTGCGGCAGCTCCTTGGCTATGTAGGTGTAGTACTTTCCGCCGTACTTCATATCCGTGTAAAAACTCCTTGCGCCGTCCGGCATTACAACGCATATGCCCCTGTCCTGTGCATAACGCTCAATAGACGTGCGCCGTGCCCAGATTGAGTAGTTGTCGCTGAGTCCGTGCAGAAGGTACAGACATTTAAGGTTTCCCTTTCTGCCGGAGGTGTTTGTGCCGATTTCTCCTCTCAGATTGCTCTGCGGAATTGCAACGTTAACATCTGTCTGCATTCCGAGTGACTCGCTGAATATTTTAAGATTGCAAAGTGCCATAATCTTTCTCCTTAGTTAATTATAACTGTCTTACTTGCCTCGTCCCAGTTTACGTTTGCGCCGAGGCTCTCACTTACCGCACGAACGGGGACAAGAGTTCTCGAACCGATTAACTGCGGCGGAACGTCCAGAGTCTTTGCCTCGCCGCCCGCAATTAAGGTTTTGTCGCCTATTGTGAGCGATATTTTTTTCCCGTCCTTAACTGCGGTTACGGTGCTTGTGGCATCGTCCCAGTCAACGCCTGCGCCGAGCGCCTCAAAGATTGCACGCAGCGGCACAAGGGTGCGGTCTTTAACTATCACGCAGTTTTGGTCAAGGCTTAAGTTTTCGCCGTTTACGGTTATTGTGATATTGTCCTCGTACATCGGAGCAATACTTCCGAATTTTATTGCAGTGCCTTGCTTGAAGAACGTATATTTTTTGGAAATGTCATATGTGCGTATTTCAATCTCGTGCACTCCGTCCGAAAGAGCGGATATATCGAGAGCACACTTGTACGGCAGCTGCGCACTTGACGAATACCACGCCCCGTCAACATAGTAGTTGACGGAGAGCTCCGGCATATTTGCAACGTATGCAAAGGTGTAGAGGTTTACAATGTTATTTTCGGCAAAGAGCGTTTCGCCGGAGTTTGCCGGAGTAAACACAAAGTCGGGGTAGGTGTTGGGCGCCTTTAAGTACGCACCGCAATTTTTTGCCTCGTTGAATATTTCTGCGGCGTACGGGTAGTCGGATATGTCGTACCACTGCGCCTCGTCCGCACGGTGAACGTTAAAGTAGTTAATAGCTTTTACCTGCGGATACTTCATAATAACGCCCCAGAGCAGATTTCTCATTCTCGGCACCGTCCACTGCGGTGTTGTATCGCCGTGGATATTTTTTGTTTCGACGCCGCTCTCTGTAATGATAATCGGCTTTTTTATGCCGAAGTCATTCATAAATTTAACCACGGGTTTCAGCTTGTTTGTCGCCCACGCATAGTCGCCGGACATAAAGTACACGGAGTCTTTGTATGCGGTGTTTGCATTGCCCTGAAAGTATTTGAGGCTGTAACAGCTTACGCCCACCCAGTCAACATATTCGTCACCGGGGTAGTAGTATTCAAAGTTTCTGTCAAGCGCACCGAGGTCATTGGGCGACCATACAACGGCAAAGTTCGGATAGCTGTGAATAAGGTCTGCCGCCTGCCGGAAAACATTCACATACCTTTGCGGGTCGTCGCCGAGCGGTGAGCAGTTCATCTCGTTTGCAAAGCGTATCAGCATCAGCTTGTTGTATTTACTCAGATTGTCAAGGGTTTCTTTGATGTTTTCGAGGTTCACCTCGTCCAATGAGTTGTAGTTCCAGCCGACGGTGGTTATCACATTTGCGTTTTGCACCTCAACGTTTGACGGGTAGTAAAGGTCGGTGTGGTCGGTGGAAGTTACGTATGTAAGGTATGCGCCCAGAGGCTTGAATGACTCTGCCGTATCCGCCGTCATTCCGAGGTATACCCCGGCCGACGGTTCAAGCAATGCGCCGTAGTTTGGAGCGTTTTGCACGCCGCCTTCTGTGTAAAGTTCAAATTCCGTCTGTGTGACCATTGCCTCTCTCTCCTTGTAGAGCGCACCCCAGTCCGGCTCCGGAAAGGAATAGGCAAATGCAGTGGTTGCACTCATCAAAAGGCACATTGTTAAAGCAAAAACTCTTTTCATAATTGTCCCCCTATTTTTTCTTTCTCAGCACGCAGTACTCGCCCATCGGCTTGTCCGAGTGCAGAGTTACAATCATTTGTGCGTGCGGTGCGCTTTCAATCGGCTCACCGTTTTCGTCTTTCATATCGCTTGCGGTTATGGTAAAGTTTTCGCCCACGGGGGTTAAAACTTCGAGCGTATCACCCTGTTCAAACTTGTTTCTCTGCTCTATTACCGCAGTTTTGCTCTCCTTATCCCACGAGCGCACCACGCCGACAATGCCGTATTCCTGAATGTATGTGTTGCTCGTGTAGAGTTGCTGCTCCTCTGTCGGCTTGCCGAAGTAAAATCCGCTTGTGTACTCTCGGTGGCTCACCTTTTCAAGCTCGTTTAATATTTCTTTGTCCACGGTGTAGTTTTCGGGGTTTTCAAAATATGCGTCAATCGCCTGCCTGTACGCCTTTACAACCGTTGCCACGTACAGCTCGTTTTTAACCCTGCCTTCAATCTTAAAGCTGGTTATCCCGGAGTCGATAAGCTGAGGTATGTGCTCTATCATACAAAGGTCTTTGGAGTTGAAAATAAACGTGCCCCGCTCATTTTCAAAAACGGGCATATATTCTCCCGGACGTTTTTCTTCCATTAAGTAATACTTCCAGCGGCAGGGGTGCGAGCACGCCCCACGGTTTGAGTCACGGTGCGTCAGGTAGTTGCTGAGCAGGCATCTGCCGGAGTACGACACGCACATTGCCCCGTGCACAAAACACTCGATTTCAAGCTGCGGGTCGGTTTTGTCACGGATTTCTCTTATCTCTTTAAACGACAAATCCCTTGCCAGTATAACCCTCTTTGCGCCCATTGCGTGCCACATATTTGCCGATGCGTAGTTTGTGTTGTTAGCCTGTGTGCTTATGTGCACGTCGAGGTTTGGCGCAACGGAACGCACAACGGAGAACGTGCCGAGGTCGGACACGATTATGGCGTCTGCGCCTATATCGGCCACTTCCCGTACAAAATCGGGGAACTTTTCGAGGTCGGAATTATGCGGAATAATGTTTGCCGTGATGTAGACCTTTGCGCCCCTCTTATGGGCAAAGTCAATGCCCTCTTTTATCTCGTCTGCGGTAAAGTTCTTTGCCGCAACACGCAGAGAGAATGCCTCACCGCCGATGTATACCGCATCTGCGCCGTACATTACGGCGTATTTCAACTTTGCAAGGCTCCCGGCAGGTGCCAGAAGTTCCGGTTTTTTCATTGGTTTTCCTCCTTTTTAACGGAAATCAACATTCCGTCGCCTATGGGAACAATGGACGACGTGAGCCGTTTGTCATTGCACATAAAGTCCAAAAATTCACGTATATTGTTGACTATTGCATAGTGCTTGCGTGGCAAAAGCTCGTCGTTTGCCGTCATACCCTTGTATAAAATGTTGTCGCAGATTATTATTCCCCCCGGACGTATAAGGTGGAAAACGGTGTCAAAGTAGTATTTGTACTGCGATTTGTTTGCATCGAGAAAGAGCATATCAATTTCTTTGTCAACCGTTTTAATCGTTTCCTCCGCACTGCCTTCCAAAACGTGAATTGTGTCCGAAAGCCCGGCACGGCATATGTTCTCCCGTGCGAGATTTGCGTAATTCTCGTCCTTTTCCAGAGTGATAATCTCGCCGTCCTTCTTTAAAAATCCGGCAAAGAAAATGGACGAATACCCAATCGCCGTGCCCACTTCCAAAATGCGTTCCGGTTTTTTGTATTCCAAGAGCGATGCGAGAAAGCACTTGACCTCACGCTGAATTATGGGTATAAACTTCCCGTCGGCAAAGTCTTCCAGTTCCTTTAAAATTCCCGTGCTTTTGGGGTCTGTCTTTACTATGTAATCTACTATGTATTTGTAGTTAATGTTGTCCGTCATTGTATCTGTCACCTAAATCCAAGTATGTGTCGGGCACGTCGCCCACTATAACCGCCTCAGCAACCAGTGCCGATGACGAAAGACGTGATATTTCCTCAAACCTCGGCAAAAGTGCGCCGATGTCCACGTCCACACGCACGCTCACCGTGTGGCACACCTGGTTAATTCCCGCCTGCTTAAAACTGCTCTCAAAGTCTACGTTTGCAATACTGCACGGAATTATTTTCATCTTAATTTCCGGTCCGAACCCCGTTAAAAACTCAATCCCGGTAAAGTTGCCCACGGGAACCGATATTTCCGACCGTTCCTTGTCGCCGAGGTATTGCAGGGTCTTTAATGCGATTTCGGATTTTAACAAATTCGCCTTTGCGCTGTCGAGGGTAAGGGTTTGGATTTTGCCGTCCTTATCCCTCATAATGTTCACAATCCCCGTGTATCCTCCGCCGTTTGTCGCCGCCTCACGCACCGCATAGTGAATTGCGGCGTTCGCTACGTTTTCCATCTCCGACTGCGCCACGCCTTTAAGCGTTGCAACCGCTGTTATATATGCCCGTGCAAAGAGGATAACAACTGCGGCAAAAACGACAAGAAAGAGTAATATCCTTAACGGTTTTCTTTTTTTCATACCCACTCACCCAATATAAATTATATGAGTGAGCGGGGAATAATGTTCACTTTATTCATTTTAACACAAATTTTACTCTGTGTAAATATCGGCGCCGATATTTTTAAGTTTATTTTCAATTCCGTCGTACCCTCTGCGCACAAAGTGTGCGTTTTCAATCTCCGTAGTGCCCTGTGCGCCGAGAGCCGCAATGATTAGCGCCGCTCCGCCACGAAGGTCGGCGGCGCTCACCTTGGCACCGCAGAGTTCGCCCACGCCGTCGATAACGGCGCATCTGCCGTCTATGCGGATTTTGGCGTTCATTCGCACAAGCTCGCCGGCGTAGGCAAAGCGGTTTTCAAACACGGTTTCCGTTACCGACGACGTGCCCTCGCACGTGCACAGGAGCGCCGTAAGCTGTGACTGCATATCCGTGGGAAAGCCGGGGTAGGGCATAGTACGCACGCTCACACCGCAGATTTTATTTCTTGCGTCAACCGTTACGGAGTTTATTTCCTCGGCAAATTCCACGCCCATTTCCGACAGCTTTGCCGTTATCGGCTTAACGTGGGCGGGGGTTACGTTTTTAATCTGCGCACGTCCGTGCGTTGCCGCCACCGCCGCCATAAAAGTGCCTGCCTCTATGCGGTCGGAGATAATTTCGTGCTCACAGCCGTGCAGTTTTTCGGTTCCGTCAATTATCACCGTATCCGTCCCGGCGCCGTGGATTTTTGCTCCGCATTTGTTTAAAAATTCGCCCAGGTCGGCAATCTCAGGCTCTGCCGCCGCATTGGATATGACCGTCTGCCCCTTTGCAAGGCATGCCGCCATCATCAGGTTTTGCGTTGCCCCCACCGACGGAAAGTCAAGGTAAATCTCCGCTCCCGTGAGAGCCTCCGCCGCAAGCGACACATAGCCGTTCCCGTGCTCCGATACCGCACCCAGGGTTTCAAATCCCCTGACGTGCAAATCCACCGGTCTTTGACCGATACTGCAACCTCCGGGAAGTGATATGCGTGCCTTGCCGAAAAGTGCCAAAAGCGGCCCCGCTACAAGGAAAGACGCCCGCAGTCTTGACGATATTTCGTACGGCGTCGGCACGCTTTTGACACACGAGGAGTCTATGCACATCACGCCGCCGCAAAAACTGCACTTGCAGCCGAGAAATTTTAACAGGCTTTCCATATCGGCAATGTCCGATATATCGGGCACGTTTTTAAGGCACACCTCGGAGCCTGTCATTATGCACGCCGCCATAACGGGCAGAGCGCTGTTCTTTGAACCGCTTATTTCAATCGTGCCGCACAGATGCGGCGAGTGTTTAACAATAAATTTGGAAATTTCAATCACCCCGAAATTATCTTTTCCAAAAAGCAGATAAATATTTGACATATCGCATTAAATATTGTAAAATAAAATCAAAAAAACGGGGGAGATAAAATGTCTGTTATAAAGGAATTTAAGGAGTTTGCATTTAAAGGCAACGTGCTCGATATGGCGGTCGGCGTGATAGTCGGCTCCGCATTCGGAAAGATTGTGTCCTCAATAGTGAGCGATATTTTTATGCCGATTTTTTCGGGACTTACCGCCGGCATACAGTTTACGGATTTTAAAATTCACCTGCGTGGCGACAGTTATATTATGCTTGGCAATTTTATTCAGAACGTCGTTGATTTTTTGATTATTGCAGTGTCAATATTTATGGTTGTAAAGTTTGCAAACCACTTCAAGGCAAAGGAAGAGCCGCCCAAGGTTGAGGCAGAGTCGCCCACCCAGGAGGAACTGCTCACGCAGATACGTGATTTGCTTAAAGAAAGACAGTAAAAAAGGCGGGATAATCTCTATGAGATTATTCCGCTTTGCCAATATATGATTTATAATAATTTCCAAAGTCAGCCAGTGCATCAATAATCGGCAGCATCTCCCGTCCGAGTTTTGTAAGTCCGTACTCAACCCTCGGCGGCAGTTCGCAGTAGTCGTGCCGATAGGCAAGACCGTCGTCAATCATTTGACGCAGGCTGTCGGTCAGTACCTTTTGCGATATTCCCTCCAAATCTCTTTGGAGTTCATTAAATCTCCACGTCCGCATTTTAAGGTTGCGCAGAATTAGGAGTTTCCACTTTCCGCCGATAAGCGCCACGGCTGTTGCCACGGGGCAGGCGGGTAATTCGTCTTTCGTTTTCAATTTTTATCACCTCACATATATTGTATCACATATTAAAAAATTTGTATACAGTTATAAAAAAGTGCGTACTTGTTTTTGAATGTATATGGTGTTAAACTGTAACCAACAAAAAATTCAGGAGGTAAACACAATGAAAAACTATACCAAAACAAACATCGGAAACGAAGGCAGAACAGAACTTCACGAAAAGCTTTCCCTTACGGGAGCTGAAATCAGCGTAAACCGTCTCCCGGCAGGCGCAGGAGTTCCGTTTGTTCACTCTCACAAAAACAATGAGGAAATCTACGGCATACTCTCCGGCAAGGGCAGAGCCGTAATCGACGGTAAGGAAATCGAGCTTTGCACGGGCGATTGGTTAAAGGTTGCACCGTCTGCAAAACGTCAGTTTTTTGCAGCGGATAACTCCGAGATAACTTACTTGTGCATACAGGTAAAGGAAAATTCACTCGGAGGCTTTACCGCAGATGACGCTGTGGTGTATTAAAATACGGCGGAAAAGCGCACAGGCAAAATGGTGCCTGTGCGCTTTTAGTTTTGTCAGCAAAAAATCGGCAGGCACTGCGTGCTTACCGATTTTTGGTGAACCATCGGAGATTCGAACTCCGGACACCTTGATTAAAAGTCAAGTGCTCTGCCAACTGAGCTAATGGTCCGTATTAAACTTTTAAAAAAATATGGCTGGGCTGACTGGACTCGAACCAGCGAAAATGCCAGAATCAAAATCTGGTGCCTTACCGACTTGGCTACAGCCCAGTATAATTGTGGGGTGGGTAGTCGGATTCGAACCGACGACCTCCAGAATCACAATCTGGCGCTCTAACCAACTGAACTATACCCACCAGACAAATTGGCGCGCCTGGAGAGATTCGAACTCCCGACCCACTGCTTAGAAGGCAGTTGCTCTATCCAACTGAGCTACAGGCGCAAACTGTGGAGCGGGTGATGGGAATCGAACCCACACGGCCAGCTTGGAAGGCTGGAATTCTAGCCATTGAACTACACCCGCAGACAGTGACAACGGTCATATCAACAACCGACTTAAAGAGTATATCAGTTTTAAAGCCGTTTGTCAAGACTTTTTCGCAAAAAAATTGGAAAATTTGCAATTATTGCGTAATCTCCTCGTTTTCGCTGTCGTTTGAGGCGCTTTTCTTGCTTTCGCAGTAGTCAATGTAGTCGTCAAAAACGGTTTTTACAAGCGCCATCATAGGCACGGCGAGGATTATTCCCGGTATGCCGAAAAGTCCGCCGCCGACGGAAACACCGCACAAAACCCAAAACGGGCGTATTTCCAGTGCGTTTCTCACAAGCCGTGGCTGGATAACATTTGCGTCAATCTGTTGGAGAACCGTAAGCATCACCGCAACCCATATGCCCTTTGAAAGAGACGAGGTAAAGACGGTGAGAAGTGCGGTTATCACGCAGGAGGAAATTGCGCCAAAGTAGGGAATGAGGTTAAAAAGTCCTATAAAAATTCCCAAAACGGGCGCATACCGCACACGCATTACCACAAGCAGGAGCGATGCCAAAATCGCAACGATGAGTGCGTCGGTTACCTGGCAGTAAATGTACTTATACATAATGGTAAATGTGCGGTTTATATATTTCATAATAACCTCACGGCTCTTTTTGGGAAAAATGAGGTCGCCCACACGTCTTGCCGTGCGTATAAGCTCTTGGCGGTCGAGGAGAATATACATAGAAATTATCATCGAGAGCAAAAAGTTTATTACAACCTTGGACACACTTATTACACTGCCGAGATACATTTTTACATTTGTAAAGTCAAACTGACCCAAAATGTCGCTCACCCGCAGATTTTCAAACGCTTTTGCCAGCTTAAAGTCGGCAACCTGGGCGCTTTTTGCAAACTTTTGAATGTTTCTTACAAGCGTGGGGAGCTGATTGATAAAGTCCGACACGCTCTGCGCTATCGCAGGAAAGAGTATTGAACCGAATGCGGCTATTGCAAGGACAAACAAGATGTATATTGCAATTACGGCAGTGCCACGGCGGTGAGTGTGTATAAACTTCTTTTTAGACTTCTCAAAAAAGACCTCAAATTTAACACACACGGGGTAGAGCACAAAGGCTATGAGAAAGCCTATGAGTATCGGAGTAAATACCGAGAGCACATTTCCGAGGTATTCAAATATCACGCCGATGCTGTCAAACGTCTTGTATACGGCAATTATAAGCACCGCAAGAACGAATACACCTATATATTTTGTAAAATCACTGCGTTTCATTCAATCACTTCCGTTTTTTTAATAATTCACTGCGCTCGTTTGCAATTTTTCCGTCCATAACAGCAAAGAGCAGTTCTTTAAGTTTCTCTCCCACATCACTGCCCGTCACGCCGAACGTCCTCATTACGTCGCCGCCGTTTACTGCAAGGTGAGAAACTTTATAACAGCCGTCCCGTGCCGCCGCTTTTACTTTTTTGGCAAATCCGTCCCACTTTTCCACGCCTGCCCCGTCGCCTGCATTACGGCAGTACGCCGATTTAAGGCGGAGCGAATCGCAAAGGGCATCACTGCCGTATTGACAGAGCAACCTAAGAATTTCACTGCGGTTTGATGATGTTTGCGAAATATCGGCACTTAGGGCAGAGCACACCCGTGCCGTTGTCTTGTTGTCCGCTTTGAGCCGTCTTAATGCACTGCGTGCCGCATCTGCACCGCACGGGTACATAAGGGCGGCAAATTTTATGCAGAAATCCCCGTCCGTGTTTTTAAGCATACCGACCGAGAGACCGTAATCGGCTTTAAGCTCCGGCAAAATGCGCATAAAAACGTCCGAAAACTGCGCCATAACAGACACAGCATCAGAGCCTGAGATGAGTTTTTTTATCTCGGAGAAAATCCTTTCTGCCGATATGTTTTCAATAAGAGGGGCGCAAACGTGCACCGCCTTTGCGGTTTTGTCCTCAATGCCAAACCTAAGCGTTGCGGAAAACCTCAGCGCTCGCAGTATGCGCAGTGCGTCCTCGGTAAATCTTGTATCTGCATTGCCCACGCATCTGATAATGCCGTTTTTCATATCCTCTGTACCGCCGAAAAGGTCAACAATCTCACCGTCGGTATTGCAGGCGACGGCGTTCATTGTAAAGTCACGCCGTTTCAAGTCCTCATCCAGCGTCTTTGAAAATCGTACGCCGTCCGGGTGGCGGCAGTCGCTGTACGTGCCGTCGGTGCGGTAGGTGGTGACCTCCGCAGTGACTCCGTATGCCATAACCGTCACGGTTCCGTGCTTTATGCCGGTGTCTATTGTTTTAAAATCGGCAAACGCCGCCTTGGTCTGCTCCGGCAGTGCGTTTGTCGCAATGTCAAAGTCCACAGGCTCTTTGCCGAGCAGTACGTCACGCACACAGCCGCCCACGGCGTACGCCTCATAGCCCGACTCCGTAAGGCGGCGCATTACGCAAATGAGATTTTCGCAGAGCATCATTTACTCAATCCCTCATCTATAATCTTGTTTATTTTAGCATAAAAGTCGGCAGCGTTCGCCTTTAAATAACGGCAGATGTTTTTGGCACGTTCTTTGGAGCCTGCGTACATCTCGAATTCCAAAAGCGGAGTGCCGCCCTCCTCCACGGAGAATTTAACGGCGTATTCATTTTCGCTGACCGGGAAAAAGTCCGCCGACACGCTGTTGCCGATTGCCTCTTTGCCGTTTACCGATGAAATTTTTTCGTCCAGTCTTGCCATAATACTGCCGGGAATTTTGTTTGAAAAAAATCCCAGGGTTTCCTCCCCGACATCGGTAATGGAAAATATTTTATCGCCGTCAGCCTCAATCTCCGACAAATTTCCGCTGAGCAGCAGACTGTCAATATACTGTTCCAACTCAAAATAATTGACATTTGCCGACGAGGAAATAACATAGTCCAGCATAGTGTAGCTTGCGCCCACTTTAAGAGATTTTACTGCGTATAGGATAATGAGCTTTATCTCATAATCCGTAGGTTTATATGTGTATTCCGTTAAAATCACCCCCGGCTAAAAAAATTAGCGTAGCTAAGCTACGCTAACCCTCATTTTTTCAATCAGTCAACCATATACGGTTTGAGTTCCCGTGCAAAGTCGTCTGCGTCGTCGGTGTGCGCCTCAACGGTTATAGTCTTTGTAAGGTCAAGACTGAATATCCCCATAATTGACTTTGCATCTACAACATATCTCTCGGAGATGAGGTCAATGTCGAACTCGTATTTATTGACAATGTTCACGAAGTTTTTAACGTCGTTGATAGAACTAAGCATAATTTTAAAAGTGGTCATAACAAAACTGCCTCCATAAATTTATTTGCCTTTATTATACTACACAAACATTTTTTAGTCAATTTATTTTCTTACGTATTGCAAAATTTTGTAAGTAGTGTATAATAAAGAAAGAGTAATTTTAAGGAGTTTATATAATGAATACGGTATCGTTTTGCACCTTGGGCTGCAAGGTAAATCAATATGAAACACAGGCAATGGAAAACCTCTTCCAAAAGGCGGGTTACACCATAGGAAAGTTTGACGAAAAGTGCGATATTTACGTAATAAATACCTGCACCGTAACCGGTATGGGCGACAGAAAATCCCGTCAGATGATACACCGTGCAAGAAAGTTAAATCCCGATGCGCTCATTGCCGTAGTCGGCTGTTACTCACAGGTTGCACCCGATGAAGTGGAAAAAATCGAGGGCGTGGGTCTTGTTCTCGGAACAAACGAGAGGGCGTCCATAGTAGAACTTGCCGAAAAGGCATTAAGCGATAAAAAGCAGACCGTCGAAGTGTGCGACATAATGAAGCAGAGGAAGTATGAGGACCTGTGGGTTTCGTCATACTCTGCAAAGACACGTGCCTTTGTAAAGATTGAGGACGGGTGCGCCGAGTTCTGCACTTACTGCATCATTCCGTATGCAAGAGGCCCTGTGCGCAGCCGCAGTTTGAAAGGCATTAAGGACGAGGTGGCGGCGCTTGCCGAAAACGGGTTTAAGGAGATAGTTTTAACAGGCATACACCTGGCATCTTACGGGCGTGACACAAAGGAGCACACCTTGCTCGACGTAATCCGCACCGTGGCGGAAACGGACGGCATAGAGCGTGTGCGCTTAGGTTCTGTTGAACCGAGAATTTTAACCGAGGAATTTGTAAGCGAAATCGCAAAGATAGACAAAATGTGCAACCACTTCCATATATCGCTCCAAAGCGGCTGTGACGAAACGCTCAAACGTATGAACCGCAAGTACACAACCGCCGAGTATGCCGAGAGCGTAAAACTTTTGAGAAAGTACTTTGACAACCCGGCAATAGCCACCGACATTATGGTAGGCTTTCCGGGGGAAACGGACGCAGAGTTTGAAGTGTCGCTTGAATTTATGAAGGAGATAAACTTTGCCGACGCCCACGTCTTTGCCTACTCCAACCGCAAAGGCACAAAGGCAGATAAATTCCCAAACCAGGTGGACAAGCACACCAAAGAGGAGCGCAGCCGCAAAATGAGCGAGTGCGTCAAATCCCTGCACGACAAATACATAAGAGCATACATCGGCAAGACCGTGAGCGTGCTTGCAGAGCGCCAAATTGAGGACGGCATATACGAAGGGCATATGACAAATTACATCAAGGTGCACGTAAAAAGCGATACGGACATCTCCAAAAAGATAGTAAATGTAAAAATTTACGGCGAAGAAAAGGACTTTCTCACCGCATCTCATACTTTGGACTGATGACAGAACGGGAAACATATGGTATTATTAGCATATATTAAGTTCGGAGGTACTAATAATGTCAAAAAAGTTTCTTATACGCATTTTCGTTTGCCTGTGCCTGATGTGCGCATTTTTCGGTACAGAAAAATCTTTTGCACAGATTTACATCGAAAACCCGTACAACGAAGCCAGCAACGGTTATCTTCTTGTGGGAAAGACCTATCAGCTTGTCTGCGATAACGTTAACGATAAAATAACAGATTGTTTCAGCGAGGACACATCGATACTTACAGTTACAAGCAATGGTAAAATCACCACTCTTAAAACCGGAGAGGTCTATGTGAAAGTGACAGCTAAAATTAACGGTAAGGAACGCAATTTGACAAAAGAATTTCACGTTATAAAGCGTTCTGAAAGCATAAAGCACAAATACTACAAGCTGTACGTGTCCGGCGGATACAATAATCTGCCCGTTATGGAGGTGACGACAAAGCCGGCTGACAATACGGACCAAATAACTTTTGTAAACGACCCGGACTCCTCAACTTCTCCGGTGTACGCAGCCAGACACAGCGGTAATGTGGTGATAAACAGCAATAAGGGTAACGGCAGTACCGTGGTTACGGCAAGGGCGAGTTACAGATATTCGGACACCGCAGATGTTGACGCAGAGCTTAAAACCGACACTGCATACCTCGCCGTTCATACGCACGGCTGGACTGTTCCCTATGTGAAGATTGACACCGTCTACCACGCCAAAAGATGCAGTGATGCCGCAACCTGCCCCGTTACCGACCCCACACAAATTCCGGGGTACGGTCCTCACAGGTATTCCTCAAACGGTACGTGTAGGGACTGCGGATTTAAGGACACAAGCGGTCACACGCACGTGTGGGCGGATAAGTATTCAACGGACGGCGACAACCACTGGTATGACTGCACGGTTTCCGGCTGTGACGGCAAAAAGGACATTTGCCCGCATAACTTCGGCTCGGATAACAAGTGCAAATCCTGCAAAGTTAAACATATTCACAACAACTGGACGGATAAAATCTCAGCTCACGACCTGGGTCACTGGACTGCGTGCCTTGACTGCGACGCAAGGAAGGACTACACACCGCACAGCTCCGTGTATGAGGGCACGTGCGCAGATGCGGCGACGTGCGACTATTGCGCAATGCCGTACAAATACGGCACACACCCCACGGATAGCCTGCGTGTGAGTTCTAACGGATACAGCCACGGCATCTGGTGCGGTGCTTGCAAAATAAGTGTATCCAGTGAACCGCACGAATACGTCAATGATACCGATACCACCTGCCGCTGTACAATTTGCGACTTTGTGCACACGCACACCTGGGGAGCCTGGACAATAGATAAGGACGGTCACAGCCGCAAATGCACCCAGCAGCAAAGAAACCAAAGAGGCGTAGTCTATGCCATCGAAAACGAAGCTTCCGACCACATATATAACGCCGACCGAATTTGCACCGTCTGCGGTTATGACGGCAATATAATTCAGCTTGAAGACGGCACCTATGAGATTTACACGCCAAAGGGTTTTGTCCGCTTTGCAGAGATTGTAAACGGCGGAGAAACAACGGCAAACGCCGTTTTGCAAAACAATATTTCCCTTGCCTCGGTAACGGCGGCTCCCGTCGGAACAACGCAAAACCCGTACGGCGGAACATTTGACGGTCAGGGTTACACGGTTACAATAAAAATTGCGGACGCACAGTCAAACAACGGACTTTTCGGCGTGGCAAACGGCGCAAAAATTAAAAACTTTACGGTAGACGGCAGTATTGCAATCAATACATCATCAAAGGCGGAGCACGTCGGCGCAGTTGTCGGAGCGGCAAAGGGCAATGCGGTGATTTCGGACATTTTGTCAACCGTAAAGATAACCGGCAGTGCAACGGCAAATCACGTTGGCGGAATTGCCGGCAGTTCGCAGGTATTTGATGGTACACTGCTTATTGAAAGGTGCATTTTCACAGGCTCGGTTAATCTGCCGAACACAGGCGACTGCGTGGGCGGTATACTCGGCTATGCAAATAAATATGTAACTATCAAAAACTGCGGAGCAACCGGGGCGGTTTACGGTCCGGCAGACAGTCACATAGGCGGAATACTGGGTTACGTCAACAGCGGCTATTTCGGCGGTGTTGAAAGCTGCTGGTACTCCGGTAAAACCAACGGCGGAGCAATTATCGGCAGAATAAAACAAAAGGGCGGAGATATAAAGAACAACGTCTGCACGACAGGCGCAAAGGCATTCATCGGAGATGCCGCATCAAATTACACCGCAAAAGCCGTTTCCGATTGGAACAGCGGCGAGGCGGTCTGGGCGCTGAACGGCGGAGTTTGCGACGGAACACAGATTTGGTATCAGGATTTGGACAAAAGCGGTTCGTACCCGTCATTTAGCGGAAAAACCGTATACCGTACAGGTCAGAATACTTACGCAAACACAATGCCGTCTGCCGCAGTATTTGCCGAGAACGGCACGGTCGAGGTTAAATACGTCAAAGGTAAATGCGTCCTCGCAGTTGCGGCGTACAACGGCAGTAGCCTTGCCGAGGCTAAGACGAAGGATATTTCGTCACCCGTGAGTATTAAACTGTCGGATATATTATCGGGCACAGTCAAATACGACAGAGTTAAGATTATGCTGCTTAAAGATTTAGATGAAATTGAACCTCTCTGCGAATACAGCGAGGTAAAATAGAAAAAAGCCGGGACTGGCGCATATTGCACGCCTTTCCCGGCTTTTTGTTTACTTCTTTAACTCAATTCTCACGTGCGTTCCGCACCCGTTTGTGTCTATAAATTCAATCTTTCCTCCGCTTCCGTACTCAAAGTGCAGTCTTTCGGATATGTTATACAGTCCGTAGCCGATTTTGCCCCCGCGGTTTTTAAATGCGCTCTCCATAACGTCTTTGTCAATGCCGCAGCCGTTGTCCGTCACGTCAAACACAACCGTGCCGTCCTCTTTCAGGTGTCCGCACACACGTATTATCCCTTTGTAGGATATGTTTTTAAATCCGTGTTTTATGCAGTTCTCAATTACGGGTTGGAGAATGATTTTTAAAATCTTGACGTTCTCCAACGCTTCGTCAATGTCAAACTCGATGTCGAACATATCGTTAAACCGCATTTTTTCTATAAAAACATAGTTTTTAACCAGCGATATTTCGTCGCTCACGGTTATGTAGTTTTCGCCACGGCTGAGCGATATTCTGAAATATGAGGCAAGGGCTATTACGATTTTTTCAATCTCCGTCTGCCCCGTTTCTCTCGCCTTCCAGCACACAATGTCAAGAGCGTTGTAGACAAAGTGATGCTTAATCTGCGATTGCAGTGTGCACAGTTCGGCAATGTGCTTTTTTTCTCTTTCCGTTTCGTTCTTTTTCATAAGGTCTTTAATGCGCACAACCATATCGTTAAAACGATTTTCAAATGCCGCAATTTCACCACTGCATTCCATAGGGCGGTAGGCCGTAGGATCGTTTGCAAAGACGGTGATGTTTTTGTTGACACGCCGTATGCTCTTTAAGCAGTTTGACGACACGATAAAGCTCACAATCAGTGACATAATGAGCGACAGCGCAAGCATAAACGAGTTAAAGCTGCCAAGGGAGTTCATTATTCCGAACAGGTTGTCGTATGTTGCAATGGTCATAATGCTCAGCTTGTTTGAGAACGAACCGTTTATTTTAAACGTCCTTATCAGGTTTTTGGATATTCTGTCATCGTCGGTTACAATTTTGGGAGCGAAAATTTCCTTTCCGACTGTGTCTTTGCCTGTGCAGGAAACAACCGTATCACCCGATGTAATGTAGCAGGAGATGTTGTCCGTTTGCAGGTTGCTGTAAAGTGAATTTATGTATGATTCGTCTGTGTAAAAAACAATGTAGCCGATATTTTTTCTGGTGTAGTAGTTGTGCAGACGTCTGCCGGTTACTATGTAATTTTTACCGTCCCGTTTAAGTACGCCGTCAAGCATAGAAAAGCTCATATTGCCGGTGCTTTGCAAGAATTTGTCGCTCACCTCGGGCGGACGTTCAAATTCGCCCGGGCTTTTGCTGTAAGAGTACAACGCATTTTCGGTTATTATCTGTGCGGCGTCTATTGCCGGGTTGTCGGCAAGAATGTCCATAAGCATTTTTTCTGTATTTTTTCCGCTTTCCGCACAGCGCAGATTTTCCGGACTTAAAGATATATACAGGTAGTTTGACGTCAGTCGATTTTCAAAGGACGAAAACTCATAGTCAATCTGTGACGACAGCGACATTAAATATTCGTTTATGTATTTGTCGGCAACTATGTTTATGGTGTATGTTTTAAACAGCATATATATGCACAGCGTCGGTATTATGGAAAAGATAATCATAAACGCAAAGAGTATCTTTCTTATTGAGCACGTTTTGCATATGTAGCGGATTATGTGCATTGTTATTCCTCCTCGCCGCAGTAAAAACTGGGTGAATGACCTGTGTTTTTCTTGAAAATCCGGCTGAAATATTTTGTGTTGGAATAACCGACCATCTGTCCGACTTCGTAAATTTTGTACTCTTTGGACTTTAAGAGAGTTATTGCGGTTTTAATCCTGTGATCGGTAAGGTATTGACCGTAGGTTTTGCCGGTTTCCTTTTTAAAAATCCGCATAAAGTGGTTGCAGCTCACGTAGAGCTGATGCGCCACAAAAGCGGCGGTGAGCGGCTCGGAATAATTTGTCATAGTGTATATTATGGCGTTTTGTACCATAGGTGAAAATTTTTGCGACATTATGATTTCGGGGTTGTCGCAAAGGGTGCATATCAGCGTGTCAATCCAGCGGTGTATATCCGTAATGGTTTCAAGCTGCTGCAACTCGCTCGACGGCACAAGGTTTCTGCCCAGAACGCCGGTAAGAGCAACGGAGTTTTGCACACATTCTTTTATCACATAAATGGCAAGCTCCAAAATGTTGTTTCTCACCTCTTCGATATCCACGCTGCTGCGGTCGGAAAATTTTTCAAAGTACGAGTCTATAAAAGTTGTTGCACTCTGTTTATCGAATTTTTTAATCATAGAGCAAAGCGAGTAAATCTCCTTTTGTGTAAACGGGAGAATCTGACCCAAATTTTTGAGCGAAATATGAGAGTAGTCTATTATGCAGTCGTTGCCGAAATACGATATTGACTCAATCGCCTTGACCGCCTGCCTCAGTGCGTGGGAAATTGAGGTGATTTTGTTAAACAAAAGCGAAATTCCGATAGTAAGGCTTATCCCTGTCAGCGATTTAAATTCTCTGCGCACTGAATTTAAAAGTTTAAGTATGCCGTCAAATCCGCTGTCACGGTTTTCAAAGATAAGCAGCGGAACATTTTTGGACGATAGGGCGTTTACCATTATAAAGTGACGGCTTGTAAGCGTAATGTTATTTAAAATATCAATCAGCGCAAAGTGCTGATTGTCGTATCCTGCATCCTTGCCCAAATCTATGTGTACAAGCGCAACAAGGTAATTGCGCTGCGGAAGGGTAACTTTGTACTTTTCGCATATTTCAAAAAACTGCTCGTCGTTTAAATCCGGAGTGTTTAAAAGAGAGTGCAGAAATTGAGAGTTGTTGTAGTTGGTGTAAGTTTTCATTATTTTCGCATTCATCTTCTGCGTGTCTATTTTTTTGCACACTGATTCAAGCGACTTTATGAGTGTTTCCCTCTCAAGAGGCTTTAAAAGTATCTGATGCACGTTTTGTTCTATTGCCGTCTGCGCCACGTGGAAGTCCTCAAACCCTGTGATTATAATGACTTCCGTCTGAACGTCGCTGCTGCGTATGTTGTTTATAAGTTCCAGTCCGTCGCCGTCGTTCATTCTGATGTCGGTTATAAGAAGCTCCGGCTCTAACTTGCTGCACACACGGAAAGCCTCGTTTCCGCTTTTGCAGCGGGCAGCAATCTTAAAGCCGTATTTTTCCCAGTTTACAAAACTCACAAGTCCCTCAAGAGCGCTGCTTTCGTCATCAACAAGTACTACGTTATACATTTTTGCACCTCCGGCATAATCATTTGAAATGTTTCATTTTGATACTTATTCCTTCAAGCGGCTCAAGAATAAATCCAACTATCAGGCGTGCACATAAAAAGCACATAATTCCGACTGTCAGCAATATAACAACAATCATAGGTTTCATTATGCTTATAAACAGTGAGTTGTCGCTCGAACGGGTGTTGGTAACAACCGATATGTTATATTTTTTGTTATACCGTCTTGTCTGAAAAATTTTATTTTTGTTTATCTTCGAGCGATTGTTCCTGATATTTAAAGACTCATTTCTCACCCGCTTTAAGTTGGTAATATCGTAGGCGGTGTCGCCGAAGTCTATGTAGACCGATGTGTCTTTTGTAAAATATTCGTCCGTGCTTAAAACTTTTTTAAATACATTCATATTCATAAGCTCAATGATGTAAAAAAGCGGATATCCCTCGTCATCGCAAACGGTTTCGCTGTAAATAAGCGAGTCCGGTTTTGAAATCGGCTTTCCGCTGAAGTCAACGGCGATTTTTTTATCTGCTGTGTATATTATGGAATTTTTCCGCATTTTGGCTTCTCTTAAAATGCCAAGGGTGTTTAATGCGTCATAGTTGAGCCTTCCGGAGTAAGATACATAGTCGCCGGCGGTGTTTACAAGCATTATGTCGTCCATACCCGTGTTGCCCCAGTGCTTTACGATATTTGCTATTGCGTCGGAAAACTGCGCACGGGTGTTGGTTGCCATAGTGTCTGCAATTTCTCGGCTTTTGTGGTCGTGCAGAAATATGGACGTGTTCATTCCGAGCTGGTCAAAAAAGGCGTCGATGTTGTCGGCGTGCATTTCCGACAATGCGGAAACCTTGGAGATGTAGTCATTATACAAAAGATTTCTGTATGATATATAGTTGACCATAAGATAGCAAAATATTAAAAGCGTTACGGAGCAGGAAAGTGCAATTACCGAATTTCTTTTCAGCTTTTTAAACATAGTCTCACCTTTTTTCTTCATCAAATATCATAAATTCAAGGGTCAATCGGTCTGTGGTCATTATATCTCACGATAAATATTATCAGAAACCCGATTTAAATTCAATAAATAAGACCTCAAATGACCGCATTTGAAACCATTGTGGTGACAAAGTGCACCAAAATATCAGTCTTGTTACGTTGTCAGAGAAAAAAATAGAGGGTAAAATATAATTACAGAAAACAATATTACGGAGGTATATTTTTATGAAAAGGTTACTGACAGTTGTGCTTGCGGCAATACTTGCTTTTTCGGCAGCAGGCTGCGGCGAGAAAAAACAGACTTCATCGGACGGCAAGGTTCAGATTTCGGTCGGCGCTTGGCCGTCAAAAGAGAGCAATCCCAAAGGCTATGCTCAGTATATGGAGGTTAAAGAGCGCTTTGAGAAAGCAAACCCCAATATTGAGATTATCCCCGATAACTGGTCTTTCAGCTTGGATACCTTCCTTGCAAAAGCTGCCAGCGGCAATCTTCCCACGATTTACGAGGCTTACTTTACCGAGGGCAAGAGAATTATAGATGCAGGTTACTGCGCAGATCTTACAAAGTATGTCAAAGAGTACGGCTATGACAAAAAGCTCAACCCGGCTCTCAAAGACCTGGTTTCCAAGGACGGCAAGTATTATATGATACCAAAGTCCGCATACGTAATGGGTCTTTACTTAAATAAATCCCTCTTTGAAAAGGCAGGCGAGGTAAATGCCGACGGCAGTCTTAAAATCCCCCAGACCTATGAAGAACTTGCCGAAACCGCAAAGAGAATTAAGGACAAAACAGGTCAGTCCGGTCTTGTAATCTGCACGGCAAACAATACCGGCGGCTGGAACTTTTTAAACATTGCCTGGTCGTTTGGCACAGAGTTTATGAAACAGGACAAAAACGGCAAATGGAAAGCAACGTTTGACTCACCGGAATGTGTATCGGCTCTCCAATACATAAAGGATTTAAGATGGAAGTACAACGTTATCCCCGAAACATCTTTTGCAACCGGAACGGAACAGCAGAAGTACTTCGGTACCGACCAGGCGGCAATGTTCATAGGAACACCTCCGCAGGACGAGCTTGTAAGCATATATAATATGAACCCCAACGACATCTGCATTGCCTCACTGCCGAAAGGCCCCGGCGGCAGATACGCACAGGTCGGCGGTGCGCTCAACGTTATCAAATCAGGCAGTACCGACGAGCAGATTGAGGCGGCTATAAAGTGGATTGAGTTCAACAACTGGGGAGCATCGATAGACGATGACGTTAAACTTACAATGGAGGAGTCCTACAAGGTAAGAAGCGAAAAAGGTCTTCCGATAGGCTTCTATCAGTTCTCCCCGTGGTCAGACAGCGCAGAGAGAACCGAATACGAAAAGGGCATTGTTGACAAGTACGCAAACATAGACGCAATCAATGTTAAAGAGTTTAACAATCCCCCCTCCGACCTCAAACTCAAACCGGAGGAGCCCGTAAGTTGTCAGGAGCTGTACGCAGTGCTCGACGCTTGCATACAGGAGGTTGTCACAAATAAAAATTCCGACCCCGCCGCACTTATCAAGAAAGCGGCTAAGGACTTCCAGAGAGACAACTTGGACTCGGCAGAATAAAGGGAAAAACCGGCAGGGGCGTTTGCGAGAACGCCCCCCAAGGCAAAGAAAAACACTGCGCTTTGGGTCGGTTTGCACATTCTGCACGCTTTTTTACTTTTTCTCACGAAGATATACACAACACAGAAAGGAAGTTCGCAATGAAAAAGAAAAAAATGCACACCGGCACGCTCGGCAGATTAAAAAGCGATGTGTCCGCATACTGGCTTATACTGCCGTCGCTGCTGTGTTTGCTTTTAATAGTGTGGCGCCCGATATTCACGGGAATGTATCTGTCGCTTTTCAAGCTCCAAGGCTATACGCCCATAGGCTTTGCCGGACTTGAAAATTACAGAAACGTGCTAAATGAAACACTTTTTAACACAACCCTTGCAAATACGTTTAAATACGTAGGTTATTCACTGGTAGTCGGCTTTGTACCGCCGATATTTTTTGCAATAATGATAAACGAAATAAGGTATATGAAGAGCTTTGTCAAGTTTTCCATTTATTTCCCGTCAATTTGTCCGGCAATTATCACATCGCTTATGTGGACGCTCATCTATGACCCCAGTGCCGGAGGACTTTTGAATAACATATTAATTAAACTCGGAATGGAGCCCAAGCTCTGGCTCAACGACCCTAAAAACGTTATTTTTTACATAATCGTCACAATGACCTGGGCAGGCTTCGGCGGAGCGGCAATACTCTACCTTTCCAGTTTGCAGAGCATAAGCAAAGAACTGTATGAGGCGGCATATATAGACGGCGCAGGCCTCTGGCAGAGAACATGGCACATCACACTTCCGCAGATTTCCGGCATAATACTCCTTATGCTTATCAAAAACATCTCCGGTGTGTTCCAGGTGTTCACCGAGCCTATGACAATGACGGGCGGCGGCCCGAACAATGCGTCGGTGTCCCTGGCACTTCTGGGTTACCGTTACGCTTTTGTAAACTTTAAAATCGACAAGGCGCTTGCAGTCGGCGTTATAACATTTATACTCCTGTTTATAATGACGCTGTTTTATTTCAAAGTAGAAAAGAAGGTGAACAACGATGCGTAAAAACAAACAACCCGAAATGACGGGTATGATATTCCCTATGGAGTACAAAAAGCCGTATATACGTGTCGTTCACGCTCTCTTTATGGCTGTTTCCATAATACTCAGCCTTGTGTGTATACTTCCCGTTTTGTGGATTTTCCTTTCGGCTTTTAAGGATACAAAGGAATTTTTGCAGATACCCCCGTCGTTTTTCCCCAAAAAGATAGACTTCGGCAAAATTATGACGGTGTGGTCAAAGTACCGTTTCGGCAGAACATTTGTAAACACAATTATAATGTCAGCCGGCGACATAGTATTCACCATTGCCATAAACGGTCTTGCAGGCTACGTCCTGTCAAGGTTAAAGCCGAGAGGTTCACGCCTTATATTTATGGTTGTTATGTGGACAATGCTGCTGCCGTCCAACGTCAGTCAGGTTCCGCTTTTTATGACGTTTACGGATTTTCCGCTCACTCACTGGAATTTGTCTAACACTTACTGGCCTATGTGGCTTTGCGCAGGCGCAAACTGCTACTATGTTCTGCTGTTTAAGAGCTTTTTTGACTCGCTTTCCATATCGTTCTTTGAGTCGGCAAAGCTCGACGGCTGCACAAACTTGCAGATGTTCTACAAGATAGTTATTCCGCTTTCAATCCCCGTAATGGCAGTTATAACAATATTCCAGTTTAACGGCGCCTGGGGTAACTTTTTCTGGCCGCTGCTGCTTTTGACGAAACCTCAGACGTCGGTTATAGGACAGAAAATTTATTCTATGAAAGGCGGCACTACCATAGACCAATACACAGTTGCAATGCTTATTGTAATTGTTCCGCCGTCGGTTATATATCTCATTTTCCAAAAGCAGATTATCGGCGGACTTACAATAGGAGGAGTGAAAGGATAGAGGTGATATGTTAATGAAAAAAAGCATCATAAAATCGGCACTCAGCCTTGTGCTTTCTGCCGTAATGCTTACCCCGTCCGTTTCGTTTGCGGAAACGGATAAAAACCTTGCTTATGCAGAGTTTTCGACCCCCGGCGCAGCGGCGGTCAATATGAAGGTTGCTATGGCAAGCGGCAATGTTAAAACCGCAGAGCACGAGGGCAGAGTCGGCTGGGCGCTTTCAAAAAACAGCGAGGCGGAGGCTACAATCAACGTTGACCTTAATTCGTCATTTGCCTATAAGGTGTCCGACGGCAGTGTGTTCGAGATAGAAGTTGACTATTACGACGCAGGTGCGGCGGTATTTTCGCTTGTATACAGCGCACAGGATCGCCCCAATCGCTGGGCGGGAATGCAGAAAACTTCATACGGTGCCAAAGCCGCAAAAAACAAAAAAATCAAGGCTTGGCGTACGAGAACTTTTCGCATTCAGGACGCAAGATTCGCCGATAATTTAGATGACTGTGATTTTAAGATTTCCGCAAATATTTTAGATAGCAACCACGACATCACAGCATCGACGGACTCCGGTTACGGCAAGAATTATTCGTCCTATTACCCCAACCGTTACGGCAGAATTTCGACCATTGACGACATTGTTATAGGCGCAGTCAGGGTTAAAAAGCTGGAGGAGAAAAATCCCTTCTCCGGCAAAATCACAACCTCGGCATACGGAAACGTTTTCTATGACGATGAGGACGCAAAGTTCGACATTGCCCTTAAAAACAATACAAAACAGATGTACGACTTAAACGCCCGTTACTATGCGGTTGACACTACAACAAATATGACCGTTGCCGAAAAGACGGAAAAGGTGTCAATAGGTGCAGAGGAGGAAAAGACAATAACCTCCGTTTTGGACGCTATGCCCTACGGCGTGTTCAAGTATTACGCAGAGTTTACGGCAGACGGCGTAAAGTCGGTATTTACAACCGATACTTCCCGTGCGAGGGAGTCCAAGGTTGCCAATAAGAGAGCCGGCACAAACGTTCACTTCGACGGTATGGACAACTACCGCTCCGGTGTGGACGAGCAGCTTTCCCTTGCCAAACGCAGCGGCTATGTCAGTGTGCGTGACTCCATCCGCTGGCCGGATAACGAAAAAGCAAAAGGGCAGTATAAACTAAAAAGCACCACCGCAGCGGCTCTCGAAGGCGCAAAAAAATGGGGGATAGAATATATGCCCGTTCACTTTTCGCATAACGAAAATGTGTACCCCGACTCTCACCCCATAAGTACCGACGAGGCGTGGCAGGCTTACAAAAAATATTGCTCGTGGATTACCAAGGAGCTTGGAACAGCCGGATATGCCGTGGAGTCGGCAAACGAGTGGAACCTTACCTACCCCAACGGCACCGGCGAGCAGTACACATATATGGTTAAGGCTCTCTATGAGGGTACCAAAGAGGCAAACCCGAATATGAAGGTCATCGGTATAGATACCGGTCTTATTGACCTTGCGCTTGTGAGAAAGTGGTTTGAGGCAGGCGCACTTGAATATATGGACGGCGTTTCTTACCACCCATACGACTGGATGAAATCGTTTGAAAACGGTAACCAAATGACACCCGTTGCACAGGTGAGAAAGCTGATGGCAGAGTTCGGCCACCCCGAAAAGGAAATATGGTGTACCGAAACAGGCTGGCATCAGCAAATGGATAACTGCTTTGTTACCGATATGGATAAGGCAAACAACCTTTCCAGAGCGCTCTTGCAAAACGACGCCCTCAAATATTACGACAGAATATACTTTTACGAATTTATGAATTCCGGTATGGAGCCGAGCTACGGTGAGGCCACATACGGAACAATTAATTCGGTTTATGACGACACACCTTACTCCGCCCTGCCGGCGTATGTTGCGGCGGCGTGCGCAAACTGGATTGTAGGTAGCGGCGACAACTTTGTGGACGCAGCGGACGGCAAGGAGGCAGACCTCACCGCACGTATATACGCTTACCGCTGGAACAGGGATAACTCCGACGGCAAAGGCAGTCAGGCAATAGGTGTGTGGACGAGCAACGACCGTGAGCCGTATGCACTCAATCTCGGTATTGACGAGGTTACGGTTGTCGATATGTTTGGCAATGAGCGCACTATGAAGGCGGTAAACGGTGTGTTTAACTTTATGCTGACCGACAGCCCGGTTTACCTCATAGGCGACTTTAAAAAATTCAACAGCGCAGCGCCTACAATAGATGCAGGCGAAAAAGTTGCGGTTGCAACCGTTAATGATACGGTAATTGCAAACATAGCCATACCCAATTCTGACAATATGAAGATAGAGCCAAAAAACACGGATTTTTCCGTTTCGGAAAACGACGGATTTAAAAACGGCAAGGCAAAGTACGTGCTCACAACACCCAAGGCAGCTTTTTACAACAAGTGCGCAATGTTTGATGTAACGGACGGTGACAAGCTGGTTTATTCCGGAAATATCAAGATAGATAACGAACAGACGGTTACAATAGGCGAAACTCACGCTATGAGCGACACAAGCAACATTAACCGCTGGTATCTTGACCTTAAAGTTACCAATAACAAAAACTCAGGTCCGGTAAGCGGTGTGTTAAAGGTAAACGCTCCGTCAGAGATTGCAAAGTACGTCGGCGACATTCAGATTAAGGATTTGGCGCCCAAGGCGACATATGAAAAGAAACTCTTTATGCCGGAGATTATCACCAAAGAAATGCGTGACTACAACGTGTCCCTGCGGCTTGATAACGGCGAGTACTTTGACGATAAACACACGATGTTCTTTACCACCGTACCCTATGCGTACACCAAGCCCACCATAGACGGCAAGGTGTCCGACGGCGAGTACAGAACGGACACCTGGTTCCCGATTTCACCCGGCGAAAACAACGAGAACGTGGAACTCCTCTACGGCAATAAGATTTACCTCGGCGAGAGCGATCTCAGCGGTAAGGCTACCGCAACTTATGATGAAGAAAACATTTATTTCTTCATCGAAGTAACGGACAACCAGTTTGTCCAAAAAAATACGGGCTCAAACATCTGGGACGGCGACAGTATTCAGATAGGTCTTGCCGACCAGGATACGGCATCGAGCGGCAGCTATAACGAGCTTACCGTTGCACTCACGCCGGACGGCCCGCAGATGTACAGGCACCTTTCAAACAATTCTGCGCTTCCCACAGGTCTTGTTGAGGATAAGGAGCTTGTCATAGTACACGAAGGAAACAAGATATATTATGAAATAAAAATCCCCTGGGCGCAGTGCCTGCGTGACCCGTCAAAGGTAGGACCCGGATATATTCCTAAATTTGCCTTCCTTATAAATGACGATGACGGTCTGGGAAGAAATAAATATATGGAATACTCACAGGTTCTCGGCGCAATAGGTACATACAAGAACGTCGGATACTTCTCCGATATGTACCTTGCAGATAAATAAAACAAAAGGGAGTGCAGTTATGAAAATAAAATTACCTTCTCTCGTTCTTGCTTTCACCGTTGCGTTTGCCTCTGCGGCAAGCGCACAGGTAAGCATAGAGAGCATAGGCACGGATTTGAAAAACGATACCGTAACCGTAAAGGGTACAACCGACGCAAATGATGAAAACCTCATTGTGACGGTTAACTCAAACGGCGTTTCGGACAGCGAGTTTTTCGATAAGCTCGCCTACCAGAACCAGATTAAGACAAATGCGGACGGCAGTTTTGAAATTGCTTTTAAGATGAAGGGCGCAGATGTGTTCACCGTAACGGCATCACTTGCCGAGGAGGAAACGGCAAAAAACTTTGTCTATGCGGACAGCGAAAGTACAAGAAACGCAATCGAACGCTTAAACGCATCGGCAGATACGCAAAAGTGCATTAAAGATGACAGATACGCCCTCGGACTTTACTTGAACGGCGTAGATGCAGAGCCTTCTTTCTCATCGCTTGCATCAAGGGTTAAAAAGCTTATTCCGCTAAACGCCGACGACGTCAACGGCTCGGTTTTAAAGCTCCAAAGAGAGCTTATATACCAGTACATCGGCGAGGGCAAAATCGCAAATGTGTTTGATTATGACGAATACTTAGACATTTTCTCAATCAGCGGCAACGATGTTTTCACCGCCGAGAGGTTTAAAGACAGCCACAAAAAAGAGGCAAGCGCCCTAATAAGCGGCAAAACAATCTCGGATTATAACGACTTTGCCGATAAAATTACCGAGGCAATGATTTTGGCGCTTGTTAAAGACGCCAACGGCTTCGGCAATGTTAAGGCAGTACTCGAAGCACACGCAGCTTTTATCGGCATAGACACCTCAAATACACCCGACAGCGTTTATAAAAACTTGTGTAACCAGACCTTTGCAGACCTTGCGGCTTTGAGAGCTAAGTTCAACAGCCTTAAAGCCGACGCCAACGATAAAGGCGGTTCAGGTTCAGGTTCGGGCGGCGGCAAAACCGGCGGCGGAGGCGGAAACTCCGGCAAGCTCACAGGCGGCAACGTTGATTACTCGTCGGACAATACCGCTGCAAAGAGTGCATTTTCCGACCTCAGCGGTTACGACTGGGCAAAGCAGAGCATAGAAACTCTCGCCTCAAAGGGTATTGTTGCAGGTTTGGGCGACGGCAGATTTTTGCCGGCAAAGAGCGTTACACGTTCCGAATTTGTAAAGATGCTTACACTTGCGCTCGGCATCATCGGCGGTGATGACAGCGGCATTAATTTTACCGACGTGTCAGACTCAAACTGGGACGCACCGTTCATTAAGGCGGCATATGCGGCAGGCATTGTCAGCGGCATTTCGGAAACGAACTTTGGCGGCGGATACAACATCTCCCGTCAGGATATGGCGGTTATGATAAAGCGTGCGCTTGTCTATGCGGGACGCTCTGCTGCAAATAACGGAGCTGCGGCATTTGCCGACGATTCCGCCATAGCGGACTATGCCAAGGACGCAGTTTACACTCTGCGCTCAACCGGCGTAATGCAGGGCGACGAAAACGGCAACTTCAACCCCACGGCGGCGGCTAACCGTGCCGAAGCGGCAAAGGTTATCTGCTCATTGCTGAAATAGAGAGGCAGAGGTGAAATATATGAAAAAAATAGTATCATTACTCATAGTTTTAACAATGCTCATAGGCATTTTGCCCGCATTTGCGGCGGCGAATACCTATGATGACCAAAGGCTTGCAAACGAGCAGAAGGTCTTAAAGGCGCTCGGCCTTATGAGTGCGGACTCTTACGGTGTTTTGGACAACTCACAGGAAATAACGAGAGTGGAGTTTGCCTCAACCGTCGGCAAAATCGTGGACATCAACCCCACAATTTCCGCAGACAGCACGTATTATGCGGACGTTGCAGCGGACTCCTGGGCGGCACATACCTTAAACACTCTTGTTGATATGGGTGTTTTAAGCGTGCCGGAGGATAAAATCTTCCGTCCTAATGACGTAATAACGTACAATGAGGCGGTAAAAATTTTCGTAAGCCTCCTCGGTTACGGTGACTATGCCGCAAGAAACGGCGGCTATCCCGGCGGCTACATTGCGGCGGCAAACAGAATAAAGCTGCTCGACGGTGTTGCACGCAGCGAGAACGTGACAAACGGCGTGCTCACTACACTTTTATACAATGCAATTCACTGCAAAATGCTTGATGTTGAGAAAATCGGCAAAACAGTCGGCTACACCAACAAGAACGAAACCACACTTCTTTCGCTTTACCGCAACATATATTTCGACGACGGCATTGTCGAAGCGGTAAACGGACTTTCCGTAACGGGCAAAGCGGTCGGCGCAAACAAATGCCTTATAAACGGTACGGTTTACAACGTCGGCAGCCTTGCGGTAGCAGGTAAGCTCGGCTATGCTGTAACGCTTTATTACGAAGATGTAAATGACGGCACAAAGACGCTTATCTGTCTGGACGATACCGATACGGACGTGCTAACAATATCCGCCGAGGATTTCATTGGCTACGAGAGCGGCAAAATAAAGTATTATAACGACTCTGACAAAGAAAAAAGTGCTAAGACGGACTCATCGGCAACGGTAGTTCGCAACGGCAGCGTTGTGTCGAGCGGACTTTCCGATGCCTTTAAGGTAACGGAGGGCGAGGTTCGCCTTGTGGATAACGACAGCGACGGCTCGTATGATATTGTTTTCATCGAGGACTATCAGACAGCAGTTGTAAAGAGCGTAAACAATACCGACAAAAGCATCGTGGACGACATAGACGTTAAAAACGTCATAAATCTTTCAAAGATAGACAATGACAACATTTGGGTGTACAGCACGGAGGGCGTGCTCCTCGGATTTGACGCCATAATTTCCGGCTCTGTGATAGATGTGGCAGTGTCGGACGGCAGTGCAATTATCTATGTTTCAAGCAACGTGTTTGACGGAACTGTGGATTCGATAAGCACAAAGGACAAGAAAATTGTCATCGACGGCACAGAGTACGAGTATCTCGAAACGGCGTATAAACGCTTTTCCGTAGACATAGGCAAAAAGGGCACGTTTAAAACGAACAGATACGGGAAAATAGCATATTTCTCCGAAACCAAGTCATCATTTGTCGGCGGCTATCTCATAGACGTTTCCGACAAGGCAAACGGGCTTGATAGCTCCGTCAAGCTGAAAATGCTTGCAACCGACGGCGAGATAAAAATTCTCGAAATTGCCGATAAAGTGACAATAGACGGCGAGCAGGTGCGCAAAAACGTTGCCGCAACTCTTGCCTCGGCTAAGAAAAATGTTGTAATGTATATCCTCAATTCCAAAGGTCAGGTGTGCGAGATAGACACCCCCGCCGTAGGCGCAAACGAGGACGATGCAACACTTCACCTTATGGGTACAACCGACGGCGTAACACTCAATCAGCGTTACTGCCTGGAAGAAAAGAAATTCGGCAAAAAGTTCTACCTCTCCTCCGACGTTGTAATGTTCCGTGTACCGGTTTCCGGTGAAGGCGATGACGACGAGTACGGCATAGAGCTTCCGGCAAATCTTGCCTCAAACAGAGGTTACGAAACCACTATTTATAAGACAGGCCACTCCGCAGAGTGCAACTTTGTGGCAATTAAGAGAACCGCATACCCCATAGACGACTACGCAGCATATTACTGGGTTAAGGAAGTCCGCAAAGGCTTAGACGCCGACGGCAATAAGGTTACAAAGGTCATCGTCTACGATAAGGGCAGCGAAAAGACCATAAACATAGTAGACGGTTATTCCATTATCCCGAATAAGGGTGACGTAATCCGTGCAGGACTCAACGCAAAAGGAGTTTCCGGACTTATAGAAATTCATTATGACTACAAAACCAGAAAAACCGGCCGCATAGACCCGGCAAGTGACTGGGCAGGCTATGATACCGTTAATTACTGGTATAAGTTCCAGGATTTGATGGCATATAACCGTATCGCAATAGTAAATGCAGTAACATTAAACGGCGACCTTCTCGGTGTGACACGTGAGGCAAAAGGCAGTGAGGAGATTGAGGAGTACTTTAAGGTAACGTCCACCACGCCGATTGTTGTCTATGACGCCGAGGACGATAAGTTCTACCAAGGCTCCGTCGGCGACATTCGCCCCTCGGACGCATACGGCACAAACTGCTCCGAGCTTATAGTGTTTATGCGCTATAACAAGCCTATTGCAGTATGGGTAATGAACAACCGTGCAGATTGATGATAATATAAAGAAAGGATTGAGAACTATGAAAAAGGTTTCATTCATTGCCGCAGTTTGCGCACTCAGCTGTGCATTCAGCGCATCGGCATACACCGGCGCATCGGACTGGGCGGCAGCCGAGCTTAAAAAGGCAGAGGAATATTCGCTTATTCCTCCGTCGCTTGAAAGCGCAGACGTTTCCAAGCCGATAACAAGGAGCGAGTTTGCATCGCTCAGCGTAAAGCTCTACGAGGCACTCGGCAAAACCGAGCTTAAAGCGGCAGAGGTAAATCCGTTCTCCGACACCGCAGATGAGCAAGTTTTAAAGGCTTATGCCGCAGGCATAACCACCGGCACAAGCGATACCACCTTTGAGCCGGACGCACTTCTTTCCAGGGAGCAGGCGGCAACAATGCTTGCAAGGACATACTCCAAGTCTATGGACAAAGAGGCAAAGCCGAGCGGAACAGCAGAAAAATTTGCCGACGACGGCTTTATATCCGACTGGGCAAAGGACAGCGTGTACTTTATGGCGGAAAACGCCATAATAAACGGCATCGGCGAGGGCAAGTTTGCTCCCCGGAACGTAACCCAAGAGCAGGAGGACGCCCTCTATGCCAACTCCACCAGGGAGCAGGCGGTTGCAATCTCGGTGAGAATGTATGAAAAGTTTAAAACCGACGATATAAAAGACGACTCCAAAGGCGACATCACGTCAAAAATCCCGGCACACAGCTTCGGCGAGCCGAAAACGCAAAACGTGACCGACGACCGTGCCGAGCTTACCTTTGAAAACGTAAGCGAAGAGGAATTTGTAACATACAGAAACACTGTTAAAATGATGTTCCCCGACGTTTCCTATGAGCTTGACGAAGGCTATCAGAAAGCGCTCAAGGGTTCAAACGGCGAATACACAATGTTTATCTCGTGGTCAAATGACGGAAAAGTATTAATAAATTTGGACAGGGTTCAGTAATTTACCTTAGGCAATGCGGGTTCAAGTTCCCACTGCCTAAAAACAGGAGGATACAGTATGAAAAAAATAATTTCAGCGGTACTTGCGCTTTGCTTGCTGCTCTCGCTCATTCCGGCGTCGGCACGCTATCTTGCGCCGACTCTGCCGCAGACGGGCGTTATATCAGATGACGACTTTGAGGATTATTCCATCAATTCAAGCCCCACGTCGTTTATAAACGGCGGTATCTATCAGAGGGCGCACGGAGTTGTTAAAGAAGATGACGGCAACAAGTACTATACTTTTCCGATTAAAAACAATCAGCTCCTTTGCACCTTGGAGGACTTCTACGGCGCAGGCTCAAAGATAGAAACCGGCAAACTGAAAATTCAGTACGACGTAAAGCTTGACGAGGGCAAAAAGCTCACCTTTGTTGACGGAGTCGCACAGAATCAAAGACTATATCTTATGACATACGGTGCAGACGGCGGCTGGTCAAAGGATGACAAGACAAACCGTGCTTTTTACAGCTCCGTAAGAATCAGCGCATCTGAGAATGCGGACATTGACAATAAACCGTACATTGCATTTAACGATAAAAACATTGAGGACTCAATGGCAAGCATTAATGACGATAAAAGCAATGTTAAGTTTATCGATTTTGGAAAATGGTACACTGTAACAACAGTTGTTGACTATGACTTAAAAGAGGTAAACCACTATGTAAACGGCGAAAAAATCACCTACTATAAGGGTGCGCAGGACGCATCAATGATAAGGCATTATCAGTTCTCGTGGCTCACGTTTAACTTGAATGACGATGTAAACACAGGAGAGCCGTTTGAGTTTGACAATTTCAGCATAGAAAGACTCGGCAGCGGAATACTTTCCGCAGAGTTTGCAGGCAGCGGCGAGAATTACATCGACATTGCCTTTGACAAAACCGTAGAGCAAAACAGCACACTTGACACCGAGCTTTTCACACTTAAAAAACTCGGCAGTGACGAAGAAGTGCATCCTGTCGCTTACAGCTATTTGTCAGGAAGTACGATGCGCTTCACTTTTGAAAATGCGCTGGAAACCGGCACAAACTATGAGTTTTACATCAATGCAACCGTTCAGGAGGTCGGCAATAAGTCGTCAACCCTCCCTGCCGGCACAATGGTGTTCTTTGCAACAGATGCCGAAAAGGAAACATATACGCTTGTAGACAATGACTTTGAAAATGCCCCTTTCCCCGAAACTGCGGAGGACGGAGAAAACTTTGCCGACTTTGCCTACTACGGCAAAGCCTCGGAGAACGGCACAGAGTTTGAGCGTGCAGGTTCGCTCACATCTAAGTATATTAAGAA
Source organism: uncultured Clostridia bacterium (assembly GCA_934500705.1). Classification (GTDB taxonomy): domain Bacteria; phylum Bacillota; class Clostridia; order UMGS1810; family UMGS1810; genus CAKSIN01. The sequence continues at coordinate 41,036 of CAKSTI010000013.1, read as the reverse complement.
AAATACCGATAAATTTGCAGACACCGACGGCAAGGGAAGTGTAATGCAGGTTTTCCACAGTGACGCATACCCCGTTGTAAACGGCGTCGGCACCCAGCACAAGTCGGTTATATTCCCCTTTGCCGACGGCAGAGAGATAAGCGGCGGCAAGGTGACAAGCGAGTTTGATATGTACTTTGTGGCTGACGAGCTTGTGTGGAAAACGCAGTTTGCCTTTGGTCTGCACGATACCACACGCACAGCGGATAACTTTAACTGGAACGGCACCTGGACAAACGCAACGCTCTTTGCAGGTCTTACCGACTGGTCGCACTACACAAGCAAGACCTATGTTGCCGCCAGAGAGCCGGACAGAGCCTACATCAGGGGTTATTACCTGCCAAACGGCAAAGCTGCCTCGGATTGGGACGAGAGTTACTACAAGTCAAGAGTCGGCTACTCCGCCACAAATGCAAAGGAGCTTGCTGCTTGGCATCGTTACAAATTCGTTGTGGATTTGGACGAGGGCAATTTTGAAATATTCTTAGACGGCAAGAGCGAGGGCAAGTTTGATTACCTGCCGGGCGGCGTTTCCGGCGGAGCGTACGACGGACTTGTGATAACAAGCGTTGACGACGGCGCAGTCGGCGACCCCACGGCAAACGGCGGTCAGGGAGGCAAGTACAGAGGTGCAGTCGGCAACTCCGATCTCTACCCCAACTGTTATTACATAGATAACGTCAAGGTCACCTATGACGCACCCGAACCGATAGTTATAAGAAATGCTCAGTTTAAAGGCTATGACGGCAGTGCAAATCCGTTTTCGCCCATAATGAGCGCAGGCACCAAAAAAGCCGTGCTCACGTTCTCCAAAGAGCTTGACTCATCGCAGAACTTTGCCGACTTTGCAGAGCTTGACGGCGAAAACGGCGGCTACACCGTATATGCAGACGGCAAGGAACTCACCGTTGACTTTACCAACTGCCTTAAACCGCAGACGGAGTACACTTTGCGCATCAAGAGCGGCATAGCGGACGCAAACGGCGCCGCTTTGGCAAAGGACGTTGAGTTTAAGTTTATGACGGACGAGGGCGAAATCAAGTTTTCAACTCCCGTTATTATGAAGGGTTCCGCACCGCTCACCTCGGCATCGCAGATTGCCGAAGGCGACCTTGTTACCGCAACCGTCAATGTTATAAACACCACCTCGGACGGCAAGGGCGCATACGTGGTTCTGCTTGCCTACAAGGACGGCTACCTTACGGCGGTTGCTCACGAGCAGTATGTTCCCACAGTTGACAGAATGTATAGCGAGGATATAAGCGTCAACATCACCGCAGAAGGCGGATTTGTGGGAGCGGACAGCATCAAGGCAATAGCCTTTGATACCCTCTCCGGCGTTCACCCGCTTTGCGATGCAACGGAAGTAAAGTAAAAGACCAAAGGGGGTACCCCCTTTGGTGTATATGGAATATACACCAAAACATCACTAATTACCGTAATTTTCACCGCCGAAAACAAATGTCATTACTCCTTGGCGGCGGTGTGAATATAAAAAATTTTAGGAGGAAAAGAAATGAAGAAATTATTATCAATGGTTTTGACACTGACTCTGTTAATGTCAAGTTTGACGGCTTTTGCGGCGGTTGTAACAACAACTTCCGAACCCGAGACAGGCATAATTTTTGCCGACGATTTCGAGGATTATGCCGGCATGGAGACTGCCGAGGCAAAAGCGGCGGCAAAGGCTAACTGGAATTACGGTGTCGGAGGGGACATATTAACCGCAGACGGCAACACGTTTTTGAGCAATCCGTATGTGTATTATCAGTTGCCCTATGCTAAAATCACGAGCGGAAAAGTACTCTATGAATACGATGTCTATATTCCGTCGGATTGTCCGGTCGGCAATGGCTTGTATTCCGTTGTATACAGCGGTGATGATGCCAGCAGCTGGTTTCCTGCACATTATGTGTGGAGTGCACTTAAAACCGACAGCGGTGCAATAGTTTACTGGGGCGATGCCGAAAATTACGGTGCAATGCCGAGACCGGGCGACAGCTATACCCCGGCTTCCAATGAAATTTCGACTAACGAATGGCACAAAGTAGGCACAACTTTTGACTATTTAAATAATACAATGGATTTTTACTTGGACGGGAAAAAAGTTGCAGAGCATACTAAAAACGCTACATTCAGCGCACCGGTTGAAAGAGCCGGATTTAAGTATTTTGGTATTTTAAGAGTAGCTAATGGCAGCACGGCAAGAGCTGACAACGTTAAGTTCGAAAAGATGCAGTCTTTCGTCGACCCTGAAAGCGTGGGTTCTTACACAGTAAACGGATCTGTTCCGGAAACCGGAATTATAGCAAAAGATAATTTTGACAATTATGAAAACAGTGACTGGACTGGGGGAAGATTAAGCTCAATATCAAATCCCGACAATGTATGGCATTATACTCTGGGAGATATTCTTCCTTCCGGCAGTGATGGCAACAAGTACCTTAATATGAGATGGACGAGTAACACTGCTTATTATCTTACAGATCATAATCTGCCCGGCGCAGTAATTAACACCGGCAAGCTCAAAATTGAATATAAGGTAAACGTAAGACAGATGAACGTGTCGGACAATACTTTGGCAAATCCGGAAAACGGCGACCGGCAAGTTTTGTATGTAGCTAATTGGGGACCAAACGGAAAGATGTACCTTAACACGGTTGTATATTCACCGGAAAAACCGTTTATGGCTTTTTCAAAAACTTTGAATAATTACTCAGCAGCAAATGAGACAAACACCGATGCACCCACTGTGAAGAAAACATTTGACTTTGAAACTTGGAACACCGTAACTATGATTATTGATTATGAAAACGGTACGGTTTGCCAGTATTTTAACGGTGAATTTGTAACATCATTTGCAGTAGACCCGACGAACACAAACATTGAATTTAACGAGTTCGACCTTTGCCGCTCGCATAGCAAGAACGGACAAGAAATATCGGGAGCAGCCGATGTATATTATCCAAATGGCGAAAGTGTTGACATAAGGATTGATGACGTCAGAATTGAACGTCTTGTTCCGGTAAGCTATGACGAACCTCTTACCACAAAAATCAAGAAAAACGGAGCTGATATTACAGTTGCTGATGTTGCGGGCGGCGACGTGCTCACAGTAGATTTTGAAACGCCTTCCGCAAGTACCGGAAATGTCGTAATTGCTGCATACAAGGGCGAGCAGTTGCAGGGCGTTGTAAGCAGTATTAACACCCTCATTTCCAAAGGCTCAAACAGCATTGCTCTTACTGCCGATGATAAATTCGAAGGTGCGGACACGATTAAAGCGTTTATATTCTCTAACTTTGACAATATGTATCCTATGGCAGATGCAGCTGTATATACAAAATAACTTTCTCATATCCTTTGATTATCACATCAGCAATGAGGCAGGACTTCCCTGCCTCGTTGCTTACACAACACTACTTAGGGGGGGTAAGGTATGAAAAATAAAATTTGCGCTCTTTCGCTTGTGCTTGCATTGCTTTTGAGCATTTGCCTGCCGGGAAGTTTCGCATTTGCCGCTGCGCAGTCGGCTTCGGCGCAGTTTTCGGGCAATACGGCAGTTGCACAAAATATGAGCGTGAGTATGGCAAACAGCAAGGTAAACGTTACCGATAAAGACGGTAAAAGCGGTTGGCTGCTTGATCGTTTGGACAAAAGGTCGTACATAATGTGTAACATTGACGACAGCGTGATGAAAAATCTTCCGAGTACGGCAAAGGTGATCCTTACCGTTACATATTATGACGACAGTTACGGTGGGTTCGCCGTTCTCTACGATGCGTTGGGCGACACTGCAAGCACAAACAGCGTGTACTGCCAGCTTAATAAAACCGGCTCCTGGCAGACGGCGTCGTTTTACATCACAGACGCCCTTTTCGGCAACGGCATTGCAAACAGCGATTTTGTAATTATGGCAAATGACAGCTATTTCAGAACAGACGCAAAGCAGATTATGGGTGTGTCGTCAAACGACATTCTCATAAGCTCGGTTAGCGTGGAGGTTTGCACGGAGCTTGCACCCTTTGACATCACGATCGGCACAGACCGTCCGGGTAACATTTTCTTTGAGGGCGACTCTTTGGACTTTGGCATCAAATTTGCCGATGCAACGGGGGCGTACAAAACCGGAACGGCATCGTACACCGTCAAGGACATAAACGGCAAAACCGTTCAGACGAAAACCGCCCCGTTTTCCAATAACTTTTACACACTCACCCTGGACAAGCTGCCCTTTGGCGTATACACGCTCGAAATAGTGGCAACAGGTTCGAATATCCGCCAAAAGCAGATTGCGGATTTCTCTTATTCCAAAAAGGCAAAAAACGTAAATCCCAACTTCGGCACAAACATTCACTTTGACTGGAACGTTTATGGCAGAAGCGAGATAAAGGCGCTTGCCGACCTTGCTAAAAATGCGGGATATTCCATAATAAGAAGTTCCATCCGTTGGAATCAGATTGAAAGAAAGCAGGGTGTCTACGCCCTTACCGATAACTTGGAGTATTCCTGCAAATATGTAGACCAGCTCGGTATGGAAACCTTAGGTATACTCACGGGCGACTGCGCCTATGAGATAGACGGGCAGATTCTCGGCAGGGGCGGCCCCAACAAACCCACTACCGAAAACCAGGTTAAGGCATATGCGGATTATTGCAACTGGACGGTTAATGCGCTTAAAGATTATACGGACTATTGGTCGTACATAAATGAGTACAACCTCGTTCCCAGCGGCGGACACGAGGACGAGAGCAAGGTCAGCTATGTAAACCTTGTTAAAAACACTTACAAATCCATAAAATCGGCAAATCCGCACGCAGTGGTTGTTGCCGGTGAAGTCGGCGGATATTGGACGGCTCAACGCAGCTGGATTGATTACAGTCTCGATAACGACGTGCTCTCTTGCAGTGATGTATATACCCTACATACCTACGATCAGGTCGGAGGTCCGGAAACGTGGCACATTTACGGCTCAATTCCCGACTTTAACAAGCGGATAAAGTCAAGAAACGGTGCAAAGCGTGCGTGGATAACGGAAAACGGCTGGCCGTCAAAAGAGATAAACGGCTTAGGCTCTATGCACTGGATGGTTCCCTATGAGAAGCAGGGCGCATACTATGCACGCTCAATGGGGCTTAACATTGACCCCGAGAGAATTGACAAGATGATATACTATGCCTTTGCGGACAACAACACCGGCTACTTTGACATAGAGGATAACTACGGCATACTTAAGGCGCACGACTGGCGCACGCCCTTTGCCGCAAAGCCGGCATACCTCACCGTTGCGGCATACAACGCAATACTTGACGGCTACACCTATGACGGCGACTACAACGGCGACCACAGTTCACTTATGAACAACGGTTGGGACGTTGACGACCACAGTGTTTCTTGTGATTATTCGGACGCAAAGTTTATGCGCTCGTTTAAAAACTCGGACGGCGATGAGATTGTTATGGTGTGGAAAAGCGAATATATCAAAAATGACGAAACATACACCTATTCAAGCGATAAACCGTATTTTGAAATCTATGATATGTACGGCAACAAAACGGTTGTTGAGAATACAAACGGCGGCTACACCGCATCGTACAGCAATAAACCCATATATATCCACGCAACCGACAGCGTGGATAGCACAGGCATAACCGCAGAAAATGCAGATACCGCCTGGCGCATAGGCTCCATAGGTAAGGTGAACGTAAAAGTAAACCTGCCGGAGAGCGTAAAGAGCGGTACTTCTATAAAGATTATTGCCGCAGCATACGGCAAGGATAACACCCTCCTCGGCACACAGATTAAAGAGGGGACTTACGGCGGCGAGGAGATTACCGTGAGCTTTGCCGGCGCAAAGATGAAAGGCTGTCGGAGCGTTAAAATCTTTGCCATAGACGATATGGAAAGGCTCACCCCGCTTGTGGAAAACGGTGTAATTCCGGAGTTTGGCGACGACTCCTCCGTTAAGGTGGACAAGTCCGGCAAAACTGTGATGTTAAGCGGCAAACTGCCTACCGGAAAGGCGTACACAAACGTTCTTATAACCGCCTTTGACGGTAGTACGCACAGAGCCGACCTCAACGTGAGCGGAGGTTTTGCAAACTCGGTGATTTACCAGGATATGGTACGCACCAACCTTGACGGCGCCTATACGCTGCGGTTTAAAATCCCCGACGATTACGCAGGCGATAAAATCAAAGTTCACATAAGTGCCAAGAACACCGTACTGCAAAAAATTATTTATCTTAATTAACAAAACGGGTCAAATGCCAATCGGCTTTTGACCCGTTTTTTGAAAAGATGTTGTATATAGTGCCCTAAATGGTGATGTAGTGCACCGCAAAACACTTTAAAAATGCACAAAACAATGGTAGAATATTGTATAGACAAGTATTTACAGGAGGTTATTGTATGAAAAAGTTTTGGTCATTACTGTTGGCATTCGGTTTGATTGCGTCTTCTGTTTCTGTTTGCGCCGAAGTTATCAAGACGGACAGCGAGCCGGATACGGGTATAATTTTCTATGATGATTTTGAGGATTACGCCGGTATGGAGAGCGCAGAGGCAAAAGCGGCGGCAAAGGCTAACTGGAATTACGGCGTCGGCGGCGACATATTAACCGAGGACGGCAACACGTTTTTGAGCAATCCGTACGTGTATTATCAGTTGCCGTACGCTAAAATTACAAGCAAGAGAATGAGCTATGAGTACGATGTTTTTGTTCCGTCGGATTTAGATGCGGGCAAGGGTGTATACTCCGTGGTATACAGCGGCGATGACGCCGGCAGCTGGCAGCCGGCACACTATGTGTGGAGCGTGCTTAAAACCGATGACGGGGCAGTAGTTTACTGGGGCGACGCCGAAAACTACGGCGCAATGCCGAGACCGGCAACAGACTACACCCCGGCGTCCAATAACATCTCGACCGACGAGTGGCACAAGGTTGGCGTAATTTTTGACTATTCCGCTCAGACAATGGACTTTTACTTAGACGGCAAAAAGGTTGCGGAGCACATAAGAAATTCAGTGTTTAATGCGCCTGTTTCCAGAACGGGATTTAAGTACTTCGGTATTATCAGAGCCGCAGCGGACAGCGTGGTTAAGATTGACAACGTCAAGTTTGAAAAGCTGGCGGAATACGTAGACCCCACAAAACCGGAGAAAATAGGCAAATACGTGGCAAACGGCACTCTGCCCGATAACGGCGTTATTGCTCAGGACGACTTTGAAAGCTACAATAATGCCGACTGGATAAGCGGCGCTGCAAGCTCTATACAAGGTAAGGGCAGCATCGAAAACGTGTGGCATTACACCGGCGGCGATATTGTCAGTGACGGACCTAACAAGTCGGTTCAGTTCCGCTGGGGCGGCAACGTGGTTGCATATTATATGAACGACCACATTACCGACGGCATTATAGACTCCGGAAAACTTAAAATTGAGTACAAGGTAATGATTAAAAAGATGGATTTGGGAAGCAACACAACTTCGGCAAATCCCGAAAACGGCGACAAGCATTTTGTTTATGTATCCACTTGGAGTTCAAACACCGACAAGGCATTTCATACTACGGTTATGTATCATCCTACAAATCCGTACATAGTTTTCCCCGGCAAACTCAACCAGTATGTTGCAAATCAGGAAAGCGACGAAGGCGCCGTTAAGGTACCTGTGGAACACGGCAAATGGTATACCGTTACGCAGATTGTTGACTATGTAAACGGCGAAAGCGGCACAGCAACGTATTATTTTGACGGCAACGAGGTTTCAAGATACAGCTTCAACGGAGTAAACGCATACGGCATAATGTCATTTAGAGAACTTGTTTTCGATCGTGCTCACATTCTTAACGGTGCGCAGATTCCGGGAGCCACTGATGAGTATTACATCGGCGAGGACGGCAAAGCTAACAGGGCGGTTGACATTTGCATTGACAATGTTATTGTAGAGAGAATTGACGCTGCGGCAGAAAAAGGTTCTGCTCCCGTAATTCTCGACAGAGGAACGGACTTTGACCCGTCGCAGATGGAGTGGTTCACCGGTGAGGACAACTACGACGTGGAATTTACAGCGCCGTCGGCTTATGTCGGCGAGAGTGCAAGGGTCATCGTTGCGGCGTATTCCAAGGGCAAGCTCCAAGGCATTGCAAGCGAAAAAATCACAAGTATGAAAAAGGGAAAAAACACGGTTTCCCTGATATTCGGCGAGGACTTCATAGGTACAGACACGCTCAGGGTTTTCGTCATCTCCGAGTATTCGGCAATGCACCCGATAGTTTCGTCAAATATATACTCGATGAAGTAACCCATTATCATATCTCCTTAAAATACGGCAGCTGCGGCTGCCGTATTTTTTTGTCCGTATGCCCGTTTTCTACAAAATCCGCACGGTAAATGTGGTAAAATAAATACAGTTGGAGGGCGGGCAATGACTTACAGCGTATACATAGACATACTGTTTTTTGTAAATTTTATGATAAATACCGTCATTCTTATGGCGTCGGCGGCACTTATGAAAATTAAATACTCTCCGGCACGCATACTTTTGGGTGCGGCACTCGGTGCGGTGTACGCCTGTGTGATTTTCTTTCCCAAGCTCGGCTTTCTGTATACGCTGGGCGCAAGGGCGGCAGTTGCGGCGGCAATCTGCACGGCGGCATTTGCTCCGAAAAGTGTGCGTCAATGCGTTAAACAGGCGGCAGTGTTTTATGCCACCACGGCGGTTTTCGGTCTTGTGACGCTTGCTCTTTTGTATTTTACCGACATAGGCATAAAGCTGGGGGGAGTTATCAGCAACGGCGTGTTCTACTTTAACATTCCGCTTAAATTTCTGCTCGTTTCCTGTGCGCTTTCCTATGCGGCAATAACGCTTGTGCAGCGGTTTTTAAAAAAGAGCGGCGTGCGCTCCTTTGCACCCGTTACGCTTGTTGTCGGCACAAAGAGTGTGGAGCTTAACGCCCTCATCGATACGGGCAATCTGCTCAAAGACCCGCTCAGCGGAAAAAGCGTAATGATTGCCGAGGCGTCAAGCGTTGCGCCGCTCTTTGACTTTGACATTGCAAATCTTGCGGACGCCGGTGACGTTTCGCATCTGCCTGCGGGTTTTAGGCTTGTGCCTTTCTCGTCCGTCGGCAGAAAAAACGGCATTTTAACCGCTTTTGTGCCCGACAGGGTGATTATAGAAAACAGCGAGCACACGGACATCATCACCGCAATATGCAAAGACGCTCTGTCTGCAAGCCGTGACTATGACGCACTGCTCAGTCCGGAGGCATTAATCAGGGGGGATTATAAATGATTATGAAATTTGCGCAGAAGATAAGGCTTATAATACAAAGAATTTTAAATGACGGTGACATTCACTACATAGGCAGTTCGCAGACCTTGCCGCCGCCGCTTTCCAAAGATGAGGAGGAGAGGCTCATCGAGGTTTTCCGCACCAATCCCAAAGAGGTGAGGGGGGAGCTGATTGAGCGAAATCTGCGCCTTGTGGTCTACATTGCCAAAAAGTTTGAAAACACGGGCATTAACGTGGAGGATTTAATAAGCATAGGCACTATCGGGCTAATCAAGGCTATAAACACCTTTAACCCCGACAAAAAAATCAAGCTGGCAACCTATGCCTCACGCTGTATCGAAAACGAGATACTTATGTATCTGCGCAAAAACAGCAACCGAAAAACGGAAATTTCCATAGACGAACCGCTAAACGTCGACTGGGACGGCAACGAGCTTTTGCTCTCCGACATTCTGGGCACCGACAACGATATGATTTACCAGAGCATCGAGTCCGAGGTGGATAAACAGCTCCTCACCGTCGCTATGACAAAACTCTCAGCCCGTGAACGCAGCATAATGGAGCTGCGCTTCGGCGTAAACCGCAAGGACTCCAAAACGCAAAAGGAAGTTGCCGACCTTCTCGGCATAAGCCAGTCGTATATATCACGTCTGGAAAAAAAGATTATATCACGGCTTAAAAAGGAAATATCAAAAATGGTGTAAATATATAATTTTAAAAATTTTTAAAAAAGGTATTGACACGCCGTCCGAATTGTGCTATCATAATCTAAACCGATGAGCGAGAGTAGTAGCTTAGGTCAAGGCGTAAAAGAGAGCCGCAGGCGGTGGGATTGCGGTAACGTACACCATAGTGAATGGACTCGTGAGGGCGAGCTGAGCCGAAAGGTTAGGTAAGACGGAGGTCAACCGTTACAGTGACAGACATATGCTGGTATGTCGGTGAGTGCATCTGTTTTTCAGATGAATTTGGGTGGCAACGCAGGAGATAATCACACTCTTGTCCCATAGTATGGGATAGGAGTGTTTTTTTGTTACCGCAGTGCACGGCGGTTTGCGGAGCGCAAATTCATTTCCGATAACACTACCGACCGACTCATCAAAAAATTTTGAAAAGAGAGGTAATTAAAAATGAAAAAAATCATCGCAATCTTAGTATCAATGTTCGTAATCGCTTGCACCTTTGCCGGCTGTACAGGCAAACAGACAGAGAAGTCCGACAGCGGCAAACTTAAAGTCGGCGTAATCCAGTTCGGTTCCCACTCCTCACTCGATAACTGCTATAAGGGCGTTGAGGAGGCAATAAAAGACGCATTCGGCGACAAAGCGGAGATTGACCGCCAAAACGGTAACTTCGACAGCGCAACCTGCGACTCCATAGCAAAGAATATGGTTGCAAAGGGCTATGACATAATTATACCGATTGCAACTCCGGCGGCAGTTTCCGCATATTCCGCATCGGCAGGCAAAGTTCCGGTAGTATTTTGCGCCGTTTCCGACCCCGTTGCCGCAAAGCTGGTTGACTCGCTCGAAAAACCCGGTTCCAACTGCACCGGCACAAGCGACGTGCTGAACCTCAAAGCTCAAATAGAAATGATACAGGCACTTCAACCCGACGCCAAGAAAATCGGCGTTCTCTACACCACCAGTGAGGCAAACTCCGTTTCTCACCTCAATATGTTAAAAGAGCTTGCCGCAGACTACGGTATGGAAGTTGTGGCTCAGGGCGTTCAGGGTGCGTCAGATGTACCCCAGGCGGCATCATCGCTTGCACCCAAGGTTGACCTTATTAATAACTTTACCGACAACAACGTTGTAAATAATCTCACAACCGTTCTCCAACAGGCAGACGCAGCAGGTATTCCGGTGTACGGTTCCGAGGTTGAGCAGGTAATCAAGGGCTGCCTTGCTTCCGAGAGCATAGACTATGTTTCCCTCGGCAAAAAGACGGGCGAAATCGCCGCAGAAGTTTTAAACGGCAAAAATGCAGGCGACATCGCCGTTGCAACAATCGAGGAAACACAGCCGGTTATAAACAGCGACGCTGCAAAAAAACTCAACATCACAATACCCGACAAATACACGGGCGCACAGATGGTAACCACCAAACAGGAGTAGAAGTTTAAATGAATGTTTTGTTAAATGTTTTTAAGGTAACACTTGAAGAAGGATTTATGTACGCCATTCTTGCAATGGGCGTATACATAACCTATTCAATATTGGATTTTCCCGACCTTTCGGTAGACGGTACGATGCCGCTCGGTGCGGTTGTAACAGGCGTGCTCATAATGCACGGCGTCAATCCGTGGCTGTGCATACTCATATCGTTTGCGCTCGGTGCGGCGGCAGGAGCTGTTACGGGAGTATTGCACATAAAGTTTAAAATCAGAGATTTGCTCTGCGGCATACTGGTGTATACTTCGCTTTTAACGGTAAACCTTGTCGTTGTGGAAACGGGAACGGGCGGAATGTCAATAGCGTCGTTTTTCAGGGACCCGACGATTTTTAACACCTTTCCGGCAACGCTTATCCCGGAGAACGTAAACGGATTTTCACTCCGTGTGCTTGCCGTTTCGCTTTTGCTTGCACTTGTGGTTAAAATACTCCTTGACCTGTACCTCAGAACCAAGTCCGGCTTGCTTTTGAGGGCGGCGGGGGACAATTCGCAGTATGTCACATTGCTTGCAAACGACCCCGGCAGGAGCAAGGTGCTCGGTCTGTGCCTCGGCAACGGTCTTGCTGCGGTTTCCGGCTCGATTATAGCGCAGGCAAAAGGTTCTGCCGACACGCAGATGGGCGTGGGTATGGTGGTTTTGGGACTTGCCTCTGTTATAATAGGACTGAGTTTGTTTAAAAAGTGCTCGTTTATGCGGGCAACAACTATGGTAATCCTCGGCAGCATCGCATACAAGGCGTGCCTGTCCTGTGCACTTGCTCTGGGACTCCCAACAAATTATCTGAAACTTCTTATGGCTGTAATATTCACGGCGGCAATAGTTGCAAGCAGAATTTCCATAAAGCCTAAAAAGGGCGGTGCAAAATGTTAGATATTAAAAACATAACAAAAAAATTCAACGTGGGCACGGTTGACGAAACAACCCTTTTCGATAACTTTTCGCTAAGCGTGGAGGAAGGCGAGTTTGTGTCCGTCATCGGCTCAAACGGCAGCGGAAAGAGTACGCTTTTAAATTTAATCTGCGGAAGTCTTACCCCGGACGGCGGAGATATTCTGCTCGACGGCAAGAGCATAATCAGATTGCCCGAACATAAGAGAGCGTCGTTTATCGGCAGAGTTTTTCAAGACCCGAAAATGGGAACGTGCGCAAACCTCACAATACTTGAAAACCTTGCCCTTGCCGACAACAAAAATAAATTTTACGGTCTGACCGGCGCAATAAATAAAAAACAGCTTGACCGTTACCGCACACTTTTGGAAAGCTGCGGCCTCGGACTTGAAAACCGATTAAATACCAAAGTCGGCAGTCTGAGCGGCGGTCAAAGGCAGGCGATGGCACTGGTTATTGCCAATATGGCGGACATCAGGCTTTTGATTTTGGATGAGCACACGGCGGCTCTCGACCCCAAATCCTCCGATACGGTTATGCAGCTCACCGACAGATTTGTCTGCGACAAAAAGATAACCACCGTAATGGTCACTCATAATCTGCGCTTTGCCGTCAACTACGGTTCAAGACTCATTATGATGCACGAGGGCAAATGTATTGAGGACATAGGCGGCGAGGAAAAGAAAAACGCAAACGTCGATGACCTTCTCGGCAAGTTTTATGAGATAAGTATTGAAAACGGAAATTAATTTTAAAAACGGGACTGTTTCGCAAATGCGTAACAGTCCCGAATTTAAAGATTTTCCAAAAATATTTTGGAATTGTTTCAAATTGTTTGGGTATGCGATGCACCAAAATTTTCACATAAGGCATTGTATAATAAATCTATGAGGTGATATTTATGAATTTCCCAATGGAAACAAAAATTGTAGGATTGGTAAAAAATATCGAGGAAAATAATTATATTTTTGCCGAAGAAAAGGATTACATAGTGCCGGAGTATCAAAGAGAATACTCTTGGGGAGAAACTCAGATAGAAGGTTTTATCGCAAGCGTAAGACGTGCCGCAGAAGGGGAAAATGTCTTTATGGGTACTGTTCAGTTTGCGTGTGAAAGTGAAAATCCGTCGGATTTGCACATTATAGACGGACAACAAAGAATGACTACATTTCTGATTTTTTGCAGCTTACTCGAAAAACATACGGGCAAAAAAATACTCTCTCCTAATAATATGAGTTTGAATATCAAGAACTTTAAATCAAATGATGACAAATTGAAAGAAGCTCTTAATATAAAATATGAGGAAATTGACAGTAAAAATATACTAAATAATCGCTATTTTGATAATACAAAAATTTTAAAAAACTCGCTTGAAGAATTGGAGCGTGACTACGACGCAGAGAAAATTATAAAATCAATTTTTGAGAATATTTATTTTGTTGAGTTGATTACAAAGGATATTCCGCTTCCGCAGGTTGTTGGGATTTTTAATACAATAAATACAACAGGATTGGATTTGAACTGTTCAGACCTGTTTAAATTGCAGTATTATGAATATTTAAGGAATACTTATCTCGATACAAATGATTGGATGAATTTGATTTGTGAGATTTATGAAAAAGTTAATAAAGCTGATATAAATATGCGCGATATTCTTGATATTTATAAGCACTGCATTGTTGCAAAATATAATTTGGGATGGAGTACGCTGTCTCAAAGTAATGAAGCTTTTTTTGATGAGATTTTAGTAAAGGATGAACCGGAGCCGCAAGCTGAAATTTTAAAGTTTGAGGAATTTGAAAAAATTGTTAATATATATCTTGAGCTATCTGAAAAGAAAAAATATATAGAATCGTTGAGTTCGTTTTCGGCAGATGTTATCTGGATGACAAGATACGGAAGGTATTGGACGCTTCCTTATGTGGCGGCATACTTTAACGGAAAGAAGTACGAAAAAGCGCTTGACACTGCAATGACTGTTGCTAAGCATTTGATTGTATGCTCCGTAAACTTTGATAAAGCAATCAATCCGGTACAAACTTTTATGTGTAATACAATATTACCGGCAATCGGCAGAAATGAAACCGTAGAAGATGAGATAAAAGGTGTAATTTGCGAAGTGCCATACGAATGGAAAAAAGGATATCCGGGTTGGAGCAAAAACAAGTTTATTGATCGGATAAAGAATGATTTATATGACAACAGCAAAAGAGCCTATATAGTATGCACTCTTTCGGCACTGCTTGAAGAATGCAACGCGAAAACAACGGTATGCGAAATTCGTTCTAAATTATTTGATTGGAAGAATTTTCAGTATGATATGGAGCATATTTGTGCGCATGATACATTTAGCAAGGAATTTTCTGAGTATTACCACGAATTTAACGGCATTGGTAACCTTGTTATTTTAGACAGGAGCATTAACAGGAGCATCAAAGCTCAAGACGTAAAGAGCAAAGTTGAACAATATAAAAACAGCTCGCTTATTTCAGTTGCCAATGTCGCGGAGCAAATTGAAAAGAATAACGGAGTGTGGGAAATAGAGCAAGTACGAGAAAGACAAATGCAGCAAGAGAAATTATTATGTGATTTTCTTGGATTAAGCGATTGAGGAGAGTTATATATGTATACAATACCGCCTAAAAAAATGATAGGCATAAATATACTGGACATTTTAAAAAAGTATTCCGATATGGATCACCGTCTGACACAGGCTGATATTATGGAAAAATTAAAAAAAGAATACTATATGGATATAGACAGAAAAACCGTAAAAAGAAACCTTATGAATCTTTTGGATTTAGATTGCGGAATAGAATGTACCGAAATCCCCAAAAGGGATAAAAATGGTGAAGAAAGTTTTATATGCACTGACTGGTATATGATACGTGAATTTGATGATTCTGAATTAAGACTTCTAATAGATAGTATCCTTTTTTCAAAACAAATTCCATATTATCAATGTAAAAAATTAATCACGAAATTAAAAGGACTTTCAAATATTTATTTTGATAAAAAGGTAAAACATATATGCAATTTGCCGGAAAACCAACCGCAAAATAAGGAATTATTTTATACTGTTGATATTTTAAGTGAGGCAATTTCAAAAAACAAAAAAGTGGCATTTATTTATAACTCTTATGGCGTTGATAAAAAACTTCACCCCAAAAGGGAAGAAAAGTATATTGTCAACCCTTATCAGATGGTTGCAACCAACGGAAGGTATTACTTGATTTGCAATTACGATAAATATAATAATCTTTCAAATTACCGTATAGATAGAATTACAAAAATTGAAATGTTGATTGATGATGCAAAACCAATAAATAATATAAGTGAAGGAGAGATTAATCTCCCGAAACATATGGCCGAACACATTTATATGTTTGCGGGAGATAGTATTCGTGCAAAGTTCAAGGCCAAGAATTACATTATTGACCAGATTATAGATTGGTATGGAATTGATGTAGATATTAAATCAATAAATAATGATGAGAGTTTAATTTCAGTTTCTGTAAACAAGGAAGCATTTTTCTGCTGGGCTATGCAATATGGCCTACATATAGAAGTAATTGAACCGTTGGATATAAGAAATAGAATTAAAGAAAGCGTTAAAAAGGTAACGGAAAAATACAACAACTAATGTTTTTTAGGAGCGTGTCATTGTGATGATATGCTCTGTTTTTTTCTTAAAATAACGATGAGTTATTTTTGCCCCATTCAATGTGATATATTTGTACCAGGATAAGGGGGTGAAAATCAAATGAAAAAAATTAATTTGCAAATCTCGACGGGATATGAAATATTGGAAAAAAAGCAAACCATAAAAATACGAAAGGCCTTTGATTTATTGCTGTCGGAAAAGTGCTTTGAATTTTCGAAGGCGATAAATAATTATGACGGGACCGCAACACTTATTTCCTCGATTGTCAAATGTCCATATTGCGGTAGTGAGTTACCTGTAAAGTATGTTAGTAATAAAGAAACAAATAGAGAAAAAATAACCCAATGGGCATCTGGTCAGTTAACGTTATTTGAACATAACATTGCAGATTTGACTATTGGGAAAAAATTTTTTGTTGATGAAAAAATACATTGCCCGTATTGTAAAAATGTTAGTAAAAAATCTGAACGATATTATGATGTTTCCATTGCCAAAGAACGAGGAAAAATAATTGTGTCCTGTACGTTCGACAGTATTGATGAATTATTGAGCATAAAGTGGCCTGAGAGAATCGAATTGAAATCACCGTTTATCTATTACGAAACCACAGTTTTTAATTTGCATAGCGGACATACGTATATACAAATAACAAACTGTGAGGGGGAGGTTGTTTGTGTAAGAGATGTAACCGAAATACCTGATTTTGAGAGGAATGGGATACTATACAATTTGTTGCTGTCAAATCAAAAGCTGCGAAAAAAACTTAAAGAATTTTTTAAAGATAATAATGGATTTCCATTTCATTCGCAGATGATTACATTTGAAAATCTTGTTTCTGCCACAAGATTTGTCGGCTACAATCGGAATTTCTATAATTCCATACCGTTACGCATAGAGACGTATGAACTGTCTCCCGGCTTTAAAGCAGTTGCGAAAGCTCTACATCTTTCCAAGAATGTCCCTGTTGTGTATGAACGGTTGAATTTACCGGCAAATAAAGCGGCACGCAGAATTATCTTTTCTAATCCGGGATTGATGTTTTATTATCGTGAAATAAAACAACTTTACAATGCAGTAAATAATATTGACTATTTTAACAGGATATTGTTATTTGAGCATATTTACTTTATACTTTCAAAAATGAGTTGTTATCCGGTTATAGCGAAGTTTATATCCGAGGCGTTCAAATACGAAAGCAGTACAGTTGTTATGAATCAAATGGCCAAACATTTTTATAGCTTGTGTTTATACAGCTTTAAATATATGTCAATGAGTGATGCTGCAAAAAAAACAGAACGTAACCAGAAAAAATGGCTGAACTTATGCAGGGAAAATTCATACACCATCGAAGCAGAAGCAATTCCGTCAACAATCAGATGTATGCCGTGCACTCAAATAAGCGATTGTCTAATTGATGGATATAGTTTTGAACGTTTAGTAACTACCAACGACTACAAAATGGCAGGAAAAATGATGAACAACTGTTTATCATCATATTATTTTCCGGTGATTGCGGTAAAAGCCAATGGAGTTTTTGTTGCTGCATTTTCTGTTAGTTCAAACTGGGAAAAAATATCAGAGGCTTTTTTGCGTAATAATCAGCCAATAACTAACAATTTTGGTGTATGTGCGGCGATACGGAGATGGTGTAAAAGGTATGACGTTAAGTGGGACGATAACGAATAAAATGAACTATTTAAAATGTTAATGGTAATGAAAGGAAAATGCATAATGGGAGAATTTGATAAAATCATAGGATATACGACAATCAAAAAGGAATTAGAGCAAATTTTGGATATTTACAGAAACAAGTGCAAATACGATAATCTGGGCGTAAAGCCCCCCGCAGGTGTACTGATATACGGAGTTCCCGGCGTTGGCAAATCTTTGATGGCAAATACATTGATTAATTCTATTGCTATAAAATGCTTTATTTGCAGAAAAGACAGACCGAACGGAGATTTTGTAAAACATATAAAAGAAATATTCAACAAAGCAGCTAGCGAACAAGCATCAATCGTTTTCCTTGATGATATGGACAAGTTTGCAAACGGTGATGTGATGCATCCGGATTCAGAAGAATATGTAACGGTTCAGTCCTGTATTGATGAAGTAAAAGACAAAAATGTTCTGGTGGTGGCAACAGCAAATAATTTAAGCTGTCTACCTGATTCGTTGTTGAGAGCCGGCAGGTTTGACAGAATTATAGAAGTTCGTACGCCAAATATCACAGATGCAGAACAAATAATTAAACATTACTTAGCAAAAAAGAAAGTTTCAGATAAGTTGGATTACAAATCAGTTGTAAAAATTATGAATAGTCATTCTTGCGCAGAGTTGGAAACAATTATAAACGAAGCAGGTATATATGCGGGATTTGAAGGCGCAGAATGTATAGAAATGTCTCATTTTTTGAAGGCTGCTATGAGGGTGATATTTGATATTTCTCCATCGGCACTTGAAAAAAGCGGTTTAGAAAATGTCCCGAAGTCCTTGTTGACCAAAATGGCATACCACGAGGCAGGGCATACGTTAATACATGAAATATTGGCACCCGAAAGCGTTGCACTCGTTTCTTTATTTGGTTCAAATTATAGCAATTTGGAAGGTATTACCATATATGATATGGATTTTTGTGCTAGCCCTTTTGAAAAAGATGAAGTTTTAGTAATCGGTGCACTTGCCGGCAAAGCCGCTGTTGATCAGAAATTTGGAAGCTGTGATATGGGATGTTCGGAAGATTTGGATAAAGCGTTTTACAAGGTAAGAAACCTTATTACGACTCGATGTACTTCCGGTTTTCATCTTTACGGGGACTATGGCGAACGTTCCAATGAGTTGTTATCGATGCAAGAAAAGGCTGCTGTGACAGAAATCGAGAAATACTATCTTAGGGCAAAAGAAATTATAGCATCAAATAATGTTCTTTTTGAAAATATTGCTCAGCAACTGTTGAATAAAAAAATTCTTTGTTCAAAGGATATTGAAAATATAAAATATAATTCTGCAACTGTATGAAGCGAAATGTATTTGATAAAATAGACTTTTCTAAAACATCTTAAATAAAGTGTTTTAGAAAAAATCCCGGAAACAGGTAATATTAACCGCTTTCCGGGATTTCTTTTAAAGAATAATGCAAATAAGTCCGCCGCTGCCCTCGTTTATGATTTTTTGCAGCGTTTCTTGCAGTTTGAACCGTGCGTCGTCCGGCATACGGTACAGCTTGTTGTGCAAATCCTCGTTTACGAGTTCGTTTAAGGATTTTCCGAAGATGTTTGTGCTCCAAATGGATTTTGGGTCAACCTCAAACTCTTTGAGCAAATAGTGTACCAAATCCTCGGATTGCTTTTCCGTTCCGACTATCGGAGATACTTCGGTTTCTATGTCAGCTCTAATCATATGTATGCTCGGCGCACTTGCACGCAGACGTACACCGAATTTGCTGCCCTGCTTTACGATTTCGGGCTCTTCAAGCGACAGTTCGTCAATCGTAGGAGAAACTATGCCGTAGCCTGTTTCTTTAACCTCTTGCAGGGCAAACGATATTTTGTCATACTCGTGTTTTATGCCGGAGAGCGATTTCATCAGCGTCATAAGATTGTCTTTTCCGCTTATTTCAAATCCCGTTTCCTCGCCTAAAATTTTGTAAAACAGATTTTCGTCTGTGTTCACTTTAAGGCGGACAGTGCCTTCACCCAAATTGATGCTGTCAATTTTTGACTCCGTTATGCTGTCGCAGGCAAGAAGGCTCTCGGAGATTTTCTTTGAGTCACGGATTTTGGATACATTTTTAAGCGAGTCGAGTATGCTCTCATATATGGATTTTTTGAGCCAGTGGTCGGCTTGGAGAACGTCCACCCAGTCCGGGATTTCAACCGACGCTTCTTTTAGCGGAAATTCAAACAAAACTTTTTCGATTATGTCGTTTATGTCCTTTGTTTCAAGCTCGGCGCAGTTTACGCACATAACGGGCGTGTTGTGGCGTGCTTCTATCTCCGCCTTTACCTTTTGAGCCGCCTCTCCGTTCGGATTTACGGAGTTTAGGAGAACTATAAACGGTTTGTTAAGCTCTTTAAGTTCCGTTATAACCCTGTTTTCCGCATTTACATAGTCTGCACGGTCAATGTCGGTTATGCTGCCGTCAGTCGTTACCACAAGTCCGATTGTGGAATGTTCGCATATAACCTTGTGAGTTCCCGTTTCCGCCGCCTGTGCAAAAGGAATTTCCTTGTCCGACCACGGCGTCCTCACCATTCTGGGGGCGTTATCCTCAATGTAACCGAGCGCAGAGTCTATAATATAGCCCACGCAGTCTATCATACGAACGTTGAACTTTGCGTTGTCGGACAGCGTGATTTCTACGGCTTCGTTTGGTATAAATTTCGGCTCTGTTGTCATAATGGTTCTGCCCGCACTGCTTTGCGGCAGCTCGTCACGTGTGCGCTCCCGTTTAAAGGCGTTGTCTATGTTCGGAATAACGAGCAAGTCCATAAATTTTTTAATAAAGGTTGACTTACCCGTTCTGACCGGCCCGACTACTCCTATATAGACATCTCCGTTGGAGCGCTTTGAAATGTCTTTGTAAATGTTGTATTCAGCCATAAAAATTCCTCCACACTTTGTACTTTGTACCAATGTATGAAAAGCCGCCACGCATTATGAATGTTTTGTAAGTAACATTTTGTCGAATAAGTAAATATAATGTACTGAGAAAATTTTCTCTACTACAAAACGAAAGGCAGATTTATATGGCACAATTCACAAATCAGGCAACACTGCGCTACAACGGAACCATAACCAATTCCAACGTGGTAACGGGTGAAATACGTGAAGTTATCAGCGTAACAAAAACAACTTTGCTCGGTACCTATTCGAGGAACGGCACAATAACGTATCTTGTGAGTATATTAAATTCCGGTACGGCAGATTACACGGGACTGACCGTGACCGATAATCTGGGACAATATACTGTTTCCGAGGGAGTAAACGTTGTTCCTCTTGACTATGAAACCGGCTCGGTTAAATATTATATCAACGGCGAACTACAAACAGCACCGGCAGTTGTTTCCGGACCGCCTCTTGTTGTAAACGGCATAACCGTGCCGGCAGGCGGCAATACAATAATTGTATATGAGGCACGTGCAAACGAGTACGCTCCCTTGAACGCAGAGGGCATAATTAACAACACAGCAACCGTGTCCGGCGGTGGACTTAATACGCCCGTTGAGGCGGTTGCAACGGTTTCTGCGCTTGCCGAACCTATCCTTTCAATTACAAAAGCACTTTGCCCGTCAACCGTTACCGAAAACGGAGAAATCACCTACACTTTTTATATTCAGAATACAGGCAATACGGCTATTACAGCCGGTGACGATGTGAGTGTCAGTGACAATTTTGCGCCGGCAATAGACCTCACATCTGTGATATTTAACGGAAATGCGTGGGCGTCAACCACCGATTACACTTATGATGGAACGACCGGAGAGTTTGCAACCGTACCCGGCAAGATAACAGTTCCTGCCGCAACCTATTCCCAGAACCCGACAACGGGCGTCTGGACGGTAACACCGGGCGTAAGCACACTTGTTATAACAGGCACTATTTGATTGCTTTTCACCGTAGGCGCATTTTTGCGCCTGCGGTGAATTTTGTAATTGACAAAAAGCGGAATTTAATGTATTATAGGCAATGTGGGTTCGAGTCCCACTGCTTAGGCAGGAGAGAGTTGGGGGAATAAATATGACGGAAACAGAACTTATGCAGAGGGCAAAAACATATATCGATAAACTGGCAAACGGAATAAATCCGCTTGACGATACGGTCATAGACGACAGCGATGTTATAAATAACGTCAGACTGTCACGGTGCCTGTTCTATGTGTCCGATGTTTTAAGACAGGTAATAGAAAACGGCGGCAGCGTCAGGACAAAAACTTCAAAGCCTAAAAAGACGGCGTTTACCATATCCTTTGAGGACGCACAGAAGTTTGAATTTTCCGACGTGCCTATATCGGTAAGCGAAATTGCCAAACGTATAAACGCAATTAACAGCCCGGACGATATGAAAAAACTTACATATAAGAACATTACGGATTGGCTTGTAGACGCAGGAATTCTCTGCGTCGAAACACACCAGGACGGAAAGACATCAAAATCTCCGACCGACTCTGGCAGGAAAATAGGAATTACCACCGAGGAAAGAACAGGTGCCGGCGGCAAGTATACAGCCGTGCTATATAACCGTTCCGCACAGCAGTTTATAATTGATAATATCGACTCCGTAATTAATATGATTTGAGAGGTAATATAATGAAGTTTAATTACAACCACACCAAATACACCTGCTACCTTGCCTATATAACAAGCGCACTGGTGAATAACTTTGCGCCGCTTTTGTTTGTCACATTCCAAAAGACGTTTTCGCTTACAATAGAGCAGATTGGTATGCTTGTGTCGGCAAACTTTATAACACAAATGATCGTCGATTTTCTCGGCGCAAATTTTGCAGATAAAATCGGTTACCGCAAGACCATAATAACCGCAAATCTGCTTGCCATAACCGGCTTTTGTATGATGGCGTTTCTGCCCGGCTTTATGGCAAATAAGCTCCTTGCCCTGCTTGTGTCAACCGTGGTGTACGGCGTTGGCAGCGGACTTATTGAAGTTATGATAAGTCCTATGGTCGAGGCACTGCCCCTTGATGCCAAGTCGTCGGCAATGAGTATGCTCCATTCGTTCTATTGCTGGGGCAGCGTAATAGTAATAGCGCTGTCGTCACTGTTTTTTGCCGTATTCGGCACGGAAAACTGGCGAATACTTACCGTGCTGTGGACACTCGTTCCGCTTGCCACAACCGTTATGTTCTGCTTTGTGCCCATAATATCGCTCAGTGAGGACGGCGAGAGCGACGGAACCGGAAAACTGTTTTCCTCATCGCTTTTCTGGCTTTTTATGGTGCTTATGACGTGCTCCGGTGCGGCAGAACTTGCCGTAGCGCAGTGGGCGTCTATGTTTGCCGAGAGCGGACTCGGCGTTTCAAAAACCGTCGGCGACCTCCTCGGTCCCTGTATGTTTGCGGTGCTTATGGGAGTTGCAAGAGTTTTGTATGCCGTTTTTCACGATAAATGGCGGCTCAGATATTTTATTGCATTTTGCAGTGTCGGCTGTATAGGTTCGTATCTCTTAACAGCGCTCAGCCCAAACCCCATAATCTCACTGGTGGGCTGTGCGCTCTGCGGATTTTTCGTTGCAATAGTCTGGCCCGGAACGCTCAGCCTTGCCGCAAAGTACACAGGCTTTAAGGGCACCACAATGTTCGGCATACTCGCCCTCGGCGGAGATGTCGGCTGTACGCTCGGCCCGGCGGTTGTTGCGGCAGGTTCGTCACTGAATATTCTTTCGTCGCCCATACGCACGGGAATACTCTGTGCAATAGTGTTCCCGGTGCTTATGCTCTTTGTAATAACGATGATAAACAGAAAGATTTCAAAGAAGGTGTGACGGCTTTCTACATTATATATAGCATCTGCGGACGGCATTTTACGCCGTCCGCCTTTTTGTGCTATTAGTCAAATAGCACAAAAAGGCAAATTTAATTTGTTTATATTTCACGAAATTTTAAAAATATGGGTAAATATCGGTTTTTTACGAAAAAAATGCTTGCAAAATGCTTCAATATATTATAGAATAATCAAGTGTGGCATTGACATACGATGATGCAGGAGGTTACCAATTTCGGGCGGTAACGGGTTCGGAATTAATTTCTGCGGAGAATGTCCGAGTCATAGAATTCGGGCGGCACGGTCACAGTGGTGTATTATGTCCCGAATGGTGCAAACCGTCGGGTTTTATAGTACATTGTGCACGACACACCCGGTTGGGTGTATAGTGTGTTTTTATGACTGCCGGAATGGCACCGAAAAAATAAGCAAGGAGGTACTATCGTGGCTAAAAGTCAGAAAATCAGAATTAAGCTCAAAGCCTACGACCACCAGTTAATCGACCAGTCTGCACAGAAGATTGTGGAAACTGCCGAGAGAACAGGTGCAAAGGTTGCAGGTCCCATACCGCTTCCCACAAAGAAGGAGATTATCACAATCCTCAGAGCGGTACACAAGTACAAGGATTCCAGAGAGCAGTTCGAAATGAGAACTCACAAAAGACTCATCGACATTCTTGAACCTACACCTAAGACCGTAGACAGCTTGCTCAAAATATCATTGCCCGCAGGCGTTGATATCGAAATCAAGCAGCTTTAAGGAAAAGACGCAGCCCGTGAGCTGCGCAGCCGTTTTTGATAAACGGCAGGTCAAGTTGAAACACCTTAGTTTCAACCAATAACCATATAGGAGGAAAACTTAAAATGCAGAAAGCAATTTTAGGAAAGAAAATCGGAATGACTCAGATTTTTACAGAAGACGGCCTTGTAATTCCTGTTACAGTTATCGAGGCAGGCCCTGTTTCAGTCGTTCAGAAAAAGACAGTTGAAAACGATGGCTATGATGCCATTCAGGTTGGTTTTGCAGATGCAAAGGACAAGGCTTTGAATAAGCCGGCAAAAGGTCATCTTGCAAAGGCAGGCGTTGCAAACAAGAGATTTTTAAGAGAATTCAGACTCGAAGACAACGTAGCATATAATGTCGGCGACGAAATCAAAGCAGACATTTTTGCAGAAGGCGACAAGATTGACGTAACAGGCATCAGCAAAGGACACGGCTATGCAGGTACTGTTAAGAGATGGGGAACACACAGAGGTCCTATGTCTCACGGTTCCGGTTATCACAGAGGCGTTGGTTCTATGGGTGCTTGCTCAACACCGTCCAGGGTAATGAAAAACAAGAGATTACCGGGTCATATGGGTGTTGACCAGGTGACAATTCAGAATTTAGACGTAGTTAAGGTAGATGCAGAAAAGAACCTCATTCTCGTAAAAGGTGCGGTTCCCGGTCCCAAAGGCGGCATTGTAACTATCAGAAACTCGGTTAAAGCGTAATTGAATTTAGAAGGGAGGACTAACTATGCCTAAGGTAGCTTTATATAATATGGAAGGTAGTCAGATAGGCGACATCGAGCTCAGCGACAGCGTGTTCGGACAGAAAGTAAATAAAAGCGTGCTTCACGATGTTGTAAAGAACTACCTCGCAAATCAAAGACAAGGTACACAGAGCACAAAGACTCGTTCCGAAGTTCGAGGCGGTGGAATTAAACCGTGGAGACAGAAGGGAACAGGCCGTGCAAGACAGGGTAGCATAAGAGCTACACAGTGGATTAAGGGCGGTATCGCACTCGGTCCTAAGCCCAGAGATTACAGATACTCACTCAACAAGAAGGTTAAGAAACTTGCTATGGTATCTGCATTCAGCTCAAAGGCTCTTGCAAACGAGATTGTTGTCGTAGACGACATCGTGCTCGACGAGATTAAAACAAAGAAAATCAGCGAAATGCTTAAAAAGCTGAATGTTCAGTCCAAAGCGCTGATTATAACAAACGAAAAGAACGACAATGTAGTAAAATCAGCTAAGAATATAGAGGGCGTTGCCACTGCATTTACCGGCAGTATGAACGTGTACGATATATTGAAATACGATGTAATGGTAATTACAAAGGACGCTGTATCAAAAATTGAGGAGGTGTACGCATAATGAATAAATATGATGTCATTATAAGACCTATCATTTCCGAAAAGAGTATGGAGCAGACAGCAGACCGTAAGTACACCTTTCAGGTAGCTATCGGTGCCAACAAGGTAGAAATCAGGCAGGCTGTCGAGAGCATATTCGGCGTTAAAGTTGAAAAGGTTACAACCACAAGAGTTCTCGGCAAGGTTAAGAGAATGGGCGCAACGTCCGGCAAGAGAGCAGACTGGAAGAAAGCAACCGTTAAGCTCACTTCCGACAGCAAAACCATCGAGTTCTTTGACGGAATGGCTTAATTTACGGAATAGTTACTAATTAGAATTGAAGGAGTGAAAAGGAAATGGCAATTAAAAAATACAATCCTACATCACCCGCACGCAGATTTATGACTGTTTCAACCTTTGAGGAACTTTCCAAGGTTGCTCCGGAGAAATCTTTGCTGGAACCCAAAAAGAATAATGCCGGCAGAAATTCATACGGAAGAATAACAGTTCGTCACAGAGGCGGCGGAAACAGAAACAAATACAGAATTATAGATTTCAAGAGAAGTAAAGACGGTATGAACGCAAACGTTCTCACCATCGAGTACGACCCGAACAGAACGGCAAACATCGCTCTCATTCAGTATGAGGACGGCACCAAGAGCTACATCATAGCTCCCAACGGCCTTAAAGTCGGCGACGTTCTGCGCTCGGGCAGCGATGCCGACATCAAACCCGGCAACGCACTCAAACTTGCGGACATTCCCGTAGGTACACTTATCCACAACGTTGAGCTTTTCCCCGGCAGAGGCGCACAGCTCGTAAGAGCAGCCGGCAATGCGGGACAGCTTATGGCTAAGGAAAACGGATTTGCACAGGTAAGACTTCCCTCCGGTGAGGTTAGAATGGTCAGCCTTGAATGCAGAGCAACAATCGGACAGGTTGGAAACCTTGAACACGGCAATATCTCAATCGGTAAAGCCGGCAGAAAAAGACATATGGGTTGGCGTCCTACCGTTCGTGGTGTTGTAATGAACCCGTGTGACCACCCCCACGGCGGTGGTGAAGGTAAGTCTCCTGTCGGTATGCCCGGCCCTGTTACTCCTTGGGGTAAACCTACACTCGGTTACAAGACCCGCAAGAAGAAAAAACAGAGCAACAAGTATATCGTTAAGAGAAGAAACGGAAGATAGTAAATTATTCGTTATATTCCATAAAGGAGGTTTAGTAAATGGGAAGATCAGTTAAAAAAGGACCTTTCGTCGATGCAAAACTGATGAAAAAGATAGTTGATATGAACAACTCCGGCGAAAAGATTGTTATAAAGACCTGGTCAAGGGCGTCCACAATATTCCCCGATATGGTCGGCCATACAATCGCTGTTCACGACGGAAGAAAGCACGTTCCGGTTTATGTGAGCGAGGATATGGTAGGTCATAAGCTGGGCGAGTTTGCACCCACCAGAACGTTCAAAGGTCACGCAGGTGCAAAGACTACCGGTGTTAAATAATTAAACAAGACTTAAAATAACAAAATCCGGGAAGGAGGATTTACGCATGGAAGAAGCAATCATTGCAAAAGAAGCAAGAGCAAAGGTTAGCTATGCTCGTATTTCTTCAAGAAAAGTTAAAGCTGTAATAGATTTAATCAGAAATAAAAATGCAGGTGAGGCAATGGCAATATTAAAGCTCACCCCGAAGGCTGCTGCCGAAATCGTGGAAAAGCTGTTGGCATCGGCCATCGCCAATGCGGAAAACAATCACGATATGGACGTTGATAAGCTCTACGTTGCAGAAGTTTATGCAAACCAGGGCCCGACACTCAAAAGGGTAATGCCCAGAGCTCAGGGCAGAGCGTTCAGAATAAGAAAGAGAACAAGCCATATCACAGTTGTTCTTAAAGAAAGAGATTAATGTAAAGGAGGAAAGAACCTTGGGTCAGAAAGTACATCCGCACGGATTAAGAGTAGGCGTTATCAAAGACTGGGACTCCAAATGGTACGCTGATAAGAAAGATTTCGGCGATAATCTCGTTGAAGATTACAAAATAAGAAAGTATCTTAAAAAATCGCTTTATTCAGCCGGTATCGCAAAAATCGAAATCGAAAGAAATGACGATAAGGTAAGAATTCATATTCACACAGCAAAGCCGGGTATATTAATCGGTAAGCAGGGTGCTGAAAAAGATAAGATTAAGGCAAATGTAGAAAAACTCATCAAAAAGAACGTTATAATCGACGTTGTAGAAGTTAGAAACGCAGAGGTTAACGCTCAGCTCGCAGCAGAGAACATCGCATCACAGCTCGAAAGAAGAATTTCTTTCAGACGTGCTATGAAGCAGGTTATGCAAAGAGCAATGAAAATGGGCGCAAAGGGAATTAAGACCACGTGTTCCGGACGTCTCGGCGGTGCCGAAATTGCAAGAAGCGAGCACTACCACGAGGGCACAATTCCGCTCCAAACTCTGCGAGCAGACATTGACTACGGTTTTGCAGAGGCAAACACAACCTACGGTAAAATCGGCGTTAAAGTATGGATATACAAAGGTGAGATTTTAAATGCCGCTAAACAGTTCAATGCTCCCAGGGAAAACGCTCCCAGAGGCAGAGGACCTAAGAGCAAAGGAGGCAGATAATAATGTTATTACCTAAAAGAGTTAAATACAGACGTGTAATGAGAGGTCGTCTTAAAGGTAAGGCACTCCGTGGCAACACAGTTACTTACGGCGAGTATGGTCTTCAAGCACTCGAACCCGTTTGGATTACAAGTAACCAGATAGAGGCAGCCAGAGTTGCAATGACTCGTTACACAAAGAGAGGCGGTCAGGTTTGGATAAAGATATTCCCTGATAAGCCGATAACCGAAAAGCCTGCCGAAACTCGAATGGGTTCCGGTAAAGGTTCACCCGAATACTGGGTTGCAGTAGTAAAGCCGGGCAGAGTTATGTTTGAAATCGGCGGTGTGTCCGAGGAAGTTGCAAGAGAAGCATTAAGACTTGCCGCTCATAAGCTCCCGATAAAGACAAAAGTCGTAACCCGCACTACACAGGAAACGGAGGGCGATTTAAGTGAAAATTAATGAAATCAGAGACCTTACCAATGATGAGTTAAATCAGAAATTAGAGGATTTAAAGGCTGAACTGTTCAACCTCAGATTTCAGCACGCTACAAATCAGCTTGACAATCCGAGAGTAATTACTGATGTAAAGAGAACCATTGCCAAAGTAAAAACTATCCTTCGTGAAAGAGAATTAAATCAGACCGCATAATGATTAGAGAGGAGGAAATATAAGAATGGAACGTAATTACAGAAAAACACGTATCGGTAAGGTAGTAAGCAACAAAATGGACAAAACCATCGTTGTAGCTATCGAGGAGAACGTGAAGCACAAATTATACAGCAAAATCGTTAAAAGAACTTATAAATTAAAGGCTCATGACGAGGAGAATGTTTGCAACATCGGCGACAGAGTAAAAGTCATGGAGACCAGACCTCTCTCTAAGGATAAAAGATGGAGATTGGTTGAGATAGTTGAGAAAGCTCAGTAATTTTTTAGGAAGGAGAGAGTCAAGTGATTCAACCGCAGACTTTGTTAAAAGTTGCCGATAACACAGGTGCCAAAGAACTTATGTGCATCAGAGTATTAGGCGGCAGCAAGAGAAAATACGCTAACATCGGCGATGTAGTGGTAGCTTCGGTTAAGAAAGCAACACCCGGCGGTGTTGTTAAAAAAGGTGAAGTCGTAAAGGCAGTTGTCGTTCGTTCGGTAAAGGGCCTCAGAAGAAACGACGGAACCTATATCAGATTTGACGAGAACGCAGCAGTTATAATAAGAGATGATAAAAACCCGAGAGGTACTCGTATATTCGGACCCATAGCAAGAGAGCTCAGAGAAAAAGAATATATGAAGATATTATCATTAGCACCGGAAGTTCTGTAAGGAGGTGGCAAAACAGTGAAAAATAAAATTCATATCAAAAAAGGAGATAACGTAGTAGTTATATCCGGTAAAGACAAGGGCAAGAAAGGTAAGGTTTTGTCAGTCGGTGTTAACAAGAGAACAGTTATTGTTGAAGGCGTTAATATGGCTACCAAACACACCAAGGCAAGAAAAGCCGGTGAAACAGGCGGCATAATCCATCAGGAAGTTCCGATATACGCTTGCAAGGTAATGCACATCTGCAACAAGTGCGGCAAACCTACCAGAATAGGCTACAAGACGATGGCAGACGGCACAAAGTCAAGAATGTGCAAAAACTGCCTGGAAGTATTGGACGACTAAGATATAGAGAGGAGGATTTTCGCATATGACCAGAATGAGAGCGAAATACGAACAGGAAGTAAAAAAAGCTCTTATGGAAAAGCACGGCTACAAAAGCCCAATGCAAATTCCAAAGCTTGATAAAATAGTAATAAATATCGGCGTCGGCGAAGCAAAAGACAACGCTAAGGCGTTAGAGGCAGCAGCCGGAGATTTGGCGCTTATAACAGGACAGAAGCCCGTTATAACAAAGGCAAAGAAATCCGTTGCTAACTTTAAAATCAGAGAAGGTATGAACCTCGGCTGCAAGGTAACACTCCGCAGCGACAAGATGTACGAGTTTTTGGACAGATTATTCAACATTGCACTTCCCCGTGTAAGAGATTTCAGAGGCATAAACCCCAACTCCTTCGACGGCAGAGGAAACTATGCGCTGGGAATTAAGGAACAGCTTATATTCCCCGAAATCGACTACGATAAAATTGACAAAATCAGAGGTATGGACATAATCTTTGTTACCACGGCAAATACCGATGAGGAAGCAAGAGAGCTGCTTGCATTAATGGGCGCTCCGTTCACAAAGGCTTGATAGGGGGGATATCGCAATGGCTAAGAAGGCTATGATTTTAAAGCAGCAGAAACCGCAAAAATATAAGACCCGTGAATATACCAGATGTAAAATCTGCGGAAGACCGCACGCATACCTGAGAAAGTTCGGCATCTGCCGTATCTGTTTCAGAGAGCTTGCATACAAGGGCGAAATTCCGGGCGTTAAAAAAGCAAGCTGGTAAGATTTACAAAAAGTAAAAAGGAGGTAGCACAATGCAAATTACCGATCCCATTGCTGATATGCTCACACGTATCAGAAACGCAAATTCTTCAAAACACGAAACCGTAAACGTGCCCGCATCTAAGCTGAAAGTTGAAATTGCAAGAATTTTAAACGACGAGGGCTACATTAACGGTTATGAAGTTATAGACGACGGACTGCAGGGCATCATCAAGATTAACTTGAAGTACGGTGCAAACAAGCAGAAGGTTATCACCGGTTTAAAGAGAGTTTCAAAGCCGGGTTTAAGAGTATATGCAAGTAAGGAAGATTTACCGAGAGTTTTAAAAGGACTCGGAATAGCTATCATTTCAACTTCTAAGGGTATAATGACCGACAGAGAAGCAAGAAAGCTCAACGTGGGCGGCGAAGTGTTAGCATTTATCTGGTAAAACTTAACTTTCAGGAGGTGAAACAAATTGTCACGTATTGGTAAAATGCCCATAGATATTCCTGCCGGAGTAACAGTGCAGGTTGGCGCAAATAACGAGGTTACCGTTAAAGGTCCCAAAGGAACATTAACAAAGGTACTTCACAGCAATATGATAATCAAAGTTGAGGGAAATCAGATTATCGTTGAAAGACCGAACGACGCTAAGGAGAACAGAGCGCTCCACGGTCTTACAAGGTCCCTCATTCACAATATGGTAGTAGGCGTAACAGAGGGTTATGCCAAGACCTTGCAGATAAACGGCGTTGGTTACAGATGCCAGAAGCAGGGCAAAAAGCTCATTCTCACCCTGGGATATTCCCACCCGGTTGAAATGGAAGACGGCGACGACCACACATTTGAAGCTCCCGATGCCAACACAATTATAGTAAGAGGTATCGACAAGCAGGTTGTAGGTCAGATAGCCGCAGTCGTAAGAGAAAAGAGACCGCCTGAGCCGTACAAGGGCAAAGGTATTAAGTATGATTACGAAGTAATCAGAAGAAAAGAAGGTAAAACAGGCGCTAAGAAGTAGGCCGGAAAGGAGTAAACGATAATGATTAGTAAGAAAAGCAGTAATGCACAGAGAATTAAAAGACATTTAAGAGTCAGAAAAAATATATCCGGTACTCCTGAGCGTCCGAGACTTAACGTATACCGCAGCCTCAGCAATATCTATGCTCAGGTAATCGACGATGTAAGCGGCAAGACTTTGGTTTGTGCATCGAGTCTGGATAAGGAAATCAAGGAGCTCGGATACGGCGGCAACAAGAACGCTGCAAAAGCAGTCGGCGCTTTGGTTGCAAAGAGAGCACTTGAAGCTAACATCAAAGCTGTTGTTTTCGACAGAGGCGGCTATGTTTACCACGGCAGAGTTAAGGAACTTGCCGACGGAGCCAGAGAAGGCGGATTGGAATTCTAAAAAAAGGAGGTCAGAGCTTTGTTAGAGAGAATTAACGCAGACGAATTAGATATAAAAGAAAGAATTGTCAACATCAATCGTGTTGCCAAGGTTGTAAAGGGCGGTAGAACTTTCAGATTTAGCGTTCTCGTGGTAGTCGGCGATGAAAACGGTCACGTCGGCGCAGGCACCGGTAAGGCTGCCGAAATCCCGGACGCAGTAAGAAAGGCAATCGACTCGGCTAAAAAGAATATGATTAATGTTCCTATGGTCGGCACGACAATCGCTCACGAAATAATCGGCGAGTACGGCGCAGGCAGAGTACTTCTCAAACCGGCCGGCGAAGGTACCGGAGTTATCGCAGGCGGCGGCGCCAGAGCCGTATTGGAGCTTGCAGGTATCCGTGACATAAGAACAAAGTCCCTTCGTTCAAACAATCCTAACAATCTTGTAAATGCAACAATCGACGGTCTTAAAAATCTCAAAGTTGCCGAGGAGATAGCAGCTTTAAGAGGTAAGACAGTAGAAGAGCTGATGGGCTGATAAGTCCTTAAACAAGATAGGAGGATATAACGATGGCTAAAATTAAAGTTACTTTGGTTAAAAGCCCCATCGGCTGCAAGAAAGACCAGATTGCAACCGTAAAGGCTTTGGGCCTTAAAAAAATCAGAGACGAAAAGATACACGAGGCAACACCTCAGATAAACGGTATGGTGTCGAAGGTATCTCACTTGGTTAAAGCAGAAGAAATATAAATTAAAGGAGGTGCCTTAGATGAAATTATTTGAACTTTCCCCCAGCGTTGGTTCCACCAAGGACTCAAAGAGAAAGGGCAGAGGTCACGGTTCAGGTAACGGCAAGACAGCAGGCCGTGGTCACAAAGGACAGAACGCAAGGTCCGGCGGCGGTGTAAGAGTCGGCTTTGAAGGCGGCCAGATGCCGATATACAGAAGACTTCCGAAACGTGGCTTTACAAATATATTTGCAAAGCAGTACGCCGAGGTTAAACTTTCGGATTTAAACAAATTTGATGACGGCGCAGTAATTGATGCCGAGGCTTTGAAGGAGGCAGGCATCATCTCCAAAGTCTTAGACGGAGTTAAGGTTCTCGGAAACGGAGAAATTAACAAGAAAGTCACAGTAAAGGCAAGCAAGTTCACATCTGCGGCAGCCGCAAAGATTGAAGCGGCAGGCGGAAAGACTGAGGTGATGTAAGGTGTTTAAAACTCTTAGAAATGCGTGGAAAATCCCGGATTTAAGAAATAGAATGCTTTACACCTTGCTTATGATTTTTATATTCAGACTCGGAACATTTATTCCCGTTCCGGGACTGAAAAGCGGAGCGCTCCAATCGCTTTTGGGAGACGGTAACAACCTGTTTTCGCTTCTTGATGCGTTCTCCGGAGGAGCTTTCGCTAATGCAACAATATTTGCAATGAGTATTACCCCGTACGTTAACTCGTCAATTATAATGCAGCTTCTGACAGTTGCAATTCCCTCGCTCGAGAGACTTGCGAAGGAAGGCGAGGAAGGCAGAAAGATTATTGCAAAGTGGACCCGTTACGTAACAGTAATCCTGGCGTTCATTCAGGCAACCGGTCTTTACTTTGCCCTCAGAAACGTAATCACAAATCAGGGTGTCGGCGGTTACATTACACTTGTTGCCACATTTACCGCAGGTACTGCGTTCCTTATGTGGCTTGGTGAAGAAATCACCGATAAGGGTGTTGGCAACGGTATTTCAATTATCATCTTTGCCGGTATCGTATCGAGAATACCGACAATGATTACCAACATCATTGCAAACTTTGAGGCAGGCTCGCTCAATGTTTGGCAGCTTATAGCAATCGTAGTAATTGCGGTTGTAATGGTAGCGTTTGTTGTGTTCATCGACAACGCCGAGAGAAGAATACCCGTTCAGTATGCAAAGAGAATGGTCGGCAGAAAGATGTACGGCGGTCAGAGCAGCCATATTCCGATTAAGGTTGCAATGGCAGGCGTTATCCCGATTATCTTTGCAATGAGCATAATGACTTTCCCCTCAACGATTATGGGCTTTATGGGCTATAATCCGAGTGCAACAACATTCTGGGGCAAGTTTTGGAGACTCTTTACAAACACTTCTTGGGTATATGTAGTTCTCTACTTCCTTCTCATCATATTCTTTACGTATTTCTATACGGCAATTCAGTTCAATCCGATTGAAATTGCAAACAATATGAAGAGAAACGGCGGTTTCGTTCCGGGTATCAGACCGGGCAAACCGACAAGCGACTATATAAACAAGATTTTAACAAGAATTACACTTGCAGGAGCTATCTTTATCGGCATCATCGCAATTTTCCCGATGATACTCGGTATGATAATGCAGGTAAACCTTTCCATAGGCGGAACCTCAATGCTCATCGTTGTAGGTGTTGCACTCGAAACCGTTAAGCAGATTGAATCTCAGATGCTTATGCGTCACTACAAGGGCTTTCTTGAATAGATAAGGAGGGACTTTATGAGATTGATTATGTTAGGAGCGCCCGGTGCCGGCAAAGGCACACAGGCGGAAGTTTTGAGTGAAAGATTTGGCATACCGGCAATTTCCACCGGCGCCATCATCAGGCAGGCTATAAAGAACGGAACAGACGTCGGCCTTAAAGCAAAGAGCTATATCGATAAAGGTCAGCTTGTTCCCGACGAGGCGGTAATCGGTATTATTAAGGAAAGACTTTCCGAGGACGATTGCAAAAATGGCTTTATCCTCGACGGTTTCCCCAGAACCATTGCCCAGGCCGAGGCACTTGATGAGTTTGGCATAGAAATAGATACGGCGTTATCTCTTGAAGTTGATGATGAAATCATTGTAAAGAGACTTTCCGGCAGACGTGAGTGTTCCTCCTGCGGAGCAACATACCACGTTGAGAGCAAACCTTCCTTAAAGGACGGCGAGTGCGATAAGTGCGGCAGCCCCCTTACTACAAGAAAGGACGATAAGCCGGAAACAATCATCGCCCGCCTCGAAGTTTACCACGAGCAGACAGAGCCTTTAAAGGACTTTTACGCTAAAAAAGGCAAACTCTTAAAGGTTGAGGGCAAAGACACCGTTGCATCGACTACCGATGCGGTGGTTGAAGCACTTGGACTCTGATGTCCTCGGAGGCGATGTTTAAATGATAAGCATTAAATCAACGGCTGAAATTGCTAAAATGAGAGTATCGGGCAGAATTGTGTATGACACCCTCTGTGAGGTTGAAAAACATATACGTGCCGGAATTACTACAAATGAGTTAGACCAAATCGCAAAAAAATACATCTTGAGTCAGGGTGCAAAACCGTCATTCCTTAATTATAACGGATACCCCGCAAGCATATGTGCCTCAATAAACGAGGTCGTAATCCACGGCATACCGTCACACAGAAAGCTCAAAGACGGCGATATAATAAGCATCGACGTCGGAGCGGAGAAAGACGGATACCACGGTGACGCAGCAAGAACCTTTGCGGTTGGACAAATCAGCTCGGAGGCTGAGCGCCTCATAGAAGTTACGAAACAGAGTTTTTTTGAAGGGTTAAAGTTTGCCCGCCCCGGCGAGCGCCTCGGCAGCGTTCAGGCAGCCATACAGGAGTACGTCGAGAAAAACGGTTTCGGAATTGTCAGAAATTACTGCGGTCACGGCATCGGCAAGCGTATGCACGAAGACCCCGAAATTCCGAATTACGGAAAAGCGGGTCACGGGATAAGGCTGCAAAAGGGTATGACGATAGCCGTAGAGCCTATGGTAACATACGGCGGCTATCAGACCACATCTTTAAGCGACGGCTGGACGGTTGTAACATTGGACGGCTCACCCGCCGCCCACTATGAGAACACAATTCTCATAACCGACTCCGACCCGCAGCTTTTAACTAACTTTGATTGAGGTGGAATATGACAGACCACCTTGCAGAATTTGTCTATGCGCTATCGGGCAGAGATAAAGGCAAATGCTTTGTTGTATTATCTCAAAAGGATAATTACTTGTATCTGTGCGACGGCAAACGCCGCAAGGCTCAAAAGCCAAAGTGCAAAAAGATAAAGCACGTCCGCCTGACAGGCGATTATGACGAAAACCTTAGAAAAATACTCGCTGACGTCGGCAGACTCACGAACAAAGAAGTACGGTTTGCGCTTAAGGCATACAGAGCGTCAAATCCGGATTGTTTATGAAAAAGGAGGTTTTATCCTTGGCAAAAGAAGATGTTTTGGAATTGGAAGGAACAGTGGTAGAGGCACTGCCTAATGCTATGTTTCAGGTTGAATTTGAAAACGGGCACAGAATACTTGCCCATATCTCCGGAAAACTTCGTATGAATTTTATAAGAATACTTCCGGGCGATAAAGTAACGGTGGAAATGTCACCTTACGATTTAACCAGAGGACGAATAACGTGGAGAGCCAAATAGGCTTAGATTGAATAGGAGGTAGCCGAAATGAAAGTAAGACCATCAGTAAAACCGATGTGTGAAAAGTGCAAAATCATTAAGAGAAAAGGCAAAATTATGGTAATTTGCCAGAACCCCAAGCATAAGCAGAGACAGGGCTGATTAAAGCTTAGTTTATCTTTGAGGTTTTAAACATTGCTTGTAGCCGCCGTCGGCAAAACCGTTCACTGCACGAATACGCAGGTTTTGCCGTTTGGGGTGCGGCTGTACGGACTTGGTTTCCGTAAACCCCGGCGGTTATGAATATACATTGTTGTAGGTATTATAAAAACAGGAGGTGCTGAAAAGCTAATGGCAAGAATAGCAGGTGTAGACTTACCTAATGAAAAGAGAGTTGAGTACGGCCTTACCTATGTATACGGTATCGGCGTAAAGAGCTCAAACAAAATTTTGGCAGAAGCAGGTATAAATCCTGATACAAGAGTTAAAGATTTAACAGAAGATGAGCTTGCGAAGATAAGAGAAATCATCGACCGTGACTATACGGTTGAAGGTGATTTAAGACGTCAGGTTGCTCTTGACATCAAGCGTTTAATTGAAATCGGCTGTTACAGAGGTCTCCGTCACAGGAGAGGACTCCCCGTAAGAGGTCAGAACACAAAGAATAACGCAAGAACAAGAAAAGGGCCTAAGAGAACAATCGCAGGCAAGAAAAAGTAATTCAGGGAGGGATATAAAATGGCTGCTCAGGTCAAAAAAACTCGTAAGAGACGTGAAAAAAAGAACATTGAGCGTGGCGCTGTTCATATTCGCTCCACATTCAATAACACAATAGTTACCATCACAGATGTTCAGGGCAATGCAATATCTTGGGCAAGCTCAGGCGGACTGGGTTTCAGAGGCTCAAAAAAGAGCACACCTTTTGCATCGCAGATGGCAGCGGAGACTGCTGCAAAAGCCGCAATGGAACACGGCTTAAAGACAGTTGAAGTATATGTAAAAGGTCCGGGTGCCGGCAGAGAAGCCGCTATCCGTGCGCTTCAAACAGCAGGTCTTGAAGTAACAATGATTAAAGACGTAACACCTATTCCTCACAACGGTTGCAGACCGCCTAAGAGAAGAAGAGTGTGATTAACAGGAGGTGTAAATAAATGGCACGTTATACTGGCGCAGTATGCCGTCTCTGCCGCAGAGAGGGACAGAAGCTGTTCCTCAAAGGTTCAAGATGCTACGGTGAAAAATGCGCAATTAATAAAAGAGAATATGCTCCCGGTCAGCACGGTCAGAGCAGAAAGAAACTTTCCGAATACGGTATGCAGCTTCGTGAAAAGCAGAAGGCAAAGAGATACTACGGTGTTCTCGAAAGTCAGTTTGCACACTACTTTGAGCTGGCAAACAAGAAATCCGGCGTAACAGGTGATAACCTTTTGCAGATACTTGAAAGCCGCCTCGACAATGTTGTTTACAGACTCGGCTTTGCACTTTCAAGAGCAGAGGCAAGACAGCTCGTTGTTCACGGTCACTTCCTCGTAAACGGCAGAAAGGTAAACATTCCTTCCTATCTCGTTAAAGAGGGCGACGTAATATCGCTCAAAGAAAAGAGCAGAAGCCTTCCCAAGGTTAAGGCAGTTTTAGAGCAGACAGAGGGAAAAGTTGTTCCCAAGTGGCTTGACCTGGATACCAACACTATGCAGGCAAAGGTTGTAGCTTTGGCTCAGAGAGATGATATTGACATTGAAATCGAAGAGCATCTCATCGTCGAGTTGTATTCTAAGTAATAGGGCTACCCTCAGAATTAAAATAATTATGGTTTTTGAATGGAGGGTCAATTTATGATAGAAATGAACAAGCCGAGTGTAGAGAGAGTTGACGACAAAACAAATCCGAGTTACGCTAAGTTTGAAGTTGAGCCGCTTGAACGTGGCTACGGCATCACGCTTGGAAACTCGCTTCGCAGAGTTATGCTGTCATCGCTCCCCGGTGCTGCTCCGACAAGCGTTAAAATTGACGGAGTTCTCCACGAGTTTTCTACAATTCCGGGCGTTAAAGAAGACGTTACAGAAATTATCCTGAACGTAAAGAGAATTATTGCAAAGCTGTATACCGATACACCCAAGACCGTTACCATCGAGGCAACGGGCGCAGGTGAGGTTTGTGCAAGAGATATTATCACAGACCACGAGATTGAGATCATAAACGGCGACTTGCATATAGCCACCCTCAGCGATAAGGCAAAGCTCTATATGGAGATTACCTTTGAAAAGGGCAGAGGCTACGTAACAAGCGAGAAAAACAAAGAGAAGGTGCAAAATGTCATCGGCGTAATACCGGTAGACTCCATCTACTCACCTGTCGATAAGGTAAACTATACGGTTTCCAATACCCGTGTAGGTCAGGTGACCGACTTTGACA
Source organism: uncultured Clostridia bacterium (assembly GCA_934500705.1). Classification (GTDB taxonomy): domain Bacteria; phylum Bacillota; class Clostridia; order UMGS1810; family UMGS1810; genus CAKSIN01. The sequence continues at coordinate 2,115 of CAKSTI010000013.1, read as the reverse complement.
AACTCACCATAGAAATCTTCACGGACGGCACAATCGCTCCGGAAGAGGCGCTTTCTCTCAGTGCAAAAATTCTTAACGAGCATATGAATCTCTTTATCGACCTTACCGAGGATATTGCCAATACCGACATAATGGTTGAAAAAGAGGAGGACAAGAAGGATAAGGTGTTAGAGCTTACCATTGAGGAGCTTGACCTTTCCGTCCGTTCGTTCAACTGCTTGAAGCGTGCCGGCATCAACACCGTTGAAGACTTGGTTTCCAAGTCCGAGGGTGAAATGATGCGGGTTAGAAATCTCGGAAGAAAGTCTTTGGAGGAAGTCGTAAATAAACTTGCGTCCTTAGGATTTGAGTTCTCCAAAGATTACGACGAGTAAGATTATCGTGTTTTTAACACTTAAAGGCTGATAAAATAGTACAAAGGAGGTTAATCTGATGCCTGGTACAAGAAAATTAGGTCGTGCTTCTGACCACAGAGATGCAATGCTCAGAAATTTGGTTACATCTCTCCTGGAAAACGGTAAAATCGAAACAACCGTTGAAAAAGCAAAAGAAACCAGATGTATGGCTGAAAAAATGATTACATTGGGTAAGACAAATACATTACATTCCAGAAGACAGGCTTTGGCATATATCACCAAAGAAGACGTCGTTACAAAGGTGTTTGCGGAAATTGCTCCTAAATATGCCGACAGAAACGGCGGCTACACAAGGATTATGAAGTTAGGTCCCCGTCGTGGAGACTGCGCCGAAATGGCAATTATAGAGCTTGTGTAATTGCTCTGAATGAGAGTACGCCCCGTGCAGATTAAATGCACGGGGTGTTTTTTTCTGTACTAAGTACAACACTTAGCATTGCTGTGAGGGTTCACAGGGTAATATAACAAGCAATCTGAAAAGTGGTCTGATAATGTTGACAGACCGCCATTTGAAAAAACATAATGAAATGTGAATTGAACCGCCTTGCACCAAACTGTACGCACGGTGGCGTCAGAGGGGTAAAATTTATGGAGATTTATAATATGTATTCACTTATCTTTATGCAATCTTAATAACTCGCAACGACTTATTATCCCATTTTTATATGCCATATGCTATAATAAATAAAAGCAAGTTGGAGGAGGCTTATCCTATGATAGAGAAAATACATTTCAGGCGGCATCTTTCGTCCTTTCAAATTATTATACTGAGCTTTGCCGGCGTAATTCTCTTTGGGGCGCTTATATTAATGCTGCCGATATCGTCTGCGGCAGGCATAGTAACACCGTTTCACAGTGCGATATTTACATCAACCTCTGCCGTTTGTGTAACCGGGCTGGTTGTGCTGGATACCGGAAGCTATTGGTCGCCGCTCGGGCAGGCAGTGATTTTGCTGCTTATACAGATAGGAGGACTCGGAGTTGTAACGGCGGCGGTGTCATTTGCAATGCTTGCGGGCAGAAAAATATCACTTATGCAGCGCAGCACAATGCAGGACGCTATTTCAGCGCCAAGGCTCGGCGGAATAGTCCGTCTGACAAGGTTTGTCTTGAGAGGTACGCTTTTAATAGAACTAATCGGTGCATTATGTATGCTCCCGTCGTTTTACGGCGAATACGGTGCAAGCGGAATATGGAAGGCTGTGTTTCATTCCGTATCGGCTTTTTGCAATGCCGGATTTGACATTTTGGGAACAGGCGCTCATACATATCCTTCTCTTACCGAATATATAGGAAATCCCGCTGTGAACATTGCAATTATGCTATTGATTATAGTCGGAGGCATCGGGTTTCTTACGTGGGATGATATTTGTCTGCATAAATGTCATTTCAGGCATTATCGAATGCAAAGCAAGATTGTTCTGTTCACTTCGGCGCTTTTAATTGCAATACCTGCCGCTTTCTTTTTCTTTTGTGATTTTGGCGGTATGCCGGTTGGAAAAAGAGTATTTGCATCTCTATTTCAGTCTGTGACAACAAGGACTGCCGGATTTAATACTGCCGACCTTAACGCAATGACAGGTGCCTCAAAAGCAATTATGACATTGCTTATGCTGATTGGCGGCTCGCCCGGTTCCACTGCCGGCGGTATGAAAACCACAACCTTTGCGGTTATTATATTAAGCGCCGTGTCAGTGAT
>CAKSTI010000012.1 GCA_934500705.1 uncultured Clostridia bacterium | reverse complement strand
CGCAAAACCGCACATTAACAAAACACATTGAATAATTTTTTTAATAAAAATGGTCCATATGTTTGACAACTGCAGAATTTTTCCAAAAAAATTTGGCAAAAAATATTGACATAACCCGTATTTTAAGATATAATAGTTACGTTGCTTGTCAATACAGGGGTATAGCTCAGTTGGTAGAGCAGCGGTCTCCAAAACCGCGTGCCGTGAGTTCAAGTCTTACTACCCCTGCCACGCAAAAGCCTTGAAACCGCTTGGTTTCAAGGCTTTTCTCATTCTTATTGAAGATATGGCACACGGTCTGTTCAGTCGAATTTTTGTGTTCAAAACGGTGTTAATTTCGTATGCGTTCGCATCTGTTTTCAAAAATTCCGTCCGGTACATCATCATTTTAGCATCATTCAGTCCCGATAACTTTGCTGATTTTGATTACAGGAAACAATTCTGCGGGAATATTTTTCATTCACGCAGATTATTTTTTGCTCAATATACGATTTGTCTTTTCTTTGTTTACTGTGTGTCAAAATTTGATACACCCCGAAATTAAATTATCAGGGTGTATTTTCTGTCATATTTCAAATCCGTCTGTTATTCCGTTCAGCCTCGAATTGTCCTTTTTTACATCGGATTGCCTTGTCCTTTATTTTAAACCTTATTGCAAATCAACATAACATTCAACAAATTGAGAATAAAAATATGTTTTTATGAGATACTGCGCTTGCAATAACCTTGATTTCGTGATATAATGCGAACATATAAATCAGGAATTTCCAAACAGCAGACCAATACGCCGTATAACCACACAAAGAATTTTAAAGCGGAAAACGGCATCACATACTTACCATTATATATGACAATGCTGTTGTGAGCATTTTTCTTTGTTTAATACACATCAAATTTTAATGTAAAGAGAGTGAGGAACAATTATGAACAAAACCTTTGCTTCCGCTTTTTTGCAAATTCCAAATATAGATAAAAATTGCAGATTTTGGATGTTACGAACCAACAACGGTATGTATTTTGATGAATTTATCAGAGAACGGTTTGTTGCTATCGGCTGGAATTTAATTTTAAGCGATGACTTTCCACTGACATATGACGGGCAGATAAGAATAAAAACCATACTTCGAAATCCGCAATGCTATGACTCCAAAACACCCACCACCGTTATCAATAAATGTGAAAGGTTTTGTAAAGAAATTAAAGAAGGTGACATAGCGCTGATAACTGACAAAGATAGAATTGCCTTTGCCGTTATAGGAGAATATTATGAAGAACAGAAGCAGTTATACAATATGCAATACGAGCTTTCGGCAGAAAATGGAAACATCAAAATCTCCAGTTGTCCATATTGCAAACGAAGAAAAATAGAAATAATACATATCATTGATGATAAAGAGCGCATAAACCCATATATGTATAAGGCTATATTATTAAACAAACACAGTCTTTGCAGTATGGACAAATATGCAGATATAATATTAAGTTCGTGTTATGATGCATATGTGTGGAATAACAAGTTCACAATGTCTTTCCGAGTAGAAACAAAAAGAGAAATAAACGCAGTGACACTGGCTAAATTCATCGATAAATTCAACACTCTTTTGCCAAATGTTTCCCCTAATGACATTTATGTAAAAACTTCACTTAATTCTCCGGGCGATGTGGTTTTGCAAATAGCAAACTGGATAAAGGAAAATTATTTATGGGTATTTGTATTATGGGTATTTATTTTCGGCGGCAAATACGGTGAGTTGGAAATGCCATCGGTGTGGAATGTTATAAAATACTTTCTCGAAAGAAGTTCCAACAAAAAAATGGAGGCCTTAGAAATCGAAAACAAACAGCTCTTAAATTTGAAACTGTATTTGGAAATTGATGCACTTAAATCTCAACCCGATAAACGCAAGATAATTGAAAATGCAGCAGCCGAGATATCAGATGCGGCAAACAAACTTGAAATCAATTCTCTTAAAAATAAAGATATTGATTTACCGACTATTATGTCTGAAATAGATAAATTATAAAATGATGCTCTTTTAGAGGAGTTAAAATTTTAAGTAAAGTTATACTTCGGCAAGACAGAAAGAAGGCGAAAGTGACAGTTGCAATTTTGCAATTTTTCATTTTCGCCTTTTAGATGCAGCTATGCTGCAAAACTTTGTTACTCTTAATTAAATTAACGGTGTTCATATGCATTCGTTGGAATTTATACACGAATATACAACGTTTCTCAACCGTGGCTGGTAATAGTCCTCTTGCGGATTTAGCATATGGTGCGAATAAAAATACGACAAATTGCATCTCGTGTCGACAAGCATAGTTGCACCTGCCGCACCTCCCCAGCCGAATTCGCCCAAGTTGCCCACCGTTCCGCTCTCTGCCTTGTTAACCATAGTTCTTACACCCAAACCGTAGCCGTATCCTTTAAGCTGGGGCCAGTTAAAATCTTTTTGCTGTTCCTCGGTAAGTTGATTTATATGTAAAAGCTCGACTGTTCCCGCTGACAATATTTTTTCTCCATTCGGCGCAATTCCGCCGTTTGCCAACGCACTTCCGAGAAGTGCATAATCCGGTACCGAAACAACAAGTCCGGCACCGCCGCTGTCATAATTTTCTCCAAAGACAAACGAATTTGTTTCCTTGCCCACATTAACAAGCACACCATTACGTCCTGCTGTCCGCCTTTGAGCATCGACCTCGTTAATTTTCTGATTGATGTCAAGCAAATACTGCTGTGCCATTTTTTCTCCGGTTCTGTCGCTTTGGTGATAATAAGCCTCGCTTACGCCCAAAGGTTCAAATATATTCTCCTTGACATAATTTTCAAAACGTCTGCCTGATATTATCTCAACAACTGCCGCAAGAACATCGTGGCATAAGCTGTAATTCCAGTGCGTACCAGGTTCAAAAATAAGCGGGTCTTGCGCTATGCACTTTGCCGTCTGAACGGTATCCATTTTCCCGTTTGTGATTGCTTTTGCCGTTTCTATTCCGGCAGACTTTAAATTGTATGTCAGTCCTGCCGTCATAGTAAACAAGTGACGCAGTGTTATATGATTTTTAGCGTCTTTCACATTTCCGGCCGCATCTTTAATAAACATATGCCTGTATTCAGGAATATACTCATACAGAGGGTCATCGAGCAAAAACAGTCCCTTTTCGTATAGTTGCAGAGCCGCTGTAACTGTTGCAATTTTTGAACACGAATAAATATTAAGAAGCTCATTCCCATTCATTGGCAGCTCTTTTTCAACGTCCGAAAATCCCGAACTGTATTCAAATATTTTTTGATTATCCTGATATATTACTATGCTGTTACCGGGGATTATCCACGATGTCAGCCTATCCATAAAGCCCTTTACTCTATCAAACCTCATTTTTTCCAACCCTTTAACACTATTTACAGACAAAAAAGTATAACTGTACTTATTTAAGATACCGCTGTGTGCGCTCAGCCTTAACAATAAGCGCCATTGAAATGACCGAAATCACCGCCCAGGATATGAACATCGGCAAATAACCGAAGTGCTTTATCACAGCGCCGTATATCACGCTCGAAACCCCGGCGCCGAGGTATGTGGCAAAGTCCATTATTCCGCTCACCGACGAAATGTTTCCCGTCTTTGTGTAGCGCAGCGGATAGATTGACAAAAACGATGTGTTTATTACCGACACCGCCGCATATATGACGCCGAGGGCCATTACGGACGCAGCCATTCCTATTTTGCCGAAACACAGCATAAGCGATGCCGCCGTGCACACCAAAAATCCTGCCAGCGACACAGCGTTTTCCCTTTCTCCCATCATCGAATAGAGGAGAGTGTATACGGCTCTGCCCAAAAATCCTATCACGGGAATAAGGAGTATGTAAAGCGACGATGTGCTCAAATCAACACTGTATTTGTCAACGACGTATACCGCCATCCACAGGCTGATGTTTTCTTTCATTACGCCGTGAAACATTGCAGGAATACTCATCGTAGCAAGCTCTTTGTTCCTTATGAGCTTAAAGAGCGAGATGTGCTTTTTCTCGGTTTTGGCATTCTCAATCCCACGGGTGCACAGCATAACGGCGGCGCCCAAAATTATTGTCATTGCACCGGGAATAAAGAAAGCGAACCTCTCGCCGAAGTGCGTTATGAGGAAAGTGTTAACCACTATTCCCAAAATATTCCCCGTTGCGACTGATGTTATCATAACCGATGTCTTTTTCTTTGCCTCTTTTTCGCCGTACACCTGCGAAACCACGCACAGAACCGAGCTCCACAGCATAGACTGAGCATAGGCGTTAGCCGTCCAGAGTATAAACATTCCTGTAAAAGGTGGAAAAAAACCAACAAAAATATTTGAAATGCCGGCAATAACAAGCCCCGCCGTTATCATAACCCACGGTGGCCGCCTGTCGCTAATACCGCCGTTTACAAATCTGCCTACGGCAAAAACGGTGGAGAACACACTGCCGAGAAGTCCCATTTGCACGGTGCTTATTACGTTCATAGATATAAGTCCCGAACCTGCCATAGAGAGGTTCAGCCTTGCTATGTATATGAAGGTGTACGCTAGGTACACCACAGCGAAAATTATTCTTTTAAAATTCTTATTCATTGCTTTGCTCCCGTTTGAAAATCTTGCCTTATCGGCACATAACGGTCTTATTGTACCAAATGTTGCTTATATTTTCAATGCAATTTACAAATTATTTAATCCAAAATAACGGAAACTCCGAAAATGGCATTTGTTATATAGCATTTCGGAGGTTTCACAAGTATTTACGCAAAATCCGTATTCGTCATTTTGCACTGTTTATAATACAATGATATGCATTACAGCTCCGTTTTCATAAGCATTAGATGTTACGGTGTACTGCGGAATAAATGTTTCTTTTATTGTTCCGTCCGGCATTTTCTCCGATGCGAGAATTTCTGTGTATATTTCATTATGCAGATGACCGCAAAATACACCTTTAACAACGTCCGCATTTTGAGTTATACATTTATACATTCGCATTGTTTCATCGCAGCTCCCGCAAGAACCCGCAAAATGCGAATAAAAATCGTGCGCATCGTGCTCCCAAATTGTACGTATAAACGGCACATTCGTATCTGCCGGATTACCCGTGCTCATTGGTTCGTGCTGAAAAATAAGGACAGTATAACCGTTTTTCTTTGCACGTATAATATCATACTCCATTTTTTGGCATTGGTCAGCAGTATATATTCCTTGGTCGTTGTTCATAACAATAACCATAACCCTGTCTGCAATAATTCTGGAACAATATTCGAGGTCGTTATTCCACACGGCAGAAAGCCTTTTTTTCTTTTCGGTCATAGGCATTGTATCCTCAACTTTGCCCTGCATACAACACAAAACATCGTGACCGCCGAGCGCAACCAGTGCTTCGGGATAAGGCCGCATCACATATTTTTCCACACATTCAAGTGCTCCGTATGTGAGATAATCGAGATTGTCACCGCATACAACAGTCTGGTCTGTATGCGCACAAAAATCAAGTGCTCTGATGGCGTTTCCTATTGATTTTCCGCCACGCTGCCATTCTCTGTACTGACTTGAACTCATTACCGCAGGATTTTTCTCTGCAAAATCCCGTGCATTCAGATAATCCAGGTGGAGGTCTGATGTCATACCGATGTCAACAGGTCTGCCCTTCTTTATGCCATTAACGGCGACATTCCATACAGTGAGAAAACTGTCACGTCTTTTGCACATATATCCCATCTTGTCCCCCGGTTTTCCGATAAACTTCTCCGACGGAATACTGAAAAACTCTTCTTTTTCTTTTATATTCACTTTACTCCCTCCAAGGAATTACTGCTTAACAGATATCCAAGCAGCCAATTTGTCGTTTTCATTCCACATTTTTCCGCAGGACGAATAGTCTGCCAAGGTGATACTTGAACCGCCCGTCAAGGGAATATCAACTGCAACGATGTGTTTAAACGGTACACCGTTTTCCCCACACAGAGATGCGTTAACATAATTCTCGCTGTCTGTAACCGGTTGTATCGGTTGTGCGATGTCATATTTCATTCTGCCGTCCTGGGCGAGCATTATCGGTCCCCTTCTGAATGCTATATGTTTTTTGGCTTCCGGGTCCTCCTTATCATACGAGGGCACCGTGTAGTTCAGTTCACCAATGTTTTTATTCATTAATATTTGATGCCCGTACGGAATTGGTTTAATTGCCTCTGTTCTGACATCAAGCTTTAATTCAATAACATCACCGCTGTTCCAAATCTTTGTAATTGAAACATAACCGTTTTTCACTTCTGCACTTCTGCCGTTTACCGACACCTCGGTATTTTTGCTCCAATACGGATTTCTTAGTTTTAATTCAAACTCTGTTTTTTTCTGCATATCCAAAACAATTCGGACATCACCTGTTCTCGGATAGTCTGTCTCGGTTTTAAAAATCACACTTCCGCAATTTGGAATATTAATTTTTGCAACACCGTCAATATATAAATTTACCGTAACCGTGTTTTGCGTTGACGTTATATGCACTTTCGGCACCAAGCCTATTCCCATAGAACCAATGCAGGCACAGCAGCCGTAGTAATGATTATCTGACATTCCTCTCAAACCGCCAATGCCATTTCCCCGTGTGCCAAGCGTGAGCGGACTGTAACTGTCATACGGGAGAGGCTCTGCATACCAGTCGGAGTACTCATTTTTTATTAAAGGCTCAATTATTTTCTCTGTGTTCTGAGCGCCCAGATACGCATTATACAGAGATGTTTCAAATGCATCAATATATTTTGAGCTCCCTGTGAGAATATTTAACCGGTACATATACTTCATAAGTGTAACGGTCACACAGGTTTCCTGCATAATTTTGGTATTTGTGGTATTCGCCTGCCGAACGGTTGAATGATCAAGAAGCTCATAAGTGCAACCGCAGCCGCCGATAACTGTAAAGTCCGTTTCGAGTATTCGGTCGGCAAAATTTATAACGGCTGTCCTGCACCATTCACAATTTGTTACAAGATAGTATTCCAACAGCCCGTCAAAGCAGGAAATTGTTTCGTATGCCTTGGTAATCGGATACTGATACGGCATCAGCTCATTTTTATATGCAAGTTCAAAGATGTTTTCAACGTCAATTCCGCCGCTTTCCACTATATATCGGGCAAAGTCAAGATAGCGCTTTTCGCCGGTTATGGAATACAGCCGCACAACGGGTTCAAGTATTGATGAGGAATTAAGACCACGCCACAGTCTTGATGTTGAGGTTATGGGAATTTTAGGCGGTTCTTTCCCGACATTTTTTATAATATAATCCGCCTGCCCGGTCATTGAATTTACAATTTTAAGTTTCAAGTTCTCATCATCGCATATTTCGTAAAAATACTGCATTCCGAGCAAAACATACTTCCGACACCACATATCCCAGCCGTCAAACTCATTTTCTTTGGGATATGAGCTTATGCGGCCGCTTTCGTCGGTGCTGTCCAACATATCGCATATTGTCTGAGTAAGAATGTCATATAATTTACGGTTTTTTGTGTATGTATAAACAAAACAAGCACCACGCATCATTTTGCCCCAATACTCTCCCCGCCAACCATTGCTGCCATCGGCTTTTTCTCTGAACTGTTGAACAAATCTGCGCCACAGCTCAGGTCTGAGCAGTTGGGATTTTTCTGCAAACAACATTGCGTCATTCAAAAAGTTATTATACTTGTATTCGTTGCATAACACGTCCATATCAAATTTTCCTTTCTTATTTTTCCGTTATCTGTCACACGTAAGCAATTCGTTCAGAGCGTGTCTGACATTATCATCATCAATATTATAATCTATGTAAGAGAGTTTCTTTGCATCGGAAACATCTGACTTCACATCATTATACAGCTTCTCTTTAACGGCATATTCTATTCCGGCGTTATTAAGAAAAACATCTATGTTATGTAAGGTGTCATTTTCTCTCAATCTGCACGACAATAGTGTCACCGCTATTTTTTCAGCAGTCGACAGCAGTTCAACTGTCAGTACACCGTCATTGTAACGCTTTTTGAAATTCAATGCCGCAAAGTTTCCCTCGGCAGTAATTTCGCAATCCTCAACTCCGATAAATTCAATAATGTATTTTCTGCCATTTGGTATAATCTGCCTCGTTTCATCTCTTGCATCGATGGTGAATACCGGAGATTTACTCCATTTCAAACTCATTTCCGTCAGCGCAAAAGCACCATTTTTGTAATTGTAACTTATCCCGTCGTCCTCGTACATTACAAAGCTGTTGCTTTCGCCGGCAAAAACACGGATTTTTATTTTATCGGGATTATCTGTGCCATTACCCGCATCTGCGGACATCGGAATGATAGCCCCTGCTTTTGCAAAAACGGGAATACTTTCGAGCGGTCTGTATGCTCTGAAAATTTTATCCCCTTTATATCTCATTCCGGTGAAAAAGTCATAAAATTCTCCTTCCGGCAAATAGACATCGGCATATCCCATATTGGTTTTAAAATCTCCGGGATTGACTATCGGCGATACAATCAGCTCGGTTCCGAATAAATATTCCGTCTTTACCGCATAAGCATCATCGCCGCCGTACTTTGCATACATCGGGCATACGAGCGGCATATTTTTCTCCGATGCTCTGTAATTCATTGTATACAAATATGGAAGCAGCTTATGGCGCAGACGCAAAAACTTTTTCATAACTTCTTCGCACGCTCTGCCGTAACGCCACGGTTCCTTTGACATATATCTTAAATTAGTGCAATGCAACCGCATAATAGGCGAAAATACTCCGAATTGCACCCAGCGAGCCATAAGTTCATCATCTTTTTTACCGCCATAAAATCCGCCTATATCGTGACTCCACCACCCGTAACCGATATTTGATGCAGTTGCCGTAAAATACGGCTCAAACGCCAAGGTTTCCCACGAATTGGCAGCGTCACCGGAAAAACCGACAGGATACCTGTGACTTCCCGGACCGGCGTATCTCGACAGCAACATTCCTCTTTTTCCGTTTTTACAGTTATCGGTATAATGATATGCATTTAAAATAGGCAGCGGGTCGGGCACAAGTTCACGAAGTTGTGTGTTGTAATCTAGCCACCAAAAATCCACACCCTCTTTTTCAAGAGCATTGTATATTATCTCAAATTGTTTCTTTAAGAAATACGGATTTTCAGGTTCAAACTCGACTATTTCCCCATTATCGCTGTTTACCGACATACTTTCCGCCATTTCCTTATACCCTGCTTCGTGAGGCGCAATTCCGCCCTGTGGGTGCAGGTTAAGGCAAATATGCAAATCCATATTGTGCAGTTTTTGCAGAAATTCAATATGGTCGGGGAAAAGTTCATCATTCCACGTACTGCCTGTCCAGCCGCCACCGTATCTTTTGTCTATGTCGGTGTAGTGCCAGTCCATATCAAGCACGCCTACGCTGAAAGGAATATCTTCATCTTTAAATCTCTTAAACAAATTAAGATAATCCTCCGATGAATACTTATGATACCTGCTCCACCAATTACCAAGCGCATACCTTGGGAGCATCGGCGTCTGCCCGGATAGCTTATAGAAACTGTTAAGCGCTCCCTCATAATCATACTTTCTGTCACTTGCAAGGCCGTAGCAAAACGCATATATATCAATTTCATTGAAGTTGTCGGAAGCTATATTGCCCTCGCCGTCAAATATTCTCGAATTACTGTCATCTAAAATGCAGATTTCACCTTGGCTGATTATTCCGTCCCCAAGTTCACACCCGCCGTCTACGCCATCGAGCGCAACCGCAGTGCCCTTCATATTGGTAGGCAGCGTCACGCCGTATCTCCAATCGGGCAAATATCTGCCTGCATAGATTGACCTTCTCTCATTATTATAATAGAGTTTCAGCGTTTCCTGTGAAAACGGAAGATTTTTTTCGTAAACCACGGTAACGTCATCGGTAACAAGCTTTATTCTTTTATCACCGTCTGTAACTTTGAAAAAAGGCACCTCAAAATTTCTGTTTATTACAGCAAAAGTTGCATTATCCTTAAAAATACCTTTTTCGTTATATTCAAATCGAATAAGTTTTGAGGTTAAAACAGTTATCCTGTATTTTTCTCCGCATACAACGGCATCTGAATTTGCAATCGGCGATATTTGCCCTTGTGAATTATTTTTCATATTATCCTCCGTCCGATAGTTTTTTGCAATGATTAAAGTGATTTGTCTGCTATGTGAATAACAAATCTTTCCCCAAAATCCGCACGGTTATATGCGGTTGTAACCAACACTATATCTCCGGGTTTATCTGCTTTTATTGTGCAGCTGGCTCCCGTATCCTCAAACCTGTCGGTATCATTAAGTATGGGATACAGATATTCGTTGTCTTGAAAAAGGCACTTTATAAAGACATCTCCGCTGTTTTTAACTTCGCCGCACGGAGCAAGCCACTTTGCCTCTGCAACATTTCCGACTTCGACGCTGAACGTAATTGTTTCTCCCGATTCAACCGGGAGCGTCTGACCGTTAAATACTTCAAACTCACCGCACGATGTTTTAACCTTAACGGTATTAAATTCCGCATTGAGGTATTTGAGCGGGCCTCTGCCCTTATACTCAACATTGGCGCAGGCTTCGAGAGGTGTGTCCGCCGAGGTTGTACCTGTGCCGGTTGTAACAAATTTTATTCCCTTGTTCTCTTTATACGCTTTTTTAGCTGTAATAAGTCCGGGACCGTCGACACGGCTTATATCAACACTTTTGCCCGAACCTTCGAGCAGGTCAATATTCATTTTGCTGTATCTGCCCTTTCCAAACAGTATAGTCGGCCAGCCGACCGCCGAATTATCAACATCGACGCACAAAGTAATCCTTTCATCGTACTGAGGATTTCCGTACAGACCGGACTTATACGCTTTTTCGTATTCAACCGCACAGGGACGCATAACTCCGTTCGGAGCAATATATCCGGCATCGCTGGACTCCGTGCTTCTGAACCCGCCGGCATAAAACCACGGAAATGAGCCGTTTGTTCCGGTGTATTTCATAACTTTATCGAATTGCTCCTGATACTGACGCTGCTGCTCAATCTTAAAATCAAAGGGCGACATATTATCTTTGTCCCATTTTATTTTTGTGCCGAAGGCATATCCGCTTGCACCGACAAGGCTCATACCGTATTCAACCCAGGCAACGGGTTTCCCGTTAGATATAAATTTTGCCGCCTCTGTCTGCGCAACAGATGCTGCAAAGCCGACATCGCTCAGCTCAATGGAATATCCTTCAAGACCTATTACATCAAGATGCTTTTGTGCGTGGGCTATTATACCGTTTGGTATATCGTCATAAATGCAGTTGGCTCTGGTAATTATCAGGTGGTTCAAATCGAGTTTTTTAATCTCACGCACGCATCTGTTCCAGGTGCGGCTTGCATAATCCTCAATAAAATATCTAAAAAGCGTGAGCTGTATTCTCCCGTTTTCATCAACGTCTTTAAAATATCCCGTACAATCCGGGCATACCAAATTACCTGCGTCATCTCGGTCAAACTTCACGCCGGCATACTCTTGCGCCTCATCAATACTGCCGTATTGCTCTTTGAGCCAGTTTTTCCACTGCGGTAAAAACTTGTCCTTTGTATTGGCATCATAAAAATGCGAGCCGACCTCCCAGGCAATATCAAGGGCAAACACGGCTGCATCGCTTTCTATTTCAAGCATACTCATAAGTTTTTCGTATGCTCTCTTTTGGAAGTGCAGCGGATTTGTTATATTGGCAAAGCTGAATGATATTTTTATATCATACTTCCTGCATCTGTGCAAAAAGTCCTTAAACGGCTGAATAACTCTGTCAAAGTCATCATTGTCTATCCTCACCGCAACGCTGTTTATGTGCTGCTTTTTCAAAAATGCAAGGTCCTTGTCAACCTCTGACGGTATGTACATAGATTTGTCAAACGCACCGAGCCAATAATCGGTCAGTTCAAGGCTGACGTGATACAGAGGCCAATAGTTTATACCGTGCATATACCACTTTTCACCTTTCAGGTAAAAATCACCGTCTTTTACCTGAATAAACTCATCTTTCCCGTCGATTTGTTTTTCGCATACAAATAACTCCGACTCGGTACGTTCTGTCAAAACGCCGTTGCAAGTCAGTTCGGTTACAACTGTATAATCGCCTGAATCGTCAATTTCAAAAACTTCACAAGCGCTTGTATAATTCTGAGGTGTTAGGAGCATAGGAAATTGCTTTTCGCAAATTATTTTGGTACCGTCAAGAATCTTTATTGAAACGTTTGCCTCCAAATAGTCAAATTTAGTTGACAAAACTTTTACACCCAGCTTAAATTTTTCGTGAGGCTTGCATACATACTTGTCAGCCCCTGCTTCAAATATGAAAACGCCGTTGTCAAGATTTTTTATCATATCGCATAAAAGTTCCACACCGCCGTTCATTTTGACAAGGTTGCCGTATGATATTCCCAATGCGCCGACAGCACTTCCTCTTGTTGTCGCCGTAACAGTTCCCGGACGTGAGCCCCAAGTGGGCGTCAAATGCCCCGACGTGTCGGAAAGGACAAAATACGCAGCCGCACCACGCATACCGCCGTCACGCTGACCGTTCTTTTGCACACCGACGCACGGAATGAGCCGTACCTTGCGGTCCATATCAAATCCTTCTCCCGTCGGCCGCATAACAGGGCAGACTACATCAACAGGGTTATCCGTTTTGAGTTCTGCGAAAATGTGTTCTTTGTCCGTGATGACAAAATTATCACAATCCTTCTCCAAAAACACTTTGTATTGCGGTGTTATGCCCTCTATTACCGAATATTTTTCCGATATATCCCTCTTGCCGAAAAGAGGACCGCCTATAAACATCACCTTGCCCGTACAGGTTCTGTATCTGTCCAACGCTTCGGCATTTTGCGGGTCAAACTTTTGCGCATCGGGTATAATCAATATGCTGCCTATGCGGTCCGCCGTTTTATTGCGCAAATCATCATCTGACACTGAATACACGTAATATCCCTTGGCTTGAAGGCTGCTGATAATCTGCGAATAATTACCGCCTTGGTCTAAAATTGCAACAGTTTTGTCAAAGTATACAAGACGCTCGGCAATAGCCGAATTTTTCTTGTCTGTCATACAAAATAACCTCTCTTATATTTATATTTGCTATATCCTATTTATGTTTACTGTATCAAAAAATCAAATGAAGCAAACGGTACCTTTTGCCCGTCGGATTTTTTGTAAACAAACACACTGTACTTTTCCGTTCCGTCTATAAAAGTGTCATAAACTCTGAATTTCAAATCCTGTTTGTCCGTTTCTGCACAAACCGAAAACGATTGAAGTATGTTTTGGGAAGAATTTTTTACATAAAACATAAATTCATCGTTTGCACTTTTAATAAATTCCTTATTAATTTCAATGTCCAATGCAGTCGATTTTTTGTCTTTGTCCGACAAATTCCATTTAATTTTTTCTTCCGAAACAAACTTGACGTAAAAATATGTGTCAACATTCTCATATGTAACATCAATCCTAACCGGTTCATCTGTCAACCCTTTGGGAGTCACCGTTCCGTCAGGCGATATGTCAGCTTTGCTTGCGGAAAATCTTATGTCTGAATTGTCAAGTTTTTTGAGATACCCTTTTTCGGTTCTTGCATATACATTGAGCTTTAACGGTATATCGGCAAATCCGTATATCAGAGATGTATCTGCGTCGTTATTTTCCGTGCGGATAAACAAAGATGCAGCCTTATCGTTTTTGTCGGCAAATTTAAAGTCCTCCGTAAGACCCATATTCATATAATCAATATCTTTAAAACCAATGTCATACGCCGGTGATGTGTACTCTAATCTGTAATCCCTTTTTTGTGGATTTACAAATTCGGGCGTGGCAAATATCGAATTTGCTTCAAGCTGATTTTTGGTGTTTTCCTTTAATTCCTGCATTGTGTACTTAGGAACTTCGTCCAAGCTGCGTCTGCTGTAACGGTACCTTGCTACGTACTCTGACGTGCCTTCATTGTACCAAAGATTACAGTCCGAATACTTAATGTGATTTGCAATTATTCTGTTTCTGTACGAAACATCATTATATATGACATCGCCGCAGCCGCTCATAATATTGCTTTTAATTACAAGTCCTTTGTTTTCATAAACCGACTCATTAGCTCCCCTTATTATGAGAGCACCCTCGGAAGTGTTGCAATCGACCGCAATATTATTGTAAAACTTTGTGTTGACACCCATCAGATTATACGGTTGGTCGAGAACACCGCCCTCCATATCGTAACCGGTTGTGTCAACCTGCAAATTATCAATAATGTTGTTATACACCTCGGCGGCATCGCACCCGTCGTCGCAATAAAGACCGTAACCGTACGAAACCGGTATGCTGCTGTCGTGCAAGTGATTATTGCGCACAATATTGCCATATGTACGTGCTGTGTAAATAAGTCCGGTGTCCTGCCTAAATTTATTCACATATGATATATCATTAAATTCTATAATATTATTTCCACCACGCTGATATTGATGGAAATTTTCACGTGTGACGCCAAGCGAACTGCCTATATTGGTATAGTATGTGCCGGCCGATGTTATACCCGTGCCGTTTCCGTCAAAAATCCGATTGTGCGATATGACATTATCCTCGGAATATTCCGTCCTTATGCCCTCTGCGTACTCCAAAGCGTTTCCCATTCGATAAATCATATTGTTTGATATGGTATTTGAATAATTCACCTTTTTTGTTCCGACTTTGCCGTACAAATGTATGCCCTGTGCGCCCGTGTCGTGTATGAGATTACCGCAAATTTGCAGTTTTGATACATTCATTCCTCCATACACGCCCGAACCGCCGACGTACGAAATCTCACAATCCGTTATCTCTACACCTCTGCTGTTTTCTATTAACACGGCATCAGCAAAATCACCTGTATACATCAGGCTTGCATTTTCAAAGGAAATGTTCTGTGCACCGACAAAGCGAAGCAGGTTATTGCTGCCCACTATCATAATATTTGCTTCGTCAAACACGCCACGTGGATAATAATAGAGATACCCGTCCTCCCTGTTAAAGCAGGACTCTCCCGGAATATCTATAAAATCAACGGAATTGCGGACGCAATACGCCGAACCGCTGCCGACTTCATAATCAACAGCCGTTTTTAAATATATAACCCTGTTCTCATAATCAACCTTGTCCGGATACACCACAAAGGACTTCCATTGTGCCTCGCCGCCGATACCGCCCGGCCAAATGCTGACCTGGAAATTAGTATTTTGGGGCTCAAAATCCGTACCGTAACTGAATTTTGTCTTTTTGGGCTGTTCACCGCCCGGCATAACCGCCGCACGCAGATGTCCGGTGTTGGGGTATCGGGAAATGTCGCTTATGACGCCGTTTTCCACAACTCGTCCGCCGCAGTCATCGCCCGCTTTAATTCTGTAAATATTCTTCCCGTCCAGCTTTTCCCAACCGGCTTTTGAATACAACGATGAAACCACCGTTGAATTACCGCCGATGTACCGTACCTTATATCCGTTTGACGGAGAGTCGTTTCCGTCAAATTCAAGAGCCTCCCGCAAAAGATATTTACCGTCGCCGATAAAAACTGATATATTCTGATTTTTGTTTTTTTTCAGTTTACTTCTGACGGCCAATTTGGCACGGGTGATAGTCTTGAACGGGTGACCCTCGTCACCGGCATTTGCGTCGCTTCCGGTCTGTGAAACATAAAAACTGCACTGATACTGCCGGGCTTGCACATTAAATGTGCAAAGCCCCTGCAATATCATCAAAAGTATCAATATGTGATTTAATACTGTCTTTTTCATACGGCTCCTCCGCAGTATCAATTACCCAAAGAATTATATAACGGTGTCATTCCGGCAAGGGAGTCCCACGCCATAACCTTGCATACGGTATTATCCTTTGTAACAGTATGCGAAAGTGCAATTTTTCCGTTTTGCACATTGGCGGAAGCCTCTTTCGATATTGCCAAAAAGGCATCATATTTGCCGTCAACATATGTGCACAGCAGTACTATAAACTCCTGCGGATTATCTGTCAGGTTTGTATATTCAATCACAGCATTGATTTCATCACCGGCTTTTAATGTGCCGCTGTTTGCGCTTAGTTTAATATCGGAAATGTAAAATTCCGGAGCAACGGTTTTAAAGGAGTATTCCGTCGCAGAAATTTTGTTGCCGTACGTATCTTCAAGTCCGTCCTCAAACGAAATTGAATATTCCGTTCCCTTCTCCAATTCCTCTGCGGCAGACAAAACATACGTATAGTCATCTTTCTTTTCAACACTGCACAAAATCTCGTTGCCGCTGCGCTTTAATTTAATATTTTGAGATGTGCTCTCCTTAATTTTATTTGAAAATTCAATTTCAAATTTTGCGCCATTTACGGGCTGTGAATTCCAGCTGCCGCTCTCCGGCAAAATGTTTCTTACCTTTAACCCCTCCACCTTTTCAAGGCTGATGTCATCTATGCAGTACTTATATTCCGAATTTGTCGAGGTATTCGGCAGATACTGACCTATATACATTACTGTCGGGTCACTTGCTAAGTTGCTCAAATCCAATTCGGTTTCATAATACACCCACTCCCCGTCAAGCAGAGAAATGTTCGCCCTCTGAGTAAAAAGTGTATCGGAACCGGACATCACAGTAAACGTCGGCGTTATTGTAAAATCGGCATCAAGCGCTTTATATCGGCAACTGTACCTATATGCACCCTTGCCGTACTCAGCTACTTTTTTAGCCAGTTTACCCGGTGCCGGTCTGAATGACTCCCAATAATTTACACCCGCAGGTTTAATTACCTGAATATAGTGATTTCCGTCTATATCGCAAAGTCTTGTGTATGTTGTGCTCTGCTTATCAAAGTAGCTGTCAACATCTTCGTCCTCAAAATCACCGTTTGTTATTGCCTCAATGGGCAAATCAAAACTCGGAGCGTCGTCGTCCGGCTTTTCTGTGACCGTGAATGTCAATGTGTAGTCATTTTCGAGTGAATTTCCCGAAACAGACTTTAATCCGTCAGAAACTGTTACGGTGTATGTTTTCCCGTAATTCCTGTCAAAGCCGACAGTTACATCGCCGCCCGAAACGGAGCAGAACGATGAAACAACCGTTTCGCCGCTTTTTACGGTTATTGCATCCAGTGTTTCGGCATCTATATCTTCGGAGAACGATATAACAACGTCTGTATCTTTTGCAACACCCGAAGAATTATTTTTTACCGTTGTTCCCGTTACACTCATATTCTGTTCGGGCATATCGGCAATCTTTACAAACGACATATCGTCAATGAGCAGAACATAATCCTTTGTGTTTTCATCAGGAGTATACTGCGATATTATTACACTGCTCATTCCTCTGTCTGTCCAATCGGGTATTGTCACATCAAGTCTGAAAGTTGTCCATACTCCTTCGGTTACCGTAACCTTGCCCAGACCGCCGGTGTTCACAATAGCCTTACCGTCTTTATCGTTCACTATTACTCTCGGGTTCAGTTCATATGTCCCCGAACCGGATTTGTATTTGCACGTGTAACGGTATGTTCCCTCACCGTACTCTTTAACTTTATCCGAAACGGCACCCGGCTTGGGACGAAAACTGCTCCAATAACCTGCGGCTCCCGCTCTGGTCATCTTTATATAATGATTGCTTTCATCATCAGCCTCACGGGTGTATGTTGTTCCGTTTGCATCAAAACTTTTTGAAATATCCTCGTCCTCAAAACTGCCGTTTGTCACGGTTTCAAGAATACCGTCCGACTTTGTTGTGAATGTATAGGTGTATTCGGATTCAAGCTCCGCACCGTTTGTTCCCTTTACACTTGTCGGAATTATAATGCTGTAGTGCGTTTCATATTCCATTGCAAAGTTTATCGTAAGTTTGCCCTCATTAACATCAAACGTAGCCGGAATATCTTTGCCGTCTGCTTTCACCTGTATTGCGTCAAGTGTGGTTTCGTCAAGAGCTGCCGAAAATTTTACCGTGACCTTACTGCCCGGTTCAACATTTTTGCTGTCGCTTACAGGAGAAGCCGATAATATAGATAGTGTTTCCGGTACTCTTACAAATGACATATCATCAATAAGGAGGACGTAATCCTTAGTGTTATCAATCGGCGTATACTGTGATATAACTACATTGCCTATTCCCGTTTCAGACCAATCGGGTATCTCTACATCAAATGTAAAGTCGGTCCAACCGTCCTCGCTCACCGTTACCTTGCACTGATTGTTAGTATTCAATATAGCATTGTTATTTTTATCATTAACTATTATCCTTGGGTTCAGCTCATATGTTCCCGAACCGGACTTGTATTTGCACGTGTATCTGTACAAGCCGCTGCCATATTCTTTGACCTTTTCTAAAAGTATGGCAGACTTCGGGCGGAAGCAGCTCCAATAATTTGCAGTTGCCGCTCTTGTCATCTTAATATAGTGATTGTTTTCATCATCAACTTCACGGGTATATGTTGTTCCGTTTGCATCAAAGCAGCTTGAAATATCCTCGTCCTCAAAACTGCCGTTTGTCACGGTTTCGTAACTTGCCGCTCCCAGAACCGATGCCGGGAAAACCTGGCACAGCAAGAGTGCGGTTACAAGCAATGTAACTATAATCCTTCTTGACTTCATCGTAAATCCTCCTTAATATCCAATGTACAAATCGGTAATCTTACCGCCAACGTACTCATTTTCTCCGGCACCGCCATATGCGCACAGACCAAGTGTGAAATCACTTCCGCTGTCAAAGGTTTCCTCTCTTACCAGGCGCCAACCCGCTTCCGACATAACATAACCATATATCTTGTTGCCGGATTTATACAGCGCAAAGCGGTAAGGCATAGCTGTACCCAGCTTGGTTGCAGAGGCGTAACCGCAATTCGGCTTTTCGGCATTTCTCCATACTGCGTGAGATAATCCGTTTGCTCTGCCTCGGATATTAAAGTTATACGCTCCTGCCGTGTTGCCTGCACGCATCATCAATCCTACACCTGCGTCAGACGACGAAGTTGTGTTTACAATGTCAATCTTGCCGACAATAACGGCATTTTCGCCCAACACCGTATTTTTAAACTCTGCGTATGTCGCCTGGTCGGAATTGTTCCATATGTTTTTACCGTTCGACTTAATTATAACGCCGCCGTCTGTGCTCTCAATCATTCCGTCAGCATCAAAATTCTTAACCTCAAAGTCATCGGCGGAAAGAATTTGTCTGTCCGCTACAAAAAATGTGCGGTCTACCTGCCTTATAACTCCCTCATAATTAAATTCAAACTTAATATTTGTAATACCTGTCTTAAGTCCCTCTATATGAATTACATTTCCCTCATTTGAAGTAACCTTGCACAGTTCGGGTTTTTCAACGGTGACATTTACGGACAAATCTTTAAAGTTTGCCTCCTTACCGTTTACATATGTTCCGTTAAGCACAAGCTCATTATCGGATTTTGTCAGTACATACATATCGTCGTTTAAGTATGTCCTGTTCAAATCGGACTCCAAAGCCTGAGTATTGATAGTTTTGGTTACACGGCCTTTTGAGGTATTCAACGAAATGTTGATTTTCATTTGACCATTTCCGTTTATTTTGATTTTTCCTTTGTTTGTCAGAGTTCCGAGGTCTTTGTCATCTGTATTAAAGTAAATATCCCTTTTGTTTCCCTGAATATACTGACCGTATTTTGTAACGAGCAGTGTTTCATCGGACAAATCATATACATCATCGCCGGTTAATACCCCGTTGTCAACTTTGCCGTTATGTCTTATTTCGACAACTTCATCATCGACAATGATATACATTTTCTTTGATGCGCTTTTGCCGTTCTTGGTAACGGATACCGTTACTTCCGATACTCCCTCGTTTTTAGCAACCACAGTGCCGTCCGTCAAAACCTCTGCAACGTTTGCGTCGGAAGTTGTGTACGAAATATCGGCATCGGATAAGTCAACATACTTGGTGTTACTGCCCTTTCCCGTCACAAGCAGTTTTGTTTTCTCTCCGCTTTTCATATTTATGTTCGCCACACCGGAGTGAGTTTTATCGGTTTTTACAAATACAGTGTTAAGGCTGTCACCACCGGCATCGTGCTTAAAATCTTTAAGCAAACCCATCTGTTCGTAATCAATGTCATCAAACCCCTGCATATATGCCGGTGAGTCATAGCGGAGCCTGTAATCATATTCCTCAGGTGCAACAAACTTAGGATTTGACAGGAGCGTGTGTCTGTCATAGCTCTCATTGTCAAGCGCTCTCCACTCTTTAAAATTGGTAGCGCCCGTCACTCCGTTGAGCGTATAATTTTCTTCGCCCTCTGTACCCTCGTTGTAGTATATGTTGTAATCGCAGTATCCTATCTTATGGAATGTCCAGTTCAGTATACCCATATACTTCGGACCGCTGTTATAGCATATATTGCTGAACCACTTTTGATATCGGCTCGAATACATCTGCGCCGAGGTTGTAAATCCGCTTACACCGGTATAGACACCGTCGGTTTTGCCGACTTCGCCGGAAAGATATGTAAACGTATCCGAAACATAGCAATCGGCGGCAATATTGTTGTGCATAATAGTGTTGTCACCCTTTGAAACATACACACCGCGGAGTTCTCCGCCCTTGTAATAATCGGGGTATGTAGTCGGATCCTGTATATGCCATACAATATTGTTGTAAATATCTGCGTTGCGGCTCATGTCGTCAATATACAACGCAAAGCTGTATTCCAGAGCTGCATAAGTATCATGAATACTGTTGTCGTGTACCTTGTTATATGCGCATTTACCAGTGTATATAGCTCCGGAATCCTGCCTCCACCTGTTTGTGGAATAAACATCGTTATAGGCTATCTCGTTGCACTTTCCGGTAACCATATATTTTTCTATTTCTTCACGCGTATACTTGTGTCCGTCTGCCCAGTATGTGGGGAGTGAATACTCGGATGCTGCAATGAGTGTTCCGGAACCGTCCATATCATGAATAACATTGTGGTTAAACCTGTTATATCCGCTGTCCCATGTCATTATTGATCCAACACCCCTGTTGATCTGACCTGTGTCGTACATATGGTTGTTAATAATATCGTTTCTGCAAACGGCGGGAACGTATCTCTTATCATCCTGCATCTTAACGGCGGCAGAGCCGATATTATAAATGCTGTTGCCGTATGCAAGGTTGTCAACGGCATAATTGTACATATCCACACCGCTCTCACCGATGCAATTCATCTTGCAGTTTAAAATGCTGATGTTTCTTCCGTTTGTTATGCGAACGGCAGACTGGTACTGGTCTGTATACATCATGTCCAAGCCGTCCAAAGTGATATTTTTAGTCGCGTGCGCCTTCATATCCGACTGTGTGTATGTGAGGAGTGAACCAAACTGACCGCTTTTCAGCTTTATCTCGTTTTTGTAATCCTCAAACGTAAATATTGCGGAAAGCTTTTCGTCGGGCAGATATATGTTTGACTCATCAAACTCACCCCTCGGCCAGTAATACAGCATACCGGTGTCTCTGTCAAGATAAAACTCTCCCGGAGCGTCCAGCAAATCAAAGCTGTTTCTTACAAAATATGCCGTTCCCGTTCCGAATACATATTCGCCGAATCCGCTTGTAACAGTCAGTGCTCTGTTTGTGTAATCTATGTCCTTGACATTATGGAGCATTGTGTTCCAGTACCAATGACCTTCCGGACCGCCCGACCACCTTAACAGTGTGATATCGTCTTTCATTGTAATCTTCGGAAAATCATCGTCAAAACGAAAACTGAGCGTGCTCGGCGAGCTGTTCGTGGGACTTGTATACGCTATGGCATAGGCATACTTGCCCTCATTCGGCCAGCGTGCTTCGGTGGCTGTTGTTTCGCCCTCATACAGCGCTGAAAACGTTTTGTCACCAACATTTACACAATAAATATTATCATTGTACTTTTTCCAGCCGGAAATCGGAGTTGCACCTATTATCTCGGCTTTTTCGTCGTTATAGTTTCTGTAAATAACATTGTGCCAGTTGTTTCCCGAATCCTTGGAGGTGAAATTAATCGCCTTATCGAGAATATACTTTCCGCCCTCAACGTACACGATAATATCTCTGTCCATTTCCTTTGCAGTATATTTTCTGACAATCTCTTTTGCCCTGTCAAATGTCTTAACCGGGCCTGTTTTGCCCTTTGCGGACGAGCTGTCGCATTTACCGTCGTTTGAATCGTCTCCGCTTTTTGTCGATATGTAAAAACATATCGGTTCGGCGGTGTTATTGTAGTTATCGTATATCTTGCTGAGCAATGATTTATCCTTTACGATGCTGTACGTTGAACCCCCGATAAGCACAAGCTCTTTGTATGAGAAAACCTTTTTGCCGAGTATTTTTTCCAATACATCATCGCTCAAATATATCTCGCTGCCTATTTTTTGCGCAGCCTGCTTACAGAGAAGCTCCTTGCCGTCCAGAATTATATAAGGTTTATCAAAAAACGCTTTTAAACTCTTGTTGTCCAAAGATACTTCGACATAATCGTAATAATCGTTTTCATTTATCTCGTATTCAAAAATCCTTTGCAGACTTTTAATCGGAACCATAATGGCGTCTTTGGTAACAAACGGCTTTACGGTTTCATCTTCATAGCTTATATCCCTGCGTGCATTTCTGTGTATCATCTCATTATCTTTGGTAGACATAATTACATAGTCATACACGGTCTTTTCAAATGAGGTAAGGCCGTCGAGATTTACTTCTTTGTCATATATGATTTTTGTAAAATCAGACATCTGATTGCAATACTTCTCCTCACCGTTTGCCGGGAGCGCACAAGCGCTGATGCAATTTGCGAGAATTGTAAATACTGTAATGCCAACAATATGTAACCTTTTTAATCTGTTCATAGCTCTAATCCTCAATTATATAAATATTTTTGGCAACACCGTAGCTTGAATGTATAAATATCTTGCTTGCTCCGTTGCCGTACTCAAAGAATGGTTTTAAATCGGATATTCCGCAATTTGTTATATTATCCTTGCTGTCGATGCTGTAATATTTGGTTGTGGCGTTGACTGTTACAAAATTAAAGTCAGCAAATTGTGCGTCGCTCATTTCCGTGCCTTCGTCAATTACGACACGCAGTATGCTGTCGTCAATCGAATACAGTCTGCCGTACATAAAGCACTTTCTTGACGCCGGGCTTGCCAAATCCGTGTCATAAAACGGATTTGCGGTCATACCGTTTTTGCGGCTCCAACACACCTCAGGTTTAACTCTTATCTCGTTTTTGCTGTTGCAAACAAACTGTATATAGTCACCGACATCTATGTCCTTAACAAGTTCTGCATTGCCGCAGGTGACGTTGAGTTTTGTGCCGTTGAGTTCAATGCCCAGGCTGTCTACATCATTGCCGTTGGCATCAACTGTTTTTCTGTGTGACGACACTATTCCGAATTTTGACTGAGCGCTTAACTTCACGCAATCGTCGTAACTGCCGTATATCAGAATAGCCGATGTGTTCTTTGAATACTCATCCGATGAATACGCCTCGCACGTAAAGTATACGTCAAGGCTTATTTCGGACACGTCAACTGCCGTATAGAGTTCCTCATCGGTTGACGCACTTGCCGGAACAATGAAAAACACTGTTCGGGTATCGTAAGGTATTCTGCCGCCAAAGACCGAACCGCCGCCTGTATAGCGTCTTACGCTGTCCATCTGTCTTGTATATGTTTTATGCAGGGAATTGGCGTTTTCGCCGTTGCCCAACACGTAAGTATCAATCAGGCATATGTTATCTGAACTGTCAAGTTTAAAACGAATAAGCTGTCTTTCGGACAATTTGTTCAGAACCGATGCGCCTTTATTGAATTTTTCCTCATCAATGGTCACCTTTTTGGAAAACTCATAAGCTTTTACCTGATTATCCGGCAGCACAATATTTGCGGAAACCTTATCCAATCCGGTAGATTTTACCGCAATCAGATATCCGATTTGAAAATTGGCAGCGTCGCCCTGTTCAACGCCCACTACGTATCCGTGATAATCGATGTACGCTATTACGGTCTGGCTGTCCAGAAGGCTCGAAACCTTTTCCGTTACGGACGGCAATGCGTCATACTCTGTGTCCTGTATGCCGACTTTATTGTTTCCGACATATGTTAATGTGCCCGAAACACTCTGTCTGTTTATAATTATCTCTGTCAGATATTTGGACTTGTCCTGTCTTATCGAAAGCACATCGCCCGTTGTTATGTCCGTAATATCTACCGGAGTACCGTCGGACATTCTGCACAAAACATCTCCGCCACGGGGTATGTCAATCAAATTCTTTTTGTCAATGTGGTCGCCGATTGTTATTCGGTCACCGTTGTTTACCTTGCCTGCGACGCAGGATTTTTCGTCTTCGATGAACGCAACATCGTATTTGCCGTTGCCGTTGTTATCCACCAAACGGATATTACCGTAATCAATATCAAACAAGTCGTCCGAGTAAGAGGAAATTGCCTTGTTGTTATATATCACGGTATAAACATCATCTAAAAGAAGTGACTTTTTATTGCCGTCAACGTAATATGTCAAACGGTTTTTGCACTTGTCCAGGAAGTCCATAGACTCTATGCTGACAACGTCATTCGATGAAGGAACAACGCACAGGAGTTTTTCGTCGGACTTCTTATCGTTTGAAATATAGTATTCAACATTCATTCCAAGATACGCATTAAATCTGTCATCATCGCATCTTACCTTGCGTGTGCCGAACATATAACTGTTATCGGCAGAAGTATAAGGCACATCAAATGCAGTATATTGGTTACCCGTCATTACATCGCTGTATTTTTCCATATCCCAAAAGACGCCCATAACGGTGTCGTTTTTGGATATGTAATAGTTCTCTTTGTCCGTAAGCTCTGTCATAACGCACTTAGCGCCGAGCGCATTATACAAAATATCTACGAGCATACTGTTGTCAATGGAGGCGTCAAGACCGGCATTTTTAATGATACCGATGCCGCTCTTTTTGGCAGAGTCAAGCAAACCTGCCTGTACGGTATCGTAATTTTTGATAATAGGCTCATAGCCCATACCGTACAATACCACTTTGAGAATTTGCCCGTACGTAGCATAATCGTCGGGAGAGAACTTGCCGTCCCCTGTTCCGTTCATAAGTCTGTTTGCCGTTACGGTTTCAATTTCCTTAAATGCCCAGTACTCCGTGTTTATGTCAGAATACGACTCTGTGTCGGGCGCAGCGATTGGAAAATTAAACAGCTTGCACACGGAATATGCCAATTCCGCTCTCGTCACATTACTGTCAGTATGCTGTTCGCCGTCGAGATAATCGGCTAAGATACCGAGCTGCATCAATACTTCGTTTTCACAATAGTCATAATTTGCCTGATATACTTGCTCGGCAGATGCCGAAGCGTCCGCCTCCGCCCGTGCAAAAAAAGTATTGCCGGATAAAACGGTCAATGCTAAAAGCGCTGCCGTAAATTTTGCCATATAATTTCTCATTTTGATGTTCCTCCGTAATTTACAGTACGATAAATCATAACCGCCGCCTCTGCTCTGCCGGCATTATCCAACGGTCTGAACCTTCCGCTGCCGTCGCCGAGAATGAGTCCGCTGTTATACATTCTGCCTACGCTGATTTTTGCATAATCCGATATGTCACCGGTATCTGTAAAGTCGGTGCCCTGGTTGTACGATAACTCCGGACTGCCCATAAACTTTAAAAATCTGCTCATCATAACAGCCATATCCTGTCTTGTTATGTATTCGCCAATGCCGAAAATTCCGTCGCCCATACCTTCCGCTATGCCGCAGCGAATACCGGCATATACATACGGTTCGTACCACGAACCTTCCTCAACGTCGCTGAATTTAATATCCAAGCCGCCGGTAAGTTCAGCTTTGCCGCCGGCACAGCGGACAAGCATAGCTATAAACTGCTCTCTCGTCAGTCGGTCGCCGGGAGCAAAGTTATTGTCTCCGACTCCGCTCAATACCCCTCTTTTATACAAAGAAATAATTGCTTCCTCTGCCCACGAATAACCGTCTAAGTCATCGAAAATGTTTGTTTTCTGCGGCTGAGAAATTCCGCTCGGCGCCGAAACCGAACCGCTGCCACGGCTGCCGCCTTTGCCGCCTCCGTCGTTGCTGCCGTTTGAATTGCCGTCCGTGGATTTAACCGCCGTTTCAAACGTTTGCCTGAACTCTGCCATATCCGTGTATCCGGCAGCACTGCCGACGAGCTTGGTATCCACGGAATATGTGCTGTCCATTGAGTTGTACTTTGTGAGGTCAAGTTTAAAATAATCTTTGTTATATTTGTTTAAAATTTCAGATACATCGCCGTGATATGAACCTTTAATCTTGGCAAGAAGGAGCTGCTGTGAAACTATATCTTCCGCCGCTGCCCTGTCAGATGCCGAAAATGCTTTGTTTGCGAGCAGGGAATAAAAATCGTCTTTATTTCCCAATGTATCAAAATATTCGTTATACACACCGTTGTCGACTTTGAGATAGTCAACGTACTGCTGTGCCTCTGTTGCATTGCCCAACACTTTTATCGCAACCGCCGAAAACTTGTCTCTCAATTTTGAGGAAAAATCATTTATGTCGGAAAAATCCGTCGGATAATTTTCCATAAATGAATACAGTTCGCCGAGGTTTTCTCCCCTTGCGACGAGCGAATTGTAAATACCGTTATTCATACCGAATACCGCACGGTTATTTTCAATCGCTGTTTTAAGCTGAGAGGCGGTCATAGTATTCATTTTACTCTCAAAATCCTCGACAAAGCTCTTGCGCACGAACACAAATTCGTCCTCAATCGGCTCGGTGAGGTGTTTGCCCCGTATAATTACTTTTATTTCTTTTTCGTTTCCTTCGCCCTCCTTAAAAACTGTTTCGGGGAGATAGGTCTTATAGCTGTATGCTCCGGTATTATCCGAGGAAAACATATCCGGGAGCAAAACTGCGTCATCATAGCTTTGTTCAATCCTGTTTTTATCTAAAAATTCTATGGTGAGCGTCTCGTTTTTAAGCGCATTTTCCAACACACCGTTCACGGTAACTATACTTTCTTTAACATCAAGACTTATACTGTCTGCAACGCCGGCGTTTGCGGCGGACGCAAAGCACATCATTGCGGCAACTCCTGCAACAGTCAAAAATTTTTTAAACATAGTAACTCCTTTCAAACTATCAGATGTCAATAGGGCAAACAAGATGTTATCCCATCTGCCCTATTGAGTAAATTTTTTATTCGTTGGCAAGCAACGGACGCATATTTGTCAAATTATCCCAACAGTATGTGTCTACCGTTTCACCGGCGTTCTTGCTCATTGTCTTTGTTGTTATCTCTTTTCCAACCTTAGCCGCCGTGGCATTTATCACATCAACGCCAACAAGCGAAGTGCTGTTTTTCACCGCAGTGACAACTGCAATATCCATACCTGCAATTCCGTCATTATTAACGGTGTATTTTACCCGGAAGGTTCCGTCATAATTTGTTATGTCAGATATTTCTGAGCCGTTGTCATCAACAAACGTCTTTGTGCACTTTATATCCACCTTGTATATCTTCATATCGTCCAGATACAATACACGCTGTTCTTCTTTGTTGTCAAAGTACTGCATCACATACACATTGGTAAGACCGTCTGCAACATCGGACGGGAGTTCAAAAATGTAGCTTATCTCCGTCCACTCGCTGTCATTGATGACTGTTTTGTAGTTATCCAAACCTACATCAGTGGTTTTTCCTTCGGAGCCGTACTTAAACTTAATTCCGGGGTTTATTGTCTGTGCTCCGCTTCCGGATTTGTACTTGCAGCTGTACACATATGTTCCGCCGCCGAGAGCTTTAAAATTGCTTACTATACTGCCGCCGTTTTTAGGACGTGCATAGTTCCAGTAATCACCATTTGCACTCTTAATCATCTTTAAATAATGACCGTTTATATTATCCCCAACACGTTCGTGCGATACAACTGAACTTGAATTTTCGAAATAAGTATTTACCCTTTCATCTTCAAAATCGCCGTTGGGAACTGCGTTCTCACCTATTTCGCCAACTTTTTCAAGACTCATATAGTCTATGTAGTAAGTGTATGCCGACTCTTTGCTTGGAACTTGCTGTCCGATGAATACATATTTAACGTCAGAGGCATCTTGCAATACAAAATCAAAACAAGTTTCTGTCCAGGTTGTGGGGTTTACGGAAACAGTATTGTTCACATTTACAAGTGATGTACCTGAACTGTTTTGAATAAGCACCGTGGGCTTTAAGTTAAATGTATCCGATTCAGATTTATATCTTGCTTTGTACCTATATATTCCGGCACCTTTATCCTTTACATTAGTTCCGAGTTTTTCGTAAAGCGGTCTTGCTGCCTTAGTAGCCTCAACATTGGCGTCCTTAGTTACTTTAAGGCTGTATGTGTGATCGCCGTTGGAAATACGTTGCATTATTGTTCCGTTTGCCTGAAAATAACTATTCAGGTTAGTCTGGTCGTCCTCAAAATCACCATAACCAATCAGGTTATTATCAAAGCCTATAACTTTTTCAAAACTCATATATCCGATGTAATATGCGTATTCCTTATCTTTGCCGTCGCTCGGTAGTTGCTGTCCGATATATACTCCACTCAGTTTTGAAGTATCAAATTCACCTACAACAACATCAAAGCTGACCTCTTTCCACTCAGTGGAATTTATTTCATATGTATAACCCGTGCTAACGAAACCTGTATTGCCTGTAAGCTGCACATTCACCAACGGCCTTATATTAAATGCCCCGCTGTCGGTTTTATACATAGCTTTGTAACGGTACACACCCGCACCATTGGCACGTACAATCGGCACAAGCGAGGTGCTTTTCGGTCTTGCAGCCTTCCAATAATCAACGCCGGAGGCTTTGGTTACTTTAAGGCAGCTGCTGCCGTCCTTGTCTGTAAATTCCATTGTGGTACCGTTTGGCTCGAATGTACCGTCATTAGTTTCAAATGTCTGCTCATATCTCACAGTGTTCGCAGATGCAGCCGCACTGATGTTTATTGACGTGAAAAAGGAACAAATCGTGGTTATGCAAAACAAAACTGCAACTGATTTTTTAAGTTTGTTCATCATATTAATACACTAACCTTTCCGTAACATATTTTGACATTATTTTTTAAGATAAGCATCAACTTGCTTTTGAGCCTCTTCAACAATCTTTTTGTGTCCTGCTGTTGCCATTGCGTCACAATATTCTTTATACTTTTTGTCAAACTCGCTGCCGGTTGCTTTAAGATAGAAATTACTGAATTTCTTTCTGGCAGTCGATATGTTGGCAATTTCCGTTTTAACATTTTCCGGGTCCCACAAAAATCCCATAATCAGGGATTTAGACGCAGAAGCGTTATACTTTTCGGTTTCTGTCCACACATCTTCGCTCTGACCCTCGGTAGGATATGCCATAAACTGGTCGCCGAGCGTCCACGCTTGGAGCTCATAGGGATTGTCCTTGCTCTTTACAACGTGGCCGTCTTTAAGCTCATAGTTTACGCCTTGTATACCGAAAACGAGAAGATTATACAGTTCTTTGTTTGTGGCAACCTCTGCCATTACCTTAACGGCAAGTTCCGGGTTTTTGCAATTTCTGCTTACGGCGTTCATTGTCGTTATGCCGGCATTATACCTCATATACGGCTGTTCTACCGGAACGGCAACAACATCACGGCCATACAGATTTTTCATTTCCGACTCAACGCCCGGCTTATACTGCACAAAGTAAACCGCATACTTGCCGGCTTTGAGGTCTGTGGTATCGTCCATAACGCTGTCTATATCTTTGCGGATATATCCCTTTTCATAGTACTCTGCCAGTTTTTTAACGGCATACTTCCATTCATCGGTTTCGTAAACGGGATACACCTTTGCATCTTTATCAGACTTGCGTATGCAGACTTCCGTACTTGTTCCGACATATTCAAGATCACGGAGTGTAAAGATATTCTCCTGCACATCATATGTTCTGACAGTATACATCTCCGGGTGAGCCTTGTGGAACTTTTCAAAGAACGGCTCCAAATCCTCAACCCTTTTTACTGTGCTTGTGTCAAAGTTGAGCTCCTCGATATACTTTTTCTCAATTACTGCCGCTCTTTGCAGCGGGAACACCTGTCTTACGGGAACGGCATATGTTTTGCCGTTTATTGTGCCGACTTTCATTATTTCCTTGTCGATAAGGTTTTTAAATTCGGGCACCTCGTCCAAGTATTTGTCAATGGCCATATACGCACCTTTTGACACATTTGTGGCAAAGTTATTAAGCCAGTTTGATGTAAAGCAGATGTCATATGCCTGATTAGACGCAATTACCATATTCATCTTTTCGGCATAAGAACCGCTGTCCACAAGTTTCAAATCGAGCTTTGCTCCAACCTTTGAAACCAGTATTTCGTTTGCTTTTTCAAGCACATCGGGCAAGTCCTTCTGACTGTCACAGGGTAAATACCACGTGATGGTCGGCACATCCCCGCCGGCGGTTTCCTTTTTGCAGCCGCAGAAAAGCGACATCAAGAGAACTGCCAAAAGGAGCACGCTTACAACTTTTTTTGCATTACTTTTCAACCTTATTTCCTCCTTAAAATTTTTATTTATCCCTTTACGGAACCGACTGTCAGTCCCTTTGTAAAGTACTTTTGAAAGAACGGGAATATTACGAGCATAGGGCCGGCAACAATAATTGCCATTGCCATACGTGCGCTCTCCGTCGGTATTTTGGCTGCGCTCGAGGCCATTTGAGATATATCTCCGCTTTGATTTATCAAATCCATATTTTTGATTATCCTTTGGAGTAGATATTGGAGTGTAATCAAATTTTCGTTATCTATGTAGAGCATTGCGTAAATCCACTCATTCCACTTCATAAGGCAAATCATAAGCGTTACGGACGCTATTGCCGGCTTTGAAAGCGGCACGGCGAATCTGAAAAGCAGACCAAATTCGTTTGCTCCGTCAATCTTGGCAGCCTCAAACATTTCATTGGGGAGCTGCGAAAAGAATGTTCTGAGCACAAACATATGCCATACGCTTATTGCCGTCGGCAAAATATACACCCAAACCGTATTATTCAAATGTAAATACTGCGTAATCAAAATATATTCAGGCACCAATCCGCCACTGAAAAGCATTGTGAAATACACATAAAAATTGAAAAACTTTCTGCCCTTAAAGTATTTCCGGGACAGCGGATATGCAAGCAGACACATAAGAAATACGCTCAAAAGAGTGCCCGCAAATGTTACAAATATAGTAACGAGGTACGAATTCATCAGCATATCATTTGACGAAAGCACAAACTTGTATGCAGAAAGAGTCAAATGTCTCGGAATGATACTGTAACCGTATTTGGCAATATCATCATTGGTTGACAACGATGTTGACACCACCGCCAAAAACGGTACTATCATTACCACACACAGAACAACAATAATCATATGAACCCATATGCGTTCCTTGTTTTTCTTTTCCATATCTATCCTCCTAATACAACGCACTGTCGCTGTCTATTTTTCTTACTATGGCATTTGTTGTAACAACCGTTATAAATCCGACAATGGACTGAACAAATCCTGCGGCGGCAGATGTAGAAACATCTCCCATAGTTCTCATAACTCTGAACACATAAGTGTCCATAACATCTGTTGTTGCGTACAGCGCACCGGAGTCACGGGTCAACTGATAGAAAAGTCCGAAGTCCGCTCTGAATATATTTCCGACTGCCAGGATATTGAGCATAACAATCATAGACAGTATTGACGGAAGTGTTATGTACTTTGTCTTTTGCCACGATGAGGCTCCGTCGATTTCCGCCGCCTCATAGAGCGTTTCGTCAATTCCGAGGAGTGCGGAGTAATATATGATAGAATTCATTCCAACGTGTTTCCAGACGCTTGCAACAGTAAGAATTGCCGGCCAATACTTTGGTTCGGAATACCACGATATTCTGCCCTTACCCAGCTTTTCAAGCAATGTATTCGCCAATCCGAATTCGGGATTGAGAATTGCATATGCAACGTATCCTACAATAACCCAGGACAGAAAATGCGGCAAAATCAAAACAGTCTGATATGTTTTTACATATCTTGCCTTGATGACATTACTCATTAATATGGCAACTGTTACCGCAGCAATGGTGCCGAAAACCATAAAACCAAAATTGAGAAGCAGTGTATTTCTCGTTACGGTTCCAAAATCGTTGGATTTAAGGAAATACATAAAATTCTTTAACCCGCACCACTTACTTCCGAGAATTCCCAGGTCGTATCTGTAATCCTTAAACGCAAGGACAAGACCGCCCATAGGGAGATATTTAAAAATAAAAATAAGTAAAGCGGGTACTGCAATCATTATGTATAAATAAACATTATCCCTTCTATACAGCCCGCTTTTTCGTTTCTGCGGTATCGCACTTTTCATTAATCTTCACCTCGCTGTTATTATATCATTTAACAGCAGGGTTTTTCTTTATGTTTTTTTTACCGCATACTTCTATTGATATATATTTTTTTGACAAAACAAGTTTACGCATTTTCAGCCGGTATTTCTATTTTAACCGTTGTCCTTTCGCCGGGAACCGACTGTATGGTAATTGAGTATTTATCTCCATACAAAAGCGTATATCTTGAATTTATATTGGACAAACCCAAATTCTTGCTCCGAAATTCGTCTTGATTATTAAGCCAGTTCCTAATCTGTGCAAGCCGTTCGGGAGTTATGCCGACTCCGTTGTCGGATACCTCTATGATAATTTTTCCCTGCGCACGTCTGACGCTTATGTCTACCGTTAAGCTGCCACGCATACCGTGCTGAACCGCATTTTCCACCAACGGCTGTATGGTAATGGGAAGGCACATACATTCCGAAGCACTGTCATCTATACTGCAATTCACCTTTAAACGCTCATCATATTTCATTTTTTGGAGTTCTACATACAAAAGCGAATACTCCCACTCTTTGGCGACGCTGATTTTAATGTCATTCATATCAAGCGACAAACGAATTAACTTAGAGAGCA
Organism: uncultured Clostridia bacterium; assembly: GCA_934500705.1. Taxonomy (GTDB): domain Bacteria; phylum Bacillota; class Clostridia; order UMGS1810; family UMGS1810; genus CAKSIN01. The sequence continues at coordinate 57,867 of CAKSTI010000012.1, read as the reverse complement.
TCGATACCATATCGGTAATACGGCTGTCGCCGCCTTCCTTGGCAAAGAGCATAATATTAATCTGATGCAGGGTATTGAATATAAAGTGCGGATTTATCTGCATTCTCAGTGCGGCGTTCCTGTAATACTTTAATTTAATTACCTGTGTCGCAAGCTCGTCCTCAATCTCATTTTTTCTTTTGTGAACCGCCATAATGTTGTTGAGCAAATAGTCCACTTCGTTGATTTTTTGCTGACCGTCGGTTTCAAAAATATTTGACCCAGTCACCTTTGCAGTCGTGTCATTAAACACCTTTACAACATTGAATATGCGTTTATACATACTTGCAGCAACAATTACGGCAAGGAAAATCGACATACAGAGTAAAAAGAACATAGTCACAATAATGGCAAGTTTTACTGCTCTGAGATTTTTGGTATATTCCTTTACATTAAATTTTACTCTCAAAGTGTATATATTGTTTAGCGAACTTGTACTTACGTCAACTATGTTTTTACTTCTCGATATGTAAATATCGCTGTCCTCTATGGCTTTTGTTCTTTTCTTTGCCACGGCAGTCTGCTCTGTTCCTATCGCTTCATACTTGTTGCTGTACATAATCATTCCGTCGGTATTTTCTATGTAAAAATCCTTTTGTCTGCCGATGCTTGGCACAAGAACCTGACTTTCAAAGTTTGTCATATTAATATAGAACACCACACCGCCGCTCATTGCATTGTAATTTGCCCAGACTTCACGGAAAATGATTATGTAGTGTTCCTCTCTGTTTGCGAATTTTTCGGTATACTGCGTAACAAAATTTTTGTTCCCGTCCTCATAAAAGGCATACCACGGACTGCTCTTGATTTTTTCCTCGCCGCCGCTCACCATAGTTGAATACAAATAATTGTGCTCTATATCAAAATATTCTACGGCGCTTATGCACGGGTCAAGAGTTATATAATTTCTGAGATACTTTGCCACACTGCTCCGGACGGTGCCGCTGTTTAAGGCAATGTTTATTTCGTCGTTTGAAACTATGGAATTATATATTGTCATCGTTTCTGTATTAATCATATCGAACGATGTCTTGAATTCGTACATATTCTGCGTTGCAACGGTGTTTATATTGCTTTGGGTCACACTTTGCATAGCAAAGTACGAGATGCACGAAAAAGGAATATAAACCGCAATGTTACAAATTATCATAAGGGTTAGATAATGAGAAAAAAAGCTGCTTTTCCTGAGAATTTTAAAAAATGACGGTGAACCGTTTTTATTTTTCATCGATGCCGCCCCTCCTTCTGTATTCGGTAGGTGTCATTCCGACGTATTTTCTGAAAATTTTCAGAAAATGCGGCATACTGGCATAGTTGAGATTTTGCGAAATAAACACTATTTTCTCGTCGGAATAACGGAGAAGTTTTTTCGCCTCATCGATTTTCCTCTCGGTTACAAAGTCTATAAAGCGCTTCCCGGTTTTTTTCTTGAAAAACCGGCTGAAATATGTACTGTTAAACGAAAACTCCTCGGCAACGCTTTCAAGAGTTATATTCTCGCACAGGTTTTCGTCTATGTACTGTATTATCTTATCAATATCCTCTGAACAGCTCTCCCTCTCCTGCTTTTCGCTTAGCTTTGCAATATGTTTTTTAAAGTAGTCCAGCAGGCAATTTTGTACTTCAAAACAATTTTTACAGCCGGCAATGTACGGCAGCGCTATGCTGTCGTCGAGCACGCCTTCTTTTATCTTTTTATTTGAAATGCTTAAAATCATTTTTGAACACGACAGGGCCGCCGATATATCCCCAAGGTTTGAAAATAAGTATTTGAGCCATTTAACAAGATTTAACTCATCGCATCTGATTATACAGCCGACAATCTTTCCGCATATATTTTCCCTGTTTGCAAGGCTGTGTCCGTCAGCGGCATACGTGCTCGGAAAGAGGTCAAATTTTGCGGGATATGTATGGTTAATCTCAACGTTTATATCCAATGACTCAAACATTATATTTTTAAGATACTGCGTAGCCTGTTTAACTTTACTTTCAAATTCGTCTGCGCTGACCGAGTCGTCCAGAATTATCATTTCACAGTTGCCGTCTTTTCTGTTAAACAGGATACTTGACGCATTTCTCATCTTTAAAATATTGTTCATAATATACGAGAGCCTGTCGGCGTGATGAAATTCATACTGCGCATACTCATCGTACTGATTAATCTCTATAAATACAAGCGAAAACAACAGATTGTTGTAATTATATTTTTCCCTGCCGCACAGCGAAACTTCCTGTTTGACAGACTCCGTAAGGCTTATTTTTCCGCAGCCCAATTCATTAAGCATTTTTTCTCTGACTACATCGTTATACTCCATCTCGCTTTTTTCGCTTTTAATTACATCATACAGTCTTGTGAAAACGTCAACGATTTCTTTATATTTACATGGCTTGAGCAAATAATCGAAAACTTTATTGGTAATTGCATTTTTCATATAATCGTAATTGCTGTATCCGCTCAAAAGGACAACCTTTATGTTACGGTGCTGCTCTTTGAGCCGTTCAACAATTTCCATACCGTCTACACCGTTCATTTTAATATCGGAAAGAACGGCGTCTACATTGTTGTTGTCAATAAAGTTCAGAGCCGTTTCTCCGTCGTAAAAAGCACCCACAACGTTAAATCCGATTTTATTCCAATTAAATTGCTTTTCAAGATAGTCCAACACTATATTTTCATCATCAATAATAACCAGATTATACATTTTTTCCATTGAGAATACTCCTCATTAGTATTTAGTTTTTTAAACCGACAACGATTTTACTTCCAAACTCGTTGTCGGTTCTTAAAATACAATTTATTATACCAAAAATACCGCTTTCGGTCAACACTGTTGCCGATATGCCAAAAGTTACCTTATTGCCGAATTATCCGCAAATCAAACATTCTTGTCAATCGACCTGACGGAAGATACAACCGCATCTGAGCAAGCCTCTTTTCCCTTTGCGCTCAAATGCAAAAAATCCTCGCATATATACTCGTCAAGATTTGGATAAACCACGCTAAACAGGTCGTCGACAGCATCAACACAATTTCCATAGTTGTCCAGAAACAGCTTGTTATACTTTTTTACATCATCATTCAAAATGGTATTCGGGCTGTTTTCGCTTGAAGCGTGCAGCGTCGGTGTTGTTGTGGCAAATATTATCTTAGCGCCGGTTTTCTTAAACTCTTTCAAAAGACGCCCCATATCCTCTATATACCTTTGCGGAGATGTGAAATTTTCATCTTTTGTTATGCAGCGGTTTATGTCCCACAGACCGTTATTCCAGTGAATGATATCCGGCTTTTTCCAGTCGGGCGTCCACCAACGCAGGCTGTTTAGCGTATATGTGGAAAAGCGGCCGTTCTCGTCCGGCTTATACACCTCGTACCCATCGCCAAGCTTCTCGATTACCAAATCCTGATACCCAAGTCTGATTGAGTCCCCTATCAACCATACAACAGTTTTCATTTTAAAGCACTATCCTTTCAATATATTAAGTAAACACTTATTTAAAATCACCGGCAGGAGCCGTTTCGTCATCATACTTCATCATTGATGCCATTCCGCAAATATATCCGAATTCATATGCACGGGAGGTATGCCCCCATCTTGTATCATTTGTAAGATACGGCACGTGGTCGTCTAAAACGAGGCCGTCATAATCGTACATAGAAAGTTCCCTCATAATTTTGCAAGGATTGTACCTGCCCTCTCCGAGGAAGCACTCGCTGAAATTGTCCACCGTGCCCTGAACGTCACGGAAATGCACCATATGTATTCTCTTTTTGGGAGCAAATTCCCTAATCATATCGAGCACATATTCCTCTCCGCCGAGCTGCGAGAAAGTACCCATACACAGGTTTATTCCCCACGCCGGGTTATCGGCAATTTTTTCCGCCTTTAAAAAATCCTCCTTTGAAATAAATATCCGTTCAACTCCCGCAACAACCGGGAGTGGCGGATCAGACGGGTGCGTAATAAGTTTGACTCCTGCCCTTTCTGCCTCCGGAATAACCGCTTTAATAAAATACGTAAAGTTATCCCATAAGTTCTCCGAAGTCGGCGGATTATCCTTATTTTCCATATTTATCATATGATGCCTGCTTACGGCATACGCATTGGGCGCATCAGCCTCATCGGCTTTATTGTAAGCCGATACTTTGGCACCGCAGCGGTACGGTTTTGAAACTGTTGTACGCCAAGCCCACGTCGGGCAAAAATGATGCCCCAGCACGGGTATACCGACCTCGCCCATATTATGCAGTGTTTTTATATAATTTTCTATTTGTTCATCACGTCCCGGCAAGCCCATTATTATTTTATCCAAAAATCTTATCGGAACATTTTCAATCATATCAAGCGTAAGTCCGAACTTTTCGGTATACTCTTTCAGCCATTTTAATGCTCTGACTGTCCAATATTTCTCGTCATTTTCGGCTATCGGAGGAGTATTAAAGTGAAATCCCTTTGCTCCGAGTTGTCCGGCAAGCATCAGAGCATCGTCGTTAAACTCCTTTATTGCTCCCATTATCACCTTCATTTTTATTCCTCCTTTTCTATTTCCTTTTTTCTATACACATTAAGTATTTCGGGGTATAGCTGAGCGGTCATACCGCCGTCTACTGTCAATTCCACACCGGTTATGTTCTTTGACTCATCAGTTCCCAAAAAATAAGCCGCATTTGCAATATCCTCAAAGTCCGATATATCCCCTATCGGTGTCATCGTACCGTTTGTTATCTGTTTTTTGCCCATTTCCGTCCAGCGTGCTGTCTTTATGGTTCCGGGCAATATAACATTGCTTCTGATGCCGTATTGTCCCAAATCAACCGCCAGGCCCCTGGACATAGAATTAATTCCGCCCTTTGAAGTTACATACGGAACACGGTTTATATTAGGACGGTATGCCGTATTGGAGCTGACAAATACCACTGCTCCCCTATGATGTTCCTTCATTCTTATAGCAGCACACTGAATAATTCTGAAATTACCCACAACATTAGCTTGGAGTATCCAATCTATGTAGTCGGGTGTCACCTCAAAAAACGGCGTTCCCTTTGAAGGGTCCGGTCCCAATGCCAAATCCGCCGAATTCAGGCAGAGTGTTTCTACGAACACACCCTTTTTATCCAGTTCCTCAAAAATGACGTATGGCTGTTCTTTATCCCTCAAATCGAGTATAAAACCCATCACGTTTACATTATATAGCTTTTTTAAATTTGTGACTGCTTCATCTAAGATGTTTTCCTTTCTGCACGTCAGGACAACATCGTATCCTTCCTTTGCGTAGCGCTGAGCAATCGCAAACCCGGTGTGTCCGTAATTTGCTCCCGTTACCAAAACTGTTTTATTCATTCAAATCGCTCCTTATATGATAGAATTAGCCGATGATTACTGATTAAATATGATAACTGTTAAAACGCACGCCTCTCACCCCGGTATCTATTTTAAATATCTTACCCGCAAGCGGCTGCTCTTTTAAATCAGTCCTTACTGCGGCAGTCGTTACAATAAGTTCAGTCAGATTATCACCGGCAAAGCAACAGGAACTGACCTGCTTTGCCGGAATATCAATAACGTCCAGTATTTTCCCGGAGTTTGCCTCGATATGATAAACGCACGAACCGCCCCATATTGCAACCCACAAATTGCCGTCAGCATCGATAGTCATACCGTCACCGCAACCTATGTACGGCGGTATTCCGCACACGGTTTGCCTGTCCGACAAGCTGTGTGAGTTGCCGTCAAATGAAAACTTTTCTATTTTCTGTTCACGTGAATCGCAATAATACATAATTTTTGCATCATCGCTCCAATCCAATCCGTTGGAGCAACCGCATTTATCAAACAGCTCTTCAAGGTTGCCGTTTCGGAGCCGGTAAAACGCACCCGAAAAGTTATCCCCGGCAGTTCCGACATAGTAACAGCCGTCAGGTCCGACCTTTCCGTCGTTAAATCTATCGCCTTTAATTTTTAACGGTTTATGTGCGGGTTTAATCTCCGCCGAACCGTCAGATATATATATTCCGTCTTCCATTGATATTAAAAGGTTACCGTCATCGCACAATGCCAGGCACCCTATCAGTTGAGGAACATCATATTTCTCATACTTACCGCTCTTATAGTCCATACAGTAATATGCTTGTCCTCTGATATCCACAAAATACAATTTATTCTCTTTACAGTCCCAGACCGGACTTTCGCCCACTAATAAATTATCTTCAAAAATAATTTCCGGTTTCATTTATAACGCACCTCTCTGACATTAATCGGACACTTATTCAAGGACAATATAACATATTAGCAGTTACATTTCAATATATAAATACAACTGTTTTATGTAAAAAATCACACTTGCGCCGCACAAAATGCTTGACTGTTTTATTTGACAGTGTTATACTGATATTGTCAAAAAACGGCGTTTGTATTGCTTTATTATACATATGTTTGGCTGATTGTTACGGTTGTATTGTTAATTTGAGTGAAAGGAATTACAAAAATTATGATTATACCAAATGTACGAAATCTCAACATTACGTTAGTGAGAAGTTATTTGAAAATGCGTGTTGACCCGGTATATCATTGCAATTTTAGAGATACGGACGGAATAATATATTATAGAAAAGGGTGTCAATCCTTTGATTTTTCAGGCAATCAAAAATTGGTAGGAAAAGAAGGCGATATAATATATCTCCCATATGGCGGAAAATATGTCAATCATATAGTTATGCCCGAAACGGAATATTACCAGATAGATTTGCATATAAAATCAGGCGATAAAATTGTGCCGTTATTTAACGAACCCTTTGCTATACAAAATGTTGATGCAAGCAAATACGAGCTGTTGTTTTTTCAAATTCATCATCAAAATGTTGCTCTCGGCACTGAGCAGGAATTTTCAATGTTTGCAAACCTTTGCGATTTAATTAACTATATAAAAACGCAGAGTTATTCAACAAACAGCTTGCTTTTGTCAAAAATAAAAAACAGTGTTGATTATATAAATAAATACTATATGTTAAACACTCCGATAAAGGAAATTGCCGGAATGTCCGCAACCTGTGTAACAAACTTAGAGCGCATATTTAAGCAATGTTTCAACGTTACACCAAGTAAATACCGCAATATTGTAAGAATTAATAAGGCCAAGCAATTTCTCCTGTCGGGGTTAACTATTGATGAAACGGCATCGCAGGCGGGCTTTTTTGATGCGTTTCACTTTTCAAAAACTTTCAAAAGCATTGTCGGTATTACTCCCAAAAAATACATTATTAATGAATTGATTGCACCGTACAGGGTTGATGAGAACAGCCAACGATAAGTAATCTTTTCAGCAACACCCAAAGACACAAGATGCAAAATAATGAATACTTCAAACGGCTTAACACTGTGAACAATTTGCACAGTTCTTTTAATTTGACAATGCCTTCAAAACCGTGTACTACAAGTTCAAATCCCACTGCTTACATTTTTGTTTACTGTGTGTCAAAATTTGATACACCCTGAAATTAGATTATCAGGGTGTATTCTCTGTCATATTTCAAATCCGTCTGTTATTCCGTTCAGCCTTGACGTGTCCTTTTTCACATAGTACATTTCAGTTATCTGCGATGTAGTGTGTCCGAGTATATCCGCCACTTGTTTTGGACTGAGTGCTCTTATTTTTCCGTCGGATTGCCTTACTCCGTTTACCAGGTTAGTTGCGAAGGTATGCCTGAGCGAGTGCAGACCTTTTCTTTCTATCCCGGCAGCGTCAAGTATACGATAAAACCTCTTTCTGAAATTCACTGGTTTTGTGTAGTTGCCATATTCATCGCATATCAGCGGTGAGTCTTCTCCGAAGTAACATTCCTCTCTCAAAAGTTTTATCATTTTGATTGCAGTATCATTCAGCGGCACCGTACGGTTACTTGATAGCGTTTTTGTCTTTCCCACTTTCGATGTTCTTCCGCCTGTGGCTTTTGTCCCCTCTCGGTTATATACTTCTTTAACCGAGTTTCGGATTTTCATTTGCCTTTTTTCTACGTTGATGTCCCGGTTGGTTACAGCAAGTATTTCACCGGGTCTTGCTCCTGTATTCAGCATCAGTATATATGCGGCTGCTTGCTTGTGCTTTATCTCTCCGTTTGAGTACGTGGCAAATGCTTCTTTCTTGAATTTTTTAAATTCCTCCGAATTAAGGACGGTTATTGCGTCACATTCCGGCAGTAAATCCTTGCCCTGTGCCGACAGGAAGTTTGCCTTCTTTATCATTTCCACGTTATTCATTGGATTTTTTTCTACCATTCCTTCGAGATACATTGTCCTAAAATATTCATTCAGGAGCACATAGGCTTTCTTTACTGTGGAGAAAGACAGTCCTTTGTTCATCAAATGATTTACTCTACCCTCATCAACCAAAAAACCTATTGCAGTTGATGTAAAATTCTTGCTCAGCGAATATGCCTATTGTTTATATTCAAATGAATACGGTGCCGGTGCAATTCGCACAACCGCTTTTCCGTTATGTATTATTTCAAAGGAATGTATATCGGTTTGGTTTTTTCTACATTACTTTGCGCAATGAAATCTCAACAACAAAATTCCATTGCGCTGTCCTTTCTTTGATATTTAATTATATTAATAAAAACCATCGTCGCTTACCTAAAACACGGGATACTGATTTCTGTGCCGGATTTTTCGGCGCTTTCATAAATTGCAAAAAGCGCATACATTGTGTTCTTAATATCGTCTGTACCAAAATATATATTCCTGTCATACAAGTTTTCAATCAGCTTTTTGTGGCCGCTTCCCCAACATTCTTTTCCTATTTTCGGAGAAATGTCCTGTTCGACAACATTGCCGTCAACAGTCAGCTTTTCGGCACTATATAGAATTTTGGACTTTTCCGTCACAATTTCAATTTCAGGGTTATCATCGCAACCATAAGCGTTGGTTACAAACAAAATACAATTTACTCCGTTTTCGAGTTTTAAATATGCACAGCAAGTATCCTCAACTTCTATTTCGGGGATAGAAAAATTCATAATTCTTGCCTTTGCACTTTTAAAGTCACCCGTAACATAACCTATGAGGTCAAGCGTATGAATTGCCTGATTAATCATAACGCCTCCGCCCTCTGTCGACAGCTTGCCACGCCAATAGTCACGTGCGTAGTAATCGGCATCACGATGCCAGGTGAGTACGACCTTTGCGGAAATTACACGCCCCAAACTTCCGTCATTAATCATTTTTTTCAACTTTACGGCACAGGGATTGAGCCTGTTCTGGAATACCATTGCAATATTTTCTTTACCGTCGAGGTGCAACAGTTTTTCCAGTTCCTCTTTTCTCATAACCGCCGGTTTTTCCAAAACAACAAATTTGCCGTGCTCCAACGCATTTTTTGCCATATCAAAATGCAGATAATGAGGCGTGCAAATGTGAATGCAATCAATATTTGCATCATACAGCACTTGCTCAAAATTGCTGTACTTAACCAAATTATCCGGAGCGCTTTTGAGTTTGTCAACATCAATGTCACAAACTGCGTAAAGACGAGCATTTTTTGCACAGCTCAACGCATATTCGTGTATCACGCCGATTGAACCGTAACCCACTATACATACATTTTTCATTGCGGAAATATTCCTTTTCTAAATATTAATATGTGCCGGAAGTATCGGCAACCACTTGATTAACTTCCTTTACCAACACAGAATTTTTTATTTTATCTTGCAACAACTCATAATATCTGTCGTCCGGGAAGTTTTTAACGTCTACGGTTTCTCCTGTCCAAGCGCTCAAATGTATTGAATTTGATATTGTAAGGCCGTTTATTCCTTCCTCGCCCCTTGCAATCAACTTTTCACCGGACAGTATGGCATTTGCAACATTTTTAAGTATGCCGACGTGTTGCTCACCCTCATCAAACGTACAGGGAAGTTTGCACTTCCAATACTCAGGTCTTCCGAAGGGCGCCTTGTTGCTGCTGTTAAATTCACGTTCTGAAATTTCGTTTCTGTAAAACAGCAGCCTGTCCTCCTCCACAACTACCTTGCCCATATCGCACGCAATTTCCAGTCGCTTTGTTCCCGGTGCCTCTCCGGTCGAAGTTATGTACTCTCCCGTGGTGCCGTTGTCATATTCAAAATATGCCATAACATCGTCTTCAACCTCAATGTTATAATACTTACCGAATGAAGCCTTGGCAAACACCTTGTCCGGCATACCGAACATCCATTGCCACAAATCAAGCTGGTGCGGATTTTGATTGATAAGCGCACCGCCGCCTTCGCCATTCCAGGTGGAACGCCAGGAACTGCTGTTGTGATATGCCTGGCTTCTGTACCAATCGGTGATTATCCAGGTTATTCTCTTTATGTGGCCAAGCTCTCCGCTTTGAACCATTTTTCGTACTTTCTGGTAAATCGGATTTGTACGCTGATTATACATAATCGCAAACAGTTTCCCGGATTTTTCAGCGGCTTCGTTCATTTCTTTAACCTGTTTTGTATAAACTCCCGCAGGCTTTTCCGTAATGACATTTAAGCCGTATTCAAATGCCTTGATTACAAGCGGCGGGTGCATATAGTGCGGAACAACTATGAACACGAGGTCGCAAAGACCGCTTTTATATAACTCCTCCGCATTCTCAAAAACACCGATATTCGGATAGTCCGATGTGGGATATGCCTTCAAAAAAGCATTTCTTCTTTCCTCAGACGTATCACATACCGCCGTAAGCTGCATTTGCGGAACTTTTCCTCCAAGCAAATTTGAAATATGATATGTTCCCATATTTCCGTATCCTATGATGCCAATTCTTACCTTTTTCATTTTCCCACTCCCAAATTCTTTATAATATTGTTTAAAGCGTTAAACGCCAATGTAAACGTACCCTCTCCGCCCTGCGGCAGTTTTTCCATAACATCATCTAATTCGAGTTTTGAAAGTCCTTTAAAACTTCCGAGATGAGGTTCAAGACTCAAAAATCCGCAGTAACCGTTCTTGAACAAATCACTCAGTATGTACTCCACATTTCCGTCACCGTCGCCGGCAACCGTAACGCTGCCGTCGGCAAAGTGTGCGTCTTTGATGTGCATATATTCAATGTACGGTTTCATAATCTCATATGCAGCCTTTGTATTCTGACCGCACTGGACAAAATTTGCCGGGTCAAATACAGCCTTAAAATTATCGCAGTAAAGTTCTTTCATTAAATCAAAACACCTGTCGGCATTATCGCCGTATATATCTTTTTCGTTTTCGTGCAGGAGAATTATGTCCCATACTTTTGCATACTCAATCATTTTTTTAAGATTTGAAATGACACGGTCCCTTTCATCGGCAGACCAATTTCCGCCATTATGGTAAAAACTGAATATTCGTATATATTTGCTGTCTAAAACACTTGAAATTTCCACAACCCGTTTAAACAGTTCAAAATGCTTTTCAAAATCATCTGTAAGTTTTATCTTTCCAATCGGAGAACCTATTGAAGATACTTTTATGCCGTAATCAAGCATCGCCTTTTTTAACGTTTCCGTTTCCTCAATGCTTAATTCCGAGATGTTTTTTCCGTTTACACCTCTCGGTTCAAAATACTTTATTCCCAGCTTGTTTAAAACATCAAACTGTTTGCAAATTTCCTCTGAAATCTCATCGGAAAATCCGCTTATTTTACTGTAACTCATAGTCTACCACCTTTCTTTATCCTGATACTATTTTACTGCAAAAGAAAACATAAAACTATACAAATATTGTTAAAAACATTGCAATTATTGTCAACTTGTGTTAAAATGCCATTGAGGTGATATTTTATGGAATTATATGAGTTCACAGAAGCGACTATGCCAAGCCCCTCCAACGAGCATTTTTCACTGCACACCCACAGCAGTTATGAGATATATTTGTTCTTGGAAGGCAATTCCAAATACGTTGTTGAAGGAAAGAATTACAGCCTTTCTCCGTACGATATAATTGTAATCCGAAAACACGATATGCACAGGGTCTACCATAATGACTGCGTCAAGTACAGGCGTATAACAATAAATATTGAACCCGAATTTTTCGACGTATTTAACTGTCGCGAATACGAAAAGCAGTTTATCGATTATTCATTTGAAATCGACAATAAGATAAGCGCAAAGGCAGTAAAATCGTCCGGCATCTATGACGCAATTATGCGTCTTAAAAAGTACACCGACAACTTTAAAAATACGGATACTCCCATTGCAGTCAGCACACTGATAGAGATACTTTACCTGATAAATCAACTAAAAACTTTCTCCAAGGCGGATAAATCTAACAAGCAATTTAAAGAAATTATAAGTTATGTAAACGCTAATTACACAGATGACATCTCGCTTGACAAGATATGCGAAATGTTTTTCTTTTCAAAATATCATCTCTGTCACGTATTCAAAAAGGAAACAGGATTGACATTCAGACAATATATTAACAAAAAGAGATTTGCTCTCGTAAACGACCTCGTATCGGAGGGAATAAATATCGGCGAAGCCGCCGCAACGTCAGGCTTCGGCAGCTATCCGGTTTTTTACCGTGCATATGTAAAAGAGTTTGGAATTTCGCCTAAGGAAGGTATGAATAATGCCAACTCCCACAAATCCGATACATAGTAAAAATCAGCAGGCACGCAAACCTGTTCGTGCCTGCTGTCTTTTTTCGTCATTATTTTAGCAAATATTCAATCAATTCCTTTAATTCCATCTGCGCATCTTTCTCATTTTCGGCAAATATCTCAAAATAAAACTTGATTTTAGGCTCAGTTCCCGACGGGCGAACCGCAAACCAGCCGTTCGGCAAAATAAATTTAAGCACATCTGACTTCGGAAGTCCGTTCAAACCGTCTTTATAGTCCAGTTTCTGAACAACTTCAAACGGCATTTTCCCATTTCGGAACTTGTGCATCATTTCCTTTATTTTTTCACTGCCGTCGATGCCTTTTAATGTGAGCGTTTCGAGTTTCTGAGCGCAAAAACCGTACTTTTCGTACAGTTCCGTAAGTCCGTCATAAAGAGTCATTCCTCTTTGCTTGTAGTCCGCCGCCGCCTCGCATATAAGCATTGCGGCAACAACAGCGTCCTTATCCCTTGCGTATGTGCCTTTCAAATATCCAAAGCTCTCCTCCAAGCCGAAAACAAAGCTGTGTTCTCCGCTCTTTTCAAACTCTTTTATCTTTTCGCCGATAAACTTAAAGCCCGTCAGCACATCAAGCGTAATTATGCCGTAATCATCGGCAATTTTGCGCACAAGTTCGCTCGTAACTATTGTCTTTACAACAGCTCCGTTTTTGGGCAGTGTACCGTTTTCTTTTTCTTTGCGGAGAATGTATTCAAGCAAAAGACAGCCTGTCTGATTGCCGTTTAACACTTTGTAATCGCCGTCCGTTGTTTTTACAACAACCCCTATTCTGTCGCTGTCGGGGTCTGTTCCGAAAATTAGGTCGGCGTTTTTCTCTTTTGCGTACTCTATGGCAATATCAAAAGCCTCGCTGTTTTCGGGGTTTGGTGATTTTACAGTCGGGAAGTCGCCGTCCGGCTTTTCCTGCTCCGGCACGACGAACACATTTTTAACTCCTGTTTCCGCCAAAACTCTGCGCACGGGAATATTTCCGGAGCCGTGCAAAGGCGTGTATACCACCTTAAAGTCATCGGGAATTTTTGTGCCGAGCGACTGCTCTTTTACCGCCTTTATGTATGCGCCGTCAACTTCCTCTCCGATTATATTTATTTTCGGCTCATCGCACAGTTTAACCCCGTCAAAAATATCGGTACCATCTATGTACTTTATAATCTTATCGGCAGTTTGAGGCGGTATCTGTCCCCCGTCCTCGCCGTACACTTTGTAGCCGTTGTACTCCTTGGGGTTATGACTTGCGGTAATTACAATTCCCCCGGCACAGCCGAGATAACGCACCGCAAAAGAAAGTTCGGGAGTAGGTCTTAAACTGTCAAAAAGATATGTCTTTATGCCGTTTGCACACAGAACGTTTGCCGCCTCTGCCGCAAATACACGGGAATTGTTACGTGAGTCGTGCGCAATTACAACGCCCTTTTCGGCAAACTCCGCACCGCAGTCAAGAATTTCGTTTGCAAGCCCTTGCGTTGCTTGGCGCACAGTGTAGATATTCATTCTGTTTGTACCAAGTCCCATAACGCCACGCAATCCGCCAGTGCCGAATTCAAGACAGCGGTAAAATGCGTCCTGTTTTTCGGCATCGTTCATTGCTTTCAGTTGTTCGGCTTCGTTGGTTTTTTCAAGCCATTTGTTGTATTCATTTAAATAATCCATCTAATCACCTGTTATTCACATCAACAAGCCTGCAAATATTCTCTACGCTTGTATGCGTTGTATAGCCGTCCCTCGGCGTGTTTTTACAATAGTCAACCATTTTTTCAACCGTTGTTGTTGCAACGTGAAGTCTTGTGTCAGACGAAGCATAGTATATGTAAATATCCCCGCCCTTTTCTATTGCTCCGTTGGTAAACACTACATTCGACACATCGCCAACCCTCTCACTGCCGAGCGGTGCAAGGAAGTATCCGCCGGGAGTGTATATAACCTTTTGCGGGTTTTTTAAATCCGTCATAAAGCAATACAAAACATACCTCAGTCCTGCCGCAGTATTTCTGACGCCGTGGGCAATGTGCAGCCAGCCGTCATTTGTCTTTATCGGCGGTGCGCCTGCTCCGTTCTTAACTTCCTTTATTGTATGGTAAACTCTTTTCTCGATTATATTCTCCTCGGTTATTTTTGCATTTTCCATACTGTCAACCAGTGCACACCCTATTCCGCCGCCCGAGCCGACGTCTATAAAGCCGTCGGAAGGTCTGGTATAGAGCATATATTTACCGTCTACAAATTCCGGGTGGAGAACAACGTTCCTCTGCTGATACTTTGTATCAAGGTCGGGAAGTCTCTCCCAGTTGATTAAGTCTTTCGTACGGACAATTCCGCATTTTGCAACCGCAGATGAGGTATCGTCCACTGTTTTATCCTTTCGTTCAGAGCAGAACAGTCCGTAAATCCAGCCGTCCTCGTGCCGGGTCAGACGCATATCATAAACATTTGTATCGTCCTCGCCGTATTTGGGCAGTCTTACGGGATATTTGTCAAACACAAAGTTATCCACACCGTTATCGGAACGGGCAACGGCAAAGAACGATTTTCTGTCGTACCCCTCGACACGGGCAACAAGGACATACTTGCCGTCTAAGTATATAGCACCCGAGTTAAACACGGCATTTACACCGATGCGTTCCAAAAACATAGGGTTTCTCTCATAAGAATAATCAAACCGCCAATTCAACGGTATGCTTTCTCTCGTCAGAACCGGGTATTTGTACCTGTTGAAAACACCGTTAATACTAAATTCTTTTTCATTTTTTCTGTTTGTAATTTCACTATGCTTGTCTGTAACTTCTTTTACTCTTTTATTGAAATATTCTTTTGACATAATTTTATCTCCATATAATTTTATATCTGATGCGAAAGCAGCCATTTAACCATTTCATCAGTGTAAGCGTAATCCCAAACACCGTGACCGACCCCGTCCATACGTGTGTATTTGACATCTGTGCCGTTTGCCCTCATAGCATTGACCATCTCGTCGGATTGATTTACCGACACTGTTTCATCGGCGGCACCGTGGAAAACCCAGGCTGGCATTTTAAGAACGTGAGCGTTCCAAGCCATTCCGCCGCCGCAAATCGGAGCTATTGCAGCAAACAAATCCGGTCTTGCCATAGCAGTGTGCCACGTGCCGTAGCAGTACATACTCTCTCCTATTTTTGCCTTATCGGTATATCTGCCCCAGTTGTGCATTATGTGGTCAGGCTCGCAAGTGCCGACAAAGTGAGACGCCGAAAGCGCCGCAAACACCCTCGAACCGTCGGGACCCTGCCACCAGAATGTGTGATGCGGAATTTGATTTGTATCATTCCATACGCACGGTTTATGCGTAACAAAATATTTAATGCCCGACTTTGCAAGGATTTGCGGCATACCGTAGGAATTGCCGAACACATCGGGCAGCCACACGGTTTTGGGGATTATGCCTCTCTCTTTTTCCAACCGTCACAGGGGATTGCGTATGTGTATATTTTTGTTCTGAGGTCAGAAACCTTCATTGCCACTATTTCTTCAAAGCTGTACCTTATGCGCTTTTTGCCCATAAGAAAGCTCTTATGACCGTTTACTCTTTCCTCAATGGTGTTTATCGTCGCAACCTGCCGCTCTCTAAATCCTTCCATAACTATATTTTTCTTTCGCTATTCTCCCATTATTACACATATATCCATTGATTTTTTGTTTTCTGTTTCTCTTGCGGAGATGAAATTTCCTATAACAACATTATCACCATATGTTACCTTGGCAACGCCCTTTTGTACGTGGGCGGAGTTATCCACCGTAATGTTTAGCATACACCCTCTGAAAAGTCTGCTCACCTTAAATCCGTCCCAGTTTTTTGGAATACAAGGGTCAAAAACAATTCCGTCGAGCACCGGACGTATTCCGAGAAGATATTTTGTTGCCGCAACATTCATCCAGGCAACCGTGCCGGAAATGTGAGATATGTTCCCCCACCCCTGCTTGTTATTGGGATAACCTACAATGTTGCTGCACCAAGTGTACGGCTCCGATTTGTAGGTTTCGAGTCCGACTTTGCTCAGCGCATTGTGAGGAACCAAATCGTTATAGTATTTCCACGCAAGCTCGGCATTGCCCAAAATCGCCTCTGCAATTACCGCCCAAGTGTGAGCGTGGCAGAAAACCGCACCGTTCTCACCTGTGCCAGGATTATATCCGCTAAACGGCTCTTTAACTTCGGGCCAGGTTTCAAATCCGGGGGCAAGTTTCATAAGTCCTATACCGGTGTCAAGCCTGCTGTTCACCTCGTCCATAGCCGCACGTTGCATTTCCTTTGTACCGCAATTTCCTATTACAGACCAGGTTTGAGAATTTATCCATATTTTTCCGAAAACGTCATTTTCTCCTCCTATCGGATTTCCGTCATCGTCAAAACACCTGTACCACCACTTGCCGTTCCACGCACAAGCCAAAATGTTTTTTTGCTGTTGATTTTTATATTTTTTCAGTATTTCACAATTATCGGTATTACCTGTAAACTCAGCCATTTTTGCCATAAGGTCAAGGATAAAAACATATTGCTGCGCCGCAAATACAGACTCTCCCTTTCCTTTGCTCGAAAACTTGTGTATTATATCGTTCCAGTCACCGTTGTATGTAAGCGGCAGACCGTGTGAACCGAGGTTATTCTGCGTAAATCCGACCGCCGCCATAAGGTGTTCCCAGACGGTTGCCTCTGCTCCCTCTCCAAAGTGGTCGTCTGCAAGATAGCAAACCTTTTTTTCAAGTACGCTTGCATCTCCCGTTTCGCAGATTATTGAGTACGCAAGCATAATAGGCCACATATGGTCATCGCAGCGCACACGGTAATCCGGAAGGCTCTTTTCATCGTCACCCTCGCAGTGAATGGCATTTCCCGCCTCATACTGTTTGCTCAAAAGGTATAACAGCTTGTCAATACATTTTTCCGCATCACGGTATGTTATCGCCAGCATATCCTGACAGGTATCACGGTAGCCCAGAGTCCTCGTTCCGGGAGCATTTGCGTTAATGCACCGTGAGTATCTTGCCGTGTGGACAGACGCCACAGGCCCCCAGATGTTTATTTGTCTTTGCGCATTTTTGTCGGGTATTTCGCACTTGAATTTATTTAAAAATCCGCTCCACCGCTTATTGAGCTTTTTCTCCTGCTCTGCTATGGTTTCTGCACGTCTCAGGGCATCAAGTTCACATTTTATCTCGTTCATTGCATTTTCATAATTTGTGAGTGCGCCCTTTTTGGCTCCGAGCAAAAATGCCGTTCTTTCATTTTTGCCCTTTTTGCACTCAACCTTTACGTGCAGAGCACAGCACGCCTCACCGGATTGTATGCACTCGTTACCGCAAAAGCCTCTTTCCACCGCAACGGGGTTTTGCTCACTGCGGTAGTTGCCCAAGAATGCGTCCCTGTCGCCGCTAAAACTTTCAATCTTTCTGTCACTTGCAAAATACACCATCGGTATGCGGCTTATGTCAACGTCATCGCCACGGTGATTGATATATATAACCGCTTCTGTTTTATCATCAAACCGTGTTTTGTGCATATGCCGCCAGTAATACTCGTTCATAAATTCATCTGTAATTCTCTGCTGGCTCAGCTCCGCATATGCAAACACGTCATATTCCTTGTCTGCGTCATTACTGCAAATATCCAAATCCCAAACGCAAACGTCATAATCGGGAGTAATAAACAGTGTAAGAGTTGCTGCGGTGCCGTTTTTCTCGGCACAAAATACTGTTTTTCCCGGAAAATGCTTGGCGCAATAGCTGTCGAGCTTAGTTTCGGCAGGTCTGAAAGAAGGTGACCAAACACTGCCGTCACTCTCCCTTATGTATATATAAAACCCCGGCGAGTCTATCGGAATGTTAAAGTTTCTGTACCTTGTAAGCTTGTAGTGTGCCGGGTTTTCAAGCCAAAGCGTACCGCCACCGACCTGCGAAACAAAGCCGTGCAAGCGGCCGTTGGAAAGATAGTTTATCCACGGTGCAGGCAAATCCGTTTTGTTAATTGCAATGGATTTTTCCCGGTCATTAAATTCATATGGTTTCATAAATTTTGTACCCCCGATTAATTATTTCACAGAACCCTGAGTCAGACCTCCGTACAGTTTCTTTTGCGACAAAAAGTATATTACAAGCGACGGAATAAGCGCAAGAACTATTGCCGCAGACATTACCGTCCACTGCGTGCTGTTTTCCGTTGAAAACGAATACAGTACGTACGTAACCGTGTGAATACTCGGCATATACAGATAGATGCTGAACAAATCGCTGTATACGCTGACAAGGTTAATTATTGCGGCAGTTATTATAGCCGGTGTCAACAGCGGCATAATTATTTTCCAGTATATCCCGATGTATGACGCACCGTCTATGAGCGCCGCCTCGTCAAGCGAATACGGCAGCTCGTCTAACTGCTGGCGGTATATGCTTATCTGAACAATGTTAGTGCCTGCATAGATGAGAAAACCGGCAAAGTATGTGTTATACAGTCCGAGGTTTTTGATTATGGAGAATATTACAACCTGTGTTGTAGTTGTGGGTATGAACAAAGCAATTATGTAAATCCACTCGATAACCTTTTTTGCCTTAAACTTAAATCTTCCCAATGCATAAGCAGACATTGTTCCGAGAAATGTGTTAAGAATAATTGCAACGGCGATAAAAATTGCCGAGTTTGCAAATCCTGTTACCAGTTTCCCATTTCCGAATGCGATTTTATAATTTCCGAGGTAAAAGTGCTTCGGCAATGCAAATACGCCTGTCTGAATGTATTCCTGCGGTGTTTTAAATGAATTGAGCAAAACCATTATAAACGGAAATATAATCATAACCGACATAACTATAAGGAATGCCCACTTTAAAAGCCAGCCCAATGAAAATTTGAATTTTTTCGTTCCTGTCACCTTTTTCACCTCTTCCATTAATCGTCAGCACTTATAAACTTCTTTTGGATTACCGTAAGTATTATAAGCACAATCATAAGCACAACGCCCATTGCTGACGCAAGACCGTAGTTGTTGTAAGTAAATGCCGTGTTCATTACCTTGAACACATAGGTAAGGCTGGCGCCGTTCGGACCGCCGTTTGTCATTGCAAAAGCCTCGTTGAATGCCTTTGCCGCACCTGCTATTGACAAAAACATACTGAGCTCAACGGTACGCTTTATGCAAGGATAGGTTATGTACCATAGTTTCTGAAAGAAGTTGGCACCGTCGAGTTCGCACGCCTCGTAAATCTGAGTGTCCACCGATTGCAGAGCACCCAGGAAAATCATCA
Source organism: uncultured Clostridia bacterium (assembly GCA_934500705.1). Classification (GTDB taxonomy): domain Bacteria; phylum Bacillota; class Clostridia; order UMGS1810; family UMGS1810; genus CAKSIN01. The sequence continues at coordinate 37,933 of CAKSTI010000012.1, read as the reverse complement.
TATTATATCCTGTAAACTTCCATACGAGTATGAATGCCAAAGAGTAGTTGACTATTTTTGCATTTCCGAGCCACTGCACACCTTTAAGACCGAAAAATCTCAAAATAACATTGAGCGCACCGGTGTCGTAGTGATACAGAAACGAAAACATATATGCAATAGCAATTCCGTTCATAAGATACGGCAAAAGCATAACCGTGCGGAAGATATTTTTCCCTTTTATTTTTTCATTTAAAATAATTGCCAGAAGCAATCCCAAAATATTCTGAATAATACCCATTATAAGGTACGCTAAATTATGAGCAAAAACTTTGTAGTTGTCCACATTTGTCAATACTTCAATATAGTTGTCCAACCCAACGTTGTTGTACGTTTTGCTTATTCCGTTCCAGTCGGTAAAACTGAGCTGAATAAGCCTTGCAGATGAATAGTAAGTAAAAGTAAAGAGCAGTATCATAGGAATTAACAAAAACCCAAATACAAGCAAGTTTTTCCTGATTTTATCGTTTTTCATTTATATACCTCCAAATGCGGTTTATACGCTGCGGCGGTAATGCCGCCGCAGCATACAAAACATAGCCTATTTACTTACAGCATCATATGCCTTGTTGTAAATCGTGTTGTATTTGTCCAGAACTTTCTGAACGTCTTTCTCGTCAATAACTTCGTGTGCCATATCATCAAAGCTGAACCGCGCTTTGTTAAAGATTAACGACAATTTTTCGCTGTTCTTTACGAACTCGATTTTTTCCGGATTGTAGCTTTTGAACTCCTCAAACTGCGGCATTGTGTAAGATGATGCATCCTTTTTGACAGATATGGAGCAGTCCATAACTTTGAGGAATTCGTCATAGTTGGTGTCGAGCATCCATTTTATAAACTTCTTTGCCTCCTCCGGGTGCTTGCTGTCTTTGGAAACAGCCATACGCATATCCGGTTTGAGATATGTTTTGTAAACTCCGCTGTTGTCAAACGGGAACGGGAATATGCCGATGTCCTCGCTGTCTGCACCCGCCTTTACAACCTGCGGAACAAGCCAGCTCTGACTGAACATAAATCCGAGTTTTCCTGTTGCAAGGTCTTTTTTCATACTCTCGGAGGTCTGACTCATAAGTTCCTCCTCAAAGTAGCCCTTTTTGTGAATGGTGTCGAGGATTGTGAGAACCTGTCCAACCGGGCTATCCTTGGTGAACGGGTCTTTGCCATTTGAAATGTTTGCATACCAGTCGGGGTCTATGCACGGAGCAATGTTTTCTATATATGCTCCGAGAGATCCCTTTTCCTTGTAAATCGGCGTTGTGGGAACAATGCCGGCGTCTTTCAGTTTCTGGCACATTGCGTAAAACTCGTCAAGAGTTTTCGGGAGTGTGTCAATTCCTGCTTTGGCAAATGTTTTCTTATTGTAAACAATGCCGCTGTAATTCATCTGAATGGGAACTGCATAGAGGTGACCGTCATACGTATACAAATCCTTGAAATAAAAATCCGATATGTCGAGGTCATCGAGCGGAACATAAAAGTCACCCCATTCTTTTTCGGTAAGTGTAGGCATAAGATACGATACGTCGGGCAGTGCGCCGCCGGACGCTCTTGTCTGAGCAACACTGTAATAGTCGCCGACAGCCTCGCACTTAACTTTGATGTTCGGATTTTCCTTTTCAAACTTGTCAACAAAGTCACGAAGCGTTGTGTCGTTTATGTCTGTCTTGTTGTTCAAAAATGTAATTGTAACCTTTTTGCCGCTGTCGGCTTTGTTGCCGAGCGAACAACCGGTAAATACGCCGGTCATAAGTACGGCTGACATAATGATACTTAAAGTTCTTTTCATTTTGTTCTCTCCTATCTTAGTTTAATTTTTTAATATTTTTAAAACATCTGAAACAGGCGCAATAGTTCTCTCCAAATCTTTCCAGTGGAAAATTTTCACCTCATTGCATTTGGAAAAAGCATCGGCAGAAACGTTGAACTCCTGCGTCTCGCTGTCCGCAAACCGCAAAACCTTCGACCCTTCAAGCGAACCGGAAGCCGAATAATATCCGACAACCGCACAGGAATTAAGGCTTGCAAAGACTGAGGCGGGCGCCCCTGCCGAAAGATTGGCAAACGATTTAACGTTTTTACCTCCGACAGAGAGCATTGCTCTTCCAAGACTGTAACCCAGGCTTATGTCATCTATGTAAATGTCGCCGCCCTTTTGGTTTTGAATACGCATACCGCTTATCTTGCTCGTAATGTCGGACAAATATATATCCGCATTGCCGTCGGAGTCCCTTAAAGGTTTACCGTTAAAGTATACCCTGTAAGTTTGGCTTGCCGTATTTATTCTCACGTCAATGTCATACCACGTGTCAAATTTCCAAGTGGCTTTAACTCCGCTTGCGTCCTTTGCATCAAAGGTCTGATTTGCTCCGCTTGCGTCTGTGTAGGCAAGCTGTATCCTGCGGTTGTCAACGTTCGGGCAGTTTATGTTTACAAGACCCACCTGGTTCCACGGGTCAAGCGGTTTCCACGTGCGTGTGAGCTTGCCTGCCTCGTGCTCCGATGTATAATCACGGAAGGCTATCCTGATTTCTGATTTAACGGGCGGCTTTGTCACATAAAGCCTCATCTTGTAGAACACTTCCCCTGCGGCTCCTGCGCCTATGCCGGCGGTGTTTTCAACCGTTACAATCTTTTTATTTGTGTTTGCCTCAACGTCGGCGCCCGTCACTTTAAGGACGGTGTTGCCGCTGTTTTTGGGGTCCTCGGCAATATCCCAGTTTATGTGCTCAGTAAAGAGCTGGGTAGGCTCAATAAAGCCTTTGACAGCGTCTTTGTAACTGCCGTCAACCTCTGCCAGGCTTTCAAAATCCATACTTCTGCCGTAAGATGAAAGAATTTTGTTTCCCTCCGGCGAATTTGCCTCAACTATGACTACATCGTCAATATACGCACCGCCCCAGATAACAGCGAAACGGTACATAGCCGACGTTGTGGAACCGGAATTAAAGGTGACAACCTCGTGCTTCCAGCCTTCCGTTTCTTTGAGCTGAACGGTACTGCTCAGGTGTTTGGCATAGTTGTCAACCACTCTGCATTGTATTCCTAAGGCGTATTTGCCACGCAGTGCCTTGGGCGCTTTGTAGTAAAACGAAAATATGTAGTCCGTGTTGGCTTTGAGATTAATCCTTGCACTCGGCCCGGACCAAACACCGCTGCCCGCAGTGAGCAGCGAATAGTTGCCCGAATGTGACTCCTGACTTGTGATGCGGTCGTTGGGAGTGATGGCAAACCAGCCGTCGCTTGTGTCGCCGCTTTCAAAGCCGCCGTTTGTGATAACGTTACCGTCAACCTCCGCCTGACTCTCGGTGTACTCATAACTTACGGGGTCGTCAAACGCCGCAGTTACCGTTTGCCAAAATTCATTGCTTTCGTAATCGTAACGGTTGTTTCCGTCATATACAAGCGCAACGCCGTTTTGCACAGCCACGGTCATTTGAAGGCCCTTTTCGCAGACGGCACGCAGCGGAACAAATACGGTTTTTCCTTTGAGCTGTGCCGGCTGCTGTATTGCAACGCCCTCGTCCTTTACGGTCATTGTGTAACTGCCTATCTGCATACTCAAACTGTAAAGTCCGCACAGAACTGCGGCAGTCTGCGTAGCCTCGTCCCAGTCAACCGTGCAGTCGAACACTTTGGGAAGAAGGTCAAGCGGAACGAGTATCTCTCCGCCGCTCCCGGCATAAGGTACATCTCCGCCCAAATCCAATACCGCACTTCCGGCAAAGACATATTTGCTCCCTGCCTTTATAACAGCGGACTTGTAAAGTTGATTTCTCACCTTCTCCGGCAGATTTGCACGTGTGATTATCTCCGGTTTGGACTTGTCAAGCTCGCCGTCAACTTTGGGTATTTCAACCTCTATGAGCGGCTGAGAATGAGCATTGTCATCGGCGTCCTTTTCCGCTTGGAGTATGGCGTCAAGCGTTGCGTCGCCGGACTTTCTCACATTGGACCAATCGGACTCAACGCCTTTTTCGGTCTTTGCCTTTACACGGTAGTAATAGGTTTTGCCGTCCTCCGCCGTGGAGTCGTCAAACAGCGTGCGAAAAACTCCGTCATAGAAGTTTCTGTAACGGTACTGTTTATTATCCTGCACGTTCTTGGCTATGAGCGTCCACGGGCCGCTCTCGCTCTCTGCTCTCTCGATGTCATAGAACTGTGCACCGGTTGAGCCTCTCCACCAAATGTCGTGAACATTGGTAACGGGGAGCAGGTGCGGTGCTCTCGGCTTTGGAATTTCGGGCACGTCAATGCCCATTTTCCCATAATTTATTTCTTTGATACTCTCAAAAAGGTGCTTGGGGTTCCACTTGCCGCTTGTGCTTGCAAATTCATCGGCGTCATCATAACCCGGATAAACCAGGTTGGGATAATCCGTGCCGGAACTGTGGCAATATATTCCGCCGAGAGAATTGTGAGCGCCCAGCATAAATATATATGCTGCGCAAACCTGCGGTTTTTGCGCCACCCAGGGCAGAAAGTCGTCCGAGAAAAAGTCACCGTTCTTCATACCGAGCTCGCCCAGGATAAGAGCCTTTTTGCCGTCGATAACGGCGATGTCGCCCTGAACCATATCTTTAAACGGCATTGCATCGTATATATGTGTGTCAACAATGTCGATGTTGGGGTCGTTGACAACGTCCTTCCAATAGTACGTCTGCGGCGCCGCCACAAGATGGTTTTGGTCTATGCTCTTAATGTGAGCTGAGATGATATTTACCCATTCGGTTGTACAGCCGCTGCGGTCAAGCTCGTTGCCTATCTGCCACGCCATAACAGCCGGGTCGTCTTTGTACTTAACGCCGGTGTAGTAGTTGGTGCGGTTGAGCATATAGGTAAAGAGAGCCTTGGTGTCCTCAATAAGCTGCAAATTGTTGTAAAAATCCTTTGCCGGAACACTTCGGTATGCCGAAAACGTCTCCGCCATAGAACCGCTGAGCACGGGGATAAATAGTCTGATGCCGTACTCGTTGGCAAGTTGGAGCATTTTGTCCATTGAACGGAAGGCGTATTCATTGTACTTGCCGGGGCCTTCTATCATTACTTCCTCGCCCGGTTTTCCCTCACCGACGGTATTGCCGTTTACGTCTACTGCCTGACGGCAAAACGGCCAACCTGTACGGGTGGAGTTCTGACCGAGTTGCTTCATTGTCTCAAAGGCGTCACGGATTTCAAACTCGTCCGCCATATGATGTCCGCCGTCCTCCTGACTTACAAGGCCTGCGTCCGCAAAGCCTACGCAGGAACGGAAAACTTCGTCCCCGTCGTAAAGGACGGAACCCTTGCGGGTAATATAGTTTTCAAACACGGAGTCCAAAAACGGGTCGTTGCCGCTATTTTCGGCAGATGCCGAAATTGCGGCAGAGCCGACTGCAATGCACACGGCAATGACTACCGACAAGAATTTGTTTGTTTTTTTATTATTCATTGCATCTACCTCAACAGTGTGCCCCTCCCGGCAAGGGAGCCTTCTCCCCTGCCTTTAAGGCACGAACGATTTGTATACACAACAGACTTTTAGGAAAGTCCGGAAGTGTCTAAGGCATTATCGGGCAAGTCTTCGTCAAAAATCATAACCTCGATAATCTGCGGAGTCCAGAACTGTGAATTCTGGTCCGTAAATTCTATTTTCAAATACATTGTTTCCTCCGGGAAACTCGACGATGCGCTAAACAGTGACTTTGTCCAGTGGTTTTCATTGTTTGTGACGTAGATTGTTTCGTCTGCATCAAAGTCAAACCACTCCTCGCCGTCCGATGAATAGTAGAAAATAATGTCCTTGTCATTGCAATAAGCTATGTTTGCAATGAAGTTTGTCATATTTTCCACTTTATAAATCAAGGACGCCGTGCAGTTTTTGCTGCCCTCTGCTCTGGCTATTCTCTTGCGGTTGTTGAAAAAGTCCGGGTTGTCGCCGTACACTCTCCACCAGCTGCCGTTGTACTTATGGATTTTTCCAAAGTTTTCCATATTGTCCACAAACACAGCGCCGCCGTTTGCCGCCTTTATTGTCTCCTTCTCCGCCTTGTATTGTTCGAGGAGCTCCTGGCCTTCGGGCGAGTCCTCCTTTACAAGGACAAAGTCATCGAGGTATGCTCCGCCCCAGATAACGGAAAATCTGAACAGTGCCTCCGTTGTTGCACCGGAGTTGAACCTGATGTACTCGTGCTTCCAGTCGTTATTTTCGACAAGTACAACCTCGGAGCTTAATTTGTTTGTGTAGTTATCCACAACCTTGCAGTTCATTCCGAGAGCGTATTTGCCACGCAAAGTAGGCGGTGCGTAATACCAGAACGAAAGTATGTAGTCAGTGTTTGCCTCCAAGTGTATCTTGGTGCTCGGACCTGACCATACGCCCGTTCCCTCTGTACGCAGAGAATACTTTCCTGAGTGTACTTCCTCGGCGGTTGCCTTGTCGTTGGGTATGAGGCCAAACCAACCGTCGTTTGCGTCGCCGCTTTCAAATCCGCCATTTTCGATGAGTGTTCCCTCAACGTCCGACCGGTCGGGAACTTCTTTCTCTACCAGTACAGGGTCATTAAATGCTGCCTCCAACGCCTGCCAGAATGTCGGGTCGTTGGGGTTCTTAACGGTTGTACCGTCGTACACAACGATTATGCCGTTATTGTATATAACCGTCTTTTTAAGCGACATTTCGCACACGGCACGCAAAGGAGCAAAGACTCTTGCATCGTCAACAAGCTCTGCCGGTTGGTCAAGCTCGTAGCCCTGGTCGGTAACGGTTATGATATTCTCGCCGACACGCATACTAGAACTTGTGTAGCCGGCAAAAATCGCAACCGTCTGTGTGTTGTCGTCCCAGCCAACGGTGCAGTCAAAGGACTCGGCAAGAAAACGGACGGGAACGAGAGTTCTGTCGTTTTTGGTATAGGCAACTATGTTTTTCCTCTCGGGGTCAATCTCTTTAACCTGATTGTTCACAAAGGCGGTGGACTCGCCGATTTTGAGCACAACGGCGTTTCTGAGCTGGCTTTTGAGTGAGTTTGTAAAGTTTGCCTTGATTACTTCCTCAGGCATTTTTCTTTCAAGCTCGCCTTCGACTTCGGGTATTTCCACCTCAATCATAGGCTCTTCGAGAGCGGCGTCGTCCTCGTCCTTTTCCGCTTGGAGAATGGAGTCAAGCGTTGCGTCGCCGGACTTTCTCACATTGGACCAGTCGGACTCAACACCTTTTTCGGTCTTTGCCTTTACACGGTAGTAATAGGTTTTGCCGTCCTCCGCCGTGGAGTCGTCAAACAGTGTGCGGAAAACTCCGTCAGAGAAGTTTCTGTAACGGTACTGTTTATTATCCTGCACGTTCTCGGCTATGAGCGTCCACGGGCCGCTCTCGCTCTCTGCTCTCTCGATGTCATAGAACTGTGCACCGGTTGAGCCTCTCCACCAAATGTCGTGAACATTGGTAACGGGGAGCAGGTGCGGTGCTCTCGGCTTTGGAATTTCGGGCACGTCAATGCCCATTTTCCCATAATTTATTTTTTTGATACTCTCAAAAAGGTGCTTGGAGTTCCACTTGCCGCTTGTTGTGATGTTGCGTGCAAACTGCGAAAAAGTTACACGCAAAATGCAAAAAAGCCGAAAACGCATTTTACAGCGCCCTCGGCTTTTGAATTTTTTAAAATATTAAACTGTCTTTTAAATGCTTTTTAAACGATTTTAAAACATTTTTAAACATTGCTTTCCGGTATACCAACAACAGCCGATTTTAATACTGATGTTATCCCGGCGAGTGCACAAGCAGAAATTAATAATTTCCAGTTGACATCACCTAAATATACCGATGTGCCTATAATACCGATTGCAGTCTGAGCAACCGTATGTAATGCTCTTTTTGCAATTTTAATCACTGCATCGTCTATTGTCTTTTTGCTTTTTGAATTTATGCCCATATAAGACCTCCATATAATTTCCTACCATCGCCACGGAATTTATAACCGCCATTTACTTTCAATGTAGTGCTGCCACCGCCGTCAAGAGATATGGCGAAGTCAAGTTCGAGATTTTTAGCAGTTTGTTGCGCTCTCTGCGCACTTGTGGCACCTCTTACGGCAATAACAATTTTATTATCCTTTTTTCTGTAACCAATAATGGGTCTGTTAGTGGTTCTAAGCACGTCCGAAAACTTTCCAGTAAATCCCTCTTGCTCTGCTGTGATGTACGGATATATTCCGTAACCGCTTACTGCAAACCAAACGTTATTTTCTTTCGTTATATCTGTAACTCTCTTAAATTCAACATCATTTGCGCCGTGCACAATTATGGTTGATACTGGTTTACCGTGCGTTGCGTTATTGCATATTACGTTACCGCCGTTCACCATTATGCCCTGTGGGTACATCAACCCGTTTCTCTGTGCCATAAAGAATACTGAATTAACAAAGTTATTATATGGAGTTTTATTTGTTGGCTTTTGCGTTTCAACCGCCCATATATTACGAGGGTCTATCTCTATGATATGAGTTGTGCCCTCTATATGGTATTTAGCGGTCGGAATAGATGTTGATGTAACAGGCTCACTGTATCCCGGAAATCCCGATACAACAACTTCTTTTCCGAAATTCTGCCAGCGTGCACGCCTTTGGCGGACGTCTATGTGCACAAAGTTTTTGTATAACCCAATTCCGCCGCCCGACGGCATAAGGCACTCCGCAAACACTGCAATATCAAGCGGAGTTACCCCCTCTATCGCAATGTCCGCCGCAGTGCCGAGCGTGTGCTGTGAGTTGGAAACACCGCCGATTTTTCGGTTGTATGAAGGAGTGCGGTACGCACTGTTGATGTTAAGCGGCTTTGCAAAGCGGTCACGTATCTTTTGGAGTACCGCCACAAGATTTGTGTCAACGAGCACCTTGTCCGAGCCGTCGTGACACGCAAATTCGTTCACACAGAAATTTGCGGACAGCTTTTTATTACCGTCTTTTTTTCTGCTGTATTTTTCAATCACGATTAATCACCTTCCACAATATCATCTTCCCAGCCGTTAAAAACTTCCTCTTTTGCCTTGTTATAAATCTGTGTGTAGATAGGTTGCGTCTTATCGATAACGCAACTAATACTTTGTTTTGCAAAAGCCTCCTTGGTGCCGATGCCGCCACGGTTTTGTTGGATTGAAAAATCTGCGTATGCATTACCAGCTTTATCGATGAACAATGACGTCACCTGTGCATATGCTGTGGGAACTGCAATTCCCAAATCTTTTACTTCATAATTCGTAGTTTTTAATCCCATTTTAAATTCCTCCTTTAATCTATTTCTACTACTTCTGAGCCATCGCTGTTTATTTGAGTAGTCAATAGCTCGCCATTATCATTGACTGATAAACGGAAGAGTTTGTCACCCGGAGAACGCAGCCATATATCACTCGCTTCAACGTGTCCCGCATACCAAGCATTGCCGTTCCAGTCAAGAGTGTAGGCGTTTGAACGAGCTGTCTCAGACGAACCATTACCAATAATATGAGCATATTTATTTTGAGTATCTTCAATGTTGTATTTGCCGTGAGCAAACTGAGCTATACCAGTTGCTATTCCAGCATTAGCCGCAAACGCTCCAAAACCTTTTGCTATTCCTCCATTAGCTGCAAAAGCACCTTCTCCACTTGCCGTTCCAGCGTTAGCGGCGAATGTACCGTAGTTATTGGCTTTTCCTACGTTTGCCGCAAATGAAACTTCACTATTTGCTATTCCTATATTAGCTGCAAATGCTCCTTGACCTGCTGCTTTTCCTACATTTGCTACAAAAGAGCCTTCGCCAGATGCTGTTCCTTTGTTTGCTGAAAACGAGCCATAACCACTTGCCGTTCCTACGTTTGCCGCAAATGAGGCTTCGCCCTTTGCATTAGCTAAATTTGTTGCAAATGTCATATAATTATGAGCTATTCCTTTATTAGCTGCAAAACTATAATAGCTATTTGCTTGTCCTTCATTGGCTGCGAAGGAATATTCGCTATTTGCTTGTCCTTCGTTAGCCGCAAAAGAACAATTCTTTTTTGCTTGTCCTTCGTTAGCCGCAAATGAGCTTTTACCAGTTGCTACTCCTACATTTGTTACAAAAGAAATTTCACCTTTGGCCGTTCCTCCATTTGCTGCAAAAGAGCCTTCGCCAGATGCTGTTCCAGCATTGGCTGCAAATGTCATTCCCTCATTGGCTGTTCCTTTGTTTGCTGAAAACGAGCTATAACCACTTGCGGTCCCTTCATTTGCCGCAAAACTACGATAACCATCTGCTTGCCCAGAGTTTGCCGCAAAACTATAATAACCACTTGTCCGTCCTTGGTTTGCTGCAAAAGAACAACCGCCACTTGCTTGCCCCCGGTTTGCTGCAAATGAGTATTCTTCATTCGCATTTCCTTGGTTAGCTGAAAATGAATAAATACCTTTTGCGTTCGAGTAATTCGCCGAAAATGCACCATTTCCATCTGCTTTACTGTTATAGTTTGCCGAAAAGGAATTATCGCCGTTTGCCTGAGTATTCAATCCTGTAGCAACGGCGTTTTCACCTTTTGCGCCGGCAGCAGTTTTTAACATAACGCTGCCTACACCGTCGCCGTTCGTTAAATTCGACGCCGAAGCCCGCATTTCAGCCTCTAAAACCGTAATGCGCTCTATCGCTTTATCAAGTACCGGAGTCAAGTTTTCTGCCTGTTCACCCTCGCCGTTGCCCTCTGCGACTGTTGCTGTTATCTCACAAGCTGTGAGGACGGTGCCGTCAACGCTTTCGAGCGTAAGCTGCATTGTTAAATCCCCGACTACCGAATAGACGCTACTTGCCAGAACGCAGATTGCCTTTGTCCCCTCCGTGGCACCAAGGTCGATTACAACCTTGCCGTCGGCACGCTTAGCAGTTACCTTAAAATTGCACCCGTCAAGCTCCCACGGCGTTTCAAGCACAATGCGGTATGCGTTGACATCGCCTGTTACAAGCACTGCGTCAGTATATCTTGCAAATTCCTCACTGTACTTAATTTTAATATCCTTATACATTTTTTGCCCCTCCTTTTTATACAAACACTACATCGACGCTGCTTTCACCTCTGGTGCCTCCAACATAAAAATTAACTGTCATTCCGGCACGTTCGATTGTGAGAATTTTGGGCAACGAATAGTCGGAAAGCCGCCAACTTACAGAAGTGTAGTCATTTGAGAAATCTCTGCAAGAACTCCAATCCTCACCCTTAACGATTACGTATGCCACTGCGTGCGTCAAAGTGATGCTGTCTACAAGTTGATTTTCTCCGGCGGGTGTATTAACCGTCCTTTTTGTGTAGACGTTGCTCTGACCGGACGAAAATTGCACTTTTGCACTCGAAAGTTTCCTCTCGTCATTCACCGTCCCGCTTGCGTCAATGCTCGCTAATTTAACAAAATCCGTGCCGCCCTCCGGGTAGTCGTCGCTCATTACTATACTTGCCGTTCCCTCAGACACGTTGTTAAGTGCATAAATAACCTTGCTTGCCGTCTTATCAAACGTTTTCGACTCGGTAATCTGAATTTTTGCACCGTTTTCAAATACTATTGTCCCGGTCTGAATTACAACACTGTTTCCGACTGCTTTCGGCTCACAAGCATTGTCGTTCAAAAGAACACCGCTTGTAACGAGCGACTTTGTTATCTTGTTGAGTTCGTCCGCACCGAATTTGTTTGTTGTAAAACCGTTAAAGGACGTGTTTCCGAGGTCTTTTGCTATACCGTTTAAAATATCCGTCGTTACGGATTGGTTGTAGTAAATTCCGCTGCTCATTGACTTCCCTCCTCATAATCGGAAAGAACAGGTTTTTCACCGTATTCCTGCTCCTGCCACATTTCAATTCCCGTTACCTGTTTCTTTGTTGTAACGTCTCCGTCTTGTACTCTCAGAATATCACCGAGAGAGTAATCAATTCCGTGATAGACGTCTTTTGTTGCCGCTGTGACCGTGTACTGCGCCGCAAGCTCTTTAAGCTCATTTTTAGCGTCTGCATCGGTCGTTGACGACAGCACAGTGTCAATTTTGTCTATCCCGGTGCCGTTTCCGTCGAGTTTAATATACGTCCACACTCCGTCACCGCTCGACTGTTCTTTTTTGTACCAGCCGCCAAAAGCAACGTTTTGATTGCTGTACTCGTGCACAAAATCATACGCATTTAAATTGTTTTTAGAGAGCATTAAAGCGTTGTTTAGAGGTTTTATGCACTCAAAAATATACTTTTTCGACTTGATGTCCGCTCTGAGTTTAAATCCACAGTTTGTACCGTCAAAAAGCTGTTTTAAAAACTCATCGGCGCACATATATGTGTCCGTCCCATAAGTCTTATTAACACTTATCGACGCACTCTCGCCGAGAGTTATCCACGAAGCATTGGCACTTATGGCAGACCTTGCGGCGCTTTCTACGTTTCGGTTGCTCTCCGTGAGACTCGGAATAACTATGCGGTGCAGTAGACCGTTTAACGAAACGCCAAACAAATGCACCTCGCTGTCAGTTATTCGGAACGACGTCATATATCCTTGAAAATCTCGCCATATGACAATAACGCCGTCACGGTTTGCAGTAAGTTTATCCTTTAACTCCTCGCATTTTAAAACAATCTCAAAACCGCCGTTATCAACAAGGTCAGGCGTTGCAGTGATTGAGCTGCATCCCTCGCCGTCCGCATATGCCGGGAGAATGTGGAGCATCTCAAATTTGAGGTTATAGAAAAAAATATCGTCCGCCACTATATCGCCACCCCTATGTAGTTATTGTTAAATGTTAAATCCACGGCAATTAAATCCGCATTGTCAAGCGTTACAACCTCAATGTCATTTTCACCGGGAGTAAGGTAAAAATCACTTAAAACCGTATCGTCCGATATGTACGTTGTAATGTTTGTGTTCCCGTCCGTTATTTTCCGTCTTGGGAGGTCAACCGTAATATCCGACGTGCCTGTCAAACGGTAGTCAATTTCAAGAGTTTTTCCCGTAGCGTGATTGATGAGTTTAAGACCGTACGCTGACGATGTTCCCACCGTTGCGTTGGTCTTTTTGACATATATTTTAGGGTATATTTTTGTAACGCCTTTGTTCTCGACGGATATTCTCGTCAGTCTCTCGGTTGCTACCGCCGGGAGACTGACAAGCCACTTTCCGTCCTCGTATGCGTTCGGAAAGTTATTTACATACGACGCAACAGCGATTTTTGTTTCTTGCATATCGTGGAAATACGGGTCATCACACACAAACTGCACTGCAATCTTGTTCCAAGAGCGATAAATAATCCTCTCGGCGTCCGTTGCATCACGGCATTGCCCGGTTATTCTGTACCTGCCGCCGCCTGTATAAAAACATATTTCAACGGGTGCATAGAGCACACCGTATAACTTTTGCGTCGTCCGGGGATTTACATAAAAATCGAACGACATCGTAATCGTTCTGACCGAGTCACGCACACTTGTAATACTCTGTCCGCTTTGCCCGGCAAACACCGCCGCAGTAACTTCCTTTGACGGCAAGCCTATGCCTTGAATATCCAAGAGCCTTGCATTTGCGTGCGCTCCGCCGCCTATTTCAAAATTACCGTTTGCGCCTTTTAAGACTATCCGCATAGTATCCGCTCCTCATATTATTTAACGTTTCAAAATTTCTCGCAGCTTCAAGCTGAGCGTGCGCACTTTCGCCCTTAGCCGGGGATATGGTGTAGTTGCTTGTATGACTGGAATTGTTGATATTGTTGGTGACGGTTTTTGTATCTGCCGCCGATGCAGAGATTTTAAGTTCTGCGTTAAAATCGTCAATTCTTTTCCTTATTGCCGAGAGTTCCTCATCGAGCTGTTCGGCAAACCCCTCCCCGAATTTTTCTGCCGATATACTGCCGGAGGTAAAGAACCCTTCCGGAACTTCAAAGCCTGCTTTGGTAAGCTCGTCCTTCATATATTGAGTGCTCTCGTCAACCGCTGAGCGCATCTCGTCCTCATAGACCGACGCCGAGTAGCTCTTTGCAAGCTGTAACTTTTTCTCGTATGCTTTGATATATGCGTTAAACTCATCATCTCCGGTGCGTTCAAGCAGTGCAAAGGCTTTCTGTGCGTCCTCGGCGCTCATTTCTGAAATTTCTGCAAAGTACGACGATGCCGCCTCGTCCGATATGCCGCTGCTTTTAAGACGCTGTCTGAGTCTTTCAAGTCCTTGCGTATACCGTGTCATTTCATTAATCTGACCGTTAATATCACCAAGGCCGTGGAAAAATGTTATAGTCTCATCATCTGTTTTAATGGTACCTGTCTTAAACAGCTCGCCGAATGAGCTTACCTTTTTGGCGTAGCTTTCCTGTTTTTTCTCAACCTCGCTAAGCTTTTTGTCAGCATAGGACGATACATCATCATAGAGTTTTTTGATGTCGTTTTTTTGGCTCTCGACAGCCGATTTCTGATAGGAATATATCTTTTCCGTGTACGAAAGCCACTCTTTGCTCCCGGCTTTAAGGTATTTGTCCCGGAGTTTTTCAAGCTGCGTGTAATATTCGTCCTCGCTTATGATGTCAAATTTGCGCTGGTTTTCGAGCTTTTCGAGCATACCGTCAAACGCTTTTACAACCTCATCACTGTTTTGTTCAATTCCGGCTGCAACACCGAGGGAGAGGTACTTACCGACTTCATCACGCATTACACGGGAGGGAGAATGTATTCCGAAAAATTCCTTTATTTTATCGACCGTTTCGCCACACCATTTTTTGAGCTTCGATATGAGCCAGTCTTTCATTCCGGTTATGCCTTTCCATATGCCCTTTACAATGTTTTCTCCGATTTTTGCGACGGAGTTCACGATTGCGGAGAGCGCACGCATTATAAGCTCCGGCGCTTTTTGTACGGCTTTCATAAGGCTTGGCAGTGCTCCGAGTATACCCATTGCCAGTTTGCCGATAAGCTCGCCTGCGGCAACAATCAATTTGTCGGCAGCTCTCATTAGTGCCTCAACCAATTTTGTTATTATCTCCGGGCCTCTTTCAATCAATATCGGCAATGCCTCTATAAGCCCGTCAGCCAGTGCCATTATAAGGTCAATGGCAACGTCTATAAGCACATCAATGTTGTCAATGAGGGTATCGACCATTGTGAGCACAATGTCCACAATTTGCGGTATCATTTGCGGTAATGCCGCCGTAAGTCCGTTTGCAAGCTCCAATATAAGTTGGAGCGCAACGTCAAGCAAAAGCGGCAGATTTTCAATTATTGTGTTTGCAATCTGCGTAAGGACATCTATTGCCACAGGGATTAACTGTTCGGAAAGGCTCAAAACCGTCGGTACAATTTGCGCAAGTGCGTCCGATGCTGCCAAAAGCAACTGAGATATACCCTCCGTCATCGCCGGGAGTAATTGCGCCGTTATTCCCGGAATTGCCTCAATTATTTTCGGTGCAAGCTGAGTTACCATATTTGCAACCCCGCCGAGAATGGTTTCGAGTCTCGGTATCAAGTTGTCCCCGAAAGTCGTTATACTTTCAAAGAGGTTCTGTATGAGTGCATCAAGGTCTTGCTCCGGGTCGGTAAGACCCGTCATCAAGTTTTCCCAAGAGGCGGACATCATCTTAAACGAACCTTGCAGAGTGGTTGACGCCTCTAATGCAGTTGTCCCGGTAACCCCCATTTCGGTTTGAATAACGTGAATGGCGTCTACAATGTCGCCGTAAGATGATACATCGTACTGTATACCGGAAATTTTGCTTGCATCGGCAAGCAGTCTTTCCATTTCGGTCTTTGTGCCGCCGTAGCCGAGTTTAAGGTTGTCAAGCATTGTGTAGTTTTGCTTTGCAAATCCCTGATATGCGTCCTGTATTCTTGCTATGTCGGTTCCCATTTTATTGGCGTTGTCCGACATATCGGTTATTGCCATATCAGCCTTATTTGCCGCCGCAACACTGTCACCGCCGACACTTTGGAGCAAACTTGCCGCAAAGCTCGTTGCGGTTTCCATATACTCATTTGCCGACATTCCGGCTGTTTTGTATGCATTATCCGCATTGGCAAGCACCGCCGCCTGCGCCGTCATCAATGTGGCATATTCGCTCGCAGCATCGGTTGCACTTTTTCCGATGCTTGCGGCATATTCCTCTATGCTTTTTCCGCCTGCACCGAACAAAGTCTCTACGCCGCCGACGAGTTGCTCATAGTCGCCGTATGCTTTCATTGCGTCGTAACCTATTTTGCCGATAGCAGCGGCGGCAACGCCCGCACCGACTCCTATGCCTTTGAGTGCACCTGTTGCGGCAGATGCCAAACCCTTTGCGCCTTTCATAAAACCGGAGCTGTCAAGTTTTGTATCAAACTTAATTGAGCCTTCGTATTTCGCCATTTAAACACCCCTTTAATACGTTTTTAAAGACGTGGAGTGCGGCGCTTTCTCGATTGAGTTTTGGGCACTATTTCTGCATTCCTTTTACAATCCTTAGTTCAAATTCTACTTTGCAATGTTTGCATTTTAAAAGAACGCCGCAACAGCTTGCGACGTTTTCATAGATAATATTCTGCTTTTTTCTGCAATGCGGGCAAATTACCCACGTCTTGTTTATCGGTATCTGATACATTTAAACACCTACATTATTGAGCAAATGGCATCTGCCAAATCTCTTTCTTTTTCCTGCTCGCTGCGAAGGTCGGGCAATGCAAAAATTTGTTTTAGCCGTCTGTAATGCGCTTTTTGCTTTTTACCGGAAATCTCATCAAGGCTTACGGCTCTTATCCGCATTATTTCGCCGAATTTTGTATCACCGGTTATGGAGGAGAACAGCGCTTTAAACTGCTGCCAGTGCATATCCGTACTGCAAAGGTCTATCCCGTAAAGCTGCATAAATGCCGAGTATATGTACTCACTGTCGTACTCAAAGTCATATATTCTTTGCGTGCGTGCACCGTCTCCCGACTCTTTTTCGGAAAATTCATTCTTTCCGCTGTAAAAGTTAAGCAGCTCTTTGAGCGTATCGGTAAGTGACGGCGGCAGCTTTCCGGGAATAAGACATAACTTCAAAATTTCCGTCACCGTCTGTACCGGGTCACTTCGGAGATTGCCGACTATGCTTTCAAATTTTATCCACACCCGAAAATCGGTGTGTATCGGATAACTTGCACCCAACACCGTTATGTTGTTACTAAGACCGTCAAAAAGGCTCATTTTTTGGTTGCCTTTCCTTTTGCCGACGCACGGCGGACACTTCGATTTTCGGATACTTCCTGCAAAAGAGAGCCTACATCATCGGTGCGCATATCGGCGATTAATTTTTTAAATGCGTCTATACATTTCGCTCCGCTTATTTTGTCGCCAAACATACTTTTGTGTGTTCCTTCTCCGAAAACATAGTCAAAGAAATCAAAAATAAGCTCACAAATGTACCTTATTTTCTCACTTTCATAACCCGTCTTGGGAATTTTCTTAATGCGCTCGTTGTATTCCTTGGCCGCTTTTTCGTATTTCTCAACATATTCAACATCTGTCGGGTCAAACTCTGCCGAAAATTCTCCGTATTCAAATTTTGCCATATATATTACCTCCGTCGGTTTTTTATAAAATCAAACTCACTTACTGCGCCTCTGCTCACGGTTTTTGCCGTAATTTTCGTACAGCTTTGCTTTATCTGCCTCAAACTCGTTGAGCCGTGCGAAAATGTAGAACACAATATCGTTGCAGTCGTGCAGTGATACTCGTCTGTCCTTAAATATCTTTTTGGCAGAGCCCTTGCCAAAGGCTGCGTCTATGCTTTGCATAGTTGATGCAATGTTATCCGCAATCTCGTCCGCCTCCGCAAATCCGCTTTCGATTTTTTGTGAAAATTCAACCAGACGCCTTTTTGCGGTGGAAATTTCAATCTCAGCAAGTGTAGCATCTGCCGTGTATTCCTCGCCGAGCAGATTAATGGTTATGTTGTTATCGTTAAATTTAAAAGCAGTCATATTTTTTCTCCTTATCTGTTTTTTAGCGGGGCAGCTCACGCCGCCCCTTTTCCTTTTTACTCACTCTCTGTAAAAGTCAGAGTCTGCCAACCGTCGGTAGTCGTTGCCGTTCCTTCGGTCACATCACTTTTAACTTTGAGCGTTGCGCTGTAATCGTAACGGTCAAGGTTTGAGCCTTCGTCGCCCGGAATAACCGCATAAGAACGTTTGTACGCCTTGAACGAACCGGCTTTGCTCTGAACGGGCTGCGTCAAATCTACTACAACCAAGTTGCGCACCGCCGCCTCGCCGACCATTTCCTTATTGAAAATCTCAACGATGTCTGCGTGCACGGCGTCGTCCGTGTGCTGGTCGAACGCTATGGATATTGACGGAGCGTACCCTATTACGTCGCTCTCCTCAAACTCCATATCAACATACTGCCTTGTGTATTCAACGGCATTTTTGCTCTTGGATATTTCCGTAAATCCCTTCATACGGTTAAATGTTTCCGCATTAGAGCTTTTAACTCCCCAAAAGGAGAGCTTGTCACTTCTTTTAACTATTCCCATTGTATTTCTCCTCCTTAATCTTTTTCATATATCAGTCTAAGCTGTATTTGATAGCGTGCCTTTGGCATTTCAACGTCGTAAAGATAGCCGGCTGAGAGTACCTCCCAGCCGACTGCTCTTTTACCCTCGCCGAGAGCCGGAAAGTTTCCGGCGTCGTTCTGCTTTTCCAGCCATTCGGCAAATTTCTCGTAAAACTCGTTGGTTTTAAGCTGTTCCTGCGTGGCACGGTCAAAGTGTTCACGTGTCGCAAGTACAAAAACAAACTGCCTCAGACTTCCGCCGTCGGCGTACTTTTGTATTAACGACGCCGTCGGCGACACTTCGAGTGTGCACGAGTGCGCCTTTTCTCCCAAAAGGTTTGCCGTAAGCCTTTTACCTTCGAGCAGAGGGCAGCGTTTTTCAAAAAATTTCTTTGTAGCGTCAAGTATCATTTTTCTGCCTTACCTCCCGTTGCTTTCGCCATAAACGAAAGCAAATGTTCTTTGTTATCGGTTTTCATTCGTTCAAAATAGTCGGGACCTCTGAGTCCGTTGTGCCTTGCCGACTTCAAACGCCGGTGTGCGTACGGGGTATTAACAACAACCTCACCGCTCCCCGGACGGGTAGCGTCAAACATTGAGCCAATCATTATGCCTTCTTGTTTTGGCATATACGGCTCTATAACACGCATCACCTCATTGTCAAACATCTTTTGACCTTTTTCGTTGAGGTTGCGCCGCTCCACTATGTCGGATATTTTATCCATTTTGAATTTGACGTTAATATTACTCACATTCAAGCCTCCAATGCGGCAGTGAGCCTCGGCGGTTATCGGATATTGCGGTTATCATAAGACACTTTTCCCTGTCGAACTCTGTGCCGCCCTTGCCGATTAAAATATAGTCGCCGTTTTCGGCGGTGAGTGTGCCCGTTGTCGCAATGCGGCAAACAGTAGTGTTTGCCGGCTCAATTCCGCTCTTTGAACCGGAAATTCCACGTTTTAAATATACGTGCGCCTTTCCCAGCCAAACGGGAGCATATGCGTCGTTTTGCTCGTTAAAGTGATATATTGTAATTACTTTGTTTGTGAGCATTTTTTACAGCCCCCTGTATAGAAGTCCCGTGCCGGCAAGGTATCTGAGCGCTATTGCGTATGCCTTATTGTTGATTGACTGCCTGTCGTATGTTACGGAGTAGCCGTCGTTGTTTTCGGACGATATTCCGTCACGTACGGAGCAAATGTATATGCAGTCCGCTATCTCACAGCAAGCGTCCTTTATTTTTTCGTCGTACGGCTCATCGGGGCGGTTTGCGCCAAGCATCGTATCAAGATAGCTCGACGCCTTTTTGAGGTACTCGTCAACCTCGTCCGCCGCAATTATCGGCTCTGTATGAAAACCGCTGTAATATTCACTGTCTGCGTACATCATTTTACAACTGCCGCAGCATAACCGACCGCTATAATCTTGGTGTTTGAGTCAACCTCTGCCACTTCGATTATATCGCCCTGCGATGCCGCTATTTTTGTTGTGCCGGAGGTAAGAGCAGTAAATCCGGTTGTGTCAGCGCCGTATACGGCTCTCTCATTGTTTCCGAGCACTCTGTAATACAGAGAGCCTGTGTTACCGCTTACGGTTGCCACAGTCTTGCCGGCAGTGGAGTCTGCCGCACAGGTAACCGTGAGAGCTGTCGGGGAGTACACGGCACGGATTGCAACCGAGCGAAGCACCTTGTGACCGTATACCTTTCTGCCCTGTACCGCCGAGGCTCCGATGTATTTGCCGGAACCGTTCAAGTCCTGAATATGGACGGGAACGGCAAACTCCGTTGCTCTGGTTGCAAAGCGGGGGTGACCGGCAATCATCATAAGACCCGGTGTGCTGTCGTTCCACTCAATTACAATAAAGCCGGCAATCTTTCCGATAGCGCCATTTTTAATAACCTCATCACCAAGGTCAGACGCACGGATAAATTCCGGGGATTTAAGAATAAGCGCCGCCGCATCGGGAGTAACGAGCAAAAACCTCTTGCCGTCATCGGGGATATTCGCCTTTGTCATTGCCTTTCTTACATCTACGATAGTACCATAGATGTTGTCTTTTGTAAGCTGTGCCACTGCTGTGGGGGTAGAACCGGCAAGGAGCGTATTTGCGCCGTCCGTATCCATAGCGAGCGCCATTGCATACGTTGCCGAGTCGAGCCTTTCGGCCACAATGCCGTCCGGTACGCTTTTTGCGTCGTAACCGTCGATAATCTCATTGATAGCCTTGTCCTTGTCGATGTTCATTGTTTCGTAAGACGTTCCGCCGGTTGAGCCGGTTATTCCGTTCGCCTTGTCGTAGTCCGATACTACAACTTCTGTGTCCCTTTTCGGGATTTTTACTGCGCCTGCCGCCGGTGAACCCTCGTAGTCATTATTAAAGACCACGCCGTCTTTGAGTTTTAAATCCTTTCTGAGCTTTGCAAGTACCAGCTTGCTAAATCTTTCCTGCAATTCGTGCATTTTAATTCCTCCTCAAATTTTTTAAATTGTGTTTAAATTTCCAAGCCTTCATTTCTTTCAAGAAACGCCTTTGTAACGCCGTCCATACTCTCTGTGCCCGCACCGTGCTTTACGGCGCCTGCGCCCGGCACTTCAAAGAGCCACGGGTTTTCGCTCTTTACGGCGCCTAACTGTTCATCAAAGCCGATAAATGCGCCGTCCTCGTCAAATCCGAGTTTGCTTTCATCAATAAGACCTTTGAGAGCCTTTGCGTTCTTTGCGCCGGCGGTTGCAAGTTTGAGGTCATATGCCGATGAAAATTTGAGAGCCGAAAGCTCTTTTTTGAGCGTTTCGTTCTCGGACTTCATATCCTCAATGTCGCCGTTCGGTACCTTTGCCGCTTCTTCCTTTGCCTTTTCAATGTCGGCATCGTACTGCTCTTTGGTTATGTACTCGCCGTCCGTTACATCAATGAGCCTGATGTTTTCGTTTGCCTCCAATGCAGACTTTACCTCGCCGGCAAGCTCCGCACCGAAAATTTTTTCAAAATCCATTTTTTAACCTCCTAAAAATTTGTATTAAAAAAGCGCCCTGCCAAAAAGCAAAGCACTAAGGCGGTATACGCCGCATATTTATCACCCCTTTTACCCTACAATGTCCTTTATTCCTTTTGCAGCCTTATACATTCTCTGCATTATTGAGTTTTCGCTCAGATATTCAAGTCCTTTAAGCGTTATTTTAATGCCGGCAATATCTGCGTCAACCTCGCCGTCGGTGTATTCTTTAAATCCGACGCCGTCTATGAGCTCGGCACTCTGCATCATTTCAAGATATTTGCAAAGCCTTGTTTCGCTTATTTTTAGCCGTACGTTGGAGAGCTCGGCGGTGTCAAACACTGCATTGTCAAGATTTTTTTCGAGTATGCTGAGTATCTTGTATATGGCTTTAAAGTTGTCGTCCATATTCTCACTCCTTAAATTTTTGTACTAAAAAAACACCCCATAGGGTGCTTTTTTAATATTTTTGATATTTGCAGCCATTACAAATTTCTTTCCAATTTGCTTTTTCTTTGTATTCCGGTGGTATGAACTTTTCTTTTATTTCTTTATTTTCCATACAATCGTCAATGCTTATATGCTTGTCTACCAAAGGGCAAAAAACAGTATCATCATTCATATTTTTTATACACCTCCAAAGCTTTAATTACAGTATCGTCAAATTGTTCTTTACTAAACGCCGTCTTGATAACATTTTCCTCCACATCGACATAGGCAACTCCTTCAAATCCAAAATACTTTTCTCGTTTCCCACGCCACGAAGTTGCGGAGAATTTTGCGTTTTTTATGTACTCAATGGCTTTCTCTCTCGTGACATTGTGATTTCTGAGTTTATTTATGTGTTCATCATCAAAACCCAGCAAATCTGTATTTATTTTTCTTGGCACGAGGTTTACAGTTTCGCAACGCAGACCGCAATCCTTAATTTCCTTTATTATAGCATCGTTTCTCTTGCGTGTCAATTCTCTTTTATTGCCCCACACCGCCTTACCGCTCACACTTCTGCCAAATCCCTTAGCGCCGTTTACAGTCTCCGCTGCAAATACCTGTTCCCGTGTTTTTTGCCGGGCAATTCCTGTCTGATTGCAGAAGTCCTGTATTTTAGCCTCTGCGCTTTTGAGCTTTTTTGCCTCACGGTCAAATGCCGCCCTGTATGCGCTTATGCTCTCGCCGGTAGTTAAATTCTTTGCCGCCTCATCGTATGCGACAAGCCTTTGTTTTAACGTTCGCACCTTGCGCTCCATTGACCGCTGTTTTTGCATAGCCTCATACGTTGGCATCTTTTCGCCGTCATACTCCACGGTTGCGTTTTTGTATTCATCAAGCTGCCTTTTGGTGTATCTCGGCTTTGACAGTCCCTCAAAGAACACCCACCAGTCGTGCCGGCAGTTTGCGCCCATAAAGCCGTCAACTTTTCCGTAGCCTATATCGTCAAGCGACAGATAACCTCTGCGCCCGGAACGGCTCACGATGCGCCCCTGCCACTCTGCGTGACTCGGTCTTGCGCCAAAGTGTGCGGAAAGCTCCATAAGGTCGCCGCCCACCTCATCGGCTCTCATCTCCGCTATTTTGCAAGCGGTCTGATTAAGACCCGTAAGCAGTGCACGGCGCATAGCGGAGTCCAGACTGCTCTTGTGCCCGGACGGGTAGATTACCGTAAAACCGCCGTCTGCCGCCGAGCGGATTGCGTTTGCAAGAGCCTCGTCGAGCGTAAACGCTCCGCTTTTAACTTGCTGATGCGCCAAATCCGCCGCATTAATGTATGCCGACTGCGATGTCAACGCCGTTGTCTTGGTTAAGTTTTTAGCCTCCGTGGTTGTCTTTTTAACTGCCGCCGTCATAACGTCCGTCATTGCCGGGGAAAGTGTCTTAAATTCCTTTACATCAAACCCGGCTTTCTTGATTTCGTCGTCACCGTAGTTAAATATTTCCGTCTTTGCCCTTGCAAATGCCGCTCTGAGCTCCTCCGTGCTTTTCCCGGTGAGTTTTGACACCTCGCTCATTATCTCGTCAAAAACCATACCGGACTGTTGGAGTTTTTCGGCTTGCCACGCCGCCGTGTCGGTCACGGTAAAATCTGTCTTTATGAGCCGCCGCACAATATCACGCAGTATGCTCTCCTGCAATGCCTTGTGAGTGCTTAGTAAGTTTAATTCATCAGCTAACCATTCGGGTGTAATCATAGCTTACTCCTCCAACGGATAGCCTTCGTTTATCTTTGCAATCTCACGCTGTGCCGTTTCCAAAGCCTCGTTTAAATATCTGCTCCTAAACTCTGCGGCGCTCATTGCGCCGAGGGCCACAAGCTCCTTGTCCCTTTGGAACTGCGCCGTCTTGTCCTCGATGATACTATCGTCAAAGTCAATCTTTATTGCCGCCTCCGGCTCTCCTATGATTTCCAAAAGAGCCTTTACAAGTGATATCAGCGCAGATTTAAGCACAATTTCGTGTTTTTTCAAGTTACGATAAAGGTCGGAATTTTCGCTTATTACCTCCGTAGCGGTTTTAAGTCCGCTCCGCTCGTAGGAGTACCTGCCGCTGCCGAGTCCGCATTTGTCCGACAAGAGATTAAGAACTGTCTGCAATGACTCCTTGTGCTCTGATGAGCGTATAGCCATATTAATCTCAATCGGCTTTTGCTCCGTGTCCGGGACTCCCGGTATCGAATAAAATTCGGTATCGTTGTCATCAAAGAGAGGCGTATCAACTCCGTTTTCGCTTTTTATGCGCTGTGTCATTGTTTCGGGAACGATGATGCGCTTTTTACCGAGTTTAAACTCGTTTATGTAGCTGTCATAGATTATGTCCGCTCCGGCAAGCTCCGCCACGGCGTTTGCGCATACCGATATTCCGAGGGGAGTGTCCTCCTCGACGTTGTTAGTGATATTCGGGCGGATAATCTGAAAGTGCCTGTTTTTGCTCCCCGTACCGTAAACGGTGCGCACGTTTATTCCCAGCTTTTCCGCACTTACCTCTGTACCTTTTTCGTCAAAAAAGCGGTTCTGGACTTCGTAAAAACCGTCCGCACCTTTGGTGTGAATGTTAATGTACCGGTACTCTTTGCCTTTGATGTTTTTAATACTTGAAAATGCACACTCGGTTATATCGTCACCGCAAAAAGACAGCGGGAATATCATATCCGCAGTCACGTAGTCAATTACGGGGCTGCCGTCTGCGTCCACGCTTTCGGTAAATGCTCCCGTGCCGAGGGCAAACGCCTTTTCGATTAGTCTGTTTGCCTGTACGTAAAAATCATTGCCCGTAAGCACCGCCTTTAACTTTGCATTAACCGCCTCGCTGTCTGTATTGATGTCAACTTTTTCATTCATTAAAAGGCTCGCCCAATCCTCACACGTGCGCTTGCACATATTGAGAGTAAGACGGCGGTGCGTGATGTTTTTGTGACCGTTATATGTGGTATATTTGTGCACGCTCGGCACATAACCCTTGTACCACTCTTTCCACTCGGATATATGCTGCTGCATTTTGGTGTCACACGCATATCCAAGTTTATTCAAAATACTTTCTGTCAACTTTTATCACCTCAATTCATATCAAGGAATACGTCAGAGTAACTCTCGGTTGAGTATTCCAGTGCGTCCAGACTGTCAATGTTTAATTTGCCGTTATCAAGGCGCACATCTTTGCCGCCCGTGTTTTTTCGCTCCCACACAGCGTCTTTAAAAGCCTTAATCAGCATAGGACACCTATCAAGTACTGCATACCGTCCACGGCTCATCATTGTGTTGTAGAAACGTATTCGCTCGGTAATAGCTCCCTTTCTTGCCTTATTCACCGCAACGCCGAGGTTATTCTTTGCCGCCGCTTTTCGTAAGCCCTTAATGAGCGTTGACTCTGCGCTGTCTGCGTAAACTTCATAAACGGGGTAGTCCTCCTGCACACGGCGTACAAACTCAACAAAGTTTCCTTCAAGCTCCGACGGTGAGATTTCCTTTTTGAGGTAGAACTCATCAACCGTTACAAGTTGTTTAAATCCCCGCATTATTGCATTTGCAACAAAGGCGTGTGCCGAGCCGTTTCCGCCAAAGTCCACACCTATGCTTACCGCCTTTACATCGTCTTTGTTTATGCTGTGTATAACAAACTTTTCCGGCTCATCTGCAAAAAGCGGATATACCGCACCTTCCGCCGCAACCCATTCACCGAGGATAAACCGCTGATAATACACACCCACATATTCACGCTTGATAGCCTGTATGTAGCTTTGCTCCAAAAATGTGTTGTCGTCAATGAGGTACTGTATAGACAGCAAGTCCAGCTCGTCCGCACGGTCAAGGTACTTTTCCTTGAACCAGTGTGTGGGGTTGTCCGGGTTTGTTGTACCAAGCATAAACGCTCCGGGCATTGAAAGTCTTGACAGCAGCATTGCAAAGAAGTCCTCATCGCAAAGTGTTATCTCGTCGCAGTACGCTCCGCAAAGTGTCATTCCTCGTATCTTTTCCTCAGACTCGCTGTTGCCTGCGCCCTCTAAGTATATGAGGCGCCCGAAAAGGTGTGCCTCTTTTTTGGAAAGTGAGTAGTCAATATTTGCGCTGCCGAATATCCTTTTCAGCGGTTGCAGACAGTTTCTTTTAAGCGTCTTTAAGGTTTTTCCGCACATAAGGAACTGTGCGTCGGCGTCGGCGTTGTTTACCGCAAGACCCCACAGTACAAGGCTGATGTGAGTTTTGCCGGAACGTACCGAGCCTTCGAGAATGTTAAGCCTTTTAAAACCGCCGGAGTGCATAAGCTCCACAGTCTTTTTCTGTTTCGGAGTAAAAACATCTTGCCATTTGTCTGTTGTTAGTGCCCTCAAAATATCGGAACAAATTCCGTCTTTTTTAAATCCCCGTTTTTGCGAAAGTGAATTTAAAGGCTTTACCCCAAAATATTTGTTAAATTCCTCGCCGTAATTTAAAACTTCCGCTCCGTTTCTTTTAAAAATGCCGGATAAATTTAATATTTTTTCATTTTTTGTCATAAACAAGATTTTTCACCCCCAAAAATGCTGTTTTAAGCGTTTATTGTTTTAATTTCGCAAACGTACACCCAAAAATATTTTTAAACAAATTTAAAAACAATTTTAATTAAATTAAACACGGTTTTTGCCGTGTCCGTTTTTCAAAATTGCCGTTTTTACCTTTTAACCTTTCTCATCGGCGCTGTTTTCGTAAAAATTACACCCCAAAAGGGTATGCTGCGCCATTCGCATTTTGTCTTTTAAAACATCTTTTAAAAAGTTTTTAAAAAACGTTTTAAAATCAAATGCAATTCTTTAAAATTTATGTCCTTCCTTAGTAAAGTCCGGGAGCGTATCAACCGTATTTACTTTCGGAATTTTTTATTCTTTCCAGCCGAGCGTCAGAGTGTGCCCTTGACCGAACACTTCCACACGGAATTTTATTTTTCTTGCTCTTTTATTAATAATCGTAATCGTCGCCTTTTTCATCATTTCGGACTTTGCGCATATTTCCGGCATAGGCTTTCCGCCGTTTGCGATAAATCGTATAAACTCTGCGTCTTTTTCAATCATTTTAACAGGTCTACTTCCACCGAGCCAACCTCTCACATAAAGGCTGTTTTTGACCTTGTAATAGAGAGCATCGGAAAACTTGCACTCTATGAAAATGTAACCGGGAATGATTATTGACTCGTGCTCTTTCCACACTCCGCCGTGCCGTTTTTGCCGTATACAGCTCGGCAGTATTACCTCTATGCCTTCTATCTTTTTAAGACACGCAAACGCATCTTTTTCCTGCGTGGAATTTACCGCTATTACATACATCTTATTTCTCCTTTGCCTCGTTCTCCCTCTGTCGCAGCCTCCCTTGCCAAAGGGAGGTGTCGGCCGCTTTTGTATCTGACGGAGGGATTTTTACTGCAAACTCCTCTTAATGTTCTTTTCCTCTTTGTCTATGAACCTCTTAAACTGCTCATACAGTTTAGGATTTTTCTCTGCCATAGTTTCAAATATCGTGTCCTTGACGTAATCAAAGCCGATGTCGAGCTTGTCCTTGGTGCCAATGTCAATCTTAGCCTTGTATGCCGCCGCCCTTGTCAGTGCCGTTGCTTGGCTCATCAATTTGAGGGGGTCGAGCCCGTCCCAGCTGTCCTCATTGAGTTTGCCAATCGCCTCTAAGGTGTAGCCGGAGAGAAGTCTGACTATCGCCTCCGTGGTGTCAAGGTTCGGATATTTTTCCATTTCACTCATCAGAACCTTAAAGTTTTCCTGCGTCATTTTGAGAGCCGTTGCCGACTCGTTTAAGTTTGCGGCGTGCCTCTGAACTGACGATATACTTATCTCATAGCCTTTGGAGCGGATATATGATGCAATCTCACGGTATGTGATAGTGGGATTTAACATCATTTGCTCCACTGCGTCTTTAACCTTTAACGGCAGCCTGTCGATTTTTGAGCATTTCCTGTTTTTTCCCATACCTCACACCTCTATTGCCGGGTCAGATTTAAGTCCCATAAGCACCCTTGTTCCGAGCGGAGTGAGTGTTGCCTCGCACTCTTTGTATATTGCGTCCGAAAACTCAACAATTTTGTGCGCTGATATATCCCTTATTCGGATATATCGCTCGCCAGCAAGAAAGTTAATGCTTTTAACAAAGTCGTATTCGCTCACTCCGTCATCAGCCACCACCGAACGCACCACGTCAAGACTTTTATATGCCTTGTCCATTACGTTGAGTGTGCGCATTATTGTTCCGTTTGAGCGGATAAAAGCCGCCCTCTCGGCTCTTTTTATGACATCTTCCATTACTTCGCCTCTCCAATCATTTTAAGAAGTCTATCCAGTTTGTCGCCCGTGTGACGGGTATCTCTGTCAATCTTGTCCTCTATGCGGTCAAATTTGCGGTTTATTTCTGATATTTCACGCAAAAAATCCGCTTGTTTCAAACAGGTGTTATTAAGCTCTTTAAGCTCCTTTTCGTGTTTCTTAAAGTCCTCCTCGTACCGCCCCAGCGGCACACAGCCTTTTTCAAGCGACTTTATATCCGCCTCCGCCTGCGCAACCCTGTTCATTGTCTGCTTTAAAAAATATGTAATTATTCCCACCGCCGCACTTATTCCAAGTCCTATTAGTGTGGTAATAACGTAGTCTGCGTATTTCACTGCGCCGCACCTCTTTTCTTACTCTGATTTTATCAGATATTCTTAAAATACAATACGAAAATACTTTTGTGATTTATTTTCGCAAATTACACGCAATTTGCAAAAAATTCGTTGCCCGCACCACAAAAAATCCCCCTTGGCATCTCTGCCAAAGAGGATTTCTTTTTTAATATTCATCGAAACTCATCTGTCCCGGTAGCGGTTCATTTCTCCGCTTTTCAATTTCCTCACGAACTATCGCCCGTATCGCCATCTCTGTGAGTCTGTACTTTCGTGCAAGTGCCTTAAAGTTGTACCCGTTAAATTCGGCTATGATTGCACGGTTGCGCACAGAGCGGTGTATGGCCTCGATTTTTGGAAAATATATACTCTCACCGCCGCCGAATACTTCGGCAATTTTAAGCATACCCTCAATTCCAACAAGCATTGCAAGCGTTTGATAAACCTCCGGGAGCTCGTCGATGTTTATATCGTCAAAGTTCGCCATACGCACCGCCTTCCTTTTTTGCTCTGCTTTTTGTAAAAGCCGAATGACTGTACCTTTTGAGCGTCTCTATTATATCGTTGCCGTCGCATTTATCGGCAAAAGCAAAAGGTCTTTTTGCGTCGGAACGTATGCCGCACGCCTTTCTTACAATCCCTGCCATTCTCTCGCCGTCGCTTGCACCCGACGGCGCAGACCATTTTTTCAGCTTGTAGTATTCCGCCCACGCTCTCTTTTGCTGGTATGCACTCATTGCGTTTGCCCTCGACGCCGCTCTAAGCTCTGCTAAAACCTTTTGCGCATCGGCAAAAGTCAAGTCGGCAATAGACGTCTTTTTGCAAATTCTGTATACCATAACGTGCAAGTTATCGTCTTTTTTGAGGCTTTTGTCATATATTCCGAGCTTAGTTGCCCTCACATAAATCTCTTGCATCTGTTTAAGGTTAATCGGCTCCATTGTCTACACCTCAACTTTGATTTTCGGCGTTTCCTCAACGGCAAGCGCCGCCGCCAGTCCTTCAAGGGCTCTGGCGTTGCCGCAAACCGTACCGCTGTTTTCGACAAGCTCCTTAAAGTTTTTCCAGCACATAGCCTCGCCGTAAAGGTAAGCATATTCCTCGGCGTTCTTTTCGTCAAGTCCGGCAATGGAGATTATAGCTTTCTTGTCCGACTCAAAGTTTGCACCTTTAAGTTTCTTTGCAAGCGCACTGCGTTTTTCCTCGTCGTCGGTAATTGCGCAAATCACCTCGTCCGGCTCTGACTTGTCGTAATTGCCTAAATATATTCCGGTAAGCAGCCTTGCCGCCGATGCAGAGGTTATCTTGTATGATACTTCCTGTCTTACAACATCGTCAAAAACGCTGCCAAGAACCATTTTTAAAATCGTCGGATACACAACCTTTACCGATGTCGCAACAGTCGCCGTGACCCTGTTCTTGCCGTCACCCTCGTATTTTACGCTTTTGTACTTCGTGTCGGCAAGGTCATTTGTTGCAAGCGTCAAAAAATATCCTTCAAGCTCCGCCGACTCTTTTTTTAACTGTTCAATTTCGCTCTTAATCTCGGCGAGCCTGTTTACCTTTGCTTTAATTAATTTGCCGTATGCCGTTTTTACCTCGCTTGCGTCGTTTCCCTCATATGCCTGCATTTTTAAGCGCCCCCCTGCAATTCTCGCAAATCTCGTAACCTTTAAACCTCACTATACCCGAAGTATTTCCACAAAAGAAACACGTCGGAACGTGCTTTCGGAGCACCAGCTCGTCACCGCTGACCCTCACATCTAACGTCTGACCCGGCAAAAATCCGAGCTGATGCCGCAAATCTTTGGTAAGCGTAACCGCTCCCGTTTTTGTAATTCTCTTTACTTTAACCACTTTAAACACTCCTTTTAAATGTTTTAAATACTTTTTAAACGCTCTTTAAATTCTCATATTGTAATCAAACTAACTTGTTTTTTATTCCGCCGTAGCCTCCCTTGCCAAAGGGAGGGTGACCGTCGCAGACGGTGGAGGGATTTTAACAGCACCCCTCCGCAATGCGACATTGCCTATATCACCATTTCCATACTCTTTGCCATAGCCACAAGTCCGTCGTATGATATGTTTTCGTTATCGAGTGCATTACTAAAAAGATTTGCCGCACCTCTGATTGCCTGTTTGCTTTGTGCAACAGCGTGCAAAAACTCAATTTCTCTATCCTTGCCGGCAAGCGTTGGGAACAGCTTTTCGATGTCCTCTTTCGTAATCTGTTTTGCGTAGTACTGCCGGTTTTGTTTCGTGCGATTTACTATCTGCGCAAAATCCGCTCTCCGGTTGCCTGCAAAGTTATGCACTGCCTCCATATTGCCGATAAAGACTATGCCGAGGGTTTGCCCTTTTTCGGTAAAATAGTCCGAAAAAGCTCTCAATGACTCTATCGTTTTAATCGGCAAATGCTGTGCCTCATCGAATATGAGCACCATTTTGTCCCTTAATTTTTCCGCAACTCCGAGCCACATTTCATCGACTGTCCTTGCATCAACCGAGAGTCTGTCACACATTACTTTTAAAACCGAACGGGTACCTTTGATGCACGGGTTTATTGTCACAAGTATTGCGTGATTGGGGTTGTCGTCCGCAAACTTCCTCGCTGCCCGTGTCTTTCCGATACCTGCATCACCGCACGCTATGGCGAGTCCGCCTTTGAGTTGGCAGTTCTGAATAATCGCATAGACGTTCTCCGATACGGACGTCGGCACATATCCGCCGCCCTGTGTGCTCTCCAACTTCTTTGCTCCCTCTCTGACTTTTAAGTAGCTTTCGAGGACTTCGTACTGCTTGTCCTCGTCGCCGGAGTATGTTCCTTTTCGTATGCCGGACATTATGGCCGCCGATACACCTGTTAGTCGGCATACCTTGTTAATGCTTCCGACTTCCTGTGCCAAATCCTCAATTCTTGCAAGTATGTCCTCTTTTTGCTCTTTTGTATATTTCATCGTTTTACTCCTTTCTTTTTGATGCGTTCGCATTCATTCGGTTAATGTCAATGATTACGGGCGTCGTTTCGCCCACAGCTTTTTTAAGCTCGTCCTTTTTCTCCCCGGAGATAACCGGAACAATAACGCTCGGCTCTTTGATTTCAAACTCACTCTTGCCCTCGTGCGCACGGCGTATCTGCATATCCAGAATGTCGATGCGCTTGTCCGGCGAGAGCCTCTCTTTGTACTCTTTGACGCTCTTTTTAATCGCTTTGTGTACCTCGTGCACTTTTTTCTGCGCAAGGGCAACATCGTCGGCGTCGGCGTCAAATTTAATCGTTGTTTCAACTGATAACGGTAATGTCCTTATGTACCTGTCACTTTCAGCCTCATATATTCTGACTTCTGACAAGTCGTCCGGGTCATACCTCAAATATACCTTTTCGCCGAGTAGTTTCCACGTCTCACTGTCCCAGTAGTCCAGCTTTTCGCCGGCAACGGTAAGCGTAACGCCGTTGCGTTTAACTGTCTGCACTCTCGAACTTCTAAGTAGCATTAAGTTGAGGTCGTCTGCATTTACGGGACGCCGCACCTCTTTGATGTGTTCATTCCATACGTCAATCCGACGCTTGCCTCTGTCAGATGCAACCTTTCCGCCATATTTACCGACGTTGTATATTCCGTCCAAAAACTCGGATATTATCTTTTTAATCTCACTATCCGTCGGAACATATTCACCCTTTAATATGTGTTTGAGCTGCTCCGGGCGCTCCGTAACATTGCCGCCGCAGTATGTTTTAAACGAACGGCTGAACGTTCCTTTAAATGTTCCGAACGTCCTCTCAATCGGCTTTGCCTTTGCGTTTCGCACGATTGCATTTGTCATTATCATACCGAGCCTTGCGAAAACCGGCGGCGGTTGATTAATGAGGTCACTGTTTTTGCGTTTCCGATGTCCACGCCCGGCGAGGTCGTGAGTCAAAAACTCCGAGCCGTTGTCAAAGTATACCTTTTTGGGAATACCAAACCGCATTATGGCGTTTCTGAGCGCTAAAACCGTACTCTGACTGTTCGGATTGTCCGTCAAGTTCCAGCCAACCATAACGCCGCTCCGTGCGTCTATGAAGGCGGTAAGCGAGAGCCTGTGCGTTCCGCTCCCGTTATCGTAGCGGGAGATAATGTCAAGGGTGTGGTTGTCGGCTATCCAGTAGTCATTCGGCATAAGCTCGTCGTAGAGCCTGTTAATGTACGGCGCCGCACGGTCTGCACACGCTTTGTCACCGTCTCTTGCCGCAATTACCGTTGCTTTTGGAATTTCTTTCTCCAACCGCCGCATAAACGTGACATAGCACGGTATATCGTCCACACACTCCGGACAGTTTTCCTTTGCAAACTGCAAGGCAAGGTCATAGCACTGCTTTACGGGTAGCTTTCTTTCATCGAGATATACATATATGAAGTAATTCCACACATCGTCCGGAATACTGCTTTTGCCTTTGGTGTAACCGCCCCGCTTGTCGATAAGACCGTTTAAATCACCGTTTTTGTATGCTCTCCATTTTCGGTAGAGCGTGTCCTCACTTATGGGGAACATAGGGCCTCTTTCGAGTTTTACGGCATTAACGAAGTATTTGTCTGCGTCGGTCTTTTTGTCAAACGCCGCCCGTGACTGCTGCCACCGCTCAATTAACCCCGTCCACAGACGTATTTGTTCTCGCTCCTTATCGGTAAACTTCTCAATCTCCTTGCCGTCAACAGGCAGCATATTCACCGTTCCGCCTCTCAGACGGCTGTAATATCTGCGACGAATGTCGTCCGGGAGAGAGTCGAGGGGAAAAAGGTATCGCAACCGATTTTGAAAGTCACGTTCCTGCTCGGCGTGCCACTCCCCACTTTGCGCCCTTCTTTGTGCCAAGCGTTCATTGCACCCGGCTATCTCCGCAACCTCTTGCACCGTCAAATATGTCACTTGCCGCCACCTCGCCATTGCATCAGACCGTTCACAGAGAGCATAAAGTACACCGCAAACTGTACCGCCTGCGCATATGCTCCGATTTTAAAGTCGTAGATGCACCAAAATGCGTTTGTCACGAGCCAAATGTAAAAGCACCACCTCTTTTGAAAGCTATTTGCCGCCGTTCCGATAATAGCCAAAGCGGCAATAACGTATGTTAAATATTTCAAAGCGCTTTCCTCCTCTCTTGCGGAGCATATTCGTCTATCAATCTGCTTGCCAGCTTCAATGCTACATCTTTTTCCGTCAAGCCTCCCTTGCCAAAGGGAGGGGAACCGCCTTCGGCGGTGGAAGGATTTGACATTCTCTCCGTCCTCGCATCAATGAGGCGTTTTGACAGAACTTTCAAGTCATCTGTGGCGGTATTTCGTTGCCTCGACCACTCATCTATAATCCGGTATGCAAGTTTTGTCACCGCCTCCGCCTGCGGCCCGGTCACCGTTCCGACGCCGTAAGCCGATAGCTGTTGAATATTCAGCTTTGGATAGCCGTTTTTTTGGATTTCAAGGAGCAGCTCGCCCTGTGTCCTGCCGATTTTATGGAGTTTTGCCCGGAATTTGCTTACTGCCATTATTTAACCCCCTTTTCCGGTATTTTTAGGACGTCACCGGGATAAATTTCGCCGTTGCAATCGTTAAGTTTCCTTATTTCATATACCGCCTTGCGTGTGTCTATATCACTGCCATAGACGTCCTCTGCAATCTCCCACAGAGTGTCACCCTCAGATACTGTGTATTCGATGCACTCCGCCTCCGGTTTTGATTTTGCACACTGCACGACACCGCATATTATCAGCATTATGCCGATTACTGTAATTGCTATACGTTTTTTCATTTGCACGCCTCCTCATAAATCCTGTCCGCTTTCTTGTCTAACTTTTGCGCCGCTTTCAGATGTTC
This sequence comes from uncultured Clostridia bacterium, assembly GCA_934500705.1. Classification (GTDB taxonomy): domain Bacteria; phylum Bacillota; class Clostridia; order UMGS1810; family UMGS1810; genus CAKSIN01. The sequence continues at coordinate 3,434 of CAKSTI010000012.1, read as the reverse complement.
GTCAGCCTTTTTGATTTCATCGTATGGTATGTCACTAATTTTTACGCCGTTGTACTTTTTTAAAAATGCCAAATATGCCTTCCAGTGCACCGCAGATTGTTCATTTATTTCACGAGCTTCGGCGAGCCTTTTCCTGCTCCTCATAAGTTCAACTTCTCTCAAAACAAAGTCAATATCCGTTTTATGAGTCCGGGTTTTTATTATTTCGATTAATTCAGCTTTTGTGCAATCGTTAAGTTTCATTTGCACGCCTCCACAAAACGCCCGATGTGGGTCTTAAATTCGTTAAAAGTACGGGTTATCTTTCCGTGAGACGTTTTGCACATATCCAAGTTGACAACCACCTCGGCACCGTTTTTTAAATGTATGATTTTTTTGTCGTTCATTTCTGCACCTCCGCTCTCTTGCCGGCGGCGCAGTAAAAATCCGGCTCGGCGTGCATTTCAAATTTTTCACAAAAGTGTACTGCCGGGTCGTCCCTGTAATATTTGCACTTATTGCACCTTACAACTTCTGCATAGTCTACTTCCGGCGGCTCCGGTAGCGGGGACCAATGCGTCACCTTGCCATACGTAGGACTAAGACTAAAATCTTCCTTCTCGTCCGGCGGCATATATTCAATTTTTATGAAGCCGTTTTTGTGCACTGCAAGAACATCAGCATAAGGTTCTGGTAGTCTGTCCCGTACGTCTATCCATTCGCTCATCTTTTAAACCCCCTTAAAATCAAAACTATTAAAACCGTGTAAAACACTATTTCAACTACACTTAAAATTATCTGTCCCATATTTATCGTCCTTTCTTTCCGCTTGACAAATACATTAAAATGTTGTATCATATTCACTGAGGGGGAATAACCCCCTCGTGGTTACTCATTAAGTCTGCTGATTAAATCAATCAGTGCTCTAATGAGATTGAGTATTGCGGTAATCAAGACGATTTTGGAGAGGTGGTCTTGATTACCACTTTTTTTACCCTTTTTCATTGCTTTTTACCTCCTTTTGTGATATACTTGTTGATAAATAGCTGTGTAATTCATCAACAATTACATTATACAACGAATTTTCGTTGGAGTCAACACCAACCAACGTTTTTTCGTTGTTTTCGTGCAAAGTGCACAAATGCAAAGGGGATTATTTATGTATAGCGCAAAAACAACCAAACAAAGGATAAAAGAACTCGCAAAACAGCGAAAGGTTAATATGGAAAGTGTACTGGAAACTTGCGAATTAGGCGTAAACGCAATTCGGCAAATCAATGATAAAAAAGGTATGGCCTCGTTTAGCCTTGCAAAAATTGCCGATTGCCTCGAATGTTCGGTGGATTATTTGTTGGGACGCTCAGATAATGTGACAATGAGCAATTCAAGCAATTCTAACACTTCAAAACAAGATAGTGAATTGCTGGAATTATTTAAAAGCCTGTCTCCGGAAACATCAGAATTAATTACTCAGCTCTTAAAGAGTGTCGTCGACAAACCGGATACTGTTAAAAATTTAAAGGAAATGATACAAAAAGTAAGTTAGCTTTTTCTCACAGAAAGGGTAAAATATTTTATACATATACAAAAGGGGAGTAAACAAAATGGCTAACAGAAAAAACGCTGATTTTGTGGTGCAATTAATAAGATTATTTCTAATAATTTCAACTTGTGGATTATGGTTGCTTGTCGAAAATTGGTTCAAAAAGAAACAAACGCAAAAACTCGAATGGCGCACAGAATATCCGGACTGTTACGAAATGTATAAAAATCCTATTATTAAGGAACATTATGACAATATTGAGAAAATTAAAGTGCAGTACAATATCATTTTTAATTTAAAAGATTATTATGGCTCCGCTGCCGAACGTTTCATTAAATTGTGTGAACGTGACATTGAGTTGGCTCCGCAAGTTTTAAAAATATGCTCAAAATATGAAAGCGAACCCCCGTATTCATACTACACTTTCAGACAGTTAGCTATACTATATGAACGTCGCAAGGAATACGAGGACGCAATAGACGTCTGTATCAAATCCATAGAACTCGGTTTTACTGACGAAGGCGAAATGTTCGGAAGGCTCGCACGCCTGTTAAAAAAATCCGGTTACGAGGGAAATGTTGACGACTATCTTGAATTGATAAAAACGGTTGAAAAACGATAAAATACAATCTATTCTACATTTTTAATTCGATTGCCGAAAACCGCTTGAATACTGGAACTTTGTAAAAAATAACACGCACTTTGCATTTTTCGCAATTTGCGTGTTATTTTTATGGTCTTATTTTTTCAAAAATGCCCTCAAAACCGCTTAAATGCTTAAAACGTCATTTGTCGCAATGAAATTTTAAAAATGTCGCATTGAATTTTTTGACCTTGCCGCCGATGCGCTCCTTGTGATTGCTTGCTCGGTTAGCTCCAAAAATATATTTTAAAAATTATCTTTAAAAGTCTTTTAAAATGTTTAATCTCAGTGTTTAACAGGCTTTGAGCCTTATTTAATTTATGATTTTAAAATATTTTTAAACACCTTTTAAAACATTTTTAAACAATTTAAAAACACGGTTTTAAAATTTCCGCTCACATTTACGATTGCCTGTTTATTCACTTAAAATCACTAAAAATAATTAACACCTTACTCTATTGTGATTTTGCACAAAAAACCGCTTGCATATCACGTAAACCCACTAAAATAGGGACTTTTCACACCCTTTAACACCTTATCCCGTCTTTTCTCACATACCACTTAAATTATTAGTTTACGTGTTACTCCACACCTTGCTTTTGGATTTTGCATTTATCCGATATTCCGGCTTGAAATTGCATTTCCGCAATATTCGCATTTGCCGGATGTCCCCGCACGGATTCTTGTTGTTCCGTTGCATTTTTCGCATACAACGTTAACAAAGCTTGTTTTGCTGTTTTCTCTGCCCGAAAGTATAACACAGGGCAAGCCCTGCTTTTGCAGAGTGCAGTCACAGAACACTCCTTTATCAAAAAGCTTCTCAAGCTCGGAAAGCACCCTGAACGGCGGTTTTCCGGATTGCTTTGCAAGCTCGTCAATTGTCACCGTGCCGTCAATATCGCACATAAAGATTGAGTTGTAGCGATATGCACGCGCCGCCATTGTGCCGTTTTTAATGCCGTTTAACAAAAGGAGTGCGGACGGAACAAGCATGACTATATTGGTAATCAAGTTATCACGAAGTTCTTCGTTATACCCCGTAACCCCCGAAATAATTCCGAACAGAAAAACCGCTGTGAAGAATCCGCCTATAATCATTTGTATGTGCTTCTTTAATGTAAGTCTTGCGATTGCAACTTTTGAAATATATGTTCCGCCGCCCGAAAACATTTTTTTATTCATCTTCATTTTCACTGCCTCCGGAATGCCATCATTCCAACACCGATTATTGCAAGCAATATTCCTGCCACGATGCCGAAAATCGAGCCG
>CAKSTI010000011.1 GCA_934500705.1 uncultured Clostridia bacterium | reverse complement strand
CGCCATTGACAATCAGGCATTTGACAGTAAGGTTTCATACACCAATATAAACGAGCCGTCCGCACCGGCAAGCGTTAACCTGCAGGCATCCGGGAATGAAGTAATGCGTGCACAGTGGGATGCGGCAGACGGCGCAGACGGTTATGCCGTAAGAATTTATGAGGAGCAAAACGGTGTTTGGCAAGACACGGGCTTTGGGTACGATTTGGACAGCAACACAACCTCGATTGATATGGCTCTTACCGTTGGCGGAAACGGGGTAAGCGTGAACGAAGGATCTGCAGAGTCTGTTCCTGCCGAAAACCTGATGCCGGACAAAACCTATAAGGTCGGTGTTCGTGCGTACAAAAAATCGGGGGACGGCAAGTATTACAGTGCGGAAACAAAATCCGAGGGCGAATTCCTTCCGAAATATACGCCTATGGATATGATGCTTTCGGTTAACGGTAACGAGTGTACCGCCGACGAAAACGGAGTTTATCACGCATATGTAGGCGGCGGCGACAACACCTTGTCTGTAAGCAGTTCGGACAGCAATGCGGCGTTTAAGCTTACAAGAATGGATACAAATGCCGAAATACCTAACGAAAACGGCGACTTTGCAATCCCCGAATTTGAGGGAAGTTTGATGTTTAAAATTGACGGCATTTCCGGCAAGGACGTAACAAGCGTATTCCTGCTTGTGGATATGGATAAAGAGCCGCCTGTGCTGACGCTTTCCTCCGACGTATTCTACGCCGACAAGGAAACCGGCGAATATACGATAACCGGAATGGCGGATGCGGGCAGCAGAATCGTGTACGGTAAAAATGAAGAGGTTCTTGCCGGAGCAGACGGAGGCTTTGCTGTTTCCGGACAGCTCTATGAAGGGGAGGCAAGCGCCGTTATAATGCTGTATGCGCAGGATATTGCCGCAAATGCTTCCTCACCGCAGACGGCTATTGTAACAAGGAAAATATCCAACACCGTAACGGTGAACGGCAGCTATGCGGATTCTTCCGGAAGCGGTGATTATTCGGAGGGCGAAACGGTAACGATTAATGCGGGCGAGCGCAGCGGCTACACATTCAGCGGCTGGACGGCGGACGGAGGAGTACAGCTTGATGACAAGACGGCTGCCGAAACAACCTTTAAGATGCCCGCCGCTGACGTAACAGTGACCGCTAATTGGACAAAATCCGGAGGCGGCGGAGGCGGAGGCGGATCTTCGTCAACTTCCTTTACCGTAACCTTTGAATCAAACGGAGGCAGCAAGGTAAAAAGCGTTAAGGTGCAAAAAGACGCAGCGGTTGCGCAGCCGTCTGCACCGACAAAGGACGGATTTGAATTTGCCGGCTGGTACACCGATAAAGCGCTTAAAACAAAGTACGATTTTTCCGAGAAAGTAACAAAGAGCTTCACTCTTTATGCCAAATGGACAAAGAATGACGGCGGCACAACGGGCGGTGATGAGTGGAAAAACCCGTTTTACGACATTGAAAAAAGCGACTGGTTCTATGATTCGGTAAAATACGCATACGAAAACGGTCTGATGAAAGGCTTGTCGGATACGGAATTTGCGCCAAGCAGCGACATTACCAGAGCAATGTTTGTAACGGTCATCTACCGTATGGAAAAAGAGCCGCAGGCGGAAAAATGCAAATTCACCGACATTGAAATCGGCAGTTATTATGAAAAGGCAATAGACTGGGCAAATGCAAACGGAATTGTTTCGGGAATTTCCAAAGACCTCTTTGCTCCGAGTGAGCCGATTACACGTGAGCAAATGGCGGCAATTATCTACCGCTATGCAACATTTAAGGGATATGACATAACTACAAGCGGCAGCACGGATTATACGGATAATGGTGATATTTCCGATTATGCACGGCAGGCAGTAATCTGGGCGGCTGAAAAATCCGTTATGACGGGTAATGCCGACAAGAGCTTTGCACCTAAGGCAAACACGACAAGGGCGCAGGCAGCCGCAGTATTTATGCGCATACTGGAAAACCTAAAATAAGCAAAGCTTAATATTAAAACTGCCCTCTTAAAATGAGGACAAACGACGGCATAGCAGGCCGCCCGGTATAGAGGCAAAACACCTCTGTCGCCGGGCGGCTTTTTTGTATAAAGAAAACCACGCAATATCCGAATGGTTCAAAAAAGGTTAACCGATGAACAAAATCCTCCATTTGTGTTAAAATAGCAGTGACCTGCCGGTCAAAACAAAACACAAATGGGGGATTTATCTATGAAAAAAGAAAACATAGATTTGAGCAGTTTAGCACATACATACATAGTGTTTGCGCCCAAATATAGACGAAAAGCTTTTTATGAAGACAAAAGATTAGAAATATGAGAAATATTGAGAAAATTATGTGAATGGAAGGGAGTAGAGATTATAGAGGGAGAGGTATGCCCGGTCAGAGTTTTTTTCAGCAGAAAACGCATAGTTTCTTATTTATTTTTTGATAAACGGTATTCGGACGGGGTCATTCCTGTTGTGTTTTTAAAGAAACGACAAAAATAACTTTCGTCATTAAAGCCGGCAAATCTTGATATTTGGCTGACGGAATAAAAGCCCGACAAAATACATTCCTTTGCCCTGGCGATTTTAAGGTTATTTATGTACTTGACCGGTGAGGTGCCGATGCAGTTTGAAAATATTCTTCGGAAGTACGCAGGACTTACATTGCACATTTTCGCAAGATGTTCAATGCTTATGTCACCGCTTGTGTAGTTGCTGTGTATGTATTCAAGTGCGGGGGCGATTATCCTTTCGGTGCTTTTGGGAATGTAATCCTTATTGTGTATATCGAGCATTGAGCAAAGTATTGAGTAAAGCTCCGATTTGCACTTCATTTCATATCCTGTGTTTTTCTTACAGAACGCCCTTTCGGCAGTTTTGAATTTTTCTGCCGCCGCAGAGGCGCTGCGCAGTACAAACGGCTCAAAATCCGCATCGGGGGAGAGGTCAAAATTTATTGCGTAGCAGCCTCCCGTACGGCTTTTGTCAACAGTATAATTTGAATGTTTGGGCATAAAAATTATATCGTTTTTTTCTGCTGTCAGCGTCTTTGAATCCTCAAAGGTGTATGCGGCATTGCCTTGGGTGTAGAGGGCGAGTCCGTGCGAGGTGCGGTTGCGGTGAACGGTGTCGCCGCAGCCCGGAGCAACGTAAATTGCAAGCGTTATTTTGCTGATGTTAAAATTGAAATTAAAAAAGTCGTTCATTTAAAATCACCTTGCGGTTATTTTAACATTTTGTATCGAAAAAGTCAATAACTATCATAATGTGCATTGATAAATACAGAGCTATCCGCTATTATTAATATTGAAAAATTAAAAATCGGAGGGGAACGCAATGCTTGAAAAAGACAGAAAATTCATAGAGAACAAGTATCATATGACAAATGAACCTTTTAACCCGTATAACAGAATGGCATACCACGGCTATGACTACGACGTGAGCACCGGTATGGACGATGATGAGATTAAGGCGGGACTTAAAAATTTGTACGAAAAAATTAAAGACCTGCCTCACCCGGTTGCAAAGGCGTATGCGGTTAAATATACGCTCGATAACACACGGATTGACGTAAACGAGCACGACTATTTTGTCGGTTTTTACAGCGTAAACAGGCTTGCCTCCGCTATCGGGCAGTGGAAATGGTACGGCGAGGTATTCGATAAAATCATACCGAAAACAAAGGCGCTTATTGACGATATGAATAACTCCGGCGCCGTAACGGTCTGGCCGGACTTTGACCACGTTGTTCCGGATTGGAACTCTCTTTTGACCCTCGGATTTTCGGGAATAGTTGAGCGTGTAAAGTCATACAGACAAAAGCACGCAGAGGGCGGTACGCTCACCGATGAGGCGGCGGCATACTTTGACGGAATGGAGATTACCTACCGTGCCGTCATTGATGTAATTGACAGACTGTATAAATATGCCCTTACTCAAAACCACGGCAAGGCGAAAAGGATTGCTGATTGTTTGAAGCATATACGTGACGGCGCACCGACAAATATATACGAGGCAATGCAGTTGACTTACATATACTTTATGGTGTCCGAATGTTTTGACGGTTATCAGGTTCGTTCCCTCGGAAACGGACTTGACGGCTCGCTTTATCCTTTCTATGAAAACGACTTAAAAAACGGAACGTTTACCCGTGACGAAATCAAGGAGCTTATCGGATACTTTCTTATGCAGTGGTCGGCGATAGGCAACTTTTGGGGTCAGCCGTTTTATATGGGCGGAACGGACACAAACGGCGGCACAAAGTACAACGACTTGTCAGCGGATATCCTGGACGTGTACGACAGGCTCGGAATATACAATCCAAAAATTCAAATCAAGGTAAACGAAAATACGCCCGACAAAATTCTGTTTAAGGTCTTTGATATGATGCGCCGTGGACACAGCAGTTTTGTTTTTTGCTGTGAGCCGGGTATGGTAAGAGCGGTTATGAGCTACGGCGCAAGCTATGAGGAGGCGCTTAATATGGATATTCGTGGCTGTTACGAAACGGGAGTCAGGGCAGACGAGGTGTCAACAGCGGCAGGGTATGTCAATGCCTTAAAGCCGATTGAATATGTTTTTTCAAACGGATTTGACAAAAGACTCGCTAAGCAGTTCGGTCTGAAAACGGGAGAGCTTGGCGAACTTAAAACCTTTGACAGCTTTTACAATGCGGTTTTAAGGCAGTGGGAAAACCTCATAGAGATGACGGTTGGAGTTTCAGACAGTTACGAAAAATACCTTGGTACGATTAACCCGTCCAATATGTATTCCGCAACCGTTGAGCGAAGTCTTGAAAGGGGCAGGGACGCATACCAAAGCGGAGTTAAGTTTAACAATTCCGCAATACTGAACTGCGGTTTTGCAAGCCTTGTGGACTCGGTTATGACGGTTAAAGAATTTGTGTACGACAAAAAAGAAGTGTCGCTTGCCGAGCTGAAAAACGCTCTTGACAATAACTGGAAGGGATATGAACCGCTGCATACCAAAATCAGAAAAAGCTGTCATAAATACGGTAACTCCGACACGACAGCCGATGTTTATTCGCAGGCTATGGCGGCATACTTTGCAATGAAAGTGAACAACCGCCCCAACGCAAGGGGAGGGGTGTATAAGGCGATAATGCACTCCGCAATGCAGTTTATAGAGCAGGGAAAGCTGACGTCTGCAACGCCGGACGGCAGATATGACGGTGACGAAATCTCAAAAAATGCGTCACCCTCGGTCGGAATGGACAAAAACGGCGTCACTGCCCTTATAAATTCGGCTCTTTGCGTAAAGCCGTACATCTATCCGGAAAGTTTTTGCCTTGACATAATGCTCCACCCGACGGCAGTGGAGGGGGACGGGGGACTCGGCATTATGAAGGCGCTGCTTTTTGCCTATATGAACGGCGGCGGAATGAGTATTCAGTTTAATGTTTTCAGCACCGATACACTGAAAGACGCACAGAAAAATCCGCAAAAGTATCAAAATCTCCAAGTGCGTGTGTGCGGCTGGAATGTGCTGTGGAATAATCTGAGCGAAAAAGAGCAGAACTCATACATCGCAAGAGCGGAAAATATCGGATAGGGGTGCAGAGATGAAAGCTGAGATAACGGATATAAAGCGTTTTGCCGTGCATGACGGCAACGGTATAAGGACAACGGTATTTTTTAAGGGTTGTCCGCTCAGGTGCCTGTGGTGCCACAACCCGGAGAATATATGCGCACAAAAACAGCTTGGATTTTTTGAGCACAAGTGCATCTTGTGCGGAAAATGTGCAGAGGTTTGCGCCAATCATACCGTTGAAAACGAAAAGCATATTATAGACAGAAAATCGTGCACAGCTTGCGGAAAGTGCGCAGAGGTGTGCCCTGCCGATGCACTGACTGTGTACGGCAAAACTGTTGATACAGACGAAATATGCAGGGTGCTTTTGCAGGACAAAAACTTTTACGCCGAAAGCGGCGGCGGAATTACTCTCTCCGGAGGGGAGTGCCTCCTGCAAAGCAAGGCGTGCCGTGAAATACTTATGAATATGAAAGATAACGGGATAAACACTGCGGTCGATACCGCCGGATATGTCGCAAAAAGTGCGATAGACGACGTTTTGCCGTATACCGATGTTTTTCTCTACGACATAAAGGCGCTGGACGACGGCGTGCACAAAAAGTGCACGGGCCGCTCCAACAGATTGATTATTGATAATTTAAAATACCTGGAAAATTGCGGAAAAAGGGTGGAAATCCGTATTCCGAGTATTCCGCATTGCAATGATGACCAGGTTGACAAAATAAGGGAATATTTAAGCGGTTTTCATTGCATAGAGAGGGTGCGTGTCCTGCCATACAACAGCCTGGCAGGGGTAAAGTATCCGCCCCTCGGAATGTCATATCCGCTTGGTGCATCGAACGGTTAATTACAGGCTTTCAAACATATCCGTAAGTTTTTTTGCCGCATCGGCAAGTTCCTTTACCCGTTTGCCGACTTCGCTCTTTGGGCAGTCTTTAAGGTGGCTGTCGGGTTCAAGCGTAAAATATCCGCTGTAATTTACCGCTTTGAGAGCGGACACAACCTTGTTAAAATCTATAACACCCGAAAACGGAATGTTGTGGAGGTCGTGGATACCGTCGTTATCGTGAATGTGCAGCGCTTTAATGCGTTCTCCGAGTGCGGTAATCATCTCCTCCGGCGAGGTGTTCAGCCCCTTTAACTGAGAGTGGCCTATGTCAAGGCACGCAACAAAATAATCGTCGTTTAATGCGTCGAGGTGAGCGTTAAAACTTTCGGGCGACGAGCAAGCAGCCGGAGAGGCGTTATCGTCTTTCCAGTTAAACATATTCTCCGTTGCTATTTTTACATTGCACCTTTTGGCAACGGGCAAAAGCTCACGGTACATAACGGCGTTTTCCACGGCGGTTTTGTTGTTGTCGGGGTGGATAATGCAAATCTCACCGCCTGCCGCACCGGTACTCTCTATTGACCTTTCGAGGCACGAGCGTATCAGCTTGTTTGCAACCGGAAACGGTGCGTGGGATTGATTGCACACTATACCGCCTTTTAAACCTATTTCTTTGAGCTTTTGTGCATATTCAATGTAGCCGTCACCGTTTAAGGGGTGGTCGGTAAGCCCTGTTTCCTGTGTGTTCCGGTCGTATTTAACCATTGAAAACATAGAAAAGTCCCAAGCGTCAAAGCCTGCGTCGGCTATGTACTTAACGGCGTCCTCGTCGCCGACGATGTCTGCAATGGGGCCTATATTCGTCGAAATTTTCATATAATTACCTCCTGTTCGGTTGTATTGTATCACATACTTCGGCAGTTTTCAAGGTTATTTTTAATAAACCGCATCAATCGTCATATTTTCGGTAAGTTCTGCGTTTTCAAGGAAAATTCCCTTTTCTCCGAACATAGAAGTTTCGGCTTTTCTCTCTTTGCCGTTTACATAGTATTTGCGCTCTCCCGTGTGCTTATTTGTGCAGGTGAGCGTGATTTTGCTGTGTTTAACCGTGAGGGTTATTTTTACAAAATCCGAGGGGATAAAGTGCGGAACCTCGATTTTTATGCCCTTAGGCGATACCGAAATTCCGAGGGCGTGCTCTATTATGCAGCGCATAAGCACAGCTCCGCTGCCGGTGTACCAGTCGCCGCCGGACTCGCCGTCTATGCAGAACTCCTCGTTATAACAATACGAATTTGGCATTACAAAAGGGGTTTTGTTAAGGTATGAGTGGGTGAGGGGGACAGCCTTTTTAATCTGTTCCCACGCCCTTTCCGGCTCGCCCAGCTCAAAGAGCGCCATAACGGCAAACATTGTTGCGTGGATATAGGCACAGCTGTTTTCAAACGTGCCGGGAGTCAGAGATACAATTCTGCCGACTCCCTTCATATCCGACGGGAAATACGGCTCAAAGGTCTTTATGCCGTACTTGGAGTCGAGGACGTCATATGCCTTTAAAATATCGGCTTTAAGCGACGGGTTGCGCTTTATCATACCGGATATGCACCAGAAGGAGTAAGGATTTACACTGTAACGGCATTTGCCGTCGGTGTCGCACAGGCTTCCCACAAGGTACTTGCCCCCGTCGCCCCAGCCGTGAATGAGATGTACTCGGTCGCCGTCTTTTTGCATAGCGTACTTTTCGAGTCCGTCAGCCATATTGCGGCGTATTTCCTCATAGGTGCGGCAGGTGTCGTCATAGCCGCCGACGAGGGTGAGAATTTCGCTCATAAATTCAAGTGCCTTGTAGAGTTGCAGTGTTGCCATAACGCTGACGCCCGTGCCGAATTCCGATTTTCCGTCGAGCGACTCTCCGAGTCCGCACACGGCATCGTTCCAGTCGCCGTACAAAATTCTCAGACAGCCGGTTCGATTGTCTATGTTTGATGTAAGATAGCCTGTGATTTTAAGCAGGTGGTCAAGGACGGTGTCGGTGCAGCCGCTTTTTTGGTATTTTGCCTTTTTCTCGTCAATGATATGGTAGTACGAGCACTTTTCGTCAAGAATGGTGAGGTCGTCCGTTATGCTTATGTATTTGTGGAGCGTTTCAACAATCCAGAGTCCCTGGTCTATAAACTGCCTTATGTCAAATGTGGGGATTACATCGTCCGTCGGCGGAACGGAGAACTGGCGTGGCGCTCTGCCGTTGTCCATAATAAAGTTAAGGGCAAGGACGATTTTTTCACGTACGTTGTCACGGTTCCACAGCGATGCCGCAGTGAGCTGTTGGAATACGTCACGCACACCGAGCAGGTCGCCGGCGTAATTTTTGCCCAGAGCGCAGAAGGTTACCTGCTTCTGCACGTTTTTGAGGAAGTGATTAAACACTTTGCAATTTGCCGGAAGTGAGTTTTCGCCTCCGAACTCAATTTCGAGTCCGCCCATCTTTTTGTCCTCGGCACGCTCCTGTGCGGCAAGGTCGGACTCTATTTTTTTGAGGTCAACCGCTCTGCCCATCAAGTTGTCTGCGGTTTCTCCGTCGTGCACAACTTTTGTGAGGTAGGCAATTTCGGCGTTTTCGCCTTTGCCGAGGTGCAGAGTTATAAACTCCGAGGCAACGGGCAAATCCGCAGTGTTGATGGAGTAAACCCTCCTTGAAAGAGAGCCTTCTTTAAGCGACACAGCGTTAAACAGACAGCGTCCCCTGTCGCCTAAAAATACCGACTTTGCAATCGTTCCCACAACGTCATACGCCGAGCCGCTTTCAACCGAGCGGTTTATTACGGCGTAGCACGCAAGGTTTACAACGTCCTGATTTTCGGGGTTGGGGTACCGCAGGATTTTAAATGAGCCTTTTCCGTCATACCAGCCGTAACGCTTTAAAAGCGCCCAGGGATCCTCGTTGTTTGTAAATCTGACCATCGGGTCTATGTATGACACAACGGTGATGTCGGAATTTGCATTTTCGCCGTTTATTACGCACACGGCAAAGCATATTTCTTTATCCGTGGTGACGCTTACTCTCAGCGACGCCGTGCACTTCGAGGTTTTAACAATGTAGTATGCGGCACGCTTTGAATACACGGTGTATCTCGAAACATCTTCCGGCTCATACATATGCCTGGTTGCGCCGGTAATTGAAATCGGAACGGTGCGCCCGTCCCTTTTGGTCAAAAGCCAAAAATCAACCGACGGTTCCTCCTGTATTCCTGCCGTGCGGAAAATGACAAGGTTGCTCTCGCACGCATTTATGTGGCCGTTTGAGTGCGCCCAGAGGTTAAGACCGTCCATCTCGTACGGGTAGCGTGACTCGCCGTCTTTGCGTTCAAGGCAGAGAATGTCCTCGTCGTTTAAATAGAACACGTTTTCCGGCAGACGGCAGTCCGCCTCGTTTCTTTCTTTTAAGCTCTCTATATCGGCAAGTATCTTTTGCACCTTTTCTCTCATTAATGCCTACCCCCTTATGATTTTTGCCATTCTGTCAAATCCTGCGCCGAAGCGGGTGCAGTAGATGACATCGTCTTTTACGGAGATTATGTCAAACGCAGTTTCCGTATATGTGCCGTACTCCCTGTACGGGCAGGAGGGATCCCACTGACCGTGAACAAGACCTGTTCCGCTCTGCGTGTCTATGGAAACCATTTTGCCGTCGTACACAATGTTGTCGTAGTGCAGATGGCCGGCAACGGCGGCAACCACGTTGTCGGCAAGCTGAATATTCTGCCACATTATCTCGCCGTTTAAGAGTCCTTCACGTCCGCTTATGCAGTCGGGAAAATGACCTTTGTTTCTGAGCGGTACGTGGGAGAACACAATTACCTTTTTGTCAGTGTTTACAGCCTCTTTGAACCACATAAGCTGTTTTACGGAAAATCCGACTTTGTGAGGATAGAGCGGCTCGCCCTTTTCGTTTGTGACACACTCCACGTCCGATGTGTTCAGGAACACAAAGCGGTAGCCGAGTTCGTCAAAGTCGGTGTAGTAGTAATTTTCGTCCGTGGGGTTGTTTTTCATACAAATTCTGTGCAAATCCTCCGGGCGCAGCATATACTCCGATACGTGCGGTTTAAGCTCGCCCTCGTAGCTCGGATAGCTCTTTTCGGGTTCTATAAGGCAGATGGTGCAGTCGTCGTGATTGCCTATGCAGCAGTGCACGGGAATTGTCAGCTTATACAGAGCTTTCATCATATCCTCAATGGACTTGTGTGCCAGCTTGGGGTCGTCGTTGTAGTCGCAGCCCAGGTCGCCGCCGCAGACAAGGCAGCTTAGATTTGGGAGCCTGTCTATTATGTACTGCATTGACTCGGCAGTATCTATTGCGGACTCAAAGTCGGTGGGGGAGTAGTCCTCGTGCTTGGGGCAGTCCCATTCGGACAGTCCGTTGTGGGGGTCGGTGTAGAAAATAAAGTTAAGAGGTGCATTGATTTTTTTTACTTTTTCAATCTTTTCGTCATAGTGGTCTGTCAGATACGATAAATCTTTCATTTACAGTCCTCCGTTTTATTTAAAATTTGCTTCCATTATACCAAAAGTTATTATTTTTTCAAGTATTTTTATCCATAAAGGTGATATAGTGCAAAAAATTGGTACATTAGTGTCAAAAATAACTCGCCAAACGTCGGTTTTTGTGATATACTTGTTTCAAAGGAGTGTTTATCTATGAAAATTATGATTGCATCGGATATTCACGGCAGTGCGTACTACTGTCGTAAAATGCTTGAAAAATCAGCGGAGGAACAGGCGGACAGACTGCTCTTGCTCGGCGATATTCTCTACCACGGGCCGAGGAATGACCTGCCCAAAGACTATGCCCCCAAAGAGGTCATTGCAATGCTTAACGGCGCAAGGGAAAAGATACTCTGTGTGCGTGGCAACTGCGACACCGAGGTTGACCAAATGGTGCTTGACTTCCCCGTGCTCGCCGATTATGCGCTCATTCACACAGACGGCGTAACCGTATATGCAACGCACGGCCACAAGTACGGCGAGGACTGCCCCCCTCCGCTTTGCAAAGGCGACATACTGCTGTGCGGACACACTCACGTGCCCAAGTGCGTAAGGCACGAAAACTTTGTGTATATGAACCCCGGCTCGGTGTCCATTCCCAAAGAGGGGAGCGCCCACGGGTATATGACATATGAAAACAGAGTGTTCCTGTGGAAAGATTTTGAGGGAAATGTCACAAATGAATACCGCACAATTTAGCAATAGTACCCAAAATGATATTCAAAACAGGTTATATCGATAATGACAATACCAATATTCCGATTTGATAATTGCACAGCGGGTCGAATTGTGATATAATGTATCAGATAATGTAATTTGAGAGGTGTATTATGAACAAAATATCTATCGTAGGAACCGGCAGCGTCGGTTCAACCATCGCTTACACGCTTACCGTGATGAACATTGCTTCTGAAATTGTAATGATTGACATTAACAATGAGAAGGCTCTCGGTGAGGCGCTTGACATAAGACAGGGCACACCGTTTTGCGGCGCTTGTTCAATCTATGCCGGCGACTACCGTGACGCCGTTAATTCGGACATTGTAATTTTAACGTCGGGAATTGCAAGAAAGCCGGGTCAGACAAGGCTCGAACTTGCACAGACAAACGTTGACATCACCAAAACAATTATACCGGAGATTACAAAGTATGCTCCGAACGCTACATATATTATAGTCAGCAATCCGGTTGACATTTTAACTTACACATTTCATAAGTTTTCAAGTATTCCGGAAAACCGCATCATAGGTTCGGGAACAATCCTCGACACCGCAAGACTGCGCACAAGACTTGCAGAGTACTACAACATTAACCAGAGCAACGTTCATGCTTACGTCCTGGGTGAGCACGGCGACTCGTCTTTCATTCCGTGGTCGGTGGCAAATATCTCAAACGTGCCGATATGCGAATGTCACAAGCTCATCACCACGCCCGGAATTACAAGCCCGGAGCTTGACTTTGAGGAGATTGAGCAGTACGTAAGAAAGTCCGGCGGACGTGTTATCGCAAGAAAGGGAGCAACGTTCTATGCTGTTTCCATTTCCGTATGTCACATCTGCAAGTGCATCCTTAGCGGTATCGACACAACGATGACGGTATCTACAATGATGCACGGCGAGTACGGCATAGACGACGTATGTCTGAGCACGCTCAATATGGTCGGCAACAACGGAGTAAGGGGCAAGGTTAACCTCTCGCTGACCGATGACGAAATTACCAAACTCCGCCGCAGTGCAGACGCACTTAAAGAAGTTATTAAAAATCTTGATATATAAGAAGGGTGATTAAAATGGAGTATCGCATTGAACACGATTCTATGGGCGAGATGAAAGTGCCGGCAGACCGCCTCTGGGCGGCGCAGACACAGCGCAGTCACGAGAATTTCAAAATCGGCGTGGACATTGAAACAATGCCGAGAGAAATTACTCACGCTTTCGGAATTTTAAAGAAGGCGGCGGCGCTTGCCAATGCCGAATTAAAGCCCGAAAAAATGACGGCAGAAAAGCTGGACGCCATCAAAAAGGCGTGCGACGAGGTTATCTCCGGTTCGCTTAACAGTCATTTTCCGCTTGTTGTGTGGCAGACAGGTTCCGGAACACAGTCTAATATGAATGCAAACGAGGTTATTGCAAACCGTGCAAACCAGATTGCAGGTTCAAAGCTGTGCCACCCGAACGATGACATCAATATGAGCCAGTCGTCAAACGACACATTCCCCACGGCAATGCACATTTCCGCAGTAATTGCAATAGAGGATAAACTTCTCCCTGCGGTAGAGCTTTTGATTGAAACATTTAAAAGGCTCGAAGCGGAGAACGAGGGCATCGTTAAGTCCGGCAGAACGCATCTCCAAGACGCAACACCCATTAAGTTCAGCCAGGAAATATCCGGCTGGCGTTCGAGCTTGGAGCGTGACGCAGAGCTTTTAAGACTTGCGGTTAAACCTCTTCACGAGCTTGCACTCGGCGGAACGGCAGTGGGAACGGGACTTAACGCTCCCAAGGGATTTTCCGAGCTTGTTGCCGCAAAGGTTGCGTCCCTTACGGGCAAGGACTTCGTAACGGCAGAAAATAAGTTCCACGCACTCACATCAAAGGACGAACTCGTGTTTGCGCACGGCGCAATTAAGGCGACCGCCTGCGATATGATGAAAATCGCAAACGACGTCCGCTGGCTGGCATCAGGTCCCCGTGACGGACTGGGCGAGATACACATTCCCGAAAACGAGCCGGGTTCATCAATAATGCCCGGTAAGGTTAATCCCACTCAGTGCGAGGCTGTTACAATGGTTGCCGTTCAGGTTATGGGCAACGATGTTGCGGTAGGTATGGCGGCATCGCAGGGCAACTTTGAGCTTAATGTGTTTATGCCCGTTGCGGCGTACAACTTCTTGCAGTCGGCAAGACTTCTCGCCGAGGCTATTGTGTCGTTTAACAACAACTGCGCCGCAGGAATTACGGCAAATGAGGACAAAATGTACCACAACCTGCACAACTCACTTATGCTTGTAACCGCACTTAACCCGTACATCGGATACGAAAATGCGGCAAAGACAGCCAAGAAGGCATTTAAAGACAACATTTCATTAAAGGAAGCGTGCGTTGAGCTTGGTTTCCTCACGGAAGAAAAATTCGACGAGGTGTTCCACCCCGAACAGATGGTCTGAAACGATATTGGAGGTAAAGTATGAAATTAAGTTATTTCCCCGGCTGCACCCTCCGAACAAAGGCAAAGGAACTCGACAGGTATGCAAGAAAGTGCGCAGAGGTTCTCGGCGCTCAGCTTTGCGAGATTGAAAACTGGCAGTGCTGCGGCGGCGTGTTCGTAAGCGCAAAGGACGAGGTTGCGTCCAAGCTTTCGAGCGTGCGTGCACTCGTGGCGGCACGGGATAATTCTCAGCCTTTGGTTACGGTATGTTCAGCCTGCCACAATGTAATAAAGCAAACAAACTACGCTATGCAAAACGACGAGGAATTTGCCTCCAAGGCAAACCTCTATATGGCGCAGGACAAAGAGCCCAAGGAGCCTTACCACGGCGAAACCGAGGTTATTCATTACCTGGAACTTCTGCGTGACAAGATTGGGTTTGATAATATCAAGAAGGCGGTTACAAAGCCCCTCACCGGCAAAAAGATAGCGGCATATTACGGCTGTCTGCTTTTAAGACCGGGCAAGGTTATGCAGCTCGACGACGTGGAGAACCCCTCGATTATGGAGGACTTCATTCGTGCCATCGGCGCAGAGCCTGTGACGTACTCTATGAGAAATGAGTGCTGCGGCGGATATGTGACGTTGGAGGACAAGGACTTTGCAAAGACAAAGGCAAACGCCGTAAGCGGCAGTGCCCGGGGCGCCGGCGCAGAGATGATTGTTACGGCTTGTCCACTGTGCAAATACAATCTCATAAAGTCGGAGAGCAAAATCCCGGTTGTATACTTTACGGAGCTTTTGGCAGAGGCTCTCGGAGTAAAGGAGGCGGACAGCGATGCTGAGTAAAGAAGAAAGACTTAAAGAGCAGATTTTGCGCACAAGCGGTGTAAATCCGAGAAAATGTATGCGCTGCGGAAAATGCTCCGGAACCTGTCCGTCTTATGACGAAATGGAATATCATCCTCACCAGTTTGTATATATGGTAGAAAACGGCGAGATTGACAAGCTGATGCAGTCTGAGTCGATATACAAATGCCTGTCGTGTATGGCGTGCGTTGACCGCTGCCCGAGAGGCGTTGAGCCGGCAAAGATTGTGGAGGCTGTACGCCTTGCGGTAATCCGTCAGAAGGGTGCAAACCATATGACAGCAAACGATATTCCCGAAAAACTTGACGACGATATACCCCAGCAGGCTCTTATGAGCGCAATGCGCAAGTATTCAAAGTAGAAAGGAGAAACAAGCAATGCAAAGAATTGGAGTTTTTGTCTGCCACTGCGGAACCAACATCGCCGGAACGATTGACGTTAAAGCAGTTGCAGAGGCTGTGAAGCACGAACAGGGCGTTGTTTTCTCCACCGATTATCAATATATGTGTTCACAGGCAGGTCAGAATATGATTATAGACGCCGTTAAGGAAAACAACTTAACCGGCATCGTAGTATGTTCCTGTTCGCCCCGTATGCACGAGGCAACCTTCCGCAAAACTGCGGCGGCAGCAGGGCTTAACCCCTATATGGTGGAGATTGCCAACATTCGTGAACAGTGCTCCTGGGTGCACAAGGAAATGCCCGTGGGTACGGAGAAGGCAATTATCCTCGCCAAAGCGGCAGTTGCAAAGGTAAACCTCAACGCACCGCTCACACCGGGCGAAAGTCCCGTTACCAAGCGTGCCCTGGTCATCGGCGGAGGAATTGCCGGTATACAGACGGCTCTCGACATTGCCGACGCAGGTTTCCCTGTGGATATTGTGGAAACAAAGCCTACAATCGGCGGGAAAATGGCTCAGCTCGACAAGACGTTCCCGACGCTCGACTGTGCCGCCTGCATACTGACACCCAAGATGGTGGACGTGGCGCAGAACGAAAAGATAAGGATTTTCTCATACTCGGAGGTTACCGACGTTAAGGGATTTGTCGGCAACTTTGACGTTACCATAAAGAAAAAGGCAAGATACGTTAAAGAGGACGTCTGCACAGGCTGTGGAGCCTGCACGGAAAAATGTCCTCAGAAAAAGGTGCCCAACGAGTTTAACCTCGGTATGGACAACCGCCGTGCAATCTACATTCCGTTTGCACAGGCAGTGCCCAAGGTTGCAACCATTGACCCGAATTACTGCACAATGCTGAAAACAGGCAAATGCGGACTGTGCTCAAAGGTTTGTACCGCCGGCGCAATAGATTATAACGCAAAAGACGAATTTATAGAGGAAAAGTACGGCGCAATCGTTGCCGCAACGGGATTTAATCCGATTTCTATGGATAAGTTCGACGAGTTTGCATATTCGCAGTCCAAAGACGTCATCACTTCTCTTGAACTCGAACGTCTTATGAATGCGGCAGGCCCCACAGGCGGAACACTTCTCCGCCCGTCGGACGGCGAGCACCCGCACACAATAGTTTTTGTTCAGTGTGTCGGCTCACGCTGTGAGGCGTGTGCGGCAAAGGGCAAGGAGTACTGCTCCAAAATCTGCTGTATGTATACGGCAAAGCACGCAATGCTCATTCGTGACAAGTACCCCGATACCGATGTTTACGTTTTCTACATCGACGTGCGTACACCCGGTAAAAACTTTGACGAGTTCTACCGCCGTGCCGTTGAGGAATACGGCGTACACTATATCAAAGGTATGGTGGGTAAGGTTTCGCCCGAAAACGGAAAGCTTAAAGTTCAGGCGTCAGACCTTTTGGATAACAAACAGCTCCACATTGACGCAGACCTCGTGGTTCTTGCGGCGGCAATAGAGCCGGACAAGTCGGCAAGACCGCTGGCAACAATGCTTACGGCAAGTATGGATACAAACGACTTCTTTACCGAGGCTCACCCGAAGCTCCGTCCGGTAGAAAGCCCGACGGCAGGCGTGTTCCTCTCCGGTGCGTGCCAAGGCCCCAAGGACATTCCGGAAACAGTTTCACAGGCAGGAGCGGCGGCGTCGAAGGTCATCGGACTTTTGTGCAAAGATAAGCTCACGGGTAACCCCTGTGTCGCACACTCCGACGAGATGATGTGCAACGGCTGCTCAACGTGCGAAAAGGTTTGCCCTTACGGCGCAATTACCTATCTGGACAAAGAGTTCAGAATGCCGGACAGAACCACAAAGGTTCGCAGAGTGGCAAGCGTAAACGAGGCTGTGTGCCAGGGCTGCGGTGCTTGCACGGTGGCTTGTATGTCGGGCGCTATGGACCTTAAAGGCTTTACAAGCAAACAAATTATGGCGGAGGTAGATGCGATATGCAAGTAAATGATTACAAGCCGCTTATTGTGGCATTCTGCTGCAACTGGTGTTCGTATGCCGGCGCCGACCTTGCAGGAAACAACAGGCTTAACTACCCGGCGGACGTAAAGATTATCCGTGTGCCTTGCTCGTGCAGAGTAAACCCGATGTTTATTCTCCGTGCGTTCCAGAGAGGCGCAGACGGCGTTATCATTTGCGGCTGCCACCCCGGTGACTGCCACTATACGTCGGGTAATTACTATACACGCCGCAGAATGGCTCTGCTTTTCTCAATGCTCGATTATCTCGGCATCGAAAGAGAGCGCACCCGTGTTGAATGGGTAAGTGCGGCAGAGGGAGCAAAGTTCGCCGCAACGATGAACGACTTTGCCGAAAAGGTTGCCTCACTTGGCGAAAACAAAAGATTGGAGGATTTACGATGCAAGAATTAAAACGTGAAATTCTCATTAATAAAGCAAAAGAGCTTTTGGAAAACGGCACGGCTGACCGTGTGCTCGGCTGGAAAGCGGGCGAGTTTGACTACGATGTTACCCCGGCGGTTTTCAAAAGTGCGGACGAGTTGGAGAGCGGCTTTGTATGGGGCGACTTCTGCGGAGCAAACTTTTCCAAATACCTTGTTAAGGAAACGCAGAAAAGCGAAAACAAGGTTCTCGTGTTCTTAAAGCCGTGCGACACATACAGCTTTAATCAGCTTTTAACCGAGCACAGATTTGACCGTGAAAAGGTGTATGCCGTAGGCATTTCCTGTGACGGAATGGCAGATGTGTCCAAGCTTAAAGATGCCGCAGAGGGCATTGTGTCCGTTACGGACGGCGAAAAGATAACCATAGAAACCCTCTACGACGGCAAAATAGAAATTGATAAAAATGACGTGCTTGCCGAAAGATGCAAAAACTGCAAGTCCAAAAAGCACGTTGCCTATGACGAGCTTTTGGGCGATGACGGCGAGGTTATCGACTCCGCAAGGTTCGACGAGGTGGAAAAAATAGAAAAAATGACCCCCGACGAGCGCTTTGCGTTCTGGCAGGGCGAGCTTTCACGCTGCATACGCTGTAATGCGTGCCGTGACGTGTGCCCGGCTTGCACGTGCGAAAAGTGCGTGTTCGACAACCCCGACTCAGGTGTTGAGAACAAGGCGGCGGCAAACTCATTTGAGGAGAAAATGTTCCACATTATCCGTGCGTTCCACGTTGTGGGTCGCTGCACCGACTGCGGAGAGTGTTCCAGGGTATGTCCTCAGCACATACCGCTGCACCTTTTGAACCGCAAGTTTATAAAGGACATCGACGCTTTCTACGGCGAGTATCAGGCAGGAGCACAAGTTGGCAACAGACCTCCGATTGTAAACTATACGACAGAGGATTTGGAACCCGGCGATGCGGTAAAGAGAGGTGACGAAGATGCGTAAAATTTCGCTTGACAAATTAAATGAGCTTTTCAGAGCCGTATCTTCCGACAATGCGCTCTATATTCCCGTTGACGCAAACGGCGGAGCACGGTTTGAAAAGTGGGAGGAGGGCAAGACGCTCTCCGATGCGCTCAATACCGTAAGGAGCGCAAAGGACTTCTTCTTCCCCCAGACCGAAAACCTGATGGATTTTAAGACAGAGGGCAAGACGGTTGAGGTTATAGACACACGCAGTGAGTGTGAGGACTTTGTGATTTTCGGCGTCCGTGCCTGTGACGTCAAGAGCTTTGAAGTTCTGGACAGAGTGTTCCTCTCAGAGCCTGTGGACACCTATTATAAAAACAGGCGTGAGCACGGCGTTATAGTTTCGCTTGCGTGCAACAAGCCGGTTGAAACGTGCTTTTGCCACACTTTCGGCATAGACGCATCAGACCCCGACGGGGACGTTGTGTGCTGGAAGGACGACGATGCGCTCTATATGACGGCAAAGACCGAAAAGGGCGAAAAGCTCTTAAAGAGCATAGAGTCCGTGACCGAGAGCACCGACGAAAATGCGGCGGATAAGCAGAGAAAAATCATAGCCGACAGGCTTGAGAAACTTCCCCTGCGCTCGCTTTCGGCAGACGCATTCGGCGACGGAAAAACATCGGAATTTTTCGACGCTCCGGAGTGGGCAGAGCTTTCCGAGTCGTGCCTCGGCTGCGGAACGTGCACATTTGTGTGCCCCACGTGCCAGTGCTATGACATAAAGGATTTTAACACCGGTCACGGAGTTAAACGTTTCCGCTGCTGGGATTCGTGTATGTATTCAAGCTTTACCAAGATGTCGGCAGGACAGCCGAGACTTACACAGCTTGAACGCTTCCGCCAGAGATTTATGCACAAGCTTGTGTACTATCCCACAAACAATGACGGTCTTTTCTCCTGTGTGGGCTGCGGACGCTGTATGGCAAAGTGCCCCATTCAGATGAATATAGTCAAAGTTATGAAAAAGTTAGGAGGACGCAAAAATGACTGATATTAAAGAACCTCTTATTCCGACAGTCGGCGTCGTTACCGATATTCGCATAGACACGCCCGACGTTAAAACATTTCGTGTGGTTACTCCTGACGGCAAAAAGGCGTTTGAGCATAAGCCCGGTCAGTGTGCTATGCTCTCAATCCCCGGCGTTGGCGAGGCGATGTTTTCCATTACATCGTCGCCCACAAATACGGAGTTTATGGAGTTTTCCATTAAAAAATGCGGCTGTGTAACCGACTGGCTCCACTCTATGGAGGTCGGTCAGCAGATTACAATCAGAGGGCCTTACGGCAGACCCTTCCCGGTGGACGATGAATTTGCCGGCCACGATATGCTCTTTATAGCCGGCGGTATAGGTCTTGCACCGCTCCGCTCGGTCATCAACTACTGCCGTCACTACCGTGACCGCTACGGCAAGATAGACATTGTGTACGGTTCACGCAGTATGCAGGATTTGGTTGACTACAAGGAGATTACCGACGAATGGGTAAACGACGAGGGCGTGAATGTTCACCTCACAATAGACCGTGAACAGCCCGAATGGGACGGCCACGTAGGGTTTGTGCCGAACTATGTTAAGGAACTGGGATTTTCCACAGACAAGATTGCAATTCTGTGCGGCCCTCCGATTATGATAAAGTTCACGCTTGCCGGACTTCAAGAACTCGGCTTTGACAAAACGCAGGTTTACACCACAATGGAACTGCGTATGAAATGCGGCATAGGAAAGTGCGGCAGGTGCAACATAGGCGCAAAATATGTGTGCAAAGACGGCCCGGTGTTCCGCTGTGACGAGCTTGACGAGCTGCCCGATGAATATTGATAAGGAGACATAGATTATGGAAAATATGGTTAATGTTTATCTGTTCGGAAAAAAGTACCAAGTACCCGACAACCTCACTATAATGCGTGCTATGGAATACGCCGGCTATCAGCTTGTGAGAGGCTGCGGCTGCCGCAACGGTTTCTGCGGTGCCTGTGCCACCATTTACCGCATTAAAGGTGACAGAGAGTTAAAGACCTGCCTTGCCTGCCAGACTAAGGTGGAGGACAATATGTATGTTGCCACACTGCCTTTCTTTCCGCTTGTAAAACAGGTATATGATATTGAAAAAATAAAACCCACAGAGCAGATTATGATGCAGCTTTACCCCGAAATATATGCCTGTGTGGGCTGTAACGCCTGCACAAAGAGCTGTACTCAGTCGCTTAACGTTATGCAGTACATCGCATACGCTCAGAGGGGCGAGTTCGACAAGTGCGCCGAGGAGTCCTTTGACTGCGTAATGTGCGGAGTTTGCTCGTCACGCTGTCCGGCCGGAATTTCCCACCCGCAGGTTGCAATGCTTGCAAGGAGATTAAACGGCAAGTATTTGGCACCCAAGTCACAGCACCTCGAAGACCGTGTTAAGGAAATCAAGGACGGCACATTTACAGAGCTTATCGAAAACCTTATGCAAAAGCCCATTGAGGAAATAGAAGAGCTCTACAACAACAGAGAAATCGAGAAGTAAGGAGGGGATAGATATGTATTCAAAAGAATTTGAAAAGTCACTTAAAGCGGTTGAGGAGGCAAGAGATGCCAACATCGCATATGAGCCTGCCCGTATGACCGCAAAGGAAAAGGACGACTTGCTCGCCGCTTTCCACCCGGACTATAAAAAGAGTGAGTTTTCCACTCTTAAAATCGGCGCCAACAAGGGCGAACAGGTTCCGCACGAACTTTGCGAAATGCTCCAGGCTCACAGCAGAATAAAGGCGGACGACGTTGATTTAAACGATGTAACATATGATGTTGACGTGCTCATCATCGGCGGAGGCGGAGCAGGTGCGTCTGCCGCAATAGAGGCTGACAATGCCGGCGCAAAGACAATGATTGTCACAAAACTGCGTATGGGCGATGCCAACACAATGATGGCAGAGGGCGGTATCCAGGCTGCCGACAAGCCGAACGACTCCCCGGCAATTCACTTTGTGGACGCTTTCGGCGGCGGTCACTATGCCGCAAAGAAAGAACTCCTGGCAAAGCTCGTCTGCGACGCTCCGGAGGCAATACAGTGGCTCAACGACCTCGGTGTTGAGTTTGACAAAGACGCCGACGGCACTATGATTACCACCCACGGCGGCGGTACATCACGCAAGCGTATGCACGCCGCAAAGGACTATTCCGGCGCAGAGATTATGAGAACGCTCCGTGACGAGGTTTTAAACAGAGGTATCCCCGTTGTGGACTTTACCTCGGCGATAGAGTTAATTCTTGACGAAAACGGCAAAGCTGCCGGCGCAGTACTTATGAATATGGAAACAAAGGAGCTTATGGTTGCCCGTGCAAAGACGGTTATCATAGCAACCGGCGGTGCAGGCAGAATGCACTATCAGGGCTTCCCGACCTCCAACCACTACGGCGCAACGGCAGACGGTCTTGTGCTCGGCTACCGTGTGGGCGCAAAACTGCTTTATGCCGAAACACTGCAATATCACCCCACGGGTGCGGCATATCCCCAGCAGATTTTCGGGGCGCTCGTTACCGAGAAGGTTCGGTCGTTGGGTGCAAAGCTCGTCAACCGTGACGGCAAAGTGTTTATGCACCCGCTCGAAACCCGTGACGTTGCCGCAGCATCTATCATAAGAGAGTGCGGCGAGCGCAAAGAGGGCGTAGACACCGGCAGCGGCGAGGCTGTATGGCTCGATACTCCGATGATTGAAAAAATCGGCGGAGAGGGCACAATAGAAAAGCGTATCCCGGCAATGATGAGAATGTTTGCAAGCTACGGCATTGACATTCGCAAAGAGCCGATTTTGGTGTACCCGACGCTTCACTACCAGAACGGCGGACTTGACATAAACGTTGACGGAATGACCACAAATGTTGAAAACCTCTTTGTTGCCGGCGAGGCAGTCGGAGGAATACACGGCCGCAACCGTCTTATGGGCAACTCACTTCTTGACATCATAGTGTTCGGAAGAAACGCAGGCAAGAGCGCATCTGCCCGTGCAAAGGACGTTAAGGTTGGCAAACTCACCTTAGACCACATTGCAAAGTTTGACGCAGAGCGCACGGCGGCAGGTATCGAAACAGATGCGGTATCGCCCAAATTGCTGCCCGATTACAGAAGACAGAGATAAGATGTATTTAAGGTGCGGAGCAGGATTTGCTCTGCACCCGAATTTACAGATTAAAACCGGTAATTTTTACACAATAAAAATGAAAGCGAAGATGATATTAAAATGACCACTGCATTTTTGACAGATTTACTTGAAGCACTTACGATATTCTGTTTCGGTCTTTCCTGGCCGATTTCCATAAGAAAGTCCATAGTTTCACGCACCGCAAAGGGAAAGAGCTTGTTTTTTGAAGTTTTTCTCCTCATAGGCTATGCCTGCGGAATCGCAAGAAAATTCATTCAGCTTGACGCCGGAAGCGAAGGCTTTATGTTCTTTTTGAGCTTTTTCTTCTACGTGCTCAACTTTATTGAAATTTCCATAGACGTAGGACTTTATTTCAGGAACAAGAAACTCGACGAGGCAGCAGACAGACTTGCTTAAATTCCATAAAAACAGGAGGCGGTGTATGTGAAACAAGTTGAGGTATCACGGGCAACAATCGGACGTATCCCAATCTACCTTGAATATCTTAAAAATGCCAAACACTGCGCCGAAAATATATCGGCAACAACCCTTGCCAAAGAGCTTGGTCTCGGCGAGGTTCAAGTGCGCAAGGACCTCGGTTCCGTAAGCGGCGCCGGCAGACCGAAAACGGGATACAAGATAAGCGAGCTGATAGACGCTTTGGAAAATTTTCTGGGCATAGGTAAAAACAGCAATGTTGTAATTGTCGGTGCGGGAAAACTCGGCAGAGCACTTCTTGATTACGGCGGTTTTGAGAGCTACGGGCTCCAAATACTTGCGGCGTTCGACATTGCCGCAGATAACGCAGGAAAGAGCACTATGGGCAAGCCTATTTTCCCGATGGATGAATTTTTGGATTTCTGCTCCTCTAACTGCGTTAAAATCGGCATAATTACCGTGCCGGCACAGTCGGCGCAGGAGGTTTGCGATTTGTTTGTCAAAGGCGGCATTAAGGCTGTGTGGTGCTTTGCTCCGTGCACATTAAGCGTGCCGGACGGCGTTATTGTGCAGTACGAAAATATGGCACTGTCGCTTGCGTATTTAAACAAAAGAATATAAAAAAACAACAGGGAAGAGCCGTCTCGGCTTTTCCCTGTTGTTGTGTTGCAGACTAAATGTGCTTTCGCATATGTTTGAGCGCGCTTTTTTCGAGCCTTGACACCTGCGCCTGGCTTATGCCGAGCTCCGATGCCACTTCCATTTGTGTTCTGCCTTTAAAAAATCTTAGGTCGAGAATGTGTTTTTCTCTGTCGTTCAGCTTTTTCAGCGCCTCTTTAATCGCAATTTCTTCGAGCCAGTTTTCGTCGGTGTTTTTTTCGTCGCTCACCTGGTCCATTACGAATATCGCATCTGCCCCGTCATTATATACCGGTTCATAAAGCGAGACGGGGTCTTGAATGGCATCAAGGGCAAGTACCACGTCCTCCTTGGGCAGATTAAGCTCCTTTGCAATGTCATTTACACTCGGCTCCTTTTCGTTTTCCTTTGTAAGCCGTTCCTTTGCTTGGAGTGCTTTGTAGGCAATGTCCTTTAACGAACGGCTCACTCTTATTGAATTGTTGTCACGCAGATACCTGCGGATTTCTCCTATTATCATCGGCACGGCATAGGTGGAAAACTGAACGTTCTGGCTGAGGTCAAAGTTATCTATCGCTTTGATAAGTCCTATGCACCCTACCTGAAACAAATCGTCCACGTTTTCGTTACGGTTTCCGAAACGCTGTATAACGCTTAAAACCAGCCTTAAATTGCCGTTTACAAACTGCTCTCTTGCATCTGTGTCCCCGTTTTTTATTTTTACAAAAAGTTCATTCTTTTCCTCCCTTGACAGTGTGGGAAGTCCGGAGGTGTTCACGCCGCATATTTCAACCTTGTTCATATCAAGCACAGCTCCTTTTTGGTTTTGTCACTAAAATTTTCCCCTCGGTGCAGTTTTGATATACTGTCATATATTGTCAGAATATAGTTAGAAAAATTTTCCCGTCCTTTCACAAGAACATAAAAAAATACATATATTAAACAAAAAGCATTTAAGGGGAAATAGAAAATGCGCAGGGAAAGCAGTTTGAGCGAAATAAATCCCGGCGAGCGTGCAACCGTTAAATATTTGCAAAATACCGGCAGTATGCGCCGCCGTTTTCTCGACATAGGACTTGTAAAAGATACGGACGTAGAATGTCTCGGACGCAGTCCGGGCGGTGACCCCACGGCATATCTCATACGTGGCGCCGTCATTGCGATACGCTCTGAGGACTCAAAGAATATCATAATCCGTAAAGGAGATTGTTAGTATGGGTCTTACAAACAGCTCAACAGGCAGAAATGCCGTTGATTTGGGATTGGAAATCAAAAAACAAAACCCCGACGACAAGGTGATTGCCCTTGCAGGCAATCCCAACGTCGGGAAAAGCACCATATTCAACGCACTTACAGGACTTCATCAGCACACCGGCAACTGGCCCGGAAAAACGGTAACTAATGCCCAAGGATATTGCAAAAGCAAGAACCACTCTTTTATTATGGTCGATATTCCGGGGACATATTCGCTTATGGCGCACTCGGCGGAGGAGGAAGTCGCACGCAACTTCATATGCTTTGCAAACCCCGACGCCGTTGTTGTGGTTTGCGACGCCACGTGCTTGGAGAGAAATCTGAACCTTGTATTGCAGACAATGGAAATCTCGCAAAACGTAATAGTGTGCGTAAATCTTATTGACGAGGCGGAGCGCAAAAAAATAAAAATCAATTTGGAATTGCTCTCCGAAAAACTGCAAGTTCCCGTCGTTGCAACAAGCGCAAGGGATAAGGCGAGCCTTGACGGTCTGCTCGGCGCTATGGACAAAATAGCTGACGGCACAAGTAAAAAGACACATTTTAAAATAACATACTCTGATGAGATTGAAAAAGCTCTCGCTATACTTACTCCTCCGCTTGATGATTTTTGCGGAGAAAAAATCAACTGCCGCTGGCTCGCCCTGCGCCTGCTCGAAGGCGACAGTACGCTGACGGAGGAAATCAACGCATTTTTGGGGAAGGATTTTTCGGATAATGAGCAAATCCGTTCTGCGCTTACCGATGCGCAAAAACTTCTCAAAGATAAAAAAATCGACCGTGACCGACTGAAAGACGAGATTGTGTCTGCGTCCGTAAACACGGCGGAGGCAATATGCAAAGCCGCCGTAGTTCACAATGACAAAAAGTATAACGATTTTGACCGAAAACTCGACAGAATATTTACAAGCAAAGCCGCCGGCTACCCGACAATGCTCCTGCTTCTGTTACTTGTGTTCTGGCTCACCGTTTCCGCTGCAAATTATCCGTCGGAGCTGTTGTTCGGCGTGCTCAGCGCAGTGCGGGAAAAACTTGTTTTGCTGTTTGAACACTTTGGTTCGCCGTCCTGGCTGTGCTCAATGATGACGGACGGTATGTTTAAGACGCTTGCGTGGGTTGTTTCCGTAATGCTGCCGCCTATGGCAATATTCTTTCCGCTTTTTACACTGCTCGAAGACCTCGGATACCTTCCACGGATAGCCTTTAACCTCGACAAACCGTTTAAGCGATGCTGTGCCTGCGGAAAGCAAGCACTCACAATGTGTATGGGCTTTGGTTGCAATGCCGCAGGAATTGTGGGTTGCAGAATTATAGACTCGCCGAGGGAAAGACTGCTTGCAATACTTACAAACAATTTTGTGCCGTGCAACGGACGTTTCCCGGCGCTTATATCGCTTATCACAATGTTTTTTGTGGGAACATCGGGCGGTGCTTGCGGCACGCTCCTGTCTGCGCTTTTGCTCACAGCAGTAATTGTAATCGGCATTGCGGTGACGTTTGCGGTAACAAAACTTCTGTCCAAAACGGTGCTTAAAGGCGTTCCGTCGTCATTTACGCTGGAACTTCCGCCGTACAGAGTTCCGCAGGTGGGAAAGGTCATTGTGCGCTCGATTTTTGACCGCACGGTGTTTGTCCTTGCAAGAGCGGCGGCGGTTGCCGCACCGGCAGGTATAATAATCTGGATTGCGGCAAATGTGCACGTGGGTCAGCAGAGCATACTCGGCATATGCGCATCGTTTTTAGACCCCATAGCACGCATAATGGGACTTGACGGCATAATTCTGATTGCCTTTATTCTCGGTTTCCCGGCAAACGAGATTGTAATTCCCATAATAATTATGGCATACACCGCATCGGGAAGTCTGAGCGACCTTGGCAGTCTTGCCGAAATAAAGGCGCTTTTTGTGCAAAACGGCTGGACGTGGGCAACGGCTGTGAGCACTATGCTTTTTTCGCTTATGCACTGGCCCTGTTCCACAACACTTCTGACTATAAAAAAGGAAACGCAGAGTATTAAGTGGACGCTTTTTGCGGCGGCTCTGCCCGCTGCGGTCGGATTTGCGGTTTGCACACTGTTCACGGCTGCTGTAAGGCTTGTTTCCGCTATATAAAATTTTACAACAATGTCATCACACCGCTTGCTTTAATTATGCAAATTACATTATTTTTCAATTTATGACGCATAATTTGTAAAAAAATGCGTCAAATCTATTGATTTTTGCGGAGAAATCGGCTATAATCAGTGATGGTTGA
Organism: uncultured Clostridia bacterium; assembly: GCA_934500705.1. Taxonomy (GTDB): domain Bacteria; phylum Bacillota; class Clostridia; order UMGS1810; family UMGS1810; genus CAKSIN01. Next base: position 81,462 of record CAKSTI010000011.1, on the reverse strand, counting down.
GAAGTTGTATAATTAAGAAAAGAGGTAATATAAAATGGCAAAAATTGATTTGAGCAAGTATGGCATTACCGGTGCGACGGAAATCGTACATAACCCGTCATACGATATGCTGTTTGACGAGGAGACAAAGAGCGGTCTTGAAGGCTTTGAAAAAGGTCAGGTGAGCGAGCTTGGCGCAGTAAACGTTATGACAGGTGTTTACACGGGACGTTCCCCCAAAGACAAATTCATTGTTATGGACGATAACTCCAAAGACACCGTTTGGTGGACTTCCGACGAGTATAAGAACGACAACCACCCGGCAAGTCAGGAGGCTTGGAAAGCCGTTAAGGATTTGGCTATAAAAGAGCTTTCAAACAAAAGACTTTTCGTTGTTGACGCTTTCTGCGGCGCAAACGAGGATACACGTATGGCAATCCGCTTTATAGTTGAGGTTGCTTGGCAGGCTCACTTTGTTACAAATATGTTCATTCAGCCTACCGCTGAGGAGCTTGAAAACTTTGAGCCGGACTTTGTTGTTTACAACGCATCAAAGGCTAAGGTTGAAAACTACAAGGAGCTCGGACTCAATTCCGAAACTGCCGTAATGTTTAACATCACAAGCCGTGAGCAGGTTATAGTAAACACCTGGTACGGCGGTGAGATGAAAAAGGGTATGTTCTCAATGATGAACTACTATCTCCCGCTCAAAGGCATAGCATCAATGCACTGCTCTGCCAACACAGATATGAACGGTGAGAACACAGCTATTTTCTTTGGTCTTTCCGGAACAGGAAAAACAACACTTTCAACAGACCCGAAGCGTCTGCTCATCGGTGATGACGAGCACGGTTGGGACGACAACGGCGTATTTAACTTTGAGGGCGGCTGCTATGCGAAGGTTATTAACCTTGACAAAGACTCCGAGCCCGATATATACAATGCAATTAAGCGCAACGCACTTTTGGAAAACGTTACTCTTAACGAGAACGGCAAAATCGACTTTGACGACAAGAGTGTAACCGAGAACACACGTGTGTCATACCCGATAGACCACATCGAAAAGATTGTTCGCCCGGTTTCCGCAGCTCCCGACGCAAAGAACGTAATTTTCCTTTCTGCCGACGCATTCGGCGTTCTACCCCCGGTTTCAATCCTTACACCGGAGCAGACACAGTATTACTTCCTCTCCGGCTTTACCGCAAAGCTCGCAGGAACAGAAAGAGGAATTACAGAGCCTACACCTACATTCTCTGCTTGCTTCGGTCAGGCATTTTTGGAGCTTCACCCCACAAAGTATGCCGAGGAACTTGTTAAGAAAATGAAAAAGAGCGGTGCCAAGGCATACCTCGTAAACACCGGCTGGAACGGCACGGGCAAGCGTATCTCCATTAAGGATACAAGAGGAATTATAGACGCTATCCTGAACGGTGACATTAATAATGCACCCACAAAGAAGATCCCGTACTTCAACTTTGAAGTGCCCACATCACTTCCCGGCGTTGACGCAGGCATCTTAGACCCCAGAGATACTTATGCAGACGCATCTCTGTGGGAGAAAAAGGCAAAAGACCTCGCCGCAAGATTTACAAAGAACTTTGCAAAATACGAGGGCAATGCCGCAGGTAAAACACTTGTAAGTGCCGGCCCCCAGATGTAATTTAACATTATGATTAAAGGGGCTGCAGCAAAACAAAAGCCCCAAAAGAGAAAAATGAGGACGATTGCAAATTGCAAAAGTCCTCATTTTTTGGTATAATTGAATTGCGAAAAACAATAACACTATAAGGCGGATATTGACGCTTTTGTCCTGTCGGGCGAATATTGACGCATTTGCTTAGGCAGGAGAGAGCTGAACTTGCATTGCCTGTCGACTGAATTTTTACAAAGCCTTCCGCCTTGTCGGTCTTGACGGGCGTCAGCCCGCCTGCACCCTTACGCACCGAAATTCTTTGCAAAAATTCAGCCGAACAGGTGCTCGCAGTTTCACATAAGCAATTTTTTCTGTAACAAAGTAAATTACGCAGGGAATACTGTTGTATTTTCAAGGGATTTACTGCTGTTACGGGGAAAATTGCTATGTGAAACCAATGTAAGTTCAACTCTCTCCTGCCTAGGCAGTGGGGACTCGAACTTGCATTGCCTGTCGACTGAATTACAAACCTATAATATTGTATACGCCCATATGTCTGAGCGTGGCACACAGTTCCTTGGTGTTGCGAAAGTTCAGCTTTTTTAGAATATTGTGCGTGTGAAACTTTACGGTACTGAGCTCAATGTGTTTCTCATTGGCTATTTCCTTTTGCTTCATGCCCATACAAATTCCACGCATAACCGAAAGCTCCGACGGGGTGAGTTTTGAAAGTTCATTTATTACAAAGAGCAGACTCCTTTGTGCGGACTGCATTTGCCGAAATTCACTGCGCAGGTTTTCGTTTATCAGATTTCCTATGTAGTTGTCGTTTGTAAAGGAATTGCGTATACTTTTGCATATGTCCTCCTCACTCGACGTTTTAACTATGTAATCTATCGCACCGGAGAGGTACGCTTTTATTATTAGTTCATTACTTTTGTGGACGGTGAGCATCACGCATTTTATTTCCGGGTGGTTGGCGGATATTTCCTCGATTGCCTTAATCCCGTCATACTCCGTTTCCATTTGAATATCCATAAGCACAACGTCAACGTCGGGGCAGAGTCTGTTGACGGTATCAACCGCCTCTTGACCGCTGTTTGCCGTTCCCACCACTTCAAGGTCGCTTTGGGCATTTAATATATTTGATATGTAGTCAACAATGTCCGGCTGGTCGTCGCATACAACTACCCTGATTTTTTTAAGTGCCGGACTGTTTGGCGTATTTTCGCTCATACTCTTTTGTCCTTTCGTAATCATTTTTTCGGAATGTAGAATGAAAGCTGCATTTCGGTGTATTCGTTTTCCTTGCTCTTGACGTTTAAAAATCCTGCGTGGAGCTTCATTGCGTTTACAACGTATGCCAGGCCTATACCCCAGTGTTCAAAATTCCTTTTGGTTGAAAAAAACGGCTTGAATATGTTTTTCAAGTTTTTGCGGCTTATTCCGCAGCCGTTGTCACGAACGCTCAGACACACGATGTCCGCCTCGGATATGATTCGGATTAGGATTTCGCCGTTCGGCTCTTTTTTTGTCTTTATGGCGTCCTCTGCATTCTGAAAAATGTTTGTGCACACCTCTTTAATCACATTTTCGTATGCGTATATGTATATGTTTTCCGTTTCAATGCTCAGAGGCGTTTTTATATCCTGTAATTGAAGTGTGGCAAGCACGGAATTTACACAGTCTACTATATTTACCTTTTGCATATTAAAATCTATACTCGAATAGGTGTCCAAAAACATTGAGCACTGGTCTATGAGGTCAAAGGCGGTTGTACGGATTTTGTCAAGGCTTTTAAGCTCCCGGTTTTGCTTAACTTCTATTGTGGCATTTTTTTGCAGTGCGATTATTACCATTGCATAGTTCTTTATGGTGTGGAAAATATGGTGCAGGTCGTACAGTTTGACATTGGCATTTTTGCGTGTTTTGCGCTTAAAGAGCATATATGTGTCAAAGACCTTGTATTTAAACAGTAAAAAACAGCAGGCAACGGTAAACACGGTGTAGCCAAAGTACAGGCAGAGTTTAAACATTATGTTCCTTGCAAGGTTTTCTGTGTCAAATTCGTATATGTAGAGCGTATCCAGCAGGTGATACACCGGTGATGAAATATAAAACAGAATAAAGATTATTCCAAAAACCGATAGGCACAAAATCATTACGGCGTACTGCTTTTTTAACAGCATAAGCGTTGAAGCACGGTACTCGTCGGCAATGCTTTTGAGCGCATATATAAAGTAAGCGGGTATTATGGCGACATTGTATGCTTTTATAAACCGGTAAATCAGGCTTGCGCCATTGGCATATATTGCATTGTCGCTGTGCTGGCGGATAAACAGTTCCTCGCAGAAAGGGTTGGAGTTCAGCAGCGCAAAAGCGGCAAAGGAGAGCACAATAACGCTGATTTTAAGGTTGCGTGTTCTGAAACTTTTGAGCGAGCCGAACATACTGAGCGCCGAAAGCAGAAGAAGCACGCCGGTTATGGAGAGGGTTTTTATTTCGTAATACGCAATTTTAAGCCGTGATATGTAGCGGAAAATGTAAAACTCCACTTCGGGGACGTATTTGTAGTTGGAGAAGTATATGTAGCTTAAAATACTCACCGTCATAAGCAGTGCAATGGCGGAAAACAACAGGGCAAAAGCCATAGAATATCTTGTTTTCCTCATAGAAATCATTATAAAAATTATAATGGTAAAAATGCAAATTGCGGCATATATCACGGCGCTTAGTTCTCCCTTTTTTATACTTATAAATATCATATTATATATGTCGTTTTTTGTCAAGGTTAAAATTTTCCTCACCCTATTGTAAAAAAAGGTGGGGAAAAGTCTCGACTTTACGAAAACGGCGTTATAAATTATAATATAAACATAAAAATATTTGACAAAAAGGAGAGAAAGTTTTATGTCTGAGGCAATGCTTTGGAAAAACGTGAAAAAAGTTACGGCGCTTTTTTGCGCCGCAGCCATTGCGGCATCGGCGGCAGGCTGTTCAACCAAAAAGGCGGGCGGCAGCGACGTCACCGAGGTTAAAATTTGGAGCCAGTCGAACGGCGACAAAATTCTTACAAACGAACTAATCGACGAGTGGAATAAGACCACGGGTAAGGAAAAGGGCATCAAGATAGTCTATGAGGTACTCACTGGTAACGCCGAACAGCAGATAGACGTGGCGCTTCAATCCGGAAAAGCGGCAGATATAATAACCGGCAGCAATCTGGAAAAGCGTGCCGGAATGGGCTACCTCCAAGCGATAGACGAGCTTGACGGCGGCGAGGAGTTCTTGGAAAAGTACAAGGGCGAACAGGCGCTCGAACAGTTTAAATACAACGGTCATTACTACACCGTTTTGAACAGTACAATTATTTGCGGACTTTTGTATAACAAAGATATGTTCAAAGCGGCAGGCATAGTTGACGAAAACGGCGAGGCAAAACCTCCGAAAACATATGCCGAGATGAGGGAGTATGCCAAAAAGCTGACAAATACCAAGAAAAGACAGTACGGCTTTATATTCCCCGGAAAGTCGGTAGGTACATATTGGGCATATGAATTGAAGTGGCCGATGATGGCAAGCGTGGGACACGACGGATTTGACATAAATACCGGCAAATACGATTACAGCGGTATGGCTCCGATACTTCAAACAATTATGGGTATGAAAAACGACGGCAGCTGCTACCCCGGCATTGAGTCGATAGACGCAGACCCGGCAAGAGCAAGATTTGCAGAGGGCAATGTGGGTATGAAGTTCGGTATGCAGTGGGACGTGTCGGTTCTCACCGAGCAGTTCCCGGCAAAATGCGACTGGGGCGTTGCACCTGTTCCCGTTGTTGACGAAAACCACCGCTACAAACAAAAAAAGGAAGTATGGGGCGGTGCGGCAATGACAAAAATCAGCAAAGACAAAGACGCCGACAAGATATTCACCGTTTACAAATGGTATATGGGTGAGGAGTTTAGAGGAAAACTTTACGAAAACGGCATAGAAATACCGTGGAACCAGGACATAATAAAAGACGCCAAGGTTAAAAAGAGCGTGGCTCCGCAGTGGGCGGAATTTGCAAAGCTGTCAGAGATAAGCACAGTGGCTCCAATAGGCTGTAAAACCGACGTTACGGGGTCAACTTCAATTAGCGAACTGTTCTTAAAGGACGTATGGAACGGCGGCGACAAGAACATAGATAAACTCTTAAAGGACTGGACGGATACACTTAATAAGGGTATGGAAACGTATAAAGAGCGAAATCCCGATTATGATTATTCGCAAGTTGATAACAGTCACTTTGACCCGTCAATGTAAAACGGCTGATATAAACGGAAAGGAATGATGAAAGTGACCGAGGTTAATTCGACAATCGGTAAACACACAAAGAGGGGATTTTTAAAAACACGTGACTCGCAGAGGACGTTTTCGAGCTATCTTATGCTTTCGCCGGTAATATTCGGTTTTGTGGTGTTCAGCCTTTATCCTATGATATGGGTAATTTCAAAATCGCTGTACTACTATGTGGGCATACCGCAGACGCAGAAGTTCATAGGATTTGACAACTTTGTTACCGTGTTCAAATCCGACGTCGGGTATTGGAAGGCGTGGCTCAATACCTTTGAGTTTGCAATACTTAAACTTCCGGGCGAGCTTTGCCTTGCAATAGTGCTTGGAGTGTTTTTAAGCCGCCGTATGCGTGGAGTCAACTTTTTCAGAAGTGTGTACTTTATACCGCAGATTATCTCGGTCGCTATCATCGGCATAATATTTGCAAATTTGTTTGATTACTTCGGCTACATAAACGCTATACTCAGCAAGCTCGGCATAATAGGCGACGGTTACGACTGGTTCTCCACCAAAAAGAGCGCTATGACCGTACTTATAATAGGCTCGATTTGGCAGGGTGTAGGTCTTAATGCCATATATGTTCTTGCCGGAATACAAAATATCGACAAGGATTTGTACGAGGCGGCGGACATTGACGGTGCGTCAAAGTTCAGGCAGTTCTGGTCGATAACACTGCCGCTGCTCGCTCCGGTTTTGCAGATAATAATTCTGTTGGCAATTAACGGAACGTTGCAGACAAACGACTATGTTCTCGTTATGACAAACGGCGCTCCCGGCGGAGCGACAAATACAGTTATGTCGTATCTTACAAAGAAGTTTATGCCGGGGTTTGCCACAGAGTCGGTAATCAACGTCGGCTACGGCTCGGCGGTGTATGCGGTAACGTCTGTTATTTATTGCTCCGTTGCGGTCATATACAGCAAACTCAGCGACAAGCTCAACAACTTATATTGAGAGAGGTATGACAATGAAGAAAAAAACTTTACTGGCGAATACAATAATTACCGCATTTCTTGCGCTGATTGCAGTCATTATGCTTGTTCCGCTGCTTTACACGGTTTTAAGCTCGTTTAAAAGCAACTCGGAGATAATGGCGCACCCGGAATACTTCTTTCCGCACAGCCCTACACTGCAAAACTACAAGGACGCCGTAAGCTCGCAGGATTTTAACATTCCCCGTATGGCGTGGAACTCGTTGTATTACAGCGTAATATGCACAACTGCGGTAATAATAACCTCGTCTATGGCGGGATATGTGTTTGCAAGGAGCGAATTTCCGGGGAAAAAGCTGATTTTTTCCGTCTTTACCGGACTTATGTTTATAGTGCTCGGCGGTATTGCTATATATCCGCAGTTTGAGGTTATAAACCTTTTGCACCTCGGCAATTCGCTGTGGGGACTCATTTTTATAAAGATATTCAGCGTAAATGTAATCGGTATTGTGCTCATAAAGAGCTTTATTGTGTCACTGCCGACTGCGCTTGACGAGGCGGCGGAAATTGACGGCTGCACCTTTTTTCAGACGTATTACAGAATAATAGTTCCGCTGCTCAAACCCGTTCTTGCAACGCTGTGTGTTCTGTCGTTTAACGGCACGTGGAACGACTACCTTATGCCGTCAATCTTTACTATGAGCCGCCCCGACCAGCGGCCGCTCATTGCCGGGATTGTGGCACTCAAAAACACAGACCAGGGTGCGGCGTCGTGGAACCTGATGCTTGCAGGAAGCACGGTTTCCATAATTCCTGTACTCATAGTATACATTTTTGCAAATAAATACATAATCGGCGGCCTGGCAACAGGTGCGGTCAAAGGATAGGAGGTTACAATGAAAAAGATAATTATTTTGGCACTTATCATCGCTATTGTCACAAGCTCATCTGCGGTGTTTGCAGATATGGGCATAAGTTTCTTTGAGCCAAGTTACGCTCAAAGCGACTGGACGTTAAGCGGCGCCGACATAGGCGTAAATGCTGACAGCAAGTCCGTAAGCTGTGACACATTCGAGCCGAGAAGTGCCGTCTACAACGGACAAATCCCGACCGGAGACATTGTTATTACGGCAGATGTTACCGTCAACGGCACAAACGATGGCAACCGCATAATCATTAAAGCGGTGGGTATGGACTTGGCATTTGACGGAAGCGGTAACGCCTCGGCACAGCTCGGCGGCGAAACCAAGAGCGGCAAATATTTGACGGACGGCGCAAAAAGTGCGAGCATTGCCGTTTTATACAAAAAAAGCGGTAAAATTAATCTTTTCCGCTTGGGTGACGGTGACGAACACGAACTTTTGTTTACCTACACCGGCACCGATATTGCCGACAAGGACGACGGAAAGTTTGAGATAGACTTTTCCTGGACGTCCGGCGATGTTAAAAACATAAAGATATACAATTACGACGACATAAAATACAACCCGTCTTTTTACGAAAAGTACACCACGACGGAGCTTACACCGTGGGTTAAAAGTTTTCACCTCACCACCGAGGAAAACATCGAGAATGGCGTAAAGGGCGGCGAGGGCTACCAGCTTTGTTATGCAACGGCAATAAGTGACGCAAACCCCGACATAATGCTCCGTGGATTTGATACATCGGGCGTGTACCACAGCTTTGACGGCGGCAACACCTGGAAACCGGCGGAAACAGGACCGGAGTGCATACTCTCCCTTGCGTTTTACCCGGACAGCGACAATGTTTGCTTTGCACTTGTCGGCGGTGAACCGCAGGTGAGCGGAATATATAAGTCAACCGACGCTGGTGTAAACTGGGAGAGAGTATACGCCATAGGCCACAGGTATGTAATAAGAATGTGCGACATAGTGTTCGGCAAGGCTGACAAAAACGGCGTGTACCCGATGTATTTTGCGGTAAGTGCAAATGCGGCAGGACTGAGCGCATTGGGTGACTCCGCAAAAGCCGGTGTGTTTAAAACTACCGATATGGGAGAAACCTTTACAAATATCGGATTTTCAAATTACTACATTAATAACATCTACGCCGACCGTGACAGCGACCTTGTGATTGTGGCTGTCGGCGTGACAAAAGATGCCGAGGGCAATGCCGTTCTGGAACGTGGCGGTCTGTATGTGAGCCGCAGCGGCGGCGCAAGCTGGGAAAAATCGGATAAAGGTCTTGAAGACTTCGGCGTTTATTCCGTTGCGGTAAACCCGGCGGACAAAAACATCTGGGTGTGCACATCTGACCCCAGGGACCCGGACGACGCGTATAACAAAAAGACTGACAAAGAATACACAAGACCTGCACCTATGCTCTACCGCAGTACCGACGCCGGTGCAAGCTGGCAGAAGGTGGACGTCAACTGGCAGACGGAGGGGCAGGCGGCACAGGGGCGCACGCTCTCCACTCACGGTGCGTGCGTTGTGGCGCACTTGTACTACACCTGGCCGGACGAGAACAACGAGGTTGCCTTGATTGCCAACTTTGACGAAACGGTTTATCCAAAAAGAATAAGCTATGACGGCGGCAACAACTTTGAGATAGTAAACGTGGACGAAACCAACTTTCACGAGAAGGGTTCAACAGGCTGGTACTGCGACAAACCGGCATTTACCCGTGCAGACCCCGACCTCATTTTGTGGGATACAACTATTTCGAGGGATAAAGGACACAACTTTGTGTGGAACAATTCCGGTATATCGGGATTTTTGTGCCTTAACTATTACTTTGACGAAAAGGGCATACGTTTCCTCGCAGGTTACGATATGGGCAGAATGATAAGGGCAGAGGGATATAGCGGCGTTTACCCCGTTATGGAGTATGACAAAAACATTAACTATCATCTTTTGAGTACCACGGCAATAGCCGTTGACCCCAACAACCCCGACCACTGCTTTTCTACAATCGGAGCGTCCACCTACGGCGGTGAGTCGCTGATGATTGAAAGCTTTGACTCGTTTAAGACGTATACGTTCCACGTGGGACTCTCCAAGAGGCTCCAAGAGCGTACCGCAGAAAAGGGATATATGCACAGCATAGGTATGATAAAGTACAGTCCGGCAGACCCCAACGTAATTTACAATTCGTACTTTGTGTCCTCCGACAACGGCAAAACGTGGAGAGAGTCGGAATATCAAATAAAGGAGATTTCTCCCTTCGATGCGGACGTTGCCTACACTATGAACGGCAGTTCGCTCTACATTACACGTGACAGGGCAAAGACCTGGCAGGATACCGGCATAAAGATGGCGGACATAAGGGTTATGAAGGCTGATTTATTTGAGGACTACGTTGTGTGGGCGGCTACTCACAGCGACTGGGGACTTGCTCTCTACCGTGTGGACCTCAAAACCGGAGAAGTTAAGGTGTTCGGCGAGAGCAACGGACTCAAAAGAAGAGGCGCAAAGGAATTTACTCTTCAAATTAACGGTCTTGTCCAGAGTCCCACGGACAAAAACTTCCTTGCCGTTGCAACAAGAGATTACTATTACGCAAAATATCCCGTATTTGTAAGCTATGACGGCGGCGAAACGTGGCACGAAATTGAGGGTGTTCCGGAGAATGCCGGCAATATGTCCATAGGCATAAGCCCGACAAGACCGCTTATCTACCTCGGCGGTGCACAGGGCTTAATGGTGCTTGATTATGAAAAATACCGTGAACTTGCACCGTGGGAGAAAGGGGATAATCAATGAAAAACAGAATAATTTCTTTAATCGTTCTGACGGCGCTTGTATTGGTAAGCTGCATTCCTGCATTTGCACTTGCGGACGGGCAGGATAGCAGATTTATGCAAGTGAGCTTTGACCCTGCCGACTGGACGTTTGACGGCGGCGACATCTCGGCAAATGCCGACAGCAAGACAATCTATTGCAGCACGTTCAACCCTCGTAAGGCGGTTTATAACAAAAAGGTTATAGACGGCGACTTTGTACTCACTGCCGGCATTAACGTCGGCGGCGGTGGAAACGGCAATCGCATTATATTTAAAATCGGCAGTCTGGACATAAGGTTCGGCGGCGGAAAATCCGCTTTTCTCGGAGATACGGAAAAGGGAAAGTATACGTCAAAGGGCGGACTTGTAAAAATTGCCGCAGTGTATAAGAGCAGCGGCTATGTTGCCCTGTATAGCATAGAGGACGGCTCGCAGCAGCTTGTGTTTGAGCAGAGCGGAGCAAACCTTGCAAACCTCAATGACTCAAACCTTGAATTGGAGTTTTCCTGGACAAGCGGTTCGGTGCAGGACATAAGAATGTATAAGCCGTTCGGCGAGGTATTCGAGGATAACTTTGACACCGGCTCTGCGCTTGATGACGACTGGTACTTTGCGGGCGGCGCATATGCCAAGACCGATGACGGCAGCGGCAACTTCCGCCTGACTGCGGACGGCAACACGGACGGCATTGCATACATCAAGCCGGCATTTGCCGACGGCAAATACAGCGTGTCTATGGACATTGCACAGGGCGATGGCGACATTAATTACATTTACTTTAACAGCATTACGGACTCCGACTTTTACGCACTTAAAATCGACGGAGGCAATTATTCCGTCTTAAAGGGAGCGGACGAGCTGGCGGCGGCATCGTTTGACGGCGAGCTTAAAAACGTGCGCATCGATGTTTCGGCAGAAAATGACGGCGATATAGAAGTCTACGTCAACAATTCCGACACTGCGCTGCTATCCGCAAACGACACCTCGTATACTATGGGACGTGTGGGTGTGTGCCTCGGCGCACAGACCGCAATAGACAACGTTTGCGTGGAAGTCATAGACAACAGCCCCGAGGGCAGACTCAAAAAGGCGGTAAAGGTATTTAATGCCGACAAGACCGCCGACAAACTCAAAAACATAGTAAACACATACCACGAACAGCTCGGCGTGGACATCGGCGACATTGACGCTTTGGGCGGCGAGAATACGGACAAGATATTTGAAAGCGCACTCGGCGCTCTCTCGGAAAAGACAACTCCCAAGGAGATTGCCGACGCTGTGAACAGCCGTGTTGCCTTTGCTCTGATTTCCCAAACGGGAGATGTAAACGTACTCTTAAAGTACGAAAGCTACATTGTATCGGAGGACAAAGCCTACTACGACGATTGGAGCGATATGTCAGAGAGCGAAAAGGAGCAAATCTGCCTTAAATTAAAGGGCGTTTCCGACACCGAAATTTTGGCACAGTTTGAGAGCAGAGTTATTCTCTGCGCCCTTGCTGACACCGAATGGAGCGGTATGAAAAACAAACTGGAATATTACAACGACTCCATAGGCGCAGACATTGCGGCGGCAGGTAAAACAAGCGCCGAAGCGCAAAAGAAAATTTACACCGAGTTTAAAGACGCCCTCACAAACGGCGGAATTGACTCCATATCCGACATACCGGGCAAACTTGATGAACTTGTTGATAAATATAAGTCCTACGGCGAGGAAAGCGGCGGCAGTTCCGGCGGTTCCTCCAAGAGAGGCGGAGGCGGCAGTTCCGGCGGCAAGTCTTACACCGTTCCGGTGACAGAGCCTAAGGAGAACACTACGGAAATTCCGAGTCTGCCCTTTGGTGACATTGCAGACATCGACTGGGCTGTAACGCCGATTGTAAAGCTGCGGCAGGACGGCATTGTAACCGGAAAGAGCGAAAAGACCTTTGCTCCCTTTGATGACGTTACAAGAGAGGAATTTGTGGCAATAATCGTCCGTGCGTTAAAGCTTGCAACAGACAGCACCGACAGCGGATTTACCGACGTGGCGGACGGCAGATGGAGCGCCGGCGCAATCACTGCGGCAAAGAAGGCGGGGATTATAAGCGGAATAAATGACGAACTCTTTGCCCCGACGGATAAGATAACCAGACAGGATATGGCTCTCATTGCAATGAGAGCGGGTGAGATACTCGGCATTGAGTTTAAAGACGGCGCTCTTGCATATGCCGACAAAGACGACATAGCGCAGTATGCCAAAGATGCGGTGGCATCTCTCTCCGAGGCTAAAATCATAAACGGCGCAAACGGCAGATTTGAGCCGATGGGATATGCAAACCGTGCCCAGACGGCGGCGGTTGTATACAGGCTTTTGCAAGCGATGAACTAAAAGGGGGATAAGATATGAAAAAAATCATTTCAATAATTGCATCGTCACTTCTCTTGTTTCAGGCGTTTGCACCGGCAGTATATGCCGACGACTGGGACGACCTTGTAGCCGCCGGCGGCAACATAACCGGCGTGTATGACGAGATTGTGGAGGAGGATAACACTGCCAAACCCACCGAGGTCAAGAGGAGCGCCGCATACGAAAAACTGCTTGCCTTTGGCTTTGCGGACGAGGTGAGCGGCAGTACCCTTACCCGTGCGCAGTTTGTAACTATGGCAATGCGCTCCGTGGCAAACGGCAACATTGAGGCAGATACGCAGATTTTTGCCGATGTTCCGCTGACCCACACGGCGGCAGGCTACATAACCGCCGCATACAGAATGGGCGTAATCTCAGGCTCTGACGGACTCTTTGAGCCGGAAAAGCCGATTTCCGCCATTGATGCAATCGTCATTGCCGTAAGACTTCTCGGCCGTGACAGAGAGGCGGCGGCAAAGGGCGGTTACCCCACAGGCTACATACAGACGGCTAAAAGCTGTGACATTACGGACGGAGCGGACATCGGCAACTATTCACTGCCGGCGGACAAGGACACGCTCTATGCGATAATGGCAAACACAGTAGAGTGCACACGCTTTGCGGTAAATGACGGATTTGAAAACGGCGAGGCGGTTTATAACAGCGACAAAACCACAAATATTCTGAGCTTTTACCACGACATATACACATTAGAAGGGATTGTAAATGCCGTAGGTTCAAGCAATATTCTGGGAACATCGGTGCAAAAGGCAGACGCCGTTACCATCGGCAATACCTCCTTTGACGCAGAGTACGAGAGCTACATAGCTATGCTCGGTATGAACGTCACCGCATATTACCGTGAAAACGGCGGAAAGAACGAACTTGTCTGCATTGACGCAGACGACAACAACCGTGTTATCACCTTAAAAGACGGCGACATCACAGACTGCGAAAACGGCAAATATACCTACTATGTCGGCTCTGTGCGCAAAACCGCATCTCTTGCCAAAGATGCGTCGGTAATGTATAACGGCAGAATTATAGAAAAAGCCGCCAAGGAATATTACGTTCCCGAAAACGGCACCGTAACTCTGATAGACAATAACGGCAACGGCACATACGATGTTGCCGCAGTCGAAAACGCAGAGGATTTGACCGTTGCGTCGGTAGATGCCGCCGAGTCCAAGTTTTACGACCGTTACGACCGCTCGCTTGCAGTCAGCTTTAAGAATACCGACCCCGACTATGTGCGCTCGCTCGTCAATACCGACGGCAAGGTTACCTACCCGGCAATGGTTAAGGCAGGCAACATCATAAGCGTTATCAGGAGTGCGGACGGTCTGGTTATAAAGGGCGTCGTTTCGAGCACAGCTGTAAACGGCACAATAACGGAGATAGAAAATACGTCGGATTTGTACGTCACCGTCGGAGAAAAACGCTACCGTGTGACGGATAAATGCGCCGACCGATGCAAAACAATGCTTTCTCTCGGCACTGCCGTGTCGCTGCGGCTGAACGCCAACGGCGATGTTGCGGACGTCACAGGGCAGACGTCGGAGGACGGCACAATGAAGTTTGCCTACGTCATAAGGTACGGCAAAGAGTCTGACGGCCTCTCCGCAGATTACGGCGTAAAGCTCCTTGACGAGGACGGCAAAATCGCCGTTCATATGCTGAAAGATAACTGCAAAATCGACGGCACAGCCTGCCGCAGCGATGCGGAAAAGACTGCCGCACTCGCCCGTGGCACAAGCATAGGCAATGTAATTAAGTTTGCAGCCGATGCCGAGGGGCTTGTATCGGATATTGACACCGCATACCAAGCCGCCGGTGAGGACAAGGACATCACACTCCGCAAACTGTACGGCACAACCGAACCGACACTTCATCACAAAACTACCGAGGGCGGCGGTTCGTTCGGTGAGAGGTTTGTGTGGAACTGGGAAAATACAAAGGTGTTTACCGTGTACGCAGACCAGACCACGGACGAAAAGAAGTACAGAATTTCCACTTCCGGCGGTTCAAGTCCGTTTATAAATGACGAACAGTATTCACCCGAAGTATACCGCAGTACAGACAGCTTTTACGTAAACGCTGTCGTACGAGAGGTAACCTCGTCGGCAGGTACCGTTGAAAACAGAACTCTCTGGATTGTTGAGGACATAAGAAAGCGTTCCTCCGACTACGGCACAAATACCGCACTTGTCATCACCAACGGCAGTGACAGAAAAACCGTCATCGGAGATGCCGAGGCATTCGACGGCAAGGACATAGACATCGGCGACTTTGTGCGCTGTGATGAAATTGACGGCGAGATTATAGGCAGCAGTATTAAAAAGACCTATGATTTGAGCGAGGACAGAATGCTTGAACGAAACAGCGAGACGACAAGCGAGGATTTGCAGTTTATACGCAAAGGCTATGTTTACGACGTCAAGGGCGACTTAATCCAGTACAGCGTGAATATGGCGGACACCGAAAACTTAAAACTGGTTAAGTCAATCACGGCAATGTATTCGGTTGAGAAGAACCGCCTCGGCAAGGTAGAGGTTAAAAAGATCGGCATAAGCGACTTGCTCTCGTACGTTTCCTGCGGAGGGGAGTGCTCAAAGATAATTGTTCACTACCAGTACCAGTTGCCATTGCAGATGTTTATAATCAAATAAGACCGAAAGGATAACGGCTATGAAAAAATTGGTTTTTGCATTGCTTTCCGTATTTGTCTTATCTAACTTCTGCACGGCAAATGCGGCGATTGGTACACTGCCGGAGCTTACGGCGGTCTTTGACAAAGACTTTACCTCAACGGTAAAGAGCGGTGAAACGGACTATGACATCGACTCCCACGGTTGGAGCACGTCGGCGGACGATTGGAGCGATTGGAGCGGATTTGCGGTTCAGAGCGGCGCACCGCTTGTGCTCCACTCATCATCGGACAGTGATGAGTTTAAGGGTCTTACCGGCAAAAATCCAACGGCGGTTTACCGCACAAACACGGGCGGTTCGTTCCGTGTGAGCGGCAAGCTGTCAAGCGATAACGCAGACAGCTTTTCGCTGTGGTTCAATTCCCGTTTTGATGCGGACTTTAAGACTGTGCAGTCGGGCTTCCGCTTTGTATACTTCGGTTCGAGCCAAACGCTGGAACTGCGGTATTACGACGGCGTGAGCGAGCATACACTCGGCACGTGGAGTGAGTACATTTGCTACAAGTGGCTCTCGGCAAGCTTTGAGCTGACGTACAATAACGGTACCGTCAAGCTGAAACTTGTCGGTGTAAATCTCCTTGAAACGGCAGAGATAAACCTCGAAACCGTGTGCCGCGGGGCAGGCATAAGCTCGCATAACACAGACGGACTGTTTGCATTCACGGCAGATGACGCAGGCGGAAAGTTTACCTGTATCAACAGTTTAAAGATTGAGCTTTTTAAGACCAAGGTTACAATAACCGATGCAAGCGGGTCCGCAGATACAGCTGTTGTAAGCGCCCGTTGGACTTCGCCTCAGTCGGTTAAGCCGACCGCCGTGTGCGCCGTGTACGACGGCACGGGAATGATGGTTGGCAGTGAGTTCAAAACCGCATCGGAGATTGGCAATAGCGGAACATTTGATTTTAATGTTTCCAATATACACCCCGGAGCGCCGGCAACGGTTAAGGTGTTTCTCTGCGGTTCATCGGACGGGCTGATGCCGCTTTGCAATGCGGCGGAATATGATTTGTCAGGCGGTGTGCAATGAAAAGGAAAATACTTATACTTGTGGCATTTATGCTGTTTTTAATGACAAATACCGTATGCGCCGACGATTTTATCGATTGGAGCAAAGTAGGTTACAAAATTGACGAAAACACCGGCTACTGGGGACCGCCGGACAACATCGTGTACCTCACCGACCAGAGCATAGAGCCTTACACGGGCGGAAGTTACGAGCTTGAACGCTTTGCAAATTACACGCTAAGCATCTCGGACGGCGGCGGTGCTGTAAAGTACATAGTAAATCTCTATGTTACGGACACCGCCGATTACTCGGTACGGGAGAAAAAGACGGCTGTAATACCTGTGCAGAGCGGATGGAAATGCAGTTTAAAGTACGGCAACGCCGTGCTTGCAAATTATAATATTGACAGCATTACGGACACCGTATACAGACTGCTCGGCGGCAGAATTGTAAGCCTTGATGTAACAGAGGACGGCGGCAGTGCCACGCTCACGGTTGAGCTCATACCGGAGACACAGCCACGCATAACCGCACGCTACGACACCGCATCACGCTATATGAGCGTGAGTGCAATGTGCCCCAAGTGGAGCGGCAATGGCGTCAATGTGTCCGTGACTTCAAAGGACGGCAATCTGCTCTATGTCAATCAGGTTACGGCGGAAAACGGCGTCATCGGTTGCGAATTTGAGCTTGATGACAATGCGTATGACTGCAAGGTTATTGTGAGCGACAGTGACGGCTCATACGAGTGTGACGGCATAGTGTTTTACGCCTCGCAGGAAACCGCCGACGCATCGCTCTCCCTGGACACCGACGGGCAGAATGTTAAGGTTACCGTTAAGGCAAACAACGCATTTTACGGCACAAATGCCACGGATTATGTGGTTGTGGCTTTCTACGGTTCAAACGGGGCGCTCATTGACGCAGAGATTGCCAAGTGCCGCCAAAGCAGTGTAACGCTGGGCGTCAGGGACGGCTCGGCAAAGGTCAAGGCGTTTCTTATGAATTCGTTAGACAGCATAACGCCTCTTACCGTTTCGGTAGAACTGCCTCTAAGTCAGCAATAAATATATTTCATTGCAAAGGGGGCGGCGCACCGATACATACACAACGCAAAATTGCGGAGGTGATGACCCCGAGTATACCGAATTTGCACCAAAATAAAAATTAAAAAAGGTTAAGGTGATTATTATGAAAAAATTTGTTTCATTTGCTTTAATGTTGGCAGTTTTGCTTACCTGTGTAATTGTTCCGGTAAGTGCAGATACTGCGGAAAATGCTTCGTACTTTGAGCCGAGTTATGATGAAAGCTCGTGGAAGATTACCACCGATGATGGAACAACAGTTCCTACCGAAAAGCTCGTAACTTTTGATAAAGCGTCAAAGAAAATTAATTTTGCAGGTGACGTAAGACGTGCGATATACACAGGCAAAGTTATGACGGGTGATTTTATCTTGTTTGCTAATGTGGCTAATTCGAATGATGGCCTCGCCAACATCATAGATATAAATGTATGCGGAGAGACATTTAGTTTTTGCGGAGGCGGTATCGTAAAGTACGGTGATGAAACCCTCAACACAACCGATTGTCGTATTAACGAGAGTATTTTTGATGTAAAAATCGAATATAAAAGCGATGAAGGTATTCTTAGACTCTATGTATCGAACGGCGAAACTTATAAATTGCTTAAAGAATTAAATGGCGACGCTTATAAGAATAAAAACAACGGTTCATTATATGTGCAGGGAAGTTGGATATACGGCAGTGGTTATGTGAATAACATCAGAATGTATAAAAAACTCCCTTCAAGTATGACGGGTGATTACGGTGACCACTTTGTTCCGAGTTATGACAGCGCCGACTGGAGTATTACTACTGCCAGTGGGGCACAGCTCGGCGCATCAGATGCAAAGAATGTTTCATTTGACGCAGAAAATAAAGAGGTTATATTTGCAAAGGAAAAGGACGACAGGCGTGCGACATATGTTCCCAAGGTTATGACAGGAGATTTTATGTTATGCGTAGATATAGAACACACAGGTAATACAAATTCAAACTGTATTAACATTGCAGGGGTTACATTTGAATTTAACGGTTCAGGCTGGCAGGACAGCTCTGTTACAGTTGACGGCGTTGCCGCAGACAAAAAAGGGTGGTTTTGGGCTGACAACGCAGGTGCAAACGGTTCCACACATATGGTAATAATTTCTTATACAAGTGCTGACGGAACTATCAAAGTGTATGAGCCGATAAGTGCAGAGGATAAGACAATAGGTAAATACACAGAAATTTACAGTGTTACGGACGCTAAGTATGCCAACAAAAATAACGGCAAGCTCTATTTGGAAAGTCCGTGGGTATACGGTACGAAGTTTAGAAATCTTGAAATGTTTAAACCCGGCTATTTTGCCATAGCAAACCCGGAAATTACACTTGACGGCGAAAGCGGCAAGTTGACGGGAACCGCAAAAATAACCAATACCTCGGCAACTGCAAAAAATGCCGTTGTGATTTTGGCGGTTTACGCTCCCGACGGCTCGCTTGCAGACGTCAAGACATCATCGGTAAATGCGGGCATTTGCAGAGATTTGACCGTAACGGCGGAGAGTGACAAGTACACAAGCGGCTGTACCGCAAAATGCTTTGTATTCGACTCGCTCGACACGGTAACACCGCTTGCAACTGCGGCAAGCTACCCGGAGGGCAACTAAACAATTAAATCAATATCCGCACAGATTGGCAGACGTCATATTTGTGCGGATATTTTAATATAATTTACCGCAAAATCATTGACTTTAATGCCCTTATTTGGTATAATATCGTGATTGATACAAATAATGTAATTCACAGCGTCTTTAAGAGGTGTTTTTTATATGAATACAATCATTGTAGGCTGCGGCAAGGTGGGGCAGAAACTTACCGAAAAGCTGAGCCAGGAGGATAATCAGAACATAACGGTTGTTGACCTTCGTGCAAACGTCATACAGGACATCATTAACCGTCACGACGTAATGGGAGTTGTCGGCAGCGGTTCGAGCATAAATACTTTGCTCGAAGCCGGGATTGCTCAGGCGGACATATTAATTGCCGTGACAGGCTCGGACGAGCTTAATCTGCTTACCTGCCTTATTGCCAAAAAGGCCGGCAACGTCAAGACCATAGCAAGAGTCAGAAAGCCGGAGTACAGCAAGGAACTGCATTTGTTTAAAGAGGATTTGGGTCTTGCTATGATAATCAACCCCGAATACACGGCGGCAAACGAGATAGCACGGCTTTTGCGCTTTCCGTCCGCAATTCAGATAGACACGTTTGCCAAGGGCAAGGTGGAGATTTTAAAGTTCAAACTTCCGCAAGGCTCGGTGCTCGACGGAATGGTTATAGCCGACATCAGCTTAAAGCTCAACTGTGACGTGCTTGTGTGCGGCGTCGAGAGGGGAGAGTCGGCATTTATCCCGGACGGCAGTTTTGAGCTTAAAGCCGGCGACCTCATCAGCCTTGTTGCGTCACCGCAGAACGGCGCATATTTCTTTAAGAAAATAGGCATTAAGACAAACCGTGTCAAAGACACCATAATAGTCGGCGGCGGAGATACGGGATATTACCTTGCAAACAGACTTTTGCAGACGGGAATAAGGGTAAAGATTATCGAGCAGGACATCAAACGCTGTGAGGCTCTGTGCGAGCTTTTGCCCAAGGCTACCATAATCAACGGCGACGGAACGGACAAACGGCTTTTGCTCGAAGAGGGCATAGAGTATGCGGAGTCTGTTGTTGCGCTTATGAACATAGACGAGGAAAACATTCTCCTCTCGCTCTTTGCCAAGAGCAAAACAGAGGGAAAGCTCGTTACCAAGATAAACAAAATCGAGTATGACGACGTTATTAACGACTTAAACCTTGATACCATTATCTACCCCAAAAACATAACGGCGGAGTACATTGTGCGCTTTGTCCGTGCGAGAATGAACACCACAAGCAGTAAAATGGAAACTATGCATCTAATCCTTGACGGCAAGGCGGAGGCACTGGAATTCAGAATAAGAGAGGAAACTCCCATTTGCGGCGTTGCCATAGAGAATTTGAATATCCGCAAAAACGTGCTCATTGCCTGCATTAACAGAAAAGGGCAAATAATTACCCCAAAAGGTCAAGACTCCATTGCCGTGGGCGACACGGTTATTGTGGTAACGACAAATACGGGACTTAAAAAGATTGAGGACATTCTTGCAAATTAATACAGAAAAGAGAGAGCATCTCATATGAACATCAGAATTATATCATACATTATCGGCTGGGTATTAAACTGCGAGGCGGCGTGTTTGCTTTTGCCGCTTGTGTGTGCGTTTATATATGACGAGCCGTGCGCTATGGTCTTTGCTATGTGCATTGCGCTGTGCCTTTTGGCAGGCGTTGCGCTCACGTTTAAACCGCCGGCAAAGCGGTCTATGTATTCAAGAGAGGGCTTTATAACCGTGGCGCTTAGCTGGATTGTAATCAGCCTTTTCGGAGCACTGCCGTTTTATTTCTCGGGTTATATCAAGAATTTTATCGACGCCGTTTTTGAAACGGTATCGGGCTTTACCACGACAGGTGCGTCAATTCTGACGGACGTTGAGGTTCTGCCAAAGTCGCTCCTCTTTTGGCGCAGTTTTACTCACTGGATAGGCGGTATGGGCGTTCTGGTGTTTTTGGTTGCCATACTTCCGCTTTCGGGCGGCGACAATTTCCATCTAATCAGAGCGGAAAGCCCCGGCCCGTCGGTAAGCAAACTGGTGCCCAAGGTAGGAGCGTCGGCAAAGATACTCTACGGTATTTATATACTGCTTACGGTAATTCAGACTGTTTTAATGCTGCTCGGCGGTTTGAGTCTGTTTGAGGCTTTAACGCTGACGTTCGGAACGGCAGGCACGGGAGGATTTGCAATATTAAATTCCGGGCTTGCCACATATTCTCCGTATATTCAAAACGTTGTCACGGTGTTTATGATAATGTTCGGCATCGACTTTACGGTGTACTACTTAATTCTCATAGGCAAGCTGCGGCTTTCTACCTTGTCCGACGAGGTTAAGGCGTATCTCGGCATAATATTTACGGCAATAGTTATTATAAGCATTAACTGCCGCGGTCTGTTTTCGGGCGTTTCCGAGCTTGTAAGGCACGTTGCGTTCCAGGTCGGCTCGATTATAACGACTACGGGATATTCCACCACAGACTTTGACAAATGGCCGGAGCTCTCCAAAACGATACTGGTTCTGCTTATGCTCATAGGTGCGTGCGCCGGCAGTACGGGCGGCGGAATTAAGGTTTCGAGAATAATGATACTCATTAAGAGCATCGCAAAGGAAATTAAGATTGCGGCTCACCCAAAGAGCACTCACAAAATCACTATGAACAAAAGACCCGTGGAGCACGAAACCATTCGTGCGGTGAACGTATTTATTGCGTCATATCTTTTAATATTCGTGGCGTCGGTGCTCATAATCAGCATAGACAATAACGACTTTACAACCAATTTTACGGCGGTTGCCGCAACGATTAACAACATAGGCCCCGGTTTGGCAAAGGTGGGGCCTACGGCTAATTTTTCGCTTTATTCGCCGCTTTCCACGGTTGTTTTGACTTTTGATATGTTAGTCGGCAGGCTGGAAATCTTTCCGATGCTGATTTTGTTCTCGCCGTACACTTGGAGAAAATAGCAGAAAGGGTTGGTTACTATGAATTTCAAAATTACAGACGTTCACGCACATTTTTTCCCCGACGCCCTCGCAGAGCGTGCCGTGGATAACCTCGGCAAGTATTACAGTTACACGATGCACGGCAAGGGGACGTTTGCCGACCTTATGAAAAGCGCCGATGATGCAGGCATCGCACGCCTTGTAATACACTCGACGGCGTTA
Source organism: uncultured Clostridia bacterium (assembly GCA_934500705.1). Classification (GTDB taxonomy): domain Bacteria; phylum Bacillota; class Clostridia; order UMGS1810; family UMGS1810; genus CAKSIN01. The sequence goes on along the minus strand of CAKSTI010000011.1, from coordinate 58,829 downwards.
AAGCCTACCCAGGTGGAGGTTATCAACGACAGCACAGCATCGCACATAAGCGAAAACGTGGCAGGCTTCGGCACACTTCATCAGGACTACGAGGGGGACTTTGAAAAGGAGATTAAGCGCATTAAATCTCTCGGCTTAAAGGGCATAAAACTGCACCCCGACTTTCAGATGTTCAACACTGATGACAAAAAGATGTACCCCGTGTATGACATAATCCGCTCGGAGGGATTGCCGATACTTTTTCACGTCGGCGACAGAAAGAGCGATTTTTCGGCACCGAGAAGGCTTGCAAAGGTTATTGATGACTTTCCGGGGCTTAAAATCATTGCGGCGCATCTCGGCGGTTACGACGTGTGGGACGAGGCGGAGGAGTACGTGCTCGGCAAAGATGTTTACATAGACACGTCAAGCTGTTTCAGGCGCATATCCTACGACAGAATACGCTCACTCATCGGAAAGCACGACATCGACAAGGTTATGTTCGGCACGGACTACCCCATAGAGCGGCACGACTACTGCGTGGAAAACTTTTTAAAGCTGGGATTTAACGATGACGAACTCGAAAAGATATTCTACACAAATGCCGACAGGCTGATTTTCGGCGGAGAGGGCAAATGAACGGAATATATGTCCACGTGCCGTTTTGCATCAAAAAATGCGGCTACTGCGACTTTGCCTCATACCCCGGTGAGCTTTCCAAACAGGGAGAATACGTAAACGCCGTTTTGACCGAGGCGCAAAGGTACTGCGGTGTAAAGGCGGACACGGTATACATCGGAGGAGGAACGCCCACCTGCCTTGACGGCGAGTGCCTGGAAAAACTGCTCCGTGGGGTGATGAGAACATTTGACATAGCGGAAAATGCGGAAGTCACCGTCGAGGCAAACCCCAAAACCGTGGATGTGCACAAGGCACGCCTGCTTAAAAAGTGCGGCGTAAACCGCATTAGCCTCGGCGCACAGAGCTTTAACGACAGCGAACTTAGAACGCTCGGCAGAATACACACGGCGGCGGACACGGCGGAAACATTCGAGCTTTTGCGCTCGGAGGGGTTTGGCAACATCAGCCTTGACCTTATGTACGCACTGCCGGGGCAGACGGCGGAGAGTTTAAGCACTTCGCTTTGCCAAGTGCTAAAATTAAATCCTGAGCACGTGTCCTGTTACGGGCTTAAAATCGAGGACGGAACGCCGTTTTCCGCTTTGGCGGAGAGGGGAGAGCTTGAAGCTGTTGACGACGACACATTTGCAGATATGTACGATACGGCTGTTAAGATTCTATCGGACGGCGGATATGAACGCTACGAAATATCCAACTTTTCCAAACCGGGATTTGAGAGCCGCCACAATATGAAGTACTGGAAGTGCGACGACTACATCGGACTCGGAGCGGCGGCGGCATCGTGCATCGGCAGACGCAGATTTACGCATACACGTTCGCTTGACAGTTATATGAACAGCTTTGAGCTGTCAGAGGACAGCACGGCAGACTATGCGGAGGCAATGAGCGAGTTTGTCATACTGGGACTGCGAATGACAAAATACGGCGTTGACAAGGCGGAGTTTAAGAGGCGGTTCGGCGCAGAGGTTGACGAGGTGTTCGGCGAGAGGATAAAAAAACTTTCACAATTCCTCGAAAACGGCAAAAAACGGCTCAAACTGCGCAGTGATGCGTGTTTGGTGTCCAATGGAATAATGTGCGAATTTATGAATTAATTGTAAATTTTTGCAAATTTTAAAAAACCCCTTGACAAATTGGTAATATGGTGTTATTTTATAACTGTTAGCACTCGAAGGTGTTGAGTGCTAACAGGATTTTTTTGTTTCTGTGCTTTGAGGAGATGAGAGTATGGAACTTAGCGAGAGAAAGGAAAAAATTCTTCAAGCGATAATTGACGATTACATTATGACGGCAGAGCCTGTCGGCTCGGCGTACATTCTTGCAAGTCACGACCTCGGCGTAAGCTCGGCAACCGTCAGAAACGAGATGGCGGCGTTGGAGGAGGCGGGTTATCTTGAAAAACCGCACACTTCGGCAGGGCGTGTCCCGTCGGTCTTGGGTTACAGAACTTATGTAAACGGTCTTATGAGGGAGTACAGGCTCACGCTCGGCGAGATAAAGCAGATTAAGATTGCGCTTGCACGGCAGTATGTGGAGTTTAACAAAATCCTCACAGGCGTTACGGATATGATGAGTCTGCTTACCAATTACACGGCGGTTTTTACAACGCCGGTACCGTCTAAGTATATGATATGTTCGGTAAAGCTAATCGGAATAGACAAGGTAAGTTTTGTAATGATTGTGGTGCTGAGTGAGGGCGTTGTCAAAAACAGGACAATGCGTGTTAAAAAGCCGTATGACGGCGAGGTTCTGGAAAAGCTTTCCAACTACCTCAACGCAAAACTTGCGGGAGTCAATTTAGACGCTTTGACAAGGGATATTTTAGAGGAAGAAAAGCAAATAATACCCGTAGAGAGCTTTATGCTGGATTTGATATTCGGCTTTTTGTCCGAGCTGGCGGACGAGGTTACGGATTGCAGTATTGTTTGTTCCGGCACGGCTAATATTTTTAACCACCCGGAATTTAATGATATAAACCGCACAAGGGATTTTTTGAATTTTGTAAAAAAAGAAAATTCCGGCGAAATTAAAGAAATACTTAAAAAAGAGAGCATCGGCAAGGCGATTTCCGTAATAATCGGGAATGAGAGCGAACACCTTAAAGACCACGATTTGAGTATGGTTGTGTCGGATTACAGCCTCGGCGGAAGTCTGTCGGGCAAGATGGCGATTATAGGGCCTACGAGAATGGACTACGCAAAGGTTATTTCCACGCTTAAATACCTTTCCGAGCATCTCAAAGATTTAAACGGTTTCACACCGCAGGGAGAGTGATTTAATGTCTAAGAAAAAGACAGAGGCTCAAAAGAGCGAAAACACCCAAGAGGTAAAAGAGGAAAACAAGAAAGCCGAAAACGAACTCACGGAGCTTTTGGAGCAGAAAGATGCGGAGATAAGCGCCGGCAAGGAGCAGTACCAAAGACTTCTTGCAGAGTATGACAATTTTAAAAAGCGCACCGTGAGGGAAAAAGAGGCAATCTACACCGACAGCGTCAAAGACACCGTTGCGGCGCTACTGCCGGTTATAGACAACCTTGAACGTGCCCTTGACTCGTTTGCCGACAAGGAGAGCGACCACTACAAGGGAGTTGAGATGGTTTTAAAGCAGACCGAGGATATTTTCAAAAAACTGGGCGTCAGCGAGATTAAGTCGGTGGGCGAGCAGTTTAACCCGGAAATACACAATGCGGTTATGCACGTTGATGATGACAAGGTTGACGAAAACACCGTCGTTGAGCAGTTCCAAAAAGGTTATATGTTCAATGACAAGGTAATCCGTCACAGTATGGTTAAAGTTGCAAATTGATTTTTTTAGGAGGTAATTTTTATGTCAAAGATTATTGGTATTGATTTAGGTACTACAAATTCCTGTGTTGCCGTTATGGAAGGCGGAGAGCCTGTTGTTATAGCAAATGCCGAGGGCGCAAGAACAACCCCGTCGGTTGTTGCATTTACAAAGGACGGCGAAAGACTCGTCGGTCAGGTTGCAAAAAGACAGGCAATCACAAACCCGGAAAAGACCATTATCTCCATTAAGAGGGATATGGGAACGGACAGAAAGGTAGACATAGACGGCAAGAAGTACACACCGCAGGAGATTTCCGCTTTTATCCTGGGAAAACTCAAATCCGATGCGGAGAGCTACCTGGGCGAAAAGGTTACACAGGCTGTAATCACCGTTCCGGCATATTTCAGCGACTCGCAAAGACAGGCTACAAAGGACGCCGGCAAGATTGCGGGACTTGAAGTTTTGAGAATTATAAATGAGCCTACCGCAGCGGCTCTTGCATACGGTATGGACAAAGACCACGAGCAGAAAATTATGGTTTATGACCTCGGCGGCGGTACGTTCGATGTATCTATCCTCGAAATCGGCGACGGTGTGTTTGAGGTTCTGGCAACAAGCGGTAACAACCGTCTCGGCGGAGATGACTTCGACGACAGAATTATCAAATACCTTGTTGAGGAATTCAAGAAGGACACGGGCATTGATTTGAGCGGCGACAAGATGGCAATGCAGAGATTGAAAGAGGCTGCCGAAAAGGCAAAAATCGAGCTTTCCGGCGTTACCACGTCAAACATCAATCTGCCGTTTATCACAGCAGACAGCACAGGCCCCAAGCACCTCGACGTAACGCTTACACGCAGCAAGTTTGACGAGCTGACAGCAGATTTGGTTGAGGCTACAATGGAGCCTTCCAAGAGAGCGCTCTCCGACGCAGGCTTAAATCCGTCGGATATTCACAAGGTTCTCCTTGTCGGCGGTTCGTCAAGAATACCGGCAGTTCAGGAAGCCGTTAAAAAGCTCATCGGCGCAGAGCCGCACAAGGGCATCAACCCCGACGAGTGCGTTGCAATGGGCGCAGCAATTCAGGGCGGTGTGCTTGCAGGCGACGTTAAGGACCTGCTCCTGCTCGACGTAACACCGCTTTCACTCGGTATTGAAACGATGGGCGGAGTTTGCACAAAGCTCATTGAAAGAAACACAACCATTCCTACCAAAAAGAGCCAGGTGTTCTCAACCGCAGCGGACAATCAGACCAGCGTTGAGATTAACGTTCTCCAAGGCGAGCGTGAGATGGCGGCATACAACAAGAGCCTCGGCAAGTTCTCGCTCACGGGAATTGCACCGGCACCGAGAGGAGTTCCGCAGATTGAGGTAAGCTTTGATATAGACGCAAACGGCATAGTTCACGTTTCCGCCAAGGATATGGCAACGGGTAACGAGCAGGACATCACCATTACAGCAAGCTCCAACCTTTCCGACGAGGACATCGACAGAGCCGTTAAAGAGGCGGAAAAATTTGCCGAGGAGGACAAAAAGCGCAAAGAAGAAGTTGAAGTGCGCAACACTGCCGACTCTCTCGTTTACCAGTGCGAAAAGTCGCTGGGCGAGCTCGGCGACAAGATAGATGCTGCCGACAAGAGCGAGATTGAGACAAAAATCGCAGACCTTAAAAAGGCGCTCGAAGGCACAGACACCGAAAAGATTAAAGGCGCTACCGACGAGCTCCAAAAGAAGTTCTACGAGGTTTCCACCAAGATGTACCAGGCGGCAAATCCGCAGGGCGCTCAGGGTGACCCCCAGGGCGGCGCACAAGGCGGTGCACAGGGCGGAACATATGACGGAGATTACACCGTTGTAGACGACGACAACAATAATAAATAATTTGATTTCTGACGGGACGTGCCGCGTCTGTGCGCTTTGCGCAGTGCGGCACGCCCGCAGGGAGTAGCGGTGTACTTTTGCACCGCTCTCTGTTATGTAAGGCGGTGTAAATATTAATGGCAGATAAGAGAGATTATTACGAGGTTCTCGGCGTTCAGAAAGGGGCGAGCGAGGACGAGATAAAAAAGGCATACCGCAGGGTTGCAAAGAAATACCACCCCGACCTTCACCCCGGCGACAAAGAGGCTGAGGCAAAGTTTAAAGAGGCGGGCGAGGCATACGAGGTACTCAGCAATGCCGAAAAGCGCCAACGCTACGACCAGTACGGACACGCAGGGGTTGACCCCAACTTCGGCGCAGGCGGCGGATTTAACGGCGGCGGTTTCGGGGGTGCGGACTTCGGTGACTTGGGCGATATTTTCGGTTCGTTTTTCGGCGGCGGTTTTGGCGGCGGTCAAAGGCGCAGAAACGGCCCTGTACGTGGCAGCGACATAGAGGAGAGCGTTCTGCTTTCTTTTGAGGAGGCGGCATTCGGCGTTAAAAAGAGCATTAAGCTGTACGTCATTGAAAACTGCGACGAGTGCGGCGGTAGAGGCTGCAAAAACGAGTCCGACCGCATAACCTGTCCCACGTGTCACGGTACGGGCGAGTTTAAAAAGGTTACAAACTCAATGTTCGGTCAGATGGTAAATGTTACAACGTGTTCACAGTGCGGCGGCACGGGTAAGATTATTAAAAATCCGTGTACCAAATGCCACGGCAAGGGCAAGATTAAACGTGCAAAAACCGTGGACGTGGATATTCCGGCAGGCATAGACAACGGCGAGACGGTTCGTTACCGTGGACTCGGAAACGTGGGCAGCAAGGGCGGCCCGTCGGGCGATTTGCTCGTTACCGTGCGCATAAAGAAGCACGCCGTGTTTGCAAGACGTGGCACAGACGTGTACTGCACCGTGCCGATAACATTTGTCCAGGCGGCTCTCGGAGCGGACGTTGACGTACCTGTTTTGGACGAGGTTAAAAAGTACACGCTCGGTAAAATCAGCTACACCATTCCCGAGGGCACACAGCCCGGAACGGAGTTCCGCCTGAGGGGCAAGGGCATACCCAACGTGCGCAGCGGAATGCGTGGAGATATGATTATCCGTGCGGCGGTCGAAGTGCCCAAGAATTTAAGCAAAGAGCAAAAAGACGCTCTGCGTGCCTTTGCCAAGGCGTCTAACGAAAATAACTACAAACAGCATAAATCTTTCTTTGAAAAAATGAGAGATACCTTTAAATGATGAAAATTCCTCTCCGAACGGTACGGAGGGGAATTTTTTTGCAAAAAATTTTTATAAATATATTGTAATTTGTTTTCTTTTTTGCTATAATTAGTTGTAAAAATATATTCAGCGAGGATATGATTTGATGATAAAGAGTATGACAGGTTACGGCAGGGCGGAGCTGTCCGCCGGCGACTGCAAGATAACCGTTGAAATAAAGAGCGTCAACAACCGCTATTTTGACTACAACGCAAGGCTGTATAAGCAGTATACCTTTGTCGAGGACGCAGTGCGTGAGTGCGTGTCGTCGAGGATAAGCCGCGGCAAGTTGGACGTGTTTATTCAGTACGACTTTGCGGACGGCGACGACAAGGCTGTTTCGCTTAACGAAAACGTTGCGGCGGGTTATGTCGGCGCATTAAAGGCTCTCAGCGAAAAGTTCGGTCTTAAAGACGATGTTACGGCATCGTCGCTCGCACAGTTTACCGATATTTTTAACATAGAAAAAAAGGAGCAGGACAAGGACAAAATCATTGCCGACACAAAGACGGCGGTCGGACTTGCCCTTGATGACATCATCAAAAACCGTGAGCGTGAGGGCGGTCGGTTAAAGGAATTTTTTGTTGGCGAGATCGACGAGATGCGCCGCATTCTGGAAGTCATAAAGAGCCGTTCCGACGATACGGTAAACGAATACAGAGTTAAAATTAAGGAAAGAATAGAGGAAATACTTGCAGGCGTTGAGGTTGACGAGGGCAGACTTTTGACCGAGGTTGCCCTGTTTGCCGACAAAATCAATATCACAGAGGAACAGGTTCGTTTTGAGAGCCACTTAAAGGAGTTTGAAACGCTCTTAAATTCCGATGTGCCGGTCGGCAGAAAACTCGACTTTACTCTCCAAGAGCTTAACCGTGAGGCAAACACAATGGGCAGCAAATGCAACGACTTTGCCGTTGCAAAGGCAGTGGTTGACTTAAAGGCGGAGCTTGAAAAGGTGAGAGAACAGGTTCAGAACATCGAATAGGGGGACAGATTATGAAACTTATAAACATCGGTTTCGGAAACATTGTTTCCGCAGAACGTCTTGTTGCCATAGTAAGCCCGGAGTCGGCGCCGATTAAGCGTATGATACAGGAGGCACGTGACAAGGGTATGCTCATAGACGCAACCTACGGCAGAAGGACAAGGAGCGTAATTATAACCGACAGCGGTCACATCATTTTGTCCGCTATTCAGACAGAAACGGTTGCCGGCAGACTCAGCAAGGACGACGATAACATTTTGGAGGCCGATGAACTTGAAGAATAGAAAAGGCGCACTGCTCATTGTTTCCGGGCCGTCGGGCACGGGCAAGGGCACTATAATGGACGAATATTTTAAAAGATACAGCGGTGATAATTCCTTTCTCTCCGTTTCGGCAACCACAAGGGCGCCGAGATGCGGCGAAAAAGAGGGCGTGAATTATTATTACAAGACACGGGAAGAATTTGAATATCTGATTGCAAACGACGGACTTGCGGAGTGGGCGGAATTTTGCGGAAATTACTACGGCACGCCCAAACAGCCGGTTATGGATATGATGTCGGCAGGCAAGGACGTCATTCTGGAAATTGAGGTTCAGGGCGCAATGAAGGTTAAAAAGAGCTTTAAAGACGCCGCCTGCGTGTTTGTGCTTCCGCCGTCGTTTGAGGAGCTGCGCAGAAGGCTCATAGAGCGCCATACTGAGAGCACAGAAGTTATAGACAGGCGCATTGAACGTGCAAAACAGGAGGTTCTCCTGATAGATAATTATGATTACATATTGATAAATGACGACCTCGATGCTGCTGTGGAAGCATTTCGCTGCATAGTCAAGGCGGAGGGGCAAAAGGTTGGTAAGAATATAAATATTATTAATGAGGTGTGTGGATTATGATGTTAAGACCGTCAGCAACAGAACTTATGAAAAGCAAGAAGATAAACAGCAGATATACTCTGGTTATAGCCGCTGCAAAGAGGGCGAGAGAGATTGTATCGACAGGCATTACGTTTACCGAGTGCAAGTCCGACAAACCCGTGAGCATCGCCGTTAACGAAATTGCGGAAAACAAGGTTACACTCAGAGGACCCAAGAGCAATACCGTGTCCGACAGCGAGAGCATTATGAACGATATTTTGGAGCACGAGGCACAGGAGAAAGAGGAAAATCCCGATGAAAACGCTTGACGGGATAAACGTTGCAGTCGGTGTAACCGGCTGCATTGCCGCATACAAAGCGGCGGAGGTCGTAAGCCGTCTTAAAAAGGACGGGGCACAGGTTAAGGTTGTTATGACAAAAGAGGCGTGCGAGTTTGTGTCGCCGCTGACCTTCGGAACGCTTTCCAAAAACAAGGTAATCTGTGATATGTTTGACCTGCCCGATTACAGCGAGGTTGAGCACGTGTCGCTTGCACAGTGGGCGGACGTGTTTCTCATCTGCCCGGCAACGGCAAATGTTATAGGCAAAGTCGCCTGCGGAATTGCCGACGACTTTTTAACCACTGCGGTTATGGCGGCAACGGGCAAGGTGCTGTTTGCCCCGGCTATGAACGACAATATGTATAAAAATCCGATTGTTCAAAAAAACATAGCCTCCCTCACAGCTCTGGGATACGGCTTTACGGAGCCGGACGAGGGTATGCTTGCGTGCGGAACCGTCGGCAAGGGCAGACTTGCCGAGATTGACAGGATTATAGACGATGTGGAACTTGCCGCATACAGGCGCAAGGATTTGACGGGCAAAAAGGTGCTTGTCACCGCAGGGCCTACGGTTGAGGCAATAGACCCCGTGCGCTTTATCTCCAACCATTCGAGCGGAAAAATGGGTTACGCCGTTGCCAAGGCGGCAAAGCTTCGTGGCGCCGACGTTTGCCTTATTTCAGGTCCGGTTAACATCAGACCTTTTGGCGGAGTGTGCGTGGAGAGCGTTACAAGCGCACGGCAGATGTACGACAAAACTGTATATTATGCCAAAGATGCTGATATCATCGTAAAGGCGGCGGCAGTTGCCGATTACAGACCCAAAAATACTGCGGAAAACAAGATTAAAAAGGGCGCAAACCTCGAAATAGAGCTTGAACAGAACCCCGATATTTTAAAGAAAATCGGCGAGAATAAGGGAGATACCGTCCTTGCGGGATTTTGTATGGAAACGCAGAACCTCATAGAGAACGCAAGGAAAAAACTTGCCTCCAAAAACCTTGACATCATAGTTGCAAACGACCTCTCCAAAGAGGGCGCAGGGTTTAAGGGCAATACAAATATCGTCACCATTATTGACAAAAACGGAAACCAAAAACCGCTTGATATAATGGAAAAAGAGGAAATTGCTCATATCATACTCGATGAGTGTATAAAAATAAGTAAGCGTTAGGAGTGAAAAACCGAGTGATTGCAGAGGTTGTGCTCAGCAGCAATTCAAGAGCTACGGACGACATATACCACTATGCCGTGCCGAGCGAGCTTGAAGGCGGCGCCGCAGTCGGCGTGCGTGTGCTTGTGCCCTTTGGCAAGGGCAACAAAAAGTACGAGGGCTACATCTTGGGCTTTGCACAGAACTCGGAGCACCCGGAGCTTAAAAGTATACTGTCCGTCTGCGACGGATATTCCTATTTTAACGACAATATGAGCGCACTTATACGCTTTATGCGGCACCGCTATTTTTGCAGTTACATCTCGGCAATAAGGGCGGTTGTGCCGTCGGGCGTGGGTGTGCAGATAAAGAAGTATGTAACGCTGTGCGATAATCTGTCCGACGAGGCGGTAAAATACCTCAAACATTCGCTCAGAGCCACGGCAATTTGCGAGTTTTTGCAAAACGGTACGGCGTCGGCGGAGGATATACTCTCTGCCGTTGGCGGAAAGAATATAACTGTGACGCTTGCCACAATGGAGAAAAAGGGCATTGTGACGGTAGAGGAGAGAGAGCAGGACGGTATTCACGACAGCACAGAGGAGTGGGCGGAGCTTTCCGTCAGCTTTTCCGAGGCGGCGGACGCCGTCTGCGCTATGCAGAAAAGAGCGCCGGCACGTGCAAGGTGCCTTGAAATACTGGCAGAAAACAGACAGATGCTCCTGTCAGAGCTTTTGGAGTATGCTCAGACGGAAAGGAGCGTTGCAAAGACACTGGAAACAAAGGGGTATCTCAGAATATACAAAGTTGTCCGCAGAGAGAACATCTTTGAAAATTTTGAGGAACAGACGCCCGACATACACCCCCTCACTCCGCAGCAACAGGCGGTGTCCGACAGCGTGTTCGAAAGTATTAAAAAAGGCGAAAAGCAGACGTTTCTCCTTCACGGAGTGACGGGGAGCGGAAAAACCGAGGTTTATCTGGATATTATCAAAAAGACGGTGGAGATGGGAAAACAGGCGGTTTTTCTTGTGCCGGAGATAAGCCTTACACCGCAGATGGTCAGACGTGTTATGTCACGCTTTGGCGACAGGGCGGCAGTTTTCCACAGTTCGCTCACGCAGAAACAGCGCTACGACCAGTGGAAAAGGATAAAGGATAAGGAGGCTGACATTGTCGTGGGGGCACGCAGTGCGGTTTTTGCCCCGTTTGACAATGTGGGGATTTTTATAATAGACGAGGAACACGAAAACACCTACAAATCGGAGCAGTCGCCAAAGTACAGCACGGCGGAGATTGCCCGTTTCCGTGCAAATCAGCACAGCGCCGCAGTACTTCTTGCAAGCGCAACACCGCTTGTGGAGAGCACGTACAAGGCGCAGAGCGGCAAGTACAAACCGCTTTTTTTAAATAAACGTGTCAATGACGCACCGCTGCCACGGGCGGAGATTGCAGATATGCGTGAGGAGATGGCGGACGGCAATATGAGCATTTTCAGCCGTCGGCTCATAGAGGAAATGAGCGAAAATCTTAAAAGCGGCAGGCAGACAATTCTGTTTTTAAACCGCCGTGGATTTTCCAGCTTTGTATCGTGCAGAAACTGCGGATACGTTGTGCAGTGTCCAAACTGCAATGTTTCGCTCACATATCACAAGTCGGTTGACAAGATGGTGTGCCACTACTGCGATTACGTTACAGATGTACCGCACACGTGCCCGTCGTGCGGGAGCAAGTACATACGCTACTTCGGCATAGGAACGCAGAAGGTGGCGGACGAGATAGAAAAGCTCTTTCCCGATGCGTCGGTAATCAGAATGGACGCAGACACCACGGCTAAGAGAATGAGCCACGAAACACTGCTTAATAAATTTAAAAACCGTGAGGCGGACATTCTCGTCGGCACGCAGATGATAAGCAAAGGTCTTGACTTTGAAAACGTCACACTTGTGGGGATAATAGCTGCGGATATGAGCCTTAATATGGACGACTACCGTGCGGCGGAGCGTACATTTGACCTCATAACCCAGGTGTGCGGCAGAGCGGGGCGTGGCAAGTACGGAGGAAGAGCGGTAATTCAGACGTACAACCCGGAGAATGAAACGATAGTGAGCGCCGCAAAGCAGGACTATGACGAATTTTACAAAGACGAAATAGAACTCAGAAAGATGCTGGTGTATCCGCCGTTCTGCGAATTTTTAAACTTCGTCTTTACATCGGAGAACAAAAACACGGCGCAGAGCACGGCAAAGAGGTTTTACGGTGATGTGCAGAGAATTGCACAGACGGAAACCGTGCTTTTGTACCCGGTTGCGGAGGCGCCGCTTTTCAGAATAAACAACAAGTACCGCTACCGCTTTTTGGCGAAAAGCCGGTACTCCAAAAATTTGTATGACAAACTCGGCGATTTGATTAAAAAATATCAGTTGATGCGTGGAAATTCTCAGATTTCCGTTGACGTCAACCCGTCAAATATGTATTAGAAAGGTGATTTGTATGGCATTGAGAAATATAAGACAGCTCGGCGATGACATATTGAGAAAAAAATGCAGACCTGTGGAGAACATAGACGATAAGATTGTTCAGCTTCTTGACGATATGGCAGAAACTATGTATAAGGCGGACGGCGTGGGAATTGCCGCACCGCAGGTCGGAATTTTAAAAAGGCTTGTGTGCATAGACGTGGGCGACGGACTTTTGGAACTCATAAACCCCGAAATAGTGTCCTGCGAGGGCAGCGAAAAGGACGTTGAGGGGTGCCTGAGCGTGCCGGGCAGATACGGCTACGTTGTACGTCCGCAAAAGGTCACCGTAACTGCCCTTAACCGCTACGGCGAAAAAATCACCATTAACGGCGAGGGTATGCTCAAAAAGGCACTGTGCCACGAGATAGACCACTTGGACGGCATTGTTTTTGTAGACAAGGTAACCCAGTACATTGAGGTGGACAAGGAATGAATATAATGTTTATGGGCACGCCGGAGTTTGCGTGCGCATCACTTCGTGCTCTGTGCGAAAAGTACGGAGTCGCAAGCGTTGTGACAAGCGAGGATAAACCCAGAGGCAGAGGGCACAAGATGACTGCGTGCGACGTGTGCAAAGAGGCACAAAGCCTCGGCATCGAACACATATACAAACTGCCTAACCTTAAAAGAGAAACCTTTGAGCAGATATTAAATGCCGAAAAACCCGACCTTATAGCCGTTGTGGCATACGGAAAACTGCTGCCCGAATACGTGATAAACTACCCCAAATACGGCTGTATAAACGTGCACGGCTCGCTTTTGCCCAAATACAGGGGAGCGGCGCCTATGCAGTGGTGTCTGATTGACGGCGAGAGCGAAACGGGCGTTACCACAATGTATATGGACAAGGGACTTGACACGGGCGATATGCTCTTAAAGGAGTCAATTCCGCTTACCGATGACGATAACTTCGGCACGGTGCACGACCGCCTTTCCGCTATCGGCGCAAAACTGCTTGTCGAAACGATAGACAAAATTTCAGACGGCAGTATTGAGAGAGTGCCGCAGGGCGAGGCTGCAACGCATTACGCAAGTATGATAGATAAAGAAATGACGGTAATAGACTGGACGAGGAGCGCAAGAGAGATAATGAACCTCGTCAGAGGGCTTACTCCTTTCCCGAAGGCGTCGAGCACGCTCGGCGGCAAGGGGGTCAAAATCCTCAGAACAAGCGTTTCCGACAAGAGGACGGACGCCAAGTGCGGCGAGGTTATATCCGTCGGCGGCAAGTCGTTCGACGTGGCGTGCGGCGCCGGAACGGTGCTTACCGTGTGCGAAATTCAGCCGGAAACAAAAAAGGCAATGACGGTGGAGGACTACCTCAAAGGGAACGAACTTGCCGTCGGAACAATTCTTAAATAAGCGGAGATACAAATGGCTTTAAACGCAAGAAAAACAGCAACGGATATTGTGTATAATTCGGTTAAAAATTCGCTCCCCCTCTCGGCAGAGATTGACAGATGCCGCAGAGAGGGCGGATTTGATGATGCCGATATGCGCCTCGTGTCGGAGCTTGCCGGGGGAACGGTGAGGAATTTAAACTTTATAGATTGGGCAATCGCAAATGCGTCGGATATCAAGATAAACAAGATTTCCCCCTACGTTCTGGCGGTTTTGCGTGTGGGGGCGTATCAGCTCCTTTTTACGGACAAAATTCCCGTGAGCGCCGCAGTCAACGAGAGCGTTAAAATTGCCAAAAAGTCGGGCAATTTCCGCCTTGCGGGATTTGTGAACGCAGTCCTTCGCAAAGCGGCGCAAAACGGCGCAGACATTGAGCTTCCGCAGGATAAAACCCAAAGACTCTCCGTAAAATATTCCTGCCCCGTATGGATTGTAAAAAGATGGGAAAAAATGTTTGGAGAGAATACCGAAAGGCTGCTTATTTCAATGAACGAAAAGCCGGACACCGTGCTCAGAGCAAACCTTTTAAGAACCACGGCGGCTTGCCTTTCGGCAAATCTTAACTCCGAGGGCTGGGAGTGCGCACCGACAGAGGGCATATTCGGCGGCGAAACCTGCCTTGTGAGCGCAAGGAAAACCGCCGGCATAGAAAAGAGCAGTGCGTACCGTGACGGTATGTTCTACGTCCAGGACTCTGCGGCATCGTTTGCATCTCAGGCGCTAAACCCTGCGCCCGGTGCCTTTGTGATAGATATGTGCGCCGCACCCGGCGGCAAGAGTACACATATGGCAGAGATAATGAAAAACAGCGGTACAATAGCTGCCTTTGACATATACGACCAAAAGATTGACAGAATAAACCAAAATGCCAAAAGACTCGGAATTGACATAATACGGGCGCAAAAGGCGGACTCCGCCGTGCATATGCCGGAGTTTGACGGGAGCGCAGACTTTGTGCTATGTGATGTTCCCTGTTCGGGACTGGGAATAATACGGCGCAAACCCGACATAAAATATATAAGGAAAGAGTCCGACATAGCCAAGCTTTGCAAAATATCCGCTCAAATTCTGGACAACGGGGCAAGGTACTTAAAAAACGGCGGGAAAATGGTCTTTTCCACCTGTACGCTCACATATGAGGAGAACGAGGAGCAACTGTTTAACTTCCTTAAAAGGCACAAAGATTTTAAACTTAAAAAAATAGACTGCTCGGCGGAAAACGAGGGGTACATCACCCTCACGCCGTTTGAAAATAAATGCGACGGCTTTTTTATAGCCTTGCTCGAAAAGGAAATGCAATGATTGATTTAAAGGACCTGACATTTGAAGAATTAGAGGAATTTCTTGTCGGAATGGGCGAGAAGAAATTCCGTGCAAAGCAGATTTTTGCCTGGCTGCACCGAGGCGTCACCTCGTTTGACGAGATGACGGACTTATCCGTCGCACTGCGCAAAAAGCTTGCCGAGGTGAGCTTTGTAAGCACTGCGGAGATTGAAAGACTGCTTGTGTCAAATATAGACGGCACGAGAAAGTACCTTTTCCGCCTCGGCGACGGCAATATGGTTGAGAGCGTGGCAATGTACTACAAGCACGGCATAAGCGTGTGCATATCCTGCCAGGTCGGCTGCCGAATGGGGTGCAAGTTTTGTGCGTCAACGATTGGCGGACTGGTGCGCAGCTTAACCGCCGGAGAGATATTAAACCAAGTCCTGTTTGTGCAAAAGGACATCGGCGAGAGAATATCCAACATCGTGATGATGGGAATAGGCGAGCCGATGGACAACTTTGACAATGTGATTAAATTCTTAAAAAACGTAAACGACGAACACGGCATAAACATCGGCTACCGCCACATATCGCTTTCAACCTGCGGAGTGGTGCCTAACATCGAAAGACTTATGGAGTACGCTCTGCCGATAACGCTCAGCATCTCGCTGCACGCTCCGACGGACGAAATCCGAAGCGCCATAATGCCCGTAAACAGGGCGTACCCCGTGGACGAACTCCTTGCCGTCTGCCGAAAATACACCGAAAGGACGGGGCGGAGAATAAGCTTTGAATACTCTGTTATAAACGGCGTGAACGACAGTGAGGAGTGCGCAAAAATTCTTGCGTCAAAGCTTAAAGGAATGCTTTGCCACGTAAACCTCATTCCCGTCAACAACGTTGAGGAAAACGACTTTAAAAAACCCTCGGCGGACAAAATCCGCCGGTTTATGAGTGTGATAGATAAATACAACATACCCGTTACCGTGCGGCGTGAGCTGGGCAGCGACATCAGCGCATCGTGCGGTCAGCTCAGAAGACAGCGTTCTTTGGAAAGGGAGGCAGGTCAATGATAATATCATACGCAACCGATGTCGGGCGCATCAGAAAGGAAAATCAAGACTCCGTCTACGCAAAGCAGATAGACGACAATGCCGCACTGCTCATAGTGGCAGACGGTATGGGCGGTCACAAGGGCGGCAGAACGGCGAGTCGCAGTGCCATTGAGCAGATTGTCATAAAGATACTCGGCGGCTACCGGGAAAACTTAACCGATGAGGAAATCTGCGACCTTTTGCGTATAGCGGTTTTTGAGGCGAACGGAAATATCTATTCGGCGTCGCTCAAAGACTTTGAGCTTGTCGGTATGGGCACAACCGCCGTTGTCGCAATTATCACGGGCGGCACGCTGTATACCGCAAACGTGGGCGACAGCAGACTGTATCACTTTTCAAAAGGTGAGCTTAAACAGATAACAACAGACCACTCATATGTGGAGAGCCTTGTGTCCAAGGGGATTATATCAAAGGACGAGGCGAGAAACCACCCCAAGAAAAACGTCATCACAAGAGCGGTAGGCTCGGAGAGTATGGTCGATATTGACATATTCAGAACCGATGTTTCAAAGGGCGATAAAATCCTGCTCTGCTCGGACGGTCTGTACGGCTTTGTGAGCGATGAGCAAATCAGCGCACTTCTTACAAAAGAACTTGACGAAGCTGTGCACGCTCTTGTTGCTCTTGCCAACGAAAACGGCGGCAGAGATAACATAACCGTGGCGGCGGCTGAAATAAATTGATGAGGAGATTTACTATGATAGGAACAATTCTCGGCGGCAGATATGAAATACTTGAAGAAATAGGCAAAGGCGGAATGGCGCACGTGTATAAGGCGCACTGCCGTCTTTTGAACAGAACGGTTGCCGTAAAGGTTTTGCGTGGCGACCTCGAAGGCGGCGACGAGTTTATAGAGCGTTTTAACACCGAGGCGCAGTCTGCCGCAGGACTTACACACCCTAATATCGTGTCGATATACGATGTCGGCGAGGACAAGGGCTGCCACTATATAGTAATGGAGTATATAGACGGTATCACGCTTAAAGAATATATAAAGAAAAAGGGCAAAATCCCGTGCCGTGAGGCGGCGTACATCGCAGAGCAAATCTGTGCCGCATTGGAGGCGGCGCACGAGAAAAACATAGTTCACCGTGACATTAAACCGCACAATATAATGATAACTTCCGACAACCGTGTCAAAGTTACGGACTTTGGCATAGCACGTGCGAGCACAAACGCCACAATGCAGGTGGGCGACAGCATTTTAGGCTCTGTTCACTACATCTCGCCCGAACAGGCAAGAGGCGGATACGTTGACTGCAAGTCGGACATATATTCCCTCGGAATAGTGCTCTACGAGATGCTCACGGGCAAAGTGCCGTTTGAGAGCGACTCGCCCGTTGCCGTCGCTATGAAGCACCTGGAAGAAAGACCCGTCCCCCCGTGCGAGATAGACCCGGAGATACCGGCGGAGTTGCAGGAAATTGTTATGAAGGCAATAAGCAAGGAAACAAGAAACCGCTACCAGACAATCACCTCTATGAAAAGCGACCTTGAAGCCATTATGCCAAGACTTCCGGGAGATGATGAGGAGGAAAGAATTCCGCAGGAAACCGAACCGTCAGAACAGGAGCCCCAGTCCGACGAAGCCATTCCGGCGGAAGAGGCGGACGATGAGGATTACGACGATGACGGCAGTGAGGAAAAGCCCAAAGGCGTCGGCAATATGATTTTTGCCGCAGTGCTCATTGCGTTTTTGCTCGTCGGCGGAGTTTCTCTCGGCATAACGTGGGTGCTCTATCCCGATTTGCCGATATTCAGTCTGTTTAATAACAAAGACGTGGAAGTGCCCAACTTTGTGGGAATGAATTACGACCTTGCCAAGCAAAAGGCAGGTCAGCTCGGACTCACGCTCGAAGTCGGCGACCGTGTAAACAGCGCCGAGGACATAGACAACGTTGTTGAGCAGAAAACCGCAGAGGGCAGAAAGGTCAAAAAAGGCGAGGTAATCGTCGTGTATTTGAGCGACGGCCCCGGCGAGATTGACTTTGACGAGTACATCGGTATGAAAGCCGACAAAGCGGAGGAAAAGTTAAAGGCAAAGGGTTACAAGATAACAACCGAGGAAAAGTCGGACACTGAGATTGCCGAAGGCTGTGTAATCAGCATAAAGCAAAAAGGCTCAAAGCTCACTGTGTACGTAAGCAAAGGCTATGAAGATATGGAAGTGATAGTTCCGTACCTCGTGGGCAAAAAAATCGACGCCGCACAGCAGCTGCTCCTCAAAAACACCCTCAAAATGGGCAAAGTTGAGTACGTTGAGAGCGACATCTACGAACCGGGAACGGTCATAAACCAGAGCATCGCAAGCGGCGAGAGCGTAAAGGCAAAGACAGAGGTCAATGTAAAGGTTGCCGGCAAAGTAAGCGATGAAAACGAAGGCAAGACTGAAACTCCCGCCCAGACAACACGCACCAAGACAATTTCCATAGATTTGCCGACAGACAGGGCAAGCGTGGCGGTTCGTGTGGTTTCAAAACCGGCGGACGGCTCATCGGCGGAAAAGGAAGTGTTCTCCGCAACGCTCAATCCGCAGAAAGACCCGCAGGTTGTGCTCAAAGTAAAAGGCTCGACCAAGAACGAATTTTCCATTTATTTTGACGGAGTTCTCGTTTCGAGCAAGGTTGTGGACTTTTCCGAATAGTTGAGGGGTAGTATGGCAGAAGGTAAGATTTTAAAAGGCATAGGCGGATTTTACTATGTAAAAACGCCCGACGGAATAATCGAGTGCAGGGCACGGGGCAAATTCAGGAACAAAAATCTGTCCCCGTGCGTGGGCGACAACGTGTCGCTCACCGTTACGGCAGAGGGCAAGGGCAGTATTGACGGAATTTTTGAGAGAAAAAACAGCTTTATCCGTCCGCCCGTTTCAAACATCGACGCTATGATAATTGTGGCGGCGGTGGCAAACCCTGCGCCCGACCCCGTGTTTATAGACAAAATGCTCATTGTTGCGGAGAAAAACAACGTTGACGTTTCCATCGTGTTTAACAAATTCGACCTTGACGACGGCAGTGCGAACGAGCTTGTTCAGTTGTACCGCAATATAGGCTACAATGCCTTTACCACAAGTACGATTGAGGGCGTTGGCATAGAGCTTGTGCGCAAAATCCTGGAGGGCAGAACAACGGCATTTGCCGGCTTTTCGGGCGTGGGCAAGTCAAGCCTTTTAAACGCCGTACTTGGCAGCGAGGTAATGCAGACGGGCGAGGTGAGCGAGAGGCTCCGCCGTGGAAAACACACTACACGCCACGTCGAACTCATAGAGTACGGGGGCGGTTACATAGTGGACACGCCCGGTTTCAGTATGCTCGAAATTCCTGACAAAATAACTGCGGACGAGCTTAAAGAATACTTTCCCGAATTTAAAAAATATGAGGACGGCTGCCGCTTCCGTATGTGCAATCACACGGGCAATTCAAACGTCTGCGCCGTGTGCGCCGCAGCGGAGGAGGGCAAGATAGCCGCATCACGCTTTGAAAATTACAAAAACTTTTTAAACGTCATATCGTCCAGAAAGGAATGGTAAACCAATGATAAAAATTTCCCCGTCCATACTTTCCGCAGATTTTGCAAATCTGGAAAGGGACATTAAAAAAATCGAAAAGGCGAATGTGCCGTATGTGCATATAGACGTTATGGACGGCCACTTTGTGCCCAACATCACCTTTGGCCCGTCAATGGTTGCATCGCTCCGACGTGTTACGGATATGACGCTTGACGTTCACCTTATGATAGAAAAACCGCAAAAATACGCCGAGGAATTTTTAAAAGCCGGGGCGGATATTCTGACCGTGCACTATGAGGCACAGCCGGACTTTGACGCAATATACGACCTCACGCAAAAGTACGGCAGAAAACTTGCAATGGCAATAAATCCGCCAACCTGCGCCGATGTTTTAAAGCCGTATGCGGACAGGCTCGATATGATGCTCGTTATGAGCGTAAACCCCGGTTTCGGTGCTCAGGCGTTCATCGAGAGCAGTGTGGATAAAATCAAGAGTTTAAGAGCACTCAATCCCGATATTGACATCGAGGTTGACGGCGGAATTAAGCTAAATAATGTAGAAAAGGTTCTTGACGCCGGGGCAAACGTCATTGTGGCAGGCTCCGCAATCTTCGGAGCACAGGACGTTACGGCGGCGGCAAGGCAGTTCGTTGAGGAGTGCGGCAAGTGAGCAGGGCGGTTATAATCTCCGGCGGAAGCATAGACGATTACGGCTGTGCACGCAGTCTTATAGACGGCGGCGACTGTGTTATATGCGCCGACAGCGGAATAGTCCACTGCGAAAAGATGGGCATAACGGCGGATTTGATTGTGGGCGACTTTGACTCGTGCGATGCCGGAACGGCTCTTGAATTAAGCTCGGCAAAGGGCGCAAAGACCGAGGTTTTGCAGTGCGAAAAGGACGACACCGACACCGAGCACGCCCTTATGTGTGCGTGCAAGATGGGATTTAAAAGCATATTAATCTTAGGTGCGCTCGGAGGCCGTGCAGACCATACGCTTGCAAATATCTTTATGCTCGAAAAGCTGAACTCCCTCGGCGTAAGAGCGCAGATTGCAAACGAAAACAATGTTATAGAATTTTTAAAAAATTCAAGCATTACCGTTAAAGCGGACGGATTTAAGTATGTTTCCGTCGTGCCGGTAAGCGAAACGGCAAACGGCGTAACCTTGACGGGCTTTAAATATCCGCTTGCGGACGCCGTAATGCACCGTGCGTCAACGCTTGGCATAAGCAACGAGATAACGGGCGCATACGGCACCGTTACCGTAAGGGACGGCAGTGTGCTTGTAATTAAATCAAAAGACTGAGGTGCAAGGTGAAAGAGAGAATATATACCATACCGATAAATGACGCATTTGATGAGGCGTCGGAGTGCCCCCTGTGCCGCTTTGCGAAAAAAGAGGAGGCGGACAGAGTGGAGTACACCCTCGGCGACAGTATGATGCAGCCGGACGAGAGGATTAAGTCCAACGAAAAGGGGTACTGCCCCAGACACACAAAAATGCTGCTTTCAAGCGCAAACAAGTTAAGCTATGCGCTCATTCTGGAAACACGGCTTGCTCATCTTGCCGAGCAGACGGACAAAATGGCAAAGAGCCTGAGAAAACCCAAAAAAATCAGTATCGGCAAGTCTAAAAACGACGACATATCAAAGGCGGCGGAGAGCTTCTCGTACGTTATAAATTCGTGCGTAATCTGCGAGCGGTTAGACAGCGTTATGGAGATGTTCATCGATAACCTTTTTTATCTCTACAAGAGCGAGGCGGAGTTCAGGAAAAAGTTTTTTAATTCGCAGGGATTTTGCGTTCACCACTTTGAACTGCTCCTCAAAAAGTGCGCCGTATGCCTTGGCGAGGGCGAGGCTCACGACTTTGCGGAAAAGCTCATAGCGCTTGAAAGCGAAAACCTTAAACGTGTTCAGGACGACATAAGCTGGTTTACCAAAAAGTTTGACTACCGCTACAAGGACGAGGACTGGAAAAATTCCCGTGATGCGGTTGAGCGTGCAAGCGAGAAAATTTCTACGTATTAAAAGTGCAAGTTATGTCGTTTTTTTGCAAGTTATGACATTCTGCTTGAAAAAGTCTGCGCACAGGTGTACTATAATATACGATAGAACTATAAAAGGAGAGTGGGCTATGAAAAAGTTTTTGACGTGTGTTTTTGCGGCTTTTCTTGCCGTTTCGGCGTCCGGCATTGCACCGTGTTCAAACCGTGTATTTGCTATGACCGTTGTTGACGATGCCGAAACCGCAGTCAGCAAAAACGTTGCCGCATTCAAATCCGCATTTGACAAGGCAGAGATAACTAACGACTTTACAAGAGACGACCTCGAAAATATGATTTTTGATGCGTGCGAATACTCATCGAGCAAGGACGTGGGCGCCGGGTTTATATTAGACAGCTTTAAGCTGAAAAAGGCGACCAATGCCGGTGCGGGATATGTGAAGGCAACAATAATCATATATCTGGACGACGCAGAGGACGGATTTGAGGTGGAAAAGGCCATTGCTCCGCTGGGCGGTACCGATCCGGAGGAGGACGGCGATGCGACGGTTGGCGCAGAGGATAAAACCGAGGTTAAACAAACCCCGACTGTCGAGATAAGTGCGTCCGATGCCAAAAAGGAACTTCAAGCGGCATATTCGGCAATAAATTCGGCAATGTTTGACTTTGAAGTCAGCAACGACACAAAGCTCAAAGACATTATCGCTATGGCGAAAAAGGCTATTCCGAGCGGCAGTCACGTTACAATAGATACGGACGAGTGCTCCATTGACATAGTCAAGGCAAGCACCACGGTAAACGGAACGCTTTCCGCAACGGTAACGCTTGTCTGCGCAGCGGAAACAAAGGGCTGTTCCCTCGGCAAGACCATAGAGCCGATTGTGACGGAAAATTCGGCAAAAATCGACGAGGACAGGTCGGCTGTCGGCAAGGCGCTTGACAGACTGACATATACCAACAGGAGCACCAAAGAGGAAATGCTCGAAGTGGCAGAGGCGGCTGTTAAAAACGGCACAAAGCTGTCGTGGAAGAGCTTTGTAAAGAATAACGCAACATTTAAGTCGGACGGCGAAATCATAGCGTATATGACCTTCACCCTTGCAGAGGAAACAAGGGAAACACGTTTCCACTTTAAGATGAAAATGCTTGTGAGAAATATTCCCAGAGACAAAATCTCCGTAAATAAAGAGGAGTGGGAAATCCTGCGCATCACAAACGTGGAGCGCCACAAGGTTGGCGACAAACTGCTCACAATGGTTGACGCACTGCAAAAGGCGTGCGACATTCGTGAGCCGGAGCTTGCGGAGAGCTTTTCTCACACAAGACCTAACGGCAAGGCGCCGTTTACGGCAATAACCGACTTTGACTATTCAACAGCCGGCGAGAACATATATATGTGCCCGGCTCCCGGCAGAGCGGTTTCCGGCGAACAGGCGATGAAGGCGTGGATGAACAGTGACGGCCACCGTGAAAATTTGCTTAAAAGCGGTTACAACTACATAGGAGCGGGTGCATATGACAACGATAAGGTCGGCACTGCACTCCAACTCTTTGCAGGGGTGAAATGTTCCATAACATCTATTGTTACAGCGTCGGGCAAGACGGACTACATAGATGAGGACGAGATGCAGAAGGATTACCTCATCTGCACCGCCGATAACGGCATTGTGTCATACGTTCCGCTTGACATTGACTATATGACCGCCGATAACGGCGTGTATACATTAAACCTTTATTCAGACGTTCCGTTTGCCCTTACGGTAGGCGGCAAGGGCGGCAATGCGCCGTCCGTAACCATTCCCAAAAATACGGACAACGGCGGAGAAACTGCGCAGGGCGGCACGGCAAAATTCAGCGACGTACGTTCAGGTGACTACTTTGCAAACGCCGTAGACTGGGCAGTGAATAAGGGCATTACCACAGGCACAACGGCAACCACGTTTTCGCCGAACGATACCTGCACAAGAGCGCAGATACTCACATTCCTTTGGCGTGCGGTAGGCTCGCCGAAGTCCGATACGGCAAATCCGTTCAGCGACGTAAGAGCGGACGACTATTACTACTATGCCGCTCTGTGGGCAAGCGAAAAGGGTATGGTTACGACAAGCCTATTTGAGGGCGACACCCCCTGCACACGTTCGTCAACGGTTACATATATGTGGCAGAACGCAGGTTCTCCCGGCAGTTCGGCAGAGAGCAAATTTACGGACGTTTCCGCAAGCGCCGCATATGCCCGTGCAGTGGCGTGGGCGGTGGAAAATTCCGTTACGAGCGGAACGAGCGACACAACCTTTTCTCCCGATGAAATATGCAGCAGAGGGCAGATTGTTACATTTTTAAACAGAGCCTTGGATTAAGGCTTTAAATAATAAAAGGAGATGCAAAAAGATGAAAAAATTTGTAAGTATTGTTCTTGCACTGTGTATGGTTCTGACAGTGTGCCAGACCGTTGTCTTTGCAAAGGATGAACTGGGTATGATTGAGGACACAAGAAAGGCTATCAAAAATAACGCCGACAGCATTGAGGTTGTAAACGATATGACTGTTGACCAGTTCTTGAAGGCAGTAGCAAAAGTTGTACCCTATGACGAAGTTGAACTTTCCATTCCCAAAGAGGCAGACTACCGCATCTGGAACGCAACAAGCGAAAAAGACGGCAGTATCTTTGCAAACATCACAATTACCTGTGACGTTTACAAAAGACAGGAAATGTACGACTTTAAAATTCCGCAGCTTACAGGTGTAGCGGCAGAGATTAACGCCGACAGAGAAACTCTGGACGAGGACGTTAAAGCGGTTGCCGCAAGAGTTAAGACTATGCCCGTATACAATGACACAACCGAGCAGGAAGTTATGGACGACCTCAAAACATATATCAAGAACGGCTCGACAATCGAGTGGGTCGGCGACTTTGATTTGGTTCAGTCCACAAGAACGGCTCTCGGTTCGTTAAAGGGCAAAGTAAGACTTACTTTCGGCTCGTTCTCCGACGAAATCACGGTAAACAAGCTCATAAGACTTGACCTTCCCGAAAATCAGAGAAAGACAAACGATGATGAAACAACAGCTCCCGACGACACAAAGTCAGAGGACAACAAACCCGCCGAGCCGGAGAAAAAGGACGACATTGCACCCGTAAACTTTACAGACGTTGCAGACGGCGCATACTATGCCGATGCCGTAAAGTGGGCAGTGGAAAAGAAAATAACCGCCGGAACATCGGCTACAACATTCTCACCCGATGACACCTGCACAAGAGCGCAGATTATAACCTTCCTCTGGCGTGCGGCAGGCTCACCCGTTGTAGGCGGCGAGAACCCCTACACAGACGTAAGCGAGAGCGATTACTACTACAATGCGGCACTGTGGTGCGCACTCAACGGTATGGTTGACGGTACAAAGTTTGAGGCAAACACACCTTGCACACGTTCCGCAACAGTGCTTTATATGTGGCTCAGTCACGACGCACCCGATACGGAAACAACGGACAAATTCACCGATGTAAGCGAATTTTCGGATTACGCAGAGGCAGTTGCCTGGGCGGTTGAAAACGGCGTTACAAGCGGAACTTCCGACACAACATTCTCACCCGACGCTATATGCAGCAGAGGTCAGATTGTAACACTCATCAAGAGAGACGCCGACAGATAAGGTGTAAAAACATTAAAATCCGCCCTTTGGCAATGTGCACAAAAGGCGGATTTTTTGCGTCTGAACTTAAATTTTTGTTGACAGAACGCCTGCGAAAATGTATAATAATTATATATTAATATTTACCGGGGAATGATAACTATGACTTTTAATGAAATCAAAAACAGTCTTTTTGGGTACAACAAGACAGACGTGTGCCATTACATAACGGAGCTTAACACCCTGCACGACGCACAGCGTATGGCGGCTGAGGATAAGCTGAATGAGGAAACGGAAAAGTTTGCCAAAGAGAGCGAGGCTCTGCGCAGTGAGGTTACAACCCTCACCGAAAAAAACAGCGAGTACGAGGAGGAAATTGCACGCCTTAAAGAGCGCATAGCGGAGATTGAAAGCGACAATAAGACGCTCTCCGACAAGTACGGCAAGCTCGAACAGGAGGCAGGCGACTTAAAGGCACGGAGTGAACTTATAAGCACCGCAATTTTAAACGCCGAAAAATGCGCCGGCAAACTCATTGACGATGCCAATGAGAGAGCAAACGATATGATAACGGACGCCAAAGACAAGGTGGACGCAGAAACCAAAAAGCTCGATACCGCTAAGCAGTATATAACCGAGGTCAGAGTCGCCGTTGCCGCCGCAATGAGGAGCATTGACAACACTCTTGCCGCAGCGGAGACAAACATCGGCGCAAAGAAAAACGCCATAGAGGCAAACGGCGAACAGAGAAAAGAAATTCCTATGAAGGAGAGAGTAAGTTTCTTTAAGAGAGCATAATATATTGTTGCAGGCAGGGGAGGTGCAGTGCTTGTACCTCTTATATGCCTGTGTGTATTTTGATGCGGAAACGGTGCGCTGAGCCGTACCGCCGTCTATGGAGGAAATGATATGTATTGCCCTAAATGTGGTGCTAAAAATGACGATGACTCGCTCTTTTGCGCAAAGTGCGGCGGACGCCTTTCGCAAACCGATGCAAAGGACGTTTCCGACGCAGCCGGCAGTGCCGAGAGTGTCGGGAGTGAGGAATTTGAGGATACAATAATTATGAAACCCGTTAAACCGACGGGAGAGTTTGTGCGCAAAGATACGCCCAAGGCGGACATCACTCCGCCAAACACCGTGCACCGCACACGCCCCGCACCGAGGGCGGCAGTGCGCACGGAGGAGTACGAACAGGCAAAAAATGACGGCTCAAACAAGGCGAAGGCAACCATAATAGTGCTTTCGTGCTGTCTTGCCGTGCTTTTGATTGTCTTTGGCATTGTTGCGTTCCGGCTTTCGGCATCGCAGAACAAGTTAAAGTCCGATTTGGATAAAGTTCAGCAGTCGGAAAGCGAAAAGAAAAACGACAAAAAGACAGACAAGAAAACCGAAACGGACAAAAAGACCGACGACACAAGCGAGGAGAGCACGGACGAAAAACCGGCGGAAAATGTAAATCAGAATTTCAGCACAATTCCCGTTGATATGGCGTATTCGTCGAGTGAACGCAGTGACGGGGGTTATACGTTCAATTCGTCATTTGCGGTGGACTCCAAGCTCTCAACTGCGTGGTCGCCGGCAACAAACGGCGGTGTGGGCGAGTGCATAACGCTGTGTTTCAGCACAGAGAGAACAGTTCACGGAATTAAGATTTCAAACGGGTATTCCAAGTCCGACGAGGACTACCTGAGTAATGCAAGGCTTAAAGGCTTTACGGTAAAGTTTCCGAGCGGAAGTACGTTTTCGTCAGCGTTGGCAGACAGCACCACAGCTTTGCAGGACGTCCGCTTTAAAGACGCAGTGGACTGCCAGAGCCTTACGGTATATGTAGACAGCGTGTACGCAGGCGGCGAGGATGGCACCGCACCGCTTTGCATAAGCGAGATTGAGGTTTACTAACCGTAATTTTAACATCTCAGTCAGGAGGAAATTCAATGCTTACAAAAGCACCAAAGGGCACGGCTGATATTTTGCCGGGCAAAACGCAAAAGTGGCAGTATGCCGAAGGCGTTATAAGAGATATATGCAAAAACTTCGGCGTGTCGGAGATACGCACGCCCGTTTTTGAGCACACAGAGCTTTTTTCACGTGGGGTGGGCGACACCACGGACGTTGTGGAAAAGGAGATGTATACATTTGAGGACAAAGGAGCAAGGAGTATAACCCTAAGACCCGAGGGCACGTCAGGTGCGGCAAGGAGTTTTATAGAAAACGGACTGTTTAACAATCCACAGCCTACAAAGCTGTATTATCAGATCAGCTGTTACCGCTACGAAAAGCCGCAGGCAGGCAGAATGAGGGAGTTCCACCAGTTCGGCGTGGAGTATTTCGGCTCGCAGAGTCCGTATGCCGATGCGGAGATAATAGAGCTTGCGCTTATGATTTTTGAAAAGCTCGGCATAGAGGGTCTGAGCCTTCGCATAAACAGCATAGGCTGTCCCAAATGCCGAAAGGCGTACAACGAAAAGTTAAGGGAGTACCTCAGCGCAAACTATGACAGTCTGTGCGACACCTGCAAAGGCAGATTTGAGCGCAACCCTATGAGGATAATAGACTGCAAGTCCGACATCTGCAAGTCGGTGGTAAAGGGTGCACCGAGGCTCATTGACTACCTTTGCGATGAGTGCAGAGAACATTTTGACACGGTTAAAACGCTGCTTGAAAACGTGGGTATAAAATACGAAATCGACCCCGACATAGTGCGTGGTCTTGACTATTACACCAAAACCGTGTTTGAAATAACGGCGGACATTGAGAGCGCAAATACAACCATTTGCGGCGGCGGACGGTATGACGGACTGGTTGAACAGCTCGGCGGCCCGAGTACGCCGGCGTGCGGATTTGCAATAGGTATGGAAAGACTTTTCCTTGCACTTGAAGCACAGGGAAAGGAGCCTGCTGCGGAGGACGCTCTTGATATTTACGTAGGCAGTATTGACGGCGAGTGCGCAAAGTATGCGCAAAGGCTCGTTCACGCTCTCAGAAAGCTCGGCGTGAGCGCCGACTGCGACAAGATGCAGCGCAGTGTAAAGGCACAGATGAAGTACGCAAACAAACTCGGCGTTAAGTTCTCGGCAATTATCGGCGGTGACGAGATTGCAAACGGGCGCATCAGCATCAAGAATATGTCGCTCGGAAAGGCTGATGACGTCATTCTGAGTCCGGAGGAAATCGCCGGATATATATTAAAACAAGCGCATTAACATACAGGAGGCTTTATAATGTTTGAAAATATGCAGGGGTTAAAGAGAACCCATATGTGCGGTAATCTTACAAGCGAGGACATCAGCAAAGAGGTTGTCCTTATGGGATTTGCCGACAGCGTGAGAGATTTGGGCGGTCTTATCTTTATTAATTTAAGAGATATTACCGGCAAGGTACAGCTTATGTTTGATACCGACAACAAGGAGCTTTGCGCCAAGGCGGCAAAGGTGAGGGGAGAGTTTGTCCTCGCCGCAAAGGGCAAGGTTGCAAAGCGTGGCGGAGCGGTTAATACGTCTATGAAAACGGGCGAAATAGAGATAAATGTTGAGGAACTGAGAATTTTAGACAGCGCTCAGACAACCCCGTTCTATATCGTTGAAAACAGCGACGTTAAAGAGGAGTTAAGGCTCAAATACCGTTACCTTGACCTTCGCCGCCCCGATATGCAGAGGAGAATGATATTAAGGAGCAAGATTGCAAAAATCGTGCGCAACTTCTATGATGAGAACGGATTTTTGGAGATAGAAACCCCTATGCTGCAAAAGAGCACGCCCGAAGGCGCAAGGGATTACCTCGTTCCCAGCCGTGTTCACAACGGCAAATTTTACGCACTTCCGCAGTCGCCTCAGCTTTACAAACAGCTGCTTATGATTGCCGGAATGGACCGCTACTATCAGATTGCACGCTGTTTCAGAGATGAGGACCTGCGTGCCGACCGTCAGCCGGAGTTTACGCAGATAGACGTTGAGATGTCGTTTGTGGATATGGACGACGTAATTGAGGTAAACGAAAGACTCATTGCAAAGATTTTTAAAGAGATTAAGGGAATAGACGTTAAAATCCCGTTCGAGAGAATGTTATACAGCGACGCTATGAACCGCTTCGGCTCGGACAAGCCGGACACAAGGTTCGGTCTTGAACTTAAAAACATCTCGGACGAGGTGTCGGGCTGTGAGTTCAAAGTATTTGCCGACGTAATAGCAAACGGCGGTTCGGTGAGGGCGATTAATGCGAATAGCCTCGGCGACAAGCTTTCGAGAAAGAAAATCGACGCTCTGGGCGAATTTGTAAAAACATACAAGGCAAAGGCGCTTGCGTGGATTAAGGTAAATCCCGACGGCGTTCAGTCACCTATCGCAAAGTTTTTGACCGACGAGCAGATGAATGCAATCCTTGCAAAGATGGACGCAAAGGAAAATGACGTTATCTTTATCATAGCGGACAAAGACAGCATTGCCTGCACGGCTCTGGGCGCACTCAGACTGGAAATTGCCAAAAATTACGGTCTTATTGACGATAATAAATTCAACTTCCTGTGGGTTACGGACTTTCCTCTGCTTGAATACAGCGAGGAGGAAGGACGTTACGTGGCAATGCACCACCCGTTTACCTCACCTAAGGACGAGGACCTGCACCTTCTCGACACCGCACCGGAAAAGGTACACGCAAAGGCGTACGACATTATCTTAAACGGCGTTGAGCTCGGCGGAGGAAGTATAAGAATATACAACACCGAACTTCAAGAAAAAATGTTTAAAATCCTCGGCTTTACGCACGAACAGGCGTGGGCAAGGTTCGGCTTCCTTATGGAGGCGTTCAAGTACGGCACACCTCCGCACGGCGGAATGGCATACGGCTTTGACCGTATGGTAATGCTAATTGACGGCTGCGACTCAATCCGTGACGTTATTGCCTTTCCTAAGGTGCAGAACGCATCGGAGCTTATGTCGGGAGCACCCGACGTGGTAGACGTTAAACAGCTCGGCGAGCTTGGCATAGAACTTGCCGACACTGAGGATAAAGAAG
Source organism: uncultured Clostridia bacterium (assembly GCA_934500705.1). GTDB lineage: Bacteria > Bacillota > Clostridia > UMGS1810 > UMGS1810 > CAKSIN01. Next base: position 28,438 of record CAKSTI010000011.1, on the reverse strand, counting down.
AATAAGCGGACAGCGCATATAATTAAGATGCTCCCTGACCATATGGGCAAGGAGCACCTTAATTTTTTCGGCGGGGAAATACAATTCACTGCCGAAAACGCTGAATGACGGGACTTTCAGCCTCACACTTAAAAAACGGACTTGTGTTTATCGCACGAGTCCGTATTTCAATTTAACTCTTTCCAGTTTTTCCGCCATAGGACGGGCGGCAATATACAGGAAAAATGCCGTTGAAACTGCGTGTATAAGGTCGAATGACAACCCCGACGCAATACTTGCGGCAAACAGGGCAAAATTCGGCTGAGGATAGCGCATAAGCGTTGTTGCGCCGTTCATTATACCGCCGTAGAGTATAAATGTTATCAAAAATCCGAAAATGCAAATACCTGCACGTTTGTTTTGCATAGTTTTACTCAATTTAAGTATTCCCGAAACAAAGCCGACAATTCCGAGTGCAAACATCTGCCACGGCGTCCACGGCCCCTGGACAAAAAAGAAGTTTGACGCAAATGCGCTCACTGCGCCTATCAAAAATCCTGCCTCGCTCCCCAAACACATTCCGGAAACGATGACAAGCGCCGCCGACGGCTTGAACTGCGGGAGTGCGGAAAACGCCATACGCCCGACTGTTGTGAGTGCGCACATAACGCTTATAATCACGATTTCCGCACTCTTTGGCCTCCGCCTTTCAAACGACGCTGCGAACGGCACAAATGCCTCAAAGATGATGAGCAGACTTATAAAATAATATTTTCTGTCGCCGAATTTGTATTTGCCCCAAAATATGGTTGCGAGCATCAAAAGCAGTGTCAGTACGCTTAAAAGTGTATTGCGCATTTTCGGTGTCTTGCGGTTTTCGGTGTGCGCTTGCTGTTTCGGCGTTTTGGGGGTTTCTGAGTACGTTTGCTGTTTCGGCACTTTGAGGTTTTCACCTTTCGCTTGCCGTCCGTTTTCGCTTAAATCCGAGTTTTGTCTGTTTTGCGATTCATCGTTCGGCTCGGTCGGCTCAACGCCGAGCGATGCCAGAATATCGGTGTCGAGCACTGCGCCGTCCGTTATCCCTTTTGCCATACGGCTTGCGGCGGTTGTGTAAAAGCCGTTGCCGCCAAAGAGCTTTCTCGGCGCACCCTCGGACACGATTTTGCCGCCGAAAAGCATACCGCATCTGTCGGCGTACTTTGCGCAAAATTCAATGTCGTGGGACACGGCAATTACCGTTTTGCCATTGTGCTTTAATTTGCCGATGAGGTCTGCAAGTTTTGCCTTAAATCCGCAGTCAAGTCCCTTTGTAGGCTCGTCCAGTATCAGAATATCCGGCTCTGTGAGCAAAACCGTTGCAAGAGCCGCCCTCTGCTGCTGACCGCCGGAGAGGTCGTAGGGGTGCGAAGCGAGAATATTTTCAAGCTCGCAAAAGGCAATGACATCATCGAGACGGCTTGTATTCGGCGCAGTATGTTCAAGCTCTTTTAAAACGGTCTTGTGCGTAAACATCACGGCAGGATTTTGCCGGAGAACGCCAATCTTTGCCGTGTCCTTTGCCATTACCTTGCCACGGTACGGTTTTAACACACCGCACATTGCGCCGACAGCGGTTGTCTTGCCTGCACCGTTGGGGCCGATTATGCAGTAAAATTCGCCCTCGCAGACTTTAAGCGAGAGAGAGTTTAATACGTCGGGTTTGTCCTTTTCGTACCGCAGATACACGCTGTCGAGTTCAAGGCTTATCTTATCCGACGGGTTGTATGTAACGCTCGGCACGGTGAATTTGTGCGTGTTTTGGCGTTTGAGCCACTCCCGTCCGTCCCTTACCGTGAGCGGAGCGCCTCCGTTCCCGCCTGCGCCGCAGTATATGCGCACGGGGGTGGGGAGAGCGGCGAACATTTCGGGTGAGAGCGCCTTTACTTTTTCTCCGATTTCGGGCGGTGTGCCCTCTGCCGATATTTTGCCGTTATCCATAAGAATTGCCCTGTCGGCAAGGGGCAGAACCTTTTCGAGATTGTGCTCGGAGAGGATTATTGACGTGCCGAGCTCGGTGTTGATTTTTACAAGCATCGTAAGGAAGTTATCTGCGGCAATGGGGTCAAGACGGCTTGTCGGTTCGTCTAAAATGAGAACGGACGGGCGCATCGTCATCACCGACGCAAGGCTCAAAAGCTGTTTTTGTCCGCCGGACAGGTCGCTCACATCTCGGTCAAAGTAATTTTGTATGCCGAAAAACGCCGCCGTTTCGGCAACTCTTGCACGTATTTCGGCATCGGAAAATCCGAGATTTTCAAGTCCGAATGCAAGCTCGTGCCACACCTTGTCGCACACAATTCTGTCGTCGGGGTTCTGGAACACAAAGCCGATTTGCTCCGTTTGCGTGCGGTAGGACAGCGTGTTTACGTCCACGCCGTCCAAAAGGACTTTCCCCCCGCAAGCGCCGTGCGGAGCGACAGACGGTTTAATAAGGCGCAGGAGAGTGGTTTTGCCGCAGCCGGACTTTCCGAACAGTACAACAAATTCACCGTCACGGACGGTGAGGTTGATGTCTTTTACAGCCGGGGCGTCACTGCCGGGATATGTAAAGGTTAAATTTTCGATTTTAATTTTCTCCAACGCACTTCCTCCTCAATTTCCATAGCAACGGGCATAGCGCACAAAAGCAAATACACAGCACGCACGCTTATGCCGTACTGCGAAAGGGCGGCGTATGCAATGTGCGGAAAGTACGACATTTTAAGAACACCGCCCAATATGCCTGCAAGCGTATACACCGATGACGCTGTGATAAACAGCAGTGCGGCGCCGTCACGGCGGTCAAACTCAAACGGCGAGTATGTCGTTCTGCCGTCGAGTCCGTAGCCACGGCTTTTCATACTTTCCGATGTGTCAACCGCATTTTCCAAAGCCCAGGTAACAAGTGCGGACAGTGCCGCTATGGCGTTTTTGCCCCTTTGGACAACGTTTTTCTCCCCGTTATTGAGGCTCTTTTGCGACAATGCAATGCTTTTTGCCTGCCTTTTGAATTTGGAAACAAACCGCAGTGTCATAGACAGCACAAGCGAGAGTGACGGCGTAATCCTGCCGAAAAGGTACATAAATTTGTCGCTCGTCATAACGTCGCCGAAGCACTGAAAACAGCAGATAATTGCGGCAAACATAACGGACGACGCCGCACCGTAGGCAAGGCTTTCGAGTGTGAGCGGATTGCCGCTCGGAAGATATTTTAAGATAGTCGCTCCACGGTGGCTGAGCAAAAAATTGACAAGCGTTGTAATTATCATAAGCGCCGAAAGATACGCAGTGTTTGCCAAGAGCCGTTTTTTGCCTCCGAGAATTGCCGAGTACGCAAATGCGCAGACAAAGCTTGCCGCAAGGCAGAAAGGGTCGGTCAGAAACACGGAAAATCCTATGACCGCCGCAAAGTATGCAAAATTTACAAACGGGTGAAATGTTTTAAATTCATTCATCTTTTTGCAGACCTCCGCCGGCATCTGCACCGAGATTGCAGGTGTAGACCCACTCGATTTTGTCGCCTTTTTTTAGTTTATACCGTGAACAGCCGTAGCTCGGCACTTTGCCGTTTACCTTGTATATCCAGCCGGACTGCTCGCCGAAGTCGAACTCGTATATGTTTGCAATTCCCTCGACGTAGGCGCTTTTATAGACGGGGGTCTTGACAAATTCCATATGGATTTTATTCTTTTTCATCTCACGCAAAAGGACGTTGAAAACGCTTTCACCTTCGTTAAACCTTACCTCACGCTCTGCAAAAATTACGCCGTCCGATGGGATAAGCGCCGCCTTTTCGGGCGCAAGTCCGCTTGTTTTGCCGAGAATTTCCGTACAGGTTACGGATAGGGTGCAGGTAAGCTCCTTTTCGTCCTCCGCACTTTCGGTCGGCTTTTGCGGTTCGGGCACATTTTCGCTTTCCGCAATTTCAGCCTTTGGCGTTTGCGGCTCTGTTTCCGCCTTTGTTTCAGATGTCGTCTTTACTTCGTCGGGGGCGGTTTCGGGCTCGCTCTTTTTGGCAATTTCACTGCTCTTTTGCGTTACCCCGGTCTTTGAGGGCGCATCTGTCTGCGGTGCGTCACCGCCCATACGAAAGGTAAATATCAGTGCGATGACTGCGATTAAGGCTATAATTATATGTTTTCTTTTCATTCTACCACCGTAATCATATTGTAAATCATAACCGCAACTTCGGCACGGGTGATGTGGCTTTGCGGTTCAAGGTTTATTTTATCTTTGGGAATAATGCCGTTTTCACAGCAAAAGGCAACGCTCTCCTTTGCCCAGGAGCTTACGCTCATATAGTCGTCAAACTCCGAGAGGGCGTCACGCACTCTGTCATCGTCTGCAAAGTATACCGTACCGCACAGTTTGGCGGCACGCATAACCATAACCGCCGCTTCCTCGTTTGTTATGAGAGAGTTCGGGGCAAAGAGGGTGTCGGATATTCCGTTTACAATTCCGTTTTCGTAAGTGCACGCAACGTAAGGGGAGAACCAGTCGTTCTCGCCGACATCTGCAAACGGGGCGGTGCCCGTCGGTTTGAGTCCCAGGGCACGGGTTGTTATTGCGGCAAATTCCGCACGTGTAATGGTGCTGTCGGGGTCAAAGGTATTTTCGTCCTTGCCGTTTATAATTCCGGTTGCGGCAAGCTTTCCAATCTCCTTTTCGGCGTAGTGGCCTATTGTATCGGAAAAGTTTTTTATCTCCGCCGTCGGTGCGTAGGGGTTATCCGCTTTGCCGGGATTGGTGATTTTTACCTCGCCGCCCGTGTAAATATGCGGTTTTTTCTCGCTTATGCGCTTTAAGGAAGCGAGGGCTGTGAGCGCCTGCTCCGTTGACATTTGATTTGAACTTCCGCCCTTTTCGTGGCAGAAACCGCCGTCTGCGGCCAAATAGTCCGCAAGGCACTGCAAAAGCGTTCTGCCGCCTATGAGATAGCGTGGATTGTCAAGCGAAATTCCCAGACGGCAAAGCGCCGTTATAACCTGGGAAATATTCTCGGACGAGCTTAGATTACCGCCTATTATCTGCGACGAGAGGAAGTTAAGTGCGCTCTTTCGGACGTTAGCCGTTTCGCCGTCCGCACTGCCGGCAAGGGCGCACAGTGCCATTGCGGTTATGTCCGTGTCGGACGGGGCAGTGCCGCTTAGCGACCAGCCGCCGTCGGTGTTTTGCGCAGAGATTATTTTGCTTTCGTACGAGTTTATAATATCATCAGAAATGCAGTAGTCACCGCTCCTAATGGCAATGAGCGCCCATATTGCGCCGTTTATCCCTTGAACCGACGTCTTTTGAGTATCTGTAAGCGGTGATATTAAATCGTAACCGCCTATGTTCTGCGGGTCTGCGCCTATTGCGGAGAGTGCGAGGGCAACTCTTGCATACTCTGTGTATCTGCGTTCGCTTAAAATTCCGTTTTTCTCCTTTAACTTTGTGCATACGCTATTTAGGTATTTATCAAAGTATTCGCCCGGTACGTCCGCTCCGCTTGCGGCAATGCCGATTACCGCCCATTCTCCGCCGACGGACGACACCGTGGGGTTTGGGGTTTGCTCATACAGGTACATTGCGGTGCTCTGCGTAAGAGCGTTCAAATCAATGTCCGCAAGGGCAAAGAGCTGTCCGTACATAATTAGGGCAAATGCCGTGATGAAGGATATTACTCTTTTCATATTTTCCTCCGTTTTTGTATAGTTGTTCAAAGTTTAGTATATCACGAATCGAGGCAATGTTCAATACAAAAAATACAGAAAAAACGGGCATAGGAAAACTTTTGCCCTCCTATGCCCGATATGTGCTCTTTACTCGTGTGAGCAGCAGCCGGAACAGCAGCCGTCGCACTTTTGAACCTTTTTGTCAATGCCCTGTCTGTCGTAATAGTTCTGAATTGCCGCACTGATTGCCTCCTCGGCGAGTACGGAGCAGTGAACCTTGACCGGCGGAAGTCCGTCTAACGCTTCCATAACGGCTTTGTTTGAGAGTTTGAGCGCCTCGTCGATGCTCTTGCCCTTTACAAGCTCGGTTGCCATACTGCTTGTGGCAATGGCGGCGCCGCAGCCGAAAGTCTTAAACTTTACGTCAACGATAATATCGTTTTCGATTTTCATATACATTTTCATTATATCGCCGCACTTGGCGTTGCCCACCTGACCTACGGCGTTTGCGTCCTCAATCTCGCCGACGTTTCTGGGGTGCTGAAAATGGTCCATAACTTTTTCTGAATACATATTAATTCTCTCCTTTCATACTCTCGTAGAGCGGTGACATTTTTCTGAGTTTATCTACAATGCCCACGAGCTTTTCTATGAAATAGTCTGCCTCCTCATAGGTGTTTTCCTCACCGAGGCTGACTCTGAGCGAGCCGTGAGCTGTTTCGTGCTTTAAGCCTATTGCAAGCAGAACGTGCGAGGGGTCGAGTGAGCCAGATGTGCACGCCGAGCCTGACGAGGCGGCAATGCCGTTGATGTCGAGCCACAGAAGGAGCGACTCTCCCTCAATAAATTCAAAGGAAAAATTCACGTTGCCGGGCAGTCTCTGTGTTCTGTGACCGTTAAGACGGCAATAGGGTATCTTTTCCTCTATGTTTTTAATAATGTAATCACGCAGTGCGGTGATTTTTTTGTCTTTTTCCTCCATAGATGCGCTTGCAAGCTCCAACGCCTTTGCAAGTCCGATTATGCCGGGCAGGTTCTCCGTACCGGCACGCTTGCCCCTTTCCTGTGCTCCGCCGTCTATGAAGTTTTCGATACGCACACCGCTGCGGATGTAGAGCGCACCCACGCCCTTGGGGCCGTTAAACTTGTGAGCGGAGAGTGACATCATATCCACTTTGAGCTTGGACAGGTCAATCGGGACTGCGCCTGCCGCCTGAACGGCGTCTGTGTGCATAAGTATGCCTTTTTCCTTTGCAATCTCTGCAATCTCGGCTATCGGCTCTATTGTGCCGATTTCGTTGTTGGCATACATTATTGAAATCAGTATTGTGTTGTCTTTAATGGCATTTTTTACGTCGTCCGCCGACACAAGACCGTACTCGTCAACGGGGAGATAGGTAACTTCAAACCCCTCTTTTTCGAGAGTTTTGCAGGTGTGCAGAACTGCGTGGTGCTCAATGGCGGTGGTGATGATGTGGTTGCCCTTTGCCTTGTTTGCACGTGCGGCGCCCTTTATCGCCCAGTTGTCCGACTCGGAGCCGCAGCCGGTGAAAAATATCTCGTTCGGCTTGCAGTTAAAGACCTTTGCAACTCTTGCCCTTGCATCGTCAAGCGCTGCCTTGCTCACCTGACCTATCCGGTACACGGTAGATGCGTTGCCGTATTTCTCCGTAAAGTAGGGGAGCATCTCTTGAAGAACTTCTTTTTTCACTGCCGTTGTGGCGGCGTGGTCAAAGTAAATAGACTTATCCATTTGTATTCCTTCTTTCATTAAATGTCAGTTTTCGTAGCCGTTATCCTCGGCAAGGTTTTCGCTCTTTGCGGCGGTTGTGGCAAGCAGGTCGCAACGTTCGTTTTCCGTGTGGCCGTGGTGACCCTTTACCCAGGAAAACGTTACGTCGTGCCGTTCAAGCTGTGCAACCAGCCGAATGAGCAGGTCAATGTTTTTTGCCTTTTCTGTTTTGGTTCTTTTCCAGCCGTTTTTGCGCCATTTTTCAATCCAGCCAAGATTTACCGAGTCCACAAGGTATTTGGAGTCGCTTGTAAGGTGCACTTTGCACGGTTCTTTCAATGCTTCGAGTGCGCTTATTGCCGCAAGGAGTTCCATACGGTTGTTTGTGGTGCACTTAAACCCCTCGCTCAGTTCCCTTACGTGACCGTTGTATTTAAGTATTGCGCCGTAGCCGCCCCTGCCGGGGTTGCCGCTGCAAGCGCCGTCGGTAAAGACCTCAACTGTTTTCATCGTCAGCCTCGCCCGCCTTAGAAATCATATTTTTGTCTATCGTCGGATATATGCAGTATACTGTTATAAATCCGAAAAGCGCCGGATATATCAAAATTAAGAGCAATACGTTGATTGCAACCGGCACATACAAGAGGCACACAAGCGCAAGAGCAGCGCAAATCACGGTGATTAACAGATTGAGCGGTGCTTTGGCTATTGCAAATATAAGAGCGTTTTTGTATATATGCGCAAGCTTTAAGTCAAACGTAACAATCATAAGGTTCATATAGAACTGCAACCACATAAACACGAGCGACGCAACAAGGACAATGCACGAGCAGAAAAATCCCGTCTGTCCGCCGACATTGTATGCGTAGAATATGATTGCCACATAAAACAGAAAGTATGCCGCAAGCTGAATCACACCGTTGATTACAGCCTTTTTATAGTTTAGCTTTGCGTGCTTGAACATATCACGTATAATCCAAGCGTGCTCACGCCTTTGCATATTTCTGATTACATAGGTAAATCCGCACGTCATCGGGAAAGATGTAAAGATTGAAACAATGATTAGAGCAATTCCTACGATGTCGCCGGAGAACGCAAACGGCCATCTTTTGAAATTGAATGACAAAAAAAGTCCCAAAAACAGCGGCAGCATTGTAACAAGGTATACAACGTTTACCGTGATGAGCCTTCCGAGGTGACCGAAAAACAGCTCGAAAAACAGGAAAAACCTGTTCTTTTCGGGTGCGTTTCTGTCAACTCCCTTGCCTTCCTTCAAATATCCGGGTTTAAAAAGTGCCATTTGCATTACCTGCCCTCTTAATAATATTTGCATAAAAACGTCTGTTATGTAAAATTACATAATATTTGCCGCAGTAATTTTCAATATACCAGAAATAATTGTAACATAATTTTTCTGAAAAATCAATTAAAACGTCAAAAAAAATCATAATATAAAAAAACGGGTGGACGGACGTCGTGAAATATGGTACAATAGACACAAAAATTGTTACAAAAGGGTGAACGGATATGCAAAAAACAGTTGTCATAACGGGCGGTTCAGGAGCGATTGGCTCGGCGTGCGCAAGAAAATTTTATGACCGTGGATATAATGTGGCGATTGGATATTTAAACGGCAAAGATGCGGCGGACGCACTCTCTGAGGAATTTTTGCCGGAGAGGTTTATGGCGGTGCGTGCAGACATTGCAGTATCCTGCGAGGCTGTATCGCTCGTTGAGGCGGCATATGAGCGCTTCGGCGGAGTTGACGTGCTTGTAAACAATGCGGGAATTGCGCTTTCGGGGCTTTTTCAGGACGTGACGGAAAAAGAGCTCCAAAGGATAACGGCGGTAAACGTAAACGGCGCCTTCTTTGCGTCGCAGAGCGCAGTTAAAATAATGCTCAAAAACAAGAGCGGCAGCATTGTAAACGTTTCCTCAATGTGGGGCGAGGTCGGCTCGTCAACCGAGGTGGCGTACAGTATGACAAAGGCGGCGCTTATCGGCTTTACAAAGTCGCTTGCCAAAGAACTCGGCCCGTCGGGAATACGGGTAAACTGCGTGTCGCCCGGACTTATTGATACGCCTATGAACGACTGCTACACGAGAGAGGATTTGAACCTTTTTGCAGACGACACACCGCTTTGCCGAATGGGAACGCCGTCAGAGGTGGCGGAGGCGGTTTACTTTCTGGCAAGCGAGAATTCCTCGTTCATAACCGGTCAGGTTCTGGGAGTCAGCGGCGGATATGTGGTATAAATTTTTAGAAGTCTGTCACAAAACTGTCACATTGGCAGTATATAATATCATCAAACTTATGTAGGAGGGTGGAGATATGCGTAAAATATTAATTGCGGACGACGAGGACAAAATCCGTGAGGTAATCCGTGAATACGCAGAGTTTGAAGGTTATGAAACCGACGAGGCGGCAGACGGCATGGAGGCTGTGGAAAAATGCCGCACAAATGAGTACGACGCAGTTGTACTGGACATTATGATGCCCAAGCTCGACGGGTTTTCCGCCTGCAAAGAGATTAAAAAGACAAGCGACGTTCCCGTGCTTATGCTCTCCGCACGAGGCGAGGAGTACGACAAGCTGTTCGGCTTTGAGATGGGCATAGACGACTATGTGGTAAAGCCTTTCTCGCCAAAAGAGGTTATGGCAAGGCTCAATGTGCTGATAACACGTAGCCGCAAAGAGAGCGGGACGGGCGACGAAAACGTCCTGAAATTCGGCGGATTGGAGATTAATATGAGTGCCAGAAGCGTCCGTGTTGACGGGCAAAAGGCGGAGATGACGCCCAAGGAATACGACCTGCTTTTCTACCTTGTGCGCAACCGCAACATTGCGCTCAGCCGTGAGAAAATCTTAACCGAAGTGTGGGGCTACGACTTTTACGGCGACGACCGCACGGTTGACACACACATTAAAATGCTCAGAAACAGCCTGGGCGATTACAGAAACTACATTGTGACCCTGCGTGGAATGGGCTACAAATTCGAGGTGGAGTAGATGAAAAGCAAGGGCAAAATTCCGGGAATGAGGGCGCACCTTTGGCGGTACTTCTGCACGTTTGCGATAGTTATTATGCTGATTTTGTGGGTGCTGCAAATACTCTTTTTAAACGCATTTTTCAACACTATGAAACTGCGTGAGCTTAAAAAAATGGGCGACAGAATACTTGCGGAGTACAAGCTCAGCGACGACTTTAACAACTTCCGCACGGAGCACTCGTTTAACCTCGGCGTGTTTGCAAACATCATCAGCGAGGACGGCGAGGTTATGGAGGGTTACTCTTACCGCCGTTTTGACGGGGCGGACGGCAAGATGCACCGTGAGGACGACTTCCGTGTTCAGATGACGGAGCGGTTTATTGATAGCATAAGCAAGGATGACAGCGTTTCGTACATAGAGAAAAATCCGAACGACGGCGCACAGTTTGCGGTGTACGGAGCGTATTTGGGAAAGATAGACGGCAAAAAAATGTACCTGCGCCTGAGCAGTCCCGTGGAGCGCACCGACACTACAAGGAGAGTGCTCCAAAGTCAGCTTGCCGTTGTAACGGTGATTTCGGTTCTTTTGGCGTCTGTGCTTGCGTACTTTATTGCACGCAGGCTCTCAAAGCCTATCGAAAAAATCACGGACAGCGCACAAAAACTCGCCAAGGGCGACTACGGCATTGCCTTTGAGAGCGGAACGTACAGGGAGATAAACGAGCTTGCGCAGACGCTTAACCGCACATCGGAGGAGCTGTCCAAGACAGAGGAACTGAGAAAGGACTTGATTTCCAACATCAGCCACGATTTGCGCACACCGCTTACAATCATAAAGTCGTATGCGGAGATGATAAGAGATATTTCCGGCTCGAACGAGGAAAAGAGAAATGTTCACACCGGAGTCATAATAGACGAAACAAATCGCCTGTCACTGCTTGTGAGCGACCTTTTGGACCTTTCCAAAATTCAGTCCGGCACGGTGGCTATGAACAAGGCGCCGTTTGACATAGGCGAGGCGGCGGGGGCGATACTCTCCACCTTTAAAATCTATGAGGAAAAGCACGGCTACAAATTCACCGCCGAGCTTGAAACCACCCAAAACGCAATCGGCGACAGACGGCGCATAGAACAGGTTATATACAACCTCATTGCAAACGCCATTAATTATACCGGCGACGACAAGCAGGTTTTCATTACCGCAAAGGACGTCGGGGATAAGATATATTTCAGCGTGCGTGACACGGGAGTCGGCATACCGCAGGACGAGATTGACCGTGTGTGGGACAAGTACTATAAGTCCGCAAAAACACACACCCGTCAGAGCGTGGGAACGGGCATAGGACTCTCGATTGTCAAAAATATCTTAACCGCTCACGGCGCAGCTTTCGGCGTAAAAACATCGCACCACGGTTCGGAGTTCTGGTTTGAACTTCCGGCGGAAAAAAAGCCACATTAATTCACATCGGAAAACTGCCTGTGCCGAGGGGAGGCAGCACACTCACAGCACAGTGACAACACACAAACAACACACCTCAAACGCCGATGATTACAGGCTTTGGCGAGTGTCGGGTTTTGAAAAACAACAAACAAACAACAAACAAACAACAACACTTGAATAATTAAATAAATTAATAAAGAATTATATAATAGTCATTGTAGCGGCGTGCGCCATTGTAAACCACACTCAATATGTGCTATGATGGTTACAAGCCGCAATGACGTTGTTTACAGTTGGGTTACAATTTTCACACAATTATCATTTTGCAACCATACGGCTTTCAATATGGTTGTGTAGAATGGATTTATCAATTCGAGAGGAGCGGCAAAATGAAAATCAAAAAACCATCATTCAAGAAAATTTCCGACGGATTTGGGAAGATTTTCAAAAACAGGAAAAGCCGCAGAATTTTTATTGCGGCATCGGCGGCAGTGATAATTCTCTGCGTTTTTCTGGGAAGGTACATATCGGCTAAAAATTCGGCAAAAAAGACGGGCAGCGTTACGGCAAAGGTTGACCGTGGAAGCATTGCCAACGTCATAGAGGGCACGGGCACGGTTGAGGCAATAAGCCAGTACGAGATTACCTCGCTTGCCAAGGGCGACATCATTGCCGACTACTTTGAGGAAGGCGACTACGTAGAAAAAGACCAGCTTTTGTACGAGATAGACTCCGAGAGCGTAAGCAAGGATATTCAAAAACAGCAAAGCTCAATTACCAAATCGGAGTTAAGTTACAGCGACGCCGCAGAGAACGCCGCAAACCTCAATGTTAAGTCAACCATAGGCGGAGTTATCACAAACCTGTATGTGTCTGTGGGCGACAACGTGCAAAACGGCGCAAAGGTTGCGGACGTTATTGACAAGGATAATTTAAAGCTCTCCGTACCGTTCGGCGAGGACGACGCAAAGCACATCTACGCAGGGCAGAGCGCAACGGTGACGCTTGCAAACTCGCTCACAACGATTTACGGCACGGTTTCCTCCGTGGGAACGGGTACATACACCAACTCCTACGGCGTAAACGTGGTCGAGGTGGAGATAAGCCTCAAAAACCCCGGCACGCTTACCTCCGGTGAGCTTGCAACCGCAAAAGTCGGCAGTTACGCCTGCTACGACTCCGGCAAGTTGGAGTACGGAAGTTCCTACACCGTTACCGCCAAAACATCGGGCGAGGTAACCAAAATCAACAGGAAAAAGGGCGACGCCGTATCTAACGGAACAGTGATTGTAACGCTTAAAAGCACAAGCACGACAAAGAGCGTAAAAGAGGCACAGCTGTCATTGAATGACGCCAGACTCTCGCTTGACAACCTGTACGACAACCTGGACGATTACAGAATTAAGGCGCCCATATCCGGAGAAGTTATCCAAAAGAATGTGAAAGCCGGAGAAAAACTGGACACAAACAGCACGTCGGTTATGGCGATTATTGCCGACCTTTCGACACTGACATTTGACATAAGCATAGACGAGCTGGATATTTCGTCAATCAGCGTGGGGCAGGAGGTAGACATCACTGCGGACGCAATCAAAGACAAGACTTTCACCGGAACGGTGAGCAAGATAAGCATAGTCGGCGAGTCAAATCAGGGCGTAACCTCGTACCCTGTTACCGTAACCATAGACAATGGTGAAGAAACCGGACTTATTCCCGGTATGAACGTAAGCGCAAGCATCAAGGTGGAGTCGGTTGAGGACGTACTGCGTGTTCCCGTGTCGGCAGTGAGAATGGGCAACTTTGTAATTGTCAAAGATGACGGCAGCTTTACAAGCACTGAGAGCGGAGCAAAGAGCGAAAAAAGCGATGAAAAGTCGGACGGCGGAGACGACAAAACGCAAAAGCGCACCGAAAATATGTTGAGTAAGCTGGATATTCCGAGCGGCTACACGGCGGTGTCCGTCGAAACGGGACTTACCGACGGTTCGTTTATAGAGATTAAGGAAAAATCCGGCTCGCTCAAAGAGGGCGACACCGTTCTCCTGCCTGATGTTACGGCATCGTCCGACAAGAGCAGTGAAAATCAGAACGGTATGCCCGGCGGTGGCGGAATGCCCGGCGGCGGTATGCCCGGCGGAGGCGGAATGCCCGGTGGTGGTATGCCCGGCGGAGGCGGCGGCAACAGAAGCGGCGGCGGTGGAATGCCCGGCGGCAACCGCTGACGCACTGCGGGGGTGCTATGTATGAAACTTATTGAACTTACGGATATATATAAAATCTATTCCGACGGCGACAGCGAGATAAGGGCGCTCGACGGAATATCACTCTCGATAGACAAGGGCGAATTTGTGGCGATAGTCGGCTCGTCCGGTTCGGGAAAGTCAACGTGTATGAACATCATAGGCTGTCTGGACATTCCGACTTCGGGAACGTATTTGTTAAACGGCACGGACGTGAGCACTATGGACGAAAACGATCTTGCCCACGTGCGCAACAAGGAGCTGGGATTTATCTTTCAGCAGTACAACCTGATACCAAAGCTGACCGTGCAGGAGAACGTGGAGCTGCCGCTCCTTTACAAAGGCGTAAAGCCGCACATTCGCACAGAGCTTGCCAAGGCGGCGCTTGAACGTGTGGGGCTTGCCGACAGGGGCAAAAAGTTTCCCTCGCAGCTCTCCGGCGGACAGCAGCAGAGAGTCTCCATTGCCCGTGCTCTTGCCGGCGACCCTCCGCTGATACTTGCGGACGAGCCGACAGGCGCTCTGGACTCCAAGACGGGCAGAGAGGTTCTGGAATTTTTAAAGCAGTTAAACCGTGAGGGCACAAGCATTGTGCTGATTACTCACGACAACTCCATTGCGGAGGAGATTAAACGGGTTGTAAGAATACAGGACGGAAAGATTATTTCCGACGTGGTAAAGGAGGGCGCATATGAACATTAAACAAGCATTCACGCTTGCGCTGAAAAGCCTTATGTCGAGCAAGATGCGCTCGTTCCTCACAATGCTCGGCATAATAATCGGCGTTGCGGCGGTAATAATCATCGTAAGCGTTGTAAACGGTATGACAAAGGACGTTGTAGACCAGTTTGAGAGTATGGGCGCAACCACGATAACCGTATCTGTTATGGGACGTGGCGGAAACCGCTCGGTGGACGTGGACGATATGCAAAACCTGGTCAGCGACAATCCGGAGTACCTCGATTCTATGTCGCCGTCGGTAACTGTTGCCGGCGCAACGGTAAAATACAACGACAACAACTTAAACCCCACAAGCTGTCTGGGCGTAAACGAATATTACACGGACATTAAGGGGCTTGAAGTTACAAGCGGCCGCAGCATTTGCTACACCGACAGCGAAAACAGGCTTAAAAACTGCGTTGTGGGCACGTATGTGGCAAAGGAGCTTTTCGGCACGACAAACGTTGTGGGCGAAAAGTTAAAGATAAACGGCACAAACTTTACCGTAATCGGCGTTCTTGACGAAACGGGCGACAGCGAGGAAGGCGGTGCGGACGACATCGTGCTTATGCCGTACACAACCGCACAGCATCTTTCCAACAGTTTTACAATGGGAAGTTACACATTCAATGCGGCGTCAAAAGAGGTGTCCGATGCGGCGCAGGCGGTTATTGAGGAATATCTGCTCGGCGTATTTGAGGACAGCGACGCATACCGTGTTAGCAATATGAGCGATATGATAGATAACATCAACGACCTTACGGCGTCTATGTCGCTTGTGCTTGCAGGCGTTGCCGGGGTGTCGTTGCTCGTCGGCGGAATAGGCATAATGAACATAATGCTTGTTTCCGTAACAGAGAGGACGAGAGAAATCGGCATAAGAAAGTCGCTCGGAGCAACACCGTGGGACATTATGAGCCAGTTTGTGGTTGAGGCGGTGACGACGAGCTGCCTTGGAGGAATTATAGGAATACTCTTGGGAATTGCCGGGTCGTATGCGGCAAAGATATTTGATATGACGGCGGTGCTCTCCGTTCCGTCAATGATAATATCGTTCAGCGTGTCGGCGGTAATCGGCATAGCCTTTGGATATTTCCCGGCAAAAAAAGCGTCACAGCTTAACCCGATAGAGGCATTGAGATATGATTAAAAAGGAGAGATTTTGTATGCCAAAAAGAATTTTGTGTCTTATTCTTACATTTGCATTTTCAGTTATGAGCGCATCTGCCGCCGGAGTGTATACCGACAGCTCGGCGACTGCGCTTTTAAAGAGCCTTAACATTATGTCCGGCGACGAAAACGGCAATATGAACTTAGATGACGCCGTAACCCGTGCCGAGTTTGCCAAGATTGCGGTAAATGCGTCCAAGTACAAGAACTCGGTTGCGCTCGGCGCACAGATTTCGGTATTCAAGGACTGCACATACACCCACTGGGCGGCGCCGTATGTAAAGGTTGCCGTGACAAACGGTATCTTAACAGGCTATCCGGACGGCACATTCCGTCCGGAGGAGAACGTTCTGTATGAGGAGGCAATTACGGTTGCGCTCAGACTTATGGGCTATACCGATGATGACTTTGGCGCATCGTGGCCGTACGGTCAGGCGAGCCTTGCGGCAAACCTCAGCCTTAACAAGAACGTATCCAAGGGGATAGGCGAGGCACTCTCACGGCGTGACGTTCTCGCACTTATATACAATATGCTCACGGCAAAGTCAAAAAATTCCGACTCCGAGTACATAACAACCCTTGACGCCAAATTTTACGAGGACGCCGTAATTATTGCAACCAACAAAGAGGACACGTCCGTCGGCGTAAACTCCGTTCTCACAAGCGTGGGCACATTTAAGTCCGGTGACGGCTTTGACAGCTCCTTTGTGGGGCAGAAGGGCGACCTTGCGGTAAAGTCAAGCGGAGAAATCCTCGCCTTTATGCCGTACTCGCAAAACAGCGAAAAATACGTTGTGTATTCCGTTCTGGCAAACTCCGTTGCCGTGTACGCAAACGGAGGTTTGACCGAGCTTAACCTGAGCGACAACACAACGGTTTACCGTGGCTCGGACAAATACACGTTCTCGTCGGCAAAGGGTATGATGAGCATAGGCGATGTTATACACGTTGTCAAGGACGCAAACGGCAGTGTGGAGTATTTAACGCTCAAAACCGATGCCTTGGAGGGCGCATACACGCTTTCGAGCTATTCCGACACGTGGTACACGATGTTTACGGACAATGATAAAAACCTCACCGTTATGCGTGACGGGGTGAAGGTTGCGCCAAGCTCGCTTAAAAGTCTTGACATTCTCTACTACTCGCCCGATTTGAATACGGTGTTTGCATACAGCAAAAAAATCACCGGTGTGTACGACAAGGCAATTCCCAACAAGGATACGCCCACATCTGTCGTGATTTCCGGAACGACATACGAGATTGAAACCACCGAGGCGTTTAACAAACTGTCGTCCAACGGCAATTTGAACTACGGCGACACCGTGACGCTGCTCTTTGGCAAGGACGGGCAGATTGCCGACGTTTCCCCCGCAAACTCGCAGAGTGCGCAGACTCTTGCAGGGTATCTTGTAAAGGTGGGTACCAAAAACTTTACCAATGCGGACGGCGAGGAGTATTCCTCACGCTATGCCGACCTGATTTACCCTGACGGAACCGAGGCGGAATATGCGGTGACAACCGACTATTCGTCATACCTTAACAGCGTTATGGCGGTAACGTTTGCCTCCGGCACGGCAAAGCTGAGCCGTGTAACGGGCGGCGGTGCGTCGGGCGATGTGGACGCAGAGGCAATGACCGTCGGCAAAACCAAAGTTTCCGACGAGGTAAAAATCCTTGATGTTTCCACAACCAACAAAGACCACGGCGGCAATGCCGTAAGCACTTTTATGGTAAGACTCGACGGCATTAATCTCTCCGACTCGTCCGTCCTCTGGTGCAAAAAGAACACGTCCGGCGAAATTGAGGAATTGATATTAAAGGACGTAACAGGTGACAGCAACGAATACGGCATTGTCACCTCCGCACCCGACAAGGGGGACAAGGGGTCAGCCTATACTGTGGACATTGCCGGCTCTGCTTGTATGTACAGCGGCGGATATTACAGCGACATCAAGAGCGGAACGCCCGTAAAGGCGGAAGGCTCAAAGGCGGACATAAGCGCACTTGCATCACTCAAAGCCGCAAAGGGCAGTGTAACCGCAGTCGATGCCACAACCGTAACCGCAGGGGGCGAAAAATACACCCTCAGCGACAAGGTTAAGGTTTACCGCAGCAGCGGACACTTTACGTATGAACTGCTCGCCCTGTCCGACCTTGCGGCAGAGCTTGACGGCGACAGTTACGTTACCGCATATTACGACAAATCCGAAAAGTACGGCGGCAGAATAAGAATAATCACCGTGAAATAACTTGTAATACAGCCTCGGTTGTGCTACAATGGTGCAAAAGGGCGGTATTAAAATGAAAAAAAGGACAGAAAAAACTTTAAAGATAATAATATGCGCCGATGTGCTGTTCATTGTCCTTGCGGCAATATTTGCGGCAATGTCGGCGCTTACGCTTTATGTGACGTTTTTAACCACGGCATATCACTTTACAATGAGGCTGATAGTGGGGGAGACGGTGACGTTAATTTGCAAAAACCGTGAATTTAACGTAAACTCGCCGATTTTCCGCATACATAAGTTTGAGAAAAGACTGTACGAAATTTTGAGGGTCAAAAAGTGGAAAAAATATGCAATAACGGCAAAGCCGGAGCAATTTGACATAAAGAAAAACACGCCGGAGGAAATTCTTAATAGCGTCTTGCAGGCGGAATTCGGTCATCTTATAATGGCGGTTTTGTCCTTTGTTCCGCTGTTTCTGATTATACCTTACGGTGCGCCGGTTGTATTTGCCGTGACGTCGGCTTTCGGCTGTCTGCTTGACTTGGTATTTGTTATGATACAGCGATATAATACACCGAGGGTTATTAAATTTATGGAAAAACGGTCTGCCAATGCGTGATTGACAGACCGCTTTTTTCGAGCTTATTTAGTCTATAACAATTTTCTCCGTGAAATCATCTCTGCCGTCTAAGTGAAATTCCTTTTTGTATCTTTTGCCGTTGTATTCAAATTCCACATCGTACATACCTTTAAATCCTCGTATGCGTGCCTCGCCGACATCGTTTGTCGCAGAGGAAAGAGAGGTGTGCCACTCATTGTTTACAAGCTGTTTGAGCGTTTCAAATGCCGGCTTTGGCGTCATATCGTTGTAGAAGAGCGCTCCGCCGAACTGGTTTTCGCCCTTTGTCATATCGAGCATACCGGTGTTTGTGTTGTCGCCCGTGTAGGTATATCCGTCAACGAGGTTCCAGTAAACTATGCCGTCGATGCTCTTGTGGCTGAACCATATTTTATACATATTTTTAAGCAGCTCCGCCTGTATGTCCATATCCTCGCTGTCACCGTTGTACGACGCAATGGTTATCTCGGAAATCTGCACGGGTTTGCCGAGCTTTTCAAAGGTGTCGAGAACGTCATACACACGTGCGGGGTTGTAGCGGTCAAGGGCGTACTTTTCCTCGTCCTCTCTCCGGCAGAACTGGTGGAACTGCATACCTATGCCGTCAAAGGGAACGTTTTCCGCCATAAGCGTTTTTAAAAACAGGTAGTACGGCGTTCTCTCAAAGCAGAAGTCGTCCCAGATATGTGTTGCCTCGTTTATAAACTTGCGCTCAAATCCTGCACGGTCGGCAATTTTAAACGGATAGCGCACATAGTCGTCACTGCGGTAGAACTTAGTTCCTCCGTTGTGAGTTTTGCCGTAGCACGGCCACCAAACTTCGTTTACAATATCCCAGTCGAATATAACGTCGGAATATCTTTGGGCAATTTCTTCAATGTGGGATTTGATAACTCTTTTAATCTCCGACGGGTCGTTTGGTATCCAGTCGGGGGAGTACTGGTCGTAAACAAGGCAGTGACCCTTTACACGGATATTATGCTCCTTGCAGTATTCATAAACAAGGTCGGGCGAGGGTCTGCGGTAAACCTTTTCGCTGTCCTTTGCGTATCTCGGCATTCCCTTAGTCGGTTCTAATCCGTCCCAGTAAAAGGGGGCAACGGCATAGTTAAATGCTTGGGGAAAGACCTCACGGTAAATTTTATTTTTTTCCTCGCTCTCAAATTCGTCCAGCAAAAACATATTACAGCCAAAGTTGAAGTCGTGCGACTTTTGCTCTGCCGTAAAGTTAAGGTTTTTAACCTCGGTGCCGTCGGGCAGGGTAAATTTAAGATTGGCATACCCTTTGCGGTGCGCTTCGATGCCGCCGTTTACACGGGCGTCCATATATTCTCTTTGCTCATCAAAATGTTTTAAGACTGTTTCTCGTCTTGTCATTTTCATCACCTCGGACTCAGTATAGCAGAATATTGATGGTTTTTAAAGGCAAAATTTCGATACAGGGTTTGACTTTTGAAACAAAATGTGTTAAAATTTACTGTAAATAAGGGGGAATCGGTATGTTTTTTGACGACAACTTTTCGGCAAACGTAATAGGCGCATTAAGGCTTAAAGAAAACAGGAAGGTGCGCTGTTTTAACGATGCACGCTCGTTTTGCGCTCTTTCGTACCGCCACAGGGCGCAGTCGCACTTTGAAGTCGGGGACAAAGTTTTTGAGGCAAACGGCCGCAGCATAGCGTTAGTCCCTGCCGGTGTAGATTATCTGCGTGTATCGCAGGGGGAGGATATGACGGTAATTCACTTTATACCCAACACTCCCGTTGACAGAAAAATAAAGGTTTTCTACCCCGAAAACCCCATAGAATTTGAAAAAATGTTTGACAAAGTGCTCAAAGTATGGCAGAGAAAGGACACAGCCTACAAAATCAAGTGCAGTGAGTATCTGCTACGCATTGCGTGTATGATTTGCCGTGAGTGCGACAGCCTTTCGGCTAAGAGCACGGCGGAGTCCGCCGGACTTTTGATTGAGAGAAATCTCTCAAACCCGGACTTTTCCATTGCATACGTTGAGCAGATGCTGGACGTGAGCGGAGCATATATGCGCAGAAAATTCAAGGAAAAGTTTTCGCTCTCACCGTCGGAATACCTTGTAGAAAAGCGTATGGAAAAGGCGGTTTCCCTCATTGAAACAAACTATTTCAGAATTAAAGAAGTTGCACGGCGGTGCGGATTTGAAAACGAAAAGTACTTTTCCACCGTGTTTAAAAAATACTACGGTGTTTCGCCGTCCGAGTTTAACAGTAATCATAAATTTTAATACCAAAAGGCGTGCGGAATATGAAAACCGAACTCAAAGCATAGCGTTTTGAGTTCGGTCCGTGCGCTGTTTTTTCAGCCGCAAAGTTAATTTCCGTATGTTTTAATAATCCCCTCGGCAACGTCACGCTTGGAACGTCTGGTGTCCATTGCCTGTTTTTCAATCAGCTTGTGTGCCTCGTTTTCCGACAGCTTCATATTGTTTATGAGTATCCATTTTGCGTGGTTTACAATGCGTATTGTTTCCATTTTTTCTTCGAGCGTTTCGCTCTTTTTTTCAAGACGGCGAAAGCGCTCCTGCATTGCGTACATATTACGCAAAAGTTGGTGAACCACAAGCGGAGAGGTGGGCTTGGACAGAGTAAACACGCCGTAGTCCACTACCTTGTCGGTCACCTGCTCGTATATGTCGCCCTTTACAAACAACAGCACGCCGCTTTTGGAGTCGGCAACAATATCAAGGGCAAGCCTTGTGCCGAATTCGTCTGTGAGCGGTGTGTTTACAAGAACGATGTCAAAGTCACGCTGGGCAAGTTTGCGCCTTGCCTCGCCTGCGTTTCCCACGGTTTCGACGGGTGCAAAGTCGTTTTCGGGGAGCAGGGGGCGGATACTCTCTGCAAATTTTTCGGAAGGGGACACAATCAAAACACTGTAAGTGTATTCCTTAAAAAGCATATCGCTTCCTCCCTGAAATTATTTGCAGTAGTTTTTAATCACCGTGTCGGGCAAAACTTTCTTTACAAAATCGCTGTTTAGTGCGCACTTTTTTGCCTCGGACAGGGTTTCGGGGAGCTTTTTATATTTTTTGCTTTCCTCATCGGAGAGCGAAAGTATGTTTATATTTGCCGGAACGTCCGGAAGTTCGCCTCCCCTGATGCCTTCAAGGCAGGCGTAAATCAAAAGCGCATATGCAATGTACGGATTTGCGCCGCAGTCCGGTGAGCGCAGTTCGAATCGTCTGTGCTCGCTGTCCGCCGCAGGTATGCGTATAAGCTGTGAGCGGTTCTCCGGTGACCAAGTTACAAACTTAGGCGCCTTTGCACTGCCGAGCCTGTCGTACGAACTTTCTGCGGGGTTTAAAAAGACCGTGACGGCGTCAATTCTGTTCATAACGCCGGCTATTGCGCTCGGCAGTATGTCGTGGCTTCCGCTGACGGACACATTGATGTGAAATCCGCTTCCGCTCTTATCCGCAATGGGTTTGGGCGAAAAGTCGGCATAAAGACCGTTCCTTGCCGCAACGGTTTTTACAACCCAAACAAACGTTACCGCATTGTCTGCGGCGGTGAGCGGGTCGGAAAATTTAAAGTCGATTTCGTTCTGACCGGGGCCTTCCTCGTGGTGCGAGCTTTCCGGCTTAATGCCCATCTGCTCTAAGGTAAGGCAAATTTCACGGCGGATATTCTCGCCCTTGTCCATAGGCGCAACGTCCATATAGTGCGCCCTGTCATAGGGAATATCGGTGGGGTTGCCGTCCTCGTCGGTTTTAAAGAGGTAAAACTCCATTTCCGAACCGAAGGTAAACGAATACCCCTCGCTCATTGCCGTCTTTACCGCCTCTTTGAGAATACGCCTTGTGTCACATTCAAAAGGCTTGCCGTTTGAATATTTTATGGAGCAAAACATTCTCACAACCTTGCCGTGCGACGGACGCCACGGGAGAACCGACAGCGTTGACGGGTCGGGAAAGAGCAAAAGGTCGGAAAAGACCTCGCCGCCAAATCCCGTAATGGCGGAGGCGTCTATGCCGATGCCGCTCTCAAACGCTCTTTCAAGCTCGCCCGGCATTACCGAGATGTTTTTCTGCGTGCCGAAGGCATCGCAAAATGCAAGACGGATAAACTTAACGTCCTCCTCGCTTACGTACTGCATAACTTCCTTTTTTGTGTAAACCACAGCTTTCACCTGCGCTTTCTTTAATTTGCGACGTACATTTGCTTAAAGGGATTTTTGGTATCCGGCAGTACAACGGTGAAATCTGCGCCGAGTATTTCATCGGCGTTTAAGTGGAAAATCTTGCAGAAATTCTCAATCTCCGCTTTAATCTCGCTTTTTTCCTCATCTGTGGCAAGGTGCGTGGTGACCTGCTTGGGGAATTTGATGTTCTCGCATTTTCCTCTCAAAAACATCTTTCCGCCGTGCATACCCGTGCACGGGTAGTTGCCCACAATTTTTCTGCCGTCATCATTCAAGCCGAGCACGATGATTGTGCCGCCTGCCTGATACTCGCCGAGAAAACTGCCGGCACAGCCGCCTATTACAAGCGTGGGGTGTTTTTCCCTGTATGCCTTCATATGTATTCCGGCACGGTAACCGGCATTTCCCTTAACAAGAATACGGCCTCCACGCATTGCATAACCTGCGGCGTCGCCGATGTTGCCGTGAATACAGATAACGCCGTCGTTCATCGTGTCGCCGACTGCGTCCTGGGCGTTGCCGAAAACGGATATTTGTGCGCCGTTTAAATACGCTCCGAGGGCGTTTCCGGGTGTACCCGATATTTTAATCTTTTTGCCGTCAAGTCCTGCCGCAATAAAGCGCTGACCGAGGCAGTCGGTGATTTCAATATCGGTGCCGCCGTTTCTTATTTCGTCGTTGAGTGCCTTAAATTCAAATTTTGTCGCATCTATTTGCATTATACCACACCTCCGAGATTTTTTCCACGGTATTTTTGAGAAAAAGGTAAAAGTGACGGATTTTTTTTGATTAATTCAAAATCCAGCGTATCGAGCGGAACTTTTTCACGTATCAGACGTGTGTATATTCCGGTTCTTTCCACCTTGCCGAGAATTATAAAGCCGATAAGGCGGTTGTCCTTAACGTACAGCCTTTTTACGCCGTCGGCGGATTTTTCCTCGTACATTTCGCCGTCGTAACTGCCTGCCGTCATCATATGATAGCCGAAAAATCCGATAGAGTTCATAGGTATCTGATTGTCAAAGTGTTCCTCTCTGCCCGACATATTGTAACCTGCGCATTTGCCGCCCATATAGGCGTTCGGCAGAATTGCCATAACCTTTTTTGTCGAGCTTGAAATATCCTCGCCCTCGGTGATGTCACCTGCGGCGTAGATGTCTTTAACCGAGGTTTCCATTTTGTCATTTACCAAGACGCCTCTGTTAATCTCCGCCCCTATGTCCTTTAAGAGTTTAAGGTTCGGTCTTACGCCGACTGCCATAACGAGCACGTCAAAGTCAACGGTCTTTCCGCTTTTCATCTTGGCGGTGCCGCCGTCGAATACCTCTGCGCTGTCGGAGAGCATAAGCTCTATGCCGTTTTCTTTGAGTTTATCCGCAACAATCTGTGCGCAGTCTGCGTCAAGAATACTGGAAAGCACCCTGTCGGCAAGGTCGCAGACGGTAATCTTTTTAACCCTTTCTTTAAGTCCTTCGGCGCATTTAAGACCGATAAGACCTGCGCCTACTATGAGCACCTTTGTGTCCTTATCAACCGCTTTTTCGAGTGCGAGTGCGTCGTCCTCGGTCATAAAGGTAAACTTTTTCTCCACTGTGTCAAGTCCTTCAACCGGCGGTACAAAGGGTGACGAGCCGGTTGCTGCGAGCAGTTTGTCAAATTCTATTTTTTCCCCGTCCGAGCATACAACGGTTTTACCGTCGATTTTCTCCGCTGTGACTCCGAGCTTTACGGTGACGTTATTTGAGGCAAAAAATTCCCCGTCACGGTAGCACATTTTTTGAAGTGTGGTCTTTCCTTCAAGATAATATGAAATCAGCGGTCTTGCATACGGCAAAACATTCTCGCCGCAAATGAGCGTGACAGAGCCGTCTTTGTCGTTTTCTCTGATTGCGTCAATACAGCCGAGAGAGGCAATTCCGCCGCCTATGATAACATATTTGTTCATTATAATCTCTCCTCAAAGCATATTGCATTATTGGGGCACCCCTTTACGCACGCCGGCTCTCCGCAGGCGTTATCGGTGCACAGTTCGCATTTGGTGACCGCCTTGTTCTCGTTAAAGGCAAGTGCGCCGTAAGGACAAACAAGTATGCAGGTAAGACAGCCGATGCACTTGTCCTTGTTGATTTTAACAACGCCGTTTTCTTTGGTGAGCGCACCCGATATACAGGATTTTACGCATATTGCGTCGTCGCAGTGACGGCAGGACACTGCATACATAACTTTGCCGTCGTCCTCAACCCGTATTTTGGGGTATATGCTTTTGTCTTTGAGCGCAAGAGCCATATTGTCCTCGCCGCTTGCGGCAAAAGCACAGTTATATTCACAAAGATGACAGCCTAAACACCATTTTTCGTTTACATATATTCTCTTCATTCTCCTGCGTGTGAGATACCTAATATCTCAAGCTCCTTTCCGTTTAGTCCGACGCCTCTGAGCATCAGGCGGTTGCCTTTGAGCGCCTCGATAGAGTTAATTCCCATTCCGCCCATAAGCTCCTTGATTTCGTGTTTCCAAGCCGTCATAAGGTTTACAAGGCGCTTGTAGCCGATGTCGGGGTTTAACCTCTTTACAAGTTCGGGTCTTTGCGTTGCAATTCCCCAGTTGCATTTGCCGCTCTGGCAGGTTCTGCAAAGGTGACAGCCCATTGCGATGAGTGCGGCTGTTGCCACGTAGCAGGCGTCCGCTCCGAGAGCTATTGCCTTTACCACGTCCGATGCGCTCCTGATACTGCCGCCCACAACGAGCGACACGTTATTGCGTATGCCCTCATCTCTGAGCCTTTGGTCAACGCAGGCAAGGGCAAGCTCTATGGGAATACCGACGTTATCCCTTATTCTTGTGGGTGCGGCACCCGTTCCGCCACGGAAGCCGTCTATTGCGATGATGTCCGCTCCGCTGCGTGCAATTCCGCTTGCTATTGCGGCTATGTTGTGCACGGCGGCAACTTTTACGATAATCGGTTTTTTGTACTCCGTTGCCTCTTTGAGCGAATACACAAGCTGTCTTAAATCCTCTATGGAGTATATGTCGTGGTGAGGTGCGGGGGATATGGCGTCGGAGCCTTCCGGTATCATTCTTGTTTTGGAAACGTCGCCGACGATTTTTGCTCCCGGCAGATGTCCGCCGATGCCCGGCTTTGCGCCCTGACCCATTTTAATTTCAACGGCGGCTCCGGCTTCGAGGTAATCCTTATGAACGCCGAAACGGCCGGAGGCAACCTGTACTATGGTGTTTTCGCCGTAGACGTAAAAGTCCTCGTGCAGGCCGCCCTCTCCTGTGTTATAGTAAATTCCCAGTTCCCTTGCCGCACGTGCGAGCGACTCGTGAGCGTTGTAGCTGATTGAGCCGTAGCTCATTGCCGAAAACATCACCGGCATTGACAGTTCAAGCTGGGGAGTGGTTTTGCAAATGAGTTTTCCGTCTTTGTCCCTCTCTGTTTTTTCGGGTTTCTTGCCGAGGAAAACTTTTGTTTCCATCGGCTCACGCAACGGGTCGATGGAAGGGTTTGTAACCTGAGAGGCGTTAATCAGTATTTTGTCCCAGTAAACCGGCAGAGGGTTCGGATTGCCCATTGATGACAGCAGTACGCCGCCGCTTGCCGCCTGTTTGTAAATCTCCTTAATGGTGTCTGACGACCAGTTTGCGTTTTCACGCAGCGTGCAGGTGTTTTTGGTAATTTTAAGTGCACGGGTGGGGCAGAGGGAAACGCACCTCTGGCAGTTGACGCATTTGGACTCGTCGCTTAAAATGAGGTTTCTCTTTTCATCAAAGCTGTGCACCTCGTTCGAGCACTGGCGGACGCAGACCTGACATTTGATGCATCTGTTTTCGTTCCGCTCTACTTCAAATTCGGGATAGATGTAATTTATACCCATTAAAACGCACCTTCTTTCACTCTTACGATGATGGGTTCTCCGCCGGCGGGGGAGTAGATATTTTCGGCATTCGGTTCCATTGTTCTGATTGCCGCCTCCTCGCTTGCGATAAACACTTTGTCGTCTTTTTCACCTACGACCATACTGCGCAGTTTAAGTCTGTCGTTTAACGCCATAAGTCCGCCGTTAAAGCCCAAAATAATGGAAAACGGACCGGTTATGAGCAAACTGCCGTACACGCATCTTAAATATTTGAGCACTTCTTTGTCATCTCTTGTTTCGATAGTGCTCCAAAACGGTGCGGCTATTACCGAGGCGGTTTCTTCAAGAGTTAAGCCCTGTTTTCTTATCAGATAGTCGGCAATGTATGTAATGACCTCGGTGTCGGTCTGCAATGTGCACTTGTAGCCGAACATCTCTATAAACCGTCTGTTTGCGTCGTATGACGAAATCTCGCCGTTGTGCACGATTGTGTAGTCTAAAAGTCCGAACGGGTGAGCGCCTCCCCACCAGCCGGGGGTGTTTGTCGGATATCTGCCGTGAGCCGTCCACAGGTAGCCTTCGTATTCGTCAAGTTTATAAAACTCGCCGACGTCCTCCGGGTAGCCGACGGCTTTAAAAGCGCCCATATTTTTACCGCTCGAAAAGACGTAAGCGCCGTCAATCTCGGTATTTATTTTCATCACAATTCTTGACGTATATTCCTTTTCGTCAAGCTGCATACGTGACAAAACCGACGAGAGCGGACAAACAAAATAACGCCAGATAAGCGGTTCGTCCGTAATTCTCTTGTGCTTCCTTGTGGGAATGTTCTCCGAGCGCACAATCTCAAAGCTGTCCTTTAAAAACTGCTCGCAGGTGTGGCGTGCGGTGTTGTCGTTGTAGAAAATATGCAGAGCATAAAAATCTTTGTATTCGGGATATATTCCGTATGCCGCAAATCCTCCGCCCAGTCCGTTTGAACGGTCGTGCATAGGGCGCATACTTTCGATGATGCTTTTTCCGTCCATCTTGTTTCCGTCACGTGAAATTACTGCCGATATTGCACAGCCGGACGGTATTCTGACTTGTCCTTCCAATGGGTTCATAACGCATCTGCCTTTCGATTATAAATTTGTAATAAAAAAAGACGTTTACTCCGGGCACACTACTCCCGAATAAACGTCTTCGTTCATACAATCGTTATTTTAGCACAGGATACAATTTTTGTCAATATATATCAATTTATTTTTTTGCGTTTGTGCAATTTTGGGGTATGAGGGTTTATGTTTTGGTTGCAATTTGGTGCTTTTTGTGGTATTATATATAGCAATGAAAAAATAACGTAAATTTGCAAAAAAATAACTGCCAAAGGCAGTTACAGAATGCACACACTGTGCTACCGATTACACGGCGGTTTGGATAAATCTTTATTTGAACTCGTAGTGTAAATTTATAGGGTAATCAAATTTACAAACTTATTATATAACATTTGAGGGGAGTTGTCAATATGAATTTTAAAAATTTACCGGTCGGCGATCTGCAGTTGTCAAACATATGGACCATTTTTATTAAAAAAATTATTCAATGTGTTTTGTTAATGTGCGGTTTTGCG
>CAKSTI010000010.1 GCA_934500705.1 uncultured Clostridia bacterium | reverse complement strand
GTCGCAAAAAACATTATATCACATTGAATTTTGATTTTCTATTTTTTTTGGTTCACATGTATTATATCAATACAAAATTTTAAATATTTTACTTTATCGGCTGAGTTTTGTCCTTTTGGATTACGTCGTGAGCGCCGCCCTCTACAATTCCGGTTTCGGAAACGAGGGTGAGCTTTGCCTTGCTTTGCAGCTGCTTTATGGTGAGAGCGCCGCAGTTGCACATTGTTGACTTAACCTTGCCGAGCGATAATGCGACGTTATCTTTAAGGCTTCCGGCATAGGGTACGTATGAGTCAACGCCCTCCTCAAAGGACAGCTTTTTGTCGCCGCCCAAGTCGTAGCGCTGCCAGTTTCTTGCCCTTGCCGAGCCTTCGCCCCAGTATTCTTTCATATAGTTACCGCCGATGCTGACCTTGTTTGTGGGGCTTTCGTCAAAGCGGGCAAAGTATCTGCCGAGCATTACAAAGTCCGCCCCCATCGCAAGCGCAAGGGTAATGTGGTGGTCGTAAACAATACCGCCGTCGGAGCAAACGGGAACGTAGATGCCCGTTTGTTCAAAGTATTCATCTCTTGCCTTGCACACGTCAATGAGAGCCGTTGCCTGACCTCTGCCTATGCCTTTTGTTTCACGGGTTATGCAGATAGAGCCGCCGCCTATGCCGACTTTGATAAAGTCCGCCCCGCACTGAGCAAGAAAGCGGAAACCGTCTGCGTCAACAACGTTTCCTGCGCCGACTTTAACGCTGTCGCCGTAATTCTGCCTTATCCAGTCTATGGTGAGCTTCTGCCACTCGGAGAAGCCCTCCGACGAGTCTATGCACAAAACATCCGCTCCGGCACTTACCAGAGCCGGTACACGCTCGGCGTAGTCCCTTGTGTTTATGCCTGCTCCAACAACGTATCTCTTGCTTGCGTCAAGAAGTTCGTTGGGGTTTTTCTTGTGCGTGTCATAGTCTTTTCTGAATACAAAACAGCAAAGACGCTGATTTTCGTCTATTATGGGCAGTGAGTTGAGCTTGTGATCCCAGATTATGTCGTTTGCCTCTTTAAGCGTTGTGCCTTCTTTTGCGGTTATGAGCTTTTCAAACGGTGTCATAAATTCGCTGACCTTGGTTGTAGGCTCCATACGGCTTACACGGTAATCTCTGCTGGTTACTATGCCCATCAGTTTCCCCTCTGCCGTACCGTCCTCAGTTACCGCAACGGTGGAGTGACCGGACTTTTCCTTTAATGCGATAACGTCCGCAAGCGTTGCATTCGGAGAAATGTTGGAGTCGCTTATAACAAAGCCTGCCTTGTGCTTTTTTGCACGGGAAACCATTGCCGCCTCGTCTTCAACGGACTGTGAGCCGTAAATAAACGAAACACCGCCCTCCATTGCAAGCGCAACCGCCATTTTGTCGCCCGAAACGGACTGCATTATTGCGGAAACCATGGGTATGTTCATACTTATTGCAGGTTCTTCACCCTTTTTGAACTTTACAAGCGGAGTTTTAAGACTCACGTTTGCGGGTATACACTCACTTGATGAATATCCGGGAATAAGGAGATATTCGTTAAATGTGTGTGACGGTTCATTGATAAAAATTGCCATTGTCGTTCCTCCCTGATATTTTAAAATAAACCTGTAATTGTGCCGTTTTCGTCTACGTCTATGCGCTCTGCCGCAGGTGATTTGGGAAGCCCCGGCATAGTCATAATATTTCCGGTGAGCGCCACGACAAAACCTGCACCGGCGGAAATCTTGACGTTTCTGACAGTCACCTCAAATCCGCTCGGCGCACCGAGCTTGGTCGGGTCGTCGGAAAAGCTGTACTGCGTTTTTGCAATGCACACGCCCGCAGTCGCAAATCCCAAATCTTCAAGAGTTTTTATCTGCTTTTCGGCAGACGGCGTAAAGAGTGCCCTCTCGCCGCCGTACACCTTGGTTACAACTGCGTTTATTTTCTCTTTGATGCTCATATCAGACTCGTATGCAAATGTGAAGTTGCCCTTTTCCTCATCGCACAGGCGCACAACCTCGTGCGCAAGTTCGACAGCGCCGTCACCGCCTTTTGCCCATACGTCCGAGAGAATGGTGTTGACGCCGAGCGACGCACACTGCGCCTTTAAGAGTTCAATCTCGGCGTCCGTGTCCGTGGGGAAGCGGTTAATTGCAACCACGCACGGCAGGCGGTAGATGTTTTGTATATTTGAAACGTGCCTTAAAAGATTGGGAAGTCCCGCCTTTAAGGCGTCAAGGTTTTCATCAGACAGGCTGTCTTTCGGCACTCCGCCGTGCATTTTAAGAGCACGCACCGTTGCCACAACAACCACTGCCGACGGCGTAAGTCCTGCCATACGGCACTTTATGTCAAGGAATTTTTCCGCTCCGAGGTCTGCTCCGAAGCCTGCCTCGGTTACGGCGTAGTCGCCCATTTTCATAGCCATTTTTGTGGCGATTACCGAGTTGCACCCGTGGGCAATGTTGGCAAACGGACCGCCGTGCACAAATGCCGGAGTGCCCTCTAATGTCTGCACCAAGTTGGGCTTTATGGCATCTTTGAGCAGTGCTGTCATTGCGCCCTGCGCTTTAAGCTGTCCGCAGGTGACCGGGTCGCCTGCGTAGGTGTAGCCGACGATTATCTTGGAAAGTCTTTCCTTTAAATCTGTTATTGAGGACGAAAGACATAAAACCGCCATAATCTCGCTTGCAACCGTTATGTCGAACCCGTCCTCACGTGGCGTACCGTTAGGCTTGCCGCCGAGGCCGTCCACGATGTTTCTGAGCTGTCTGTCGTTCATATCCACACAGCGTTTCCAGGTTATTCTGCGTGGGTCTATGCCGAGGGCATTTCCCTGCTGAATGTGGTTATCAAGCATTGCGGCAAGCAGATTGTTTGCCGCACCGATTGCGTGAAAGTCACCCGTAAAGTGCAGATTGATGTCCTCCATAGGCACAACCTGTGCGTATCCTCCGCCTGCGGCGCCGCCCTTTATGCCGAATACCGGACCGAGTGACGGCTCACGCAATGCAACAACTGCGTCCTTGCCGATTTTCCTCATTGCATCGGCAAGACCGATTGTGGTTGTGGTTTTGCCCTCGCCTGCCGGAGTGGGGGTGATTGCCGTAACCAATATGAGTTTGCCGTCGGGGCGCTTTGTTTCTCTCAGAAGTGAGAGATCGATTTTCGCCTTGTATTTTCCGTAGACTTCAAGGTATTTTTCGTCCACTTGGGCGGTTTTTGCAATTTCTGTTATAGGTTTCATCTTGCACTGCTGTGCAATTTCAATATCGGAAAGATAAGCCATATTATTCTCCTGGGTTTATTTAAAATATTTTACCGCAGCTTTAAACAACTTCATATCGTAATCTCCGGGAACATTTTTGTAAAGTCCGCTGCCTATGCGCTCGGAGTGTCCCATTTTGCCTATTACTCTGCCGTCGGGAGAGAGTATGCCCTCAACCGCCATCTTAGAGCCGTTGGGGTTAAACTGCACATTGCCCGTGGCATTGCCGTCAAGGTCTGCGTACTGCGTGGCAATCTGCCCGTTTGCGATGAGCGATTTTAAAACATTGTCCTCGGCTATAAATCTGCCCTCGCCGTGGGAAATCGGCACGCTGTAAACCTCGCCCACACTGACCTCGGAGAGCCACGGGGACTTGTCCGAGCACACTCTTGTGCGCACAATCTTGGATTGGTGTCTGCCGATTGTGTTAAATGTGAGGGTGGGGCAGTGCTCATCGGTGTCGCAGATTTTGCCGAACGGCACAAGCCCTAATTTGATGAGAGCCTGAAAGCCGTTGCATATGCCGCACATTAGTCCGTCACGGCTTTCGAGAAGGTTTGTCACCTGCTCCTTTACCGCCGCATTTCTGAAAAATGCGGTTATGAACTTGCCCGAACCGTCCGGCTCGTCACCGCCGGAAAATCCGCCGGGAATAAAGATTACCTGTGAGTCCTTCACCTTTTCGGCAAATTCCTCCACGCTCCTTGCAATGCCGTCTGCGCTAAGGTTGTTAATTACAAAAATGTCGGCTCTGCCGCCTGCGTCCTCCACAGCCTTTGCGGAGTCGTACTCGCAGTTGGTGCCGGGGAATACCGGTATGAGGAAGTGCGGTTTTTCGCACTTTATTGCCGATGTATATTTTTTGCCGGAGATGTAAGATAAATTCTCAAATTCTCCGTCCTCGTCTTTAATGTTACAGTTAAATACGCTCTCCAACTTGTCCTCGTACGCCTTTTCAAGCTCGGAAAGCGAGATTGACCTGTCGGCTTTCGATATTGCGCCGTCGTCGGTCACAAAGCCTATTGTGTTTTCCTCAAAGCCGCCGTCTGTCACTTCGAGAATGAAAGATGCGTAGTTGAGAGCAAAAATGTCACTGTCGGAAACGCTGTCTGCATACTTAAATCCAAAGCCGTTGCCCATACACATTTTAAGCACAGCCTCTGCAACACCGCCCATTGACGGCGTGTAGCAGGAAACCGCCTTTCCCGAACGCAAAAGTTCGGTCACGGTTGCAAAAAGCTCCAAAAGCGACTGTGTTTTAGGCAAATCGTTTTCGTCCGTTTCCGCCTTTAAGAGAATAACTCTGTTTCCGCTCTTTTTAAATTCCGGGGAAACTATATCGCCCGTCTTTGACATAGTCACGGCAAAGGAAACAAGCGTCGGCGGAACGTCTAACTTTTCAAATGTTCCGCTCATAGAGTCCTTACCGCCGATAGCGGCAATTTTAAGTTCCTTTTGCGCCTTGAATGCGCCGAGGAGTGCGGCAAGAGGCTTGCCCCAGCGTTTGGGGTCTTTGCCCGGACGCTCAAAGTATTCCTGGAACGTGAGGTACACGTCCTCAAACTTTGCACTCGTTGCCACCAGTTTGCAAACGGACTCGACAACGGCGAGGTATGCGCCGTGGTACGGGCTCTTTTCCGCAACAAACGGGTTGTAGCCCCACGCCATAAGCGAGCAGTCGTCGGTGTGAGCCTTTTCGACAGACACCTTCTGCACCATCGCCTGAATGGGCGTGCGCTGATTTTTGCCGCCGAAGGGCATAAGAACCGTTCCGGCGCCGATTGTGGAGTCGAACCTTTCGGACAGACCCCTCTTTGAGCAAATATTCAAGTCATTTGCGCATTTTATATATTGTTCGACAAAGTCACCGCAAAATCCTTTTTTATACGGCAAAATTTTTTCGGAAATTATGTCAACGTGTTTCTGTGCGCCGTTTGAGTTTAAAAATTCACGGCTGATGTCAACTATCGTTGCGCCGTTCCACGTCATAGTAAGGCGCTTTTGTTCCTTTACTTTTGCAACGACGGTTGCCTCCAAGTTTTCGCCTTTGGCAATGTCTATGAACTTTTGCGCATCGCCTGCACTTACAACAACCGCCATTCTCTCCTGCGACTCGCTTATTGCAAGCTCCGTGCCGTCAAGACCGTCGTACTTTTTGGGCACGGCGTTAAGGTCAATGTCGAGTCCGTCAGCAAGTTCGCCTATGGCAACGGACACACCGCCTGCGCCGAAGTCGTTGCAGCGTTTAATCATACGGCACGCCGTCTCGTTTCTAAACAGTCTTTGCAGTTTGCGCTCCTCGGGCGCATTTCCCTTTTGCACCTCGGCGCCGCAGGTTTCGAGCGAGCTCAGCGTGTGCGACTTTGACGAGCCGGTAGCTCCGCCGCAGCCGTCCCTGCCCGTCCTGCCGCCGAGCAGGATTACCAAATCTCCAGGCTGAGGGCACTCACGGCGCACGTTTTTCTGAGGAGCAGCGGCTACAACTGCGCCGATTTCCATTCTCTTTGCGGCGTAGCCGTCGTGGTATATTTCGTCCACAATGCCGGTGGCAAGGCCTATTTGGTTTCCGTATGAGGAATAACCTGCCGCCGCCGTGGTTACAATCTTTCTCTGGGGCAGTTTGCCCTCAATGGTTTCACTCACGCTCTTTAACGGGTCAGCCGCACCGGTCACTCTCATTGCGCCGTAAACGTAGGCTCTGCCGGAGAGCGGGTCACGGATTGCGCCGCCGATGCACGTTGCCGCACCGCCGAAGGGTTCAATCTCGGTGGGGTGGTTGTGCGTTTCGTTTTTAAACAGCAGCAGCCACGGCTCTTTTTTGCCGTCCGCCTCAATCTCAATCTTTACCGTGCAGGCGTTTATCTCCTCGGACTCGTCGAGTTTGTCGAGGTCGCCCGTGCTCTTTAAGTACTTTGCGGCAATGGTGCCGATGTCCATCAGATTAACGGGCTTTTCTCTGCCGAGCTTTTTGCGTGTTTCTATGTATTCGTCATATGCCGTTTGGAGCACCTCGTCCTCAAACCGAACGCTGTCTATTGTTGTCAAAAACGTGGTGTGACGGCAGTGGTCGGACCAGTAGGTGTCTATCATTCTGATTTCCGTTACGGTAGGCTCTCTTTTCTCCGAGATGAAGTATTCTTGGCAGAACTCAATATCGTCAATGTCCATAGCCAGTCCGTATTTGGCAATGAATTTTTCAAGTCCGTCTTTATCCAAAGCGTTAAATCCGCTCAGTGTTTCCACGGTTTGCGGAATGTCGTAGTCGGACTTTAACGTCTTGTATTCATCAAGCGACGCCTCTCTTGCCTCAACGGGGTTTATTACGTATTTTTTAATTGATGAGAGCTGTTTATCCGCAATGTCGCCGTACACGGCGTACACCTTTGCCGTGCGCACGGTCGGACGTTCGCCCTGCGAGATAATCTGTATGCACTGTGCCGCCGAGTCCGCCCTCTGGTCAAACTGACCGGGCAGGTATTCCACGGCGAAAACCTTTGCACCGTCGGCATTTACCGTGTCGGTCACAATGTCTAACTGCGGTTCGGAGAACACTGCGCCTTTGGCGTATTCAAAAAGCTCTTTGTCGATGTTTTCCACGTCGTAGCGGTTTATTATGCGAATATCCTTAACGTCTATTCCCAAAAGCGTTCTTATGTCCGCAAGCAGAGCCTTTGCCTCGTTTGCAAGGTGAGGCTTCTTTTCTACATATGTGCGGTAAACCATTAAAAATCCCCCTTTGCATCAAGCGCACGCTTGCCTATGTCACGGCGGCAGTAAGAATTGCCGAATTTAATGCTGTCCGCAAGGGCGTATGCCTTGTGTACGGCGCATTTGAGCGTATCTCCCACAGCGGTTGCGCCGAGCACTCTGCCACCGGAGGTTACAAGGCGTGCGCCGTCCTTCTTTGCCCCTGCAATGTAAATTTCGCCGTCGGGGTTGGACGGGAGAGTTATTTCAAATCCCGTTTCGTATGACTTGGGGTAGCCCTCCGATGCCATAACAACACAGCAGGCGCTCTTGTCCGAGAATTTAACCTCAGTGTCTGCCAGTGTGCCGTTGGTGGTTGCCGTCATAACGTCCAAAAGGTCGCTCTCCAAAAGCGGCAGAACAACCTGCGTTTCCGGGTCGCCGAAACGGCAGTTGTACTCTATGACCTTTGCGCCGTCATCTGTGAGCATCAGTCCAAAGTACAGACAGCCTTTAAACGGTCTGCCCTCCGCCTTCATCGCACGGATTGTGGGGATAAATATTTTATCCATACACTCCTTTGCAATTTCGTCCGTGTAGTACGGGTTGGGGGCAACCGTGCCCATTCCGCCGGTGTTTAATCCCCTGTCGCCGTCAAGGGCACGCTTGTGGTCCATTGAGGAAACCATAGGTACAACCGTTTCCCCGTCGGTAAACGAGAGAACGGAAACCTCCGGTCCTTCCAAAAATTCCTCTATGACAATCTTGTTGCCGCTCTTGCCGAAGATTTTGTCCTCCATAATGGAGCGCACGGCATCTTGCGCCTCCTGCCTTGTCATAGCTATGATTACGCCTTTTCCCAGTGCCAGTCCGTCCGCCTTTACAACGGTGGGAATGGGCGCTGTTTCGAGGTATTTGAGAGCCTGCTTAGCGTCGGAGAACACCTCGTACTTTGCAGTCGGAATATTGTATTTTTTCATAAGGTCTTTGGAGAAAACTTTGCTTCCCTCGATTATTGCCGCATTTGCCCTCGGGCCGAAGCAGGGGATACCTATCTCCTCCAATGCGTCCACAGTGCCCAGCACAAGCGGGTCATCGGGCGCAACTACGGCGTAATCAATGCCGTTTTCCTTGGCAAAGGCAACGATTTTTTCCGTTTCCTTTGCGCCGATGTCAATGCACTCGGCGTCCATAGCAATACCGCCGTTGCCGGGGAGTGCGTATATTTTTTCAACCTTTGGATTTTCCTTTATTTTCTTGATTATGGCGTGCTCACGTCCGCCGCCGCCTACAACCATTATTTTCATAATTATCCTCCTTTTAGTGGTGGAACAGCCTCATACCCGTAAAGGCAAGAGTCATACCGTATTTGTTGCACGTGTCTATTACCGCATCGTCACGGATTGAGCCGCCCGGCTCTGCAATGTAGGTAACGCCGCTCTTTTTGGCACGTTCTATGTTGTCGCCGAACGGGAAAAATGCGTCCGAACCGAGCGACACACCGCTTATGCCGTCTAAGTATTCTCTTATTTCGCTGTCGGTCAGCGGTTCGGGGCGTGTCTTGAAGTATCTTTGCCAGTTACCGTCGGCGCACACGTCCTCTTCATTTCTGTTTATGTAGCCGTCGATTACGTTGTCCCTGTCGGGGCGCTTTAACGTGTCTAAAAACGGCAGATTTAATACCTTTTCGTGCTGGCGCAAAAACCACGTGTCCGCCTTGCCCCCGGCAAGACGGGTGCAGTGTATTCTCGACTGCTGACCGGCTCCCACGCCGATTGCCTGTCCGTCATAGGCGTAGCACACGGAGTTGGACTGCGTGTATTTAAGCGTGATTAATGAGATTATTAGATCCCTCTTTGCGCTTTCGGGCATTTCCCTGCTTTCGCTCACAATGTTTTCAAGCAGACTTTCGTCTATATTAAAATTGTTTCTGCCTTGTTCAAATGTCACGCCGAACACCTGTTTGCGCTCTGTCGGTTCGGGGACATATGACGGGTCGATTTCTATTATGTTGTAGTTTCCGCCTCTTTTGGATTTGAGTATTTCGAGCGCCTCGTCATCGTAGCCGGGCGCTATAACGCCGTCGGACACCTCACGCTTTATGAGCCGTGCTGTTACAGAGTCGCACACGTCGGACAGGGCGGCAAAGTCGCCGAACGAGCACATTCTGTCCGTTCCCCTTGCCCTTGCGTATGCGCAGGCAAGCGGTGAGCTGTCCAAATCCTTTATGTCATCAACAAAGCAAGCCTTTTTGAGCTTGTCGGACAGCGGAAGTCCCACCGCCGCCGACGTGGGGCTTACGTGCTTGAATGACGCCGCCGCACAAAGTCCCGTCGCCTTTTTAATCTCCGACACCAACTGCCAGGCGTTGAATGCGTCCAGAAAGTTTATGTAACCCGGTCTGCCGCACAGAATTTTAATCGGCAGTTCGCTCCCGTTTTCCATATATATTTTAGACGGTTTCTGGTTGGGGTTGCAGCCGTATTTAAGTTCAAATTCTCTCATAACTGCCCTCCGTTTTTGTTTATAATCCGCTCTGTGACACCGCCGCTTTCAAGGTCGGTATAGCGCACATAGAGCGATATTTTGTTGTCGGCATTAAGGTTTTGCCATATGTCGCCCGTAAAGGCGTCAATGTCATTGGGAACAGACACCCTCTCCGGTTCGCCGCAGAATGTGGGTATCGGCTCGCCGTCCGTCACATAGGTGTGGATAAAGTGACCGAGCCCCGCCTTTGACGGGTAGCGGAATGTGTAGCGTGCGCAGTCCGAGCCGGCCTCGTCAATGCTTTTAAGTATGCTCATTTTGTAGGAGAAATCCCCGTTTTCAAACGTGAGCATACTGCTTATCCTCGGCGTAAAGTTGGGAGCGTCGGGTTCAAACTCACGTGAGTTTAGTGCGTCCTCAAAGGTTTTGCCGTTTTGCAGATATTCGTACACCGTGTCCGTCTGGTCGCCGTTGGTAACTATGAGGTTGTTTTTAAAACTGCGCACCGCCGCATAGATAATCAACGACGGGTCTTTGACCTTAGATGCGTCGAACGGCTCTGTGTATATGCCGTTATCCCTTGCGGCAAACACACGGTTACGGCTGTTTTCGCTCCTGCCCATTATAAAGTAGGCAATCGCCGCACACTTGCCGTCCGCCGTCTTTCCGCTTACAATTCCTCTGCCGACGTAGGGGTTGCCGCATATGCGCTCGCCCACCGTCTTAGTTTCGTACACGTTCATAGACTTCTCCTTCGCTTTTTAATTTAATTTTCCAATGGAAGTTATTTTGCCTGTGCAATCCAAAGGCTCTCTTGCTTAAAGGGAGCTGTCACCGCAGGTGACTGAGGGATTTTCGGCAATTTCTTTTGATATTTTCTCTGCCGCAAGCGGAAGTATTACCCACTCCGCCTGCTCCATTACACGTTTTTGAAGTATTTCGGGCGTGTCGCCGTCTTTCACTTCAACCGCCTTTTGGGCAATGATTTTCCCGCCGTCGGGAATTTCGTTTACAAAGTGCACCGTCGCCCCCGTCACCTTAACTCCGTATGACAGAGCCGCCTCGTGAACTTTGAGTCCGTAGTAACCCGCTCCGCAAAAAGAGGGGATAAGCGACGGGTGCACGTTTATTATTCTGTTTTCGTATTTTTTGGTGAACTTTTCGCTCAGTATGCACATAAATCCGGCAAGGACAATGAGCTGTGCTCCGCTTTGGTCAATTTTATCGCAGATTGCACTCTCAAAACCGTCACCCTTTGCAACAACCGCAGTTTCTATGCCTGCCGATTCTGCACGTTTAAGAGCGTATGCCCCCTTGTTGTTTGAGACAACGAGCACAATCTCTCCGCTTGTTATAATTCCGTTTTTCTGCGCATCAATCAGCGCTTGCAGATTTGTTCCTCCGCCGGACACGAGCACGGCGATTTTTGTTTTTTTCATAGCACTGCCCTCTACTTTAAAATTACGCTTTCGTCGCTCTTTACCACTTCGCCCATTATGTAGGCGTCCTCGCCGCTTTGCCTGAGGGTTTCCACAGCGATGTCGGCGTCCGCCTTGTTTACGACTATGCTCATACCGACGCCCATATTAAAGGTGTTGAACATATCCCTTTCGGGTATATTGCCCGTTTTTGCAATGAGGTCGAATATCGGCAGAGTTTTAAGCGACGCCTTGTCTATCTTTGCGCCGTAGCCTTTTGGCAGGCTTCTGGGAATGTTCTCGTAAAATCCGCCGCCCGTAATGTGCGATATTGCGCTGACTCTTGCCTTTTCCAAAAGCGCAAGCACAGGCTTTACGTATATTTTGGTAGGGGTGAGCAGTGTTTCGCCGATGCTCTTGCCGCCGAGGCTTTCAAGCGGTGAGCCGATGTCCTTTTCGCCAACGCCGAAAACCTTTCTCACAAGCGAAAATCCGTTTGAGTGAACGCCGCTCGACGGCAATGCCACAATCACGTCACCCTCGCTCATTGTTTCGGATTTTAAAATCTTTGCCTTGTCAACCACGCCCACCGCAAATCCGGCAAGGTCGTATTCGTCCACCGGGTAAAAACCGGGCATCTCCGCAGTTTCTCCGCCTACGAGCGCCGCTCCGCTCATCACACAGCCGTCCGCAATGCCGGACACTATGGAGGCAATCTTTTCGGGTTCGTTCTTTCCGCAGGCGATGTAGTCGAGGAAGAAAAGCGGCTTTGCTCCGCAGCATATGATGTCGTTTACGCACATAGCCACGCAGTCCATGCCCACCGTGTCGTGCTTGTCCTGCAAAAAGGCAATTTTGAGTTTTGTGCCCACGCCGTCCGTTCCGCTTACCAAAACGGGTTTTTCCATTCCCTTGACGTCAAGCTCAAACAGTCCGCCAAATCCGCCCACGTCTGAACATACGCCCTCGGTAACGGTTTTGGCGATGTGCTTTTTCATAAGTTCCACCGCACGGTAGCCGGCGGTGATGTCAACGCCGGCGTCGGCGTAGCTTTTGCTGAAACTATTCATTGTATTCTCCCTCTCTTTTGGAAATTTTCTGTTCAAAGCGGTTCTTGTTTCCGTGCTTGGGAATGTCCGTCGGGTAGTTCCCGTCAAAGCAAGCCGTGCAGAAGCCGCCCTGTCCGTTTACGTCCGCAATCTTTTTGGCGCTCTCTATGCTCAGGTAGCCGAGCGAGTCCGCTCCAATCATAGCGGTTATCTCGTCAATCGTATGGTTGCAGGCAATGAGGTTTTCCCGTGAGTCTATGTCCGTTCCGTAGTAACAGGGGTTTAAAAACGGCGGTGCCGACACCCTCATATGCACTTTCTTTGCACCGGCGTCACGCAGCAGCTTCACAATCCTTGCGCACGTTGTGCCACGCACAATCGAGTCGTCAATCAGCACCACACGCTTATCCTTAACCACGCTCGAAATGGGGTTCAGCTTAATTCTCACCCTGTCCTCACGGGTGCTCTGACCGGGGGAGATGAACGTTCTGCCTATGTATTTGTTCTTTAAAAATCCAATTCCGTAGGGTATGCCGGACTGTGCCGAATATCCAACGGCTGCGTCAAGTCCCGAGTCCGGTACGCCGATTACTATGTCCGCCTCAACCGGGTGCTCCGTTGCCAGAAACTTACCCGCCATTGCACGGCTGTCGTGAACGGAGCAGCCGTCAATCACCGAGTCGGGGCGTGCAAAGTAGATGTATTCAAATACGCACAGCGACCGCTTGCAGGTCTTGCAGTGACTGTTTAATGTCTTTATTCCGTCTTTGGAGAACACGATTATTTCTCCCGGCTCAACGTCCCTTACAAGCTCTGCGCCCACTGCGTTTAATGCGCAGCTTTCGGAGGCGATTACGTAACTGCCGTCTTTTTTAATTCCGTAGCACAGCGGGCGAAAACCGTTGGGGTCCCTTGCCGCAATCAACTTTGAGGGTGACATTATTACAAGTGAATATGCTCCTCTGATTTTATCCATTGCACGCTCCACTGCATTTTCGATGGTGGGGGAGGTGAGGCGCTCTTTTGTGATTATGTATGATATAACCTCGGTGTCGCTCGTTGTATGAAAGATTGACCCTTCCAGTTCAAGTGCATTTCTCAGTCCGTATGAGTTGGTAAGGTTGCCGTTATGCGCCAGTGCCATTGCTCCTTTTATGTGCTTTACCACAATCGGCTGAGCATTAATTCTGCCGTCTGTGCCCGTTGTGCCGTAGCGCACGTGACCGACTGCCATATTGCCGTCGCCCAGACGCTCCAAAGTGTCTGCGGTAAATACATCGTTTACCAGTCCTTCGTCCTTGTAATCCTTAAAGACGCCGTCGTTGTTTACCACAATTCCGCAGCTCTCCTGACCCCTGTGTTGGAGCGCAAAGAGTCCGTAGTACACGTCCGATGCAACGTCTGTGATGTCCTTTGAATAAATGCCGAATACGCCGCATTCCTCTCTCAAATTACTCATTGTTTCCTCCAAACACTCTGTTCATCATTTCCGCATATGCTTCCTCCACCGAGCCCAAGTCACGGCGGAAACGGTCTTTGTCAAGTTTTTCGTTTGTGTCGGCGTCCCAGAATCGGCACGTGTCGGGGGAGATTTCGTCTGCCAGAACAACAGTACCGTCGGCGGTTCTGCCGAATTCCAGCTTAAAGTCAACAAGTTTTACGTTCAGCGAAAGGAAGTATTTCTTTAAAACGTCGTTTACCTTAAATGCCATATTCTTAATTGTGTTTATCTCGTCCTCACTTGCAAGACCGAGTGCAAGTGCGTGGTAGGAGTTAATCAGCGGGTCGTGAAGGTCATCGTTTTTGTAGGAGAACTCTATTGTCGGCTTTTTGAACACAATGCCCTCGTCCACGCCGTATCTCTTGGCAAATGAGCCTGCCGAAATATTTCTTATGATGACTTCCAAGGGAACGATTTCTACTTTTTTAACTACGGTTTCCCTGTCGGAGAGCTCTTTTACAAAGTGGGTGGGTACTCCCTCTTTTTCAAGCAGCTGCATAAGGTAGTTGGACATTTTGTTGTTGACTGCGCCCTTGCCGGAGATAGTGCCTTTTTTAAGTCCGTCAAATGCCGTTGCATCGTCCTTGTAAGACACGATTACCAGGTCTTTGTCCTCTGTTGCAAATACCTTTTTTGCTTTTCCCTCGTAAAGCTGTTCACATTTTTTCATAGCGTTTTCCTCCTAATTGTTAAATTCGGCTGTAATTGCCGCATCTTTTTTAAGTACCTTTTCGCTGTCCGCCGCTCTTTTTGCCGCAAGTTTTTCGGCAAGTGCGCCGTCCTGCGTTGCAAGTATCTGTATGCAAAGCAAAGCGGCATTGGCTGCCCCGTTCACGGCAACTGTTGCAACAGGTATCCCCGTTGGCATCTGCACCGTGGACAGGAGCGCATCAATGCCGCCCAAATTGCCCGACGATATAGGTATTCCGATAACCGGAAGTGTTGTCTTTGCTGCGATTGCCCCCGCAAGGTGCGCCGCCATTCCTGCCGCCGCAATAATTGCCGCAAAGCCGTTTTCTCTCGCACTCTCGGCAAACTGCGCCGCCTCGCACGGCGTGCGGTGCGCCGAAAAAACGTGCACTTCGTACGGCACCTCAAATTCCCTTAACATATCCATTGCCTTTTTAACTACGGGCATATCGCTGTCACTGCCCATTATTACTGCTATTTTCCTCATTATTTACCTCCTGAACTCAAAAAGGACACACCTACCCCTTTAATGAAGTAAATGTGCCCAGACGGTCGGCTTGCAGAAAATCTGCAAATTATTTATCCAATGTTCCCCTGCGGTGCTCCGCATATCCGTCAGTCGCAAAGGATAGTGTATGCTTTGAGTATATCATACCGATGATTTTTTGTCAATATCGGCTCTCAGATTTGTGTTATGCGTACACGTTTTTTTGCAGTGAGTGCGTGTTTTTGGCAATTTTTAAGAGTTGCCACGCAGGCATAGCGCACCCGCTGCCTTTAATGCTTTGCCATATGGTTCTTGGCAACGCTCAGCTTAAACGACGCATCGGACAGAATAAAGTCCTTCGTCACAAGCTCTTTGCCCTCGGTGTAAGCGTCGGCA
Organism: uncultured Clostridia bacterium; assembly: GCA_934500705.1. Lineage (GTDB taxonomy): Bacteria > Bacillota > Clostridia > UMGS1810 > UMGS1810 > CAKSIN01. The sequence goes on along the minus strand of CAKSTI010000010.1, from coordinate 95,474 downwards.
GATACCGCCTGACGGTTGACCTCGTCCGCCACCGCCAAAACATCTCCGTAGCGGCGCAGCTGCCTGTAAGTGGGGGTGAGGACGGGTTTTGCAAAGTAAAAGCCGAGCTTTACAAAAAGTAAAATCATAATGAGCGCCCATACACGGACTATGAATAAATCCGTGTCCGCCGTGTCCATTTCAAGCCCACGTGTGTCTATGAAGTATTCGGACAGGGTAAGGCTGTCCCCGTTTTCAAGATTTTTGGAAAGTTCCGATATTACCGGGCGTGACTTGTCAACCAAATATCCCTTAACCGTTCCCGTCGGTTTTATCCCCGGCTGTGCAATTACCGCAAACGTCCTGCCGTAACACTTAGCCAAATATATTTCGGCGGACGGGTACTCCACCGGGTCGCCGTTTCCCATAGAAATCTTGTTTTTATACACAATGCCCGTTTCCTCGGCGCTGTTCACCTTTATGTTGAACAGATATTTGTCACCCTGCCAGTAGCTCTCGGTGCGTGTGCACAAATTCGACGGCTCTTTTGCCTCGTGGCGGTCAAGCTCCACAAGCTCGTCTACGGTAAAAGTCCCCGTTTCGCTTAAAAAGCGTTCGGCGTCGAGCGCAGACGCACCAAAGGTCTTTGTTTTGAGATAAGGCATTTTCCACATGGCAAACGCAATGAGCAGCGCCGTTGCCAGAATGTTGATAATAAGAAATTTAAGCCTGTATTTTTTCATCGCCTTATACAGCACGGAATTTTTATCCATATATATCCCTCATTTTCTCACGTATTCGTTGTAGACTTCACGCTTGGGAAGTCCCCTCTGTGCGGCAACTTCCTTTACCGCCTCTTTCTTGTCCATACCCTCGCCGATTAGCATATCCACGTGCTCACATACGCTCATTTCGGCAAATTTTTCCGCTGCCTCGTCCGCCGCCTCTTTGTCGCTCTTGCCTTCGAGCACAAGCACGTACTCACCCTTGGGCGGTTCGTTTTCAAAGTATTTAACGGCGTCTTCAAGCGTGGTCGCAAAGCACTTTTCGTGCACCTTGGTAAGCTCCTTTACAAGGCTTATGCGGCGGTTTCCGAAGTTTTCCAAAAAGTCGGCAAGCGTGTTTTTCAGCTTGTGCGGCGCCTCGTGAAAAATCATAGTCCGCCTCTCGTCCTTTAACGATAAAAGGTGCTCCCTGCGGCTCTTTTTGTTTACCGACAAAAACCCCTCAAAGCAAAATCTGCCCGTGTCCATACCTGAGATAATCAGCGCATTTACAAACGCAACCGCCCCCGGAACAGGCACAACCTGTATGCCCTCGGCAATGCACATCTTAACCAAATCCTCGCCGGGGTCGGAGATTGCCGGTGTGCCGGCGTCGGTCACAAGACTTATGTTTTTGCCCTCTTTGAGTAGCGACACAAGGTACTCTCCCTTTTGCCTTTTGTTGTGTTCAAAGTAGCTTGTAAGCGGCTTTGAAATGCCCAGATGGTTTAAAAGGTGCAGTGAATGGCGTGTGTCCTCACAGGCTATTATATCCGAATTTTTGAGCGTTTCCGCCGCACGGCAGGTCATATCGTCAAGGTTGCCGATAGGCGTTGCGACGAGGTACAGTTTTCCGTAGTCCATTTTTATCTCCTATATGTTTGCGTAAATCGGTTTTTCTATTTTAAGTGACGGCTTTGCGCCCCTCATCGCCTCAACCAAAATGAGGTTTGCCGGATGCTCCGGCGAAGGCGATACAAAGCATAGCCGTTTCGGTTCAAGCGCATTTAAGCGCAGATAGTACAGCACATCGCACAGCCTGTCCGCCCTGTGCACGGCGTAGAAATAGCCGCCGAATTTGAGCAGCGCCGCCGCATTTTTGGCAATTTCCTCAAAGTTTACATACAGTTCGTGCCTTGCCGCCGCTTTGCAGTCGTCGGGGTTTTTAAATCCGGCGCCCACTTTCATATACGGAGGATTGCACGTTATAACGTCTGCCGAGCCACTTGCAAAATGGTTTTTCCAATTCTTTAAGTCATCACAGATAAACTCAACTCTGCCGCCGAGCGAGTTTAGCTGTGCGTTACGCACGGCAAGCTCATATGACGGCTTTTGTATTTCTATTCCGTAAATCTTTTTTGCATTGGTCTTTGCGCTGAGCAGTACCGGTATTATGCCGTTGCCCGTGCAAAAGTCCACAACCGTATCACCGCTTTTGGCACGTACAAAGTTGCTAAGAAGCACACTGTCCGTTCCAAAGCAAAAAAGGTCGGTATTCTGTATTAATTTAAGACCTCCTGTTCCGAGGTCGTCAATTCTTTCCATATAATATAATCAGCCCCGTTAATCAAAAGAGGCTGCCAACTATGACAGCCTCCCCCGATTTTTAAATTATTCAGCGTTGGGAGCGCTTACAGGACAAACACCTGCACACGCACCGCACTCGATGCACTCGTCTGCGTTTATCTCATATTTGCCGTCTCCTTCGGAAATAGCGCTTACGGGACATTCGCTTGCGCAGGCACCGCAGCTGATGCAGTCATCGTTAATTACATATGCCATCGGTATACACCTCCTTATTATACTTGTGATATATTATAGTATAAAAAACTCCTAAATTCAAGCTTTTTTTACTAAATATTTTAATCTTCGAGCTGTTTTAGCTCATCTAAGTTCACCTTTTCGCCTTTTGAGCGGTGGCGCTTTATAATTTTAATCTGTTTCAGATTGTAGTCTTTTATTTCCTTTTCGTTCCCGGCGTCCACGGTTACGGACACAATCCCCTTTAAGAGGCTCACTGCACACACCTCGCCTTTGCCGTCCGGCGTTTCCACAACAGAGCCGACGCTGGGCGCATTTTTGGACAGCGCCTCGTATGCCGCCTGTTCGTTTTTAAGACAGCACATAAGCCTTCCGCAAGTGCCGGAAATCTTGGTGGGGTTGAGCGATAAGTTCTGCTCCTTAACCATCTTAATCGACACCGGCTGAAACTCCGTCATATATGAGTTACAGCACAGCACCCTGCCGCACACTCCGAGGCCGCCCACCATTTTTGCCTCGTCACGCACGCCTATCTGCCTCAACTCTATCCTCGTTTTAAAAACGGCTGCAAGGTCACGCACAAGCTCACGGAAGTCAATTCTCCCGTCTGCCGTGAAGTAGAAAAGTATTTTGTTGTGGTCAAACGTGTACTCCACGTCAACCAGCTTCATAGCAAGCCCTCTCTTTTCCGCCTTTTCACGGCAGATTTCGAGCGCCTCCTTTTCGCTGATTTTGTTTTGCGCCACAATCTCCTCGTCCTTGGCAGTCGCTATGCGCAAAACCTTTTTAAGCGGCGGAACAATCCTGCTTTCCTCCACTTTTTTTCTGTCTATTGCAACGTTTCCGTACTCCACGCCCCTTGACGTTTCCACAATAACGTGTGTGCCTACTTTAAGCTCCAAGTCGCCGGGGTCAAAGTAGTAAACCTTGCCCATCGGCTTAAAGCGTATTCCCGTAACTTCTACCATTTAAAACCTCCCTGCATTTAAAAAGCATATTAATTGCGGCTATGGAAAAATTGCCGTTTTTCCCTCTGTCCCGTATTACTTCCAGTACGCAGTAAAGAGCCTCACAGCATTCCTTTGCACCGCATCGCCTTGAAAATGCCTCTATCTGTTGTAGTTTGTCTTTATTTAAAATGCAGTCCGTCATACCCAGTTTTTTAAACAGGGCGTCACGAATGAAAAACAGAATTATGTTAATCATCTCGTCACGGCTGTCTTTGTTTTTGTCCAAAAATTCCGCCGCACGATACACAGCGTATGCGTCGTCGGAAGTTATTGCGCATATCTTTTCGGTAAGTTCGTCCCTCATTGACGAAAAGCTCCCGTCGGACAGCAACTTTTTAAGCACTCCGGGATTGCCCCCGCAGTAGCCGAGTTCAAACTCGCCGGCATCGGGGCATATTGCCCTCAAATTCTCCCTTGAAAGCGGTTTCAGCTCCGCCAAAACGCACCGTGACATAACGGTTGTCAGTATCGGAGCGGTCGTGTTGCAAAGCAGAAAGAACACCACGTTTGCAGGCGGTTCCTCAATGATTTTGAGCATAGCGTTCTGCGCCTCTGCCGTGAGAAGGTGCGCCTCGTATACAATAACCGCCTTAAAGTCCGCCTCCGTCGGGCGTGCATACACCTGCGCCAGCATAGAGCGCACAGCGTCAATTCCGACAGACGCCCTGTCCTGCGGACGGCGCATCTCGTACACATCGGGGTGGGCGTTTGCCGCCAGACTTCTGCACGACGGGCAGCTGCCGCACGACGAATGTGACGAGCACATAACAAGCGAGAGAACGTACTTCAAAAAAGTCTTTTTGCCCATACCCTCCGGTGCGCTTATTATGTATGCCTGTGCAAGTTTCCCGCTCTTAATGCTGTTTTCAAAGAGTGATGCCTCACTCTGCCTGCCCATAGGTACATTCATCTATATTAGTCCTTTAATAAATCTATTCATATCAAGTATACAATGAAATTGAAATAAAATCAAGGCTATTTTGCAGATGCAGTGATTTTTTTGTTAATTGTCTGCATTTTCAGGTCGGTCTGGGCAATCAGCTCGGCGCAGTTTTTAAGCTCTTTTGAAATCTCCTCGGAGTTTTCGATGTCCTTTTTGTACTTCATCGTGTGCTCCAAACTTGCCCAAAAGTCCATTGCAATGGTCCTCAGCTGAACTTCAACCTTCATCGGCATCTTTTGTTTGGAAAAGAACACCGGCACCTCTACAATCATATGATAACTGCGGTAGCCGTTCTCCTTGGGATTTTTAATGTAGTCCTTTATTTCGAGCACGGTTATGTCGTCCTGGTTCTGGAACATCTCGGCAATGGCGTAAATGTCGTCCACAAAGGTGCATATAATGCGCACTCCGGCAACGTCGTTTAAGTTTTCTAAAATGGACTCCATACTCATAGGCAGATTTTTTCTTTTCAGCTTGCCGAGTATGCTTTCCGGCTTTTTAACCCTCGATTTTATCATTTCTATGGGATTTCTGTTATTTGTAACGGCGAGGTCGTCGTTTAAAACTTCAAATTTTGTCTTAACCTCACGGATAGCGCAGTTATACATCATCATAAATTCCTGGAAATTGTGAAACATTTCCATCATTTTGGGATTTATTGTATCAAACGGCACTACTTCCGTAAAAGTCTTGTGTAATTCTTTTTCCATCAGGTTCATCTCCTAATGGCATTTTAACATATAAACGTCCGTTTTGCAACACAATTAATGTAAACAATCGGTTAATTAAATCCCAAAAATTAAAAATTTATTAAAAAATTGTCGGTTTACAGTTGACAATACCGCCTGTTTTGTTATATTATTAGTCTATATGTTATTTTTGAAAGGACTGGAACACAATGCAAAAATTGGGTTTGAATGAAATAAGAGAGAAATATCTTTCTTTCTTTGAAAGCAAGGGGCATTTAAGACTGCCGAGCTTTCCGCTTGTTCCAAAGGACGACAACAGCCTTTTGCTCATAAATGCCGGTATGGCACCGCTTAAACCGTATTTTAAGGGCGAGCAGGTTCCGCCGAGAAAAAGAGTCACCACCTGCCAGAAGTGCATACGCACTCCCGACATAGAGCGTGTTGGCAAAACCGCAAGACACGGCACGTATTTTGAGATGCTGGGCAACTTCTCCTTCGGCGATTACTTCAAGCACGAGGCAACGGCGTGGGCGTGGGAGTTTATTACAAAGGTTTTACAGCTTCCCGAAGAAAAGCTTTGGGTTACAATATATGAGGACGACGACGAGGCTAAGGACATCTGGGTAAACGAAGTCGGCGTCAGCGCAGACAGAATTGTCCGTATGGGAAAAGAGGACAACTTCTGGGAGATAGGCACAGGCCCGTGCGGCCCCTGCTCCGAGATATACTTTGACCGTGGACCGGAGCACGGCTGCGGCAAGCCGGACTGCGCCGTAGGCTGTGACTGTGACCGCTTTGTAGAGTTTTGGAACCTCGTTTTCACACAGTTTGACAAGGACGAAAACGGCAATTACAACAGACTTGCCCACCCGAATATAGATACCGGTATGGGACTTGAAAGAATTGCCTGCATAATGCAGGGCGTAAATAACCTCTTTGAGGTTGACACCGTAAGGAATATAATGAAGAAAATCAGCGAGATTGCGGACGTTGAGTACGGCGAGGACGAGGAGTCGGATGTTTCGCTCCGTGTCATCACCGACCACATCAGAAGTACAACGTTTATGATTTCCGACGGCGTTCAGGTCAGCAACGAGGGCAGAGGTTATGTGCTGCGCCGCCTTTTGAGGCACGCCGCAAGACACGGCAAACTCCTCGGCGTAAACGAGCCTTTCCTCTACAAGATTGTGGATACCGTAATAAATGAGAACAGAACCGCATATCCCGAATTGGAGGCAAAGGCGGATTATATTAAAAAGCTCATCAAAACCGAGGAAATCCGCTTTAACGAAACAATCAACGACGGACTTTCCATCTTGAATACCTACACCGATGAACTTAAAGCCGACGGCAAGACCGAGCTTTCCGGTGACAAGGCGTTCAAGCTCTACGATACCTACGGTTTCCCTGTTGATATAACCGTGGAAATTCTTGCCGAAAAGGGAATGACCGTAAACCGTGACGAGTTTGAAAAGTGTATGGAAAAACAGCGTGAAACCGCAAGGAACAGCCGTGGAAACGTTGACGAACTCGCCTGGAAAGAGGACGATTTTAAAAAGCTGTATTTAGATACAATGACTGCAGAATTTGTAGGCTACGATACCCTTGTATGCGATGCCAAAGTCAAGGCGATTGTAAGCGGAACGGAGGGCTTTAAGCACGCCGACGCCAAGAGCGGCGAAGTTATGATTATGCTTGACAAAACCCCGTTCTACGGCGAGGGCGGCGGTCAGACGGGTGACTGCGGCGTGTTAAAGGGCGCAAACGGCACCGCCGAGGTTATCGATACCAAGAAAATGGGCGCAGATAAATTTGTCCATATCTGTAAGGTGACCGAGGGCACAATCTCCGAGGGTGAAACCGTTAAGGCGGAAGTTGATGCCAAAACGAGAGCGGCGGCTCAGCGCAACCACTCCGCAACCCACCTTTTGCAAAAGGCTCTGCGCCTTGTACTCGGCGACCATATTGAGCAGGCAGGCTCATTTGTAAGCAGTGAGAGATTGAGGTTCGACTTCTCGCATTACGAGGCAGTAACGCCCGACGAACTTGCACAGGTGGAAAATATTGTAAACGAGCAGATTGCGGCATCTCTTAATGTCACCTGCACGCTTATGCCCATAGAGGAGGCAAACAAGCTTGGTGCGATGTCGCTTTTCGGCGAAAAGTACGGCAGTGTGGTTCGTGTGGTTAAGATGGGCGATTTCAGCCTTGAATTCTGCGCCGGAACGCACGTTGGCAACACAGCGGACATCGGACTTTTCAAAATCCTTTCCGAGTCCTCTGCGGCTGCGGGAATAAGGAGAATAGAGGCAATCACATCAACCGGGATTTTAAAGTATCTTGCAGAAAAAGAAAACCTCATTTCCGAGGTGGGCGCATCTCTCAAATGCGCTCCGAGCGAGGCGGTTTCCAAAATTGAGGCTATGCGTGACGAGAACAAACAGCTTCTCCGTGAGCTTGAAGCTCTCAAAGAAAAGCTGGCAGGCAGCGGCCTTGACGATATGAAGAAAAATGCAGTTGAAATAAACGGCGTAACCGTCCTTACCGGTAAGTTTGAAAATGCGGACGTGAACACCCTCCGCAAAATAGGCGATACTATGAAGAGCGACTTTGACTGCGAAGTGTGCATTACCGCATCTGCGTCTGACGGCAAGGTTATGCTTGTATGCTCGGCTAACAAAAAGGCGGTTGAAAAGGGCGTTCACTGCGGCAATGTTGTAAAGAGCATTGCACCGCACGTCGGCGGTTCCGGCGGCGGCAGACCCGACAGCGCCCAGGCAGGCGGCAAGGACGCATCGGGCATAGACGCAGCGCTCGAAAGCGTGGCAAAGGTTATAGAAAGTCAGCTTAAATAAGGAGGCATAGAAATGGACGATTGCTTATTTTGCAAAATTGCAAACGGCACCATACCGTCGGAAAAGGTGTATGAGGACGAGGACGTGATTGTGTTTAAGGACATCAATCCCGCCGCACCCATTCATATGCTTGCAGTTCCCAAGGAGCACATTGCATCGGCTCTTGAACTCAATGAGGATAATGCGGACGTTGTTTCGCACATTTTCCTGGTTGCGGCACAGCTTGCAAAGATGCTCGGATTTGCCGAGGACGGTTTCAGAATAGTAAATAACTGCGGAAAAGACGGCGGTCAGACTGTGGGTCACTTGCACTTTCACATTCTCGCCGGCAGAAATATCGGCTGGCCTCCGGGTTGATTTTGCGGATTTAAAGAAGGGAAAAGCTCCGTGTCAAATTTGTACTGCAAATTGATGCGGAGCTTTTTTGCGAAAATTTTTTTATGTACTTTCCTGAAAGACGCACCCCACCCAAATGCAGAGTATATCTACATTTGAGGGCAGTGTAGACTGTGCGTAAATGTGCAGTTAATTTGCAAATTTTTTCAGTTGAAAACGCAAAAGTGCGAAGTTATAATTAAAACATAAGGTTTTTGAGTTGTTTCGGTCGGATTTTCGGCAGGCGGCTCACCGAATTTTTTATAATTTCAGGAGGTTTTATTTATGAAGCAAAAAAAGGTTTTGTCAAGACTTATCTCTGCCTTTGTTGCAGTGATAATGCTAATCGGTATAATGCCGATAATCTCGTCTGCGGATGACGGGGTGATACTGAGTTACACCTTTGATAAAGAAGAGCCAACCACAGTAAACTTTTCCAATGCTGAGAATCAGACACTTTATAAGTACGACGGAAAAGATTTTACATTCTTGCGTGCACTTGAAAATAGCGACAGTGTATGGGAATGCGGCTGGTTCAATTATGATACGGACAGAAAAGGCATTAGTGCGGGAGTGCCTACGCATAACGAAACTTTTGTAAACGATGGTGAACTGCACATAAGACTTGCAAAAGATAACTTTTTAAGTGTACGTATTCCCGGTGCTGCGGTTGGCGAAACGTACAATGTCAGCCTGAATGTCAGCGGCATAGACGGTAACGGTCTTTCCATATTGGTGGATAACAATAATGGCCGACCGGGAGGCAAGCCCCAGATATGCAGCACAAATATCGGTAATTTGTATTCCGGCAATTTTGATTACAAAAGTGGAGATTTCATAATAATAAAGAATACTACAAACGGTAATCTTATCTTTGCAATAGACAATCTTTTAATTAAGAAGTACACTCCGGCAACAGCAACAGTTACAGGCTCAATGCCGGCAAGCGGCACAAAGAATGTAAGTACATACATCAAACCGTCGGTTACGTTTGATAATTATGTGACAGACGATATCGTGAACGGAATTGAAGTTTACAACGGCACCGATAAAATCAGTGCTGCGGCAACCAAAACAGGTGAAAAGACAGTAAGCATCGCACCGGCAGAGCCGCTCCCCGGAAATACAAACATAGAAATCCGTATTCCCGGTAACAGTCCGATTACATTTACAACCGACGATGAGGGCGTGCTTTTGCATTATACCTTTGATAGCAAAAAATCTGACTCATATCCTGTCGGAAGTTACACTTATGATTTATATTCCTATGACGGCAAGGACCACACCTTTTTGAGATACAAGGATGGCTGTGCTAACTGGTATATAGCTTGGATTAGCGGTAACAACAATACTTACAATTTGCCGACGACCGATAACATAGATATAGATAACGGCAAACTTAAACTTAATTTCAACGGTAATTTCGGCATAAAACTTCCGTCTTACGGTACAGTGGGAACAAAGTATTCCATTGAATTTAAAGTTTCCAACCTGAGCGGTAAGTTTGGTAATATTTTGATAGACAATGAAAACGGTACACACAAAGAATACCTCACAGCAGGCTCTGCCGTTGACGGTGCGACTGCATATAAGGGCGTATTTACTCTTGTAAACAGTAATGACTTTTTAAGTATCAGCAGTGACGGCACGGTGTCTTGCTATCTTGACGACCTCATAGTAAAAGAATATGTCGAAAGTCCGGCAAACATCGCCGGCACATTCCCGGAGCAGAACCGTGAAAACGTTCCTACATATGTAGACCCCACGGTTACGTTTGATAATGTTGTTACATCAGACTATGCGAACGGAATAAAGATTTTAGACGGCACAGATGAAATTGAAACAACAAAAACGCTTTCCTCAGACGGAAAGACCGTAACGCTCAAAACTTCCTCACAGCTCCCGGCAAACAGCCTTATCACTGTTAAAGCGGACGACAACAACATCTTTACCTTTAAAACAGGCGACAGAAACGTTGCACTCTTTGAGGAATTTGAAACAGGCACAAATGATGACGCAAACCTCGGTACTATCTACGGTTTCGGTCAATATCCGTGGCACTCGGCAAAGGAATTGGCAGATTGCGAACAGCTTGGTTCAAGAGCTATTAAATTTACCTTTACTAATTGGGGTTCTGCATCAATCAATCTTTCATCAAAAGTTTTTGGTGATAATGTAAACCGCAGATTTAAGGTATCATTTGACTATTACACAGACGGCTCAACCGTTGAGGCTAAACTGGACGGAACGGGATATAATGGCGGAGCAAAGTTCGTTCCGACTCTTACAAGCGGCAAAAAGCAACACGTAGAGGCAGTTACCGGAACACAGACTCTCTGGGCAGGTGCGATTTCCTTCCAGAACTCAACCGCTGATACTTCCGAAGTGACATTATACATCGACAACATAAGAGTTGAGGACATCACGGAAAACGCTTGGGCAGACATAGTATGGCAGGAAGGCAATTCGCTTATTATGGCATCAAGACAAACCGAAAAAACAAACCATATGTGGACAGGTATGAACGGCAAAACACTCACCGCAAAATACAACAATCTCACAGACGGCACATACAAGGGCTACATCGCAGTATACAGCGGTGACACACTCGTTGGCGCAGCGGCAGCTGACATAATAGTGGCAGGCGGCGCTACAAACGACACCGTAGTTATTACTCTCCCGGCAGAGGGCGACACCGGAGCATTCAGCGTAAAGGCGTTCCTCTGGAATTCGGAGATGACCCCGATAATTGAGCCGACAGTTCTCTACAACGTAAAATAAGTATCAGGAAAAGAGGGAAAATTTTGAAAAAACTAACCAGATTTGCTGCATTTGCCCTTTCGGCTGCAATGCTCGTATCGGTGACCGGTTGTTCAAAGAACACCGGTGCCGGTACGGACAACACTGTTGTGTGGTATATGATGAAGCCGATAGACAACATTGACCACCAAAAGAGCGTTGAGGAGGCTGTGAACAAATTAATTGCCGAAAAACTTGACGCAAAAGTGCACTTCAACCTCATAGACAGTGCAAGCTGGGACCAAAAGACCAAACTTCTCGGCGCATCCCAGGAGGGCGTAGACCTCATTATGACCGCCGACTGGACAAACAAACTCACAGACAATGTTAAGAACGGCGCTTTTATGCCCCTTGATGACCTTATTAAAAAATACGGTCAGGATATTGTAAAAAAGGTTGACAAACGTGCCTGGGACGCTGTAACATTTGACGGCAAGATATATGCCGTTCCGTCACAGATGCCATATTCGTCACCTCAGAGTTTTGTGTTTAAAAAAGAGCTTGTGGACAAATACAACTTTGACTACAAAAACTGCAAAACATTGGACGATCTGGAACCGTTTCTCGAAACCGTTAAGCAGAACGAACCGGGCATAACGCCTCTTCTGGCAACGCCGGGTGACATTCCGCTGCCGTATCTTGACAACAAAGAGGGCGTAACCTCCGGAATTATGTACGACTTTGAAAATGACAAGGTTGTAACACGTTATTCCGAGGAAGATGACATATTTCTCAATTACGGCAGAAAACTGCACGAGTTTTACGAAAAAGGCTATATAGCCAAAGACGCTCCCACAAAGACGGGTTACACAAGCGAGGCAAAGTCCGGCAAATATGCTGTTATGCACCACGCCGGCAGCGCAACGGCGGACGGTTCAAAGTCCACCTCGCTTTACGGATTTGACTGTGTGGAAAGCATAATTCTGTACCCGATGATTACAACCAGCAGTTTTACAAGCGGCTGCACGGCTATAAGCATTAACTGCAAAAAGCCCGAACTTGCAATGCAACTTCTCAACCTCATATGGTCAGACCCCGAGATTTCCAACACCATTGCCTACGGCGTGGAAGGTCAGGACTACCGGGTTGTGTCCGGCAAAGGAACAGACCATATTAAGGTAAAGGCAAACGAAGGCAAAAAGCAAAAGTGGGCAATATGGCATAACTGGATAGGTCCTCTCTTTGACCAGTGGGACTCCAACTGGAACACAAAGGAGTCGCTCGACGAGATGCAGTACAACAACGAGCACGCAGACGTTTCTCCCATAAACGGCTTTTCGTTTGACCCCGACCCCGTAGCAACGGAGGTTGCCACGGTAAGCTCGGTGCTCGGAGAGGTCAACGCCGTTGTATACACCGGCTCAATGAAAGACTATGACGAGTATGTGGACAAGGTGAGGAAGCGTCTTGAACAGGCAGGCGTATCCAAGATTAAGGCAGAAGTTGAACGCCAGATTGCCGACTGGCGTAAGACGCAAAAGAAGGACTGACAGATTCGTTTTTTGAGGTATTCCCCCGTCGAACGGGGGATACCTTATAAATCCCACGATAAGCGTGTGATAAATATACAAAAAAGATGTGGAGTTGAAAAATGGGGCTGTTTAAAAGGGATTATTTTTCAAAGATAGTAGGCATCATTATGGTGCTGGTCATATTCTTTTTGTCGTGTGTGAGCATTGCGGAATTTTTTATCTACAAAAGCCTTGTAAGCAAAGAGATGAACGATAATTTCGAACTCATATCAAACGGCATAAAGGCGGATATGGACAGAACCTTAGATACCCTTTCGTCTCTTTCGGAATACATTTACATAAATGACGCAGTAGCCGGCAATATTTTCAGCTACGATGCGGAGGAGACAGACATATATGCCGACATTCGTGATGTCTACAATGCGGCCATGACCGCAATAGATAAGATAGACTCACTCCAATTTTACAATGCGTATACAAAGAGAATGTACTTTATCGGCGCTCCCGCAACCGAGAGCGGCAACGAGCTTGAAAATATATTAAAGTCCTCGGACAAAATAACTTCAAACGTTCTCATTATGCGCAATATGGACTACGTTGTTAATATGAAAACAAATGCGAGGACAATATTTTCCTACTTTGTGTACGGCGGAACAAAAATCACGGAGAATACGTCGTTTCTCGTTGTAAATTTAAAGTCGGATTACCTTATGGATTGCCTGGAAAAGTATTCCGCAGGCGGCGGGGACAATATGTTCTTTGTCTACAACGAAAAGGAGAACTTTTACCTCTACGACAACAAGAACTTAAAGGGCAGCGGCAAGGACATCATCGCCGCCGTTAAAAACGGAAAACGCACCGTCAAAATAGGCGGCAAAAGAAAGGTGATTTACTCCACCGTTTTGCAGCCGAGCGATATAACCGTGTGCTCCATAACACCGTACAACGAGGTGTACGGACGGTTTTACAAATATATGGCGGCAATGCTCCTCATAGTGCTTATGATAGGCGCACTGGCGATATACTTTTCGTACTTTGCGGCACGCAGAATTTACAAGCCTTTCGGAAAGCTGTACGGCGAAATCCGCAGCGACAATTCCGCAGGTGATGAATTTGAAAACATAAAGCAGATTTTTACCGAATACAAGCACAGCATATCAAAGTACAAAAATATGTACGACTACCAAAGCGATATGATGGCAAATTACTACATCGGCAGATTGCTTAAAAACAGTGCCGAACTTTCGGAAAAAGAGATGAACCGCATATTCTCCGCCCTCTCCATAAGCCGTGACCTGTACTTTGCGGTGGTTGTGCTCTGCATAGACGACGCAGAGGAAAAGGCGTACTACGATGACGCATTGATGAAATACGGTCTTTACAACATCTCAATGGAGGTCATAAGGCGCCGTTACAGTGCGGAGGGCACGCAGACCGCAGGCGGTGTGGAAATTATTGTAAATGTGACCGACACGGACTTTGAAAATAAGATGTGCTCACTTTTGAAGGAGATACAAAAGAATATGACGCACCACTTCGGTATGACCGTCACGGCAAGCGTCAGTCCCTGTGTTCAGGACGCAGAGGAAATATCTTACATCGAGTTTGAAACGGTTAAAAATTTGGCTTACAGGTTTAACTACGGCTACGGCAGAATTTTTACCGAAAACTTTTTGTCCGATAACAAGCAAAGCGGCATAACACGCTTTTCTCCTGCTCTTGAAGAACTGCTCTTAGGCTGTACGGACGCAGACAGAGCGTCGGAGATACTCGGAAAAATCATAGACGAAATCCGCCGTATGAACTATATGAACGCCTTTGCGGAGTGCACAAGACTCTCCGGGCTTCTGTGCGAAAAGTTTAACATAGAGGTCGAACTCTTTGACGAGTTTATCGACGGCAGTTTCAGAACGGGACAAACTCTTGCGGACCTTTACAATTCGTCGGTGGAAAAACTCGGCACCGCTCTGGCAAAAGGCGAAAAGAGCAGCAGGATTGAACTTGAAACAAACCGTATGATACGCCTTGTTGAGGAATACGTTGTCAAAAACTTTGCAAACAGCGGAGCGTGCATAGGCGAGGCGGCGGAGGAAATAGGCGTCAGCAAGCGCAAGCTCAGCGAAGCGTTTACAAAAACCAAAAATATGTCCTTTGTCTCGTATCTGACAAAATTCAGAATTGACAAAGCAAAGGAATACCTGCTCAGCGACAGGTACAGCATTAAAGAAATATCAAAAATGGTCGGAATAGAAAACGACACATATTTTTACAAAATATTTAAGAGGGATATCGGTGTAACACCGATGGAATACAGAATTAATCACAGCAAGTAAGGAGCTGAATACACATATGGTGTCAAACCGAAAACCAAAAAAAAATTTAATTTTGACCGAATGTAAGTATTTTTCCAAGAACCGGGAGCTTACCGCAATGGCTCTCCCTGCCGTTGTGCTCCTCATAATCTTTGCATACATACCGATGTTCGGACTGGTATTGCCGTTTAAGGAATACCGCTTTGACCTCGGCTTTTTCAAAAGCCCCTGGGTAGGACTTAAAAACTTTAAGTTTCTCTTTGCCGGAAATGACATAATGATTGCCACAAGAAATACAGTGCTTTACAACATTGTGTTTTTAATCACCGGCCTTGCAATGGCAATAGCCTTTGCGCTTATGCTCTACGAGCTGAGCCGCCGTGCGGTCAAGGTGTATCAGACGGTATTTTTTATGCCGTACTTTATATCCTGGGTTGTGGCAAGTTACGCATTTTCGGGACTTTTTAACGTTGAATACGGCGTGTTCAACAGAATAATCACTCACTTTGGCGGAAAAGAAATAATGTGGTACAGCGAGCCCAAGTATTGGCCGTACATACTGGTATTTGCCAATATATGGAAGGGACTCGGCTACAACGTAATAGTGTTCTACACAGAGCTTATGGGCATAGACAGGTCGCTCTATGAGGCGGCAATGGTTGACGGCGCAACAAAACTGCAACAGATACGCTACATAACCATTCCGTGCTTAAAGCGCATAGTTACGCTTCTGCTCATTATGAGCATAGGCAAGCTGTTCTCCGGTGACTTCGGACTTTTCTACAACGTACCGCTCAACTCGTCACTGCTGTATCCGGCAACGGACGTTTTGAATACTTATGTTTACCGTGCGCTCATAAACCTCGGCAAACTCGGTATGTCTTCTGCGGCAACGTTCTATCAGTCGGTTGTGGGCTTTGTACTTGTTATAATTTCCAATAATATAGTAAAGAAGCTCGATGAAGACAACGCTATGTTCTAAGGGGGTGCAGACGTTGAAAAAGAAAAAACATTACTTAATTCACATAATAATGCTGCTGACTGTGTTTGTGTTTGTATATCCTTTCCTCATTATAGTAGGTTCATCGTTTCAAAGCGTATCGGATCTCAATGCAAACGGTTACCGCATCATACCCGGTCAATGGACGCTCGCCTCGTACAAGGCGGTTTTGCAAAATCCGCAAACGCTTGTGCGTGCCTACGGCATAACAATACTCACATCGGCAATAACGGTTGTTTGCGGTGTGTTTGTGTGCTCAACGTGCGCCTATGTTATGACGAGGAAAAGTTACAGGTACAAAAAAATACTTTCTCTCATAGTCTTTTTGCCTATGATACTCGGCGGAGGGTTGGTTGCAAGCTACATAAACATCGTCAAGAATCTGGGACTCAAAGACAACATATGGGTGCTCATACTCCCGATGCTTGTGTCTCCGTGGTATATATTGCTTATGAAGGGATTTCTTTCATCAATACCGGAGGCGATGATTGAGTCGGCAAAGATGGACGGAGCGAGCGAGTTCAGGGTATTCACGCAGTTTGTTGTGCCGCTTTCCAAGCCGGCAATCGCCACAATATCGCTGTTCTTTCTGCTCGATTCCTGGAACGAGTGGTACAACTCAATGCTCTACATTGACAATCAGAACCTTGTGAAGCTGCAATTTTTGCTTATGAAAATTCAAAGCTCGATAGACTTTCTAAACTCAGCCGAAGCACTCCAGTTCGGTGCTGTCAAGTCCGGGCAGGAAGTCCCCACAGAGGGCGCAAGAATGGCTATGTGCCTGCTTGCTGCAGGTCCGATGCTCGTTGTGTTCCCGTTTTTCCAAAAGTACTTTGTAAGAGGTCTTACAATAGGTTCAGTTAAGGGTTAATAAGAGGAGGAAATCAGATGAAATTCAAAAAATTATCAGCTTTTGTGTTCGGTGCGCTCTTTGCGCTCATATCTTCTGCGGTATCGGCGGACGGCGAGGATGTGTATCTTCACTACACCTTCGACAGTGCAGTAGCTGAGGACGTAACGTTGGCCGACGGCAAGGTTGTGCCGATGTGGAAGTTTGACGGTGCAGAGGACACGTTTATTCACGTAAACAAAACAAGAGTCTGGGAGAGCGGCTGGTACACGTTTGATACCGACAGAAACGGCATATTTAAAGGTGTGCCGACACTTAGGGAAGTGTATGCGGAAAACGGCGTTCTCAACATAAAATTTGCCGGCAATAACCGTATGAATGTGCGCATACCAAGTACGGCAGTGGGCGATGTTATAAAGCTCACCTTTGACCTTAACGTTCCTTCGTGGGCTAAACTTGATGTCTTGATTGATAACAACAGCGGTAAAAAAGTTTATCCGACTTATACAACGGAGAACGGCGTCCGCAAATACACCTTTGTATTCAAGGTTAAGGAAAACGACTTTCTTTGCATAGGAAATATGGCTGACGCCAATTTGACGCTCACGCTTGATAATTATGTGATGGAGAGAGAAGCGGACTTTGCCGTAGAGTCGAGCTATCCCGAGGACGGCGTGCGGGACGCAGCCGCAGACAAGCCGATTGAGTTTGCATTTACTCACGACATAAAGTCGGTAAGCGGCATAACGGTAAACGATGAGGCTATGACCGACGCCGATTATAAAATTGACGGCAAGGTGCTCTCAATACTCAACGTCGGCGGCAAAAAGGTAGAAAACGGCATTGATTACGACGTTAAAATAGCAAGCGTTGCCGACGCATACGGACGTACTGTAAGGAATATAGAAAAATCCTTCGGAACCGTTGAGGAATTTACCGTAGACTCCGCCGTGTTTGAAAAAAACGGCAGCGAAAGAAAGTTTAACATAGGAAAAATCGTCAACAACACCCCGTCCGACCGGGAGCTGACGCTTAAAATCATAGTAATAAAGGACGGCGAACTCTTAAAGAGCGAAAAATCGCTTGTAGCCATACCGTCCGGCTCGGAGGCGAGCGCAGTTGTCACCCTCAGCTTAGACGGGCTGACGCAGAGCGGATACACGGTAAAGGCTCTGCTCTGGGACGAAGGGTACGGTATTATGCCGATTATAAAGCACGCAGAATAGGGAGGTAAATAAATGAAAAAGATATTAGGTTTTGCAGCACTGTTTATACTTCTTGCAGTGGGCATTCCGAGAGCATACGCTCTCGACTGGACGCTCTCCGACGAGAAGTACCTCATTGACGACGATATGTATTACACCAGCGGAACCGCAGGCGGCGACGGCTGGGACGTGCACGAGGTAGGCGGCAATGTTTTCAGCGGATGGAGCAGATACTATCTCGAAGATACAAGCACAAACCTCTCTGTTGACGCTATGAGAAAGTTTAAGCAGGTATCAAGCGGCAAGGTTGAACTTGAATACCGCTTTTACTTTGTAAAGGACATAGAGGGCTTTACCTGGCAGGTGAGAAACGGCGAGGAAGTCGCAGTAAACCTCAAAACAAAAGAGGGCGGCATCTATGTTCAAAAGCCGGACGGCACTGATGTGTTTTTAAGAAATTATACTGTTGACCCGTCCATTGACGGCGCAGTAAACAAAGACAGTACATGGCTTATAGACACCACCGGAGCATCAATAGGCGTAAGGGTGTCTATGGATCTTGATAACAAAAAGTACTCGGTATATATGAACGGCGCACTTGTTGCACAGGACATTCCTATGCCTACAAATGTCATAGACAATGTGTATCTGAGGTCACCGGAAAAGTCCACAGGTAAAATATATCTTTATCCATTGAGATTATACAGAAATTATGTTCTCAACGAAACATTTATATCCACAATCCCCGGCACGAAAACCGTACCGTCATATATGCAGACGGACAGGAGCGGCGGCACTGTGGAAGTGGAGAACATAAAGAGCCAGCAGTGGTTTGACTGGTACAGCCTCAGAATGAAGGCAAACGGTACCGGCACGGTGAGCTATGCAAAGGACGTGGAGATTAACGACAATCTCGTTGCCTTTGAGTTCTATGTAATAGATACCGACGGCACAGGAGGTTTCAGCGCCAAGCTCGGCGACAGTATGAACATCACTTTAAACGGCGGTAACTTTAACTTTAACGGTACACCGTTCTACAACGGCTACCGCAAAAATCTGTGGTATCGCATCAAGGTTATTGCAGATTACAGCAAGGGTCTGTGCGATCTCTACGTCAATGACATAAAACGTGGCGAAAACATTGCCCTCGGCGGCAGCGGAAAGGGCAGAGTCAGCTTTGAGTCGCTCCCTGGTGCAGTTATGAACGTTGCCATAGACGACATCGCAATATACAGGGTGCTCCCCGAACCGGAGGATTATGTTCCCGTGCCCAAGAAGGCTGAAACGGAGCTTGACCTTGGTATGATGGTTTGCTCACTTTGGAGAACGGCAAAAACCCCGGCGTGGGATAGGGTAAAACCTTATCCGGAGAGAAGACCTGTTATGGGTTACTATGATGAGGGCAACCCGGAGGTAAACGACTGGGAAATCAAGTATATGGCAGAGCACGGCATCGACTTTGAAATATTCTGTTGGTACAAACCGGAAGGCACCGAGGAGCAGATGATAAAGACCCCCACGAGTTCATATGCTATTGACGGTCTTAAAAGGTCAAAGTATGCTAATATGATGAAATACTGCATTATCTGGGAGAACAAAACCGCCCATTTGGCAACAATGCAGGACTTTAAAGAAAATTTGGTTCCGTTCTGGATTGAAAACTACTTTAAAGACCCCAACTACTATACAATAGACGGAAAACCCGTTTTCACAATTCACGAAATCAACGCATTTATCCGACAGCTCGATAAAAGTCAGGTC
Organism: uncultured Clostridia bacterium; assembly: GCA_934500705.1. Classification (GTDB taxonomy): domain Bacteria; phylum Bacillota; class Clostridia; order UMGS1810; family UMGS1810; genus CAKSIN01. The sequence goes on along the minus strand of CAKSTI010000010.1, from coordinate 75,699 downwards.
GATGAGGCAGGCTATGCAAAGGTAAAAGAGGCAATAGCCTACTTAAAGAGCGAGTGCGAAAAGGCGGGACTCGGCGGCTGCATAGTTATGACAAATAACGGCGGTGGTACAAACTTTGACATAACCAAGGCTGACGAAATCGGACTTGACGCCGTGTATACCTACGGCTTTGGTTCAAACGGAGCAAGCCCCGAATACGTAAAGATGATGTCTAAGTCATACGTTGACACGGGTGTTGACTACATCGGTCTTGCCTCACAGGGATTTGACCCCTACCCCTGGTGGGGAACCAGAGGCCTGCAAACTACTTACGATGACTTTGAGGATGTATGCCGCTGGCTCAGAGATGATTTTACCAAAAATTTGGCAAACGGCAAGTACGGCAGAAACGTTGTTACGTTTGATAACTGGAACGAGTACGGCGAAGGTCACATTTTAGCACCGACCGACGGTGACGGATTTAACTATCTTGACATAATTAAAAAAGTCTTTTCAAAGAGTCAGCAGCCCTGTGATGACATTGCGCCCACGCAGGCACAGCAGGACAGAATACAAATTCTCTATGACCAGACAAGAAAGGGATATAAATTAGACCAGGGTCTTGAAGTAACAAAGTATCCCACAAAGGTGGTTAAGGGGTGGTATTTTGACAACGGCACCGAGAATTGGTACACCAACAGTTACTTTACCAATTTCAACAGCGAGGAAGGCGCAATGCACGCAGTCTCCACAAATACAGACCCGCAGTTCTACTCACCGAAGTTTGAGATTGACGCAAGCAGTGTAAGCTACATCAAAGTACGATTTAAGCGTACGACGAATGCTGCGCCTATGTCCGAGTTTTTCTTTACCACGGACAGTAACCCCAAGTGGCACTGGCAATGGAACTATCTGTTTTCTTCAACAGGCGGCGAGTACTGCGAATACTATATTGACGTTTCCAAAAACCCGAGGTGGACAGGAAAAATTACCAATTTACGCTTTGACCCGTTCGACAGCCTCGGCGAAGTATGGGTAGACTCCATCGAGTTCCTCGGTGACCTTGAAGAGGTTGAAAACAGCGTTGTTGTGGACGGAAAGATTGAGCCTATCGCCCCGATCAAGAAAGAGTGCGGCGCATTCTTGCCGCTTGTTGACACGCTTAAAACCTTTACCGATACAACCTTTGACTGGAATACGGACGGCGTTGAAAACTTGCAGTTTAAAATCGGTGACAATGAGTACATTGTAAACAGCGGCGAAACAAAGTTTAACTTAAACGGCAAAGATATAGATGTCTGCGGCGGATTTTATATGGAAGGCGAAAAGATGTACGCATCGGCAGACTTTTTCAGAATTGTTATGGGCGCAACGGGACTTTCCTACTCCGAGGACACAAACACGCTATACATTTCCGTTAAGCGTGTGGATTGGAGCGTATACAACGATGGCCTTAAAGACTGGACGGCAAACGAAAACTTCTACAACAAAAACATCGGCAAGGGGAGCATATCGTTTAAGACAAGGAGCTACGAGGCAGCTCTCACTTCTCCGTCCGACATCGGAATTAAGGCAGGCAGATTTTCTAACATAAAAATCAAGTACAAAAACGCAACCGCAACTTCCTACATTAAGGTTTACTACAAGACCAAGGATATGGCGGACTGGGACAGCCAAAAGGTTACCTATTACAGCGTAAAGCCAAACAGCAACAAAATGATAGAATACACCGTTCCGCTTGACTGGTCAGGCCCGGAATTAGACCAAATCAAGGTCGTATTCTCCAACAAGATAGGAGGCGTTGAGATTGAGTCGATTAAACTTGAATATTAATAAAATCACGGCGATAATATCGGCTGCGGCAGTTTTTGCCGCACCGGCCGCCTATGCCGACATAAGCACCGTAAGCTATAACAGAGATACAAACATTGCCGCCGTAACCGGCAAAGCCGAAAGAGGGGGCAAGGCTGTGTCACTGCGTGTTGAGCGTGACGGCAGCATTGTGTACGAGGACCAGATAAACGCAGGCTCCGACGGCATATATACTCATATGTTCAAAGTGTCGGGTACGGAGTGCGACTACAACATCACCGTGGGTGAGGAGGGGGTAAAAACTCCCTTTACCGCCACACTTCACTACTACGGCAGTGCACAAGCGGTGCTTGCGGAGATTAACGAAATATCAAAAAGCGGTTCCGACACGGCAATGAAAGATAAAATCACCGCAAATCTTGACCTGCTCTTTGAAACCGATGATGTAATAAAATCGGCGCTCTCCGGCACACAGGATTACACCGTTATATATAAAAAACTTGCCGACGGCACTCAGTACGCCACGGCAGACGAGCTTGGCGGCAGAATAAAGCTGTTTTTGACGCTTCACAACCTGTATGCGGCACAAAACACCGCCGACTTTATGTCCGCTCTCGAAACGGGAAAAGACAGTCTGCTCATAGCCGACAGCACCGTTTACGAAACTCTCAAAGACAGCGGAATATTCGGCACATCGGCAATCGATGAGGTCTGCGCTCTGATGTACGGCAAGGACTATGCCGACGCCGCCTCATTCAAATCATACTTTGAGGACACCGTTCTCACCTATGCCGTAAGCAAGGCAAACGGCTGGGGCGACGTAAAAGCCGTAATCGAGAAAAACAGCGCCGTAATAGGCGTTGACACCTCAAAGGCAAAGGACGAGAGGTCTGTTTACAGCTACATTCTCACCTGCTCAATCACAAACAAAGGCGACATAAAGACGGCGTTTGATAAGGGCGTAAACAGAAGCGACGACAGCGGCTCCGGTTCGGGTTCCGGCTCCGGCAAGGGTTCGGGCGGAAAAACAACCGGCGGCTCGTCGACAGGCGGAATAACTCTCCCCGCAGGAACGGGCGAGGCACCCAAGGACGTTTACGCAGTAAAGCAGTTCTCCGACCTGGACGGCTACGACTGGGCAAAGGAACACATAGAAAAGCTCTCTCAATACGGCGTTGTTGAGGGAATGGGCGGCTCGGAATTTGCTCCGTCCGCAAGCGTCACAAGAGAGGCTTTTGTAAAAATGATAGTCACCGCATTTAAGATGCACAACGAAAACGACACCGTAACGTTTGCCGACGTACCGGAGGGCGAGTGGTATTACAGCTACGTTGCCTCCGCAGTAAGGCACGGCATAATAAACGGCATTGACTCCGCAAACTTCGGCACGGGCAGAGAGATTACACGCCAGGATATGGCGGTCATCGCTTACCGTGCGGCAAAGGCTGCCGGCAAAACCTTCGGTGCAGAGGCGTCCGAACTTGAATTTGCCGATGCGCAGAGCATTTCCGATTATGCAAGGGAGAGCATTGCTGTGCTTACGGCAAACAAGATATTAAACGGCACGGACGGCAACAAATTTTTGCCGCAGGGAGTCGCAACAAGGGCGGAGGCGGCAGTTGTCATCTCCTCGCTGTTCGACTTGCAGTAAAATAGGGGGTACAGTATGAACAAAATATTTACAAAGATATTTTCCGCACTTCTTGCTTTTGTGCTCATATGTCCCGTAAACACGGCGTTTACGGCATTTGCCGACGAGGCGGAAACTGCGGCGGATGTACAGGACGTTCAAACGGAGGACAACGGTATTGAGCAAATCGACACCACACTTTTAAAGGCGTGGGGCATTCTCGACGGCACGGAACTCGGCGACAGCGCCGCCGAGTCGCTTGCAACACCTGCAAACATAACTGCCGTGTTTAATAACTTAAACGCCGCCGCTCCGACGTTCGACGGCGACATAGTGAGGCAGAACGCTTTTGCCGAGGCGGTTGTAAATATGCTCGGCTACGGCGTATGGGCAAAGCAGAACGGCGGCTGGAAAGATACCGCAATCAAGCTCGGTCTTTTTAAGGGCATAGACGTTGCAACGGCGGAGGCGGCAAACAGCGCCTACATCGTTCAGATGATCTACAATGCCCTGGATTGCAAGATGCTTGTCTACGACAAGGGAGATTTTGCAAACCCGTCGTACAAAAAGAGCGCAGGAACTTATCTTGAAGAAGTGTTAAACATTTATAACGACAGCGGACTGCTTGAAGCAAACGGCGAGTATGCGCTCGACGCCGCAAACGAGCAGAAAGAGGGGAATGTCCTCATCGACTCCGTAACCTACGTAAACGACGGGGCAAACGTTGACGACTTGCTCGGCTGCTGCATTGACTTCTATTACAAAAAGGCAAGCCGCAGCGAAAAGGCGCACCTTTTGTACGCACGCTCCGACAAGGACGGCAAAATGCTCGTTATCGACTCAAACGATATACTCTCGTACAGCGGCAAAGAGTACACATACTATGCCGGCAATAAAACCAAAACGGCAAGGTTTAAGGCTGACTCCGTTGTTATATACAACACAATTCCGGTGTCAAAATACACCGACGCTATGATGAAACCCGAAAGCGGAACAGTTGTTCTCACAGACGGCAACGGCGACGGCGCATACGACATAGTGAGCATAATGTCATACACCTACATAATGGCAGGTGCAATAGATAAATACAAAAAGATAATACACGACAAAGACGACGCAACAAAGCAGTTTGAATACGACAGCGAGGACAAGTTCGTCCTACCCGACGGAACCCCTGCCACAATAGACTCCGTAAAGGTTGACGCCGTTCTCTCTGTTGCATATAATGATAAGAAAAGCACAATTATAATATGCGACAACAAACTCAAAGGCACGGTGGACTATACTACCGATGACGCAATATGCGTAAACGGAACGGAGTACAAATACGTTACCGGCTACACCGGCGAAAAAGCAGAGCCGGACGATTACGTTGAGCTGTACCTTACCCACAATTCCGAAATATACTATTCGCATCTTACGGACCCCGACACGGTATGCGGTTTTGTAATGGAACAGCTTATGTCAAAGAACGGTCTTACCGACACGTATTCAATCAAACTCTGTACTATGAGCGGCGAAATACAAGGCTTTGTCGTTTCCAAGAAAGCCACGGTTGACGGCATAAAGTGCACCACAACCGACCAGGTGCAAAAACTGCTTACCGACGCAAGCGGCAAGATTAAGCGTCAGGTAATACTGTACCGCTTAAATGAAAAAGAGGAGATAAACTGGATAGACACTCCTTACAATTCACGTACAAATATGGACGCAAAGCCCGGTCCGGAGGAGGACGAAAACTCGCTTAGAGTTACCTATACATCTTACCATACCGGCTATACAAAGCAAGCTGTTGCATATTGGCTTGACAACAAGCTCATACTCAGCGGAAAGGCGATAGTTTCCAACAAGGCAACATACTTCAATGTTCCCAATGACGATGACATTGACGATGCACCGGAGGATGATTTTTCCACAACGAGTATCAAAGACGTTGAACACAACAAACTTTGGGCTATCGAAACATATTCCACCGGTGATACATTGCTCGGTACGATAGCTCTCTCCAAGAGAAAGGCGAGCAAGAGGGTTGTCGGCGGGAACTACGCCGCAATCGTAACCGACGTCGGTGAGATATACAGCGAGAGATACGAGAACACAATGCAGTGCATCAAAGTTTTAAGAGCAGGCAATGAGTACAAGCTCATAGCCGACAGAAACAAACTGTTCCCGACCGACAGAGATGAAAACGAGCTTTGCAAAATCCGCCGTGGCGACATAATAAGGGTAAACTCCACAGCTTATACCGGCGACAAGATTAAGGTTGCGATGGTTCTTGCAAGAATTGAGGACGGCAAACCGGTATACACAAGTGCCAGTGCAAGGAAAAATTCACTGAAAAATGAGGAAATAGGCGACTTTAACTATGATAACCAGTCCATTTTTGCACACGCAATAAGAAGGGACGGCGACGTCATCTACCTGCAACCCGAACAGACTATGGACGACCAGAACACAGACGCATATATGAACGTCATAACAAAAGACCAGACAAGTGTATATATATGTCCGCTTAGTCCCGACAGCAAATATGATGAAATAACCGTCGGTACTGCTGACGACATAATCACACAGGAGCAGTCGGAAACAGGCTATTCCAAGATGTTTGCCTTTACTTCGTGGTGTACGCTCCATATGCTTGTAATATATAAATGATCGGAGGAAAAAATGAATAAATTAACGGTTTCCGTCGCCGATTTCGGCGCAGTGCCGTACGTTGAAAGGCAGCAAACTGCTGCCTTTCAGCAGGCAATAGACTATTGTTTTGAAAAAGGCGGCGGCGAGGTGTGCGTTCCCAAGGGCAGTTATGTCATCGGCGACATTCGCCTCAGGAGCAACATAACACTGCATCTCCTCGAAGACGCAGTTATTCTGGGAAGTCTTAATCCCAAAAATTACGAACACATAAACGACGACAAAGTTCAGCCGCTCCCAAATGATGAGAATACCCGTATGCGCTGGTTGTACCCGTGGATATGGCAGTTAATCGGCGGAAAGTACAAGGCTCATCTTTATTCCGCCGGCAGTTATTGGAATTACGGCATAATACGTGCGGCGTTTGCTCAAAACGTTGCCGTAATCGGCGAAAAAGGCTCAAAAATCGACGGCAGAAACGTATATGACCCGGAGGGCGAGGAGTTTTACCGTGGACCGCACGCCATAAATATGCACCACTGCAAAAATCTGCGCTTTGAGGGATATTCCGTTGAAAACAGCGCAAACTGGGCGCACGCAATTTTTCAGTCGGAAAATGTTGTGTTTAAAAATCTTTCAGTTGACGCCGGGCACGATGCTCTGCACGTGCGCTGCTGCAAAAACGTGGAGATGGAGAATTGCCGTCTTGTCACGGGTGACGACTGCATTGCGGGTTTCGGTAACTTAAACGTGCACGTAAATAACTGCGAGATAAGCTCTGCGTGCAGTGCCTTCCGCTTCGGCGGAGCAAACGTGCTCATTGAAAACTGCAAAGTATTTGCCCCGTGCAAGTACCCTATGAGGGGAACACTCTCTATGGAGGACAAGCTCTATGCGCCAAACTGCACCAAAAGCGGCAGACACAATATGCTCTGTTTCTTTACGTATTTCGTGACGGATGACTTGCCCGCACTTGCAAAGCAAGGGGGTATCATCGTCAGAAATTGCAGTGTAAGCGGTGCCGACAAATTCTTTCACCTTAATTTGTCGGGCAACGAGTCTTGGCAGAGGGGCGAGCCGCCGACGGATATAACGTTTGAAAACATCACTGCCGAAAATATTTCCGGCGGTGTATGCGCTTACGGCAACGGCAGCGTTCCGTTTGTGATTAACTTTAAAAATATGATGTACTCCGTAAGAGAAGGGTACGGAAAAGAGCCGTTTATACAGACTGCGCATTTCGGTAAGATTTGCTTTGACAACGTTAAAATATACGGCTTTAACGGCGATAAATTTATAAAGAGCTGGTCGCCGTCCGGCGAAATTGCGCTGTCAGGCTTTGACTGTGACGGCGTGGGAGACAAAAACCTTTTTGTAATTGCAGATGATGAATTTAAGTGCCAACCGATATGAGGGATAACATATGAAAAATAAAGTATTTAACATTGAATTTGACGAGGCAACCGGCGGTATTTCGTCGCTTGTGCTGAATGATGATGAAACCGGAATGAACTGGGTCGTCGAGAAAAGAATTTGGGGTCTTGTCCGCTGTGATAATTATAACGGCTTTTGGGGCGACTACGAGTCACGAATACAAAAAACGGAGCTCGTATCTTTTAAGCAGAGCGATAACGGCGCAGAGAGCCTCTATTCAAACGGACGGCTCGAAGTTACCGTCAAGCGCAGTTTTACTGCGGAGGGGGCGCTCTCTGAACGGTACACCTTTAAGAATATAAGCGAAGTTGACTTGTTTTTGGAGCAGGACAACTGCTCAATCACCTTTCCTTTTTCCGACAAATACACATACGCCGCCGACTGCCTTGTAAACCGCTGCAACACGCACATATGGTGCGGTCATAACACGGCGTATATAAATGCGCTTAAAATGGGGCCGTCACCGTCAAATATCGGCGTGGTGCTCACCGAGGGTGCCTGCGACAGTTACAGTATGGCTGAATTCGGCAGCAATATTCGTGGCGTATTTTATATGAATTTGCCGCACAGAGAGCTTTTAAAAGGTGAGCAGTTCAGCGTTGCGTTTGAAACCTTTGAATGTGCGTCATCTGATGACTTTTACGATAAAATAAAGCAGTATAATTCATACGTAGGCATCAGCGCAAAGCATTTTACCGTGTTTGAGAATGAGGAAATCGAGTTTGACGTCATCACAAATGCAGCGGGGGATATATGCGCCGCTCTCGACGGAGAAAGAGTTGAGGTAACGGGCGCAAAGGTGCGCTGCAAACCTTCAAAAACAGGTGCTCACAGAGTATGGGTCAAAGCAGGCGATGTCAAAACGTATGCCGACTTTTATGTTTCCCCGGCCTTTGATAAACTTCTTAAAAAGAGATTGGATTTTATAGTCGAAAATCAGCAGTATAGGCGAGAAGGCAGTAATCTTGACGGTGCGTTTTTAATATATGACAACACGGAAGGACACGTCATTTTTGACGACAATGCCGGCGATCACAACGCCTGCAACGAACGCATAGGAATGGCGCTCCTGCTGGCAAAATATCTGCAAGACAGCGACAATTCAAGGTATAAAAAGTCGCTTATGCGATACGTTGATTTTCTCTACCGTGAATTTTTTGACCCGAATACAGGCAGAGTGTACGGCAGTGTGGGCAAAAGGGGCGACAGAATAAGACTGTACGATTCCGCCTGGGTTGCTATGCTGCTTGCCGAGCTGTACCGCCTTACGGGCGATAACAAGTATTTAAAGGATATAGTTCCGCTCTTGGAGTTTTACTATGCCAACGGCGGCGGTAAGTTTTACCCGAATGCCTTTTCGGTAAAGAAAATATATGACGCCTTTGCCGCATCAGACCTTGCCGATGAAACTGCGCAGGTTCATAAGATGTTTGCTCGGCACGTGGAAAATATGATTAAAACGGGTACGGATTACCCCAAGCACGAGGTTAATTTTGAACAGACAATAGTATCTCCTGCGGCGACTTTTTTGTCCGAATGGGCGGCGCTTACCGGAGAGAAAAAATATAAAAAAGAGGCAAAAAAGCATATAGAAATATTAAGGCTTTTCAACGGCAGACAGCCGAGCTTCCGTTTCTGCGAAATTCCCATACGATACTGGGACGACTTTTGGTTCGGCAAAAGCCGCCTTTACGGTGACACGATGCCCCATTATTGGAGCTGCCTCAGCGCACATTCATTTGCCGATTATTACAATATATCGGGAGAGGATGAGTATCTGTCTGCGGCTGAGGAATGTATGCGCAACTGCCTTTGCCTTTTCTTTGACGACGGCAAGGCGTCGTGTGCATATATGTCCGCTTATTCATACGGCGGAAAATCGGGTAATTTTTATGATGAGTGGGCAAACGACCAGGATTTTGCACTGTATTTTGCACTGGAAACGGGATTGGCAACCGGATTAAACCGGCAGGAATAGGATGGCAGCGATGATAAAGAGATATGTTGAGTCATACGATTTTGGAAAGGTTAACTTTGAGAATATAACAAAATTCGGCTATCCGAAAGATGGATTTGTGATAAGACTTAAATTGCTAAAACTGCCCGAAACGGCAGGGAACATCATCAGCATTGACGGTTTAATCAACATTTCGCAAAGAGTTTTAAAGCCCGATGAAAGAGCGTCGTTGTCATACTATGAACAGGGTGAATGTTATTTTCAAAAGACCGATGAAAACGGTTGTGTGCCGATTGTTGAAGTCAGAATGAATTTTCAAAGTGAGAGTCACCCGGACTGGAAAGAAATGAAACTCGGCATAAATGTACTTATGTACGACATAACAAAGAAAAATTTATACATAGTCTTTGACGGAGTGAACTTCCGGCTTGTATATGACGGGGTTGTCGTAAACAATGATTTCCCGTTCGGAATACTGGGCGAACCAACAGACAAAAAGGTGAAAGTGGGCGGTGAGCTTATTTCGGACATTGCATTTTCGGTTGAAATTTCAAAGGCAAAATATTATCGCAAAACCGAAGTACTTGACAGGAAATTAAATTTTTACACTCCCAACGGGCACAACAATTTTATTGGCGATGTGGTAAATTTTTACCGCAGCGGCATATATCACCTCTTATATATGCCTGACAGACATCATCACGCAAACAGATGGGGATGCGGCGGACATCGGTTTGAGCATATGATAACACGCAATTTTATTGACTGGGAGGATGTCGGACCGATTTGGAATGTAACCGAACAGTGGCAGTCGGTCGGAACGGGGACAATGTTTTTTCATAATGGCAAATACTATGCTGCATACGGACTTCACACTGACCGAACGATGCCCCGGGACAGAGTTTGCAACTGTGAAATAGCAGAATATGCAAAGAGCAGGGGTGAAACCAAAACCATTACTTATGAAGAACTTAAAAAGAGAGGAATGTATCCGAGCGGGGCAAATTATTCCGTGAGCAGTGACGGCGTTCATTTTACCTGCGGAGAAAAGGTGTTTTCATCTTGCGAAAATCCAAGCATATATTCGGACGGGAACAAACTTGTTATGTATGCCGGTTACGGTGATTGTTCCGTCTGGGGCGCAGATGAAGTTGACGGTCCCTGGAAACCGCTTAATGATTTAAAGTTTGAATGTTACGAAAATTCCACTATGCGGAACTCATCGGAGTGTCCGTCGTTCTTTGAGTGGAATGGCTATAAATATTTGATAATGGGGTTCACCGGATTTTGGAGAACAGAGAAAAACAGCGATGAATACATCGAATATGCGTCCAAAGGATTTGACGTATATGAAGGGCTCTGCGTTCCTATGGCGGCAAAAACTGACGACAACCGTGTTGTGCTTGCAGGTTGGATTGGCGGTATGGGCTGGGGGTCTGCGATAGTTCATAGGGAACTTGTGCAGTATGAAAACGGAGATGTCGGTATGAAGTGGCTTCCTGAGCTTTTCCCGAATACGTGCGCAACAGAAATACACCGAAATGCAGATGGAGAAATTATGTTGGAGGGCAAACGCTCCTATTACTTCGAGGCGGAGATTGAACCGCATAAAAACAAAACGGCGGAAATACGCTTTGTTGACAGCGTCGGTGATGTGTGCGAGCTGAAACTTGATTTTGAAGGCAAAACGGCACAGTATGCAGGCTATAAAGAATGGGAAAGGTCAAGGACGGTTTTACCTATGTATAAAGCGGTAAGGGGAGCAGAGCAAACGCAGGCCGGATTTAATATCGCCCCGGAAACACTGCCGCATCGATGTGGAGATTTTGCGATTGCCAATGTAAGATACCCACAAAAAACGTTTAAAGTACGGGTTCTTATTTGCTGTTTTGAGAAAAATGATTGCACAATTATTGATACCGAAATAGCCGAAACCAGAACACTTTTGACCAATAGAAAAAGCTTTGTCCCGCAAAAAATTAAATTAACCGGCGCAATATTTAATGAAAAGCTCTTTGACGCCGAACTTTAAACAGCAGGAAGGTGAAACAATATGACAGGTAAAAATTTATGGATAATCGGCGACGGTTATATGAGCGACACAAAGAAGGACGGCTATGTAAGCCACGAGGCTGTGTGCGTTCTAAACATTTCCGGCGAAAAGGCGCACATTGCAATTACGGTGTATTTTGAGGACTGCGAGCCTATGCGTGGTTTTTCCGCCGTGTGCGAAAACGAACGGACAAACCATATCCGCCTTGACAAAATTCAAAATGACAGAGGTGAAAAAATTCCGAGAGAAAAGCCGTATGCCCTGGCAATATCGAGCGACGTGCCCGTAATCGTCCAGCACAGCAGAATGGACGTAAGCTCGCCGAATATGGCCCTTATGACAACGATTGCGTATTAAAAAAGAAAAATCGGTATGAAATCGGGATTTATTCTGCAATATTTTATATAACAAGATAACTCTTTTAATTTTGCTCATATTACTTATTTTACATTAACGGAAAATCAACATATGAAATTCAAGTGAATAGGTAACAAGAAAGAAAACAGGCAAGCGCTTTTGCACTTGTCTGTTTTAGTGGGTGCAGGGGCAGGATTTGAACCTACGACCTCCGGGTTATGAGCCCGACGAGCTACCAGACTGCTCTACCCTGCGATATTTAAATGTTGGTACTTTGTGGTGCCGGAGACCGGAATCGAACCGGTACGAAGTTTGACCCTCGCAGGATTTTAAGTCCTGTGCGTCTGCCAGTTCCGCCACTCCGGCGTACCTACCGTACCCTCCTATAATACCACGAACCGGCACATTTGTCAATAGTAAATTTCAAATTTTTCGCTTAAATTTTAATATTGATTTCCGCCACGTCTGCCGCTGCCTCTTTTGGATTCGAGAGAGCGCTTAATATCGTGCATTCTTTCGTCGCTTGTCTGTTTGAATTTGTTCAGCTTATCTTCAAAGGACAAACTAACGTCCGGCTTGGAAAAACTGACCTCTGCCGGCTGAACGTGAAAGTCCGGAGCGTATGCCGGACGTGGCTGTTTTTTGCGGCGTATTGATGCGTCCTTCCTTTTAAAAGCGTCGGGACCGAGTTTTTCTTTCATCGCCTGTTTAATGGACAGACCTATTTTGCCCTTTTTTTCCGAAGGCAATACCTTAGCTTCGACTGTATCTCCGATTTTTAAATGGTCGTTAATGTCATTTACGTAATCGAGAGATATTTCGGAAATGTGAACCAGACCGGTAACACCGCCCTCCAATTCAACGAATGCTCCGAATTTGGTTATACCGGTAACCTTTCCGGTAACGATTTTGCCTTCCTCAACCTGCATATCTGTAAACGGCCTCCTAACAAGCTATCTTTTGTTGTTTTCCGCAACGGCGGAGTTTGTCAGTTGTAATTTTTAAATATTTTTTCGTTCGGTTTGACAAGACCGAGAATTCTCGCATACTTTTCCACGTATTCGTCCGTCGAATACTCTCTTGCGGTTTTGTCCAGTTCACGGCCTATCTCACGCTGCTGCGCAATCTGACCTTTGAGATTATCTATCTCGTTGCGATAGTCTTTGAGAGCGGTATACTTTGTGTAAAAAACAAATGCCAAAACACATATCAAAGAAAAAATCACAGCTTTGGACATAATATCACCCTTTTTCTTTTTTTTCACAACTGCGCTCCCCCTGTCGTTCGTGCGGCAAATTTGCCGTCTGAAATTATTATATAACATTAAAACCGAATTGTAAAGAAAAATTTTTCTCAAATTGCACTTTTTTACACAATTCACACATTTTTTCGCCCAAGAGATGCCGAAAGTGAGCGCAAACGGCATTTTGCACGGCAAAAAAGTGAGTTAAAGGCACCGAATATCTTTGCCTTTGTCCTTTCAGCCGTTTTTTTGATAGGCAAAGCCAAAAGCGAAAAAACTTTTTTTACCGGCTTTGCCGCAAAGCAAAACGCACGGACTGCGGCACGCATCATTTTGCAAAAAAACGAAATTACGTATTCGGAAATCGTCATAAAATACAGCGCCGCACCGAGTACAAGCCCTATAACCTCATAAAATCGGACGGCGGCGTTGTTTACCTCAAAAATTGTTACAAACACCAAAACAAGCTCTGCAAGCCACAGCGCAATGTCCTGTGCGGCAATAATTCCGCTGCGTGGGTGAAAGCACCGCCTTGCGGCACGGAACACATCGAACACAACGCCTGTGAGCGCACCGCATAAAATCATTGCCGCAAAAACGTATACCTGATGAGAAACCGACAGTTCCAATAAAATCACCCTACTTAAACATTTTGCCGAAAAATCCCGAACCCTTCGATTTGAGAGAAACCGCAAGGTATTCCATAGAATTAATTTCGCCGGTGATGTTTACGTCGCCGCTGTCAACGTTTAACTTGTTTATGTGCAGGTCGCCGCCCTTTACCACGAGAACGCCCTGGTCCTGCGTGTGGAGAATAATTTCCTCCTCGTTAAAGCTCTCAACGTCATCTACACCAGATACGCTTATTTTTTTGCGGTTTTCCAGGATTACGTTGTGCACCGTTTCGCTTTTTACTGTTTTTATTGTTCTTTTTTCTTCCATTTTTAAAGACCTCCGCTGTTTTTAGTACATAATATGCGAAGGCCTGTGCTTGTATTACAAAATAGTGTATAAATCCGATGCGTCGGCTTTTAATGCGTGCTCCTTTACCTGTACCACACGCACCTTTACGGTTTTTTCGCCGAATGTTACGGCGATTTCGTCCCCCTCTTTAACATCGGCAGACGGTTTGGCAACCTTGCCGTTGAGCGTGACCTTTCCTTGTTCGCACGCCTCGCAGGCAACGGTTCTCCTTTTGATAAGTCTTGAAATTTTTAAGTATTTGTCTAATCGCATTTTATTTCTCTCCCACAAGATTGTATTTTTTTAAAATCGGCAGCAGTTTTGAAAGTCCCGGAATTGCTTCCATTACCTCCGCAGTTACCGTCCTCAGTGCAAAAATCATAATCACATACACAACACCGCCGCATAAGATCGACGCAAAAAGCGAAGCAAGCGTGCCGAAACGCATAAGCGCCCCGTACGTCATAACAACCGCAAAAGCCATTACCGCAACCGATATAACAGGCTTTACGACAAAGCGCACAGCCGGCAGTTTGACTCCGATTTCGTGGTGTATCCAATATAGATTTAACAGCAAAATCACAATGTAGCAGGCATTTGTGCCTATCGGTGCGCCGTTTATGTTGACAGACGGATTTTTTACAAGATAATTGTTTATTAAAATTTTAACCACACCGCCGATAATCATATTGATAACCGGTATTCTCTCCTTGCCGATTGACTGCAAAATGGCGTTTGTAACCATTACAAGCGATACAAAAACAATGGCAAACGACAGAATAAAAAGCGTTGACGATGCGTTTGTATTGTGGTAAACCACGGCAAGTATAGGCTCTGCAAGGCACGCCATACCCACTGCGCACGGGAGCGCAAAGAGAAGGGTAATCAAAAGACTGTTTTTTGTGGTGGAGCGTACGGTTTTCATATCGCCTACGGAAAATGCACCGGAAATTGCCGGCACAAGGCTTATGCTTATTGCCGAAATGAGGGTGGGGGGCAGATTAAACAGCGGAATGGTGTAGCCGGAGTAAGAACCCCACATAAACTTTGCCTCTTTGTACGAAAAGCCGCCCGCTTGCAGATTTCTCATTATCATCGACATATCGATAAGACTCGTCAGGCTGAAAACCGACGCACCGATTGTTATGGGAACGGCTATTACCACAAGTTCCTTTAAAAGCGTGGAGTTTGAGCGTGAAATGCCGACGGAGTTTTGCGCATAAATGCTCTTTCGCTTTACCGCATACACCGCAAAGAGTACGATAAATCCCAAAAATCCGCCCATAGCAACGCCGAAAACCGCTCCGGCGGCGGCATAGATTACGCCGTATTTCATAAAGTAGCTCGCGCATATGTAACCGATGGCGAGTTTGCCAACCGCCTCGCTGACCTCGGACAGGGCGGTGGGGTACATATCCTGATGCCCCTGGAAAAAGCCCCTGTATGCGCTCATCAGCGACACAAAGAGCATAGCCGGAGCTATTGCCATAATGCCGAGCTTGGCGTCCCCGTTTTCCAGAACGTCGGCAAAGTAACCTGCGCCGAAAAACAGAACACACGTGCCCACAATGCCTATTGCGGCAAGGAGGCGTATGCTCACGGAAAAAATCTTTTTAACTTCTTTTAGGTTGCCCTTTGCCCGTGACTGGGAAATCATTCTGGAAATCGCCACCGGCAGTCCGGCGGTTGCCACGATAAAAAGGAAGGTATACATAGTGTAGCTTGTTGAAAACAGCGCCATACCTTCCTCATTGAGAAGGTATGTAAGAGGTATCTTAAATGCGGCGCCTATGAGCTTTACTATGATGTTTGCGGCAATTAGAATTACCGCACCTTTCATAAAGTTTTGTTTTTTGTTACTCATATTATGTCCCCCACTGCCTAAATGTAAGATAATCATAGTATACCATATTATTTGCAAAATGAAAATATTTATTTTAAATTTTGCATATTTTGTATGGGTGATGCTATGAAAAAGACGGCTTTTATTATAAATGTATTCATTATGACGGGTTCAATGCTTATAATCCGTCTTGCCGGAATGATTTCCAATATATACATATCCGCCAAAGCCGGAGCGGAGGCAATGGGACTGTATCACGTAATATTTTCGGTTTACGCATTTGCAATCACGGTTTCTGTCTCCGGCACGGGTCTTGCAGCAACAAGGCTCGTGTCGGAGGGAAAGTCAAACGAGGCAGACGTGGTAAAAAAGTGTCTTTTTTCGGCGGCGGTGACGTCTGCCGTCGCCGCCGGGGTGATGTTTTTTGCCGCAGACAAAATATCGCACGGCTTGATATGCGACGTCCGAAGTGCGCCTGCGCTTAAAATGCTGTCGGTAAGTCTGCCCGCCATTGCCGCATCGTCGGTAATACGTGGGTATTTAATTGCAAAGCGCCGTGCCGCACCGCTTACGGTAAGTCAGATTGCGGAGGAATTTTCGGCAATTTTTATAACGCTTTTTGCCCTCAAAAAATACGCCGGCACGCCGTATGCCTATATGTGTATGATTGCAGGCAGTACGGTGTCGGAATTTCTTGCGCTCGGAATAGACGCATTTTCCCTTTTTGCGCTCCTATCAAAGCGCACGGTAAAAAAGGTGGGGGCGTCAATGAAAGACGTACTCGGCATCTGCGTTCCCGTTGCACTCGGTTCGTATCTGCGCTCGGGATTGGTTGCGCTGGAAAATGTGACCGTACCGCTTATGCTCGGACGCTCCGGCATAGCCGAACCTTTGGGCGAATACGGTCTGATACGTGGTATGGCAATGCAGATTATGCTGTTTCCCACTGTATTTATACAGTCGTTTTCGTCGATGCTTGTGCCGGAGATGTCGGAGATGAACGCCGCCGGCAGAAAAAACGGAATACGATATGTTGCGTCGCTTGCAATAAAGGCGGCGCTTGTGTTTGCGTTTGCGTCGTCGGCGGTGTTTTTTAAATATCACGACGAGCTTGCCGTTGCAATGTATAAAAACGTGAGGGTGGGGGTGTACCTCGGTATGCTCTCCCTGCTTGCCGTGCCTATGTATTTGGACACGGTGGTTGACAGTATGCTCAAAGGACTCAATATGCAAATGAGCAATCTGCGCTTTAACATTGCCGACTCTGTTTTGCGTGTTGCCGCCGTGTGGCTTTTTCTGCCTCGTTTCGGCATTTTGGCATACATTGTGCTTTTGTACGCCAGCGAGATTTTCAACCTGTCGCTCAGCCTCGGAAAGCTGATTTGCGTTTCGCATCTTAAAATAAATCCGTTTGAGTGCATAATTCTGCCTGCCGCCTGCGGTGCGGCGGCGCTTTGGATTGCGGACTTTGTAAACTTTAAGGGTCTTGTGGCACAGGTTTTGATTTTTGCGGCGGCGTATGTTGCAATTACGGCGGCTTTGGGGTACAATAGAGGCGTGAGGTGAACAAAATGATTAGTGAAAGAATAAAGAATTTAAGAGAACAATACAATTACAGTCAGTCGGATTTGGCAGACAAACTCGGCATTGCGAGAACAAGCGTACTTGCGTGGGAAAATCAGACGTCCGTCCCGGCAATGAAACACATCATAGAACTTGCAAAACTTTTCAGGGTTTCGACTGATTATCTGCTCGAAGTCGAGAGCAGGCGCACTCTGTCGCTCGACGGACTAACAGAGGACGAGATAAGTATTATATGTTCTCTGCTTAACTACTTTGACACAAAAAATCCTTGAAAAACTTTGATGTTTGTGGTAAATTAATATTAAGAATTATTTTAGGAGATTGCAATGTTATACACAACATCATTTTCAAAACTTGTGGACGTTTTCAGAAAAATGCCCGGCGTCGGCAGTAAAAGCGCCGTCAGAATGGCATATCACATCTTGTCGCTTTCCGACGAAGAAACAAAGGAGATTATAAGCGCCATATCGGACGCAAAGCAGAAAATCCATTACTGCTCAATCTGCCAGAATATTACGGAAACCGACCCGTGCGAGATATGCTCAAATCCCAAAAGAGACCGCACTCTTCTCTGCGTTATGGATAAGCCCAAGGACGTTATTGCGCTTGAAAAAACCAGGGAGTATTTCGGCCTTTACCACGTTTTGCACGGCTCAATCTCGCCTATGGACGGCATCGGTCCCGACGACCTTAAAATCAAAGAGCTTTTGAGCCGTGTGGCGGAGGGTGAATTTAAGGAAATTATAATGGCAAACAACCCCAGCATTGAGGGCGAGGCAACGGCAATGTATATTTCAAAGCTGTTAAAGCCTTTCGGCGTAAAGGTGAGCCGTATTGCATACGGCGTGCCTGTGGGCGGCGACCTGGAATACGCCGACCAGATTACACTGGCTAAGGCAATAGAGGGCAGGAGGGAGATATGATACCGTAAAATCATTTTACATAAATTTAAGATTACTCCGATAGAAAATTTTACATTTGTTAGGGTATACTTAACATATCAAGTATCGGAGGACTTAAAATGGATTTTTTCAGTATCTTATCACTTTTGGGCGGACTTGCCCTGTTTCTCTACGGTATGGACACTATGGGGGACAGCTTAAAGAAACTTGCCGGCAGACGGCTTGAAACCGTCCTTTCAAAACTTACTTCCAACAGATTTAAAGGCTTTTTGCTCGGATTTTTTGTCACCGCAGTAATTCAGTCATCGTCCGCAACAACGGTTATGCTTGTGGGATTTGTAAACTCCGGCATAATGAAGCTGGGACAGACCATAGGAATTATTATGGGCGCAAACGTCGGAACAACGGTTACGGCGTGGCTTTTGAGCCTTTCGGGCATAAGCGGCGACTCGTTCTGGGTGAAGATTTTTAAACCGTCATCGTTTACTCCCGTCCTTGCGGCGGTAGGCTTTATGATGACACTTGCGTCATCGGACAGCAAGAAAAATATGGGGCGCATTTTCCTCGGATTTGCCATATTGATGTTTGGTATGGACGCTATGAGCGCATCGGTTGAGGGACTTAAAAACAGCAAGAGTTTTTCGCAAATGCTCCTTATGTTCTCAAACCCCGTAATGGGCATACTTGTTGGAACACTCCTTACGGCTATAATTCAGTCATCGTCGGCATCGGTAGGTGTGTTGCAGGCGCTTTCTCTCTCAATAGCAATTCCGTTTTCAACGGCAATTCCGATTATTCTCGGTCAGAACATCGGAACTACCATAACACCGATACTTTCGTCAATCACAGGCAACACGGAGTCAAAGAGGGTTGCGTTTTCGTGCCTTTACATAAAGATGATTGGCGTGGTGATTGTAGGCTCGGTTTTCTATTTTCTTAATTACGTTATGGACTTTGCGTTTATGAGCGCAAATGTAAATGTTATGACAATAGCCGTGGTTCACACGATGTTTAATATCATCTCCACAGTCATTTTACTCCCGTTCGTGGAAGTTATAGAAACTCTTGCTGTTAAAACAATCAAGGGCAAAAGCAATGAGGAGGCGGACGTTTTCTCCGCCCTGGACGAAAGATTTATGACCGTTCCGTCCTTTGCCGTTGAAAAGTGCAGAGAGCTTGTCAGCGATATGGCAAAAATCTCGGAAAACTCCATTCTCGACGCCGCAAAATTAATCGGCAAATACGACCCCGCCGCCTGCGCAAAAATCTTAAAGAGTGAGGAACTTGTCGATAAATACGAGGACAAAATCAGCACATATCTCGTTAAACTCTCCGGTGTTGCAATGTCGGAGAGCGACAGTAAGATGGTGACCGAACTTCTGCACGTTATAGGCGACGTTGAGCGTATGTCCGACCACGCAGTAAACATTGTGGACGTTGCAAAGGAAATGCACGAAAAGGAGATAGACTTCTCCGCCGGAGCAAAGCACGACATAGAGGTTATCTCGGCGGCGGTCTGCGAGGTACTGCACCTTGCGGTTGACGCACTGGTGAACGAAAACCTCGAAACTGCAAAAAAGGTTGAGCCGCTCGAACAGGTTATAGACAGGCTTAAACTTAAAATAAAGGACAACCACATACGCAGGCTGAAAGACGGCGACTGCACCGTGGAATTCGGCTTTATACTCTCCGACCTTCTCACAAATTACGAGAGAATTGCCGACCATTGCTCGAACATTGCGGTGTGTCTGCTCGAAATTGCCCACGGCAGTTTTGAAACGCACGAGTACCTGAACCACGTTAAGTCGGACGGCGAGAATGACTTTGATGTGAGATACAGAGAATACAAAAAGAAATACACCTTGTAATACTGTTTCCAATTAAAATGGCGGCAAACAAGTTGCCCCAAGGAAAATAGTATTGAATTAATTCCGAATTTTATTTGGAATTAATATAGGGCTGTAAAAGATATAAAAATACTTTGAACACAAAAATCGGCTGTCCGCCAAGATGCGGACAGCCGATTTCGGATTTTATTCTACTTTGTAAAGAACGGGATAATTCCCACTATAAAGAGCACTATTATGATAAGAGGCAGAACATATGTCATATAACCCCTTGTCCAATTCGGAACTTTAAGACCTTTGCCCTCGTTAGCCTCCTCGGTAAACTTTTTCCAGCCGAAGCCGTAACGGCACGTGCAGAACAGCACGAACACGAGAGAGCCGAGCGGCAAAAGAACGTTGCTCACAGCAAAGTCCTCCAAGTCCATTATGTTGCTGCCCTCGCCGAACGGCTGAAAACCGCTCCATACGCTGAAACCGAGAATACACGGCATTGAGAGAATGAGCATAGCAATGCAGTTTACAACGCTTGCTTTCTTTCTGCTCCAACCGGTTATGTCCCTTGTGCAGGAGATAAGATTTTCAAAAATCGCAAGCACGGTGGAAAATGCCGCAAACGTCATAAACACAAAGAACAGACTTCCCCACAGTCTTCCGAGCGGAAGGTGGTTAAAGATGTTCGGCAGTGTAATAAATATAAGCTTCGGTCCCGAACTTACCTCAACACCGTACGAGAAGCACGCCGGGAATATTATAAGTCCGGAGCACAGCGCAACAAAGGTGTCGAGCACCGCAACGTTTATGGACTCACCCAAAAGAGCACGGTCCTTGTCGATGTAACTGCCGAAAATTGCCATTGAGCCTATGCCGAGGCTGAGCGTAAAGAACGCCTGGTTCATAGCGCCCACAACCACGTTTCCTATGCCTATTTCCTTCATCTTTTCAAAGCTCGGTACAAGGTAGAACGCAAGTCCTTCCTTTGCGCCGTCCAAAAACACGCTGTATACCGCAAGCACAAGCATAATACAGAGCAGTGCCGTCATCATACCCTTTGTAACACGTTCGAGTCCGTTTTGCAGACCCACAGCGCATATTGCAAATCCGACGATAACCACAATTACCATATAAAGTGTCATAAGCTGCGGATTTGCGGTCAGCTCGCCGAACTGTGCGCCAATCTGCTCGGAGTCCATACCGACGAATTTGCCCGACGCAGTTGATACAAAGTAGCTGAGCATCCAGCCGGTAACCGTAGTGTAAAACATCATAAGCAGGTAGTTGCCCACCATTGCAAGCGAGCCGTGAATGTGCCATTTGCTGCCCTTTGGTTCAAGTTCCTGGTACAGACGTACCGGACTTTTCTGGCTCGCTCTGCCGAGCGAAAACTCCATTGTCATAACCGGTATTCCGAGTATTATCAGGAAAAACAGGTATATCAGCACAAAAAATCCGCCGCCGTATTGACCAGCCATATACGGAAACTTCCATACGTTTCCTATGCCTATGGCACAGCCTGCACTCAGCAGAATAAAGCCGAGCCGGCTTTTCAGACGTTCTCTTTCCATTATATAAAAACCCCTTTTTTATTATTGCAAGCAAAAATGCTCACCGACAGATTTTACACTGAAAACATAATTTTGTCAATGTTTTTTGCAAAATTTGCCTATTTTTTGCCCGAAAAATATTGACGAAATATAGTTTTTATGATAAAATACAATATATGTAAATATATGGGCAAACCCGACGAAAGGCGGGGACGCAAAGTTTAGTGTCTAACCCGATGATACGGTATGATTGACTGACTGCATTTTAAAAGGTGCAGTTAGTCTTTTTTATTGCTTGGAGATAGGAGGTTTTTATTTTGGCAGTTGCACAGACGGATTACATAAGCTACGATAAAGTTGACGAGAGAACACGCCAAAGTATGGACAGACTCTTTGCCGCTCCCAAAAAGAACTTTTGGGTGCGTAAGAGGATTTTTGACATTACGGTGTCGCTCTTTGCGGTGCTGGTACTTCTCCCTTTTCTTACCGCAGTATACATACTGATTTTTATTGACGACCCCCACGCAAGCCCGATATTCCGCCAGAAGCGTGTCGGACGGCACGGCAGGGTGTTCACTATGTATAAGTTCCGCACGATGGTTGCAAACGCCGAGAATATGAAGGACGGACTTGCAAAACAAAACGAGATGGACGGCCCTGTTTTTAAAATCAAGGATGACCCCAGAATAACACGTATCGGCAAATTTTTAAGGACTACAAGCATAGATGAGCTTTTGCAGCTTTTTAATGTCTTAAAAGGCGATATGAGCCTTGTCGGCCCACGCCCGCCGTTGATTGAGGAAGTTGCGCTCTATGATGACTACCAAAAACTGCGCCTTGTGGTAACGCCCGGTCTTACGTGCTTTTGGCAGACGGCAAACGACCGCAACGACATCAGCTTTAACGACTGGGTGGAGATGGACATTAATTACATAGAAACAAGGACTTTTTGGCTTGATATAAAGATTATTGCGAGAACCATTCTCGTTGTCATAACCCGTGAGGGGAGGTAGCATATGAAAATTGCAATGATAGGGCATAAGGACTTTCCCTCACGCATAGGCGGAGTGGAGGTTGTCGTTTCGTCCCTTGCGCCGAGGCTTTGCAAAATGGGTCACAGCGTAACGGTGTATAACCGCAGTAAGGACGGCAAAAAGCACTTTTTTGAGGACGGCGTTGAGGTTGTCCGTGTGTCTGCCGCCAAAAAACAGGCGCTGAATGCACTAACCGGTTCGGTTACGGCAACATTTGCGGCACTGAGGCGGGACTTTGACATATTCCACTACCACGCATTGGGCCCGTCGGTGATGATAGTCCTCGCCAAACTCTTTGGCAAAACCACGGTGGCAACCGTGCACGGACTTGACTGGCAGAGGGCAAAGTGGAACAGATTTGCAACGGCATACCTTAAACTCGGCGAGAGAATAATCGCACGGTTTGCCGATGAGGTCATCGTGCTGTCGGAAAATGTGCAAAACTACTTTATGCAAAAATACAACCGCAAAACCGTGCTTGTAAAAAACGGCATAACGCCCGTAGAGCGGTGCGGCGCTGATATTATAAAGGAAAAGTACGGACTGGATAAAAACGGATATGTCCTGTATCTTGCAAGAATTGTGCCCGAAAAGGGTCTGCATTACCTCATAGACGCATTTTCGCACCTCGATACCGGCAAAACGCTCGTTATTGCCGGAGAAGTGCCGGATGACGGGTACGGCGAGAGTATACGCAAGTCCGCCGAGGGCAAAAACATAATCTTTACAGGCTTTGTGCAAGGCAAGGTTATGGCGGAACTGTATTCCAACTGCTGTCTGTACGTGTTGCCGAGCGAAATTGAAGGCCTTGCGCTCACCTTGCTTGAAGCGATGTCGGCAGGGGCGAGGTGCCTTACGAGCGACATTCCCGAAAACACGGCGGTCACGGGAAAATACGGTTTCAGCTTTAAGTGCTCCGACGTTAATTCCCTCAAAGACAGACTGGACGAACTTTTAAAATCCGAGCCGTGGGATAATGCTAAGCAGATTGAATACATCGCCGAAAATTACGGCTGTGACGCCGTTGCCGCCAAAACCGAGGCGGTGTACCTGAGAGCAAAAAACAAAAAGAAAGCGAGTGATTTGCGTTGAAAACAGTTTTCACAAACTTCAAAAATAAAACATCTGCAAAAAAGGAAAATAACGTAAACAGCGCTCTGGACTTTGCGTGGAAAAACACACTTGATGCGCTTAAACTCCGTGTGGATGATGACGTTATGGACAAGTGGTTTTACCGCTTTTCCATAGTTAAGGTAAAGAGAAACCTCGTCGTGTTCCGCTACACGGGCGACGGCGATATGGAGGAATTTGACGAAAAATGGCGCAAGATTTTCTCCGACTGCTTTTTTACCATTTTAGGCTACGAAACGGAGATTAAAATAGAAAAGGTCAGACCGGCTGTGAAAAAAAAGAACCGCCACGTGCGCAAACTCGGCGCAGCCGCCTTTGCCGCAGTGCTTGTATTCCTGGCGGCGGCAGTAATAGTCCTCGGAATGAGTTACATAGGAAACCTCACCTTTGACGAGGACTTCTACCAGGTGGGAAGCGGCAAGGTCAGCGGAAATTTAAGGATTATTCAGCTTTCCGACCTGCACAGCTCCAAATTCGGCAAAGATAACGACAACCTCGTCGAGCGCATAACGCTCCTTAAACCCGACCTCATAGTCACCACGGGCGATATGGTGGACAAACACGGCTCGTCGGACACCTTTGTCAAGCTGTGCAAAAGGCTCTCGGACGTTGCGCCGGTATACGCCGTGTACGGCAACAACGAGGACGACATAGTGTATAAGTCCCATATGACACGCAAAGAGCTTGACAAAATGACGGGAAAAGACCCCAAAAAGCTCAAAAAGAGCGATGATAAACTCAGAGCGGCGCTCGAAAGTGCGGGCGTGACGGTGCTTTTAAACGAGCAGACAACCGTTGAAATAGGCGAAAATACCGTTGATATTTACGGCGTGCTTACCACAAACCCGTCGGCGTTTTGGAATTATAACAAAGAAACTTACGATAAGTTTTTAAACGACGACACAAGCAACTTTAAGCTTATGCTCTGCCACGAGCCGTATATATTTGAAACTTTCGGCGACGGCTACTGGGGCGACCTCATCTTAGCCGGCCATACTCACGGAGGCATTATAAGAATACCGTATATGGGCGGACTGTATGAGAGGAAAAACGGCATTTTCCCCGAAAGAAAGACCGACACCGACGCATACATCGCAGGAAAATATGACATTATGGGCAAAACCCTGATTGTGAGCCGGGGACTTACCAACCGTGGATTTATAAGAATAGGCAATAAACCCGAACTCGTCATAATAGACGTTAACCGATACTAAGGAAAGGAGTGACAGGAATGATTTTGAACTTATGCAAGATGGCAATATTTGTGCTGATTGCCTTTTCGGCAGTTACGCTGTATGTAAAAACCCGTCACCTTCCCTTTGCACGGATAAAGAGCTTTTTGCTGGCAAAGAGAAAGACTGACCCACGTGTGTTTGCGGCGGTGTTTGTGTTTGCTTTTGCGGTGTTTTTGGGATTTAATATGAACAAAAACTACTCAAAGCAGGCGGTGATAACGCTTAACTACACCGAGGCGTCCAAGGCGCAGAACTCCAACGGAACCCGTTTTGATATGGCGGAGATTATCTGCTCCGATGTTTTAAATCGTGCCATAGAAAAGGGCGGATTTGAGGGTGTGAGCGCAAAGGATCTCAAAAAGTGCCTTTCCGTTTCTCCCGTTGTGCAGGGTGACTCGTCCTCCGAGGACAACTACCACATTTCCACGGAGTTTGTGGTCAAATACACCGCAAGCACCAAGACGGCAAAACTAAATGCCGAAAACGTGGTAAAGCTAATCGGCGACGCATACAAGGAGTTTTACATCGACAAGTACGCCGATGATTTTTCGGTAATGGATTTTAAAGAAAAAGACATTCGCAGTGCAAACGAAAATGACTATCCCGACATAATTGAGTATCTGCAAAAGCAAGCGCAGATAATCTCCAACTATATGTACGGTCTTGCCGAGGAAAATTCAAGCTTTACGTCGAGCGACGGCGAAACGTTCAATTCGCTTGCCGCAAAGATTAAAAACTTAAACGACGAACAGATTGAAAAGAACCTCAAAGCGTATGTGTATCAGAACGGCATATCAAAAAACGCCCCCGAATACATAAAGCGTTTGGAGTATAAAAATACCCTTCTTGACTACGACGCACAGCGTGCAAGGAGTTCGTACAACACAAGAAATACCGCCGTCAATATGTACTCGGCGGAAATGACGAGGATTGTCCTTGTGCCAACCCGTGATACGGGCGACGAGTTCTATATGGGCAGAACCAAAGTCGGCATAGACGAGCTTTCCGTTCAGGCACAGGATTACAGCAAGCAGTCCGAGGATTTATACAAGCAGATTGAAACCAACAGGACCTTTTCTGCGGCGCTTAAAAATTCCTCTTACCCCGGCGGAAACGACAAAGACCTTGACGAGCTTATAGCCGGCATAGAGGACGTTCTCGGAAAATACGCACGGCGTGCCACAAGGCTCGGTCAGGAGTATTCCGACACGAGGATTAACAACTGCGTTAGCGTGAGCGTAACGGATAATTCGTTTGTTTCCAAGGCGGTGTCGCTTGTGATACTTTCGCTCCTGTTTTTCTTTGCACTCAAACTCTTTGCAATAGCTAAGGAACTTATGGCATCAAACGACGTAAATATGTTCTTCACGGACGGCGAAAAGGAGATTGGATAAGATGAAAAAATTTGCGATTTCACGCTATATAAAAAAGTTTCTCCCCCTCATTGTCGCCGTGTGCGTTGCGCTCACCGTGGCGGTGTACCTCTTTCTTTCGTCCTCGCAGAATTACGTTGCCTCAACGGTAATAAAGTACGAAAACGAGGACGCCGCAAAGGGTCTTGCCCCGGACGGCAGCGACCTTGACGTAAACGAGATTAAGTCGTCCGCCCTGATGTCCAAGGTTACGGCAAATCTGGGACTTGACGAGGGTATATACTCCATAGACTCAATGCTATCACGCATTAAAATAAAGGAGGTCATAGACGCCGACGAGGAGGCGAGAAAGCAGGCGCTCCTCGACACCGGCGAGGAATACACCGAAAAGCCGACTACCTACATCGTGTCCTTTGTTGCAAAGGAAAACGAGGGCGCATCGTTTGCAAGGCGTGTTCTTGACGAACTTATGAACGTGTATTTTTCCGAGTACGGCGGAAAGTATTTAAACATCAGCTCCACCGTAAATCCGCTCTCCGACATATACGACGAACAGTACGACTACATAGAGATGATGGATTTGATAGACAGCAACATCACCGATACGCTCACCACCCTGAACCGCCGTTCAACGAGCAATATGTACTTCCGCTCCACAGATACGGGAATGTCCTTTGCGGATTTGGCAAATGAGTTTAACTATCTGCAAAGTACCAAGGTTGCCGGGCTGTATTCCAAGATTTTTGACCACCAGATAACCAAGAGCAAAAGCGTTCTTATGTCCGATTACACGGAGAGAATTAATCAGAATAACATCTCCAACAACTCCGAAAACGGCAAAATTAACGATATTCTGGAAATCATTAACGACTACGTTAAAAAGATGCACGACTCCGGCAATACCAACATAACTCACGAGTATATCCTGGACGACGTTTACGAAAAGGAGTATACCGACAGTGAGGGCAACCCCACCCAAGGCAGCGATCAGACAGTAACGTATGATAAACTCATATACAGCTGGCGTGACCATACGGATGCCAGAGAGTATGCCGTAATTCAGTCGGCGTATTACAAATACCTTATGAATACCTTCGGCGAGTGCAAGGGAACCTGCGGCGGCACCTGTGCCGCATCGGGCAAGACGTGCTCCGAGATAAGCGACGAAAATTACAAGACGATTAAAAAGACCGTATACTCCGACATCAAGGAACTCGTCGGCGAGCTTAACAAACTCCACGCCCTTGCCGAGCGCACAAATAATGAGTACAACGAGTACCTGGGAGCCGAGAACATATCCACGCTCTCCACGGTTTCGGTCAAAGATACGGTAGATGTCAAACTCTATACGCTCATTGCCGCACTGTTCCTGCTCATCGTGTGCTGCTGCGGAGCAATTCTCCTCGGCAGAATTAACGACATTGTGGAATATATGTTCTACACCGACCGTCTCACGGGCTTTAACAACCGTGTGTCGTTTGACAATTACTTAAAGAGCCGTGACAAAAAGATTTTGGACGACGGCGTTGTGTGCGCAGTGTTTGCAATCACCAATCAGACGGAGCTTAACCGCATCTATGGCCGTGACGGCGGCGACGCCGTAATAAAGTTTGCGGCAAGTACAATTAAAGAGGCTTTCGGACAGCTTGCCTCGTTTGCGGTTTACAACGGCAACTCGCAGTTTGTTGTGTTTGTTGACAGGACGGACTACATTACAATCGGTTATGTTTTAAAGCGTGTCGGACTGCTGTTGGAACAGCGTACGGTGTTTACCGATGTTGACATCGAGTACGAAACGGGACTTGCGGAAACGAGCACAAACGGCGTAAGAAACATAAGAGCGCTCCTCACCAAGGCAATGTCCGGCAGAGAAAAATTTGTTGCAAAGGCAACCGATAAATAAGGGAAAGGCGGTGCACAGGTGAATATCGAAAACAGTGCCCTGAAAAAGGTAGTCGGCGCATACTTTATGGCGCTTACGATTATGATGTATTACTTTTTAAACAGCACGCTCGAATTCGGTCTGAGTATCACGCACCGCCACCTTTTTGCACTGATTATTATTTTTTCCGGCATACTGTACTTTCTTGCAAGGCCGAACCTTGCGAGGGCGTCGGTTGCCGTAAAGTCGGCTCTCGTTGTGAGCGTGCCGATGTTTGTAATGGTTACGGCGTCAATGCTCGTGTGGGTTGTGGAAAAGAGCGAAACGCACGTAATCACAAGAGGAATTTCCTATTACTTTATATTTATGAACTTTTTCCACGCCGCACTTGCCGGGGCAGTGCTCCTATACGTTTTCGGTGAAAAGGGAATGTGGTATAACCTTGTTGCCATAGTCATTGCCAATCTTTTGATGATTGCTGCGGTAATGAAAAAGAACGGCGTCGGAGCGTACATCTCCGAGTTTATAACGCTTGTCAAAACCTTTGCCGGCGACACAGGCTCGGTAATAATGCAGGCGGAGGTGCACGAGCTTGCCTTTTGCCTGGGGGCGTATATTCTGTATATGCTCCTGTATGTGCGCAAAGATATATTCTCGCTCGTGGTGTTCTCCCTTGCGGCATTTTGCTTTGTGTCGGCGTTCAAGCGCATAGCCGTGGTTGCCATAGCTGTGTCGCTTGCGTTCGGCTGGGCGATGAAGTTTTTAAAGGCTCACGGCAGAGAAAAACTCGCCGTGCGCATAATTGCCGTCACAATGGTATTAACCGTGGTTGTGCTCCTCGGCTACGTCGGTATGGTTAAGTGGGGAGTGTTTCAAAAAATGGAGGACGCCGGCATAGACACAAGCGGACGTGCCAACATCTACCGTGCCGTAGACAGGTTTTATGAGTTTTCGCCCACGTTTATAGGAAACGGAATGGGGTTTCTCACTTTCCGCTTAAATTCAGGACTTGACATAGGCGTCGGAGCAATTCACAATGACTTTTTGGATTACTTTATAAACATAGGTTTTTGGGGATTTATATTCTGGCTTTTGGCGTTTACGGTTCTGCGCACGGCGTACTTTGGCCGTGACGGATTTACCGACGGCGCAATAGTTACCGCCTCGATTGTGCTCTACATAATGATTGTGTCCGCTACGGACAACACTATGAACTATCAGCTCTTTAATACCGCAGTTGCCGTGGTAACCATAGGTCACGGCTTTGACGCAAGGGTGGCATCGGATCGTGAGCGCATTTTCGGAAAGTATGTTCCCAAAGAGGAAATGGAAGATTTTAAAAGAGAAAAACCAAACTTTATATAAAGGAGGTGCACTATGAAAATTCTTATGGTAAACAAATTCCTCTACCCCAGAGGCGGAGCGGAAACATATATGTTAAAACTCGGCACTTCGCTCGAAAAGTGCGGTCATACCGTGGAATACTTCGGTATGTATGACGGCAGAAACACCGTCGGCAACAGCGAAAATCTGAGTACGTTCAATATGGACTTTCACTCCGGCACATTAAAGCGGTTTGTCTATCCGTTCAAGATTGTCTATTCCTTTGAGGCAAAGCGCAAGATTACTGCGCTTATCAAAAAGTTCAGACCCGATATAGTGCACCTTAACAACATCAATTTTCAGCTTACGCCGTCCGTCATAGATGCGGCGTCGGATTGCGGCGTGCCCATTGTGTGGACGATGCACGACTATCAGAGCGTGTGTCCCAACCACTTGCTTTACCGCCCGTCGGAGGGCGTTATATGCGAAAAGTGCATAGACGGCAGATACATAAACTGCGCCAAGTACAAGTGTATTCACAATTCACGTGTCAAGAGCATAATCGGTTCGGCAGAGGCGGCTTTTTATTCAAAGAGGGAAACATATAAAAAAGTGGATTGCTTTATCTGTCCGAGCGAATTTTTGCAGAGCGTCCTTTTGCGCAAAAACGGCGTTTTCGGCGGTAAAACCGAGGTGGTGCGCAATTTTACGGAGATTGCACCGCTCGGTGACCTTGTTGTAAACTCAAAGTTAAAAGACAAATACGTTGTCTTTGCCGGCAGATTTTTCCCCGAAAAGGGCATAAACTTAATTGCCGGTGCGGCAAGACTTCTGCCCGATGTGCGCTTTGTAATTGCCGGCAGCGGTCCGCAGCAGCACCTCCTGGAAGGGATTGAAAATGTTCACCTAACGGGATTTTTGACAGGTGACAAATTAAAGCAAACCGTAGCCGGTGCGTGCGCAATGCTTGTGCCCTCCGTGTGGTACGAAAACTGTCCGCTCAGCATATTGGAGTCGCAGTCGCTCGGCACACCCGTCATAACGGCAAACTTCGGCGGTATGGCGGAGCTTGTGGAGGACGGCACAGACGGCATAAGAATAAAGGAACTCTCCGCAAATGCGCTTGCACAGGCTGTAAAGAACCTCTTGTCGGACGACGGTAAAATTATAACAATGAGCGAAAACTGCCTTGCCAAGCGCAGTACAATGATGACTTTGGAGAGTTACACAGACAGAATGGAACAGATTTACAATAAACTTGCCGGGAGGGAAAGCGATGCCGGAAATCAGCGTAATTATACCCGTGTATAACACGGAAAAATATGTGGAGGAATGTGTGAATTCCGTAAGAGAGCAGACGCTCTCCGACATTGAGATAATCCTTGTAGACGACGGCTCAACGGACGGCTCGGCGGATATCTTGACCCGTCTTGCCGCACAGGATAACCGCATAAAAGTTTTCGGCAAAAAGAACGGCGGAGCGGGTCTTGCCAGAAACACGGGACTTAAAAACGCAGTGGGGGATTACATAGCCTTTGTTGACTCTGATGACATCATAGATAAAAATATGCTCGAAACCCTCGTCAATGCGGCAAAGGAAAACAACGCCGATATGGCGATGACGGGTATACGTCATATGGGCGGAATAGTTTTCGGCGGCAAGGACGCCGTTAAGTTTGACTTTAAGGAAAAGGAGATTTTCTGCGGTGACGGCGGTATGGAGCGCCTTGTCCTCGGAACTGTGGGCGCACTTGCAGACGAGGCAGAGGACTCACGTTACGGCTACTCCGCCTGTAAAAACATTTACAGAAGGAGCGTCATAGACCAAAACAATCTCCGCTTTTGCTCTGAGAGGGAGTTTGCATCGGAAGATATGCTCTTTCTTATAGATTTTATATTCTGCGCCAAATGCGCCGTGGGCGTTCCGGGTGCTATGTATTTGTACCGCAGAAACGAGTGCTCAACCTCAAAAAGCTACAAGGAAGGGCGTTTTAAACGTTGCAGGGAGCAGATTGCCGAGGTTAAAAGACGGCTTTCCAAGAGGATTGAACCGCAGATTTTTACGCCATATTGCAACAGACAGCTCCAAGCGTACGCAAGATTTGCCCTGTCACAGGAGATAATGCGTCCGTGCGAGGACGCCGCCGCAAGATACGAGCAGGCAAAAAACATTAAAGAAGTTTTAAACGACGTATCACTGCGCACTGCGCTAAAAGGTCTTTGGTGGCTCAAACTTCCCAAAATGCAGGCGGTGTTTGCACTGTGTATGAAACTGAGGCTCGGCCTTGCACTGCGGATTTTGGTTAAAATGAGAGAAAAAATTTAAAGGGGGTACATTATATGCGTTTTTCCGTTATCGTGCCCGTATACAATGTGGAAAAATACCTTGCCGAGTGCATAGACAGCGTTCTTGCTCAGACGTTTGCGGACTTTGAGCTTATACTGGTAAACGACGGCTCGCCCGATAACTGCGGCGCAATCTGCGACGAGTATTCAAAGCGTGACGGCCGCATTACCGTAATTCACAAAGACAACGGCGGTCTTGTAAGTGCAAGAAAGGCAGGCATTAAAACCGCCGTGGGCGAATACGTGGTAAACCTTGACAGCGACGATAAAATCGCCCCCGAAATGCTCCAAAGGGCAAATGAGATAATAGAGAGTCACAACCCCGATTTAATCAGCTTTGCAATAGAATATTTTGACGAGAGTTCGGCGCATACCGTCTTTGAGAGCGTTAAGAGCGGATTGTATCAAAAGAGCGGTATTGAGCGTGAAATCTACCCCAAAATGCTTATGGCGGAGAATATGGAGCACACATTTTACTACCTGTGCGCCAAGGTAATAAGGCGTGAGATTTTAATCAAACCTCAGCTTGCCGTGGATAACGCAATCTCTCTCGGCGAGGACGTGAGCTGTCTTATGAGGGTGTACCCCCTGTGCGATAGGGTCTATGTTTCCGATTACACGGCGTACCTTTGCAGGCTCCGTCCGGGCTCGGACTCACGGTCATTCCGCCTTGTGCAGTTTGCACAGCTTAAAGCCGGGGTAAAACTCCTTGAAGACATAGGGGCGGACAATGCCGACTTTTCCGCACAGACAGACCGCTACACGGCATTTATCTGCTTTGGACTGTTAAATGCCGCCGTACTTTCGGACGGCGGAAAGCATATGGGCGATATAGAGAGGGAAATCCTCTCAGAGCCGCTTTTTTCGCACATAGAACGTGCACGGTTTAAGGGAATAAGTGCGAAGATGCGCATTGTGTACCGCCTTATGAAGGCACGGCAAATCCGCACGGCGTACTCATTTTTGCGGATATGTAATTTTTTAAAGGGGAGATAGCAATGTCACTTATAAAGCTCGGCAGGGCAGGACAAAAGCTCAATGATATAAGAAAATTCCTGATGTACGGCAACCGCAGCAGTGCGGAGCGCTATGTGCGTGCGCTCAAAGCGGGGGGTGCGCACATTTCCGACGACCTGTATATTCAGACTCCGGAGAGCGTTTTTATAGACGACACCACGCCGTATATGCTTACAATAGGCAAAAACGTCTTTATAGCCACCGGCGTTACAATCCTTACGCACGACGCCTGCTGGCTTATAGAAACAGCACAGAACGGCAGAATTTCGGGTCACATCTGCCCCGTTGACATAGGCAATAGGGTGTTTTTGGGCATAAGGAGCACGGTGCTGTGCGGCGTGAGCATCTGCGACGATGTAATCGTGGGCGCAAACAGCGTGGTTTCACGCAGTATTACCGAACCGGGCGTGTATGTGGGCAATCCCGTGCGCAAGGTGGCGGACATCGATGCCTATTTTGCATCGAGGGAGAAAAAACAGCTTGACGAGGCGTATACGCTTGCGGTAAAATATTACGAAACGTTCGGCGAAAAGCCGCCGCAGGACGTCTTAAACGAGTATTTCAGAATTTTTTGCCCCCGTAATGAGTCGGCGGTGAGCGAAAAGTGCCGCTCGCAAATGAACACCTGCTCAAACTTTGAGCAGTGTATGGAGAATTTTCTTGCATCAGAGCCAAAATTTGCAAGTTATGACGAGTTTTGGAGCCGGTGCCTTGACAGAATGGAAAAGGAGCAAAGGCAGTGTCAAGAGTAGATAAAGTTGCAAAGAATATGAAGTTTGCCCTCATCTGCCAGGCGGTGACAGTCTTGGAGAGCTTTATTTTAAGGCGTGTTTTCGTTGCGTGCTTAGACGAGGTGTACCTCGGGCTTAACGGACTGTTTGCCGATATTTTGTCTATGCTCTCGCTTGCGGAGCTCGGCTTTGGCACGTCTATAATTTTCAGCCTGTATAAGCCGGTGGCAAACTCCGACACGGAAAAAATCAAGTCGCTTATGCGCCTTTACAGGAATATCTACTCCGCCGTCGGAGCGTTTGTCCTCATAGCCGGGCTGTCGCTTGCGCCGAGGCTCGACCTGTTTTTAAAGGAGATGCCAAACGTTGCGCATCTGCGCCTTATTTATGCGCTTAATGTCATAAACTCCGGCACATCGTACTTCTTTGTCTACAAGGCGTCACTGCTCTTTGCCGACCAAAAGAAGTACGTTGAACTTGTAATAAATACGTCGGTTAAATTTGTGGGCGTGCTCTTGCAGATGGCCGTGCTTATTTTTGCGCAGAGTTATGTATTGCTTATGGTTGTAACAATTTTTACAACTCTTGCGCAGAACATCTGCATTTCGGTCAGCACCGACAGGCGGTATCCCTATTTAAAGGACAAAAACGTCCGTCCGCTCGGCGCCGAGGATAAGCAGACGCTTAAAAGCAACGTCGGCGCAATGGTTTTCCACAAATTCGGAAACGTGGTAATTTTCAGCACCGACAGCATCTTGATGGCAAAATTTGTGAGTGTTGTGTCCGTGGGACTGTATTCTAACTATATGCTCATAAGGAAGGCTATTATTATGGTTGTGGAAACTATGTTTAACGGCATAACGTCCGGAATGGGCAATTTGAGCGCCTGTGAGGGCGGAGAAAGACGGTGCGATGCGTTCGGAAATGTGTTTTTCTTTTCGGCGTGGATCTTCGGCTTTGCGAGCATCTGCCTTGCCGAGCTTTACAACCCGTTTATAACATTGTGGCTCGGAGAGCGTTTCACCTTTGGCAGGGGAGTGGTACTTCTCATTGTGGTGTATTTTTACCTTTACTGTATGAGAATACCCGTCTGCTCCGCCAAGGACGCAATGGGACTTTTCCGCCAGGACAAGTACAAGCCGATTGCAGAGGCAATATTAAACCTTGTAATATCAATCGTGCTCGCAAAGAGGATTGGCATAGCCGGCGTTATCCTCGGCACAATTATAAGCACTCTGCTTGTCCCGTTCTGGATAGAACCGCTGGTTGTCTATCGCTGGGGGTTTGAGAAAAGCGTACTCGGATTTTTTGCAAAGTTTGCGATGTATACCCTCGTCACCTTAGCCGCCTGGCGGCTCACGGCTCTTTTGTGTTCGCTCACCGCAGACGGCTTTTGGGGATTTGTTATTAAGATGGCAGTCTGCACCGTTGTACCGAATGCGGTGTTTGCCGCAGTGTACTGCAAAACAAAGGAGTTTGCCTATCTTAAAAACGTAGGTGTTTCTACGCTTGCAAAATTCAGGAGGAAGTGATATGTTTTTAAGTGTCAATATACCCGTCTACAACTGCGAAAAGTATTTAAGACAGTGCATAGACAGCGTTCTTGCGCAGACGTTTGCGGACTTTGAGCTGATTTTGGCGGATGACGGCTCAACGGATTTGAGCGGTGCAATCTGCGATGAGTACGCCGCCAAAGATGAGCGCATAAAGGTGCTCCATTCGGAAAACGGCGGCGCCGTGAGGGCACGCAGACTTGCCTTTGAACAAAACAGCGGCGATTACGTTTTCTTTATGGACGGCGACGACACCGCAGACGCCGACCTCTTTGAGCGTGTGCACGCCGCTTGCGTGGCGCATCGCCCGGATATTCTCGCTTTCGGATTTAAGATGACCGACGGCGGAAATACCGTTTTTGGCAAAAACGGATTTCACGAAGGACTGTATGAGGACAAAAGGCTTGCCAAAGTGCGCAAAAGCTTAATTTATGACAGGCACAAACGCTCATTTAACTACGGCGGTGTGATATACAGCCTGTGGAGCAAGGTTTACAGACGTGATTTTTTGGATAAATATTTAATCTCACTTCCGCCCGAAATCGTAAAAGGCGAGGATATGGTGCAAAACACCATAATGCTCAGCGCCGCAAAGTCTGTGTACTTTGCGGATTGCTGCGGCTACAACTACCGCATTACGCCCGGCTCGGTTATGGCTGCGTCAGGCGAGGGAGAAATTGCAAACTATCAAAAGGTGTATTCCTTTCTCACCGCAAATGTTCCGTCCGTCAGCAAAAACAGCGTTGCCGTGTGGGTGATGTATATGTTTTTAAACTACTGCCGCTCAGCTGCAGATACGGCAAAGACATACACGGAGTTTGAGGAGATAATCGAACGCAATACAGATGAGCGTTTTTTTGAGATAATACGCTTAGCAAGGCTGTACCTGCCTAAACCGAATGACATACGGCTTATGCGCCTTGCCAAAGGGCGGAAGTTTAAAAAGCTGTACTTTGCTTTAAAGGGGGAGAGTATATGAAAATTAAAAAGGACTTCATAGGTATGTTTGACGTGCTCAAAGGCGTGCTTATGATTTTAATAATCACCGTGCACACCCTCGGTTTTACAAACGATGTGTTCCCCGGCAGTGCATTTGTAAGGGGCGGACTGTGGCTCTTTAAGTACGGTGCGGCGCTTGTGGGTATGTTCTTTGTCTTTGCCGGTTACGGGTTTCGCCCGTCGGCGGACGGTAAAAAGTTTGTCAAAAAGCAGGCAAAGCAGTTCCTCGTGCCCTATGCCGCTGTCATTGTGCTTTCGTCAGCCGCAATTACCGTGAGGGATATGCTCCTCGGCAGATTTTCCGTCGGCAGTGTTTCCTCGGTTGTTTTGGGCGGACTTTTCGGCTCTGTCGGCTCTTTGCACCTTTTCGGCAGGGTGTGGTTAGGTGGCATTGTTGCGCTGTGGTTTTTGCTGACGTTCTTTTTTGGCAGTGTTATATATAACTTCACATTCAGGCTGAAAAACGAAAGGGCGAGATGTGCCCTCGTGTGGCTCCTTACCGCCCTTGCCGTTGCCGTGCCCAAGGATGTGGCGGCTCTGTGCCCGTGGACTCTCGTTCAGTCCTGTGCGTCATTGGGATTTATGGAAGTCGGCAGACTGCTTAAAAAACATAAGGTATTCTACAAAAAACTTAACCCCGTCTTTGCAGTATGCGCACTTGCACTGTGGGCGGTTATGCACACATACTCCCGTTCGAGCGTGGGGATTAACGAGTACCGCTTTTTGCATATAGACTACATCTGCGCCGTTATGGCGGCAGTGGTTTTTATAAAGGCGTACCTTGCAAGCGGCGCCGCCGTGTGTGATGCGCTCGCTCCGCTCGAATATGTGGGCAGATACTCACTGTGGTTTTTCTGTATACACTCGTTTGAGCTTTTGGCGTTCCCGTGGAACGAAACTGCGGCATCGCTTTTCCCCGTCGGGATTTCGCCCGTGTGGGTGTTTATCATATCGGACGCACTGCGAATAGCCTTTGCCGTGCTTGTGTGTATGGGAATTAACTATGTGTATGGCAAAATTTTGTTAAGGAGATACTAATATGAACAGACAGAAAATTAATTCAGTTTTGGAAGAACTCATCAAGACGATAAGCGAAACCGACGGGTACAGCACCGATATGGATTTGAGCGACGACCTCGGTCTTTCGTCCATAGACATAATGAGCCTACTTACGGCTTGCGAGAGGAAGTTTGCCGTTAAAATTCCGGCAAAACAGCTTCGCCTGATTTCCACCGCCGACGACCTGGCGGACTACATTGAGTCAAAGTTATAGGAGTGATTTTATGCTATACGAGCAGTATATAGGACTCACGGTTTACGAAATGACGGAACTTTTTGCACACAAATACGGCGACAGGGCGGCAATATCGTACCTTGAAGGCGAAAGCGTGCAAACCGTGACTTACAA
Organism: uncultured Clostridia bacterium; assembly: GCA_934500705.1. Classification (GTDB taxonomy): domain Bacteria; phylum Bacillota; class Clostridia; order UMGS1810; family UMGS1810; genus CAKSIN01. Next base: position 37,888 of record CAKSTI010000010.1, on the reverse strand, counting down.
CGGCTTTTTAAGAGATGTCCGTGCGCTTGGCGCATACTTTGAGAGCAAAAACTTAAAAGGAAAATACATCGCCGTCGGTATGCGCAATACCTACAATCAGACGGTTTGTGTCTTTGCCGCAATGGCAATGGGAGCCGTGGCGGTCATACTTAACTTTGACCTTCCGGAGGACGACATACACTGTGCACTTCAAACGGCAGAAGCCGCCGTTTTAATCACCGACCCCGAGGATAAGGACTTTGAATTTGACGGCAAACCCGATATGATAAGGCTTTCAAGCGACAGCGATATATCGCATATTCTTGCGTCGGATACGCCCCTTTTGTCCAAACCGGACGTCGGCGCATCGTCCCCTGCCGCAATTCTTATGACGTCGGGCAGTACAAGCAGGAGCAAACTCGTGGTCTTGCCGCAGTCTGCTCTGCTCCCTACAAGTGACATAGAAAGCCGCCGCAGTATTATCACTTTTCCGCTCTATCACATCGGCGGAATTAAGTGCCTGATTAACGATTTAAGCCGTGGGGCGCACATCTGCCTTTCCGACTTTCGCCGTGGCGTTACCGATATAGAGTGGTTCCGTCCTGAGGACGCCGTTGCCATACCGCTTTTTGTAAGCACACTTGTAAAGTATGCAAAGCTCGGCATTTGCGACCTTTCGTGCTTTAAAGACATTCACAGCGGCGGCGCTCCGCAGGATTTGGAGAGTATGAAGTACTTAAATTCTCTCGGCATCTTTGCCGCATCTGTTTACGGCACTACCGAAACGGGCGGAATTAACACTATGTTCTATCCCGATGCCTTTAAGGAAGGCTCTGTCGGCAGACCCGGTCCGTGGAACGAGTTTAAAATATCATCGGAGGGCGAAATTCTCGTCCGTGGCAAAAACGTAATGCTCGGCTACCTCGGCGACGATGCCGCAACAAAAGATGCGTTTGACGGCGATTGGTACAAAACGGGCGACATAGGCAGGATAGACGGTGACGGTTACCTCTTCATAACCGGCAGAATCAAAAATATAATAATTCTCTCAAACGGCGAAAACGTAAGCCCCGAAGCGATAGAGAGCAGAATATACCGCTGCGGTATAATAGATGAGGCGGTTGCCTATGCCGAAAATGACGAAATTCACCTCGGCGTTTACTGCGAAAATATGAACGAACAAAAACGTGAGGAGATTGAAAAGTTCATAAAGGAATATAACCGCTCCGTTCCTACGTATCACCGCATAAAGAAAACGGTTTTCAGAGAAAAACCCTTTGAAAAAACCGCCTCCAATAAGATTAAAAGACCAAGGCAGGTGTAAAAAATGCTAAAAGCACTTGTTGCCGCCCTCCTGATGCTTACGGGCGCCGCCGCTTTGATTTTTGCGGCAATCAAATTGTATGAAAATATTTCCACTCCACTATCGGGCGACAGCACCTCCGAGGTTGCCGCCCTGGGCAAATTGCGCAAAATCTATAACAGCGCCTCCGTCTACAAACCGTGGACGGTGGTCTACGTCAGCATATACAAGCACCGTCTCAAAAGTATGGTGGACTATTCCAAGGTTCTTGCGGTGAGCAGTCTCGTGCGAAAAAACATAGAAGAAGCGGTGTATTGCGGACTTTTTGAAACCGCCGCAGTTATTGACGGCAACAATTACGTTCTAATTACAAGTGCGGACGATGCGAGTATTAAAGATTTTTGCGAAAAGTTTATGTTATTTCCGAATATCGCAAGTGAAAAAGGCGTTAAACGTTACGCTACGCTTTTGGATATTCATATAGGCGCATACAAGCAGGTAAGTACCGACGTCACATTTGACGGCGCCGTGGATAACGCACGCCGTGCGGCAAAATACGCCCTCGAAACGCACGAAAAGTTTTGCCTCAGCAATCACGCCGTCCAGACAAAAATGGGTGAAATGGAACTTATCGAAAAGGACGTTGACAGGCTCATAGACACCGACGGATTTTATATGGTTCTCCAACCGTTTATAGGCAGAGGCGGCGAGATAATAGGCGGCGAACTTCTTTCCCGCTTCCGTCCGCTGAAAGGACGTGAGGTTTCCGTTCACAAATATCTGCGTGCCATACAAAAGGAAGAACTTTCCGCCAAATTTGACTTTGCCGTGTTTGAAAAGTGTCTCAGCTGGCAGGCGTACAGGGGATTTGAGCAGACGGGCATCATCTCGTGCAACTTTACACGGCTTACAGCCTCTGCGCCCGATTTTTTGGACAATATCCGCTGCACGATGGACAGATACAGCGTAAACCCGAGTTTTATCGGAATAGAGATTACCGAAAACGAGCGTGGGTTTAACCGGGAAAGGCTGATAGAAAACGTAAGCTTGTTAAAGCAAATGGGCTTTCTTATATTTTTAGACGATTTCGGCACCGGATACACCTCTATGGATGACCTTTATACTATGCCTATCGATGTTTTAAAGCTGGATAAATCTCTCCTGCGCCACACCGGCACGGAAAAGGGGCGAAAAATCTTTACCGGTGTCTGCGCCATTGCCAAAGACCTCGGCATCAAAGTTCTGTGCGAGGGCATAGAAAACGAGGTTCACGCAGCGTTTGCCGACAAGGCGGACTGCGACATTCTGCAAGGTTACTATTACTACCGTCCTATGCCCGTGAGCGAGTACGAGGAGCTGTGCGACGGCAAAGACAGACGCCTTTCTTAGAATAATTTTTGAAAATAAGTGAAAAATAACCATATTCAGAAAGGAGCTTGAATATGGTTTTTTCAGCGAGAACAGACCTCGCCATAGAGGCGGCGGCAATGATGGGCAGAAAGCCCGATGACAGGATAGAGGGGGTAACGGTAGAGAATTACACAAATTCGAGCGTAAGCGTAACCAAAGTGTGTATAGAAAACGAAAAAGGCGCCGAAGCAATCGGCAAACCCATAGGCAATTACGTCACCCTTGAATGTGAAAAACTGCGCACGGGCGACGAGCAGGCACTCTCCGAAACGAGGGAAACCCTGACATATGAGCTTGGCGAGCTTGCCAATTTGAATGACGACAGCATTGTGCTTGTGGTAGGACTCGGCAACCGCTTTGTAACGCCGGATGCCCTCGGTCCGAACGTTGCCGACGGAGTTTACGTCACACGCCATTTGTTTTCGGAAATGCCGGACACCGTGGGCGACGACCTGCGCAGTGTGTGTGCAATAGCTCCCGGCGTTCTGGGCATAACGGGCATAGAAACCGTGGAGATTATCCGTGGCATTACAGAGCGTGTCAAACCCGACTTGGTAATTGCAATAGACGCCCTTGCCTCACGCAGCATAAACCGCATAAGCACCACCATTCAGCTTGCCGACACCGGCATCACTCCCGGCTCCGGCATAGGCAACAGCCGCCGTGGGGTGAATGAGGAAACCCTCGGCGTAAAGGTCATCGCCATAGGCGTGCCCACCGTAGTCGACGCCGCCACCGTGGCAAATGATGCCCTTGAACTTATGATGAACACCGTAAACGAGAACATCGGACAGGACACCAACCTTGCCAAAGGACTTGCGTTTTTAAACAGCGACAACCGCTACGCACTCATTCAGCAGGTGCTCTATCCGTATGTCGGCAACCTAATCGTCACCCCCAAAGAGGTGGACGCCATAATAGAGGGCGTCAGCAAGACCATTGCCGACAGTATAAACTGTGCCCTTGTGAGCAAAAGCGGTAATAATCCCGACCTTGGCGGCATATAGTGTTATATATACAAATCCAAGGAGGAAAAGCACTATGAGAAAAACGTTCGCTTCGCCGCACAGATACCGCCGCCGCTCGGTATATACAAGGAACAAACGGCGCTTTACCGGTATAATAATAACACGCCACACACTCATTGCGGCGGCGTGTGTGCTCTCTGCGGCACTTTTTCTGTTTACTGCCTGGGCGGCAGTGCGGAGTTACAATGCACGCATCGGTGAGGAAATATTACAAAAAGGTATGGCTCAGGCCGTGCCTTTTTTGTCTTGTGACGACGGAGCGGATAATGCTATCGGAAAAATTTCGCAGTTTGTGCTCGGCTTTGACGTGAGCGATATGTCCGCCCTTGCGGCGTCCGCCTCGCCTATGTTTTGCCAAACCGAGGAAAAGCAGATTGCAAAGGAAACCCCGCCCGCAACCCCAAATCATACCGAAACCAATGTTGCCTCTGTGAATTTAAGTATAAAAAACGAGTCCAAATATGAGGTGAACACCGCAGAATTATTAAAAGAGCCGATTAAATTTGACATTTCGCCCGACAAACCGAGCGTCCTCATAGTACATACCCACGCCAGCGAAAGCTATACTCCCAGCGAGGCGTACAATTACACCCAAAGCGGCAACTTCCGCACTCAGGACAATAAATACAATATGATACGTGTCGGCGACGAGATAACCAAATACCTTAAATCCGAGGGCGTAAACGTCATTCACGACAAGACCATTAACGATTACCCCTCCTATAACTCCTCATATAACAAAACCGAGGCTGTAATAAGGTCAAACCTCGAAAAATACCCCTCCGTCCGCATAGTTTTGGATATTCACCGTGACGCCGTCGGCGACAGCGAAAACGGAATAAAATTTACCTCTGCGGTAGACGGCGAAAAGGCGGCGCAGGCAATGCTCGTCTGCGGAACAGACCAAAATCTCGAAAATCCAAACTGGCGCAAGAACCTTGCCTTTGCCCTCAAAATCCAGCAGTATTTCGAGAGCGAGTACCCCACCTTTATGCGCCCCTTAAATCTGAGGAGCGAGAGGTTTAATATGCACCTTACCACGGGTTCATTGCTCATTGAAATAGGCACAAATTCCAATACAATGGACGAGGCCCTCGCCTCGGCACGCTGCCTCGGCAAGGGTCTTGGTAAAGTTATAAATTCGCTTTCTTAAAACATTCTTCTCACGGTTGCGAGCCGCTCACCGTAAGATGTGCCGCTGAGCGGAACAATTTCTACACTGTAACCGGTTCTCGGCGAGTGGATAAAGTAACCGTTGCCCACATAAATTCCTGTGTGGCCGATGTAGTCGCTTCCCACAGATGATGCAAAGCACAAGATGTCTCCCGGCTTCATTTCGCTTGCCGAAACTTCCGTTCCGCAAAGCGCCTGGTCTGTTGAAACACGGTCTATCTCAATGCCCACAAGGTTGCAGCAGTATTTTACAAATCCGGAGCAGTCAAACCCGTCGGGTGACATTCCGCCGTACACGTACGGCGTGCCGATAAACTGCTTTGCCCTCTCCACAAGCTGTTCTCCCAAAACAAGCGAGCCTTGGTATGATGGGATTTCAGGCGCATTTTCGGGTATTGCAACAGTAGTATTTTTCTCTGTTGATGATGCTGTTCCTGCCGCCGCTGACGGCACTGCCGATGCGTTTGCCGTCGGCGTTACCGAAAGGGTCGGTTTTCCGTCCGGCACCCAGGACGCTCCGCCGAGCCGGACGTAGTCTGCGCTGACGTATGCGCTCGTTTCGCCGACGTTTATTTTGTACCAGTTGTTGTCTGTAATTTCCGTCACAGTCACCGCACTGCCGTTTGGCAGCTGTGAGAGGATTGCCGACTCTGTGGTCGGTTTGGAACGAACGTTTAAAACGTCCGCCGTCACTATTCCGCTGTATTGCGTTGCGGCGCTCGCACTTATGGCAAACGATGCCGAAATCAGCGCCGAAAGCAGTAAAATTCTGTTTGTTTTCATTAGACTTTTTCCCCCGTTTTGACGGGGTTTTACCTCCAAAGTATTAAACACACCCTATTATTGTAACACAAATCGGCGTTTTTGTCAAATCGGGGGTGGTTTCAGAGGGGGATAAAGGAAAACGGGGGGCAGAATTTTATGCAAATTCGCCATTTGCCGTATAAATTAAAAGGTTTATAAATTAAGGTAAGCACATTGAAAGAGGCTTGTTGGGCGTGTGGATTGCGAAATTTAAAAATATTTGCACAAAAAATAACCGTGATACAATATCAAAACATTGTATCACGGTTTTCCGATCAGTCCTTATTTCTCCGATTGGGAAAGAATACGGCTGCGCAAAGTGATTTTTTCGTGTCCGCCGTTTCCGTCCGCAACGAAATATTCCATCGCCTCATCCGTTTGCTTTGCTATCATAAGGGGGACATCAAGAGCATTGCACATCATAATTGCCACATCGTTTCTGGTTGCATAGGTGTTTAGGGTGAGCTGCAAGTTTTCCGTGATTTTGAGTCTTGATGCCACAGCCGCATAGCCGCCGGGGTATCCGCCCTGTGAATTTGCCATTTCTCCGTAGCCGAGCAGGCATACAATCATTTTTACAAATTCCTCGTTGGTTACGTTGCTTTCGGGATTAAATCTGCCGTTTTCGTCCCCGGATACAATTCCGCTTTCCTTTGCGGCGGCAATGTATTTAAGTGCCCAGTGGTTCTTGTCAACGTCGGGGAATGAGAAATCCGGATTTTCCGAAATATTGCCGGAGGCAACGCACAGCATTTTAACGGTTTCCGCCCTCGTTATGTTATCGTCAAGGTGGAGGTCACCGTTTTCGTCGCCGGTCATTATGCTAAGGCTGTATAAATCCTCTTTTTGCTTTTGGCTCAGCGCCGTTCTTTCAGCAAAGGCGGTGAGTGTAAAGAGATTTGTAACAATAAGGGTTAAGCAAATTAATTTTTTCATAATTTTCGTCCTTTCAGCAAATTGTGTAGTTGATGTTTATTTTCCAGTCGCCCTGCGTTTTGCCGCTCAACAGTATTGAATAGGTCTTTTTTTTGTCAAATCCTGTGTAAGTATAGGTGTTCTCGTTTGAAATTGCCGTAAATGAGGCAATTTCATCACCGGTTGCGCCGTCGCAGAATGTCACATCTACAAGGCTTGCAAAGTCGGCGTCAAGGTACAGAGTGATGTTCCCGTTTTCGTCGGGTTTGATGCTCTCTATCTTTTCGCACAGCTTGTCTGTGTAGTCAAAATTGCCGAGAACATAGTCCTTTGTCAGGTCAATCGACGTGTCGGCGGTCTTTTCCGCCTTGGATTGCAAAAATTCTGTCTTTGCAGACGGCTCACTCACGCCAAAATCAATTTCAGATGTTTCCGTCGGTATAACGTCGGGTTCTGCAATAACGGCGTCACTCTCCGGCGGTTTTGATACGTCTTTTTCCGCAGGGGTTTCCTTGATATAATCTTTTAGAGTGTTTTCTGTCCGCAAGGCGTCAGCTGTCTGCGTCTTTATGACTTGCGAGGCGGCTTTGGAAAAGCTCACCGCTTTTTTAGGCAAATCGGCTTTTGACGGATTTGTTACGGACACCGCCGCAATAAGAACACAAAGGACAATCCGTACGGCGCACGAAAAAGCTGTCTGCGTTTTTTGACCGATGATGTTTTTTATCCTTTTTTTCGTCGTGTCCGAAAAACTTACGGCAAAGGCGGAAACATAACACCTCTTTTCGGTTGCGGCGCTCAGCACCGAGCTTAAATAGTGGCTTTTGTCAACTGCGCAATTTTTGAGCACGCACTCGTCACACGCCATCTCCGCATCGTCCGAAAAAAGGCGGAACATTACCCACACGGCAGGATTAAACCAGTGAACCGTCAAAATCAGGTGCGCAAGCGGTTTGGTAAGGTAATCACGCCTTGAAATGTGCATTTTTTCGTGTGCGATAATATCGCAGATGATGTCATCGCTTGTGCTTGACGGTATAAATATCTTCGGTCTTATCATTCCGAGCACAAACGAGGACGGTGCGTTTTCGCATACGTAGATATTATCTTTTGACTTAACCGCAAACCGCAGACGGCGCCTGAGCCTTATGTACGATGCCGCCGCAAGGCTATTCATAACGGTAAGTACGCAAACCCATATAACCGCCGCCGCAGTTTCGATGTCGGCAAAGGCGCTTTGCGGTGCGACGGGTGTTTGTTTTTCGATTGCACGGTAAACCGCTCCGCCGCCCGTCGTTATGTGTTCGGTAATTTGCGGTTTGCACAGGAGAGAAAAGGGGTTTGCGGTGCACGACGGCACAAACGGGCAAATCAGGCGGAAGGCTATTGCAATCCACAGGAAAAACGTTATCCTTCTCGGACAGCCTGTCTTTTGCATAATATACTTCATTCCCAACAGGAAAAACGCCGATACTGTGGCGGAAAGGCTCATTTTTAAAACCGAACGGAAAATTTGTAAAATCATACTCAATCCTCCAAATGCCGTTCTATGAGCCGCCTTATTTGCTCTGCGTCGCTTTCGCTCAGCTTTTTGTTGCTCACAAAGGCGGCGACAAATGCCGGCAGAGAGCCTTCAAAGGCATTGTTTACCACATATTCGCTCTCGTACTTTTGTACGTCTTGCTTTGGTATAACAGAGGTTACAATGCTGTTTTCGTTTTTTAAATATCCCTTTTCGGACAGCTTTTTGAGCATAGTGTACGTTGTGGATTTTTTCCAGCCGAGGACGTCAAGGCAGATTTTTGACAGATTTCCCGACTGGACAGGCTCATTGTCCCATACAACGCACATAAATTTGTAGTCGCTCAGGCACAGTTTTCCCTGTTCCATTAAATCAGCTCCTTTGGTCTATAATTATAGATTGGTTATAGTCTATCACAATAGACCGATTTTGTCAATACCCTTTTTTATAAAAAAAGAGCTGTAAAAAAATTTTCGTTTTTTACAGCATCTCGGTTTTAATTACAAATGACTGTTAATCAGCGATGACAGATTTTCAAGCGCAATGCCCGTTCCGTTTGCAACGCACGATACCGCATCGTCGGCAATCTTTACGGGTATTCCCGTGTTTTTCTCTACCAGCTTGTCCAGTCCCCTAAGCAGTGCACCGCCGCCGGTAAAGAGAATACCGTTTTTCATAATATCTCCCAAAAGTTCGGGGGGCGTTCTTTCGAGCACGCCCTTAACGCCGTTTACGATGTCGGCGGTCGGCTCGGCAAGAGCGGTGAGCATCTCGTCGGACGACACCCTCACGGACGCCGGCATACCTGTTTGAAGGCTCCTGCCCTTAACGTCCATAAACGTCGTTTCTCCTATGTCGCAGCAGCAGCCTATTGTCTTTTTAACGTTTTCCGCCATAGAGTCGCCGAGCGTTATGTTGTGCACACGCTTTACGTAGCGGATTATTGCCTGGTCAAACTCGTCACCGGCAACCTTTATGGAGTCGTGCACCACAATGCCGTTTAGCGAAATTACGGCAATGTCGCACGTTCCTCCGCCAATGTCTACAACCATTGTGCCCGTGGGTTTGCTTATGTCAACTCCCGCACCGAGAGCCGCCGCAAGCGGTTCCTCGATGAGATACGCTTTCTTTGCGCCTGCGTTCGTGGTGGCGTCAATTACCGACTTTTTCTCCACTTCCGAAACTATGCTCGGCACGCATACAACAACCTTCGGCTTAAAGACGGAGCGTGTGCATACCTTTTGCAAAAGGTCTTTTATCATTATTTCCGTAGTCACATAGTCCGAGATAACCCCGGCTTTGAGCGGTCTTATGGCAACTATGTTTGCAGGCGTTCTGCCAATCATCTTTTGTGCGCTCGAACCTACGTTCAAAACTTTTTTGGTATTTGTATCAATGGCAACCACGCTCGGCTCGTTTAAAACAATTCCCTTGCCCTTTACGTACACTAAAATGGTCGCAGTGCCCAAGTCAATTCCGATTTCCTGCGATTTCCAAAACGGCATATGTTTCTCCTCCTGTCGCATTCTATAATATTATTATACATTTTATTTAAAATAAATCAATACCTGAAAGCAAATTTTTTCCATTGTAACCGCAAACATCTGTTTTGAATAAGATATTAATGCGGAAATCACATTGCGATTTTTGTTTTCGAGGGGGAGAAAATATGGATAAGGTACTGATTGTTTTTTCATCTGCAACGAGTGCCGGCAGAGTAAAATCAATTTTGGAGAGAAAGTATGCAATTCCCTCAAAAATAATACAAACGCCCACGGGCGTTTCCGCATCGGGCTGTTCTTACAGTCTTGAAATAAGGGAGAAACACTTGCATACTGCCTGGAATTTGGTAAAAGATATGGATTTGTCGTCAAAGGGAGTTTTCCGTGCCGGCAGTCTTGAAAAGGTAATTTGATGTGAAAATCTGAGGGGTTGGGGTTTTAATGATATATCTTGATAACGCAGCTACCACGTGGCCGAAACCGTCATCGGTTTTAAAGGAGATGAACCGATGCTTTAAACACTATGCGGCAAACCCCGGCAGGGGCGGTTACGATATGGCGTCCCGTGCCGGCGAGGCGGTCTACAAGTGCCGCTGTGCCGTGTGCGACCTTGTGGGGCTTGACAACCCCGAAAACGTAATATTCACATCAAATGCCACTCACGCACTCAACATTGCAATAAAGGGAACTGTGCGGAGCGGCGGTCACGTTATCATTACCTCCGTCGAGCACAACAGCGTTCTGCGTCCCGTTCACAGTCTCGGCGCATCTTACGACATTGCCCGTGCCGACATATTCGGCTATGTGAGCGCAGACGAGGTTGAGCGGCTCATAAGGGATAACACCTGCCTCATTGTGTGCACCCTTGCGTCCAACGTGTGCGGCTCCGTACAGCCTTTTGAAAAAATTGCCGCCATTGCAAAAAAACATTCAATTCCTTTCCTTCTCGATGCCTCCCAGGGTTTGGGAGCCGTAAACGTCGATATGAATAAAATGAACATAGATATGCTCGCTGCACCGGGGCACAAGGGACTCTACGGCCCTACGGGTACGGGCATCTTGTGCCTTGGCGGTGAGTATATTCCTCTGCCGCTCACCGAGGGCGGAACGGGGAGCAATTCCAAAGAGCCGTTCCAGCCGATTGAACTGCCCGACAGGTTGGAGAGCGGAACGCTCAATGTCGTTGGCATAGCAGGTCTTATGAGCGGAGTGAATTTTGTTTTAAATACAGGGTCGGACGGCATTGCGCACAAGGAAAACCGCCTTGCCGATATGCTTGCCGCAGACCTTCTCTCAATCCACGGCGTGCGCCTTGCCGGCTACAAAGCCGAGGGAAACAGAATAGGCGTGCTCTCTGCGGTGATAGACGGTATGGACTGCGTCGATGCGGCGTCACGGCTGAATTCGGATTATCACATTGCAGTGCGCTCCGGCTACCATTGCTCGTACATCGCTCACGAAACCATCGGAACGGCGGCGACGGGTACAATACGTTTCAGCTTTGGCGCATTCAACACAATAGATGAGGTAAAGCGCACCGCCTTTGCTGTGAGCAGAATAGCAAAAAGGCTTTACTTTTTGAGATAAATATACTATACTTATAGAAAAAACACGGAGAAAAATATGAATATACGAATAATATGCGTTGGAAAATTAAAAGAAAAATATTTAAAGGACGCCGTGGCGGAGTACGCCAAACGGCTCGGCAGATTTTGCACATTTGAGGTCTGCGAACTTGCCGACAGAAAAATCCCCGACAACGCCTCGGCATCACAGTGCGAGGCAGTCTTAAAGCAGGAGGGCGATGCGATACTTAAAAAATTTTCCCCCTCCGATTATGTAATTGCCCTTTGCGTGGAGGGCGAGCAGATGACGTCGGAAAAATTTGCCGAAAAACTGTCCGAAATAATGCTCGGCGGCAAAAGCACCGTTGACTTTGTAATAGGCGGCTCTCTCGGACTGTGCGCAGAGGTTAAACGGCGCAGTGACTTAAACCTCAGCTTTTCTAAATTTACCTTTCCGCATCAGCTTATGCGCCCGATACTCTGCGAGCAGATTTACAGAGCGTTCAAGATTAACGCCAACGAGGAGTACCACAAGTAGACTTACGACAACGGCTGACCGTAACTGTCCGTAAAATTCCCGGATATAATCAATATGATGTCTATGACCGTTCCTATGCCGAAAATGCCGAATGTGAATAGGTGAAAAAGCGCACTGCCGACCTTGCCCACGTACAGTCTGTGCAGTCCCCCAAAGCCCAAAAAAGCCGCCGCACACAGTATGAGTGCGATGCGCTTTTTCTTTTTTCGGCACGAAAAACCGACGGAGCCATGCGGTGCAGACGTACGCAGAATGTTGTTTTTGCATTTCACTTTCCGTGCACCTCCGTTTTTCGCATAGTACGAATATATTATAGCATTGCTTTATATATTAGTCAATAACTTTTTTTATCATACAGATTGTTCATACTGTTAATAATATAATGAATACATAGTTATTAATGTGTAAAGGGAACGATTATTTATGAGCAAAAAGACCGAATTTAAAAACAGGGACAGATTTATTCAGCTCGGCATAACAATAGGTACGCTCCGCCGTCTGCGTGGAATGTCGCAGGAACAGCTTGCGGACAAGGCAAACATCAGCCGTTCGTTTTTAAGCATTATCGAGGCGCCCAAAACCGTGCGCCCGTTCTCGCTCGAAGTTCTTTTTAATATAGCCGACGCACTGGACGTCAATCCCGGCGATTTGGTCAATGCGTCATTTATACCGGATAAAATACTGGATAACAAAAGGTAAAACGGCGGGTGCTTTGCAAAACACCCGCCGTCGGCATATCAGTAGTCGTTTCTCGCACCTGCGTCTACATCGTATTTTTCAAAGATTTCAACTATGGCTTCCACTACATCGTAATCATTATATTCGTCATTAACAAGTACAGCCTGAATTTCTTTAATCATTTTTACCGCAGTTGCGCTCACCTCATCTAATGAGTCGTACGGAAAATCCTTAATAAGCTCAACCAACCTGTTGCAAAAACTGCTTTTTAATAACTCTGCCTCAACGTCCATTTTAAACATTCCTTTCGTTTTGAGATAAAAAAATACGCAATCCTCAAACAGAGAACTGCGTATAAAAACGTAACTCTGCTTGACGATTTGCTACAATCTCCAACTTCTGTGACATTAAGGTACAAGAAATTATTCAAGACAGATTACGTTTTTAACAGAGTAATCGTACCTTAAATGTCAATATTAAATTGGATTTTGTAGCACAACTATTATACATCAAACAAAAATCATTTTCAAGACCTTTTTGCAATAAATCCGTTTTTGAGCATAAAAAAGCACAGCCCCCAAAAGGGAACTGTGCATAAAAACGTACTGTCTCTGTCCTTGAATTTGCCACAATTCCAAACTTACATATTGCATTACCAGCGAGTAAGTCAAGACAGATGTGTGCGTTTTTTACAAAACGTGGCTTTGCTTAACGATTTGCTACAATCTACAATATTTCCTACCTTTAAACAAGACAGCACAAATTTCGTTTTCTTGATAATCTAAGGAATTATAATAAGTCAGAGCCACGGTTTTGCCTGTTTTATACTTCTTTTAAAAACTTTTCCGCACATTCTATGGTGTGCAGTACCGCATCTTTTGCCGGGCCGCCGATTAAGTTTCTGCCGTTCACGCAGGTTTCGAGCGATATGGCGTCGTAGATGTCGTCCTCTATAATCTCCGAGCAATTCTTAAACTCATCAATGGTAAAGTCGGAGAGCGTCTTGTTATTCTCTATGGCGTAGAGCACCATTTTTCCTATTACCTCGTGCGCCTTGCGGAAGGGCATACCCTTTTTAACAAGATAGTCTGCGGCATCGGTGGCATTGGTAAAGCCTTGCCCTGCGCCCTCATACATTTTCTGCTTGTTGACCTTCATTGTGGAAATCATTTTTTCAAAAACGGGAATACACAGCTTAACCGTGTCTATCGCATCAAAGATGCATTCCTTGTCCTCTTGCATATCCTTGTTGTACGCAAGGGCAATGCCCTTCATCGTTGTGAGAATACTTACAAGGTCGCCGTACACTCTGCCCGTCTTACCACGGATAAGCTCCGCAACGTCGGGGTTCTTTTTCTGCGGCATTATGGAACTGCCCGTGGAGCAGGAGTCGTCCATCTCTATAAACGAAAACTCGTTTGTGTTCCACAGTATAAGCTCCTCGCAAAAACGGCTGAGGTGCATCATACAGATAGAGAGCGCCGAGGCAAGCTCAATTACAAAGTCACGGTCGGAAACGCCGTCCATTGAGTTTAGCGTAACCGAGGAAAATCCCAGCTCCGCCGCAACCATCTCACGGCTGAGCGGATATGTCGTTCCGGCGAGTGCACCCGAACCGAGCGGCATTATGTTTGTGCGTTTGTAGGCATCGTTAAGGCGCATAATGTCCCTTTTGAACATCTCAAAATACGCCATAAAGTGATGGGCGAGAGTTACCGGCTGTGCTTTTTGCAGATGCGTATAGCCGGGCATTATTGTGTCCAGGTGCTCTTTGGCGAGCGACACAAGCGTGCCGGACAGACTTTTAAGCATCTGGGTGATGTCCTCCATCTCGTCCATAAGGTACATTCTTATGTCGAGGGCAACCTGGTCGTTGCGGCTTCTGCCGGTGTGCAGGCGCTTGCCGGCGTCGCCGATTTTCTCCGTGAGCATCGTTTCGATGTTCATATGAATATCCTCGGCGTCTATCATAAACTGCGCCTTGCCGCTTTCAATCTCCGAGAGAATTTCTTTAAGTCCGGCAATTATCTTTTCTGCGTCATCAGACGGTATAACGCCGCACTTGCCGAGCATTCTTGCGTGTGCAATGCTCCCACGTATGTCCTGACGGTACATACGCTTGTCAAAGCGGATTGACGAGTTAAAGTCGTTTACCGCATCGTCGGTATTTTTTGAAAATCTTCCGCCCCACAGTTTCATCACGAGTCCTCCGATTATTTGTTTTCTTCGTTTGCCTTTTTCATCATTGCCCTTACTTTAAGCGGCAGACCGAACAGGTTGATAAATCCTTCGCTGTCCTTGTGGCTGTAAAGCTCCTTGCTGTCGCCGAAAGATGCAATCTCCTCATTGTAGAGTGAGTATTTTGACTTTGCGCCGGCAGGTGTGCAGTTGCCCTTGTAGAGCTTTAACTTAACCGTTCCGGTAACGTACTTGTCCATCTCGTCATACATTGCGCTCATTGACTCACGCAGGGGAGTGAACCACTTGCCGTCGTACACAAGCTGTGAGAACTGCGTCTGGCTCATTCTCTTAAACGCCTGGGTGTCACGGTCGAGGCAGAGGTATTCAAGCTCCTCTATTGCGGTGTAGAGAATTGTTCCGCCAGGTGTTTCGTACACGCCACGTGACTTCATTCCAACGAGCCTGTCCTCTACTATGTCTGCAATGCCGATGCCGTTTTCTCCGCCGAGTTTGTTGAGCTTTTCAACAAGTGCGAGGGGAGAGAGCTTTTCGCCGTCAACGCTTACCGGCTCGCCTGCCTCAAAGCCTATCTCAACATATGTTGCCTTGTCGGGAGCCTTTTCGGGAGATACGCTCAGCTTTAACAGATTGTCAAGTTGCGGCTCGTTCCACGGGTCTTCCAAGTCCATTCCCTCGTGGCTTATGTGCCATACGTTGCGGTCACGGGAATAGAGGTCCTTTTTGGTAACGGGGATTTCGATGCCGTGAGCATTTGCGTAGTCAACGGCGTCCTCACGTGATTTGATGTCCCAAATTCTCCAAGGAGCTATGATTTTGAGTGACGGGTCAAGAGCCTTTATTGCAAGCTCAAAGCGAACCTGGTCGTTACCTTTGCCCGTTGCGCCGTGGCAGATGGCAACTGCGCCTTCTTTATGGGCAACCTCAACCAACTTCTTTGCTATAATCGGTCTTGCGTGCGATGTACCGAGCAGATATTTGCCCTCATACTTTGCGCCGGATTTAAGAGTGGGGAAGATGTAGTCCTTTACATACTCCTCTTTGAGGTCGGCAATGTAGCATTTGAGTGCGCCTGACTTCTTTGCACGCTCCTCCAAGCCGTCAGTCTCTTTTCCCTGACCTACGTCACCGCATACGCACACAACATCGTATCCGTAATTCTCTTTGAGCCAAGATATAATAATTGAGGTATCAAGGCCGCCGCTGTAAGCTAAAACAACTTTTTCTTTTGACATATTGATTTTCCTCCCGTTTTGGTTTATTATTAGTATAGATAGATTATAATACCATTTTAGGATATAATCAATAGTAAAACTGCATAAATATGCAGAATATACGCAAAAGCAATGTATAATATTCATAAAACAGGAGAAAAATTATGAGAATACTCGGAATTGACCCCGGCTATGCAATAGTCGGCGTGGGTGTGGTGGACTACGACGGCAATCGGTTTAGGACGGTGGATTATTACGCTGTGACAACAGATGCGGGCACACCGTTTGACATTCGGCTCAAAATGATATATGATGGTATAAACGAAACCATAGAGAGATACAAGCCGGACTGTATGGCTATTGAAAAACTCTTTTTCAACGACAATGCCAAGACCGCTATTGATGTAGGTCAGGCAAGGGGCGTAATACTTCTTTGTGCCGTAAACCACGGTTTAAAGATAGGCGAGTACACGCCGCTCCAAGTAAAGCAGTCGGTTGTAGGCTACGGCAGGGCGGACAAGGCGCAGGTTCAGCAGATGACAAAGGCGCTTTTGAATTTGAGGGAGATACCCAAACCCGACGACGTTGCCGACGCTCTTGCCATTGCGCTGTGCCACGGACATTCGTCGGGCGGTGCGGCAAGACTTTTGGGACTTTAAGGAGGACAGATATGTTTAGTTACATAAAGGGAATACTTGCGCAAAAGAAGCAGAGTTATGCAGTCGTGGAGTGCGGCGGTGTGGGGTTTAAGATTTTTACGAGCCAGACCTCGCTTTCCGACCCCGAATGTGCAATCGGAACAGAGGTGGTTTTTCATACCTACCTCTATATTAAGGAAGGAATAATGGATTTGTACGGCTTTTTAACCAAAGAGGAGCTCGAAATGTTTGAGCTTTTGCTCTCGGTCAGCGGCGTCGGCGCAAAGGGTGCGTCGGCGGTTCTCTCGGCAATCAACCCGTCAAAACTTGCGCTCTGCATTGCAACGGGCAACTCCGCAGAGATTAAAAAAGCGCCCGGCATCGGCAACAAAACGGCGCAGAGAATTGTGCTGGAATTAAAGGACAAAATCAAAAACGAGTCGCTTGTAAACATTACCTCCGAGGCATTCTCCGAGGAAGTACCCGTTGCAAACGGCGAACGTGAGGAGGCGGCAAATGCCCTTGTTGCCTTGGGTTACAGCGCCGCCGAGGCAAACCGTGCGGTGTCTAAGGTGAGCGCCGATGTATCGGACGTTGAGGGCATTATAAAGAGTGCCCTTAAAAATCTTTTGTAGGAGGGGAACATAATGGACTTTGACGACAGAATTGTAAACGGCGGCATATTGGAAGAGGACATCGCCCAGGAGCCGGGACTGCGCCCACACTCGCTTGACGAATACATAGGTCAGAGCAAGGCAAAGGAAAATCTGAGCGTGTATATAGAGGCGGCAAAGGCACGCAAAGAGGCACTCGACCACGTTCTGCTTTACGGCCCGCCGGGACTCGGAAAGACAACACTTGCAAACATCATTGCAAACGAGCTCGGAGTAAACATAAGAATTACGTCCGGCCCTGCGATAGAAAAGCCGGGCGACCTTGCGGCGATACTTACAAATTTGAGCGAACACGACGTTTTGTTTATAGACGAAATCCACCGCCTCAGCCACAGCGTTGAGGAAGTGCTCTACCCGGCAATGGAGGACTTTGCGCTTGATATTATAATAGGAAAAGGCCCGTCCGCACGTTCGATACGTCTTGACTTGCCGTCTTTTACTCTAATCGGCGCAACGACAAAGGCAGGCAGTATGACAGGCCCTCTGCGTGACCGATTTGGCGTTATATCGAGGCTCGAATTGTATTCTCCGGCAGAGCTTACCAAAATCGTTGAGCGCAGTGCCAAAATCCTCGGCGTAACCATTGACCGTGACGGTGCGGCGGAGATTGCCTCACGCTCACGTGGCACTCCGAGAATTGCAAACAGGCTTGTAAAGAGAGTCAGAGACTTTGCCACCGTCTTATCCGACGGCGACGTAAACGGGAGTATTGCAAAAGAGGCACTCTCTCGGCTGGAAATAGACGAGATGGGTCTTGACTCCGTGGACAAAAATATGATACTTACTATGATAAAGAGCTTCGGCGGCGGCCCTGTGGGACTCGATACCCTCGCCGCAACAACGGGCGAGGACTCCAACACCATTGAGGACGTGTACGAGCCGTACCTTCTGCAACTCGGATTTATAAACCGAACTCCGAGGGGCAGAGTGGTTACAAAACTTGCCTACGACCATTACGGAATACCGTTTGGGGATTAATGTTACAATTTGCTGACACTTTTCGTATTTTGTCGCCAAAGTATACAAAAATATAGTATAATGAAATTACTATTTTTGTTTGGTGATGATTACATATGTATAAGAGATTACTTAAAATATTAATAACACTCGCTCTTTCGCTGTTTGCGCTCTCTGCGGCGGCAGACAGCGGCATTAAGCTGTACGTCAACGACGCTCTTATCCCCTCGGACGTTGCGCCCGTCATAGTAAACGACAGGACGCTTGTGCCCGTGCGGTGTATATTCGAGGCGTTCAGTGCAGATGTGAGCTGGTCGGACGAAACAAAACAGGTAATAATTAACTCCGGCGGCAATAAAATAATACTGACAATAGATAACAAGCGTGCCTATTTCAATAACGAGATAGTCACGCTTGATGCTGCTCCCGTGATAATTAATGACAGGACGCTCGTCCCCGTACGCTTTATATCGGAAAAGCTCGGCTATAACGTCGTGTGGGACGAGGGTACAAGGAGCGTTAAAATATATTCGCCCCGAACGGGGGATACAAAAAAGGCGACAACCATAACCGAGGTTAAGGCGGCAAAAACAGCGGACTCAACCACGGTTACGATTTATGCGGAAAACTTTGAAAAACCTACCGTTTCCACAGCGCAAAATCCGTCAAGATATATTATGGACTTTCCGAACGCCGTGTTGAAGGACGGCGACAAAAAAATACAGTTTAATCAGAACAAGGATATTTCCGAAATCCGCTACGCACAGCACGACGGCTACGCCCGTGTTGTAATAGAGTCCGCCTCGGACGCAAAGTACACGCCCGCCTATGCCGACGGATTTATGACGGTGACGGTTGTGGGCACGGCGTCCGTAAACGACACCAAACCCGTCATAAAAACCGACAAGCCCATAGTTGTAATAGACGCCGGACACGGCGGCTGGGACACCGGTGCGCTCGGCAAGAACGAAAGCGGCGCAGTGGAACTGCGTGAGTGCGACGCAAACCTTGCCATAGCCAAAAAGGTGCAGTATTACCTGCAATCGGCAGGGATAAGCGTTGTTATGACAAGGAGCACAGACACCGCCCTCGGCGACACGGAGATGGCAGACCTTTTGGAGCGCAGTGCCATTGCAAACAATGCAAATGCCACGCTCTTTGTAAGTATTCATAACAACTCATTTACAAACCCGGAGGCGTCAGGCACAATGGTTCTGTATGCCGACACGGACAACAAGGGCGACTACGGAGTGACGAGCAAACAGCTTGCGCAAAACATTTTGGCACCGCTCGTCGGCACAATGCAGCTTTTAAACCGTGGCGTCGTGGACAGCCCCAAAATGGTTGTTCTGAGAAAGACCGATATGCCGTCCGTGCTCATAGAATGCGGGTTTGTATCCTGCCCCACGGACAGGGCGATTTTGAGAGACGAGGGCAGAATTGACGGCATTGCAAATGCAATAGCATCGGGAATTGGCGAAACTCTCAGTATGATTAAATAAAAAACTTGTAAAATCTGTAACTTTGTGGTACAATATATAAAATACGTTAAATGTACGTGGCAGTATGAACGAGAGGGGACGAAACATTTGAAGGAGTTAATAGCAAACATTAGGAAAAATGCAGATGCACTTCTTGAAAAAATTTCAACAGTTGAGGAGTTGGAGGAACTCAGAGTAAAATTCCTCGGAAAAAAAGGTGAACTTACAAGCGTTTTAAAGGGACTCGGCAAGGCATCTCCGGAGGAAAGACCGGTTATCGGTCAGCTTGCCAATGAGGTCAGAGCCTTTATAGAGCAGGAGATTGTACAAAAGAAAAAGGTGTTGGAGCAGAAAAAGCTCGATGCAAACCTTAAAAAAGAGGTTATAGACGTAACTATGCCCGGCAGAAAGGAAAGCATCGGAGGCAGACACCCGCTCAGCATAACAGAGAATAAACTTGTGAGCATTTTCAGAAATATGGGATTTTCCGTTGTCGAAGGCCCGGAGGTTGAGCTTGACTACTACAACTTTGAGGCGCTCAATATCCCCAAGAACCACCCGGCAAGAGATACACAGGACACTTTTTATATAAATGACGACGTTGTTTTAAGGAGCCAGACTTCGCCTGTTCAGGTGCGTGTTATGGAAAAGACAAAACCGCCGATAAGAATTATTTCCCCCGGCAGAGTTTTCCGTTCCGACGCAGTGGACGCAACACACTCACCCGTTTTCCATCAGATGGAAGGTCTTGTTGTGGACAAGGGCATTACAATGGGCGACCTTAAAGGTATGCTCGAACTGTTTATAAAGGAGCTTTACGGCGAGGAGGCTAAAATCCGTTTCAGACCTCACCACTTCCCGTTTACCGAGCCGAGTGCGGAAGTTGATGTTTCGTGCTTTGTGTGCGGCGGCAAGGGTTGCAGAGTGTGCAAGCAGGAGGGTTACATCGAGGTGCTCGGCGCCGGTATGGTTCACCCCAAGGTGCTTGAACAGTGCGGAATAGACACAGATATTTACAGCGGATTTGCGTTTGGAATAGGACTCGAAAGAATTGCGATGCGCTCGTACGAGATAGACGATATGCGTCTGCTCTATGAGGACGATTTAAGATTTTTAAAGCAGTTTTAATTCTTTGTAAATATCCGAGAAAGGACAGTTGTTATGAAATTTCCAATTAGCTGGTTAAACGATTATGTTGATATAAAGGACGTAAGCGCAAAGGACTTTGCCCACGCACTTACAATGTCCGGCTCAAAGGTAGAGGGCGTGGAGAACGCAGGCGATGAGATTAAAAACGTGGTTGTGGGAAAACTTCTCGAAGTTACCAAGCATCAGAATTCCGACCACTTGAACATTTGCCAGGTTGACATCGGTGACGGTGTTGTTCAGATAGTGACCGGTGCGCAGAACATAAAGACGGGCGACTATGTTCCCGTTGCAAAGCACAATTCATATCTCCCCGGCGGCGTTCACATCACGAAGGGTAAACTTCGTGGCGAGCCGTCAAACGGTATGCTCTGCTCGTATGAGGAGCTCGGACTCTCAAAAGAGGACGTGCCCTACGCCGCAGATGACGGCATCTTGATTTTACCCGAGCCGATAGCGCCGGGAACGGACATAAAGGACGTTTTCGGACTGGACGAGGACGTTGTGGAGTTTGAGATTACCTCAAACCGTCCGGACTGTTTCAGCGTTATAGGTCTTGCGAGGGAAACCGCCGTAACCTTCGGCAGACCCTATGAGATAAAGACGCCCGTTGTAAAGGGCAGCGGCGGCAATGTAAACGACATTGCCAAGGTCACCGTAAAGAGCGACGACTGCCTGCGCTATGCCGCAAGAGTAATAAAGAACGTAAAAATTGCGGAAAGCCCCAAATGGCTTAAAGACAGACTGCATCTCAGCGGAATAAGAAGCATAAATAATATTGTGGACATCACAAACTACGTTCTGCTTGAATACGGTCAGCCTATGCACGCATTTAACTTAGAGGACTTGGAGGACGGTGAAATCGTTGTCCGCAAGGCAGAGAATAACGAAAAAATCACGACACTCGACGGCGAGGAAAGACAGCTTGACAGCTCGATGCTCGTAATCTGCGACAAGCACAAACCCGTGTGCGTTGCCGGAGTTATGGGCGGAGAAAACTCCGAGGTGCGTGAAACATCGGACGCAATTCTGTTTGAGTGCGCAACCTTTGACGGCCCTTGCGTAAGGCTTGCCGCAAAGAAACTGGGACTCAGAACCGAGGCGTCATCAAGATACGAAAAAGGTCTTGACGTAAACAATGTTATCCCGGCACTCAATCGTGCCTGCGAGCTTGTGGAAATGCTCGGCGCCGGCGAAGTTGTGGACGGCACGATAGATGTGGTAAACTGCGAGTACAAACCTACAAAAATTGAACTCAGACCCGACAAAATCAACGCATTTCTCGGAACGGACATCTCCCGTGACGAGATGGTTAAAATACTTACCTCGCTCGAATTCAAGATAGACGGCGACACCATAACCGTTCCGTCGTTCAGACCGGACGTTCTGCGTGAGGCGGACGTTGCGGAGGAAGTGGCGAGAATTTACGGTTACAATAACATAAAATCCACACCCCTGCGTGGCGAAACCACAAGGGTTATAAAGCCGGCAAATCAGGTTGTCGAGGAGATTGTCCATAACTGCCTGGTTGCCCACGGTCTGTACGAAACTCTCACGTTCTCGTTCATAGGACCCAAGCTCATAGAGCAGATAAACACCAATGACGAAAAGCTCAAAAAAGCGGTTGTAATCAAAAATCCGCTCGGCGAGGATACGTCAATAATGCGCACAACGCTTATCCCCTCGGTTATGAGCACACTTGCCCTTAACCACGCAAGGAGAAACGACAGCGCAAAGATTTACGAACTTGCCAATGTATACATTCCCGTTGAGGGCGAAAAACTGCCCGACGAGCACAAAAATATCACCATAGGAATGTACGGCGGCTGTGACTTTTACGATATGAAGGGCATTGTTGAGGAACTGCTTGATGCGCTTAAAATCAAGGACGCAGACTACGTCCCCGAAACCGAGAACACCACCTTCCACCCGGGCAGATGCGCAAATCTGGTAAAGGACGGCAAGAAGATAGGCGTGTTCGGCGAGGTGCACCCCACCGTTTCCAAAAACTTCGGTATGGACACCAGGGTTTACATCTGCGAGCTTGACCTCAATACTCTCATAAGTTTTTACAGCGACAGCGTCAAGTACAAACAGCTCCCCAAATATCCGGCAGTGTCCAGAGATATTGCGATGCTCATTGACGATAACATAAATGTCAGCAAAATAGAGAAAATAATTAAGAAAAACGCCGGAAATATCTTGGAGGGTTACACTCTCTTTGACGTATACAAAGGCTCTCAGATACCCGAGGGCAAAAAGAGCGTTGCATATTCGGTTACGTTCCGTGCCGATGACAGGACGCTCACCGACGACGAGATTTCCGCAGTGTTTGACAAAATACTTGCCGGTCTTAAAGAGCAGCTCGGCGCAGAATTGAGGTAGCGCCCCGCCGCCTTGTGTCCGGTTGAAATATACTGAAAGGGTGATATATATGGATTACAATGAAGAAACCGTAAAAGTGCGTCTTGACAACGACAGCGACGAAAAGGTAAGAGAAACCTTCAAAATAGTGTATGATGCGCTTAAAGTCAAGGGATACAACCCCATAAACCAAATAGTTGCATACATTATGTCCGCTGACCCGACGTATATCACAGGCTACAACAATGCACGCAACCTGATGAGTAAACTTGAACCGGACGAAATACTCGAAATACTTGTAAAGGAATACCTTAAATCGCTTTAAGGAAACGGCATATGAAATTTACCAAAAAAAATACAGCGCTTACCGCCTGCTTTATGGTGGCGGCAACATTGCTTGCCAAAGTGTGCGGTATGCTGCGTGACATACTGATTGCCGCTATGTACGGCACAAGCACAAACGAGGCAATAGCATTCTCAGGAGCGAGCCGAATACCGCTTTTGTTTTTCGACATCGCCCTGGGGTCTGCCGTAACGAGCGCCTTTATACCCATTTTTAACGAATATCTTGAAAAAGACGGCAAAAAAAGAGCAATGGAGTTTTCTAATATGTTTATAAACCTCATTGCCCTTGTTACCGTCACGCTTTCTGCCGTGGGAATGATTTTCTCAAAGCAGATTGTAAATATCATCGCCGGCGGCTACGACGAGGCAAAAATCCGCCTTATGTCGTCACTGGTTGTAATAATCTTTCCCACAATAGTTTTTACGGGTCTTGCCTATTGCTTTGTGGGAATTTTGCAGTCGCTGGGCGAGTTCTACATTCCGTCCGTCATAAGCCTTGTGTCGAACGGTTTTCTCATTTTATATCTTGTGATTTTTAAAGACAGGTTCGGCGTACACGGCGTTGCTGCGGCAATGCTCATTGCTTGGAGCACACAGCTGTTTGTTCAGATACCGTCACTTGTCAAAAAAGGCTACCGCTACAAACCGGTGCTTTCGTTTAAAGACGACGGCATTAAGAAGGTTTGCGTTCTGGCGCTCCCCATAATACTCAGCACCTGGGTTCAGCCGATTAATAACCTCATTAATATACGTCTTGCCTCCGGACTTGCCGACAGCGGTTCGGTTACGGCGCTTGACTATGCCAATAAGTTATATATTATCCTGGTCGGCGTTTTCACCTTTTCCATTACAAATCTCATTTTCCCGTCGCTTTCAAGAGCCAGCACCGAGGGGGACGGGCAAAAGTTTGCCGATATTACAAGAACGGCGGTCAAGTACGTAATTCTGATTATAATGCCGGTTATGGTGGGATTTATAATACTTGCCACTCCCATAATAAGGCTTTTGTACGAGCGGGGCAGGTTTGACGCACATTCCACGTCGCTTACCTCAACCGCATTGGTTTTCTATTCGCTCGGAATGCTCGGCTATGCAGTTCAGGAAATCTGCAACAAGGCGTTTTACTCAATGCACGACGGCAAGACACCTATGTTTGTGTCCGTCTGCGGAATAACGCTCAACATCGTTTTGAGCATACTGCTGGTGTGGGGCTACGGCTGCACGCACTGGGCGCTTGCATTTTCGGCGTCTGTTGCCGCAAACCTTATGGGCATTGTAATCTTTGTACTGCTTTGCAGGAGGGCAAAGGGCGTGGCAAATGCGGAGCTTTTAATCCACTTTGTCAAAATCATTATCTCGTCCGCCGTTATGACTGCGGCGGCAGTGTTTGCATACAAGCTCACGGCAAATTACTCAAAGATTGTCTGCGTTGCGGTTCCTACGGTCTGCGGTGCGGTTGTGTACGGCATTTGCTGTATAGTGCTGAGGGTCGGAGAGCTTACGGATATATTAAACGCAGTGTTTAAAAAAATTAAGGGAGGTGCATAAGGCGTGAATAAAGGAATTATTTTCACTTTTCTTTCGTACATTGCAAGTTCTTTTTCCGGCTGGTTTGAGGACAGCGTTCTGGAAAAAATCGGCACATCGGTCGGCAGACTGTGGCACAGAGTTTCCAAAAACAGTTTCTTTGTAAACTGGTTTTCAAATTCGTCGGGCAAGTGTACTTTCCGTGACAAAAGTTTCGTTTTCCGCTTTGTAAAATCCGTTTTTCTGTTTTTCAGGAGGGTCGGCACATCGGTGTTCCCGTATGTTGCAAACAGTGCAATAGTTTCGGGATTTAATCGGTATTTTGACGGCTTTTTTGATGTCAGCGTTGCAAATTACGGCATCTTCGGCATCTGCTTTGCTGCCGTGTATGCCGTTTTGTCGGCACTCGGCGGCGGTGCGGTGTTCGGTTTGCTGACGGTTGCAGCTGGCACTTTCTCCGTTTTGCTGATTGCCTTAAACCGTTCGGTTGCACAGCTTGTTTCGGGCAGTGCGGTATCAAAGGCGGTGTTTAAGTTTTTGAATATCGACATTGGCAATGCGAAGGAGTCAATCGGCGTTACGGCGGTATCAGGCACTGTGGCGGCGCTTTTGGGCGCAGTGAGTGCATTCTTGTCGTACAAAGCCGGTATCATTTACGGTATCGGTGCTGTTTGCGGTGCGGTTTTCGTTGCCGCCGCTCTGTATAATTACAGGCTCGGAGTGTATGCGGCGCTTGTTGCGTTCCCGTTTGCGCCGACGATGGCAATAGTCGGACTTATGCTTTTGAGCCTTGTGTCGCTTGTTTTGAGATACATCTGCGACGGCAGTTTTAAGTTCAGGCGCACAACGCTCGACATTCCCATTGCATTTTTCCTCGCCGTTATGCTTGTGTCAAGCCTTACGAGCTTTGCAAGGGCGAGCAGTATAAAGATATATATGGTTTACTTTGTTTTCATTTCGGGGTACTATGTCATTACGAATACGTTTGACAGCTTTAAAAAGATTATCCCCGTTCTTGTGCTTATGCTCATATCCGCTCTCGGAGTTTCGGCATACGGCATCTATCAGCACATTTTCGGCTTTGCGGAGGGCACAACGTGGACGGACACCGATATGTTCAAAGACATTGCGACACGTGTTGTTTCCACGTTTGAAAATCCCAACGTCCTCGGCGAGTATCTGCTCCTTTTAATTCCGCTCGGCGTTTCGCTGTTTTTAACGGTCAGGGGCGGTTTTTCAAAGGTCGGTCACCTTGCCATAACGGCGGCAATGTGCGTATGTATGATTTACACCTATTCCCGTGGAAACTGGATTGGACTCATTTTTGCGGCGGTTCTCTTTGTTCTCTTTTATGACACACGCTTTGTGTGGCTCGGCGTAATTGCCATTCTGCTTGCGCCGGCGATGCTGTCCGCAACGGTTATATCACGTTTTACCAGCATAGGCGACACCAAGGACACCTCCACGTCGTACCGTGTGTACGTCTGGCTGGGAACGCTCGCTATGCTCAAAGACTACTGGCTCTGCGGAATTGGTCCGGGCAGCGACGCATTTAATATGATTTATCCGCATTATTCCTATGCCGGAATTGTAGCTCCGCACTCTCACAACCTGTATTTGCAGCTTCTTGCGGAGTACGGCATATTGGGACTTTTGGTATTTTTGGTAATTGTCTTTGCGTTCTACAAGGCTGTAATATCCAAGATAACCGCCCTCGGCCACGGCGTAAAGAAGGCTGTGATTACCGCATCGGCGGCAGGAATTTTCGGCTTTTTGGTTCAGGGAATGTTTGATAACGTGTGGTACAATTACAGAGTTTTCTTTATGTTTTTTGCTCTGCTTGCCCTCACAATGGCGGCAGTAAATGCGGCAAAGGGAGGGATTGTGCGTGATTAAGGTTTTAAACGTAATCAGCGACACCAACATCGGCGGTGCGGGAAAATGCGTGCTTACGTTTTTAAAATACTATTCAAAGGACGAATTTGACCTTGCGGTCGTAATTCCGAAAAACAGCCTCTTAAAGCCGGAGATAGAAAAGCTCGGCGCACGCTGTATTGAGGTGGACGCCCTTGCCGACAAATCGCTTGATTTTAAGGCGGTCAGCCGGCTATTAAAAATTTTCAAAGCGGAAAAGCCGGACGTTATCCACTGCCACGCCGCAATGTCCGCAAGAATTGCCGGCAGGCTTTACAAAAGGGCAAAAATCGTCTACACACGCCACAGCGTGTTTGAGCCGTCCCCTGCAATTTCCCGTGGCATCGGCAAAAAGATAAACGGCTTTGTAAACAATGCCACTGCGGACAAAATAATTGCCGTTGCGGACGCCGCAAAGGACAATCTCACCAAAACCGGTGTTTCCGACAAAAAGATAACCGTTATTCAAAACGGCGTTGAACCGCTGAAACCGCTCTCGGAGAGCGAAAAGCAAAAAATCCGCTCCGAATACGGCGTCGGCGAAAACGATTTTATACTCGGCATAGCCGCAAGACTCAACGAGGTTAAGGGGCATATATATATTCTCGAAGCGCTTAAAATGCTGATAGACGACGGCATTACAAACGCAAAGCTGATAATTGCGGGAACGGGCGATTACGAGGATACAATCCGCAGGAAAATTGCAGAGCTTAACCTCGGAGAAAATGTGGTTATGGCAGGATTTGTAAAGGACGTTTCCGGTTTTATGAACATTCTTTCGGTCAGCGTCAACGCATCTTTCGGCACAGAGGCAACCAGCCTTGCCCTCTTGGAGGGAATGAGCCTGGGCGTTCCGGCAGTAGTGAGCGACTTCGGCGGCAATCCGGGAGTCATAGAGGAGGGCGTCAACGGCTATCTCTTTGAGAGCAAAAATTCCCGTCAGATGTACGAAAAACTCAAACTCGCACTGCAAAACGGCATAGCGCTTAAAGATATGTGCAAAAAGGTGTTTGAAGAGCGTTTCCGTGCCGAGATTATGACGGAAAAAATACAGCAGGTTTACAGAAACTTAGCAAAGGAGATAAGAAAATGAAAAAGGCAAAATTTAATTTCTTTGATGTTCTCATCATTCTTGCCGTTGCGGCGGTATGCTTTGGCGGCTACAAGTATTTTAACAAAAAATCCTCCGACGGCGCAAAGGCGCCCGAAGTCAGCTATGTTGTTGAGCTTAAACGCAAGGACGCATCGTACGCCGACCAGGTAAAGAGCGGCGACGACGTGTACGATGCCGTAAAGGGCGGTTATTACGGAAAGGTAACCGACTTTAAAAAGAAAAAGTGCACCGAGCTTGTAACCAATGCCGAGCAGGGCACGTTTGACGAGGCAGAGGTTGAGAACCGCTACAATTATTACATCACCGTAACCGGCACACCCACAACCTATTCCGACAGCGGCATAATGTTTGCAAGCCAGGATATAAAGGTTGGAAACAAAATATATATCCGCAGCAAAAACTATTCCGGCGAAGGAACGGTTGTGGATATTGACGTTGCAAAATAGGAGGGGATAATTATGACAGATAAAAACGGGAGAATTTTCGGGAAAATCAATATCATAGACTTGCTTGTTATTATAGTGATAATTGCGGCGGCGTGCATTACGGTGTTTAAGTTTACCGCAACATCTGGCAAGGGCAATACTAAGGTGAACACAGCTTTCAGCTATACTCTCAAAGTTGCTGATGTGCGTGACTTTACCGCAAAGCAGTTTGCCGAGGGCGACAACCTCTACGATGACGAAACGGGAAAATTCATAGGAAAAGTAACAGCCGTTAAGACGGAGCAGAGCAAGGAATATGCGCTGAAAAGCGACGGAACGTATAACTACACCGAAAGGCCGGGAAGGTTTGATGTCTATGTGACAGTTTCTACAAACGGCACGGTTAAGGACACCGGTTACTTTGCTGAGGGAATACGCCAAATTGCCCCTCACTCCACGATAGTGCTCAGCAGTCAGAAGCTCAAAACAAACGCAACTGTTGAAAATATTGAACAGTAAAGATAAAACGAACCCTGCACAGTTCAGACGGCGGGGTTCGTTTTTTGTATATGCAGTTGGTTCAGTCCCCATTCATAGCAAATTTGGGTTTCATATACGAAAAAGCCGCTGTAAGCGGATTGCAGCGGCTTGAATTTTCATATCCCGAACGAGTCCGTTATTCCTACCACTTCCACCGAATTATCGTGCGCAAGCCCCTTGACCGTGCCTTGCGACGAGAGAACCTTTGAAATCTCCATAAGGTGGGAACCCGTTATCTTTTCGCCCGGAATTATTATGGGCACTTCGTCCGGCATTCTGTAAATAATCCGCTTGTTTATCCTGCCGACAGCCATTTCCGGCGTGACAAAATCGCTTGACGAATTAAACGCTTTTTCCGGCGAAAGGCGAAAGTCCAGCTCGCCCGTTTCAATGTCGCTCTTTACATCATCTATAATCAGGTTTTTGTTTTTCACATTCTTGGAGAGTGATGCAAGTGCGTGGAACAGCTTCTTAATCTCGTGGATTGAGTTGTATATGCTCGTAAGGCATACAACGTTGTTTCCGCTTGCCGACTCAACCTCTATATTATACTTTTTTCTAAGGAACTGCGCAGCGTCGTAGCCGCTCATTGTGGCGTGGGAAAAATTGAGGACAATCCTCGTGGGGTCGTTTTCAAACACATTTTCAAACCCGTCACTGCCTGCGCCGAGCCAGCGGACAGCCGTGTTTTCCGATATGACTTTCCGGCATCTTTCCAGGTCGTCGAGCAGCATATCAAAACGCTCCGTATTTTCAAATGCGTAGTAAACCGCATTTTCCAGTGTGCACAAAAGTGCCGGTGATGCCGCAGACGTTTCGTACATTCTTGCAATGTCCGTAATTCTCTGGAAATCAATGTCCGCATCACTTATGTGCAAAAGCGCACCGCCGCCGAACGAGCCGAGCGTCTTGTGAACGCTGTGCACGCTGAGGTCTGCCCCCAGGTGAGCCGACGGAATGGGCAGCCGTTTGCAAAAGCCGAAGTGTGCGCCGAGCGCCTCATCAACAAGGAGCTTCATTCTGTACCCGTGCACCAGCTTTGCTATTGCCTTTATGTCCGACACCACGCCGTAGTATGTGGGTGAGGTTATGAGGACGGCTTTTGCGTCCTTGTTTGCAATAATCGTCCTTTCGAGCGTTTCGAGGTTCACACTGTCGTTAAATGAATTTACATAGTTGTAGTCACGCTTTACAAATACGGGTTCAAGACCCTGCATTATTATACCGTTTATGACGGAGCGGTGGCACTCACGGTCTACAATTACCTTGTCGCCACGCCTCAGATATGCTCCGAGCATTGCATATATACCGCCTGTTGCGCCGTTTCTCAAATACATTGTGCGGCAGGTTTTATACATCTTGCTTATTTCGTCCTCGCTTACGGCGGTAAGCTCTCTCAAATTCAGTGCATCACCGTCCTTGGACGAGCCGTACAGGTCAAGGCGGCTGAGCGAGCGTGTGCGCATATTCACCTTTCCCTTGTGACCGGGAGCGTTAAACGGTATTCTCTGCATCTTTGAATATTTATATAAACCGGAAAAAATCGGTGGTTTCAATTTACTCTTTCCCTTCTGTCTCGTTATCGTAGATGGCTTTAAGTCCTTCAAGCGTCAGCTTGGGGTCTATGATGTCGATTGTCTTTGCCTCTTTT
This sequence comes from uncultured Clostridia bacterium, assembly GCA_934500705.1. Classification (GTDB taxonomy): domain Bacteria; phylum Bacillota; class Clostridia; order UMGS1810; family UMGS1810; genus CAKSIN01. The sequence continues at coordinate 7,282 of CAKSTI010000010.1, read as the reverse complement.
GAAATCATCGTGGCAAGTCCGCCCGTCGCAATTACCGTGGTGTCATCGCCGAGCGACTGTTTCATCTTTAAAACAATGTTGTCCACACTGCCTGCGTATCCGTAGTACATACCGGACTGCATACTTTCAACCGTGTTTGTGCCTATTACCTTGTCGGGTCTGGCAATCTCTATTTTAGGCAGCTTTGATGTCTTTTCGACAAGTGCCTCCAAACTCACTTTGAGTCCGGGTAATATCACTCCACCCAGATACTCGTTTTTGTCGGACACTGCGCAAAACGTCGTCGCCGTGCCGAAGTCAATGATAATCAGCGGAGCTTTGTATCTTTTGAGCGCGCCGACGGCATTGACGAGCCTGTCTGCTCCGACTTCTTTGGGGTTGTCGTATTTTATTTCAAGGTTCATTTTCGACTTGTCGGTAACTATTATAGGCTCCTGACTGAGGTATTTTTTTACTGCGTGGATAAGCGAGTACATAATTGGGGGAACGACCGACGAAATTATTGTCCCGTCTATGTCGTCCGTGCTCACTCCGCCGAGCGAAAAATAACTGCGCAGAGTCATTCCTATTTCGTCACTTGTAAGGTCACGCTTGGTGGTCATTCGCCAGCTTGCAATAACCTCTTTGCCGTCGTGAACGCCAATCGTCACATTTGTGTTGCCAACATCTATAAGAAGTATCATATTTATTTCCTTTCAAATTCGTAAATTCCCTTAACGGAAACTTCGCCTGAGTTTACGTTAATTGTGCCGTTTTCGGTGTCAACGTTCATCGAGCCGTCGGGCAGAATGTCCGTGCATATGCCCGGAATGTCCCCCTTGCCGTTTGCGTAGTGGACGGTTACACGTTTTCCGAGATTTGCACACACCGCCTTGTAATTGGAAAGAACGTCTGCACGGCTCTCACGGTAGTAGGCACGGTCAAGCTCGGCGGCAACCCTTTCAAACAGTTTGTTCTCGTCAATCTCGTGTCCGCAGATTTCTTTAAGCGATGTTGCGTTTACAAGTTCGCCGCCGAAACCGCCGTTGTTTACGTTTATGCCTATTCCCACGCACACGTTTTCAACCTCGTTTTCCGTAAGGCTTGTCTTTGTGAGTATTCCGCACAGCTTTCTGCCGCCGCACACAATGTCGTTTGGCCATTTTATCTTGCAGTCGGCATATTCCGAGAGCGCTCTCTGCACCGCCAGTGCGCATATGAGCGTAATAAACGGCGCAGTGTCCGTATCTATCGGGGGCAGGAGCATAAAAGAAAAATACACTCCGCCACGTCCGCTGTCCCAGTTTCTGCCAAGCCTTCCACGTCCGCTTGTCTGCTGTGCGGCAATCACGGTAAGACCCTCTTTCGGTTCAAATTCCGCCAGCTTGTCAAATGTGGACGTAACGCTTTCAAAAAAGTGCAGTTCGCCGCCAATAACGGTCTTTTTCCTCGCCGACAGCGCCGCACGGGAAAGGTGCACGCCCTCAACAGCAAGCCGATAGCCCTTGTTTGTTGCCGAATTTATGGTAAATCCCTCACTGCGCAGGGAGTTTATGGCTTTCCACACCGCAGTGCGTGTAATATTAAGCTCACGGCTTATCTTTTCGCCGGAAACATACTCTCCGCCGCTGTTTTTGAGCAGTTTTAAAACTTCGTCCTTTGTCATACGCTCTCAACCCTTGCGTCAATCTCTCCGTCGGCAAGTTCTATTATTCCGTAGCTCCATATCGTGCCGGGGTTCATAATAATTATGCCGCCGTCTTTTTCAAGATATTTTTCGTGCGTATGACCGAACAGAATAACGTCCGCCTTTACGGCACGCCCACGCCTTTTAAGCGACGAAAGCGAGGATTTGACGTGATAGGTGTGTCCGTGGCACATTAAAAACTTTTTCCCGCTGAGCGTAAAGACCCTCTCTTTCGGAAAATCGGGATACGCCGAGCCGTAGTCGTTGTTGCCTATAACGGAAAGAATAATTTTATTTGGAAAAATCTCCGACAGTCTTTCGCAGTCGTCGCAAATATCACCGAGATGCAAAATGTAGTCGGGATTGTATTCATTTATAAGTTTTGTTGCATTTGAAATATACATATGTGTATCGCTGATAACAAGTAATCGCAAAATAAAGTCACCTCTCAATAGGACTATTGTATCACAAAAATAAAGTAATTGCAATAATTTTGTAATAATTCAGAAATATTTTTTAAATTTCATTTTTCGATTGACATAACAAATGCTACGGGATATAATTAATATTATATATGGGGGTGATACGGTGACGGAGCTTGAAAGCGTAAGCGGCAGCGTCGAGTCGGTGATATATTCAAATGACGATAACGGCTATAAAGTGCTCGAAATGGAAAATGATGAGCAGAGCTTTATTGCCGTTGGCTATTTTCACGGCGTAAGCGAGGGCGAAAGCCTTAAACTCACCGGCAGATGGACAACGCACGCCACCTACGGCGAACAGTTTAAAGCGGAAGTATTTGAAAAAAACGCTCCGGCAGGCCGTGACGCCATTTTAAAATATCTGGGTTCTGGCATCATTAAAGGCGTGAGAGAGTCCACCGCCAAAAAAATTGTGGAACGCTTCGGTGAGGACGCATTAAACGTCCTCGAAAACGAACCGGAAAGACTCAGTTTAATAAAGGGAATAAGCGCCTCCAAAGCGGTTAAAATGCACGAAAGCTATGTAAATCAGCTCGGCTCGTCCGCCCTGGTTATGTTTTTGCAGGGGTGCGGTGTTTCTGTGAGAACGGCGGCTAAAATTTATAAAAAATTTGGCTCCTCCGCAGTGGATATTATTAAGAAAAATCCGTATGTACTCTGTGATGAGCTTGACAGTATCGGCTTTAAAACCGCAGACGAAATCGCCGCAAATTTAAGCCTTCCCTCCGATAACGAAAACCGTGTGCGTGCCGGTACTCTGTACGCACTCAAATATAACACGAGGTTCGGTCACACCTTTTTGCCACGCAATATTCTGGTGTATTCAAGCGCAAGACTTCTCGGCATAGATGAGGACAAAATCTCTCAGGCAGTGGACGCACTTGTGCGTGAGGGCGTGCTCGTGTCGGATAAGGATAACGGCATTGAGAGAATATACTATTACACGCACTTTATGTGCGAGATGTATACCGCCAAAAAAATCTGCGAGCTTAACCGCTATAAGTATAAGTTTGACAGAGAAGAAATATTAAAACAGCTTGATATAATAGAAAAGAAACATAAAATAACCTTTGCCTCTCTCCAACGTGAGGCGGTTGTCAAGGCAATGCAAAACAGCGTTCTCGTGATAACCGGCGGCCCCGGAACGGGTAAGACCACCATAATTAACGCCATCATAGACATAATGCACTCAAACGGCCTTACCGTAACCCTTACCGCACCCACAGGCAGAGCCGCCAAGCGAATGAGCCAGGTCTGCTCGCTCGAAGCCAAAACAGTCCACCGCCTGCTCGAAGCGGGTTACGGCGGCGACGATGCCGAAATGAGTTTTGCCGTGAACGAGGACGACCCCATAGAGAGTGATGTCGTCATCGTAGACGAGGTTTCTATGGTTGACATAATTCTTATGAACAGTCTTCTGCGTGCCGTAAAAACGGGAACACGCCTTGTTTTGGTCGGTGACGTAAATCAGCTCCCCTCCGTCGGACCGGGAAATGTTTTAAAGGATATTATAGACAGCGGAGTCGTTGAGGTAATACGTTTAAGCGAGATTTTCCGCCAGGCGCAGGAAAGTATGATAGTAACAAACGCCCACGGCATCAATAACGGCGAATACCCCGTTCTTAACGCAAAGGGGAAGGACTTTTTCTTTGCCGATTTTCAGAACGCATCTGACGGCGTGGAATACATACTGTCCCTGTGCTCCAAAAGACTGCCTGCCGCCTACGGCTTTGATCCTTACGATATTCAGGTGCTCTCACCGTCCAAAAAGGGCATAGCCGGCGTTCATAACATAAACGAACGGCTCAGAAATGTGCTTAATCCGCCCGATAAGAGCAAAAGGGAGCGTGACTTCGGCTACCGCATTTTCCGTGAGGGTGACAAGGTTATGCAAATCCGCAATAACTATGACCTGCGCTGGACTAACGTTAAAACCACCGAAGTCGGCAACGGCGTGTTCAACGGCGACGTCGGAATAATTTCGTCAATCCGCACAGACCTCAGTACCCTCACCGTGATGTATGACGACCGCAAGGCTGTCTATGATTTTTCCGATGTTCCGGAGGAGATAGAGCTTGCCTATTGTGTTACCATTCACAAAAGTCAGGGAAGTGAGTTCCCTGCGGTTGTAATGCCGATGTTTGAGGCACCGCCTATGCTCATAAACAGAAATCTCTTCTACACCGGCGTCACGAGGGCAAAGTCACTCGTCGTTCTCGTCGGCAAGGAGAGTATAATTCACGCAATGGTTGACAATAACAGAGAGGACAAGCGCTATTCCGGGCTTAAAAGGGCGCTTGTTGAAATAAACAATGATAAAACACCTTTTTGAAAATTTAATATACGATACCTTTTGTCCACGTCATTGCGTTCTCTGTGCCAGGGTTATAAACGATTTTCGCCCCGTTGCGCTTTGCGCCGACTGCGAAAAGCTTAAAACCGTTCCCAAAATAGAGCGTTCCGACAAATTTGCCTTTGACGGTGTTGCCGCTGCGCTCAAATATGACGATAACGTCAGATGGGCAATGCTTAAATATAAATTCAAATCCTGCAAGTATTACGGCGCCGCTTTTGCAAAGTGTATGGCAGACGCTTTCGGCGACTATCCGTTTTTCAAAGACAGCCTTGTCTGCTGTGTTCCCGTTTCACGTTCAAGAAACAGGGCGTACAGTCAGACCGCCGTTATTGCACGGGAGCTTTGCCGCCTGCTTGATTTGCCCTTTGCCGAGGATTTGATTTTAAAGGTAAAAGACATCGCACCGCTCAGCTCTATGACACGTGAACAGAGAATTTTCAGCATAAAAGGCGTATTTGACGTAAATCCGAACTATGACATTTTCGGTAAAAATATAGTTGTAACAGATGATATATTCACAAGCGGCTCAACCGCAAACGAGTGCGCCCTCACTCTCAAATCGCACGGCGCATCGTCCGTGTGGGTTGCGTGTGCTTGCTACGATTAGGAGAATTTTGTATGGCATTGCAAGTTGAAAATATATGTAAAAGTTTCGGCGCAGACATTATTCTGCAAGACGTTTCCCTTACCGCCTCCGATAATGAAAAGGTCGGCATCATCGGCCCCAACGGAGCCGGCAAGTCCACGTTGCTTAAAATCATCGCCGGCGAGCTTTCGAGTGACAGCGGACGCATCATTACCCCCAAAGGCGGCGCAGTCGGCTTTTTGCGCCAAAACGTTTCCGCTCTCGAAAACAGAACCATTTGGGAGTATATGATGAGCGCCTTTGACGACGTAATTGCACTCAAAAAAGAAATTGAAGTGCTCGAAGAAAAGCTCTCTCACCCGTCCCAAAGCGACGAATACAACCGTGCCGTGCGCCTGTACGGCGAAAAAAGCGACCTCTTTGAAAAGCGTGGCGGCTTTGAAATGAATACGAGGATAAATACCGTCCTGAACGGTATGGGCTTTGGAGATTTTGACAGGAATATGAAAGCCTCCAACCTCTCCGGCGGCGAAAAGACCAAGCTTTCTATGGCAAACCTGCTCCTGGAAAATCCCGCCGTCCTGCTCCTGGACGAGCCTACAAACCACCTTGATTTTAAGACTATGCAGTGGCTCGAAGGCTATTTGAAAGGTTACCGTGGCATAGTGCTTGCCGTATCGCACGACCGATATTTTCTCGATACGTTTTCGGATTGCATTTACGAGATAGATGCCGCCGGAGCAACAAGATATACGGGGAATTACTCGTCATATCTCGTCACCAAAAAGCAGAACGAGGAAATTCAGCTTAAACACTATAACGAACAGCAAGACGAGATAAAGCGTCTTGAAGAATACGTTGCCAAAAACGGCGTCCGTGCCTCAACCGCCAAAAGCGCAAAGAGCAAGCAAAAGGCAATAGACAGAATGACCCTCATAGATAAGCCGTCAATGTTTAAAAGAGCCTGCCGCTTTTCCTTTGAGAGTATCTACCGCTCGTATAACGATGTCCTGAGCGTCGAAAATGTTTCTCTTTCCGTTCCCAAAAGCGGTATACTTGAAAAAATTTCGGAGAATATATCATTTGAGGTCAAACGTGGCGAAAAGGTTGCCGTAATCGGAGCAAACGGCGCCGGCAAGTCCACACTTTTAAAAACAATCCTCGGCGAGCATAAATATTATGACGGAAATATTGAAATCGGGCGCAACGTAAAGCTCAGCTACTACGACCAGGAGCAAAAGCACCTCGTTGACGGCAAAACCGTTTTCGATACCGTCAGCGACCGTTTCCCCCTTATGGACGAGTCCGTAATAAGGACGCATCTCGGCTCCGTTCTATTTAAAGACGATGATGTTTTCAAGCTCGTTCGTGACCTCTCCGGTGGTGAGAGGGCAAGGCTGATGTTTCTTTTAATAATGCTCGAAAAGGCGAATTTCCTTGTGCTTGACGAGCCGACAAACCACCTTGACCTTCCCGCAAAAGAGTCACTCGATACCGCCGTGTCCGACTACGACGGAACCGTTCTCTTTGTTTCGCACGACAGGTATTTTTTGAATAAAACCGCAGACAAAATACTTGAACTTACCGAAAACGGCATAAGCGAGTATAACGGAAACTATGACGATTACCTCGCCGCCAAAAGCGGCGTGAGCGCCCGTGCGCCCAAATCCGCTTCAAATGAGAGCCGCTCCCTCAGCTATGAGGAGGAAAAGCGTGCACAGGCAAATATCAGAAACACTGAGAGAAAAATTGCGGATACCGAGAAAAAAATTGCCGACACCGAGGAAAAAATCACCCAAATAGATGCCTCGCTCGAAACCTGCGGAGCGGATTTTGAAAAAGCACGTGAGTTGTTTGATGAAAAAGGCGGCCTCGAAAATGAGCTTAATTCCCTCTATGAACAGTGGAATGAGCTTACCGAAAAGCTGGAAATCATTAAAAAATGACATTTTTTGAAATTTTTTCAAAAAAGTTGTTGACAATCTCCGCACATTGTGGTATATTATTAGGGCACCAAAACGAGACGGGTAAATGTTTCAAAAACAATTTTAAAAAATTAAAATTTAGTATTGACAAACCTTTCAAGTTGTGGTATCATAATCAAGTCGCTTGTGAGGGGCGCAAAAGTCACAGAGCAGGCGCACATTTGGTCTTTGAAAAATGAACAGCATAAAAAATAAGGTTCTCGTTAA
>CAKSTI010000009.1 GCA_934500705.1 uncultured Clostridia bacterium | reverse complement strand
CGCAAAACCGCACATTAACAAAACACATTGAATAATTTTTTTAATAAAAATGGTCCATATGTTTGACAACTGCAGACGATAAAGTAAAATATTTAAAATTTACTATTTACAAATCAAAAAAAATGTGGTACAATAGTTGAGTTAGCCGATGCTAAGGTTTTGGCGTCTCCTGCCGTGCCTTTGTGTCAGGCGATTTTGCATCGCAAGATGCGTATGTTTTAAGGAGGATAATACAATGTTAAAGGAAACAAAACAGGCTATCATTGACGAGTACAAGACTCACGAGGGCGACACGGGTTCACCGGAGGTTCAGATTGCAATTCTCACATACAGAATTAATCACCTCACAGAGCACTTAAAGTCCAATATGAAAGACCACCATTCAAGAAGAGGTCTTCTCAAAATGGTTGGTAAGAGAAGAGGTTTGCTCAACTATCTGGCAAAGATAGACATTGAGAGATACCGTTCAATCATTGCAAGACTCGGTATCAGAAAGTAGTTTGCAAAAATCGGGCAAGGGGATTTGGTTCCCTTTGCCTGTTTTTACATTTTTACAATGGGAAATCTGTCGGTAATTAGCAGTTAAATATGCACTTTTTTAAAGAGTGCGCATTTAACTGCTGATGGAACTATTTCCCATTGAACAAATATGGGAGGATAAATTAATGAAAAAGACATTTACAACCACCATCGCCGGCAGAGAATTCTCTGTTGAAATCGGCGAAGTGGCACAGCTCGCATCGGGCGCAGCATTGGTAAGATACGGCGACACCGTGGTTCTTGCAACCGCAACCGCATCACAGAAACCCAGGGACGGCGTGGACTTTTTCCCGCTCAGCGTTGACTATGAGGAAAAGATGTATTCTGTCGGCAAAATTCCGGGCGGATTTTTAAAGCGTGAGGGCAAACCGAGCGAAAAGGCAATTCTTACATCACGAGTAATAGACAGACCTATCCGTCCGCTGTTCCCCAAGGATTACAGAAACGACGTGGGCATCGTTACCACCGTTATGTCGGTAGACATAGACAACTCTCCGGAGGTTTGCGCAATGAACGGTGCGTCCATTGCAATTTCCATTTCCGAGATGCCTTTTGCAGGCCCTGTGGGCGCAGTTGTAGTCGGACTTGTTGACGGCGAGTTTGTCATCAACCCCACTCTCGAACAGAGGGAAAAGAGCGAGATGTACGTAACCGTTGCCGGCACAAAGGAAAAGGTTGTTATGATTGAGGCAGGTGCAAACGAGGTTGCCGAGGACGTTATGTTTGAGGCTATTGTTTACGCACACGGCGAGATTAAGAAAATCTGCGACTTTATAAATCAGATTGTAGCGGAAGTCGGCAAGAAAAAAGAGCCGTACATCGCACACGAAGTTGACCACGACCTGTTCGACAAGGTTTATGCCTTCTCCTACGACAAGGTTTGCGCCGCAATCGACACCGACGACAAGAGAATTCGTGACGAGAGAATGAAGGCTCTCACAGACGAAGTTATCGAGTATCTCGGTGAGGAGATTGAAGGCAGAGAGGCAGAGCTTGACGAAATTTTCTACAAGATACAAAAAGAGATAGTAAGGAAATGGCTCTTTGAGGACCACAAGAGAGTTGACGGCAGAGGAATTGACGAAATCCGTCCGCTCAGCGCAAAGGTCGGCATACTCCCCAGAGTTCACGGTTCGGGACTTTTCAGCAGAGGTCAGACTCAGGTTCTCACCGTTGCAACACTCGGCGCAGTCAGCGAGTCACAGACTCTTGACGGTCTTGACGAGGAAACATCAAAGAGATATATGCACCAGTACAACTTCCCGTCATACTCGGTTGGCGAAACCAAGCCGTCCAGAGGCCCCGGCAGACGTGAAATCGGTCACGGCGCACTTGCAGAGAGAGCATTAAAGCCGGTTATCCCCTCGGAGGAGGAGTTCCCCTATGCAATAAGGCTTGTATCCGAGGTATTAAGCTCCAACGGCTCCACATCGCAGGGTTCGGTTTGCGGAAGTACGCTTGCACTTATGGACGCCGGCGTTCCGATTAAAGCGCCTGTTGCAGGTATTTCCTGCGGTCTTATCACTCACGGCGATGACTTCCTCACAATGGTGGACATTCAGGGCGTTGAGGACTTCTACGGCGATATGGACTTTAAGGTTGCCGGCACAAAGAAGGGCATCACCGCAATTCAGATGGACATTAAGGTAGACGGTCTTACCTATGACATAATCAAGACGGCGTTTGAAAAGACAAGAAAAGCACGCTGCTACATTCTCGACGAGGTAATGCTTAAAGCTATCTCCGAGCCGAGAGCAGAGCTTTCAAAATACGCTCCCAAGATTATCACCACCAAAGTTCCGGTTGAAAAGATTAAGGATGTTATCGGAACGGGCGGAAAAGTTATTCAGAAAATTATTGCAGACACAGGCGTTAAGATTGATATTAACGACGACGGTTCAGTTTATATTCTCTCCGAGGATACCGATGCTGCAAAGAGAGCGCTCGAAACCGTTGAGGGCATAGTTGCAGAGCCGGAAGTTGGCAAGATTTACAAGGGCAAGGTAACAAAGATTATGGACTTTGGCGCATTCGTTGAGTTTATGCCCAACCGTGAGGGACTTGTTCACATCTCAAAGCTTGACACCAAGCGTGTCAACAAGGTTGAGGACGTTGTGAGCGAGGGCGACGAGATAATGGTTAAACTTGTGGAAATCGACAGAATGGGCAGAAACAACCTTTCGAGAAAAGATGCGTTGTTAGACCAGCAGGGCGAGTAAACATATATTGGATATGGCAAACAAGACCACCGATTTAGCGGCGGTCTTGTTTTTTATTGTTTTGAGGACATATTTTACTGAAAAATATCATTTTTCACAACCTCATTATTTTTAAGATAAACGCTTATCTGTCCCTCGGCGGCGGTTGCGAGGAAAATATCGGTTTCTGTCTTTGCCCCTGCCGCTTTTGCGGCACTTACCACGCTTTCCCCGGAAACGCTCGCCGCCCTCATATTTTCGGGTATAAACTCCCCGTCGGACACAACAACTATTGCCGGTTTGGTTTGCTTCAAATTCAGTTTAAGGTCGGAAACCGTTGCCGGGCGGTCGCTCTCGGTGGGAATTATGGAAAAGCGGCCGTTGGGTTCAATGTAAACCTCGGACACCTGCTTTAAGTCAAAATATCCGCTCACACGCAGTTGCGACAGAAACTCGGCTATGTCTATCCTTGCGTGTTTTAAGTTTTTGTTATATATTTTGCCGTTCCTGTAAAGCACATTTGTAGAGCCGGTAAAAAACTTTCTGAGCGACAGTGACTTCATAGAAAGCATAGATATTGCAAGGCCTGCAAGAGCATACACAACCATTGCTATTGCCGGGTCTATAAAGTCCCATTTTTCGCTCGTTGCCATTTCTGCGGCTATTGAGCCGATTGTTATGCCGTTGACGTAGTCAAACATTGTAAGCTCGCTCACTTGCTTTTTTCCCGTAAGTTTTGTCAGCAAAAACAGCTCCGCCACAGAGCCTATTGTGGTAAGTATGATTTTTACATAATACATAAAAAATCCCTCCGTTTGAACATATTCTTTCCAAACGAAGGGTTTTTATCAAATTTTAATAAATCTCGTCAACCGTAAGGTGATTGCCGTCCACTCTGAATTTGACTTCAAGGTTTGCAAACTTCATACCGTACACCCTCTCGGGGTCGTTTTGATACGACGGGCGTGGGTCGGAGGCAAGCGCTTCTATGAGAAAATTCCTTTTTTCTGGCGGAACTTTTTCGAGCAAACTATCCTCTATTTTCACTTCGAGTCTGTGGCAAAGTGCACCGTCCGCAAAGGCGCACACGGCGTCCGGGTGGCTGTCGGTATAAGCAAGATACGGCTTTATGTCAAAAATCGGCGTTCCGTCCGCCATATCCGCTCCGCTCACAATCAGCACATCTGCGCAAGTATCGGTGTGCTTAACGCCAAGCAAACGCACCGACGAAAGTCCGAGCGAATTCGGGCGGAACGGCGAACGTGTGGCAAAAACGCCAACCCGTTTATTACCGCCGAGCCGTGGGGGACGAACGGTGGGCGACCACTTTTGAGGCGGATTTTTGGAGAACTGCCATATCAGCCACAGGTGCGAGTAGCCGTCAATTCCTCTGAGTGCATCGGAATTTCTGAACTTTGGCTCAAAGACTATCACTCCCCTGCTCTCCGCCAGCCCGCTTTGGCGTGGTATGCCGAACTTTTCGGGAAAATCGGTGTGTATTTTTGCAATTATCTCCATACTTCACCCCAAAATGATTTTATACAGTACAACAAACACGGCAAAGAATATCAAAAACAGAAAAAATGCCGTAAAAAACGTATTTTGGTTCTGCGGTGCACTGCATCTTTTTTGGTAATTAACCGGAGGATTTGGAATATATGTGCTTTTCGGACGTTGTGTCACCTTAATCTCAGACAGCCTTAATTTGCGCACAAGCGCAAGCGGGTCATCTCCCGTGCGTATACGCTCAAAAAAGGTACGGAGCCACTCAATATCGCCCTTTGTGCACATTGCACTCTCCATTGTGCCGACGTCGTGAGTAAGGCTGTTGCGTATATGGCGGAGACGTTTGAGATTTTGGAAGTCGTCATTCCACCCGACAACTCCCCCTGCGCCAAGTCCCGATGAGGAGCGCATATCGTCAATATAATTCGTAATTCCCTTATCGGAGTTATAAATATCCCGGCACAGTCTGTCAAGCCGTTTATATTCCTCAATAAATTCATTATTCAATGTCATTTTATCACCGATTAAATGATACCACATTCCGGCAAAAAATGCAACACATCATTTTTGCTCAAACAGGACGGTGAGCGCCTTTATTGCAACAACAATTACCGCCGTCACGGTGAAAATGCCGAGCATACCTTTTGCCATTATCGGCAAGGTTTCCATAAACAGAGAAAAATTCATATCTATCACCTACCCTATCAAGTTTAAAATAAGTCCGCCGGCGATTACCGACGCAATCTGACCGGAAACATTAACACCTACGGAGTGCATAAGCAAAAAGTTGGTGCAGTCCTCTTTAAGACCCATTTTATGCACCACACGTGCCGACATAGGAAAGGCGGAAATTCCGGCGGCGCCTATCATCGGATTTATCTTTTTTCTGAGAAACAGATTGAGTATTTTTGCAAAAACAACTCCGCCTGCGGTATCAAAGATAAAGGCAAAAAGTCCCAGCGCAATAATCATAAGAGTTTGTACCAACAAGAAGGCGTCTGCCTGCATTTTGCTCGCTATGGTCAGACCTAAAAAAATGGTAACAAGGTTGGCAAGCACCTTTTGTGCTGTATCCGAGAGCGAGGAGAGCACTCCGCACTCACGAATGAGATTGCCGAACATCAAAAAGCCAATCAGCGACACGCTCCTGGGAGAAACTATACCCGTTATCACTGTAATTACGATAGGGAAAAGGATTTTTACAATCTGCGGTATTTGCTTTTCCGTGTACTCCATATGAATACAGCGCTCTTTTTTGGTTGTGAGCAGTTTTATGACGGGCGGCTGAACAATGGGAACAAGCGCCATATATGAATAAGCCGCCACTATAATTGCGCCGAGATACTTGGAGCCGAAGTAGTTGGCAACAAATATGGACGTGGGGCCGTCCGCCGCACCGATTACGGCTATTGACGCCGCATCTCTGAGGTCAAAACCGACAAGGGCGGCAAGACTTAATGTTATAAATATTCCGAACTGCGCCGCCGCACCGAAAAGCATTAAAAACGGGTTGGCAAGCAGTGGGCCGAAGTCTATCATTGCCCCTATGCCTATAAACAGGATAAGCGGAAAAAGTTCATTTGCTATGCCGGCGTTAAACAAAATATCGAGTGCGCCGACCTCCTTTACTCCCTCGTACACCTGCGTTACCGCCCCAGACATCGGCAGGTTTACAAGTATTGCACCGAAGCCGAGAGGTAAAAGCAATGTAGGCTCCATATCCTTCTTAATGGCAAGATATATGAGAACCGCTCCGATTACCCACATAACCGCCATTTTGACATCGAGGTTAAGTACATTTGAAAACAACATTTTAAACATCTCCTTTTCATAAAAAAAGACTTTTATTGCACCAAAACCAGGTGCAATAAAAGTCTTGTCATTTAACACAAATGCGGGTTTACAAAAACCGTACTGACGACATTTGCGACGGAAAAGCCTTTCCGCCGACTACTCCCCTTTATTCCTAACATTATTATATTACACTGTTTTTAAAAATTTGTCAATGATTTTTTGCCAAATGACAGAAAAATAGGCAAAACGCAGTTTTTAATGTGAAAATATTATGAAAATTGTAAAATTATTATTAAAATCGAACAAAAAACGTTGTAAATTAAAGCGTTTTATGTTATACTTTGAGTACAAAGAAAGTTTATTATTCGCCGTAAGGCTTATAATATACATAACAAACGAAAGAGGGTTTTAGTATGAAATTCAAATTTGCCGGAAGAAAAATCGACGTTACAGAAGGACTCAGGGAATACACCGTAAGCAAGCTCTCTAAACTGGATAAATATTTCGGAGACGAAGCTCAGACAGACGTTACGTTTTCGGTGCAGAAGGACAATCACATTATAGAGGTGACTATCTTCTACAATGGAATTATCTACCGTGCCGAGGTGTCGGACGCTGATATGTACGCATCAATCGACAGGGTTGAGGACGTACTCGAACGGCAGATACGCCGTCAGAAAACAAGGGTAGAAAAACAGCTCCGTGCCGGTGCATTTGCATCGGACGCCGGGTTTGGCGACGTTGAGGAGGAAAAGGAGTTTAAAATCGTAAAGAGAAAGGTTTACGAGAACAAGCCGATGAGCACGGAGGAGGCAATCTTGCAGATGAACTTGCTCGGTCACAACTTCTACATCTTTAACAATTCCGACTCTATGGACAAAAACGTTGTTTATAAGAGAAAAGACGGAAACTACGGATTGATTGAACTTGATTAAAATTAAACTTGATTAAATTAATGGGTTGAAAGCCGAAGCTTTCAACCCTTAATTTTTTTAAAAGAATACGCCCTTAGCCTGCTCTTTGATTTCCTTAGATGCAATGAACGGTATTCTCGTTGTATAGCCGTTTTTAGCGGCAACAATTTTCTTTGCCGGCCAGGCGAAAATATCTCTGTTCCACTCGTTGATTGTGTCGTTATAAAGCTCCCTGGCTGCGGTGATTTCCCTTTGCAGATACATATTCTGCTGCATAGCGTCGGAAATTTCACGGTGCGCCTCCAAATCCGGGTAACTCTCAACTGCCACGCTGATGCCCTTGGATATGGTTTCTATCTGACTTTCAACCTCGTTGCGGGCGGTGTCGTTGTCACCGGCAGATCCTGCTCTGTATTTGGCAATGTTTTCAAAGGTGCTTTTATCCAAATCTATTGCCTTGTCAAGCAAACGGGCGCAGTTTTGGAGCACGACAACTCTCTGTTCGAGGTAATTGTCAATTTGTGATGCGTTCCTCTGGATTTTCTGCTGTAACTGGTCAAAGTGCTTTTGAGCATTGACCTTCATCAAGGTAAAGATTAAGCCGGGAAGTATTCCCATAAGCCACAGCGCAATCTGAAAAAGTGTTGAACCTACGCCGACTTTTGCCGGTATCTTTTTAGCTATGACGTTGGTGTCAAGACCCTCCTCCATTATTTCGGGATTTAACTCGTCTAACTGATTTGCCATTTTAACTTCTCCTTTTTAATTTTATTTTTTAAATATGCAAAGACCGTCCCTGCTTGCCAGCGCCTTGGAATTTTGGGCATTTTCGGACTTTGTAATATAAAATTCGTTTTTCTTTTCGAGCGGCAGATATTCGTCCCACGGAACGGATACATCGTGATACTTGCCGTCGCCGCCAAGAACCGAAACAACATCTACTCTATGTTCTATCTCATATGAGTAAGCGGTTACGCAGATTTCGTCAACGCCGCCGCTTGACGCCACAAAGCTCGAATTAATGATTGCACGGGTTTTTGTTTTCGGGTGGACAACCTGATTTTTGTCAACCGCATTGGCAAGAGTTTCACATTCCTTTAATGAATAAAGCTGAGAATACTCCGGCAGGGGTTTGAGCGAATGTACCGGTCTTTCCTGATACGACGGAATTGCCCAAAGGGGTGCAAAATCAAAATAAACCGCCTTGAAAAATTCCGTGTTTTTGCCTATAAAGTTATCTTTGATAACATCAAACGAATAAGAAACATATTCGCTCGCCGGCAAAAACATCTGCCTGTTCTGGCTGTGGTTTGATATAATTTTATTCATTCTCTTTTTCTTGATAAAATTAAAATCATCGCCGTACCCCGTCTTTGACAAAATCAGGTCAACCATATTTGTCTGCGCCAAGGGGGTAAACACCGCTCTGAACTGAACTTCGTCGTTTCTGTCAAGTGCGTCAAAGAGAACTTCAAAATCGGAATTGGACATAGCGGTGAAGTCGGTGTTTTTGCTCATTGCGCTGTCCGTCATCTTTTTAATTTTCTTTTCCCCACGCTTTACGTACCGCTCTATTGATTTTTCGCTCTTTTGTTCAAGGTGGGACGCATCTCGGCTGAACGACAGCTCCGCTCCGCTCTGCGAGCCGTAATTGAGCACAACCTGTGTGTTGTAATGAGGTTTCGGTTTTATTACCGAGGCTTCCAATTTTTGAGTTTTGGTACGTTTTTTCGTCTTGCCGTCGCTGTCCTTATAGGTTTCGGTCCAGGATATTGTCTTGTAACCGTAGTAGGTATGTTTACCCATTTTATGAATAAGCTTATTTTCAAACAGAAACGGGTTTTCGTTATACTCACCGGACAGAACATCTATTGTGGACTCGCCGTTAGCTTTAAGGGAGAAATCGTAGTTGGTTTTCATATCCAGCTCTCTTTCTGCCGAAAAGCAGTCATCAAACGTCAGAGAAGGTACAGCGTTGTGAACGATGCAAAGGGCGTCCCTGTCTGTGAACATATTATTGAGGGTGAGCATTTGCTCATACGCCTTTTTGAGCAGGTTTTCCGCCTTTTTGTCTGCGTGTTCGACCTCATCCCTGAGTTTGCGGATTTTGGGAGTTGTCTTTAAAATCACAACCGGGATAAGGACGACGGTTATAATCATTAGAACTCTCATTACCCTTTTGAAATTGAGTTTCTTTTTAAGCTCTGCAAGGTTTTCCTTATATGTATTATACTGCTCGACCGTCTTTCGGTTTTCCTCTATGTTGACGTTTGAACGGCGGACGATGTCGTCAAAAAACTCATTTGCCTTTTTGATATGAAAGTCTTTTAAGGTTTTTTCATATTCTTCCAGGGGGTTATATATTACGGAACTCATATTTTACTCCTAATAATTTTCTGCGTGAACTTCAAAGTAACTCTGCGGGTGTGCGCACGTCGGACAAACATCGGGTGCCTTTGTTCCCACAACTATATGACCGCAGTTGCGGCACTCCCAAACCTTGACTTCGCTCTTTTCAAACACTTTTGCCGTTTCAACATTTTTAAGAAGCGCACGGTACCGCTCCTCGTGATGCTTTTCGATAGCGGCTACGAGGCGGAATTTTTCCGCAAGCTGCGCAAATCCCTCTTTTTCGGCGGTTTTTGCAAATTCCTCGTACATATCCGTCCATTCGTAGTTTTCGCCGTCGGCGGCTGCGGCAAGATTTTCGGCGGTGGTGCCTATGCCGGAAAGCTCTTTAAACCACATTTTGGCGTGTTCCTTTTCGTTTTCTGCGGTTTTAAGAAACAGTGCCGCTATTTGCTCATAGCCTTCTTTTTTTGCTTTGCTCGCAAAGTATGTATACTTGTTGCGTGCCTGTGACTCGCCTGCAAATGCCGCAAGCAGATTTTTCTCGGTCTGTGTACCTGTGTACTTTTTGTCCATATTCTTTCCCTCCGTATGATACAATAATAATATGATTTATTTTACCACTTTAACAGACAATATTCAAGGGTTTTGGTGAAAATAGCTGTGACTTTGAAAGTAAATCATTTACTATTTGACGATAATGTGGTAAAATAACTTTTAGCGAAATGATTTTTACAGAAAGGAAATCACAATATGAACATAGCAATATGCGACGACAATTCGGAATACATAAACACCCTTGAACAAAGTTTGTTCAAAATCAGCAAATCACAAAATGTAAAAATCGAGTGCGACGCATATCAGAGCGGCGAGGAATTAATCAAAGCATATAATTTTAATGACGAAAGATACGACGTCATATTTCTTGATATGGAAATGGCACAGCTCAACGGAATTGAAACGGCGAACCAAATACGTGAACTGGACGAGCACGTAATAATTGTATTTGTTACAAGCCACACGGAGTATATGCGTGAAAGTTTTAAGTGCGCACCGTTCAGGTTTTTGGTAAAACCCGTTGACGACGGAGAGTTTGACGATGTTTTTTGTGACATATGCAAAAAATTATCTAAGCACCGCAATGTACTTGCATTTGTGGAAAACAAAACTAAGGTACGGCTTTACTGCGATGATATAATTTACTTCGAGAGTCAAGACCATTGGGTATGGCTTTACACAAAGGAAAGGGCATATAAAATTTGCAAACCTTTGGCGGAGTTGTATAAATATCTCGACAAGGATATGTTTTGCAGAGTACATAAATCATTTATAATAAATTTTACGTATGTAAAAAGCATAAAAGAAAACGAGGCACAGCTCTACCATTGTGACAAAACCATACCGATAAGCCGTTCGTACAAAAAAGATGTACTTGACGAATATACAAATTTTCTTGAAAGGGATTTTAGAGTATGACTATATATAACATTGCCGACATACTTACAGGTGTGGCAGAGTCTGTAATGATGATTATGCTGTGCACAACATTCTGCACAAAAAGAGAAGGATTTCCCGTATGGGCATATGCCGTCGGATATATTGCGCTTGCAGTTGCAATAAATATAAGCAACACAATATTTAACATCGGCATAATGAATGTTATACTGATGATTTTATCGTTTTTTGCTGTCACGTTTTTGTATGAAATCAAAATGTCAACAAGAATTGTAATCGCAGTGTTGCAATATCTGATTTTAGTAATTACAGAGGTTACGGTACTGTTTGCCATAACATTGATATATCACATTACGGTTTCCGAGGTCGTAAACTCAAACTATTATCGATTGCTGGGAATTATAATCTCAAAAATGCTTGCATTTTCAGCAGTTAATCTTATCAGATACAAATACAGAGTCAAGCGGTATATGGGAACATCGTATTGGATATTGTTCTTTGTGATGTTTTTGACATCGGTTGCGACAGTGTTTTTGATTTTTAAACTTTCCTATAATACTGCGCAATCGTATATGTATGATTTGTCTGTACTGTGTTCTTTCGGACTAATGCTCAGCACAGTTTTTGCGCTGTATCTTTATGAATATTTAACCCGGCAGGCTGAAACAATCAGAAATCAGGAACAATACGAACAGCATTTAAAAACACAGTTAAAACATATTGACGATATTTTGGCAACGCAAAGACAGATGAAAAAGTTCAAACACGATTTTAATAATTACATAATCGGTTTAAAATCATATATTAATAACAATGACTTTAAAGGAGCGTCAGATTACATCGGAACACTGGACAAAAAATTCAACTGCGGAAAGGACATTATAGAAACTGGCAACACCGCCTTTGATGCTATTTTAAGTACAAAAATTGCTATTGCAAGGAGCAAAAAAATCACGGTAAACACAAAAATACAAATTCCCGAACACATATCGGTTGACCCGACGGACATTTGCATAATCTTCGGCAACGCCATTGATAACGCAATAGAGGCGTGCGACAGGTCCGAACTTAATGACAAAGAAATTGACATTTCAATTCTATGCAAAGGAGAGGCCGTCCTGTGTAAAATTTCCAATACGACTCCCCCACCCGATAATTTAACTCTCGGCACCTCCAAGACTGACAAATCCAATCACGGCTTTGGATTGGAAAACATAAAAACTGCTCTTGCAAAATATAATGCCAGTCCGAATATCGAAATAACCGATACAAGATTTATACTGAAATTTGTAATCTTTATAAATTAATTCCAAAGTGAAAAAGTCCGATTTTTGTCGGACTTTTTCACTTTTTATGCAAGTTACGTCGATTAGATTGCATTTTACGAAGAAACTAAAAAATGTGCCGAATAATGTGGTATACTTGTATCATAAAAGGAGTTGACACGATGAAAAGTATATCCGGCGCAATTTCAAAAACACTATGGGCGAAAGGCATAATACAAAAACAGGATATTGACACTTGCCGATACGGTTTGGAAGTGTTTGCATCATCTGTACTCGAAATTGCAAGTATTTTGATTATAGCAATTTTTATAGGTAACTTTTTTGAAACACTTTCACTATTCATAATGTTTATACCGCTCAGAATTTATGCGGGGGGTTACCACGCCGACACAAAAATAAAATGCTATTTAATATCTCTCGGCGTGTATGTATTACTCACGCTTGTTATAACAATAACGCCTAAGGCAATGTTTCCGATGTTAAATACGTACCTTACGGTAATTACGTGTGTAACCGTTTTGACTTTAAGTCCGGTGATACATAAAAACAAAACGGTAAGCAATAAAGAAAAGCGGCATTATCGCAATATAAGCATATTCATCTGTTTGACAGAAACATTAATTATTGTGTTATTAACAGCTTTTTCCCCAAGAAGTTCTGCTGTTGTTTCTATGGCAATAGGACAGGCTGCCGTGGCATTCTCTATGATTGGCGCTGCGCTCAAAGGGAAAATATCTGCTAATAAATAAAAAACAGCGGAAGGGGGTGTATGAAATGAAAAACTTTAAGAACGCATGAAAAAAATTTGTTGTAAAAAACGGCGCTTTTATTGCCTCGTGTGCATTTGCCTTTGTAGCTATTTCGGCAAATACTTCGTGTGCTCTGCCGTTCTATGAACCGAAAGAACCGGAGAATTTGAAAAAATTTAAAAAATTCAGCAAGTAACTTCTTTTACAACAGTACTTCGGAGTACATACCGTAAGGATTTATTGCAAAACGCAGATAGTAATTAAATATTCCCGAAGGAATTTCAGTTGAGCGAAACTATTCATAAGAGGCAAATATGCCATCAATATTGGAAATACAATCGGGAATATAACACTGGTATTCGTTTTGGCAATTAAATTCAAACAAAATTTAAAACAGAAAGGATAATCTATATGAAAAAATCTAAGAAATTAATTTCAATCTGCTTAGCAACAATAATGACTATGTCCGCAATGTGTATATCTGCGTATGCTAAGGAGAGCAGCGCAACTGTATCCACAGAAATCGGTGGAAACGGCGAGGGCGTAAACATTGTTCCACCGGCGTTGACGGATACCGACATCGAGCCGTACGGTTCATCACCGCCGAAAAGCAATGCCTCCGTTCACAATCTTGACTCATCTGATTACGACGGAAACATCGAATGGATGGGAAGCCTTATGTACTCCAACAAATGGCTGAAAACAAAAGGTTACAAAGTTGCAGTTTGGTCTAATCTTAGAGCATATTATTCAAAGCAAAATGCAATAAACGGAAAAGACCCAATAACTGTTACAACACAAACTAAATTTAGATTGGTTGGAAGTGACGGAAGTAAAACCTCTTGGCAAGCTGTATCAAATACTTTTTCCGGAACGGTAACATTTGGAGTTACCCCAAATGTAAAATACTATCTTGAAATCAGTCCCGTGAGCGGATATTATACTGCCGGAGAATTTTCAGTAAGCGCCGTAGATTGATGAAACATCGATTTAACTGGCTTTTTGCCCTATGGCTTGCAGCGTCGTTATACATTGTTGTGCTGAGAAAACTTTCGTTCGGAATGATTTTTTGGGACATAGAAAGCATAGAGATGTTCATTAACCTGATACCGTTTGACTTTTTGTCACATTTGATACGAAACTGTGCAATGGCGTCACAAATCGAGCTGTCGGAAATATGGTTTTTCTTGCGGGACTTTATACTTAATATCGCTCTTTTTATCCCGGCAGGAATTTGTTTAACCGGTATGGGTTTAAAGATAAGACGAACGTTCGCCGTTACATTTGCGGTAGTTTTGTTCTTTGAATTATCGGAATTGGTACTCAGGCTTTTCAACATTGGTATGGGGATTTTTGATGTAAATGACATAATTGCCGCATTTATGGGAATGTTTTTGGGGGTCGGCATTTACAGAGTTATACATAAAGTCATTACAAAATTACAGCAAAACGGCATAGACGCTATGTTTATGCCGTTTGTCTATCGAAAATCGAGAGGAGTCATCAAATTTGAAAAAAATAATAACAGGTATAATTATTTTAGTTACATTATGTTTATCCACTAATGTTTTAGGCGACGAAACTATGTATTACCGTAACAGCGACATTGTAGCATACATCGACGATATGCCGATAAAATCCTACAATATATACGGATATACAGGGATAGTGGCTGAGGATTTGACGGACTATAATTTCAGCGTAAATTATTATGAGCAGTATCGCCTTCTTACCATAGATTACATTTACGATGCTCCCTGCAAAGCCGAACCGAGCTATATCCCCTCTCCTGCGAAAAAAAACACGGGCAGTATTGCCGGCAGAATATATAAGTCCGACATCTCGGTGAGAGTGGGAACAAAGTATATTCAGGGGTATAACATAGGCGGAAAGACGATTATATTAATAGATGATTTAAAGTTTTTCGGCAAAGTCGTTTGGTTCCCCGACGAACGTAAGATATGTTACAATAATCAAAAGCCGTGGCAGATGACGGCAGAAAAGAAAAACACCGTAACAAAAAATGAAAATATTGACTTCTTTACGTGCGGTCTTACGCAAGACAAGGACGGCAATTTATACGCTGACGGAGAAAACGTCTCCTATCTTGATGATATTTATTTAAGCAATTCGCCGAGTGACGGACTAAAATTCGGTTTTTCCGTGTTTCAAAGAGTTATCAACGAAACTGCCGGTCTGCGTGAAAAACTTGACAGTATAACAAACATAGATTATAATGGCGATGTGGTTAATGATACCTGCAAAAACGACCGGATAAAAATCTGCATAAATGATGATTTTGTTAAAGCCAATAAAATTGTAAATCGCATCGGAAACGGTCACACGGACTATGTCTTATACCTCGATTGCGATATTGAAAAACCGGAGCAGATAAAAAAGGTTTACATTGAATTGAGATAAATATTAACAATTTGCCATAAGCAAGGAGGAAAGCCGAGTATGAAAAAACGGATACCGGTACTTATATCTGTCATAATTCTTTTGATTGTTACGTTTTCTTGGGTCACGAATAAAAATCCCGCAGAAAAAAACAACAAATGGGTTAGTGTTGAATACACCGAAAACTACTTTGAGGACGTATTGTCAAAATATAACGAGGGACATTTTCCTTGGCGGAATGATAGATATGAGGTATCAAAAGAATTTTTGGTTAGTGATAAAATAGAAAGCAGAGTACTTGGCGACGTGAGTTTGAAAGAAAAGAAAGCTGACTCATACGTCTTTGAAACAGAGGATAACAAGCAAATAGAGGTTCATACAATAAAACCGTTCTCTGACGCTAAAATTTATTTTGTAGATAAATACAGATTTTTAAAATAGTAATTGCTTATTTTTACAGAAAATCACATCAGGAATACGAAAACTCAGACTGTGAAACTGTAACGGACAACACTGAGAGAGGAGAAATTTATGCAGACAAATAATATTCAGCAGACAAAACGTTCCTTTGTCGGACAGTGGAAATTTCTTTTTGCCCTATGGCTTGCGGCATCACTATATGTTGTTGTGCTGAGAGGGCTTTCGTTCGGAATGATTTTTTGGGACATAGAAAGCATAGAGATGTTTATTAACCTGATACCGTTTGACTTTTTGTCACATTTGATACGAAACTGTGCAATGGCGTCACAAATTGAGCTGTCGGAAATATGGTTCTTCTTGCGAGACTTTATACTTAATATCGCTCTTTTTATCCCGGCAGGAATTTGTTTAACCAGTATGGGTTTAAAGATAAGACGAACGTTCGCCGTTACATTTGCGGTAGTTTTGTTCTTTGAATTATCGGAATTGGTACTCAGGCTTTTCAACATTGGCACGGGGATTTTTGATGTAAACGACATAATTGCCGCATTCATAGGAATGTTTTTGGGGGTCGGAATTTACACAGTTATACATAAAGTCATTATAAAATGCAATAAAACGGCATAGACGCTATGTTTATGCCGTTTTATCAATAGTTACAAATAAAAATCCGCACACTGCTGTGTACGGATTTTTGGAGGCGTCACCCGGATTTGAACCGGGGAATAGAGGTGTTGCAGACCTGTGCCTTACCACTTGGCTATGACGCCGAAAAATATATAAAATATCAAGCTGCGGTGTGAGCCTAAGCCCGATATTTGTTTTTTACAAATCAAGAGACGCAAAACACGTCTCTTGACTCTAAATTGGAGCGGAAGACGAGATTCGAACTCGCGACGTTCACCTTGGCAAGGTGACGCTCTACCACTGAGCCACTCCCGCATAAGCAAAGTTATTTTGGTGCCTCCGGGCGGAATCGAACCACCGACACGGGGATTTTCAGTCCCCTGCTCTACCTACTGAGCTACAGAGGCATACCTAAAACAACTGCTCTGAATGTTCCGAAATCCGACACAGTCGAAAAAAGGAACAATGGCGACCGAGAAGGGGTTCGAACCCTCGACCTCCAGCGTGACAGGCTGGCATTCTAACCAACTGAACTACTCGGCCATATGGTGGGAGTTATAGGGCTCGAACCTATGACCCTCTGCTTGTAAGGCAGATGCTCTCCCAGCTGAGCTAAACTCCCAAGTACGTGCCGCTCATCAGCGACGTGTTATAGTATACCTCGTTTTGAGGCAAATGTCAATACCTTTTTTAAAAAAAATCAAAATTTTTTCCGAAAAATTCCAAATACGGTTTTTTTGCAAAAAATATCACGAATTACAAACGCTTTCTTGACTAAATCAAAATAAAAATATATAATATGTAGAAAAGGAGGCAGATATGAATTTATTTGAGATACAGATACTAAAATACATACACGGGGCAATAAGCTGCGGCGCACTGGACGCAGTGTTTGCGGCTGCGTCATTTTTGGGCAACAGCGGAGCGATATGGATAATAATTGCGGCGGTTATGCTGATTTTTCCGAAAACACGGAGATGCGGAATATGTATGAGCGTGGCGCTCATTATGTGCCTTGTGTTCGGGAATTTGCTTTTAAAACCGCTTGCGGCAAGGGTAAGGCCGTTTGACGTTGACCCGTCGCTTGCTGTAATAATTAAAAAACCGACGGACTTTTCCTTTCCGTCCGGTCACACGTTCTCGTCGTTTGCCGGGGCGGTGACAATAAGGCATCACTTCCGCCGTGGCGGATATGCGGCGCTGGTCTTTGCGTGCGTTGTGGCGTTTTCACGCATTTACCTTTGCGTGCACTACCCCAGCGACGTGCTTTTCGGCGCTGTGATGGGCACATTTTTGGCGTACGTTTCAAACATAATATGCGCTAAATACATCTTTAAAGGAGAGCAGATATGAAGTCCGACGTGATGAGAATTTTAACAAAAGACGGCGTGACGTTTATGAAATTTAAAATCTTTGACGGCTTAGACTTTATCAACCACGCAGTTTCCACAAGGCACGGCGGAGTTTCGGACGGGGAATGTCTTAAAACTCTTAACCTCGGCTTCAAGACCGACGACGATCCCAAAAATGTGGTCGAAAACTACCGCCGCTTTTGCCGTGCGGCAGGCTTTGACGAAAATCGCCTTGTGTTTGCAAAGCAGACGCACAGCGCAAATGTGCGCCTTGCAACGCAGAGCGACTGCGGCAAGGGAATATTCCGAGAGCGTGACTACACGGACGTTGACGCATCGGTCACAAACGAGGTGAACGTTCCGCTGGTAATCCACACGGCGGACTGCGTTCCAGTGGCATTTGCGGACGTTAAAAACAAGGCAATAGGCAATGCGCACTGCGGTTGGAGGGGAACGTTTGACCGCCTTGCCGAGGTGACGCTCAAAAAAATGCAGGCAGAGTTTGGCACAGAACCGCAGGACGTTGTGTGCACGATAGGTCCGTGCATATGCAAAAAGTGCTACGAGGTATCGGAGGACTTGTATGTTAAATTCAAAGAAAAGTTCGGCTATGGTGACGCAATATGCGCTGAGGGCGGAAAATACTTCCTTGACCTTGCGCTGATAAACAAGCACATTTTAACGGATTGCGGAGTCTTGGAGAAAAACATAGCCGTGTGTGACCTGTGCACCTGCTGTAACAGGGACGATTTGTTCTCACACAGGGGGCTCGGCGCAAAGAGGGGGCTTTTGTCCTCAATAATTTCGATTAGGGTGTAGATATGAAAAATTCATTTTCGGGTTTTAAAAAATTTGTACCGTATTACAAGCCGTATATTCCTATGATTATAGCAGACCTATTATGTGCGGCGTTTTCAACGGTGTGCGAGCTTGTGCTACCGCTGATTGTGCGGTTTATTACAAACAAGGCGCTGTACGAACCGCAGACGCTTATACTCTCGCTCGTGCTCAAACTCGGTGCACTGTATTTGTTTTTAAAAATACTGGACACGGCGGCAAACTACTTTATGGCGTACATCGGCCACGTTACGGGAACACGGCTGGAAACCGATATGCGCCGTGACCTGTTTAACCACTTGACGGAGCTGTCGTTTAACTACTTTGACAACACCAAAATCGGGCAGATAATGTCGAGGGTTACAAACGATTTGTTTGACATAACGGAGTTTTCCCACCACTTCCCTGAGGAAATGTTTATAGCTGCAATCAAAATAACGGGAGCGTTTGTAATTCTTGCAGGAATAAACGTGCCGCTTACGCTGATACTGTTTTTAATTCTGCCGTTGATGCTCGTTTCAATAAAGCTGTTCCGCAAGGAGATGAAAAACGCATTTGCAAAACAGCGTGAGCAGATTGGCGAGCTTAACGCATCGCTCGAAGACACGCTGCTCGGGATAAGAGTGGTAAAGAGCTTTGCAAACGAGGAGTACGAAAAGGAAAAGTTCGAGAAGGGCAACCAAAAATTCTTTGAGCGCAAAAAGACATCATACAAATATATGGCACGCTTTCAGGCAAGCACCAGATTTTTTGACGGTCTGATGTACGTTGCGGTGATAGTGCTCGGCTCGGTGTTTATGATACGGGGCGCAATTAACCCTGCCGATTTGATTACGTACCTTTTATACATTCAGACGCTGATAACGTCAATACGCAAAATTGTGGAGTTTACCGAGCAGTTCCAAAAGGGAATTACGGGCATCGACCGCTTTAATCAGATAATGAGCCAGCCCGTTGACATTGCGGACTTACCGAACGCAAAGGAGCTGTTAAACCCCAAGGGCAAGGTGGAATTTAAAAACGTTTCCTTCAAATACACTGACAACGCCGAAAACGTTTTGTCGGGCATTAATCTGACCGTCAATCCGGGCGAAAACATAGCCATTGTAGGCCCGTCGGGCGGCGGAAAAACAACGCTGTGCAATCTGCTGCCGAGGTTCTACGACCTGAGCGGCGGCGACATCTTTATAGATGGGGTAAACATTAAAGACGTCACGCTCAAATCGCTGAGAAACAGCATAGGAATTGTTCAGCAGGACGTGTACCTGTTTTCGGGAACGGTGAGGGAGAACATCGCTTACGCAAAGCAAAGCGCAACGGACAGTGAGATTGAGAACGCCGCAAGGCTTGCCGGTGCGCACAGCTTTATCACATCACTGCCGAACGGGTACGACACGTACATCGGCGAGAGAGGATTAAAACTTTCGGGCGGTCAAAAGCAAAGACTCTCCATTGCAAGGCTGTTTATTAAAAATCCGCCGATTTTAATTCTTGACGAGGCAACGAGCGCACTCGATAATGAAAGTGAACTGATTGTGCAAAAGTCGCTCGAACAGCTTGCCGAAAACCGCACAACATTCACCATTGCGCACCGCCTGACTACCATAAAGAACGCAACACGAATAATTGTGCTGACGGAAAACGGCATTGAGGAAACCGGAACGCACGACTCCCTTATGGCAAAGGGCGGAAAATATGCAAAGCTGTATGAACTTTACAAGAGATAGGAAGTGATGATATGCCGAGAGAGATTGAGATACCCATTCTTATTGTGCTGATAATAGTAACTGCTTTTTTCTATTTCAGAGGGCGCAAAAAGCTTGCCGAGAGCGAAAAAAACGAGGAGAACGATGAGCAATGATAGGAATTGTAGCGGAGTTTAACCCCTTTCACAAGGGGCACAAGCACCTCATAGAAACCGCAAGGGCACTCACGGGAGACGGCACCGTGGTGTGTGCGATGAGCGGAAGTATGGTTCAGCGTGGCGATGTTGCGATTTTTGACAAATGGCAAAGGGCAAGGGCGGCGATTGACGGCGGAGCGGACTTGGTTGCGGAACTGCCGACGGTGTGCGTTTTGCAGTCGGCGGAAAACTTTGCCCTCGGCGGAGTGCGGCTCTTGCAGATGCTGGGAGCGGACAAGCTGTGCTTTGGCTGTGAGTGCGCCGATGCGGATTTACTTAAAGAAATTGCAAAAATCCGCCTTGACGAACCCACGGAGTACAAAACTGCGCTGAAATGTGCGCTAAACGACGGTGCCGGCTACCCTAAGGCGTGCGAAATTGCGCTGAAAACCTGCATAACGGGTCTGCCCGACGAGGTGTTAAAGCCCAACTCCACCCTTGCCGCATCGTACATCACGGCGGCAATGCGGCTGGGAGCGGATATGGAATTTGTGCCGATAAAGCGCATTGGCGGCTACCACGACGAGAGCACAGACGTACTCTATCCGAGCGCCACGGCAATCAGAAAGGCGGTTATGAGCGGTCAAATGCACGCAGACGCTGTGTATGACATAGAAAAGATTTCCGCACTGATAATAGGATTTTTCCGCCTTACGCCGACCGAAAAGCTCGGCGGAATATGCGGTATGGAGCCCGGAATGGCAAACAGAATGAAAAAAGCCGCCGCAAAGGCAGGCTCTGTGGCGGAATTTGTGGAAAACTGCATTTCAAAGAGGTGCACGGCGCACCGAATACGCCGTGTTATGCTGTGCGCACTGCTCGGAATAAGGGAGTTTGAACTGCCGTCATACGTACGTGCGCTTGCGTTTAACGAAAAAGGCGCAGAGGCTTTGCGCTGTGCAAAGGCAAACGGAGCTGACATAGTGACCAAGGCGGCAAGATATAACTTTGCGGACGGGGATATGTTTCAAAAGGACATACTTGCAACGGACGTTGCCGCACTGTGCCTTGCAAAAGAGGCGGGGCGTGACTTTACCACGCAAATATTTTAAGCACGAGCATTACCATCCCGAGGGACGAGCCGACGACCATTGCGGCAAAAAGTCTTTCGGAACGGCGCTGACTCTTGCACTTTCTGTGTATCAGCTTGTTTTTGTTGTATATATATTCTTCGATAACTCTGTCCGCCTGGGAAACTATATCTCTCTGCGGTTCTTTTTTTGTTTTAAAAACGCCGAAAATTCTGTCGAGTACATTAAGTTTTTTATCCGTCATACTTTTTCTCCTTTTCAAACGGTAATTTTTAGTAATATTATACTCAACATTATGTTAATTTATACCCACGGCGGAAAATGAGGGAATTATAAAAAAGGTTCCCCCACCTTTCGGTGAGGGAAATTAGTTTGGCGACTAACCGACAGGGATTTGTGCCCCTGCCGCCTGAACCGGTGACACGTGCATCAAAAAATGCGCAGACAAAGTCTGCGCACGAAAAACGCAAGTGCCATATTGTCGCCAAACAATGTTTAACAAATGAACGTGCGCTCATAAGCCCCAAGAAAATAGGAACACCTGCGTTTTTTCCAAAACGCTTCTTGAAAGCTATGAGCAATATAAAATTTTGTTAAACAATATTTGGCAATCGTAATTATATCACACATTTTTCCCTTTTGCAAGCACTTTTACAAATAATATCCCGTATAACTTGCGGCGTCTATGGTGAGCACAGCTCTGAGTGACGGCTCGCCGCCTGCAAGACCTATGATATAGAGAGTGTTGTAAACGCCGGCACGCATCGTCTGGGAGCTTACGTTGAGCACGGTTTCGTCCGTGCCGCTTTTGTTGAGCTTGATGTCGTATCTGCCGGGCGCAATGGTGATGTAATTGCTGACTTCGAGATAGTCTATATCGCCGAGTATTGTATAGCCGTTGGCGGTGACGTCCACTTTGCCTGCGTTGGGCGAGAGATGGCACACACGCAGGTGCCCGTAGTTGAGGTTCTCCCTGTCGGTAGGCTCGGCGATGCCGTAGGCAATGGTTTTGCCCCCGTCGGCTGCTGCGGCAACGGTGTAGACCTCGCCGTCATTAAAGTTAAGGGTAAGGGTTGCGATGACGTTATTTTTATTCCCTTTTTCGGTAATGCGGAATTCCTGTCTGCCTTTGGCAACCTTTAAATAAGACGAAAAACTGCCGAAGTTTATGTTTGAGGCAAGGAGCGAATTGCCCATATAAAAATCCACGCTCGAAAGATTGGGGTCGGCGTTAAAAAAACGCACGTACGGGTACAAAAAATTTGCTATTCTGATACTGTCCACTATAATTCCTCCTCTGGATTGACATATTCATCTGCATTGATTTGCGATATTTCGGTTTTTTGAAAAAGTTCCAAATTCTCCTCGTCCACGTCGCCGACGTTTTCGGGGTTTATTTCCGTTTTGGGCGGCTCGGCGCATTGGGCGCACATTGCCTTTGCAAGCTCGTCAAAGCGGACTTCAAGCTCGCCGAGCCGTCTTTCAAGGTCATAGAGAACGTCTTTGGGGTAGCCTTCGTCAAACGACTCGGCATTTTCGGCGGCGAACTTTTGCACATCTGTCCCCTTAGGCTCAAAGGCTGGTTTTGCCGCCGTGCACAGGGCGGAGAAAACCGACGCCGCACTTGCAAGCGGAGTTTTGGTATGCGCTGCGGCGCACCGCTTTATGCAGAGAAGGCTCTCATTGTACGGACTGCGCACGCAGAGAGTGCCGCCGCTCTGACCGACGGAGCGTGCTCTGGAAAACTTAAAACTGCCGTCGGCACTGCACTCAAAGGCATAACCCTTTTCGCACCACTGGACAAAGACCGTCTTGCCGTCGGTAAAGATGCACGGTTCGCTGAGGGCATCTACGCCAAAGCCGACGGTGTGCTTTTCGCCCGTGGAAAGGTTTACGCAGTTTATGACGTTATACGCCCTCTCACGGGTGAGATATGCGGCGCAGAGGGCATCGGCAAACACGCAGCTTACTCCCCTCACCTCGTCATCCGTGGCAAAGTCCGAGGGAACATACCTTTTTTGCGAATTGGAAAACACGGTATATTTAAGGTGCGCACTCTCGTCGGCATAGAGAATGTGTATGTTCATATTTTCATCGGCGCAGACGTCGTACACGCACCTGAGCCCCACGTAATCTATGACGGACGGCTCACGGCGCTCACCGTCTATTATATGATGAATGAGCATCATTCGTCCCTCGTACTCGATGCAGTAGAAGGCGTGAAGGCGTCCGTTTATCTTTAAAAGATGCACGCCGTTTATTTTTTTGCCGCTTTTTCGGCTGTCGAGAATAGTATATTTGCGCCACTCGCCGCCGCTGAAATTGAGGTACAAAAGCGCACCGGCAAGGCTCACAACAGCAATGCCGACTCCGCCACGGTCTGCCGTCACGTCAAAGTCACAGCTGACGTCTTTGCAGATTATCTCCGTTTTTTCGCCTTTTACGGTAAAGATAAGTTCGCCGTCGGAATTTACATAAATCAGTCTGTCCTTTACGCCACGCTCGGACACAAGACAAGCACAGGACATTTTATCACCGCCAATACAATAATTCTTGTAAAGAATATGATATAAAATTTACAAAAAGAACAGGTTTGTATTGAAAAAAGTTTGAATATGGTATATACTTGTTCTATTATTACTTACGAGGTGACAAAATGAGTTATTTAAAGAAAAAGGGAATTATTCTTTCACCGAAACGGTACTTTATTGACGCTTTGGGGGCAATGGCTCTCGGTCTTTTTGCGTCACTGCTTATCGGAACGATTTTCGGCACCGTGTCGGACTACGTAACTTACAAACCGGCGGCAAAGTTCTTTGCGGAGATGAAGGACTTTTGCTCGCAGGCGCAGGGTGCGGCTATGGCCATTGCCATCGGCTCGGCACTCGGAGCACAGGGACTTGTGCTGTTTTCGCTGTGCGCAGTCGGCTGTGCGGCAAACAAGCTCGGAGGCCCGCTCGGCGTATATGTAGCGGTTGTGGTTGCAACAGAGCTTGGAAAACTGGTATACAAATCAACAAAACTTGACATTATAATAACTCCGACGGTGACTATATCTGTCGGTGTGGCGCTATCGCTCCTTGTAGGGCCCGGAATATCCAAAATTATGGACGGACTCGGACAGATGATAATGTCGTTTACGGAGATGCAGCCAATACTTATGGGTGCACTCGTTTCTATGACGGTGGGCATTTGTCTGACACTGCCGATTAGCTCTGCCGCCATATGCGCTATGCTCTCCCTCACGGGGATTGCGGGCGGAGCGGCAACTGCCGGCTGCTGTGCGCAGATGATTGGATTTGCTGTGATGAGCTTTGCGGCAAACGGCTGGGGCGGTCTGCTCGCCCAGGGACTGGGAACGAGTATGCTCCAAATCGGCAACATTGTTAAAAAGCCGATAATATGGCTGCCGCCGATAATCACGTCGGCAATAACCGGAATACTCTCGGCATTTGTATTCCGGATGGAAAACCCGGTTGCCATTGCATCGGGAATGGGAACGTGCGGTCTGGTGGGGCCTATCGGCGTTATGAGTTTGGAGGG
The DNA here is from genome assembly GCA_934500705.1 of uncultured Clostridia bacterium. GTDB lineage: Bacteria > Bacillota > Clostridia > UMGS1810 > UMGS1810 > CAKSIN01. Next base: position 92,678 of record CAKSTI010000009.1, on the reverse strand, counting down.
CATCGGCTCTGACCAAATTCTTGCGATGGTGGTTATATGCTTTATTCTGCCGGCGGTGCTCACGTGGATTATTGCAAAACCGTTTAAAAAATTAGGCTGGATTAAAGACAGCGATTTAAAATTAAATCTGTAAAAAGCAAAGCCGCAACATTTAAATCTGCTGCGGCATTAAAAAGGGGGAGTAAGTACGCCGCTGCTGAGCGGCTTCTTACAAGCATATTGTATCCCCGAAAATTAACTTTTATACTCACGGCGGAGGAATTTTATGAAAAAAATCCGAATTATACTTGCGATTATCGTATGCAAATTTTTAATTATGGCGGGAAAGCTCGCAGGGAAGAAGGGTTCTTCCACACCGGGCGGAATTGCGCTTAAAATCTCGCCAGATGTGCTTAAATATTTGTCAAAACAGGTGCGCCGTGAAGTTATTATGGTTTGCGGAACAAACGGCAAGACGACAACCAACAACCTCTTATACTCGCTGTTAAAAACGCAGAGTGACGGAGTTGTGTGCAACAATGTGGGCGCAAATATGCTGCCAGGCGTTGCGTGCGCCTTTATAGACAAGGCGTCGGTTTTCGGCAGGCTCAACGCCGACTTTGCGGCGATAGAGTGCGACGAGGCGAGCCTGAGGCACATAATAAAGCACGTTACGCCCAATAAGATTGTAATAACAAACCTGTTCCGTGACCAGCTGGACAGGTACGGCGAGATTGACATAACCATACGCCTTTTAAACGAGGCGCTCGAAAAGCTCACGGACACAACGCTGATATTAAACGCCGACGACCCGCTGTGCGCACAGTTCGGCGAGGGCAGGAAGTGCCTGTACTATGGCGTGTCCGAAAACGTCAACTTAACGGGAAACGAAACAAAAGAGGGGCGCTTTTGCCTAAAATGCGGAAACGAGCTGACATACAGCTACTACCTATACAGCCAGCTCGGCGACTACCGATGCGAAAAATGCGGATTTTGCCGTCCGACCCCCGATTACAGTGCAAGCGAGGTAGACCTTGCGGACGGAATTGCGTTTACGCTTGACTTTGGCGGCAAAAAGATGCGGTTTGCGGTGGACTACCGTGGGTTTTACAACATATACAACCTGCTTGCGTCATTTGCGGCGTTTGACAGTGTGGGCGGAAAGACGGAAAACGCCGAAAAGGTATTTAAAAATTACAAACCGCAGATTGGCAGAATGGAACCCTTTAAGATTAAAGGAAAGACGGTTGTATTAAACCTTTCCAAAAACCCTGCCGGCTTTAACCAGGCAATAGCCACGCTTTGCAGCGACCCAAAGAAAAAGGACGTTATGATTGTGCTAAACGACAACGCCCAGGACGGCAGAGATGTGTCGTGGATTTGGGACGTGGACTACGAGAAACTTGCAAATGCAAACATTGCATCGCTCACGGCGTCCGGCATACGCAAATACGATATGGCGCTCAGACTTAAATACGCCGGGTTTGATAACGTTAAAACTGCGGACAACACCCGTGAAGTTCTGCTCAAAACATCGCAGGGCGAGGGCGAAATATGCTACGTGCTGATTAACTACACTGCGCTGTTTGACACGCAGAACAATCTCAGGGCTTTGGAGGACAAATAAGATGGAAATTAACATAGCGCATCTATACCCCGACCTTTTAAATCTGTACGGCGACCGTGGGAACATAATAACCTTAAAGCGTCGGTGCGAACTGCGTGGTATCACGGCAAACATACACGAATACGAGCTTGCGGACGGCATAGACTTTGCAAACACGGACATAATATTTATCGGCGGCGGCTCGGACAGGGAGCAAAAGCTGGTGTGCGACCGCCTGTGCGAATTTAAGGACGAGATAAAGGCGTATGCAAACGACGGCGGCTCACTGCTTGCGGTATGCGGCGGTTATCAGCTCCTCGGCAGATACTACAAAATGGGCGATGAGGCCATTGAGGGAATAGGACTTTTAGACATTTACACCGAGCAGGGCAGACAACGTTTAATAGGCAACATAGTGCTGGAAAGCGAATTTGCCGGCGGAACGGTTGTGGGATTTGAAAACCACGGCGGCAGAACGTTCATAGGCGACCACAAACCTCTCGGTAAGGTGCTCTGCGGCAAGGGAAACAACGACGGGGGCGGATATGAAGGCGTGGTTTACAAAAACGTGGTTGCCACGTATCTGCACGGGCCGCTTTTGCCCAAAAATCCGCTCCTTGCGGACAAGATACTTGCAAACACGCTCCTTAAAAAATACGGGAAAGCCGAACTCTCCCCTCTTGATGACAGAGCGGAGAATGCGGCTCACGAATACGTTATAAAGCGGTTTTTATCAAAGTAAATCCTCATCGGGCACACGGTAGGCAAGCGAGTGGTTTGTGTAGCGTCCGTCGGCGGTGACGTCACGGATAATCTTTATATACGGCGGAAGTGAGAAAGCCTCGTTTTCGTCCGAAAGCTCAACTTCGAGATACGCCCGGTTTTTCCAGAACGGAAAGACGTCTATCTCCAATGTGTGCCCACCGTAAGGAATACAATAGCGACACTTATATATTGCCGACAGGTCTTTGTCGGCTCTTTTTTTAAGCTCGTTATATTCGTCGGCGGTGACGGTTTTCTCCTCCTCGATACGGCGCATATCGGATATACGCTTTTTAAGGGTATGATAGTAGACGACGGAGCCGTCATATTTGCGCATACGTATTCTCTCGGAAACGCCGTCGGCGGCTTTTAAATAAATCTGCTCTATCTCGCTGAATTCACAGCCGGGCAGTTTCTTTAAAAATTCCTCATCGGGTTTTGCTATTAAAAACTTTTTTTCTATTTCGTAATTCATTAAAAACACCTCGGTATAATTTTACCACAAATTCAAAATAATGCAACCGTCTGCTTGACTTTTAACGTAATAAAGAATATAATTGTAACAACGGAGGACGAAAAGATGTTTTTAAGGGGAGCTATCGGACATTTTAAGACAATTACGGCGCACCGCCACGAGGTTATCAAAAACTGCTTTAAGGCAGGTATTTTTTTTCAGGGACTCAGGCACGACCTGTCCAAGTACTCGTGGACGGAGTTTTCTTCCGGTGCAAAGTATTACGAGGACGGCAAGCGTTCGCCCAACGAACGTGAACGTGAGGTGTACGGTTACAGCAAGGCGTGGCTGCACCACAAGGGCAGAAACAAGCACCACTTTGAATACTGGACGGACTACGACACCGTGACAAAGGTGCTCTCGCCGATAAAGATGCCGACAAAATACGTGATTGAGATGTTCTGTGACCGTGTTGCCGCAAGCAAGACGTATCAGGGCGACAAGTACACGAACTCGCACCCCATTAACTATTTTCTCCGTTCAAAGAAAACAAGGCTTATTCACCCAAAAACATCGGACTATATCGAGTTTCTTTTGCGTATGCTTGAAGAAAAGGGAGAAAAGACTACTTTTGAGTACATCAGAGCACACAAAAATGACGAATACTGATTTTGGGGGTTAAAATTAAATGACAATAACAGAACTTCTGCTGATAGCCGTGGGGCTTTCTATGGACGCATTTGCGGTATCGGTCTGTAAGGGGCTCTCGCACTCAAAGATAAGTGCCAAGCACTATTTGAGCGCAGGGCTGTACTTTGGCGGATTTCAGGCGCTTATGCCGTTTATAGGCTATGTTGCAGGGTACAAGTTTCAAAGTGTGATTTCCAAATTCGACTACATAATCGCCTTTGTTCTGCTCGCCGTTATCGGAGCAAATATGGTAAAAGAGGCTCTCGGCGACGACGGCGAGGAGGAAAAGGAATTTGAAAACTCCGCAATGCTTCCGCTTGCCATTGCAACAAGCATTGACGCACTTGCGGTCGGTGTGACATTTGCGGCTCTCGGCTGCGGATTTGGCGGAATGTTTACAAAGAACATATTCTTTAACGTTATAACCATTGGAATTACAACGCTTATAATCTCTATGCTTGGGGTGAAAATCGGCAGTGTATTCGGAACACGGTACAAGAAAAAGTCGGAGATTGCAGGCGGTGTGATACTTATTCTGATAGGTTTGAGAATGTTTGTGTCGCACTTTATTTAATACAAAAATGTGACTGTAAAAAGCGAATTTTTACAGTCACATTTTTTCTGTCCGTCATTCTCCGTATTTTTCAAGGGCATATTTCTTATCACGTTCAAGCTGACATTTGAGCTGCCCGACGCTTTCAAACTTACTCTCGCCACGTATATACTCCGCAAACGCTATACGCACGGATTTGCCGTAGAGTTTTCCCGTTTCGAGGGACGGGATATGAGTTTCCACCTTGATGTTTTTGCCGTTCTCCACGGTGGGGTTTACGCCGACGTTGGTAATGCCGGTGTATCTTTTGCCGTCTAAGAAAACTTTGGACACGTACACGCCGTGTTTGGGTATGAGCGCATCGGACGAGGGATAAAAATTAATCGTGGGGAAGCCGATTTTTGCTCCCAGATGCTTGCCCTCGGACGCTGTGCCCCACATACAAAAATATCTGCCGAGGCACTTTTTTGTCATCTCGGTATCGCCGTTTTCAATTAGCCGTCTTATGCGTGTGGAGCTTACAGGCTCGTTTTCGACATTTACGCTGTCTATAACGGTTATTCCGACGCCGTGGCGGCTCAAAAGCTCGCCGAGCATCTTTGCATCACCCCTGCGGTTAAATCCAAAGCGGAAGTTGTAGCCGACTACAACGTAACCTGCACTCAGCTTGCCGACAAGAATTTTGTCGACAAACTCCTCCGGCGAAAGCGAGCGGAAGTCCTCCGTCAGCTCCTGGCGGACGATAGCGTCTGCGCCGAGGTCACGGAGTATCCTCTCCTGCCGCTGCGGAGTGGTTATGCTCTTGGGATTTGGCGCAGAGATTACGTACACGGCAAGGCGCATATTAAGTTTTTCGGACAGAGCCGCCGCCGTTTCAATAAGCGTGCGGTGCCCTATGTGAACACCATCGAACTTGCCGATGGCAACAACGTTTTTTGTTTTCATATTCACCTCGTCAGCAAAAAGCCTTGACAATCTTAATTATATTCCCCTTTTCGCCCGTAAAAACCTCGGTAATGCCGATAAATCCGCCGTCCGGCGCATAGGCACGGTATCTGCCGACGGGCACTTCAACACGGGAGAGTGCGCCGTTTAAGAGCCTTGTCCTCACAGCGTCGGTGACGTTTATTCGCTTTAAATCGCCAAAGACGCTGTCCGGCGGCATAAGGAGCGAGCGTACATCTCCGACTTCGGCGGTGCTCCGTATTTCATCGAGTGTTTTTGCGTCCTCCATACCGAAAACCGACGACTTTGTCCTCGTGAGTGCGGTCATACACGCACCGCAGCCGAGGGTCTGCCCTATATCGTGGCAGAGCGAGCGGACGTACGTGCCTTTGGAACAGCGGACACGCATATTAAAATTAACGCCGTCAAAGTCTGTGATTTCCAGCCCGTAAATGGTGACAGTCCTGCTTTTGCGCTCCACCTCAACGCCTTTGCGTGCAAGCTCATAGAGCTTTTTGCCGTTGACCTTTACGGCGCTGAACATCGGGGGGAGCTGTGAGATTTCGCCTTTGAATTTTTCTGCGGCGGCAAGGAGTTCTTCCTCCGGAACACCGACGTCCGCTCTGCCCGTTTCCTCGCCCCAGATGTCGTATGTATCGGTAGTTATGCCGAGGCGGACGGAGGCTATGTACTCTTTGTCGGAAAAGGTGAGCATATCGGCAAGGCGTGTGCTCTTGCCCACGCAGACGGGAAGCACGCCCTCCGCATTGGGGTCGAGCGTGCCGGTATGTCCTATTTTTGAAGTGCCGAGGATTTTCCTCATTATGCTTACAACATCGTGAGATGTATAACCCTTTTCCTTATTTACAACCACTATGCCGTTTAAATCTGCCATATTGTCACATCACTTTTTTAAGTTCTTCCAGTATCATTTTTTCAGCCGTTACCCTGTCTGCTTTAATCGTCACGCCTGCGGCACGGATATGACCGCCGCCGCCTAAACTTGCGGCAATTTGCGCAACGTCTGCGTAGGCGTTTGAGCGCAGGCTCACTTTGACCTCGTTTGGCGCTTTAACCTTGATAAACACGCCGACCTCAACGCCGTCAAGCGAACGTGGGAGCGACGCCAAGTCGTCTGCGTCCTCAAAGGTCATACCGTATTTATCGAGAGTGCGCTGTTCAAGAACTGCAATGCACACTTTGCCGTCAAAGTCAAATTTAAGTCCGTTTATCACGTCGCTTTTAAGACGGAGCTGGTTTATGGTCTTTACCTCAAAGAGCAGGCGCATCACAAGCGGTGCGTCAAAGTCCTTTTCGAGCAGTTTTGACGCAATCAGGTGAGTGCGTGCGGTGGTGTTTGAATACCTGAAACTGCCGGTATCGCTCGCTATTGCGGCGTAAAGGCGCATTGCGGCGTCCGGGGACACTCCGCCGAGGTGGTTTTCTATCAAGTCATAAACAACCTCGCCCGCAGCCGAGGCATCGGGGTCTATGCAGTTTATATCCGCATAGCCCTTGTTAGTGCTGTGGTGGTCAAGGCAGCAGGTGACTTTGGCGTGCTTAAACGTGCTCTCGTACACACTGCCCATCATATAATCCGAGGCAACGTCCACGGCTATGCACACGTCATAGCCGCCGTCCGCATTGCCTAAAAATCCGTCCTCCGCAAGAAAGGCAAGTCTTTGCGGAACGGTGCCGTCCAAGACGATATGCGCACGCTTGCCCATACTGCGCAGTGTCAAGAGCAATGCCGAGGCAGAGCCTATGCAGTCTCCGTCGGGATTGACGTGGACGGCGAGGGCAAAGTTATCGTTATCTTTAATTACTTTTGCAACGTCGCAAATGTTCATTTTTCTTCTCCGTTAATCTTATGAATAAGCTCATTTATGTGCATACCGTAATCAATGGTGCTGTCGAGAACGAAAGTCGGCTGAGGAACACAGCGCAAGTCAAGTCTTGAACCGATTTCCCGCTTTATAAAGCCGGTTGCGCTTTTGAGTGCGTCCATTGTTGCCTTTTTCTCCTCGTCGGTGCCCATTACGGACACGTAAATTTTGGCGTATTTAAGGTCACGGCTCACGTCCGCCGCAACGATGCTTGTCATCGGACTGATGCGTGGGTCTTTAAGCTCACGCACTATTGATGACATTTCCCGCTTGACTTCCTGCTTTATTCTTTCCAATCTGTTAAAAGCCATAATTAATCCTTTATTTCCTCCATTACGAACGACTCAACGATGTCGCCGTCCTTAATATCGTTAAAGTTTTCGATGCCTATGCCGCACTCATAACCTGCGGCAACGTCCTTAACGTCGTCCTTGAAACGTTTAAGGCTGGAAAGTATGCCCTCGTGAACGACAATGCCGTCACGCACAATGCGCACCTGCGAATTTCTGGAAATTTTGCCGTCCTGAACGTATCCGCCGCCGATTGTGCCGACTCCGCTAACCTTAAAGGTATTCCTTATCTCGGCGTGGCCGAGGATATTTTCCTTAAACTTGGGAGCGAGCATACCCTTCATTGCCGCCTCAATCTCCTCTATTGCGTGGTAGATGACACGGTAGAGTCTTATGTCTACGTCGTTCTGCTTTGCAGAGGACAGCGCACCGTTATCGGGGCGGACGTTAAAGCCGACTATAATTGCATTTGACGCCGCCGCAAGCATAACGTCGCTCTCGGTAACACCGCCGACGCCGCCGTGGATACAGTTTACACGCACTTCCTCGTTCGACAGCTTGGTGAGCGACTGCTTAACAGCCTCAACGGAGCCTTGAACGTCTGCTTTGACAATAATATTGAGGTCTTTGACTTCGCCCTCTTTAATCTGGTCAAAGAGTGCGTCAAGGGAAACGACGGAGCGTGACTTAATATGCTCTTCCTTGATTTTCTCTTTTCTCTTTTCGACAACGGCTCTCGCCTTTTTCTCATCGTCAACGGCGTAGAAGGTGTCGCCGCCTTCGGGCACTTCGCTAAGTCCGATTATCTCAACCGGAACGGACGGGCCTGCTTTTTTAACCTTATTGCCACGGTCGTCAACCATTGCTCTTACTCTGCCCTCGGCAGTGCCGGCAACCACGATGTCGCCCGTTTTGAGCGTACCGTTCTGAACGAGGACGGTAGCGACAGGACCTCTGCCCTTGTCAAGCTGTGCCTCGATGACGGTACCTTTGGCACGTCTGTCGGGGTTGGCTTTAAGCTCTTTCATCTCGGCAACGAGGATAACCATTTCAAGCAGTTCGTCTATGTTCTGATTGTACTTTGCGGAAATCGGAACGCAGATTGTGTCGCCGCCCCACTCTTCGGGGATAAGGTCGTACTCGGTGAGTTCCTGCTTTATCTTATCGGGGTTTGCGCCCTCTTTATCTATCTTGTTTATGGCAACGATGATGGTTACACCTGCCGCTTTGGCGTGGTTTATTGCCTCAACGGTCTGGGGCATAATGCCGTCGTCCGCCGCAACAACCAAAATGGCAATATCCGTAACCTGTGCGCCTCTCATACGCATTGATGTAAACGCCTCGTGACCCGGAGTGTCCAAAAACGTGATTTTTTTATCGTGGATGCGCACTCTGTACGCACCGATGTGCTGAGTGATGCCGCCCGCCTCTTTGGCAATGACATTTGTTTTTCTGATGGTATCGAGGAGCGACGTTTTACCGTGGTCAACGTGACCCATAACAACAACTACCGGCGGACGGGGTTTGAGGTCTTCCTCTTTGTCCTCAACGTCGTTAAACAGGCGATCCTCATCTGTAACGATGATTTCCTGTTTGATGATAAATCCGAGGTCATCGCCGATTAATGCGGCGGTGTCAAAGTCTATGGTCTGGCTGACGGACGCCATTACGCCGATTTCAAACAGCTTTTTGACAACTGCCGTGGGAGATACGCCCAGCTTTGCGGCAAAGTCGCCGACGGAGATTTCCTCCGGTATTTCGACCTCTTTGGGAGCAGACGGCTCCTCCTTTGCCTTTTTGGCTTTGGGGGCAGATTCCGCCTTTTTGTCAATCTTTTTGGAAGGCTGGGTGTTTTTCTTGATTTTTTGCTTTTTCTCCGTTTTTTCCTCTGCGTCAATATCAACGAGCTTTTCTATCTTGTCAATGTCGAGCTTTTCGAGGTCTACGGTATTCTGTCTTGTGTCAACAACCTTTTGTGTGTCCTCTTTTACTATCTCAACTTCGGCTGTTTCCTCCTGCTCCGGCTTTTCCTCCTCGGCTTTGGCGGTTTTTGCCTTTTTGGGCTTTTCGCTCTCCATTGCCTCGTGGAGTTTGTTGTAATACTCCTCTATGGTCGAGCCATCGTCATATTTATTGAGATATGATGTCAAAATCACATCGGTCTGGTCAAGTTCCAGTGTTGTCATATGATTTTTAACCTTTATGTCGTACTGTTCAAGCAGCTCAATGAGCACCTTGCTTGAAACGTTTATGTCCTTACCTAATTCGTGCACTCTCGGTCCGGTCATAATCTGTCACCTCCATTAATATTTGCCTGCAAGCACTTTTCTATACTCTTTGAAAAACCTTCGTCCGTAACGGCAACCGCTGCATTAAACTCGTTGCCTATTGCGTGACCCAAAGATGTTTTATCGGAATAAGTAAAATATCTGACACCGTAATAGTTGCAGCTATCGGTGATGTTTTTAGCCGTGTTGCAACTTGCGTCGCCGGCTATTACCACAAGGTGCGCCTTGCCGAAGCGGACGCCCTCTTTTACTGCGCTCTCGCCGCTGAGCAGTCTGCCGGCTCTCTTTGCAAGTCCGAGAAGGCTCAAAACCTTATCCAATTCAAAATCACTCCCTGTCGGCAAGTGCCGAAAGTTTTTCAAAAATTTCGGGCTTTGTCTTTGCCTTTAACATTCGTGCAAAGCTGTTTTTCTTTTGCACTTTTTGTATGCACTCTCTGTTTGCGCACACATAGGCGCCTCTGCCCGTATATTTTTTGTCAATGTCCGCCGAGATACTGCCGTCCTTGTCACGGAAGACTCTCAAAAGCTCGCCCTTGGGACGTCTTTGCATACAGCCGGCGCACATTCTTGTGGGAACAATGTTTTTAGCCATCGTTTCACCCCAAAATTACATATTGTCGCTCTTAATGTCTATCTTGTAGCCCGTAAGACGTGCGGCAAGACGTGCGTTCTGACCCTCTTTGCCTATTGCGAGCGAGAGCTGGTCTGCCGGAACTATGACGTTTGCCTCTTTTGCCTCGGTGTCGATATCAAGGCTCAACACCTCTGCCGGATTAAGGCTTGCAATGATGAACTCCCCTGGGTCGTCGCTGTATTTTACTATGTCTATTTTCTCGCCGTTTAATTCATCGACTATGGTCTGAACCCTTGTTCCCTTTGCTCCTATGCAGGCGCCGATGGGGTCGATGTTGGAATCGTTGGAAAGAACGGCAATTTTAGACCTTGAACCCGCCTCTCTGGCGATGCTCTTAATCTCGACGATGCCGTCGTGTATTTCCGGTATTTCCTCCTCAAAGAGTTTTGCGACGAGTGCCGGCTTTGACCTCGAAACGTTTACAAGCGAACCTTTGGTTGTTCTCCTAACCTCTGTTACGTACACTTTCATTCTCTTATGGAAGGTGTAGCTCTCGGTGGGAACCTGCTCGCTCGGTGCAAGATACGCCTCGGTTTTGCCGATGTCGAGGTAGATATTTTTCTTTTCAATTCTCTGCACTACGCCTGTTAAGAGCTGATGCTCCTTCTCGGAGAACTCGTCATAGATTAAGGTGCGCTCCGCCTCTTTAATCCTCTGCATTACCACCTGCTTTGCCGTCTGAGCCGCAATTCTGCCGAACTCTGCCGGTGCGTCCTCGATGTTCACGATGTCGCCGAGCTCATACTTTCCGCTGATTTTTGCGGCGTCGTCCAATGAGATTTGAGTCATAGGGTCATCTACCTGCTCCACAACCTCTTTTTGCACAAACACCTTTACCTCGCCGCTGTCACGGTCGATGTTTACAACCACGTTGCCGTGGCTTGTGTTGTAGTTGCGCTTGTATGCGGAAACAAGCGCTGCGTCGATGGCGTCAAGGAGAATATCCTTGCTTATGTTTTTCTCCTTTTCAATCTGGTCCAATGCGTTAAGAAATTCACTGTTCATTTTTTATAATCATTCCTTTCGTTCGTTAAAACTCAACTGCAAGCCTTATATAGGCAGTGTCCGATGTGCTTACGGAAATCTCCTCGCCGTCACATTCAAGCATAACAACGCCGTCATCATATGATTTGAGCGTACCGCAGAGCGTCTTTTTGCCGCCGAGCGGTTTATACAGACCCACATCTATGAGCCTGCCGGAAAACCTCTTGAAATCCTCTGCCTTTTTGAGCGGTCTGTCAAGTCCCGGAGAGGTGACTTCCAGCATATATGCGCCCCGTATGGGGTCCTTTTCGTCGAGAACGTCGCTCAGAGAGCGGCTCACCTTCTCGCACATATCAATGGAAATACTGCTGTTGTCCAAGGTGTCAAGCACGACACGCAAAACGTTATCCGCCCCTTCTTTTTTGTACTCGACCTCGTACAACGTGCACCCTGCCTCCTGTGCCAGCGGCAGAGCAAGAGCGTACACAATGTCCGTTACCTTTGAATTTGATGCCATTAAAACACCGCCTTTAAATTTTTTGCGTCCATAATAACACGAAAGAGTGGGTCACAAACCCACTCTGCAAATACGATGCTATAAAACACGGTCAATCCCTTGACCGTAAATTATTTTATCACACTTACAGGAAAAAATCAAGTCTTTTTTTGGTAAAAATAAATAAATCTGCATTTTTATTACATTTATATATAAAAATGATTGAATTAGTGTTCAAAATAATGTATAATAAACACAATAGTGTGAGGTGGGCAGCAATGAAAGACAATACCAAAGAAAAAAGATTTATTTTAAAGGGCATAGTACTCCCTGTTTTTGCGCTGCTCGCAATCGCCGCCGCAGTTCTCGGAATATACGGCTCACGGCTCGGTGCCGACTCCGAAAAGAGGGCGTACCGCCTGCTGGCAGACTCGGCGAGAACGCAGAGCATTTCTATGAACGAGCGTGTGAGCGCCTGCTTTGAACAGCTTGACCTCATTGCCTCGGCAATAGAATGGAACAAAGACATTTACACCGACAAGGGTGTTCTTGATGATTTAAACATTCTTTTAAGAGAGAGCCGATTTGCCAACATAGCAATTTCCACAAGGAGCGGAAAACTTCTGTATCAGAACGGCACTACCGCCGACTGCTCGGACCGTCCATATTTTAAAGACGCATTGGCGGGCAGGCAGAGCACACAGTTTCTATCCGAGGGGAGAATGAGCGGAAGTTCGGTATTTGTATTTGCATCGCCCGTCCGCTCGGACAACAAAATTGTAGGCGTAATTGTAGCGACAAGACTTCTCTCGGACATTTGCGGTGAGCTTGACGGCCCCGATACAAACAAAAATCAATACAACTTTCTGTGCTACGGCAACGGCGATGTTATTGCCGCCGCAGACAGAAATACATTATATGTAAAAGTCGGCAGAAACATAGACGACTATTTTAAAGGAGAAGACAAGGCGGCAGACACTGCCGAAGGCGATGTGCGCAAGTATACATACAACGACGAAAAATACTACGGTATCTATATGCCCATAGGTCTTGAAGATATTTATATTTTCAGTGTAACAACAACCGCATACGCCTCGTATCTTGCGGGAATACAGAGTAAAATGACGTTGGCGGTTACGTTCCTTTTATTTATCATAACCCTCATTGCGGCGGTTTTGATAATTGTAATTATGCACCGCAGAATAACCATTGTAAGCGCATTTGAGGCGGAACGGCGCAAAAAGTTGGAGGAATACCACAGCTTTCAGAGCCGGCGTCTGCTGGAACGCCCGGGCGTGCTTGCGATGTACTATGTAAATCTTGCAAAGAACATATGCTGTTTTGGCAGCAGTAAACTTAAAGACAAGACGGAAACGCTAAAAACAGCCGACGATGTGTGCAATCGGGCATATTCCGAAATGCACCCGTGCGACCGCAGTAAATTTAATGAGATGTTCTCACGCAATGCCCTGCTCGCCTCATTTACAGACGGAAAGCGAAACGTCAGCGGCGACTTTATGCTTTACAGTCCGGACGAACGCTACATATGGGTGAGGATTACCGCAGAACTTGTGAGAAGTCCGATAACCGACGAGGCGGAGGCGTTTATATATGCCGAGAGCATAAGTTCCGAAAAGCGCTTGGAGCAGATATGCTCAAAGATAATTGACGAGGACTTTGAGGCAATGGGTCTGATTGACGTTGCCTCCGGGCGCATTTTCGGCATAAAGACGCTCGGTGACGCAAGGTTTTTGGAAAATCACGTCTTAAAGGGCGGTGCTATGTACGATGATGCCGCAATTTACTCACTTGAAAGGTCACTTTCAAAACACGATTTTGAATTTTTAAAAGACAGCATAACACTTGAAAACATTAAAAAACAGCTTGAAAATTCACCGCAGTATTCCCTGACCACGCATCTTATGAACGCCGACAACAGCTCAGGCGGTTACTACAAGGTAAGTTACTCATACCTTGACGGGAGAAAAGAGAGCATTGTGGTATCGTGCGAGAACATAAGCGACATCGTGGCAAGCAAGACAGACATTGAAACGGGGCTTTTGAACGCATCGGGATTTCACGATGAAGTGCTCCGCATTATAGAAGAAAATCCCGGCAGAAGGTACCGCATTTACCGCTACAACATAGACGGGCTGAGCAACATAAACGCAACATACGGCTTTAACGCCGGCAACAGGCTGCTGAGAAGCGTGGGCGAGCATATGCGCACACACAACAGAGAGTCGAGCTTTTCGGCTCACCTTTACGCCGACCACTTTGCACGTTTCTGCTTTGAGGACTACCCGTCGGCAGAGGAGTGCTACAAGTCGTTCACGGAGGACTTTAAGGACTACGAGCTTGACTACCCGATAACAATTCATATGGGCGTGTACGACCTGTGCGAGGAAAACTGTGACCCGTCGGTAATGCTGTATAAGGCGTACCTTGCGCTGCGCAGTGTGCGCTATGACTTTTCGACACCCATTGCCTACTACAAAACGGGGCTTATGCAGGCGGCGGAAACACGGCAGAAACTCCTCGGCGAGGTTAAGGGTGCGCTTAAAAAGGGAGAGTTTGAAGTATGGTTCCAGCCGCAGTACGATTACGAAACATCCGCATTAATCGGCGCAGAGGCGCTTGTGCGCTGGCGTCACCCTGAGAGGGGACTTATACCGCCGGCGGACTTTATTCCGCTTTTGGAGCGCAGCAGGCAGGTAACATTTGTGGACACATATGTTATAGAAAAGAGCTGTGCTTACGCTAAATACTGGCAGGAACGTGGAATTGAACTGCCGATTTCGGTAAACATATCACGCATAGACATACTGGGCGGCAAGATATGCCGGACTATTTCCGATACGGTGAAAAAACTCGGCATTGAGCCGAGGCTCATCAAGCTTGAAATAACCGAAAGCGCATACACATCGGACACCGAGGCGTTAAAGAGTGTGGTTACGGACTTTAAAGCCGCCGGATTTACTGTGGAAATGGACGACTTTGGTTCGGGATATTCGTCCCTTAACATTCTTAAAGACTTAGACATAGACACCATAAAGATTGACATAAAACTGACCTCACAGGTTGGCTGCGGCAACAAAAAGAGTGATGACATTCTGCGCTCGGTTGTAAAAATGGCAAAGGATTTAAACATCGGCGTTATTGCCGAGGGTGTGGAAACAAAGACGCAGGCGGAATTTTTAAAGGCCGTGGGCTGCACGTCTATGCAGGGATATTACTTTGCAAGACCTATGCCGCCGCAGGAATTTGAGCAGCTGGTCAGCAAAGATTGATTTAGGAGAATTTTATGACAAAAGCAGAACATAAAACCGGCGGTAAGGACTGGAAAGTATACAACAGAAACCAATTTTTTGAAAAAGCAAGGCAAATGATAAGCGAGTGCGAAGCGGGTTTTTACGTTCTATCTTGTGTTAACATTGACAATTTCAAGGTAAACGCACAGTACGGCACGCAGACGGGCGACAATGTAATCTGCCACGTAAGTGCAACAATGGCAAAGCATATGGCAGAGGTTGGCGGAATCTGCGCCCATATTGCCGCAGATGAGTTTGCGGCGCTGTATCCGAGGGTCTGTTCAGCCTCCGACGAAATGTCCGATGCATACGACACGGCAAGCACGCCGGACTGCATCTTTCAGCGCATAAGACTGCGTGTGGGCAGATGCGTTATTGACGACACGGCATTGTCTGTCGACACCTTGTACGACAGTGCAAAACTGGCAGCGGACGCCATAAGGAACAACTACGAGCGTGACATTGAATACTACAAGGACTATATGCGCACAAATCTTGTAAAAAGACAGCAGGTTATATACGAAATGCGTGACGCCCTTGCATCGGGGCAGTTTGAGCCGTGGTTTCAGCCGCAGTACAACCACGCAACCGGTGCGCTCATCGGTGCTGAGGTGCTTGTGCGGTGGAAAAAGGACGGCAAGTTTATTCCGCCGTCTGAGTTTATACCGATTTTTGAGCAAAACGGCTTTATCTACGAACTTGACAAGTACATATGGGAGCGTTCGTGCGCCCTTTTAAGAAAGTGGATTGACAGCGGAAAAGAACCTCTGCCGATTTCGGTAAACGTTTCACGCAGGGATATTCTGCACAAGAGCTTTATTCCGTTTGTAACCGAGCTGATTAACAAATACCGACTGCACAATGACCTTATCCGTTTTGAAATAACGGAGTCGGCGTTTGCCGAGAGTGCGACAGAGATAAACGAAAAGGTAAAAGAGCTAATCAACCTTGGATTTATTGTAGAGATTGACGACTTCGGTTCCGGCTACTCGTCGCTCAACACTTTAAAGGACATTCCGGCGTCCGTGTTAAAGCTGGATATGCGCTTTTTTGAAAATTCAGCAGACAGTCAGCGTGCCGGAAATATCATAGAGTCAGTAATCCGTATGGCAAAGTGGCTCGGTATGGCGGTGATTGCCGAGGGTGTGGAGGACAAGCGCCTTGCCGACTATTTAAAGTCGATTGGCTGTTACTACATTCAGGGGTATTTTTACGCAAAGCCGATGCCGGTTGATATTTACGAGAGGCTGTTGGACGTCTCCGACAAGGAGCACAAGCTGTCAAGGCTTAAAACGCTTGAAACATTTGACAGCAACGAGTTCTGGAACCCAAAGTCTATGGACACGCTGATTTTTAACAGCTACGTGGGCGGTACCTGCATATTTGAATACCACAACGGCAGAACGCATATTCTGCGCCTTAATGACCAGTACATTCAGCAGTTCGGCGGTATAATTCCGCCCGGAACGGAGCTTCACGGGGCGGCGGTATCCAAGTATATGAACGAGAGCGACCGTGCGGTGTTTTTTGACACAATAGACAAAGCTGTCAGCACGCACAAAGAGGCAAGCTGTGAGGTTAAAATCGCAAACGGGAACCAAACGGAATACATTCGTGTTACGGTGCGCACGCTTGCACGCACGGACGACAGAATTTTGTGCTACGGCGTGGCTGTAAATATGACCGAACAGCGTATGGCGGAGATAAACGAAAGAAACGTTGTGGCACAGCTTGGCACTATGATGCGCAGTATTCACGCAAGCGTGACCGCAACAATCTTTAAGGACAGAAACAATTTTACGGTTCTCTACAAAAACAACGGATTTTACCAAATGTACGGCTACACAAAGGAGCAATACGCAAACGAAGTCGAAAACGTCAACGACTTGATTTTGCCCGAAGATTATGCAAAGGCAATGGACGCAGTGGAGCGTGTCGTGCGCACGGGGCAATCGGAAACGCACGACTTCCGCTGCAAAAGGCGTGACGGGAGCATTGTGTGGGTGCAGATTACAAACTCCGTTGTGAACCTGGACGGGATAGGCAAAAACATTCTGATAGGAGTTTCGATGGACGTTACCGATATTCACAATCTGCGTATGGCGGAGGAAAGTGCGGCGGACAAACTGCGTGCCGTGCTCGACAGTGTCAGCAACGGCATTACTGCGGCATACACCGAGGGCGACAAGGTCAACTTTATTATTGCAAACGACAAGTTTTATAAGATACACGGGATTGAAAGAAACGATGACATATGCGTTTCTTTAAAACAGCTTATGGAACTTACTCACACCGAGAACAGACAGATGGTCGCAGGCGCCGTGGCAAGTGCAATTACCACGGGCGAGGACAGGGAGATTGTCTATCGGATTGTAAGAAACGGTGATGAAACGGCGTGGATTAAGGCAAATGTTTCCACAACGCATATTTCCGGAATAGAACCGCCGGTACAGATTACCGTATTTTCGGACATTACGGCGGAGATTGAATACATTAATAAACTGCACATTGACTTGCAGGGCAGTTAGCGGTCCCAACATCTAATCACACTTTAAGACTTTTTAAATACTCCTTTGTTTCGGGCGGTATTCTGCGGCTTTCCGTTGCCTTTTGAATGGACTTGTTGTGCACCCACGGTTTGAGTGCGTGCGACTCGATAAAGGAAAGTGCATCGTCATACTGCTTTGCAAGAGCGGTTGCAAAGTACCAGGCAACGCCCATATTAACATAATATTCGTCGGAGGACACTCCGGCAACAAGCTCCATATACTCCTTTTTATAATTGCCGTCAAGATACACCTTCATAAGCAGGTCTACGGCGTAGCGGACGGTGTATGTTTCGTCCGAGGCTATCCATCTTTTGATATTCGGCAGAAGTCTGTCCGCATTTTTGACAAAAACCTTGGGCAGAAAGCAGTCGCAAGTTGCCCAGTTGTCTATGTAATGCACAAATCGTTCGGTTTCGGCAAGGGCGGTGTCAAAATCCTTAATCTGCTCTATGAGAAAAGCGTGGAGGTTATTTTCCTCGTAGTATTTATGCGGCAGGGCGTGCAAAAACTCCCGTACCTCTCCCCTTTTGTAATACTCCTTGGCAAACGCACGCAGAGCAGGGGTTCGTATTCCGATTACGGTGTCGGCATCGACGGTGGGAATTAAATTTTTGTGAAATTCTCTGTATTTTTCGTCACGCAGTTTAAAAAGTTCTTTTTGCAAATCAGTCATAAGCTTCACCTCAAAGCAATTTTATCACAATTTATTTGTCAAAACAAGTATTATTTGCAATTATGATTTTATAAGCTCGCATAGTCGAAAATCGAATAGTAATAACCGGCTGCCTCTCACAATATAATATTGTGAGGTGGTGAAAAATGCCGGAAAACGGTTATATTAAAGCAAGAGTTTCTACATCAAAGGGCGAAATACCCGTTCCGAGTGCTGTGGTAACAATAACAAGGCGCTCGGGCGGCGGTCACGAACTGCTCGGAAAAAGAACAACGGATTTAAGCGGTGTCACAACGTCCGTCACGGTGGAGGCGCCCGACGAGTCAATGAGTCAGAGTCCGTCGCAAGGCGTACCGTATGCGCTGGTGGACGTGAGGGTTGACCACCCCGGTTATTACACAATATTCATCGGCGACGCACAGATTTTTGCAAGGCAGACGACTATTGTGGACGCATCGCTCGTCCCGCTTGCGGAAAACGAAACATATGACAACAAGGCGGAAATCTTTACGGAAACTCCGCAGAATTTGTGAGAATATCTTTCGATTGAGGGGGTTAATATGCCGGTTTTAGTAACACCAACAATACCGCAGTACATCACGGTTCATCTCGGTCCGCCCGACTCCGATGCGCAAAATGTGACGGTTACGTTTGCTCAGTACATAAAAAACGTTGCATCAAGCGAAATTTACCCGACTTGGAGCGAGGCGGCAATATATGCCAACATCTACGCACAGATTTCCTATGCGCTAAACCGTGTTTACACCAGATTTTACCGCAGCCGTGGCTACGACTTTGACATTACCAGTTCCACGGCATACGACCAGAAATTTATAAACGGGAGAACGATTTTTGAAAACATCGACGCAATAGTCGACGAGATTTTTACAACCTACATAAGACGCAAAGGTTACATTGAGCCGCTGGCGGCAAAGTACTGCAACGGCACAACCGTCACGTGCAACGGGCTATCGCAGTGGGGCAGCGAAAACCTGGCTCAGCAGGGTTACAGCTCAATGCAGATACTTAACTATTACTACGGAGACGACATTGAGCTTGTGCGCAACACGCCCATCTCAAACGTGCAGGACGCCTACCCCGGAGTGCCCATCAGCATTGGAAACAGCGGGCCTTCCGTAATTGTGATACAAAGTATGATAAACGTCATTGCCCGTGCATACCCTGCAATACCGGCAGTTACGATAGACGGAATTTTCGGCGAGTCGACGGAGCGCTCGGTAAGGACTTTTCAGCAGATTTTCAACCTAACGCCGGACGGAATTGTCGGCCCCGGCACGTGGAACAGAATGGTTCTGCTCTACGTTGCAATTTTGCGTCTTGCGGAGCTCGACAGCCAGGGAGTGACGTTTTTCGGAACATCACTGCAATACTCACAGCCGATAAGGTACGGCGACAGCGGAAACAAGGTGTCGGCTTTCCAGTATTTTTTGAGCGTTTTAAGCGAGTTTTACGACACCATACCATCGCTCAGAATAACCGGAACATTTGACCGGGCAACGCTCGACGCCGTGCGTGCGGCGCAAAGGCAGTTCGGTCTGACGGCAGACGGCATTGTGGGCAGAAACACGTGGAATGCTGTTTATGACGCTTTTGAGGGGCTTGTAAACGCCGTTCTCGTTCCAAAGATGAATATTCAAAACTTCCCCGGAAAAAAGTTGAGCGTGGGCGACAGCGACTTTGAAAGCGGAGGTGAAAACAATGAATAACAGACCTGTGGGACCTGTAAGCACAATTCAAAAAATGCTGAGGAAAATCGCTGCATACAATCCCGACGTAATTGCCGCAATTCCCGACGGAATATACGACAAGGAAACAAAAAACAGTGTGATGAGTTTTCAAAAAAGCTATGGCTTGCCCGTAACGGGCGAGGTGGACAATGACACTTGGGATAAGCTGTCGGAGGTTTACAACGAGATTTTGCGCCTTAACGAGCTTGACATCTGCGTGCACATTTTCGGTGAAAAGGGCGCTCCCGTAAATCCCGGTGAGGTAGATGTGAGCCTGTATGTTATTCAGGCTATGATGCTCGCTCTCTCCGAGCAGTTTCCTAACCTCGGAAAGGTGTACGTCACCGGAGTTTACGACGAGGCAACCGCCGATGCGGTGGAGCGTATTCAGATTGTGAGCGGAATAACTCCGGGCGATGCCATAGACAGAGAATTTGTAAACGCTTTAAACGACCTTTACAACACGTATATTACAAAAAACAGGGTGGAAAATTTAAGACGGTAACGCTATGCGCCCGACGGACATATAATATAATGAAAGGACTGAATAAGGTGTGAAATGCGGAAAATGCGGCGGTGGATTTAAAATGTTTTTACAGCGTCTGGGCAAAACTCTGTTTGTGTGCATTATATGCGGCTTTGTTGCCGGAGTTTTAATGGCGCTTTTCCTGCCGCCGATATTCATTGCGGTTTTGGAATGTGTTCTTCTCCTTTTTCTGTGTTTCTGCCTTATAAACAGCAGTTTCTTCTGAAAATGCGTAAAAGGAGTGTCGGGCATTGAAAGTAGTGGTTTTGAACTTTCCCGGATTTGTAAAGAGCTTTTTGAAAAAAATATTTAAGGTTACATAACGAAAATCAGGGTGCGCCGCATATGCGGCACACCCTGAACTGCATTAAAAAAGCGGAGCTGTGCTCCGCATTGCATCAAACGGCTCTTGTAACCTTGTTTGAACGTAAGCAGCTTGTGCAAACGTGTATTCTCTTGGGAGTACCGTTTACAAGCGCTCTTACGGTTCTTACGTTAGCTTTCCAAGCTCTGTTTGACCTTCTGTGTGAGTGGCTGACTTTTATTCCGAAAGCGACTCCTTTTCCGCAAATATCGCATTTTGCCATATATATGCACCTCCAATTATTATTACGAAATTAGACACAGCCTATATTGTACCAAAAATATTTACATTTTGCAAGTGTTTTTTTCAATTTTTTCAAAATATCATTAAAATATAATATAGATTTAACATAAATCGTATTGACAAAGACTTTTCTTATATGTATAATGTAACTGTATCAATACAAACCATACAGTATTAAGGAGGTATTATTATGAAAAAATCTGCTTTGGTTGCCCTGGGTCTTTCCCTGGCAATGTGCGCACCGGTATCTGCCGACAGCGCAATAGGCGTTACGGTGAACGGCAAAGCGCTCACCTTCGACGCTGAGCCGTATATGGAGAGCGACCGTGTGCTCGTTCCCCTGCGTGCAATCTTTGAGGCGCTCGGCTGTGACGTTTCGTACTTTGACGAGTCCGAAACCGTTTTTGCAAAAAAAGGAACACGGTATGTAAGCCTTAACATCGGCTCGGACGAGATGTTCCTTAAAGACAAGACGGTCAAACTCGACGTTCCCGCCGCCATTAAAAACGACAGAACTTTTGTCCCCGTGCGTGCCATATCCGAGGGTATGAACGCCTTTGTCGACTGGGACAACGACACAAACACAGTTATAATAGAAACAAAAAAGACACGCCACACCGTAAAGACCGAAAAAATCGAAAAGCAGTTTAAAGCCGACGACGGCACGGTAATTTTAAATATTTCTTGCGAATATCCGCAGATTGAAAATACAGAGAACAACTCCTACATAGATGAGCTTAACACTCACTTTAAAGATGAGGCGCTCGAATTTGTAAAATCATCGGAAGCGGAAACTCTTGACGGTGCAAGGGAGCACTATTCATCACTCGGCGAGGGCGAAAACTGGGGCGCATACGAGATGGACTTTACATATGACGTAGACACCGACAGGAACAGCTTTTTCGGTGTTACGTTCCAGGTTTTTGCGGATTTGAGGGGCGCACACCCGTCAACATATGAGTATTCGGAAGTTTACGACGTTGACGAGGGGGCACAGCTCTCACTGTCGGGAATTTTGAATATGGACGAGGCAAAGGCAAAGGAGTACATCGCAGAGCAGTTTGCCAAGGAAATAGACAAAGAACCCGAAGCCTTCTTTGGGGACGCAAAGGAAACGCTTAAAAAAGACGACTGCATTCCCGAAATCCGTATGACGGACACCGGCATTGAGGCATACTTCAACACTTACAAAATTGCGCCCTATGTGGCAGGAATTATAACCATTGAATTTCCGTACTACGGCAACGAGGACATATTCGGCGTAGACCTCGGCGATGCTGACGTTGACGTTCTTGCGGTAACCCTCGACGGTAATCCCACAACGGGTTACACTTGGGAGTACACGGGCGACAAGAGCGAAAAAATTGAAGTTGCCGAGGCAAAATACACACCTTCGCAGACGGACAGCGGCATAGTCGGCTCCGGTGGTACGTTCGAGTTTGATATAACGGGCAAAAAGCCCGGCAACTGCACGGCAGAATTTTCGTATCTGAGAACATTTGAAGGCGAAAGTTCCGTAATTAAAAAGGCAGTCTACAACTTGTACGTAACATCTGACGGAAAAATCACAGTTATTGACTCAGTACTTATGGAGGACGAAAAATGAAAAGAAAGGTTTTAAGCATTACCCTTACCGCCGTAATGGCACTTTCATCAGCTATCCCGGCACTCGCCGAGGACAAGACCGCCGGCAAAGATTTTGTCACAATAAGCTTTGCTTACCCGGAAGGCACCAAAATATTCACCGAGGATTACCAGACCTATTCACGTCTTATTCTGCGTTATGCGGACGACAAGACGGTAATACCTATGTCGGCTCTGCGTGACGACACCTTCTACGCCGTTGTCCCGGCAGAAAATGCCGAAAGAACGGTTGAGGCATACGTTATGCCGGAGGCAAAGTTTACCGATGACGACGATTCGTTTGAAATCTACATTATGGAGCAGGCGGCACAGCACGGAATTGTAAACGGCGATGACGAGGGCAGGGCACTGCCGTTTGCCGACATTACCCGTGCCGAGGCAACCGCAATGGCGATGCGCCTTTTGGGCGTGAGCAAATCGGACGCCGCCGACCCCGGATTTGACGATGTTAAAAAGGATGACTGGTTCTACGGTGACGTTGCAAATGCCAAGGCATACGGTATCGTACAAGGTGACGATGAAAAGACCTTTGCGCCCGAGCGCAACGTTTCCAACGAGGAACTTGTTACAATGATTGCACGCACCATTGCCGCAACGGGATACCAGGATATCAAAAAGGACGTTACCGATGATGAAGTCAACGGTTACTTAAACATTGCGGACGCAGATAAAATCTCCGACTGGGCACGTGGTTCCTATGCGCTTTTAAAAAACGCCGCACCCTATGCCAACGTGGAAACCGATATACCGGATGAAGATCCGGAGGGCGGATACATAGTCAATTATTATTATAACCCGCAGGAGAGCGCAAAACGTTATCAGACCGCACGGTGTGCAGACGACGCCGCAGCAATGTATATTACTTACCCCACAAAAACGGCGATTGAATACGGTTTTGATAAAAAAATGCCCGTAATCGATGGCTCAACCTCTACGTATCCTTTCACCGAGGCTGTTTACGGCAACCTCTTTTTAAACGGATACAACCACAAAGGCAAGCCGCAAAAGCACAGTAAGAGCCACGCATCTTACGAAAGGCTCATAAACGGTGAGGTTGATATGTTATTTGCCTCGGTATACCCGGCAAGTGACGTTTTGGAGCTTGCAAAGGAAAAGGGCGTTGAGCTTGAACTTGTCCCCATAGCCTATGACGCAATGATATTCTTTACCAATGCAGACAACCCGGCAACGGGGCTTACAAGCGAGCAGATAAGCAAAATATACGTTGACAACGCCTATGAGAACTGGAAAGACATCGGCGGACCGGACGCACTTCTCTACCCCTACTGCCGCAACAATGACTCCGGAAGCCACGCACAGATGGAAAGGCACTTCTTAAACGGCAAAGAGATTAACGAAAAGATAAGAAACGAAACAACGTCCATTTCTATGTCAAACGTACTAACCGACGTTGTGGGCGCAGAAACAAAAGACCCCGCGGGTTACGCCCTCGGATACAGCATATATTACTACTTTAAAAATATGGATATGTTCTATGACACAAGCAAAACCCTCAAACTCCTCTCGGTAGACGGGGTTGAGCCGAATGATAAGACCATTGCGGACGGAAGCTATCCTCTCTCCAACAATACCTACATCGTTTTGAGAAAAGACACACCGGAGGACGCACCGGCAAGGAAAATGGCAAAGTTTATGCTCACTCCCCTCGGGCAGAAATGTGTTAAAGAGGCAGGCTTCGGTCCTCTTAAAGCAGATAACATAACTCCTTTTATGTGATATGGGTGGTCGGCTCGCCGAATCGGTGAGCCGGCCGCTTTGTTCTTTTCAAAACACCCCGTTTTTCTGTATAATAAAGGAAATCACTTTTAAAAGGGGCAATAACAAATGAACTGCGTAATTGAACAAACATCACTCAAACTTTTTAAAAATCATCTCATAAGCGAGGAAAAATCCGCCTTTACCGTGGAAAACTACGTGCGCAGCATATCGAAATTTATCGTTTGGCTCTGTGCGCAAACCGTGGACAAGGCGCTTGTTCTGCGCTACAAAGAACATCTTGCAAAAACCTGCAAACTCACCACGGCAAACTGCGCCATATCTGCGCTCAATTCTTTCTTTGATTTTCTCGGAGCGCCGCATCTCAAAGTAAAAACCTTTAAAATTCAGCGTGAAATATTTTACAGCGACGACAAAGAGCTTACAAAAACGGAATACAACCGCCTCCTCAAATGTGCCAAAGCAAAGAAAAACCGACGCCTTTTCTACCTTATGCAGACAATATG
Source organism: uncultured Clostridia bacterium (assembly GCA_934500705.1). Lineage (GTDB taxonomy): Bacteria > Bacillota > Clostridia > UMGS1810 > UMGS1810 > CAKSIN01. The sequence goes on along the minus strand of CAKSTI010000009.1, from coordinate 67,808 downwards.
CGCCTGCGGTATCCGTGTGTCGGAACTTAAATTCATAACCGCCGATGCGGTTTTAAAGAAGCGTGCCGCCGTAATGTGCAAAGGGAAATGCCGAACCGTAATACTTCCCGACAAACTGTGCAGAATACTGACACGTTATATGAAGGAAAAAGGAATAAAAAGCGGCTGCGTCTTCGTAACACGCAGCGGCAGACCTCTCAACCGCTCCAACATCTGGCGAGAGATGAACAAACTTTGCAAAGCGGCAGAGGTAAAGAAAACAAAGGTGTTTCCGCACAATCTGCGCCACCTTTTTGCACGCACATATTATACATATGAAAAAGACATCGTAAGACTTGCCGACATTCTCGGCCATTCGAGCATAAACACAACCAGGATATATACAATGGAGAGCGGCAGTATACACCGTGAGCATATACAAAAGCTCGGTTTGATATTAACAACATAATTTATATTGTGTTGTCAACCAATTCAAATACATCAAATATTATATATAATTTTGGGGCAAAAGTCAATAGGTGCTCCTAAATATCCGTGCAAAAAAAACACAAAATCAGGGTCAAAGTGCAAATTTTTGCAAATTGACTTTATTTTTTGTGCGCTTTTTTATGAATACTTTTGTACGGAGAGCTGCCTGACGCTAAAAATAACAACACAATATAAATTGTGTTGTTATTCGGGAGGGTCTGTCATTGATTGATTTGTACGAGCACAATCTCACCGCATACAAAAATGCCGAGGATATGCTTTCTCTCTATGGCAAAGCCGCCGTAATTCACCCGACCGGAACGGGAAAGTCGTTTATCGCTTTCCGCCTTTGTGATGACAACAGGAACAAGAGAGTCTGCTGGATTTCACCCGGTGAATACATTTTCAAAACACAGCTTGAAAACATAAAAAAGGCAAATCCGTCGTTTGACGGCAGTAACATCACATTTCTCACCTATTCCGCACTTATGCTTATGGGCGAGGCGGAAATGAGCGAGTTAAAGCCTGATTTCATCATTCTGGACGAATTTCACAGAGCAGGCGCACAGCAATGGGGCAAGGGCGTTAGGAATTTGCTTTCGCTGTACCCCGACGCAAAAGTCCTCGGACTTTCCGCAACCAATATCCGCTACCTTGACAATAAGCGTGATATGGCGGACGAATTATTCGACGGCCGCATAGCGTCGCATATGACGCTCGGCGAGGCAATAGTGCGTGGTATACTCACACCGCCAAAGTACGTGCTTTCGGTTTTCTCTTACAAAGGCGAGTTTGAAAGATATAGCGCCAAAATCGGCAAGATTAAGAATAAAGCCGTGCACGACCGTGCGGAAAAGTACCTTGATGCGCTCAAACGTGCTCTGGAAAACGCCGACGGACTGGAGGAGATTTTCCGCAAGTTTATGCAAAAAAACGGCAAGTACATCGTTTTCTGCTCCGGCGTAGAGCATATGCGTGAAATGATTGCAAAGATACCGGAATGGTTTTCAAAGGTTGACAGAGAGCCGAATGTTTACTGTGCCTATTCCGACAATCCGGAAACAAGCTCCGCTTTTGCGGATTTTAAGGCAGACCAAAGCGAACGGCTTAAACTGCTTTTCTGCATCGATATGCTAAACGAAGGTATCCACATAGACGGCATAAACGGCGTAATTTTACTGCGTCCCACCGTGTCGCCGATTATATACAAACAGCAAATCGGCAGAGCGCTGTCCGCAAGCGCAAAGGACAACGCCGTTATTTTTGACGTGGTGCTGAACTTTGAAAATCTGCGCAGTATCAACGATGTCACCGACGAAATGGCTGAAACTGTCGATTTCTACCGTGAACTCGGCAAAGGCTCGGATATTGTGAACGAGCGTTTTACCATTTTTGACGAAACACGCAACTGCCGTGAAATTTTCGACAAACTCGAACGTGCCATAACCTATTCCTGGGACAATATGTACGCCGCCGCAAAGAGTTATTATGAGAAAAACGGGAACCTTCTCCCCCATTCTCTGTACCGTGACGAAAACGGCTGCAACCTCGGTCAGTGGATAGTGACGCAGAGAATTGCCCACAAAAACGGCACCCTGTCCGAAAGCCGAACCGCAAGGCTCGAAAAGATAGGTATGTCCTGGCTCACACTCAAACAGCGCCAATGGGAAAGCGGATTTCAAAGTGCCGAAAGGTATTACAAAACCCACGGTAATCTGAAACCCGATAAATCCGAACCGCAGCTGTATTGCTGGATATTAAACCAGCGCAAAAATTACAAAACCGGTTTTTTAACCCCGGAGCAAATACGCCGTTTAAACGGCATCGGTATGCTCTGGGAAACTGATGACATATGGCAGATTAAGTTTGATGCCGCCAAGCGCTATTACGATGAGCACGGCAATCTTGACATTCCTGCCGACTTTGTTACCGACGACGGCTTGAACCTCGGCAGATGGCACCGCAACTGTATGAAGTGCTACGCCGACGGCACTCTGTCCGACGAGCGAATAAAACAGCTTGAACAGATAGGTATGAACTGGAACTCGGTAAATCAACGTACCTGGCTTGCCTATTATGACGAGGCAAAGAGGTATTATGCCGAAAACGGCGACTTGAATGTAAACCTGCACTACCGTACGGCAAGCGGTTTAAACCTCGGTATATGGATTTCCGGTCAGCGCTACAGCTACTCGAAAAAGCGCCTGCCGAAACAGCAGACAGACCTGCTCGAAGCAATCGGTATGAGCTGGCACCGTGACCGCAGCCGCTGGCAGCAAGGTTACGATGAGGCAAAAAAGTATTATGACGCTTTCGGCAATCTCAATCCGCCGTCGTCATACAAGTCACCCGACGGTTTTCCGCTCGGCGCCTGGATTGCCGCACAGCGCAGCAAATACTCAAAAGGCAAGCTCAAATCTGACTGCGTTCAAAAGCTCGAAACGCTGAGCATTGTCTGGAATGCCAACGACGCCGCCTGGAACAGCTTTTACGAAAACCTTAAAGAATACAGAAGGTTTTTCGGCAACTGCGATGTTTCCAACCGCTACGTCACCGACACCGGTGCAAAACTCGGCAGTTGGTGTGCCAATCAGCGCACAAAGTATAAAAACGGTAAACTTACCGAAAATCAGATAGCAAAGCTGACCGCTGTCGGCTTTAAATGGAATTTGAAACAGAATGTTGCGATATGACTAAAACGTTGAATGATTGAGTTTTGTACCCCTTATCGAACAGGAGGAAAAGTAATGGATAAAATATGGTTGTCCTCACCCACTATGCACGGCGAGGAACAGAAATTTGTAAAAGAAGCCTTTGACTCTAACTGGGTGGCTCCTCTTGGCGAAAATGTAAATAAGTTTGAAAAGGAAGTTGCCGCATATGTAGGCTGCGCCGATGCCGCCGCTATGTCTGCCGGCACACACGCACTTCATATGGCATTTAAACTGGCAGGTGTTTCACACGGCGATGTGGTAATCTGTTCCGATTTAACCTTTGCCGCAACGGTAAACCCGGTAAGCTACTTAGGCGGCGTTCAGGTGTTCGTCGACTCCGAGAGGGAAACTTGGAATATGAACCCCAAAGCGCTTGAAAAAGCTCTTGAAAAATATAAAGGCAAAGCAAAAGCCGTTGTTGTTGCCAATCTATACGGTACTCCGGCTAAACTCGACGAAATATGCGATTTGTGCAAAAAGTATGGCGTAACGCTGATTGAGGATGCCGCCGAGTCCCTCTCCGCAACCTACAAAGGCAAGCAGACGGGAACGTTCGGCAAATACAACGCAATAAGTTTTAACGGCAATAAAATAATTACTACCTCCGGCGGCGGAATGTTTCTGTCCGACGATGTTGAAGCGGTAAAAAAGGTCAGATTTTATTCCACACAGTCACGTGACCCCGCTCCCTGGTATCAGCACAGCGAGCTTGGCTACAATTACCGTATGAGTAACATTGTTGCCGGGATTGGCAGAGGTCAGCTTATACATATTGAGCAGCACCGCAAACTCAAAACCGATATATACAATCGCTACAAAAAAGCATTTGCCGACCTGCCCGTTGAAATGAACCCCTATCTTGAATGTTCACAGCCGAATTTTTGGCTCAGTTGCATAACGATAAACAAAGATGTTATGGGCAAGGTAACGCCCGAAAAAATCAGGCTTGCGCTCGAAAATGAAAACATAGAGTCCCGTCCGATATGGAAACCGATGCATATGCAGCCTATATATGCGGACAGGGATTTCATAACCGTTGACGGTGACAACGTCGGTGAGGATATTTTTGAACGTGGTCTGTGCCTGCCATCGGACATAAAAATGACCGAGCAGCAGCAAGACAGAGTTATTGATACAATTAAGAGGTGTTTTGATGTATAAAAAATACGTTAAACGCCTTGCGGATATTGTCTGCGCCCTTGCGGCACTCTCGGTGTTCTGTTGGCTGTATGCGATAGTTGCACTGCTTGTTAGAATAAACCTCGGCTCACCGATTTTATTTAAGCAACCACGCCCCGGAAAAGACGAAAAGATATTTTATTTGTATAAATTTCGTACAATGACCGATAAGAGAGATGCCAACGGCAATTTACTTCCGGATAGCGAAAGATTGACGAAATTCGGTAAGTTTATCAGAGCGACGAGTCTTGACGAATTGCCGGAGGCGATAAATATTTTAAAAGGCGATATGAGCGTTGTCGGTCCTCGTCCGCTCCTTGTACGTGATATGGTGTTTATGACGCCCGAGCAGCGCAAACGCCACACTGTAAGCCCGGGTCTTACGGGGCTTGCGCAGATAAGCGGCAGGAACGGTATAACGTGGGAACAAAAACTTAGCTACGACCTTGAATACATAGAAAAAATATCGTTTTTCAAAGATGTTAAAATAGTCCTGCTGACGGTGTGGTCTGCATTTGTAAAGCACGACGGCATATCTCAGGAAGGTATGGACACAGCAGAGGACTTGGGAAACTGGCTGCTTGATAACGGCGCCGTGGACAAAGAAGTGTATGACGCAAAGGTTAAAGAGGCAAATGAATTGATTAATGTGTAATACTTTGGAGCGTATGAGATGAAAAAGAAAACCTTACCTCAAAAAATATCGGCATTTTTCAGAAAATGGCTTAGCGCAAAGATTATACCTCATATGGTGCTTAACGGTTGGAGAATATTTTTTTACCGCCTTTGCGGTTATAACATAGGAAAAAACGTTTTTATCGGAATGAGATGTTATCTTGATGATTTAGAGCCTCATATGCTGACTATCGAAGATAATGTTACAATATCATATGGTGTATTTTTTGCCTGCCACGGTTACGGACAGCAGCATATGCCGATTACTATCAAAAAAGGTGCCTATGTGGGAATGAGGTCTAGTATAATTTCCGGCAAAACCGGCGTAACAATAGGTGAAAATGCCGTTGTCGGTGCGTGCACACTTGTAAATAAAGATATTCCGTCCGGTGCTACCGCCGTTGGCGTTCCGTGCAGAATTATAAAGACAAGGTGAGGAGAAATGTATGAAAGAACTTGTTTCAGTAATAATGCCCTCTTATAACACAGCTAAATACATCGGTGAAACCATAAAGTCAGTGCAAGCTCAAACATATGAAAACTGGGAACTCATAATTGTAGACGATTGTTCAACCGACAATACAGACACCGCAGTAGAGCCGTTTTTGAGTGATGAGCGTATACGATATCTGAAAAACAGCCGCAACAGCGGAGCCGCTGTTTCACGCAATTATGCTTTGCGTGAGGCAAAAGGCAAATGGATTGCATTTTTGGACAGTGACGATTTGTGGTTGCCGGATAAACTTGAAAAACAAATAAATTTTATGTTGGAAAACGGCTATCACTTTTCCTACACTAACTACGTTGAAATTGACGAAAATTCAATTCCGAACGGAAAATATGTCACCGGTCCTAAAAAAATAACCAAGACAGGTATGTATAATTATTGCTGGCCCGGCTGCCTTACCGTAATGTATGATGCTGATGTTATAGGGTTGGTTCAAATTGCAGACATAAAGAAAAACAATGATTACGCAATGTGGCTCAAAGTTTGCAAAAAGGCTGATTGTTTTCTGCTCAATGAAACTCTTTCAGAATATCGGAAACGTTCCGGCTCAATAAGCAACCATAGCTATAAGGCACTGATTAAGTGGCATTATATTCTCTATCACGATGCTGACAACAAAAATGGTGTTATATCATTTGCTTTGACGGTGAGAAATATGCTGTTTGGATTTGCCAAAAAAATTATATATGTAAAAGGGTAAGTTTTATGAAAAAAAAGCTGTGTGTCATAGGTCACTTTTCATTTAATAACGAATTGCTAAACGGTCAAACTATAAAAACCAAAATCATCACTACGGAGCTTGAAACGCAGTTTGGAGATGATGAAGTTGTAAAAATAGATACGTGCAGAGGAAAGAGCAGACTTCTTTCCACCATATTTCGCACTTTTAATGCAATGCTGAGTTGCAAAAACGTTATAATGCTACCTGCTCAAAACGGCTTGAAATTTTTTGCGCCGTTGCTGTGTCTGTTTAAAACTTTTTCCAAATCAAAACTTCACTATATAGTAATCGGCGGTTGGTTGGCAGAGTTTATACAAAACAAGCCCACTCTAACTAAATGTTTGAAAAAGTTTGATGCAATATACGTTGAAACCAATGCAATGAAACAATCTCTCGAAAAAATTGGTTTTGATAACATTTTTGTTATGCCTAATTGCAAGGAACTCAATATTTTGAGTGAAGATGAACTTGTATACCCGGTTGATGAACCGCTTAAACTCTGCACATTTTCAAGAGTAATGAAGGAAAAAGGAATTGAAGACGCCGTCAATGCTGTTAAAACCGTAAACAGCGACTTGGGCAAAATCGCATTTTGTCTCGATATATACGGTCAAATTGACGAAAATCAAAAGGAATGGTTTACCAAACTTTCCGAGTCGTTTCCCGATTATGTTAAATACGGCGGTCTTGTGCCATATGATAAAAGCGTGGAAGTGTTAAAAAATTATTTTGCACTTCTGTTTCCTACCTACTATGACGGTGAGGGATTTGCTGGCACAATTATAGATGCATATGCGGCCGGTGTACCGGTTTTGGCAAGTGATTGGAAGTATAATAGCGAAGTGGTTGACAATAACGTTACCGGAATCATATATAATAATTTGCCCGTTTCTTTGCTTGGCATACATAAAGAAAGCATTGCTTGGAATAGCCTAAAAGTCAACTGCCTTCTTGCGGCACATAGATTTTTGCCGAACAATGTTTTGACGATTTTAACCAATAATTTGCAATGACAGGAGTAGCACACAATGCCCGGGAGAATAAAAATAATTAAGCGTTGGATTGATATGATTAGTGGTAAAAGTGTTTTTCATATGCGTCAATGCGAAGGAATGTTTTACAAAAAAGGTGAAATCGCAGGATATTACAGTGATTTGCGACACAAAGTCACCGGGACACTTGTGGACAAAAACGGAGTGCCCTATAACGTTACAAGCAACGGGGATAATGTATATTTCCCAATAACCATATTCCAATACGGTTTGGGTGCATATGATATGTATTTGGAAACCGGAGATAACAAATATATAGAGAAATTTATGAACGTTGTTAGGTGGTCTCTGGAAAATCAAAATGCTGACGGTTCTTGGCGTGCTTTCCACTGGCTTATGCCGGATAAACCGTTTTCGTCAATGGCGCAGTCAGAGGGAGTATCTCTCTTGTGCAGGGCGTACACACTATGCGGCGATGAGCAGTATATTCAGTCAGCGAAAAAAGCTATAAATTTTATGCTATTGCCGGTAGAAAATGGCGGAACTGCATATTACAAGGGTAGCTATATCACATTTGAGGAGTCTGCAAAGGTACTGACCGTTTTGAATGGTATGATATTTTCAGTTTGGGGATTATATGAAATATGTATTTTAACAGATGATGAAAAATTAAAGGCAACATTGGATATATCGGTAAAAACCGTAGCAAATCTGCTTGCAAGGTACGATAGAGGATATTGGAGTAATTATGATTTAAACGGACATATAGCAAGTCCTTTCTATCACGACCTACACATCGAACAGCTCAAAGTTATGTATAAACTTTTTGGCATAGCAGAATTCAAAGATTTTTGCGAAAAATGGAAAAAATATCAGTCATCTGCCGTTAAGCCCAAAATGGCGTTTGCAGTGAAGGCAATTCAAAAACTTTCTAAAATTGACAACGAAATCGCCTTAGTAAAATGAAAGGAACGTTTAAAGATGATACATATTTTAAAAAACCTTAACAGTAACGTGACAGACTTCTATTTAGATGTTGTCGGAAAAATGTTTGAACAAAATACAAATGAAAAATATGAATTTTTGAATATGACAGATATATGCAAGTGCAATAAAAATGACATTATTGTCGTTTCAATCGTTTTGGATTTTGTCAAATTATATTTTAAAGGTTTTAGAAATATAGTATTTTGGGTTCAGGGACTCGAACCCGAAGAAAGTTACCTAAAACACGGTAGTAAGTTCAAATGTCATATGCTCAATATTCTGTCAAAGTTTGCTATGAAACACGCAGTTGGGGTTATTTTTGTTTCCGATTATATGTTGAATTTTATTGAACATAAATTCAACATATCACTAAAAGAAAAGGCTTTTGTTATGCCTTGTTTTAATGACGTCATAAATAAATCGGCATTTTATGAAGACAACAAATACAGCCAAAATACTTTTTGTTATGTAGGTTCTCTAAGTAAGTGGCAATATTTTGAACAGACACTCAAATTTTATATGAAACTGGAAACCCTGCTTGATAACACTAAGTTATTTGTATACACCCCCGAAAAGGAAAAGGCAACAAACATATTGGAAAAACTTGGAATCAAAAATTACCAAGTTGATTTTGTATCAGTAACAGAATTGAATTCTCGTTTGAAAAAAGTAAAATTTGGATTTATACTCCGTGAAAATATTGACGTGAACAGAGTCGCAACACCAACAAAACTCTCATCGTATCTTTCAGCTGGGGTAATCCCGATATACAGTGCTTGCCTAAAAGACTTTAACGAAATTTCTGAGAGTATGAAGTATACGGTACCGGTTTATAATATCTCAGAAATTCCTTGCCATTTAATTGAACTGTGCAAACGTGACATTAATTGCGAGGATATCTACAATGAATATATAGAAATTTTTAAAACATATTACTCTGTTGAGCACTATGTTCAGCAATCAAAAAACTGGATATTAAACATTATGAATTGCTTAAAGTGATTTAAAAATTTTTAAATGGGAGTATGGAAAAATGCAGCCTGTTCCGAAGACAAAAGATAAAAATAAATATAATAAAAATCCGGTTTTTTCTGTTCCGGGGTTAGTCGCATTATTTCTTGCCATAGCCCCTGTTATGGATCCGTATATTATAGCATCAATCGGAACAGGGTTTACGATTCGTGCAAATGATTTTTTAATCTTGTTCTTGTGTGTAATGCTCTTGGGAAAAAGCAAAAAATTCAACTTGCGGTATGGATTTTTATTAGCTTGGTGTTTGATATTTTTAATATTTACAATACTTGCAATTATAGGCATTGACAAACAGTTGGATTATTTGCTCTCTTTTAAATGTATATTTCTTTGGTCATTTTATGCAATAGCTATAAATATTTTGTGGCAGGGAACCGAACGCAACAAATTCTTTGTGTATGTAGAATATATTGCCTTGTTTGCCGCCATTGTAGTTATTTGGCAGTTTATTGCAGGCAATATTGGAATACGTGCTTGGGATGGCAGGTTACCCGGATTGCCACTCGGTAAGTATGACACTTGGTCAGGTTATATCGACAGGAATACAGGGGACATACGTCCGTGCGGAATATTTCAAGAATCATCATACGTAGGTATTTACTTCCTTGTTGCCCTTGCCAATGCAATTATGGGCAACAAATTGTATAAAGCACTGCTGTTTGCTGCTGTGTTGTTTATGTCATCGTCAATGATAGCGGTTTTCGGTTGTCTGATTGTTACCATATATCTAATGGTTTTTGGTAAAAAATTAGGAATAAGCGATAAAACAATTAAGCGGTTGATGCTATTTGTAGTTATTGCGACTGTCTTACTCATACTTTTAATAATGCACAGTGAGTCCGTCCGCTCAACGTTTTTATACATACAGCGCAGAACCACGAACATTGAGGCAGACCTGAACAGGGAACGCTCAAATTCCGCTCAAATACGAATTTTAGGTAATATTGACAAGTTCCCTGATTATCAGCTGTGGCAGAAACTATTCGGAGTTGGCACAGCGCAATATTCAAGCTATTTTAATGTTATATCGTATAGTAATGTCTTTGTTACACTAACATTAAATCACGGAATACTCGGAATTTGTTGTTTTATAGTTTGCCTTATTAGCCTACATAAGCGAATTCCCACGTACAATAAAGTATTCTTTTTGATAACGATGATAATATTTGCCACAGACCTGCAATGGTTTAATTGGTATTTCTTCTATATGCTTACAGCGTGCATATTACCAAAACGTGCGTGCACTTAGCAAGTTAGAAGTATAGCAAAATGTGATTAAAGCAAGGGAGGAATATTTAGTGTATAACATTGGAATTTTAACTTTTCACAGACCTATCAACTATGGAGCATATTTACAGTCTTTTTCGCTGTGTGAAGCGTTAAATTCAAGAGATGATGTCAAATGTGAGATTATTGACTATATTGCTCCTATGGAAAGAAAAAAAATATACATCAATTTATTAAGAGAATTTAAACACCACGGAGTTATAGGTTTTTTTAATGAACTTGCAAAAATAGAAACCTTTAAAAAGTCCCTTTCATTCCTTTCTCTATCAAAGAAAAGGTTTTGTACGAACAATTTAAAAGAACTCTATGAATGGATTGATGCAACATATGATGTTCTCATAATTGGAAGTGATGCGGTATTTAATTGGAATCAGAATGGTTATCCGACAGCATTTATTCCTAATCATAATTTTAAAAATTGCAAGATTATGACATATGCCGCCTCTGTTCACGGTTTGAATTACTTAAATGAAGAAAAGGAACGACTAATATGTTGCGGTAGATTTTTTAAATCCGCAAAATTTATTGGAGTTAGAGATGCCTGCACCGAGAAGTTTGTAAAAATGTGTGCAAGTGATGTTGCTCCAATTCATTGTTGCGACCCCACCTTGTTTATTAACATAGAAAAAATAAGAGATTTAGGCAACGATTACAAGCATAGAATCAGACGAAGGTATAAAATAGATTTGAACAAAAAGTATATTATTATAATGATACCAGACAGCACGCTCATAAAAACTGTATATGAGAGATACAAAAATGAATATACAATTATAACCCTTTTTAAACCATCTCGATATGCCGACTGTTATCTATATGATTTGACACCATTTGAATGGGCAAATGTAATCGGTCATTCCGAATTGGTCATTACAAGTTATTTTCACGGCAGTTTATTGAGTGTTGTTCAAGGCGTTCCGGCAGTGGCAATCGACTACTCAAATTACACGACTGACTTTTATGAGGGCAAACTCAAAGACTTGTTTTGCACACGCCTCAAACTTGAAGAACTATTCTTTGAAAAATCTGATGCTGATGACGGACAATTCGACAAGATTATTCAGATTTGTGACTGTGCCTTAGATGGAAAGTATACAAGTTCTATCGAGAATTCCGTAAAAAAAGAACGACTTAACTTTGCAAACTTTATAAACGAGATTGACAATTTTAAAATTGATTATTAAGAGGAAAATATGGATAATTCAAGAACAATAAATACAATAAGAAATGCTACTGTAAACTTGGCCGCACGTATGTGTACTATGATATGCGCCTTTGTTATCCGAACCATTTTTTTAAAATACTTTGGTGAACAATATACGGGCGTTTCTACACTGTTTACGGATATTTTAAATATTCTGTCATTTACCGAGCTTGGAATCGGCGCAGCCATAAGCTATGCTTTCTATAAGCCGGTCGCACAAGGTGATGATCTGCGAATTGCACAACTAATGAAATTGTGTAAGTACATTTATCGGATCATTAGTGTGTCTGTCTTATTGATTGGATTGGCATTCACGCCTTTTATAGGGTATTTTGTTAAAAATGTTCCGGATATAAAAGAAAGTATTACGGAAATATATTTGCTATATGTTATAAAAACATCTTTATCATATCTGCTTATATACAAATCCACGCTAATCATTGCAAAACAAAAACAGTATGTTGTAACCGCTACCGAAAGCGCCATAGTGCTTGCAAAGACTATTTTGGACGTCTTTCTCCTAATAATCAGCAAAAATTTTATGGTTTATTTATACATTGAAATTGTCAGCATACTAATAACAAATTTGGTAATATCCATATTAGCTAACCGTGAGTTAAACGGTGCAGTGCCACCTAAAAACGTTAAAATTCATCGAAATGATTTTAAAAGTTTATTCAAAAATGTAAAAGATGTTTTCATATATAAAATTAATGGTATTGTATTAAATAGCACTGATAGCCTAATCATATCAAATGCCATTGATATTTCAACTGTTACATACATATCAAATTATAACTTGATTTTCAATGCAATCAATAACATTGCGTATCAAATTATATCTGCATTAACAGCATCTGTCGGTAATTTAGCAATCCTAAAAACGCAGAAAGAGCAACAAGACGTATTTGAAACAATAAATTTTTTGTGCTTTTCCTTTTCAAGCATAGTTATAACCGGGTTGTGGTTGTGTACTAATCCTTTTATTGAAATAATTTGGGGTAAGCAATATGTGCTGTCAACCGGCATTGTTTTGTTGCTATGTGCAAATTTATATATAACAATTATGTATATGGCAGTTGACATATTTAGAATGGCTAACGGAATATTTCACAAAGGTAGATTACGACCTTTGGTTACAGCCATTCTTAACCTAATCATATCGATAATAGCCGTGCGCTATTTGGGCTTATTAGGTGTGCTCTTGGGTACCGTCTTGTCAAGAATGTTAACTCAGGTTTGGTACGACCCCAAATTAGTTTTTAACATTGTTTTTCAAGGTAGTGTAAAACCGTACTATTTAAAATATAACATATATACTTTTACTATTATCTTGTGTTGCATTTGCGGTAGTTTTATTGAAAATTTAATAAATGCCAATGCTCTAATATCACTCGTTGTAGGTTTTATATTCGCAATACTGATTAATATATTGGCAATTTCAATATTTTATAAAAAAACCACAGAATATGCCGCAGTAATAAAATATCTTAAAAATATATTCAAGATACATAATTGAATGTTTTAACAGGAGATGCCCCCGCAATTTATGATTAAAAATGGAGCAATAATCAAAATAATTAAATATTCTATTGTCACCCCAACGATTTGTTACGAAAAATTTCACTGTGATTTCAGCACTACTTTAAACCTCGCTGTTTCACAAAACACTGTAAATATGCTCTACTACGGCTTGAAAAATTCCGAAACACAATCCGCCGAAGCAGACAGCATATTTGCGCTTGTATACCAAAACATCTTAATTGATGAGGCGCAGAAACGGGAAATCGCAAAAATCAGTGACGCTTTTCAAAAGAACGGGATTGACTATGCACTGCTAAAAGGCAGTCGTCTTAAATATCTGTACCCGTCAACGGATATGCGCTCAATGGGCGATGCGGATATATTAATTAAAACGGAGCAGTACGAAAAAATACGTGAGATTATGCTTGCTCTCGGATACTGCGAAAAAGGCGAGGGGGCGCACGACTTTGCGTGGATTTGCGACAATTTGTATGTTGAACTGCACAAGTCGCTTTTTGGTGAATACCGTGACGTATATCCGGAAGTTGACGAGCATTACAAAAACTCCTGGTCGCTTATGCACCCCACGGGAAACGGAAGTGAGTATACCTTTTCGCCGGAGGACGAGTTTATATACCTTTTTGCTCACTTTACAAAACACTACAAGTTGTCCGGTATAGGTATAAGACACCTCACGGATTTGTGGGTATTCCACCGTGCAAATCCCGATATAGATATGCAATATGTTAAAGAGCATTTAAGGCAAATGAACCTTTTGGAATTTTTTGAAAACGTGTGGAACACCGCACTTTGCTGGTTTGACGGCAAAGAGTTTGACGAAATGAGCGAATACATAAGCAACGAAATCCTGAGCGGCGGAAGTTTCGGAACACTTGAAAATCAAGTTCTCTCCGACTTTATAGCCAAAGAGGAAACGGGTACAGGGTTCTCCCTTAAATTCAAACGGAATTTAAAATATATATTTCTGCCGTACAAGGCAATGGCGGTTAAGTACCCCATATTAAATAAAATTCCGATAGCGCTCCCCATAACGTGGGTTTTAAGGCTTATAGACATTGCCGTTAACAAGCGCCAAACACTTAGTAAATACATTGAAGAAGAAAAATTTATTTCGAGCGACAAAATTACAAAACGCAAAAAGTCACTTGAATACGTCGGACTAAAACACACAAATTAAGGAGTGACAAAAATGAAAATAGCAGTAGCAGGAACAGGATATGTGGGACTTTCGATAGCGGTGCTCCTATCACAGCACAACGAGGTTACCGCAGTGGACATTATTCCGGAAAAGGTAGATATGATAAACAAACGCATATCCCCTATTCAGGACAAAGAAATCGAGGAATATTTAAAGGATAAACCTCTCAATCTGACTGCAACGCTTGACGGGGAGGCGGCATACAAAGATGCTGAATTTGTAATCATCGCCGCACCGACCAATTATGACCCAAAGAAGGATTACTTTGACACATCTGCGGTTGAGAGCGTAATCGAGCTTATAATCAGCGTAAATCCAAACGCATATATGGTTATAAAATCCACCGTCCCAGTTGGATATACAACACATATTCGTAAAAAATACAACACAAATAACATTCTTTTCAGCCCGGAATTTCTGCGTGAGAGCAAGGCACTCTATGACAACCTCTACCCCAGCCGCATAATTGTCGGCACAGATGAGGGCGACACCGACTGTTTTAACGCCGCACAAACATTTGCAAAACTTTTGCAGGACGGCGCCGTTAAAACAGACATTCCCACACTTTATATGGGATTTACCGAGGCAGAGGCGGTTAAACTTTTTTCAAATACATACCTTGCGCTTAGGGTGGCTTATTTCAACGAGCTTGACACATATGCTGAGGTAAGAGGTCTTGATACAAAACAAATAATAGAAGGAGTAGGTCTTGACCCACGCATCGGAAATCATTACAACAATCCGTCATTCGGATATGGCGGATACTGTCTGCCGAAGGACACAAAGCAACTTTTGGCAAATTACAAAGATGTTCCCGAAAACCTCATTGAAGCTATTGTTGAAAGCAACAGAACCAGAAAGGATTTCATAGCAGACAGAGTGCTTGAAATCGCCGGCGGTTACAGCGCAAACAGCAGCTATGAAGAAGCTATGGAAAAACCGATTACCGTAGGCGTGTACCGTCTTACAATGAAAAGCAACTCGGACAACTTCCGCCAGAGCAGTATTCAAGGCGTGATGAAACGAATAAAGGCAAAAGGCGCAGAGGTTGTTATATACGAACCGACACTGACGGACGGCGAAACATTTTTCGGCAGCCGAATTGTAAACGACTTAGACAAATTCAAAAAAATCAGCAATTCAATAATCGCCAACCGTTATGATAAATCTCTTGACGACGTTTCGGAAAAAGTATACACACGTGACATTTTCAGACGTGACTGATACTTTATGAATTAGGCAGCGGATTACCCCCGCTGCCTTTTTTCCATTCCCTCAAATTCATAGCCGGCACGCTCAACGATTTGTGCAATGCGTCTTTCGTCCGCCTCATTTTTTGACCGCACGTCGGCGCATTTGCTTTTGAGGTTGACCTTCGCTACAAATTCGCCTGTGGCGTTGAAGGCATTTTCCACACGCATTTTGCAGTGAGAACACGTCATACCGCCGATGTCAACGGTATATTCAAACGGATAATGCGAAAGGTCGGCATCTGCCGGTTTAATCTTGTTTTCACCGCCGCTTCCGCAGCAACCGTTTTTGAGTCGCTTTGTGTAGCTTATTACGGCATAAATGCAGATAAGTGCCAAAACGGCACAGATAATTATTGTAGACATAAAACCAGCTCCTTTGGTTAGATTTAACTAACTGCATTATACATCTATTACCACGGCTTGTCAACAGGCATAATAAATTTTTTATCTCATAGTATTTAGCGAGGAAGTGAGTCAATGAAAATTAAAACTTGGCACATTGTCGGAGTGGTGTTTGTATTTGTTTTCGGCTGTCTTTTACACTTCGCATACGAATGGTCGGGGTTCAATCCCGTTTTTGCAATTTTCGGTTCGGTGAACGAGAGCGTGTGGGAACACTTAAAGCTCCTTTTCTGGCCGTACTGCGCATTTGCAATGATTGAGCTGTGGGAATACGGAAAAAACTGCACGGGATTTTTTACGGCAAAACTTTTGGGCGTGATTTCGGGTATGGCGGCAATAGTTGCCGTTTTTTACACATATTTCGGAATTTTGGGCACAAGTGTTTTGTGGCTCGATATTTTGCTTTTTGCCGCCGGTGACGCACTGGCATTTTGCGTAAGTTACAGGTCATTAAAGCGTCCGTGCGCCTTTGGCAGAAAATATGATTTTGTATCGTTTTTGCTCTTGCTGTTAATGGCGTTTATGTTCTGCTGCTTTACATTCAATCCACCAAATCTCGGACTGTTTTCGGAGTGTCGGTTTTGACAGCGTTTGAACTGACCACCCTTGTAAACACGCTTGCAAATGTACTGGCAGAAAAACTCGACACGCAGTCCGCCGCACTTGCGGCGGCAATTTTCACTCAACTCGGTGACACACTTGCAACCATTGCCGTTGCCGACGCATCAAATGACCAAAGCGACGGCTAAACTCCGCTCCTTGCCCTTCGGTATTCGGCAGGAGTTACGCCGACTGCGTTTTTAAATATTTTATAAAAGTATGCTTTGTCGTAAAAACTTAAAAAATCCGCTATTTCATCTATCGTAATCTCACTGCTCTTTAAAAGTTCCTTTGCCTTGGCAATTTTAAGAGAATTTATGTATTTGACAGGGCTTTCGCCGGTTATTTCCTTAAAGTTACGGCGAAAGGACGTCTCGCTCATTGCGCATTTTTCGGCAAGAGTGCCGACGCTAATCTGCGAGGTGAAGTTGCTTTCGATGTATTTAAGTCCTTCGGCGACTGCACCTGCACCGGCATTGTGAACGGTACGGACAATGCTTGAAATTATTTTAAAAAATACGCTTTTAGTTTCGTTAATTTGATTTTTGCGATAAAGGTCGGTGATTTTTACAAAACTATCACAAAGCACTCCGCCGTCATCACGGTAAATACGCTCTATTCTGTCCGAAAATGCCGCCTCAGCGCCGTTTTCGTCGGTAAGATTAAAATTTGCAAGATAGGCATTGCAATACCCGTCGGGCTGACCGGGAGCGGCAAAAAAGTGCGCAATGTAATTGATACCTTTCGGAATATACATTACGTCTCCGGCAGTGCAGGTGATTTTTTCGCCGTCTTTCATTGTGTATTCACATCTGCCGTCCAAAATCTCATATATGCCGTGGTCGGGGCGTTTTACGTCCAAATAGCTCCACGGCGCCATATTTTTCCAGCGTTGAGTGACGCATATTATCCTGTTTATGCAAAAATCATCTTTTTTCATATCTAAAATTCCCATAACTCTCACCTGTTTTTATAATATCACATTTGGTTGAAAAATACAATAACTATTTTGAAATATACCTTGTTTTGCCGTGCGGATTTTATATAATAGAGGTATCAAATCCGGGAGGTTGAAACTATGGGAAAAATTTCACTGCAAATGTATACAATGCGTGAGCACACAAAAACTTTGGAGGACTTAAAGGCAACCGTTAAACGCCTTTCCGACATCGGCTTTGGCACCGTGCAATACTCTGTGCCGGACAGCTTTGACGCAAAAGAGGTCAAAAAAATTTTGGACGGCAACGGCATTGCAAACGACTCCGTCTTTTGTCCGCATCTCAAAATTGAGGACAGAATGAAAGACATAATATCACAATGTGAGATGTTTGGAACAAAATATGTGAGAACCGACTCCATAACAACCGGTCTTACCGTGGCGGCATCGGGTTACAAGTGCTTTGCTCACTATCTAAACGAAGTTTGTGAGGAGTTTAAGAAACACGGCATCAAGCTGCTCTATCACTTCCACGCCTTTGAATTTAAACGCTTTGGGGACGAAACGGGCATTGACATATTTTTAAAGGAAACGGACCCGGAGTACATACAGATTATCCCCGACACACACTGGATACACTCCGGCGGAAAAATTATTACGGAATTTTTGGAAAAATACAGCGACAGATACGACTATATGCACGCAAAGGACTTCGGCATAGGCGAGAGAGGACCTCAGCTTGAAGCACGTCCCATTGAGTTTGCACCCGTTGGCGAGGGCAACCTCGACTGGAAGCCGATTATAGCACTGTGCCGCAAAAACGGCGTAAAGAGTTTTGCCATTGAACAGGACGACTGCTACGGCAGAGATGAATTTGAATGTGTTAAATCAAGCTACGATTTTCTCAAAAAGATGGGAGCTGATGAATAATGCAGTACAGACCTGTTAAAACGGCTGTTATCGGCTGCGGAATGATTAGCGATATTTATATGGAGAACCTCAAAAACCGCTTTTCCATTATTGACCTAGTCGGTTGCAGCGACATTGTGAGCGAAAAGTCAAAGGCGCAGGCGGAAAAGTACGGAATACGTCAGATGACAAATGAGGAAATCCTGTCCGACCCCGAAATTGAGCTTGTGCTAAACCTCACCTACGCCTCTGCGCACTATGACGTGAGCCGACAAATACTCAGCGCCGGCAAACACTGTTACAGCGAAAAAATGATGTGTCTTACTCTTGATGAGGCAAAGGAGTTAGACAGTATCCGCAAGGAAAAGAACGTGATGTTTACCGTTGCTCCCGACACCTTTCTCGGTGCGGCACAGCAGACTGCAAGGCTGATTGTGGAGAGAGGATTAATCGGCGATGCGGTGCAGATTATCTCTAACCGTCCGAGGGGATACCATATGATAAAATCCACCGAGGACGACGCACACCGCAAATTTTCGGTAATGTGCGAGGGAGGCGGTATTCCGTATGATATGGGCGGTTACGATTTGAACACGCTGTTTAACATTTTCGGCCCCATAGAGAGCGTATGCGGATTTGCGTACACAAGGAATGCCGACAGACCGTATTTAAACCCCCGACACAAAAAATTCAACGAAAACTTCCACGTCAGCACCGAAAATACAATGTGCGCAAGTATGCGGTTTAAAAGCGGTCCGCTGTTTTCCTTTACAATCTCGTCGGAATACTGCATTTCGGACAGTATGCTGATTATTCAGGGAACGCAGGGCATACTGCATCTGCCCGACACAAACGACTTTTCGGGCAAGATATACATTCAAAAAAAAGACAGCGAAAAATTGGAATTTCCGCTATGCCATCCGTTTGGCGAAAACTGCCGTGGCATAGGTGCGGCGGATATGGCGTGGGCGCTCAGAACAGGCAGAAAATCCAGACTCTCGTTTGAGATGGGCTATCACGCTCTCGAAGTTATGAAGGCGGTTGTTCAGTCATCAAAAGACGGCTCAACAAAGCACCTCACAACCGACTTTGAACTTCCCTGCCCCATTTCAACCGAACACTATGGCGGAGCGTGCGAAGAAAGAAATCTGTTTATCTGCAATAATTAACAGTGTGACCACAGGCGGAATACCTGCCGCCTGTGGGATTCTTTTATAAATTTTCAAAAAATCAGAAATATTATCATAAAAGGCTTGACAAAATTCTGCTTTTGAGGTATTATATTAGAGTGCTTTTGTGGTTTATATGCGCCTATAGCTCAGCAGGATAGAGCGAACGCCTCCTAAGCGTTAGGCCGGTGGTTCGAATCCACTTAGGCGCGCCAAATATCGGGGTGTAGCGCAGTTGGTAGCGCACCAGACTGGGGGTCTGGGGGCCGTGGGTTCAAGTCCCGTCACTCCGACCAAGTCGGAACAAGTTTTGCTTGTTCCGACTTTTTTTATAACTAAATCAAGATGTCCCTACTCTATATGCGGCGGGTTTCATTTAATTTTTTCGGCGTGGGACACAATTCCCCACCGGAAAGTTGAACGACGGGGCTTTCAGCCCCTTATTGAAAAATTTCAATTAGACATTATGAATTTTTTAGAGGTGCAATATGACACGTAGAAATATTATGGCTTTGACGGCACTGATTGCAATGGCTGTCATCTTCACAGCAAGCGCATATTTTTACCGAATGCGCACGTTCAGGCGCACAGACTATGCTCTGAACACCGTTATAACAATTACCGCATCGGGCAAGGGCGCCGAAGAGGCAGAACGTGCCGCAATAGGGGAGATAAGGCGCATAGATGCCGCATTTAACGCTCACAGCCAAACGAGCGAGCTTGCCAAACTGAACGGCAGTCCGTCGGGCGAGTGGGTGCACGTTTCCGATGAGCTTTTCGCCCTGATTGAAAAGGCTTTGAAAATATCCGCAAAAACCGACGGAGCGTTTGACATAACGCTGAAACCGGTGTCCGACCTTTGGGCAATCAACACGGAAAATCCACGTGTGCCGAGTGATGATGAAATTGCAAATGCGCTCGGAAAAACAGGATATAAAAACATTGCCCTTGACAGGGACAAATGCGCCGTGATGTTTAAAAAGGACGGAATGGAGCTTGACCTTGGAGCTATTGCCAAGGGATATGCGGCAGACCGTGCCGCCGCAATTATGCGCAAAAACGGAATAAAGAGTGCACTGCTTGACCTCGGCGGCAATGTGCTTGCAATAGGAAAGCGTGCCGACGGCAAAAAGTGGTGCATAGGACTGCAAACGCCGTACAAGCAGAGAGGGCAGTATTTTAAAAAAATTCACATTGCAGACTCTGCGGCGGTGACAAGCGGTGCTTATGAAAGATATTTTACCGAAAACGGAAAAATGTATCACCACATTTTAGACCCCAAAACCGGTATGCCGTCCGAAAGTAAAATCAAGAGCGCAACGGTGGTCTGCCCTGACTCAGCACTTGCAGATGCACTGTCCACAGCCGTTTTTGTGTCCGGTGAGGACGGGGCGGAGAAAATTGCAAAAAGTTTTAAAAATGTAAAAATAACCGTCCTTTTAAATGACGGACGGGTTATGGAATACTAAGCCAAAACCACCGGTTGAACCGGTGGTTTTGGCAATTTATATTACTTTCGCACCCAAAGTAATATATTGTTTTCAAATACGGCATTCAGCCTATCGGTATCTTTTAACCACGCAAGGTATGAACGCACGGTACTGCCGACAAGCACATACTGCTCAAAGTTCATATTAAGCGAGTATTTTTCAAACAATCGCTGCAAAATTATTTCAAAACAAAGCGGTTCGGAACACAAATCAACTATATTTTCCGCAATTTCAATTACCTTATCGATGTTGTACTGTGCCAAATCCGAAATATCCTCCGCCACCTCGGTGTGTGACGGGACAAATACTTTTGCCGTGAGCGTTTTCACCTTTTCAAGCGTTTTAATATATGCGTCTACGTCATATATAAATCCTATTTGATATTTTTCAAGTATTTCACGGCTCGACAGGCAATCGGCAAGGAAAACAACATCATCCGGCGTCCTGAAACCGACCATATCAAAAAAATGTCCGGGCAACTCAATGATTTCAAAACCCTCCGGCAATACGTCCTTTGTCAAATACTCCGCATTGCTTTCCAGTGCCAGCAGGAATTTGTGTCTGAGGTCTTTAACGGGATAACCGCCGTACAGAAATGCCGGCTCTAAAATCGGGTGCCTTGTAAAAGCGCAGTCAATGCCCGGAGCATAAATTTTGCAGCCGGTCTGACCTTGCAAATACTTATTACCCCCTATGTGGTCGGCATTTGAGTGAGTATTGTATATTGCCGTTAAATGCCAGTTGTTGGCATCTAATATTTGCCGTACCTTTCGCCCCGCCTCCTTGTCACTTCCGCTGTCAATCAGACAAACGTCATTTTCGTTAAGCCTTACAAGTCCTATTTTTGCAGGACTCTGAATGTAATAACTGACTTCTGAAAGCTGTATTAATTCGTACATTGTTCATACCCCCATATACAAAAACGGCGTTGCACCTGCAAAGCAGATACACCGCCGACTTTAATCAAGTAAACGTTATTGTCTTTTTCCTCATATGCACGCTCATAACAAGTCCTATGGCAACAAAGTTTGTAATGAGCGACGAGCCGCCGTAGCTGAAAAACGGGAGCGGAATACCCGTTACCGGCATAAGACCGATGCACATTCCGATGTTCTCGAATATATGTGCCAAAAACATACACGCAACGCCGACGCAGATGTACCTGCTCATAGCTCCCTTTGTGCGCATAGAATTACTTATACAGCGGTACACTATGGCAAAAAGCAAAAGAGTAACCGCAACACAGCCTACAAGCCCCAGCTCCTCGCCGACTACGGCAAAGATAAAGTCGGTGTGCTTAACCGGCAAAAAGCCGAGCTGTGTCTGCGTGCCGTGATACAAACCTTTGCCGAAAATCCTGCCCGAACCTATTGCAATTTTAGACTGGATTACGTGATAACCCGAACCGAGAGGGTCGCTCTCCGGATTAAAGAAAACCCTAATTCTGTTTTTCTGATAAGTTTTGAGCAAAAAGAACCACGCCGGCGGTATAATTCCTATAACCGTTCCGATTGCCGTCAAAATATATTTATACGATATTCCGGCAGAAAAAACTATGCCGGCAAAAATAAATATAAACACCATTGCCGTTCCAAAATCCGGTTGCAGCATAATAAGTCCCAAAAGAACGCCTATATGCAAAAGCAGTTTAAGCACGTTTTTAGGCTCGTTTATGTCCTCGCCGAAGTCCGCCGCACGCTTGGAAAGCGTAATGATGAAGCCGATTTTTACAAACTCCGACGGCTGAAAACCGATTGAACCGAAGCGTATCCAGCTTTTACTGCCCACGTCCTCACGCCCTGTTCCGACGATGAGAACCAACAGCAAAAGCAAGACGCAGACGCCGTATATCAGTTTCCACGCACTGCCTATCTTTTCGTAATTAATGCTGGTGCACACAACCATAAGCACAAAACCCACCGCCGCCGCAACGGACTGTATGAGGATATAGCGGTTGCCGCCGCCGAAACTCTTTACCGCACTCGAAATCATAACAATTCCGAAGGCACAGCAGGCAAGGGTCAAAAATATTAAAATGTAGTCAAGCTCTTTAAAAAGAATTATTTTTCCTTTGCGCATTTTTTTGCTCCGATAATTAGTAATATACTAATTATATCAAAAATTTCAAAAATTACAATGCCTTTTTTAACTCTTTGTTAATAAATTCCGTTTTTCCTTGCAAAGATGTGAAAAATGTATTAAAATAACAGATATTAAAAGTTTGAATGGGGTTTGGAATTGTTCGGATATGTAAAGATTTTTAAAGACGAACTTAAAGTTAAAGATTACTACACCTACCGTGCCTACTACTGCGGTCTTTGCTTTGAACTCGGAAAGCGGCACAACCAGCTTACACGCCTGTCACTCAGCTATGAGCTTACGGCGCTTGCGCTCCTTTTGGACTCGCTCTCGGACGAGCCGGCACAGTTTTGCCAAAGGGGCTGTGTCAAGCGCATAGGAAAGCGCAAAACCGTGTGCGAAAACGAAAATCTCGCCTTTGCGGCGGATATGAACATTCTTTTGGCATACTATAAGTTAAAGGACGACATCTCCGACAACAACTCTTTTAAAGCAAGGATTGCACAAATTCCGTTTTTAAGACGTGCCGCAAAGATAAGGAAAAAGTATCCGGCCCTTTGCGAAACGGTAAAAATTCAGCTTATGCGCCTTTCGTTTCTGGAAAGCGAAAACTGTGACTGCATCGATAAGGCGGCAGGTGAATTTGCAAAACTTTTGGAGAGTATATTTGCCGAAAAAGAGCCTGCCCTTGCGCCCCTCGGCTTCGCAATGGGGCGGCTTGTGTATATGCTGGACGCATACGACGATATGGACAAAGACTTAAAAAATCACAGCTACAACCCGGCAAACCTGCAATACCGCTATGACGGGTGTATGACTGACGGTCTTTTAAAACAACTGTCGGACAGCCTGTACTACTCTCTTGCCGACACGGCGGAAAAATACAGTGCACTGTGCGTTAAAACGAATAAAGAAATTTTGGACAACATAATGTACCTCGGACTGCGAATGCAGGCTGACCGCATTATTAACGAAAGGAAAAACAAAAATGAAAAATCCGTATGAGATACTCGGCGTTTCAAACAACGCAACAGAGGAGGAAATAAAGGCGGCATACAAGGAGCTGGTAAAGAAATATCACCCCGACAAATACATCAACAATCCGCTTGCCGACCTTGCCGCAGAAAAGATGCAGGACATCAACTGGGCGTACAACGAGCTGATTAAAAACCGCTCGTCATATGCAAAGGGCAGGCAAAACGACTCTTACGCCAACTTTAACCAGGTGCGTACGCTCATAAACCAGAACAGGATTAACGAGGCGCAGAACGCACTCAACGCTATGAATGTGAGAAATGCGGAGTGGCACTACCTTATGGGCGTGGTTATGCAGAGAAAGGGTTGGTACGATATGGCGTACCAGCACTTTACGGCGGCGTGCGCAAGCGACCCGTACAACGAGGAATACAAAAACGCAAAGGACGCTATGGACCAAAGGCGCACAACCTATCAGACGCAGAGTTACACACAGGGCTACCCTGTGGGCGGTTGCAGTGTGTGCGACGTTTGCCAGTCGCTAATCTGCGCCGACTGTTGCTGTGAGTGTATGGGCGGTGATCTTATTCCGTGCTGTTAGGCGGTGATTGAATGCACAAAAAAGTTTCATACGGAGGTATGGGGGCGGCGCTCGGAGTTATTTTTGTTGCGCTCTCGTCATTTATGCCCACGTGCCGTGCGGCGCTTATATTTTGCGCATCGGCGTCGATTTACTGTGTGGGCGTTTTATGCGGAGTAAAGGCGGCGGGGGCTGCATACGGAGCGTCGGCGGTTATAAGCGCAATTTTCTGCCTGTTTGCATCGCCTGTTATGGCAGTTGCATATATAATATGTTTCGGCAACTACCCTGTTTTCCACCTCATTTTGAGAGGAAAAGGCACACGGGCTGTCTTTGCAAAGGCGGTTCTCTATGCCGTATACTTTGCAACGGTGTATTGCGTTTTCAGGTACTTTGTACCGGTTGAGATGAAGTTTTCGGCGCCGGTTTTGTTTGCGGCAGGGGCGGTTTGCTTTGCCGTTTACGACGTGCTTTTGGCAAATGTCGGAAAATATACGGCAAAAAAATTCCATTAACCCTTGAAATATGGCAAAATGTAATGTATAATAGTGTTTATAAGAAAAATCGGAGGAAAAATTACGATGAATGTTTACGACGTACTCAAAGAGAGAGGACTTATTGCTCAGGTTACGCACGAGGACGAGATAAGAGAACTTCTTGAAAAAGAAAAGGTTACGTTTTATATAGGTTTTGACCCCACGGCGGACAGTCTGCACGTAGGTCACTTTTTGCAGATGGTTGTTATGAAGCATATGCAGGACGCCGGGCACAGACCGATTGCACTTGTCGGCGGCGGCACGGGTCACGTGGGCGACCCGTCGGGCAGAACGGATATGCGTTCGATGATGACAAAGGAGATTATCGACCACAACTGCGAATGTTTTAAAAAACAGCTCAGCCGTGTTATAGATTTTTCGGACGGCAAGGCTATTATGGTCAACAATGCCGACTGGCTGTTAAACCTCAATTACATTGAATTTCTGCGTGACATAGGCACGTGTTTCTCGGTAAACGCAATGCTCACGGCAGAGTGCTTTAAGCAGAGATTGGAAAAGGGACTTTCGTTCCTGGAATTTAACTATATGCTTATGCAGAGCTATGATTTCCTTATGCTGAGCAGAAAGTATGACTGCAAGCTGGAACTCGGCGGTGATGACCAGTGGTCTAATATTCTCGGCGGAATAAAGCTCTGCCACAGAAAGGATCAAAAGCAGGTTTACGGAATGACCTTTACCCTCCTTACAAACAGCGAGGGCAAGAAAATGGGCAAGACGCAGAGCGGTGCGCTGTGGCTCGACCCGGAGAAAACCTCTCCTTACGACTTCTACCAGTACTGGGTGAACGTGGATGATGCAGACGTTATAAAGTGCTTAAAACTCCTCACATTCCTGCCGCTTGAACAGATAAACGAAATGGCGCAGTACAAGGACGCCGAAATCAACAAGGCAAAGAGAGTCCTTGCATACGAAGTTACAAAACTCGTTCACGGCGAGGAAGAGGCAATCAAAGCGCAGGAGGCGGCTCAGGCACTCTTTGGCGGCGGAGCATCGAGCGAGAATATGCCGTCAACCAAAATCAGCCGTGACGACCTCGGAAAAAATATTCTTGACATTATGCTCCTTGCAAAGCTCATACCCTCAAAGGGCGAGGGCAGACGCCTTGTTCAGCAGGGCGGTGTGAGCATCGACGGAAACAAGGTTACGGACTTTAACCTTGCTGTAACCGAGGATATGTTTAACTCAAACGAGCTGATTATTAAAAAAGGAAAAAAGGTTTTCCACAAAATTATACTCTAAAATTTAATCGGAGTGCGGTTTTGACCGCACTCCTCTTTTTTTAGCAGCAACCGTTAAAGCCGCTGTTGTTGTCAGAGATAACGCAGATTATGATAATGGCAATTATTATCCAAATCCAGATGCCTCCGCCGAATATGCCGTTGTCGCAGCAATCCGTGGGACAGCATTTAGGTCTGCAAGGATTGCAGGGATTGCACATATCCCCCATTGCAATTCACCTCCGCATCATATGTTTTGGCAGCCGCAGTCATTATTGCAGCCGTTGTCACAGCAGTTGTCATCATTGTTCATAAAGAGAAGAATTACCAAAATGATGAACCAGAGAATTGTGCTGCTTTCGTTGTTGCAGCAACCGTTATTTCTTCCGAATAAACCAAACATTGTTATGCCCCCTTTTTAATTAATCGCACATATCGCAGGAATTGTTTCCGCAGCAGCCAAACAAAAGCAGGAACACGAGGATAAAGAAAAGTATTCCGTCGTTTGAGCCGAAAAGTGAACCACAGCAGTTATTACCGTTACCAAACATAATAAAAACACCTCCGTGAATTTGTTTCAGTTTATAATATGTGCGGCGGCTGTTTTTTGTTACCGAATTGTTGACTAACCGCAGATTTTACTGTATAATAACCTCATAGGTGATGCGCACAATGCCGTATTCTACGACTTGCAAAGTTAAAATTTTGCCTATGAGGACATTGACGGCTGCGTAAAAATGCCCTTGCAAGCAAGCATTTTTACTTGTGACATAATATTTTTGAAAGGGTGAAGTGCACCGTATGAAAAGCATTTCGGATATTGACAAAAACTTTAAAACTTCCGCTCCGCCCAAAAGCGATGCAAAGTTTTATGATATAAGCGAAAAACCTTTTAAAATTTACGGGGTTTTCAAACCCGAAAACGACAGCGAATACATACGCCTGCCCCGTGACGTTGCAAAGGCGACAAGCGAAGGAGTGGAGGCTCTTAACATAAACACCGCAGGCGGGCGTGTGCGCTTTAAGACCAATTCAAAATATATAATACTGCGCTGTCTTACAAAGCGCATAGAGCATATGGCGCATATGCCGCTTACCGGAGTGAGCGGATTTGACGTTTACGCCGACGGCGGCTATGCCGGCACGGCAATACCGCCCGACAGTGCCGATGAGGGATTTGATGCGGTTATTGAATTTGCGGATACAAAAGTGCGTGACATAGTCATTAATTTTCCGCTTTACAGCGGAGTGTGCGGTCTGCTTTTGGGACTGGAAAACAAATCGGAAGTGCGTGAGGGAAACCTATACAGACAACCAAAACCCGTTGTATTCTACGGTTCGTCCATAACACAGGGAGGCTGTGCGTCAAGACCGGGCAACGCTTACGAAAGCGTACTGTCACGCAGAATGGATTTTGACTTTATAAACCTCGGCTTCTCCGGCAGTGCCAAGGGCGAGGACAGCATCGCAGACTACATTGCAGACCTCGATATGAGCGTGTTTGTATACGACTACGACCACAATGCACCGTCGTGCGAACACCTCAAAAACACGCATTATAAGATGTATAAAAAAATACGGGACAAGCACCCCGATATGCCAATCATTATGGCATCACGCCCAATTCCGTGCGATACAAACTGGAAGGAACGCATTGAGATTATAAAAGAAACGCTTAAAAGAGCCAAAGATGACGGCGACAAAAATATTTACTTTATAAACGGGCAGGATATGTTTAACTCCCACGACTGCAATATGATGTCGGTTGACGGCTGCCACCCCAATGACTTTGGATTTTACTGTATGGCAGAGGCATTTGAAAAGATTTTAGGACAGGTAATGTAATTCTTACGAAAAGGAGTACAAAGATGAAAGTAGTTATACTTACGCTCTCGACGGGAAACGGCCACCACAAGGCTGCTGCGGCTCTGTGCGAATACTTAAAGTCGCAGGACACGGACGCCGTGATTATTGATGCGTACAAATATTTTAACAAATATTTAAGCAATCTGATTGAAAAGGGTTATCTCCTTGCTACAAAGTATGCGCCGTATATGTATGGCAAGTTTTACAGAATGATAGAAAAGCAGGATCACTCCGACTCCAAAATATCGTGGTCGCAGTTTTGCGACAGCATTGTTGCACGGCAGTTTGCACGCTATCTTTCAAGGCAAAAGCCCGATTTGGTAGTATCTACCCACCCGCTTGCCTCGTACCTCATTACAAGGTACAAGCGAAAGGAACTTGTAAACATTAAAAGCATAGGAATTATAACCGACTTCTGCCTGCACCCCTACTGGGAACAGACGGATATGGACTACTATGTGACGGTCAACGAGCTTATGAAAAATCAGTGTATCAAAAAGGGACTTCCCGGGGACAAAATTCTGCCGTTCGGCATACCGATAGAGATGAAGTTTGCAAGCAAAACCGACCGCACGGAGGCAAGGGAACAGCTCGGAATTGAAAACAAGAAAACAGTTTTTATAATCACGGGCAGTATGGGATACGGTCACACGGAAAAATATATCCGTGCGTTAGACGCTATGGACGATGACTTCCAGATAATCAGCGTCTGCGGCAAAAATGCCGGAATGAAGCGTCATATAGACTCAATCTCCACCCGTAAAAGGTTATACAACTTCGGATTTGTAAACAATGTGGACACCCTTATGGACGCATCGGACATAATAGTTACAAAACCCGGAGGTCTTACGGTAAGTGAGGCTATTGCCAAAAGACTTCCGATAATCCTTGTTGACCCCATACCGGGTCAGGAGGACAGAAACCGTGAGTTTTTGCTTAACAACGGTCTTGCGGTGGGCGTTTCCAAGACTCTGCCGCTGGACGAAGTTATGTACGAACTTTTAAACTGCGAAACCAGGCGAAATCAGATTTCCGAGATGCAGTCGCTCCTCGGCAGACCGAACTCGTCGAAAACGCTTGGTGACTTTATAATCGAGAAGGGCAAAGAAAATGAGTAAAGGCGACTTGTATTTTTCAAAAAGAATTAAGGAGATAAGAAAGGAATACGAACTTTCGCAAAAGCAGCTTGCCGACATTCTCGGCGTTGGCAAAACAACGGTTTGCAACTATGAAACAGGATTTTCCACACCGAATATGTCGGTTTACAAAAAACTTTGCCACGAATTTCACAAACCAATGTCATATTTTATAGACAACAGCAATGCCAAGGAAAAACTGCGGCAAAATGACGCATTCGGCAACACCATTCCGTTTTACAGATTTTTAAACGCCGGCTCAATGA
Organism: uncultured Clostridia bacterium; assembly: GCA_934500705.1. Lineage (GTDB taxonomy): Bacteria > Bacillota > Clostridia > UMGS1810 > UMGS1810 > CAKSIN01. The sequence goes on along the minus strand of CAKSTI010000009.1, from coordinate 37,862 downwards.
TTAATGCAGACGAATATGCAAGGGACTCCCTGTGCGCCATACCGTCCGCAATGTTTCCGATGAAAAGCCGGATTATTGCAACCACAGCGCCAGACAATACTATGAACCGCTGCGGCATAAAGGCAGGAACGGGTCTTTTTCTTGATGTTGATGCGCCGCTCACCGACGGCTGTATTGTCGGAATTGTAAACAGGGGCACATTTATGCTCAGAAAATATCATATTGAGGACGGCGAGCGATACCTCACCACAGAGTCCACAAAAATTCCGCCAAGACTTGCACGTGAGGAAATTCCAAAGGAAAGTTTTCACATTGTAGGCGTGCTTGTAAAGGCGCTTATTGATATTTAATTACATAGTTAAACAGGACACGGCTCACATTGAGTCCGTGTCCCGTTTATATCACCGTTGTTTTATTCGTACAATTTAAACCAAATTCCGCCTCTGCCGTAATAGTCAAGACCGTATGCCAATTTGGGTTCGGGGTCATCTTTCTTAACAAGGACCGTTATCCACCCCTCGGTGTTACCGCCTGCGTAAAGTTTGCCGTCAATCGTTGGGGTCGGATTTGCTATATATCCTACTGCGGGCATTTCCTCATTGTTTGAGCTGAATGTATCAAAGTCGTCACTGTCGGCATCAAATGCTCCGTCACCTTCAAAGACTGCGTGTTTGCCAATGTAGTTATTGGGATTTCTCGCTATGTCATTGTAGGGAATTGCCTCATAGCTTGCAATATATTCCTCACGTGATATAACCGGTTTTTCTGATGTGCTGTCCTTTGATGAATTATCGTCAAGCAATGCCGAAATAAATGCAAGTACCACCAATATTAATGCAAAATAAAGAAATACTTGCAGACACGACTGCCGTTTAACAGGCTTGCTTTCTGTCGATAAATTTTGGTATTCCTCCATAGAAAACACACTTTTCTGAATATGTTATTTGTTATGTTATAAATCATAACATATAAGTATACTGTGTGTCAAGTTAAAATTATAACGAGGTGTTATTATGAAAGACAAACTTATTATAAGCAAAAAGGCGTTGAAGGGCGAGGACGGTTACACAACGTTTTCAATACGCATTAAAGACGAAACCACAAAAAAATTGAACGACTTGTCAGAGGCGACAAACCGTTCAAGAAATGAACTTATCAATATTTTATTGGACTACGCTTTGGGAAACAGCGAGGTTAAATAATGCCTCACTTTCCAATGCACGGCGCAACACATTGTTTGCATATGTTTTTTACCGCAATCAGTGTGTTTGTGTAATTCATACTTATCTCTAAAATCAAGATTTTATTTCACGTCAAATACTTTACCTTGCCAATCACAAAGGACAGCGCCGCCGAAATCGGAACCGTGAGCGCAAACAGATAAAGCGAGCTTACAAGCGGTGATGCGTCAATCATAAAGTACCGTGTTATAATATCCATAACACCGACGTGCACAAGATATATGCCGAAACTTGCGGACGAAAGAGAGCGGACTGCCGCAAAAACTCTGCCCTGTTTCAGCTTTATACTCTTAAAAATCATAAAAAACGATGCGGCAATGAGAAAGTAAGAAATATTGTATCCGCTGTTAAATGACAAATCAATCCCCTGTGCCGATGACGATATGTGATTGCCGACGGCACTCATTGCCGTGCCGACAAGTCCCATAAGGGCAAAAAGCGGAATTGCACGGCTTTTTATATCTGTCTTTCCGAGGATATATCCAAGCAGGAAAAAGCCGATATATCCGTTAAAAAGAGGGTCGAACATAAAGATATACACCGACAGAACCGTATTAACAAACGGACGCAGGGTGTTGCACAGGCAAATGAGGACTTCGAGCCATACGAGCTGTTTAAGCGAGCAGGTGTCCGCAAGGCGCTTTAAAAACGGCGTCACAAGATAAATGCCGAAAAGAGTATACACATACCAAAAGTGATACGCCGTGCCGCAGTCGAGTGACTTTGCGGCAAGCTCGGTCAGTTTGAACGGTGCGCCGTTAAAAACGCAGTAAAAAACGTAATAGATAACGTTCCATATGCAAAGCGGAATTAATATTCTCGAAAGCCGCTTGCGGTAAAATAAGGAAAAATCACGGCTTGCATCATCATTTAACATAAGATAGCCGCTTATCATTAAAAACAGCGAAACGCCGCCACGGGTGACTGCATTTATGAAAAGATACACATACCACGACTTTTTGCCGTATATTGCCGCATCGGAAATATACGGTGTTATGCTGTGGAGCGCAACAACCATAAGTATTGCGATTGCACGCAGATAATGCAGATACGGAATTTGTTTTTTGGCAGACACAGGCACACCCCCGATTTAAAAATATGGTGTGAAAAAACGAAAGTTTTTTCACACCGTTAAAGGCTCAAAAAAGCGTAATTGACGTCTACTATATGGACGAACTCCACTTACCGCACTTGTCGCCCCACATAGCCTTAACCTCGCCGTCAACGAGAACCTTGATAACCTCGCAGGCATTACTGCAACCGCTGCACTCAAAGCTCTTGGGAGTAAATTCCAAATCAATAAAGTCAAAACCTTTAAACTTGGTTTCGGCGCCGCTCTGCTCAACCTGATTTTTAGCCATAAGCGCCATACCGATAGCACCCATAACGTTAAAGTACTTGGGAATGATTATCTTACTGCCGACCTGCGTTTCAAAAGCCTTGATTATGCCCTTGTTTGCGGCAACACCGCCCTGGAACACAAACGGAGCTTCCAAAACCTTGCCACGGCCGAGATTATTAAGATAGTTTCTGACAAGAGCGTCACAAAGACCGTTTATAATATCGGCCTTAGAGTAGCCGTACTGCTGTTTTGCAATCATATCGGACTCGGCAAAAACCGTACATCTGCCGGCTATGCGGACTTCGTTTTCCGCAGAAAGCGCCAAGTCGCCGAAATCCTTAATGTCCACACCGAGGCGCTCTGCCTGGTGGTCAAGGAACGAGCCTGTTCCTGCGGCACAGACGGTATTCATAGAAAAGTCGGTAACTATGCCGTCTTTGAGTATTATAATCTTACTGTCCTGACCGCCGATTTCAAATATCGTGCGTGCCTCGGGGTGAAAGTGAATGGTGGCGGTGGCGTGTGCCGTTATCTCATTTTTAACAACGTCCGCACCGACCATAAGACCTATCATCTGCCTGCCGCTGCCTGTTACGCCTACGGCACGGACGGTCATATCTTTGTCGGCAATAAAGTCGTTTAACTGGCTCATACCGTCTTTTACCGAGTTTATCGGCTGTCCTTTGGTTCTTATGTATCTGTCAAAAATAACCTCGCCGTCTTTGTCCGTCGCAATGACATTTGTGCTGACGGAGCCGGTGTCAATACCAATATATATATCCATTTTTATATCTCCTATACATTAGCAAAAGTTTTGTTTATCTTTTTGTTCTGTGCAGCCTTTGAGCGCTTTCTGCCGGCGCAAAGGTCAACAAACGCCTCCAAACGTGTCTGCGTGTTTGCCTCGCCGTTCTGCTCGTCTATCGACATCGTAAGAATTGGAATGTCAAACTGCTCACTGAGCTTATGCGACATAGTTCGTGTTACAAGCTCCGGCAGACAGCCGAAAGGCATAAGGTGAATGATGCCGTCGAGGCCTTCTTTGGAAAATTCCTCAATCCAACCGATATTGCCGAGGTGGTGTCCGCCGCAGTTACAGGTGGTATACTTTTTGCCCTCTATGTGCATTTTGTGCGTTTTGTCGTGGTTCAAAAAGGACGGCGTTGCGTTGTGCTCCACCCACTCGGAAATATACTGTGTACTCTGCACCTCAACACCCAAGGCGTTGAGTCTTTTTTCTATGTGATTATTTGTCGATGCGTCCATAACAACGAAAATCTCGCCCACTATTCCAAAGCGCAGACGCTTGCTCTCGTCCGGCATTTTAACCGGAATTTTGCCAAGCTCGGAGAGTGCCTTAATCCTCTCCTTTTTAAGCTGTTTTACGTTGTTGCAGTCGTGAAATCTTTTGTTGACGTCATCGAGCAATTTGTCAAAATCACCGCTGTTTACCTCGTATGCACGCAAAACCTTAATCTGCTTTTCTATCTCATCGAGGTAGCCCATCATTCTTAAACACAGGTTAAGAATCTTTGCAAGAGTTATAATGCCTTTGCCGTTGAGCACACGCTTTAACTGCTTTATAAAGTAGCCGGGAGCCTTAAAAAACGAGTCGAAAATAATTATCTCGGTATCGTAACCGAGGCGCTTTAAAATTCCACGGTGAATTTCGCAATACATTCCGGCACGGCACGGGCCGCAGCCTCCGGACGATATAATCACCTCTGCGCCTTTTTCGCACGCTTCTATGTACGTTCCTGCCATAACCTTGGACGGGTAACAGATAAACTCCGGACTGTTTAAAACTCCGAGGTCAAAGGTTCGCTGAGTGGGACTTTCGGGCATTATGACCTCGTGACCGAGCATTTCAAGCATTTTTGCATATGCGGTCACCTGACCCATATGCGGAAAACTTACCTTCATTGGTTTGCCCCCTTTAAGCCTTTGAACTTTCTCATTTTAAGCATATCAATATACGCTTCGAGTCTGGTTTGCGTGTGATTGTCACCGGTATGCTCGTCTACACGCAATGTGAGGAACGGCACGTTTGCCTCGTCGCACCTGTCCTCCATAAGACGTCCGATAATCGAGTCCGGTCCGCAGCCGAAAGCCGTCATATGTATTATGCCGTCAACCATACCGTTTTCTATGAGATATTTTGAGGCATTGTAAACCTTCCTTGCAAATATCCAGAACGGTTCTTTAATGTTGTTTTTGTCCTTATCGACAGCCTCATCGGGGAGCATATCGAACGTTACGACATTGACGCCCATATCGTGAAGTCTTTTTATAGAGTCCATACTCACGTAACTGTCGTAGACATTATTGACATATCCCAAAAGCGCAATGGTGAGAAATCCACCGTCAAACGGCTTGATTTTCTCTCCGCCAAGCACACGGTAAGCCTCCGGAATGGTAAGACCGGTACGGCTGATTTTGCGGCACTCCTTTTGCGCCGCCACTGCCTTTTTAAGCGCCGAGCGCACCTGCGACTTGCTCACGCCGAGGTAATCTGTGAGCGGAAGGTGCACCTTCAAGTTATCGAGGTCGTCCCTCTTTGTGTCATAATAAAGGAACATAAACCTGTCCCAGTCGTTCTCAAAGGCATATTTGACAAGCTCGACAAGGCCCAAAAACTTCGGACAGTAATACTCGTGGGCAACCATATGCATTTGCGGAACGAATATGAAATCCACGTCTGTTTTTAAAAGCTGTGCAACGTGACCGTTGAATATTTTAATGGGAACGCACATTTCCGTTTCCGTAACGTGGCAGCCGTCGGAGATGATTTTGGTATTCGTCTCCTCGCTTACGACAACCTCGCAGCCAAGCTCTGTAAAGAGAGTGTTCCAGAAAGGAAAATAATAGTAATAAAGAAGCGCTCTCGGTATTCCTATTTTCATATTATCATATCTCCATACTGACATAAAAATTTAATCACAGTATATTTTAGCTTTTTTTTCACAAAAAGTCAATGGGAAATTTACCGATAATGCCTAAAATTTGAGCATTTTTTCAAATTCTTCTCCGCTCATAGTTTCCTTGTCCATAAGCCGATGCGCTATTTCCGTCAGTTTATCTCTGTATTCTCCGAGTATCTGCAAGGCTTTATTCTGTGCGGCGTTTACTATTGATGTAACCTCACGGTCAACGGCGGTCTGCGTTTCGGGCGAGCAGTTATATGCGCCGTTCTCGCTTAGGTAGCGGTTTGCGTTGTTTTCCAGGGCAACCATACCGAACTTTTCGCTCATTCCGTAGCGTGTTACCATTGAACGGGCAATGGCGGTAGCCTTTTCGATGTCGTTGGCGGCTCCTGTTGTTATGCTGTCAAAAATCAGTTTTTCCGCCGCTCTGCCGGCTGTGAGAGTCACAATTTTTGCAAAGACCTCCTCTTTGCTCATCAGATAGTGCTCCTTATCGTCCGTTTGCATAGTAAATCCGAGTGCGCCCGACGTTCTGGGAACAATGGTTATTTTGTGCACGGGCGAGCCTGCCTCGCCCACGGACGCCGCAATGGCGTGACCGACTTCGTGAAAGGCTATTATCTCACGCTCCTTTTCGGTTATAACCATACCTTTGCGTTTGTAGCCGGCAAGGATAACGTCCACGCTCTCCTCAAAATCCTTTTGAGTTACCACAATTCTCGAAAGGCGGACGGCACGCAGAGCCGCCTCATTGACTATGTTTGCAAGCTCCGCACCCGATGCGCCCGATGTGGCACGGGCAATTTTGGAAAAGTCTATTCCCTCGCTGCAACGCACTTTTTGGGCGTGCACTTTTAATATGGCAATTCTGCCGTTCAAATCCGGCAGTTCCACGGGCACACGTCGGTCAAAGCGTCCGGGGCGCAAGAGCGCCTTGTCGAGCGACTCAGGGCGGTTTGTGGCGGCAAGTATTACGACTCCGTTTTTGCCGTCAAATCCGTCCATCTCGGACAAAAGCTGATTTAAGGTCTGCTCCCTTTCATCATTGCCGGATATGCCCTGACCGTCACGCTTTTTGCCTATTGTGTCTATCTCATCTATAAATACTATGCAAGGCGCTTTTTCGTTTGCCTGGCGGAACAAATCTCTCACCTTTGCGGCTCCCATACCCACAAACATCTCCACAAACTCCGAACCGGAAATTGAGAAAAACGGCACGTTTGCCTCGCCGGCAACGGCACGGGCGAGCAATGTTTTTCCCGTTCCGGGAGGGCCGACGAGCAAAACGCCCTTGGGGATAACTGCGCCTATGTCGGAATACTTTGCCGGATTGTGCAGAATATCCACAATTTCCATAAGCGCCGCCTTTGCCTCCTCCTGACCGGCGACATCGGCAAAGCTCTTGCCCGTCTGAGCCTTTACATATACCTTGGCACTGGATTTGCCAAAGCTCATCATATTGCCCCCCTTTGTCATCTGGCGTATTAAAAACTGCCATATGATAACGAAAATAATTACGGGGAAAATATAGCTGATTGCAAAGGACAGAACGGGGTTTACCTTTTTGGGCGCAACACGGGAAAATGTGGCGCCGGCGTCATACAGCCTGTCTACAAGGCGTTCATCGTCCATTTTGACAGTGGAATATATTTTTTGTCTGCCCAGGTTTTTAAGCAGGTTTGACGACTCGCTCTCTTTTTGCTCGGCATCGGATTTGAGAGAAAAGTAAATGTTATCCACGTCAACCTGCACGGCGTCTATATTTTTATTGATTATTTCATTTAAAAAACGGTTATAGCTCACCTGCTCCGCCTTGTTTTCAAGCACTGACGGGTAAACGAAAATGTTGAGTGCAATAAGCACTGCAACGGCAAGCAGCCAATAGATAAAAAACGGGTTTCTTTTTTTGTTCACAATATCACGCTCCGCAGTTTAGTGTGCCGCACGTGGGAATTATTATTACAGAAATATGTTATGTTTCATTTAAAACCGTTTAGTTTGATTTTATAAACTAAAACGGGCTGTCCAATCGGACAGCCCAAAACTTTACCTAGCAAGCCAATAAATAAATCTTATTGCAATAAAAATCAGAAGTACCGCACCCACTTCGGGCGGTGCGCCGTACAGTGCGCAGATAAAAAACGCAAGCACCAAAAATTTGGTCACGGTTTTAACCTCCTTATATAACCCCCATTACTTTATAAGCATTGAAAGAATTTTTTCCTCTTTTTCCAAAAAGGCGTTTTTCTCGTCGCCGCTAAGCGTATTATGTGAGAGTTTTGCCATATCGACAACACTGCTTACCACAAGGTCTTTAAGCTCGGGGTCGGAAATCTCCGCCGCCTTTTGAACAAGTGCATTGCCGGAATTTACGACGAGAGTTTCCTCCGGCTTAGGCATATTGGGGAAGTTCATACCGCCGTAGAGTTTCTGCATTTCCTCCATACGCCTTGCCTCCTCGCTGAGGACGTACATTGCGGAGATTTTGTCGGATTTGAGCTTTTCGACGGTAATCTTTGCTCCGCCGGCATAGGGGGCAAACAGCTCCTCTATCTTTTTGTCCTGCTCCTCGCTGTCCTTTGCGTCCTTATCCTTTAAGCTGTCGGCTATGAACGAGTCAACACGCTTAAACTTGATGTCAGAAATCTTATACTCCAAAAAGCTGGAAAAATGGTTGTCTATCATATTGTTAAGCAATACCGGCTCGATGTTCTCGGTTTTTAAAAGCTCGATATATCGGCTCTGTGCGTTCTCGTCCGTGACGTAGAACACTTCCTCCGGTTTGGCATCGGTAAGCTCTTTTAACGAAACATAGCTGCCGTCCAGTTTCTTAAAGAGAATAATGTCCTTTACCCTGTCATAAAACTTGTCGTCCCTCATACAGCCGTACTTAATAAAGGGGTTGATGTCATCCCAATACTTGGCAAACCCGTCTTTGTCCGCTTTGTAAAGCGAATTGAGCTTGTCGGCAACCTTTTTGGTAATATGGTTTGACACCTTGGCAACGTAGCCGTCATTCTGCAAAAAGCTCCTCGATACGTTAAGGGGCAAATCGGGGCAATCTATGACGCCTTTTAAGAGCATAAGATACTCAGGGATTACCTCTTTTATGTTGTCTGCAATAAACACCTGATTGTTATACAGTTTAATCTGTCCTTCGATTGTCTGGAACTCGTGGTTGAGCTTGGGGAAGTACAAAATCCCCTTTAAATTAAACGGAAAATCAACGTTTAAATGTATCCAGAAGAGGGGGTCGTTCATATCGAAAAATACCTTATGATAGAACGCCTTATAATCATCGTCCGTGCACTCGCTGGGATTTTTAAGCCAAAGCGGCGAGGTATCGTTTATGGGAGAAAGCTCCTTATCGTCCTTGTCCGATTTATCTATGAGATATATCTCAACGGGCAGAAATGCGCAGTATTTATTGAGAATTTCACGGATTTTGAAGGCATCGAGAAATTCCTTGGAGTCCTCGGCGATGTGGAGCGTTATTGCAGTGCCACGCTCCTTTTTGTCGCTGTCCGCTATCTCGTAGTCGGTACCGCCGTCGCTGACCCAGTGAACGGCTTTGGCGCCGTCTTTGTAGGAGAGCGTATCTATCTCGACTTCCGACGCCGCCATAAAGGCGCTGTAAAAGCCGAGTCCGAAGTGACCGATTATACGGCTCTTTTCGTCCTTTTCGTTCTCATACTTTTTGATAAATTCCTCAGCACCGGAGAACGCAACCTGATTTATATATTTTTCGACCTCGTCCTCGGTCATACCGATACCGTTATCAATTACGGTGACGGTGCCGTTTTCCTTGTCAAGCTCCACCTTGATTTCGTATTTATCGTCAATGTCCGCCTCACCGAGCGCAGTCAGCTTTTTGAGCTTCATAATTGCGTCCTGTGCGTTGGATATTAACTCTCTTAAAAATATGTCGCTGTCGGAATACAGCCATTTTTTAATTATGGGCAAAAGATTGTCCGTATGAACAGAAATTTTTCCTTTAACCATTATATTACCTCCAATAATTTAAAGCAGATGCGAATATTTTCACATCTGCTTTATTGTAACACAAATCGCCAAAAATTGCAAGCACTCAAAAATCAGTTTTCGCCGTTTACAAACATCATAGTAAAGCTCACAAAGAGCAGTCCGCAGCAAATCCAGATTGCTCCGCCGCCCAAGCGCACCGTAACGTAATTTCCTATGCCGGCGCCGAGAGCAAAGACTAAAATAACGCAAAAATACGTGAGTGACTTTTTTAATATCTCCCTGTCGTGCACGTGGAAATATGCGCAAAGCGCCTCGGTTGCACAGCGCATATTGCCGATGCACATTGTGCTTGCGTAGGCGTGGCCACGAACCCTGTGAAAGGTCTGCACCTGCATTGCGCAAACAAAGGAAACAAGTGCATTTGCAAGCGAATTTACCGCAGTCGGTAAAAATCCGACGCCAAGCAAAATGACAATCTCGCACAGCAGAATTATCTGCCGCCAGTGTATCTTCTCGCAGGACTTAAACTTCATATGAATTTCCTCGGCAACCGCCGTTCCTATCAAAAAAGAAACGACGGGGATAAAATACTTAAAAGCGGTGCTCCACTCACCGGCAAAAAGTGACGAGCTTAAAAGTACAATATTACCCGTCTGTGCATTTGCAAAAACGCCTCCCCGGCAGCAATACGTATATGCGTCCTGAAATCCGCCCGACAGTATTACAAAGAGCGCTGTGCGGAAGGCATCGGACATCTGACCGTGGATTTTGTTGTTTTTCATATTAAATCATTCCCGTGAAAAAGTAAATACAAATGTAGTGTACGAAAGCATAAAACCGAGCAGTGCGAGGACAAATCCCACGTAGCTGCCCCTCATTACGCTAAATGCCGCATATAAAAGAAAACCCACGCCCGTTGTGACGGACGTACCTCTCGCCGGGGTGCCGGCTTTGATTACCGTCTTAAACATCAGCACAGCCATTGCCGCATCAAACATAATCTCCATAGAATATCCCATAATTACTCTCCTTTTTGGCTCGGCACTGCGCATATTGCGGCAGTATGCAGTTGTCGTACAGCATTGATATATCCTTGTTTCGGACGCCGCAATATGCGGCCGGGCAAAGGTCTTGATTTTCTAACCAAAATGTATTATAATACCTTTGACATCATATGTAAATTGTATAATAGATATAACAAACATATTATTATGATATATTGGAGGCAAAAATGAACATCAGCTATGACTATTACAGGATTTTTTACTACATTGCAAAATACAAAAGCATATCAAGAGCGGCGGAGAAACTCCTTGCAAATCAGTCCAACCTGTCACGGACGCTTAAAAATCTGGAACTTCAACTCGGCTGTTCGCTGTTTCTGCGGACGCACACCGGTATGAAGCTGACAAAAGAGGGCGAAACGCTGTTTTCGCACGTACGGGTCGCATTTGAACACATCGAACTCGGCGAAAGCGAAATTACACGCCGCAACAACCCGGATTGCGGAAGCATCTTTATTGCCGCAAGCGAGGTTGCGCTCAGATGCCTTATGCTGCCGGTGCTCAAATACTTCCGCCAAAAACACCCCGATGTGCACATAAAAATCAGCAACCACTCGACTCCCCAGGCGATAGATGCGCTCAAAGACGGCACCGCCGACATTGCGGTCGTCACAACGCCAACTCCGCAAGTGCCCTCTCTGTCGGTGACGGAGATTAAGCAAATATGCGAGGTTGCGGTGTGCCCGCCTTCATTTTCCGCTCTCACAGGCAAAAAAGTGCCGCTTGCCGAGATAACGGACTATCCGTTGATTTCTCTCGGAAGCGACACTAAATCGTTTGAATTTTATTCGGATTTCTTTTCGTCACACGGCTGCAGTTACCGCCCCGACATTGAAACATCAACCGCTGACCAGGTTCTGCCAATCGTTGAGGCAGGCCTCGGCGTCGGTTTTGTACCCGCTGAGTTTATACACTCGTCGGACGGGGTCAGAATAATAGACCTTGCCGAAAAAATCCCTATGCGCAGTGTCTGTATGATAAAGCGCAAAGAACAGGTTATGAGTGCGGCGGCAAAGGAACTGGAACGTATGATTTTAAGCTGCTGAAAAGCCCCGTTACCTGTCCTTCATTTCCACAAATTTCCGCTCCGTGGCAACGCTCATATACGCCGGGCGCATTATCTTGTCCATATTGATAAGCTCCTCTATGCGGTGTGCGCTCCAACCGACAATCCTTGCAATGGCAAATATCGGAGTGTAAAGCTCTTTGGGAATGTCTAACATACTGTAAACAAAGCCGCTGTAAAAATCGACGTTGGCGCTCACGCCCTTGTAAATTCTGCGTTTGTCGGCGATGACCTGCGGTGCGAGCCGTTCAACGGCGCTGTATATTGCAAGGTCGTCCGCCCTGCCTTTGCTTACGGCAAGCTGTTTTACAAAACCTTTGAAAATCTCCGCTCTGGGGTCGGAAAGCGAATAAACGGCGTGACCCATACCGTAGATAAGTCCTGTTTTGTCAAACGCCTGTTTATCGACGATTTTTTCAAGATAGGCACGGATTTCGTCATCGTCGCCAAAGTTTTTGACGTGCTTTTTTATGTCCTTCATCATCTTTACGACTTTTATGTTGGCTCCGCCGTGTTTGGGGCCTTTGAGCGACGAGAGAGCCGCCGCAGTGACGGAATACGTATCCGAGCCGGACGAGGTTACAACGTGGGTTGTAAAGGTGGAGTTGTTACCGCCGCCGTGCTCCATATGCAGCATAAGGGCAATGTCGAGCACTTTTGCTTCAAGCGGAGTGTACTTTTTGTCCGGGCGGAGCATAAGGAGCAGATTTTCCGCAGCGGACAAATTTTCGTCCGGGCGGTGGATATACATACTGGCGTCCTTTTTGTAGTGGTTGTATGCGTGGTAGGAATAAACCGCAAGCATCGGGAAAACGCTGATTAGCTTTAAGCACTGGCGCAGAACATTCGGTATGGAATTGCCAGAAACGTTGTTGTCGTACGACGCAAGGGTTAGAACGCATCGTGTGATTGAGTTCATTATGTCCTTGCTCGGCGCCTTCATAATTACGTCACGGGTAAAGTTGGTGGGCAGTTTGCGAAGTGACGCAAGCAGCTTTTTAAACTCCGCAAGCTCGCCCTCGTTCGGCAGGTCGCCCATAAGGAGCAGATAAGCCGTTTCCTCAAAGCCGAAGGAGTCTTTTGGAATGGAATTTACAAGGTCGTTTATATTATATCCCCTGTAATTGAGTTTGCCGTCGCACGGCACCTTTACGCCGTTTTCCGTCTTGTATGCCTCGATTGTGGAAATATTTGTAAGACCGCAAAGGACTCCCTTGCCGTTTATGTCACGAAGTCCCCTGTTTACGCCGTAGTCGATATACGACTGTTTATCTATGGTGTCCGCCTTGATGCAGGCGTCTGCGTATTTTTCGTACTTTTGAATTATTTCGTTTGACATTTAGTCCCTCCTGTTTTAATTGTAGTCTTTACATAAAAGCGCTCTTATATAATCTCTGTCTTTGGTTGTGGAGTCCACATAAAATCCTCTGCCGTAGTAGAACACTATGAGCGACTTAATCTTTGCCGCAGTGTGGAGCTGAATTTGTTTAACGCCCATAACCTTCATATTTATATCAACCAGGTTCATAAGCGCCTTGCCTATGCCGAGGTTCTGATAGTCGGGGTTTACGCCGAAGCGGCTCAGATATGCCGTTTCGCCGTCTACGGCAACTCTCACGCTGCCGACAACTTTTCCGTTTATGTATGCGACGAGGACGAGTTTGTTTTTTATATCCTCTGTCACCTGTTCTCTTGTTTCTTCAAGCGCCGGGAGCGGAAAATGCGTTTTTGCAAGCTCACGGTATTTATTAAACGCCTCGCCGGTTATTTTTATTATCTCGTCAACGTCATCAAGTGAGGCGTTGCGTATTTCAAAGCCGTTATTCATAAAAGTTACTCTCCCATCGTAAACGCCATAACCGCCTTTTGTGCGTGAAGCCTGTTTTCTGCCTCATCAAATATTACGGAGTGCGGACCGTCTATAATTTCCGGCACAACCTCATACCCTCTGTACGCCGGCAGGCAGTGCATAAAGATTGCGTCGTCCTTTGCCTTTGAGAAAAGCTGTTCGGTAACGGTATAATCCTTAAATATCTTTATTCTCTCCTGTTTTTCGCTCTCTTGACCCATACTCACCCAGGTGTCGGTTATAACGACGTCGGCGTTTTGCATAGCCTCCGAGGGGTCATTTGTAATCACAACGCAGGAGCCGGTCTGCTTTGCCGTTTCCTTTGCCCTCTCGGTAACGAGTGCGTCGCACTCATAGCCGACGGGTGTTGCAACGCTTATGTCCATACTCATTTTGGTACAGCCGTAGAGGAGCGAATTTGATATGTTGTTGCCGTCGCCGACGTAGCACACTTTAAGACCGTTTAACTTGCCCTTGTGCTCATACACGGTCTGCAAATCAGCAAGTATCTGGCACGGGTGCAAAAGGTCGGTAAGACCGTTTATTATGCTTATGGAGCCGTACTTTGCAAGGTCGAGGACGTCTTGGTGGTCAAACGTCCTTATCATTATGCCGTCCAAAAAGCGTGAGAGCACGTTTGCGGTATCATATATGCTCTCACCACGTCCCATCTGAATATCGTTATTGTTAAGGTAGAGCGCCTGTCCGCCGAGCTGATACATTCCCACTTCAAAGGAAACCCTCGTTCTGGTGGATGATTTTGCAAAAATCATTCCCAGACTTTTGCCCTTTAAGATATGGTGAGTTATGCCTGCCTTGTTGTCGGCTTTGAGCTTTATTGCAAGTTTTAAGATTTTTTCTATTTCCTCTGTTGTGCAGTCGTAAAGGCTGATTAAATGTTTCATAGCTATTTGTCCTCCGTAAGTATTTTGTGCAGTGCGTTTGTAAATTCGTCTGCGTCTTTTTTGCTTATTATGAGCGGCGGAACAATTCTCAATGTGCTGTCCCCCACCACTCCTACAAGAAAGCCTTTTTCAAGAAGTGCGGAGCTGACCTTTTTGGCTGTCGGCTCATTAAATTCAAGACCTATCATAAGTCCGGAGCCTCTCACCTCTTTAATGTACGGCGCAAGTTTTTCTTTGAGTATATTTTTAAAATAAGCTCCCGTTTCGGCGGAATTTTCAACAAGTTTTTCGCCCTCTATGATGTCCAGCACACAAAGCGCCGCCGCAGTGCACAGCGGATTTCCGCCAAAGGTCGTGCCGTGGTCGCCGGGGTGAAACGCCGAGGCAACACTATCCTTTGCAAGCACTGCGCTAATCGGCACACCGCCGCCGAGAGCCTTGGCGAGCGTCATTATGTCGGGTATGACGCCGTAATTCTGATATGCAAACATCTTGCCCGTTCTGCCTATTCCCGTCTGAACTTCATCGTCTATCAAGAGGATATTGTTCTCGTCGCAGATTTTCCTCACTGCCTTTGCAAACTCCTCACTTACGGGGTGAACTCCGCTCTCGCCCTGGATAAACTCTATCATTATTGCCGCAGTGTGCTCGTTCACCGCATTTTTGAGTCCTTCCGTGTCGTTGATGTCCACGTGCACAAATCCCGGTGTGAGCGGTCTGTACGGCTTTTTATACTTTTCCTGTCCGGTGGCGGTGGCGGTGGTAATGGTTCTGCCGTGAAAGGACTTGTTAAGAGTTATTATCTCGTATCTGTCCTCGTTTTTTTCGTAAAAATATTTTCTTGCAAGTTTAATTGCACCCTCGTTTGCCTCTGCGCCCGTACTTGCAAAAAAGGCTTTGTCAAAGTCCGAATTTTCGCACAGTTTTTTTGCAAGCATAGCCTGGTTTTCCACATAATACACACTCGATGTGTGCAAAAGTTTAGAAACCTGGTTCTTTAATGTTGCCACAAGTTTTGGGTGGCTGTGCCCCACGGCGCTCACGGCAATGCCGGCAAAAAAGTCCTTATACACTCTGCCGGAAACATCGGTAAGCTCAATTCCGCTGCCGCTGACAAATGAAAGCGGAACACGGTCGCCGAAAGTATTCATATAATATTTTTTATCTGCTTTAATAATATCTTCAATGCTGTTTTGAGGCATACAAATTCCTCCCGAATTTTGCTCTTGTATAATAATACAACATTTTTGCGAAAAAATCCATAGTCAATTTGCATAAAATCGCATTTTCGATGATATATTATACATTTTTGTGGCAAATATTTACGTAATAAAACAAATTCCGATGCACAAAATATAACTGTCGGTTGCAATCGGTTTAATAGATTTATAAAGGAGGAGGCGGAAAAGAAGTCTTTTTTCGCCGCTGAAAAATGAAAAAATCGAAAATGTCTGAAAACTTAAAAGCAGAAATTGCAAGAGAACTTGGAGTGTATGACCTCGTAAAGGACGAAGGCGGTTGGGGCAATGTTTCCTCTCGTGCCTGCGGAAATATTGTCACGAAAGCCATTGAAATTGCAGAGCGTGCAGTAAGCGACAAGTAGTTTGTGCATCGAGTCCGTTCCTTTTGATGAAAAGAAGAACTCATTTTTAAGTGTAATGACATAACAACGTGCATCGGTACTTACGTACCGTGCAACAACCGGCGCCGAAAACGGGTTGCCTTGCAAAAGCGAGGCAGCCCGTTTGTTGTTTAAAAAATGCGAATACCAACGTCTAATTTGCCCTGTCCACGCAGTCCACAATTTCCATAGGAGTTTTAACTATCAAATCCGCACCGTTTTCCTTTAACTCGTCATAGTCACGAAATCCCCAGAGCACGCCGACGGTAAACGCTCCCAGGTTTTTGCCCGTCTGCATATCAATCCACGTGTCGCCGACGTACACGGTTTCTGCGGCACTCACGCCAAGCTCGGAGAGGACGTTTAATGCGCCGTCGGGCGCAGGTTTTATCTTTATGCCCTCAATCTGCCCGTGGGCAACGTCAACAAGACCGTGGGGGATAAAATCCGCCACCGCTCCGCAGGCGGCAAAGTCCGGTTTGTTTGAGATTACGCCGACTGCGATATTCCTTGCTTTAAGCTGTTTAAGCATATCTATGATGCCGTCATAGGGTTTGGTATACCGCCTTACGTCCGCATTGTAGCAATCGTTGTAGTACCTATACACCTTGTCGTACATCTCCTGCGTGTAGGCGTCACGCTCACGGAGCATTCTTTCCACAAGAAGTTTGGCGCCGTTTCCGACAAGATATTTATAGCGTTCGGTTTCTATCGGTTCAATGCCGAATTTTTTAAGCGCAGTATTGCCGTAATAGGCAATGGTTGTCAAGGTATTAAGAAGTGTTCCGTCCAGGTCAAAAACACAGGCTTTTATCATTTGTTTTTCATCTCCGCAAGTAATTTTTCAAGCTCGTCCTTTGTAAAATTGTATTTGTTACTGCAAAACTGGCAGGAAAGCTCTGCCTTGCCGTCCTCGTCAATTATCTTTTTAAGTTCGTCTGCGCCTATGGAAACGAGCGCACGCTCCACCCTCTCACGGCTGCAATCGCATTTGTACCTTGTGGGCACGGTATCGTTTACGTGATAGTCAATGCCGCTAAGCAGTATTGCGAGTATATCGTCCGGAGTCTTGCCCTCCTCAAAGAGCGAGGTAACACTGCTTACATTCTTTAAATTCTGTTCCAGTTTTTCTATTGTTTCCTCCGTTGCGTCCGGCATAAGCTGGATTATAAAACCGCCGGCGGTTTTAACGGTGTAGTCCGTATCTACAAGAACGCCCAGTCCAACTGCGGAGGGAACCTGCTCGGACACGGCAAAATACTGTGTTACGTCGTCGCCAACCTCGCCCGTTGCAAGGCGGATTTTGCCGACGTGAGGCTCTTTTAATCCCAGATCGGTTATAACGGTCAAAAATCCGTCCGTCCCCACAGCTCCGCCGACGTCGAGCTTGCCGTCACTGCGCAGGGGCACTTCGGGGCGCGGATTATCGACACAGCCACGCACATTGCACTCAGAGTCCGAAACCGCCAGAACTCTGCCGAGAGGGCCGCCGCCCGTAAGCTGTAATGACACGCTGTCATTTTCGCCTTTGAGCATTGCGCCCATCATTGCGGCGGCGGTGAGAAGTCTGCCGAGTGCCGCCGTTGCGACGGGGGCGGTCTTGTGATGCAAAAACGCCTCGTTCACGCTGTCCTTGGTGAGGCACGCAAAGGCACGCACACTGCCGTCGTCGGACGACGCTCTTATTATATAATCATTCATAGGTAAAACCTCCGTAAATTAACTGTGACGTTATATTTCCAAAAAAGAGGCGGTGTAAAAACACACCGCCAATTTAAAGTCAGGACAAATCCTGGACAAATATTTCTATAACACCGTCTGCATTTTTTGTTTCTGCCTTTTTAGGCTTTCCCTTTTCCGAAAGGAACTTTCTTGCAACCTGCGGGAACAGTGCATATGAGAGCACGTCCTCCTCACACTTTGCAACGTCCTTTGCCTCCTCCTCGTACTTTTTGAGTTCGGGTTTGAGAAGGTCTGCCGGACGGCAGGTGATAACTTCCTCATCGCCTATTGCCTTTTTCCTTACCTCGGCATTAACCTCACCGGGGAGCTGACCGTATTCACCTTTGAGAAGACCTTTGGACTCTTTGGTTATCATCTTGTAACGTTCGCCCATAAGCACATTCAAAACTGCCTGTGTACCGACAATCTGGCTGGTGGGTGTAACGAGCGGAGGATAGCCGAAGTCCTTCCTTACTCTCGGAACTTCCGCAAGAACGTCATAGAGTTTATCCTCGGCGTTATTGTCTTTGAGCTGACCCATAAGGTTTGAGAGCATTCCGCCCGGTACCTGATAGAGCAGTGTATTGGAGTCAACATTTAACACCTTGGGGTCGAGGTCGCCTCTCGCTTTGAGGTCTGCGGCAACCTTTCTGAAATGCTCTGCCGCCTTGCTCAGTTTATTGAGGTCAAGACCTGTGTCACGCTCCGTACCTTTGAGCGTTGCAACGAGTGACTCGGTTGCCGGGTTGCTTGTGCCGTTTGCCAAAGGTGAGAGTGCGCAGTCAACTATATCCACACCCGCTTTTGCGGCGAGAAGATTGGTCATATCTCCCGTTCCGGCGGTATTGTGAGTGTGAAGGTGTATCGGAACTCCGACATTCTCCTTTAACTTTTTGACAAGGCTGTATGCGTCATACGGCAAAAGCAGGTTTGCCATATCCTTTATGCAGATTGTATCCGCGCCCATCTTTTCGAGTGTGCACGCCAGCTTTACAAAGTAATCCTCGTTGTGAACGGGACTGGTTGTATAGCTGATTGCCGCCTCACACATTCCGCCGTACTCTTTGACAAACTTAATTGCCGCTTCGAGGTTGCGGGGGTCGTTTAATGCGTCAAACACTCTTACGACGTCTATGCCGTTTTCGATAGACTTTTTGCAGAAAGCCTCAACAACGTCGTCGGCATAGTGCTTATAGCCGAGGATATTCTGTCCTCTGAAAAGCATTTGGAGCTTGGTGTTGGGCATATGCTTCTTTATGGTGCGCAGTCTTTCCCACGGGTCTTCGTTAAGGAAACGCATACAAGCGTCAAACGTTGCGCCGCCCCAGCACTCAATCGACCAATAGCCGATGCTGTCGAGAACTTCGAGAGCCGGGAGCATATCCTCAATTCTCATTCTCGTTTTAGCCTGGGACTGGTGTGCGTCACGAAGGATTGTATCTGTAATATATAATTTTGACATAATTTCCGCCCTCCTTATTTAGCAAGCATAGCGATAAGTGCGCCGGCTGCTATTGCAGAGCCGATAACACCTGCAACGTTCGGGCCCATAGCGTGCATAAGCAGGAAGTTGCCGGGGTTCTCCTCCTGACCGACCTTCTGTGAAACCCTTGCCGCCATAGGAACGGCGGAAACGCCGGCAGAGCCGATAAGAGGATTGATTTTTTCCTTTAAGAAAAGGTTCATAAACTTAGCGAGAAGCACTCCGCCTGCGGTTGCAACACCGAATGCGACAACGCCCATAATTATAATCTTAATGGTTTGCAGGCTGATAAAGGTTGTTGCGGTTGCCGTTGCACCGACAGAGATGCCCAAAAATACCGTAACGATATTCATAAGCTCGTTCTGAACGGTCTTTGAAAGTCTTTCGCAAACTCCGCACTCCTTCAAGAGGTTACCGAGCATCAGGCAGCCCACAAGCGCTGCGGCAGAGGGAACGAGAAGTGCAACAAAGATTGTAACGATAATCGGGAATATAATCTTTTCCATCTTGGAAACCGGTCTTAATTCCTTCATAACAATGCTGCGCTCTTTCTTTGTGGTAAGAGCCTTCATAATAGGCGGCTGAATTACCGGAACAAGCGCCATATACGAGTATGCCGCAACGGCGATAGGTCCTAAAAGTTCGGGCGCAAGGAGCGTCGTGGTAAAGATAGCCGTCGGGCCGTCGGCGCCGCCGATAATACCGATTGAACCTGCCTGCTGAGGTGTAAATCCGAGGTAATATGCGCCAAGATATGTGGCAAATATACCCACCTGTGCGGCAGCGCCCAAAAGAAGGCTCTTGGGGTTGGCAATGAGCGGGCCGAAGTCCGTCATAGCGCCTACGCCGACAAATATAAGACACGGATAAATTCCGAGCTTAACACCCAGATACAGATAGTCGATAAGTCCAGGGCTTATTGCATTTGATGCCTTGAACAAATCCCAGTGAACGTGACCGTCCGCAAAAAGCTCCTCGTGGAACATTCCCGCTCCGCAAAGGTTTGTAAGGAGCATACCGAACGCTATCGGCAGGAGCAAAAGCGGCTCAAAGCCCTTCACTATTGCAAGATACATAAGCACGCAGGCAATGAGTATCATAACCAGCGACTGCCAGTTTGTCATTGAAAAGCCTGTCTGCTTTAAAAAGTTGACAACAGCCTCGCCCTTGGTTGTTTTGTCGCCGGCGAGAATGTCCTCATATGTAGCGGAAACCGGATTTCTCATATTCGCCACCGTTTCGTCGCTGAGCTCGTTTGTAGGATATTCCACAGATGAGATTGAGCAGTTTACAACGGGGAGGTTGTTCTTGTCGTATTTATCTACGCTTGCGTTGAGGTTGAAAGTCTGCTCTGCGCCCGGCTCCAACTGGAAACCGCCGAGGTTGACCTTCTCCGAGCCGTTTGCAACAACGATGCCCATTCCCGTGCAGTCGATATTACACTCGTCAACGTAAACCTGTACGCTCTTTTTGTTAGCTATTACTATTTTGAGCTTATATATTCCCTGTTCGTCCGTTTTGTCGAGCGATGCGGACTTTACGTAAACCGCCTCGTCCTGCGCCTTTGCCGGTGCGGCAAAGCAAGCAAAGCTCGAAAAGGCAACCAAAACAAGGAGAAAAGCGCAAACTATTCTCTTGAAATTCATTTTAAAACCATTCCTTTCCGTCCCGGACGATTAGTTAAGTGTGCAAAGAACCGTGCCGTTTGAAACTGCGGCGCCGCTCTCTACGCAAACAGATGTAATGACGCCGTCGGCGGGAGCCATAATTTCGTTTTCCATTTTCATTGCCTCTAAGATAAAGAGGACCTGTCCTGCCTTAACGGCATCTCCGTTTTTAACGTTTACCGAAAGGATTGTGCCCTGCATAGGAGCCGCTATTGTCTTGCCCTCGCCGGGTGCGGCTGCCGGTGCTGCCGGTGCGCTCTTGGGAGCCTGTGCCTTTGCTGCCTGAGCCTCTGCCTCTGACATAAGCTCTACCGAAATTGCATATTCTGTTCCGTTTACATTAACCTTATACGTTTTCATTTTAACTACTCCTTTTCAATGTTTTTACAGCTTTTTAAAAGATGTTACCTTAATGTTGCTTGCATCGGTGCCGAGTTCCTCTGCAATTACCGCACACGATGCGGCTATAATCTCCTGCTTGTTTGCATCTGCCGGTGCGGCTGCGGGGGCATTTGCCGGAGCGGTTGCCTGTGCCGGCTTGTTTTTCTCTATGTTTTTGCAAACATACCCCATAACAGATGTTAATAAAATCAGACATATAAGGCCGAAAAACACTGTTCCTATACCCATTGCGCATACAAATAGATTGGACATAACATATCCTCCTTTCAGTATTAGGACATATAATTCAATATCGGCACAGCTGTCCGCTTTGTCGATACTACAACTTTTCCCTTATTTCTGTATTTCTACATAAACCCTTTTAATCCTTTATACGAATTTAACAATTAGCCGTGAAATATCCGTCTAAATTTAGGTAATATTTTCGATTTGTGACATATTCCTCACAACGTCCGCACTCCGATGACGGTTTAAAGCGCAGTGCGGTAATGAGCCTGCCGCTCCCGATGCCGTCGGTTACGGCGCAACGTATGCCTTTTAGGTCAACGGCGTTGAGCATAGACTTTGCAAGACCGAATTCAAGCTCAAAGCAGTCAAACTCTTCCTTTATATATACCCCCTTTAAGAGCGCATACTCACCGTGAAGTTCCATAACCCCCACGCCCAGAAGTTCGCCCTTCTCCGTGACGGTCATCACGGTATCGGCAGGGTCGGCTGTAATATTCATATGCTCCAATGCGCTTTGGGGATTTTCGTCAATTTTAATTGTAATCATTTTACTTCTCCGTTTCCGATAATTGATTTTACCTCTTTTTCGCTCAGGTGCCGCCAATGACCCACGGGCAGATTGCCGAGTTTTACCGAGCCTATGGAGAGTCTTTTAAGCTCCGATACCGGGTGGCCGACGGCGGCGCACATTTTGCGCACCTGTCTGTTTCTGCCCTCGTGAATTGTTATTAAAAGCGTTGTGGAATTTGAGCGGTGCGCCTTTATTTCCACCTTTGCCGGAGCGGTGCGGCGGCCGTCCACCATTACGCCGTTTTCGAGTGCATTCACATCTTTATGGTCAACTATGCCCAGAACCTTTGCCTCGTAGCACTTTTCCGTGCCGTGGCTCGGGTGGGTTACACGGTAAGTAAAGTCGCCGTCGTTTGTCATAAGCAACAATCCCTCGGTGTCCATATCCAGTCTGCCGACGGGATAAATCCTCTCCTTAATGTCGCCGACGTAATTCATAACGGTAGGTCTGCCCCTGTGGTCGGTAACGGTAGACAGGCAGCCGGCGGGTTTATTTAACATTACATATATTTTTTTGTGTTCCGTCCGCACACAGGCGCCGTCGAGAGTAACCTCGTCGCCATCCGAAACTTTGGTGCCGAGCTCAGTTACGACTTTGCCGTTTACGCACACTCTGCCGTCGGTTATTAACTTTTCGGCGCCACGTCTTGATGCGGCGTTGCACATTGCAAGATATTTTTGAAGTCTCATTTCTTCCATACTGTCACCTCGGCAATAATTTTACAACATTCGGAGAAAAATTTCAAGAGCAGATGAAAAAACATTTTACGCACATTACCGAAAAAAGCGGTACGTGTATTGACTTTAAGGGACAAATGTTATAAAATATTTCCATAGGACTGCAAAAAAGGAGGGGCGCATATGGAAACCTTGCTTTATTCGGAAATCAATATACTTTGCATTACAATGCTCATTGTAATCGCAACCAAGGCGGAAAAAGTCGGCATTGACAAGCGGTTTAAAAACACGCTTTTTACATCGTCAGTATGGTTTGCGGCGGCAGCAAATTTTTTTGATTTTTTGTGGAACCTATGCAACTCTGAACTTTTAAAAATGCCGATACCGATTATGATGATGCTAAATTTTTTATACTTTGTATCGTTTGGATTGTCAGGACTTTTGTGGCTTTTGTACTCGGAAACACCGCCCGGAGAAAGCTGGAACAAGAACAGACGGGTGATGTTTTTGGAAATTCTGCCGCTTTTGGCTCTCATAACGCTTTTAGCAATTTCAGTACCGACAGGCTGTCTGTATTATTTTGACGAAAACGGCGTATACCACCGTGGTTCGCTGTTTTATACACAGCAGGTTTTATCGTACGGATACTTCTTTATAGCAAGCATAAACACGCTGAATATGGCTATGCAGGAGAACAACTACGCTTTTCGTGACGATCTGCTGTCAAATGCCGGTTTTATAATTCCGCCGGTTATATGTATCGTATTTCAATACCTGTTTCAGGGACTGCCTATCCTATCGGTGGGAATAGTTGTGTCTTATTTTCAGGTATATTTAAGCGGCCTGCACTCACAGATTGCACTCGACACGCTGACGGGCATCAGCAATCGCAGGCAGTTGCTGGTACATCTTGCGGACGTCATAAAGATGCACGGCGATGAGGAAAAAATTTACTTTTGTTTCCTTGACATAGACAAGTTCAAACAGATAAACGACATATACGGTCACAATGAGGGCGACAACGCCTTGATTGCGGTATCTGCCGCATTAAAGAAAGTATGCGCCGAAAGCGGCGGATTTTGCGCACGGTACGGCGGCGACGAGTTTGCCGTGGTTCAGCAATTAAAAACAGATGAGAGCATCTCTGACATTATGGCAAAAATCCAGAGTGCGGTTGAAGGACGCATTAACGCAAGCGGTCTTGACTACAAGGTTAAAGTCAGCACAGGCTGTGCGCAGTACGCTGACGGCGAGAGCATAGCCGAGCTTATTCAGCGTGCGGACAAGGATATGTATATTCAAAAGACGCACGGCGGCATTGAATTACAGAATACGGAGAATTGATATGAGAATGAGAAGAAAAAAGCACAGAGAGGACCGAATGGCTAACTGCTCTGAGCTGATTGTTGAAGATATTTCACTGTTTAAGGACGGTGCGGAAAAGGTATTCGGCAACGCAAATCCGCTGCGCATAGAGATAGGCTGCGGCAAGGGCAAATTCATAACCGAAACCGCCGCACAAAACCCCGGCATCAACTTTATAGCCATTGAAAAATGCCTTGACGTCCTGGTGCTTGCGCTCGAAAAAGTGAAGGCGGCGGGACTTACAAATGTACGTTTTGTACCGGGTGACGCATTTACGCTTTTACAGCTCGATGCCGACGGTCTTTGCGACGTAATATACATCAACTTCTGCGACCCGTGGAAAAAGAGCGGTTATGCAAAGCGCCGCCTTACCCACGCACGTTTTCTGGAACTGTACGGGCACATTTTAAAAAAGGGCGGTGCGGTTCACTTTAAGACGGACAACCAAAAGCTGTTTGAATTTTCGCTCAACTCGTTTGCCGACTTTGGACTGCGCCTTAAAAACATCACCTTTGACCTGCACGCAAGCGGCTTTGAGGGGAATGTGATGACGGAGTACGAAACGCAGTTTTCATCTCTCGGACAGCCAATCTATCGGTGCGAGGCTGTTTTTAACTGACAAAAATTCACTTGCTATAAGCTCTGCGCTGCGGCGCAGGGTTTTTCTTTCGTCCTTGGGAACAAGTGTTTCCGCAACCGCCTCGCACTGCCCCGCCTTTATGCCGTTTACGTAAACCTGCGCAATACCGGCAGTCTGACCGTAACCGACGGGGGCATTGAGGGAGTTTTTAATCTTATATTTAATACTAATCTTATTTTCCTCTCCTTTGACCGTGCACACCGTAACGCCGCCCTTTGCGACAATACGTACCTTTTTAGCCGTTCCGCCTTTAACACGGGCGGTTTTAAGGTATGCGCCATCCGATATTATCCTCTCGCCGCATACGTTTTCAAAGCCGTAATTGAGCATATTAATATGGTCATTCCAGTCGTCGGGAGCGTTCAGCGTTACGGCAACAAGAACTGCGCCGTCTCTCTCGGCGGCGGACACAAGGCATCTGCCCGACTTTTTGGTAAAGCCTGTTTTTACGCCGATACAGCCGTCATAAAGTTTTAACAGCTTATTATGGTTTTTAAGCCGGCGGTCGTAGCTGTAACCCTCGTAGGGAATTGTAGTTGTATACGTTGAAACGATTTTCTTAAACTCATCGTTTTTAAGTGCATACGACGCAATGCGTGCCAGGTCGTATGCGGTGGTGTAGTGCCCCTCCTCGTCAAGTCCGTTGGGATTTTTAAAGGAAGTGTTCTGCACTCCGATTTTCTTTGCGGTTTCGTTCATAAGTGCGGCAAACCTCTGCGCATCGCCCGATACGGCGCACGCAACGGCAACCGCCGCATCGTTGCCGGAGCTGAGCATAAGTCCGTACACAAGCTCACGAACGGACAGATGCTCGCCGTGTTTGAGATATATTGACGAGCCTTCCACGCCGACGGCGCAGTCGGCAACGGTGATTTTTCTGTCAAGGTCGTCTGTATTTTCAATGGCGCAAATCGCCGTCATAATTTTGGTGGTGCTTGCCATAGGCAATTTTTCGTCTGCGTTTTTCCGATACACAATCCTGTCTGCGGACGCTTCAATCAAGACCGCACTTTTGGCGCTCACTCCCACGGCAAAACAGCGGTGAGGAATTACGGCGCAGAGCACAGCGCAAAGCAACAAAACACACTTTTTCACTAAAATCCCCCCCGACGGTTGATAATATTATTCTATGAGGGAGAAAAGAATATATAACTCCGATGCGAAGCCGCAGACAACGGGACACTCTAATCAGGAGATGTTGGAGCTTTGGAAACCTATCGCCTTTCCGAGTATCCACATATTATTAAGCTCCTCGCCGGAGAAGTACATCGGCTGATATGCCGGGTTTTCTGCCACAAGCATAACTCCGTCCGCAGTGCGGTACACACGTTTGAGCGTTGCCTCCTCGCCTATTACGACGGCGGCAATCTCGCCGTTTTCCACGGTGCTCTGCTGGCGGATAAATACAATGTCACCGTCGGCTATGCGTGCATTTATCATACTGTCGCCCTTTGCGGTGAGGCAAAAGTCGGCATTGGCGTTATTGCCGGTGGCAAGCACATAATCGTGTTCCTCATTACAGAATATGGGGACGCCGCAGGCTATGGAGCCGAGCATTCGCACCTTTTTAAACGGAGTAAGCGAGTCGGAAAGCAACTCGGTTGACGTTTCCGTGCCGGTCAAGAGATAATCGGCAGACACGCCCAGAGCCTCGGCAACGGATTTGAGTGTTTCCATATGCGGAGTCTGAAATCCCGTTTCCCATTTGCTAATCATAACCCTGTCCGTTTTCAGATTATATTTATTCCTCAATATATCAGTGAGCTGTGCCTGGGTGAGGTGCTTCTCACGTCGCAGGCTTTTGAGTCTTTCGCCGAAACCTGACATTAAATTCAATCCCTTCAATAATAGTGTCGCAAGCAGAACATCATCCCGCTTTTGTTTCTGTAACTATAATAGCATAAATGTTTCGGAAATGCAACTGTTTTTTCGCACAAAATAAAATTTTTTAATTTTTTTGCAAAAATGTGTTGACATCGACAACTTTTTGTTGTATTATAAATGTGTCGATAACGAAAATATTTTTTCGAGAGGAGGGGCACAAGACTCTTTGTGCCGAAATATTATGAAAACTTTGGCTTTATTATTAAAGGTTACAGCTCCGGTAGTTTTGATGTGGGTCGGAGGAATAATAGAAAATCTGATTTTTTGAAAGGTTATGGTCACGTGAAAAGGTCATTGGTCTGCCCTGTTTGCGGCAGGAAATTTACCACGGATAAAAACGCAATGAAATACTGCTCCGAGTTTTGCCGCAGAAAGGCGGCAAGAAGTCTTGAAAACAGCGGTGTGCGTGAATTTAAGTGTATGCACTGCGGCAAAAAGTTTATGTCTGACAGACGGAGAAAATATTGCAGCATCGGCTGCCGTGTGTCCGCCAACAGGGGGAAGACGCCGTCCGGCGATGAAAGCACTCCGTCGCTCACTCTTTCGCAGGTTGCTTTTCTGAGCCGTGAGGCAGGACTCAGTTACGGAAAGTATGTGGAAAAACTGCGGCTTGCATAGGCAGGGGTGACTCGAACCCCCATTGCCCGGGCATGAGAGGGCTGCTTATGCGGAACCGATGTAAGTTCATCAGTCACCTGCCAGGCAAATTTATACATCTTTAACATTGCAGCCGGGCACTGTTTGTGATACAATGGCATAAACGGAGGGATTGCAATGGACAAGCGAATTGCTGCGGCAATGGAGATACAGAGCCTTGCGCAGGCAGGACTTGCATACACCGACAACGTATACGACATAGAGCGGTACGAACGTCTGCGTGAGATTGCGGCGCAAATGATTAGCGACATAAGCGATGTGCCGCTTGAAAAGGTAAAGGACCTGTTCTGCAACGAAACCGGCTATCAGACGCCCAAGATTGACACAAGAGCCGCCATTTTTAAGGACGGAAAAATTCTCCTCGTGCACGAAAACAACGGCACCTGGTCGCTGCCGGGAGGGTGGTGCGACGTATTGGAGTCGGTAAAGTCCAACACTGTCAAGGAAGTTAAAGAGGAAACGGGTCTTGACGCCGAGGCAGTGCGTCTTATTGCCGTACAGGACAGAAACAAACACAACGTACCGATTTACGCATACGGCGTTTGCAAGGTGTTTGTGCTGTGCCGTGTTACGGGCGGAAGTTTTTGCGAAAACTCGGAAACCACGGAAATTGCATATTTTGCCCCCGATGAAATTCCGCAAAATCTGGCAGTTGAAAAAACAAGCCGTGAGCAGATTGAAATGTGCTTTGAGGCGGACAAAGATGAAAACTGGCAGACAATGTTTGACTGATTGGAGTGACTGTAATGGTTAATGTAAGAAAGTACGGTGACGGCGACGTCGGAGAAATGATTGAAATATGGAACGAGGTTGTGCGTGACGGAGTGGCATTTCCGCAGGAGGAGTGTCTGACGGCGGAGAGCGGAGCGGAATTTTTTGCATCGCAGAGTTACTGCGGAGTTGCACCGGCAGACGGAAAAATCGCAGGCCTTTACATTCTGCACCCGAACAACGTAGGCAGATGCGGACACATCTCAAACGCAAGCTATGCGGTTTCGTCATCTATGAGAGGAAAGCACGTCGGCGAGGCGCTCGTTAGGGATTGCATTAAAAAGGCGGGAGAAATCGGATTTAAAGTTTTGCAGTTTAATGCAGTTGTTGCCACAAACACCGCCGCAAGGCATTTGTACGAAAAGCTCGGATTTATTCAGCTCGGAACAATTAAACACGGATTTAAAATGAACGACGGTACGTACGAGGATATTTGCCCGTACTACATTGAGGTTTAAGATATGGCGATACGTAAGGCAACTGCGGCTGACCTGCCCGATATACTCGGCATATACTCACACGCACGGGAATTTATGGCGGCGAGCGGAAATGCGTCACAGTGGGGAACCGCTTATCCGTCCGAGAGTTTGGTGCGTGGCGACATAGCAGACGGAAATCTGTACGTAATTGAGGATTTAAGCGGTATTCACGCAGTATTTTCATTTATTCTCGGAAAAGACAAAACATATGACGTAATTAAGGACGGTGCCTGGCTCTCGGGCAGCGAATACGGAACGCTGCACCGTGTGGCAAGCGACGGGAAAATGCACGGCGTACTTACTGCGGCGGTGAAGTTTTGCGAGGGAGTAATCAAGCATCTGCGGATTGACACACACGCAGACAATGCCGTTATGCAGCGGCAGATATTAAAAAACGGTTTTTCCAGATGCGGAATAATTTACGCAGAGGACAAGACCGAGCGAATAGCCTTTGAAAAGCTGTGTTAAAGGCGGTTATTCGTATGTTTAAGCAGGCAGTGGATACTCAAACCCGCATTGCCTAAGTACGGATTTTTATTAACTTAAAAAGCGTACGGAACAGTTGCGTTCCGTACGCTTTTTCTATGCATAAAATTCTTGTGCGTATCTCACAGTGTCCATAGCGTCCTTACCGTAGAAATCGGCGCCAATCATATCCGCATATTCTTGTGTGAGGACAGCGCCGCCCACGGCTATGCGTGCGTCAAATCCGCTTTTTCGTACAAGGGCGACGGTAGCCTCCATTGACGGAACGGTGGTAGTCATCAGGGCGCTGAGCCCTATGAGGTGGCAATCGTTATCACGGGCACTTTGCAAAATCGTCTCCGGCGGAACATCTCTGCCGAGGTCTATTACGGAGAACCCGTAGCTTTCGAGAAGGACTTTGACAATATTTTTTCCTATGTCGTGTATATCGCCCTTAACGGTTGCGAGGATAACCTTTTTATCGGTATCGGACGCCTTTTTATCAATCTTTTCCTTAACAATCTCAAATGCCGCAGACGCCGCCTCGGCGCTCATAAGAAGCTGTGGCAAAAATGCCTTGCCCTTTTCAAATGCCGTTCCTATCTCGTTGAGTGCGGGAATGAGCATATCGTTGATTATTGCCATAGGGTCGGTTGAATTGAGCTCGTCACGGCAGAGAGAAACTGCCGCATCTTTCATACCGCCTATAACGGCGCTTTTAAGCGTTGCGGTGCTCTTGGGCGCAGATGCCGCCGTCACTGTGTCCGACAGAGCCGATGCGTATGCAATATAGTCCGAGCACGCCTCGTCAAGACCGGCTAAGACGTTGTAGCTGTGGTACGAATTCATCATAGCCTGTGAGAAGGGGTTCATTATGGCACAATTCAGACCCTTTTGCATAGCCATTGTAAAGAATGCGGAATTTACAATATCACGGCTCGGCAAGCCGAATGATATATTGGAAACGCCGAGGCTGGTTTTTATATTGTTCCTTTCCAAAATCTCTATTGTTTTAAGCGTTACGGCGGCGCTGTTCGTATCTGACGAAACGGTGAGCGCAAGCGGGTCAACGACAATATTTTTCTCGTCAATGCCGTACTTTTTAGCCTCGTTTATAATCTTAAACGCAATGTCTGCCCTGCCGTCGGCATCGTTTGGTATGCCGTCCTCGTCGAGTGTAAGGGCGATTAAAACTCCGCCGTACTTTTTGACAAGCGGCAGTACCTGCGACATTGACACCTCTTTGCCGTTTACGGAATTTACAAGCGGTTTGCCGGCATACAGGCGCATTGCTCTCTCCAAAGCGGCTGGGTCGGACGAGTCTATTTGCAGCGGTTTGCTTGTAACCGCTTGAAGGGCACTGACGGTATTTGCCATAACCTGCGGCTCGTCTATTCCGGGAACGCCGACGTTTACATCGAGCACATCTGCTCCGGCGTCACTCTGGCGTATGCCCTCTTCGAGGATATAGTCCATATTGCCGCTTTTTATTGCCTCTTTAAGTTTCTTTTTACCTGTGGGATTTATTCTCTCCCCTATGAGCACAACCTTGCGCCCTATCTCTACGGCGTGGGAATAGGACGAAACGAGGGTATGTGGCTTCGGCGACGGCACGGAATACGGCAAATCATGGGTGAGTTCCCTGGTTTTGGCTATATATTCCGGCGTTGTACCGCAGCAGCCACCGAGAATTGTGGCGCCCTTTTGGGCAAGGGACACCATTATCTTTGAAAATTCGTCGGAGGACAGGTCAAACACTGTTTTTCCGTTTTCTATTTTGGGAAGTCCTGCGTTGGGATTAACCAAAATCGGCACGGAGGAAAGGCGGCTGAACTCGTCTATTATTCCAAGCATTTTATCCGGGCCGAATGAACAGTTCATACCGAGCGCATCGACGCCGAGACCTTCGAGCATTGCAATCATTGCGGCAGGGTCTGCGCCCGTCATCAGCTTGCCGCTCTCGTCGTACACGTTGGTGACAAAAACGGGAAGTGTGCTGTTTTCCTTTGCGGCAAGGACTGCCGCCTTTGTTTCGAGGGCGTCGTTCATTGTTTCTATAATAATCAAGTCAACGCCGCACCGAGAGGCGCATTTTACATTTTCGGCATAGAGGTTCACGCAGTCGTCAAAGTCCATATCGCCGAAAGGTTTAAGCATTTTGCCGGTGGGGCCCATATCGAAGGCTATGAATTTATCCTCAAATCCTTCTCTTGCACGATTGGCGCACTCTATGGCAGAACGGATTATTTCCTCGTAATTTTGAAACTTGTCACGGTTTACGCCGAAGGTGTTTGTGGTTGCAACGTCGCTTCCTGCCGAAAAATATGCTCTGTGCATATTCTCAATCACATCGGGGTGTGAAATATTCCAAAGCTCCGGTTCCTCGCCCGGTTTAAGCCCGTTCGCTTGAAGGTACGTTCCGGTACCACCGTCGAAATATATTCTCCTTTTCTTGATTACATCGAGTATATTATTCATTTTCAACCCCCTGAACGGCAGTTATTGTCTTTTTGGGCGTCATAAGCAAATTACTGCCGAGTTTAATTCCGAGAATTTTATCGGCGTTTAAAACATTTAAGATATCACGCTGGGCGCCGAGGTCAAAGTCGCCGTAACCCGGACTGAACCTCGGACGGAGGGAAAACTTTTCTCTGAGATGTGCGCTCACGCAG
This sequence comes from uncultured Clostridia bacterium, assembly GCA_934500705.1. GTDB lineage: Bacteria > Bacillota > Clostridia > UMGS1810 > UMGS1810 > CAKSIN01. The sequence continues at coordinate 6,183 of CAKSTI010000009.1, read as the reverse complement.
TCCGCCGCCGCCTCTGCCGTTGCCGAGGCAAGGGCATCGAGGACAAACGCTCTTGACGGTGACGAGATTTTTGCCGTGGTTACGAGTCTGTCAACTCCCAAACCGAGCGTGACGGCAAAGATAAACGCCTTTTTACAGCCCTTTAAATTCTTGTGCAAATCCGCAGAGCCAAACTTTGCAAAGCCGAAGTCAACCACGCCGTCTTTGGACGTATCTATGTCAAATTCCACGCAGTAATACTTGGGTTCGACGGTTCGGTAAAGCTCGGCGGAGCACCTCTCGATTATCTCGTTTTCAAAGTTGAGCGGAACACAAAGCCGTTGTGCCGCCTCGGAGGGCGACACACGAATATCGTTTTTATTTATGGAAACCGATGACGGCATATTAATTCTCCTGTTTTAGTATTTCCGAAATATTTGCTTTTATTGCGGCGGCAACCGACGGATTGTTCATAGAATAAATGTGCACGGCATTTACACCGTTTGCAAACAAATCTATGACCTGTTCGGTTGCGTAGGCAATGCCTGCCTGCTTCATAGCATCGGGACTGTCGGCATAGCGGTCTACTATGCGCAGAAATCTCTGCGGAAGCGCATTGGCGGAAATTGAGCAAATACGCTTTATCTGCCTTGCGTTGATAACGGGCATTACTCCGGCAACAACGGGAACATATATGCCTGCCTTTTGTATTCTGTACATAAAGTTATAGAGTATATTATTGTCAAAAAACATCTGGGTTGTGAGGAATTCGCAGCCGGCATCGACTTTGCGCTTTAAATTCTCTATGTCGGTACGGCTGTTCTCACTGTCGGGGTGACCTTCCGGATAGCAGGCACCGCCGACGCAAAAGCCGCCGAAGTCACGTATTTCACGCACAAGTTCATCGGCATAGTGGTAGCTAAGCTTGCTCATATCGGTATCGGGCAGAATATCGCCACGCAGGGCAAGGATATTTTCAATTCCCTCCGTCTTTAAACGGGCAAGCATATTCCTTACGCTGTTCCTGTCGGAGGAAATGCAGGTAAGATGAGCAAGAGCAGTCACACCCATATCGTTTAAGCCTTTGGCAATCTGCACCGTATACTGCGACGTTCCGCCGCCGGCGCCGTATGTAACGCTCATATAGCTTGGCGAGAGCTTGGCAATCTCATTTACCGCCGAGCGGACGCTCTCGAACTTGTCGCTCGTTTTGGGCGGAAAAACCTCAAACGAAAGGCTCGGCGCAGATGCGTTTATTATATCTGTAATCTTCATAGTACACCTCACTGTTTATTAAGCTCGTTATACACGGCAAGAGAACCCTCCGCAATGGCGGTATTCGCCTTTGTTCCGTCGTCGGAATAGCCGTTTGCCATTGCGACAAATATATAATTTCCGTTGGGTGAGAACACAATTCCGGCGTCAAAGCAATCACCCTGAACAGATGCGGAGAGATTTGCAACGGCGGTGGAATACGGAAGCGCCGCACGTATTCTCATATTCACACTGCTCTGCCTCATACGCTTATAAAAATCGCTGTACGGGAATATGCGGCTCTTATCATATATTTTTTTAACAAGTGCGGTAACGTCCGCAACGGTTGTATAACTCTCTCCCGTGCCGTCGGCAAGCTGCGACGAGAAATGCGTGGAAGTATAGCCCTGCGCCTCCATATAGGCATTGAGTTTTGCAGGGGTAAAGTGCGCAATGAGCAAGTTTGCCGCATCGACGCTGCCGCTGTTTATGAGCGACGCCATAAGGCTGTTACCGCTGTGACCGGAAACGTTGGTATCGTAGTCAAACTCACCGGTATAAATCTTGGCGGAGGCGTACTCAACAAGAAATGCGCTAAGTGCTGTGGTATTGGTGATTTTATCGGTATTGTTTATGTACTGTTCGCCGCTATTCAGCACGGTTACGCCGTAGGCGTATGTGCCGTCAAGTTTTGAAAAAGACTTGTCAATCGACTTGGTATAAGCGGTGGCTGTGCCCTGCGTCTGATATTTTGCCGATGCCGCCTTTTCCTCCTCCGCCTTTTTCTTGGCTTCGGCTTTCTTCTTAGCTTCCGCTTTCTTTTTGGCATCCGCTTTTTTCTTTTCCTCTGCCTTTTTATGCTCATCGGACTTTTTGTCAGACGATGTCTTGCCTTCCGTTTTGGTCTGAACCTGTGCGGCAGGCGGTTCGGGCTGTTGTTCGGCATCGTAACTCAGCCACACGTGCACAATGAGTCCAACAAAAACGCAGAGAACCGCAATTATTGAAACAAAAACCGCAACAACTATGCTGTTTCGTGTTTTGCGTTTGCGCTTCTGCATCGCAGAAAGCGGCTTTCTTCCGGTATTTACAAATAGCGAGCTGTTGTCAAATCGCATAGCAAGCTCCTCCATTAATTATTAATTGATACAATTAGTATATCATATATTTAAAATATAATCAAATTAAATTATAATGCTTTAAGCCAAACTCTATACCCTCGTTTGCAACGGTTTGCGTTACAAATTCGCATACGTCGTCAAGGCAATCTGCGTGTCTGCCCATTGCAATGCCATGGGCAACGGCGGAGAGCATACTTACATCGTTTGCGCTGTCGCCGAAGGCATATGTATTTTCAAACGGAATGTCAAAGCGCTCCGTAAATGTTTTGACTCCCGCTCCTTTCCCGTAACCGCACTGCGAAACATCGGCAAAGAGCGTACCGGGTTGGAGGTCGATATTAAGGACATCTTTATATTTTCCCGTCATCTCCTGTGCTTGTTCGGCGCTTTTAAACAGAATGCTCATTTTATACACCTTTTTGGGGAAATCCGCCGCATCTCCGCTGAAAGCGCTCGCCGATATTGAATATTTGCCAATCCAGCTTAAAAACACCTTGGAAGTTACATTACTGCAATAGCAAACACGGGGATTATCAAGTGTATATACCACGCCAAGACTATTCATATAATCAACAGCGTCCTTGACAAGCACCGAATCCATCGGAAAATCAGCCACAAGCTCGTCACCGACTGTGCCGTAGGTGCCGTTTGAAGTTATTACGCCGTCAAAATATTTTGATGTATGATGTGTATAGGGAAGTGCTCTCCCTGTGCAAAGCGAAGTGAGAAAACCGTTTTGCTTGAGTTTTTCCACTGCGCACAGCGTCTTCTCCGTAGGAAGAATTATGCCTGTCGCATCATCTGTTATTGTCCCGTCGCTGTCAAAAAATACTGCTCCTGCGTACTTCATACATTGCACCTCTTATTTTTGTTAAATTTAACGTCATACATTGCCTTATCCGCCTCAAATACGGCGTTTTCAAATTCCTCAAACTTATGAACGGTTGTTTTTCCGATACTTATTCCGACAAATGCCGGACAAAGATTGGAACCTTCAAAGCCCTCCTCCATTTTTCGGCAAATGCTGTCAACATCATTGCCGCAATACAATGCCACAAATTCATCTCCGCCGAGACGGTAAAATCCCCCGTCATCGCCGATAATCTGCAATCCTTTCCGAGCAAAGCGGCGCAGATATTCGTCTCCGGCAGAGTGACCGTATGTATCGTTAATGCTTTTAAATGAATCCAAGTCAAGAAACAGCACGTGAAGTCCGCCGCTTGTCCTAAGCATAAATTCTTGCGCATCTTTATACATACTGTATCTGTTTTTAAGTCCGGTCAGACAGTCATAGCCTATTTTATGCTCCAGACGTAAAACACGTCCGTGTTCATTGGCAATTCGAAAGGCGAGCCCATAGCCGCATAGCGGAACTACTACCGCAGAAATATTAAGCATAGCAAAATTCAGTGTCAGCTTGTTCCAAGGCGCCCACACGTCTGTTACAAAGAGCGTACCAAAATACGCCATTAATGCAAAAATCGCAAGTATCCTCACATTGCCGCCGGAAAAACCGTCAAGTGCACAGCGAATATAACTTTGCAATTTCCATTTATACACTGCCAAAAACACTGCTGCAAAAGAAAGATAAACCATTATCATAACAGCGTTGTGCGAAAACGGAAAAAAGACACACAAACTTTCCGATACAATCCTTGAAAGCACAATGAGCAAAATCATACAGTTATCAACCATAAAATAACAAAATACACAGCTCCAAAATGAAATCTGCGGAAAATTGTATATATATACCGCCAACGCTGCCGGACCGATGAACATACACACTCTTTCGTGGGTCATACCGGGAAAGGACGGATTGCCGACAAAAATTTTATCGAGCGGTATACCAATCAAAATCCAAAAAACATATATTCCAAGCCACGCAAGTGTACACTGCCACCACTTGCGAGGGGATTTGTAAAAAGAATGCGCCATATAAATCCCAAATGCGGAAAAACCAATATTGGGAATTGTTCTTGCCAAATCACTCAATTCGTGCATAAAAACAGTTCCCTCCTCATAAATTGTTTTTTCTTGATTATATTACAAATTGCGCATAATATCAATACAATTTTGACATTTTCTATGTTTTTATCAAAAACCTTGCATTTGCTATGTCGGTTTGGTATACTAATGTGGGGTGATGAGATGAAAAAACTTTTACTTTTTGCCGCCGTCTTTCTGGCGCTGTTTACAAATGCACAGGCAAAGCCGGGCGACAAGGCAGGATATATTTACGCCACTGACATAAGAACATACATAAACGGCATCGAAGTTCCGTCATACAACATAGGCGGAAAAACCGTCATTATTGCGGAGGACACAATAGCAGACTGCACGTACTCGGAGCAGCTCCGCACACTCTTTATAAATCCGATTGACAAGTACAATATTATCGGCGGTTCCAATGCTTCGAGCCGAAAGAGCGGAACGATTGTGGGGCGGACATACGAAACCGACATTAAAGCATATATGTTTGACAGCCGCATACCATCGTACAACATAGGGGGAAAAACGGCGGTTGCGATTGAAGACATCGGTGACAGCGGCGAATTTTCGGACTTTGGGGCAAGATATTTTTACGATGACACGGCAAGGACGTTAAATGCGGAATTTATGTGCGATACGAGAGATGAACTTTTTGCTGTATTAAAAGAAAAACACGCCTCGGTCAACATTGACGAAAACTTAAACGGTACGTTTTCGAGCACTCCTATAAGCCAGGCGATATGGTTTAACGACAGTAATTTTAAAGATTGCGCACAGCCAATCCACACGATTACGTCAAACGGCGAATGCATAGGTTACTATTTTCACCGTGGATACGCAGGGCGTCAAACAAATTACGACGGTTCCGATGAATTTATCATAAGTTCAAGCAAGACAGAGTACTCAAGCCTTATCTTTGACTGTGACAAAGTCAGACAAGTGCTTGCGGATTTTGAGGTCGTTCAGCCGACGATGGAACAGTGGGTTGAATACTACAAAGAAACGTTATATACCTACGTGATTGATGAATTTGACGGAAGTGACTACAAATTCTTATACCTGGCTTTTCCCAATTCGCACGGTGCATCGCAAGGGCTTATACGCATCGGAAAGGACGGCAGTTGTATCCGATATGACGAAAACTTTGCATCTGTAAGTTACTCCGGCAACAAACAGTTTGACAATGTGGAAATTGACAGAGAAAAAGAGATTGTAAAATTCCACTATGCTGGCGACTACGTAATAGATTTAAAAACAGGTATGATGACAAAGGTACTGTAAAAAAATATCCAACTGCTATTGCGTGGTTTTCTTTATACAAGAAAGGCTTGTCGCCGAATTCGTTGACAAGCCCTTCTGCATTTGTTTTGTTACGTGAGAAGCAAAGGGATAATTTTTAATCAACTCGCAGCATTCGGTATCCTATACCTATATGTGTTTGAATATATTGAGGATCTGTTTTTTCGGGTTCTAATTTTTTCCTGAGCGTAGCCATAAAGACACGCAGCGAAGCGATGTCGTTTTCCCGGCTGCTGCCCCAAATTTGCATAGTGATATAAGTGTGCGTCAGCACCTTTCCGACATTATGCGATAAAAGACACAAAAGCTTATACTCAATCGGCGTAAGATGCATTTCCTCATCATTCAGATAAACGCAGCCCGCTGCATAATCTATTTTGAGTTCACCGTTTTGAAAAACGGGTTTTCCCACGTCATTACTGCTTTTCAGCAGCAGCAATCTTCTTTGTGTTACCCGAAGCCGCGCAAGAAGTTCTTCAACAGAGAAAGGCTTTGTCAGATAGTCATCCGCTCCGGCATCAAGTGCAGTGATTTTGTCGGA
>CAKSTI010000008.1 GCA_934500705.1 uncultured Clostridia bacterium | reverse complement strand
CAGGAAAAGCTAAATGCAGCAAATGCCAAAAGCCAAATAGAGAATGCACAGACAGGTCAGCTCAGGGCGATATACGATATAATCGATAAACTTCCCGGGAGATTTGTAACCTTCGATGATTCGGTAGTTAAGGCGATGGTAACACGGGTGAAAATACTTGCGCAGGAAAAGATAGAGGTGACCTTATTTGATGCGGTTACACTCACGGTAAATATATAATGGCACACTACGAGGTAATAGTGATTTATGATAAAGAATACGGCGAGGTCATTGCGTTTGAAAGCGACACCGTTATGAATGATTCCAATGACATCATAACCGAAGCTGTTCGGATGAGGCTGTTTGAGGAAAAATATCGCAGTAAAGTCAGATGGGCTTGTTGTGTGTCCGAATATGAATACAAATATATAGCGGGTAAATAAAATTTTTACGGCTTCCGATAAGGAGGTCTTTATTTTTTGAAAGGAGAGCAGGGATGAATATTAATAATATATTAAATGCAAAAACATTGTCGGAATTGTTGGATGCGGCGGATGAGTTTTGCAAAAATGCCATTACGAGAGATGACGATAGCGAGTGTATGGAATTGAAAGAAAAACTTGAGCAAGCGACAGACAACGATTATCTGACAATGCTTTCGGCGTATATGTCGGCAGCCGATGACGGAGATGAGGTAATAGATGCGATATACGAATTTGTGAGCATTTGCAGAGGTTTTGTCGAGGTCGATGAGGATAACACCAAGCAGATAACCAAAGGCGAATTTGAGGCGGTTTTGAACGAATGTGAGGATAAGTGCGGTATTGAAAGTTATATGGAGGCTGACGGATATACATTAAAAATTGCGGAAGTTTCTATGGTACAAAAATATCGGAAAAATTCAATGAAATTTATAAATAATGAGATTTTGTTATTCCTGCCGAGAATCGATAAGAATATTGACACAAAACAGTATATTGCCGAAGAAATCGGCAGAATGATATATGAAACAGTGATAAGAAAATTGAAACCGGAGATTGTTTTGCGGGAACTGCATCGGTACATACCCGAAACCCGAAACAGCAGCGAATCACTCAAACAACTTTTCAGAAAATATTTTTACAGCGTTGTCAAATACAAAGAGCGAAAACCGGGAATATATACCAAATTTGACGAGCAGATGAAACAGACGCTTGATATGGAGTTTTACCGCAGAATTATGGAGGAGTGTTATCACGCAGACTGACTTATGCCCAATGCCAAAACCGGAGCATAAAACTTTATGCAGACTGTGGATTGATTTTTTCGGCAATTCGTGGTATAATAAAAAAGAAATATTGTATGCGGTGGTGATAGTAATGCCCGAAAAACAAAATATTGAATGGAAATCCGAATGGAAAGATGAACAAATGAAGTGGATTTGTGGTTTTGCTAATGCGCAAGGCGGCAAAATTTATATTGGTAAATCCGATGATGGTTCGGTGACCGGGATTAAAAATTCAAAGAAACTTATTGAAGATATTCCGAATAAAATAAAGAATAGTATGGGTATTATTGCAGAAGTTAATCTGCATGAAGAACATGGTAAAGAATATATAGAAATTGTTGTAGAACCGTATACATTTCCCATAAGTTATTATGGACAATACTATTACAGAAGCGGAAGTACAACTCAACTTCTTACGGGGATAGCGTTACAAGAATTTCTTAACAGAAAAAGCGGAGTAACATGGGATGCTTCCCCGGTGCCAAGCGTTTCGATAAATGATTTAAGTGAAAATGCAATAAAAATATTTAAAGAGCGTGCCGCAAGAAAAAAGAGAATTGATAACGAGATATTAGAAGACAGCAATGCGGTCATTATGAAAAATCTTAGATTATATAATAATGGCTATTTAAATCAAGCGGCAATACTTTTGTTTTGTGATAATCCGGAACAATATATAAATGGAGCGTATATAAAAATAGGCTTCTTTGAAACGGACACAGAATTAAGATTTCAAGACGAAGTTCACGGCTCATTAATTGAACAAGTAGATAAAGCTGTTGAGTTGTTGAAACTTAAATATATGAAAGCATGGATTTCTTATGAAGGGATACAAAGGATTGAAACATATCCGTATCCTGATGAAGCGTTAAGAGAAGCAATTTTTAATGCAGTTGCACATAAGCAGTATTCAAGCGGCATACCGATTCAAATAAGCGTTTATTCGGATAAGATGTATATTTATAATAATGGTAAACTTCCGGGAGATTGGACAATTGAAAAACTCTTTTCAAAACATCCCTCACAACCATATAATCCATTAATAGCTTATACATTCTTTATTGCGGGATATATAGAAAGTTGGGGAAGAGGAATAGGTAAAATATGTGAAGCATGTTTGAGTTCTGGCTTGCCAAAACCTGAATATGATATAGATGCTACAGGGATTATGCTCAAATTAAAAGCAATTGTGGATTGGGATGGAAACAAGATCGAATATGATGAAAAAGGGAATAAAATCAAAAACACCCCCCAAGTCACCCCCCAAGTCACCCCCCAAGTCACCCCCCAAGTTGATGTTAAGTTCAAGTGTTTGTTGGAAATGTGTATTGAACCAAAGAGCCGCGAGGAAATGCAAGCGGTAATGAAGTTAAAGGATAAAAAGAACTTTACGAACAACTACATTAAGCCGATGATCGAAAGCGGACTTCTTGAAATGACGATACCGGAAAAACCAAAAAGCCGGAATCAGAGGTATAGAACCGGTGACTTATATATATCACAAGAGGTTGTTAACGGAAAAGAAATTAAAAGGCTTAAAGATATATTTGGAAATGAAAAAGAATGATATATAATAGAGAATGTCGAAAACTATAGTATGGAGATGATTGAATGAAAGAATCTTTGATTGAAGTTGAGAAAAATAAAATCATAGAGAAATTTCAAGATAATTATCCGGAAGTATATGCACAAGTTATGTCCAATTGTGTATTTCTTGATAATATGTCTTTGATTTCTGTCTCTGTGATAACGGAAGGAACTGAACAAAAAAATGGCTAATAGAAATGAAATAATGCAACAAGTTGATTCGTATAAATCAATTGGACAAGACATTATACGAAGAAACTATTTAAAGAAACTAGCTGATTATACTCGAAGACCCACTATTATATATTTTAGCTCATTTCCAGCTAAAATTCCAGGAATATCTGGTTCACTTTTATCAATTGATATAAGTGATATCCAAGGGTTTATGACATGTATAAACGAACTGCATGGTGAAGAATTTGATAATAATTCTCTTGATTTAATATTACACAGTCCTGGAGGTTCGTTAGAAGCAGCTGATCAAATTGTTCAATATTTAAGAGCAAAATATAAGCATATAAGAGCAATAGTGCCACAAAATGCTATGTCTGCTGCAACAATGCTTGCTTGTGCCTGCGACGAAATAGTACTCGGACGTGAATCCGCAATAGGACCTATTGATCCGCAAATTACAATTCCAGGCATAAATGGAATACAAATGACTATGCCTGCTCATGCAATTCTTGAAGATTTTAAAAAAGCAAAACAAGATGTTGCCACAAATCCCCAGTTAGCAGCACTTTGGGCACCTAAATTGGCAGCTATACCAAATGGAATGTTACATTTTTGCGAGAAGACTATTGAACTTGCTAAAGATAAAGTAGGTGAATGGTTAGATATGTATATGTTTAAAAACGAAGATGAAAAAAATGGAAAAGAAATTGCAGAGTGGTTAGGAAATTTTGGGATACATAAAACACACGGAAGACCAATCACATACGATGTTGCAAAGGAAAAAGGATTGAGGGTAAGTCGCTTAGAAGATGATGCGGTACTTCAGGATTTGGTGCTTTCGGTTTATCATGCGACTTTAGTCACTTTTGATGTTACACATTGTGTAAAAATAATTGAAAATAATTTCGGGAAAGGTTCATATTCTATTGTGCAACCACCGGTTATGCCGCAATTTTCTGTACCTATGGGAAATCAATTGCCTAGTCAAATTTCAAATCCAGAACATGAAAATCCATCAGGGTGATACTTACTAAGATTTATAAATAAATTGATAGTTTTTAGTTGCATCTATAATGTAACCGAAAGCCAGAATTTAGTCCGCAGTCAAGAGATTGCGGACTTTTGTTATGTATTCAAGCCGAAAGAACCAATCGCCATTCACTTGCGCCGACACTCAATCCGTAATCAATAATATTGCGGACTTTTTTAATTTTGTGCAAATTTTCAACAAAAAAACACAAAAAAACCGTCTTAAAATTTAACTATTAAATTTCTACATTAATTGACATATCTTATTTGTTGTGATAGACTGTAAAGGTTGAATATTTTAAATTGGAGTTTTATGAACCGTTATGAGAAAAAATTTTAGAAAGTACATAATTCTGGCGAGCGTTTTTCTTCTTGTGTTTTCATTTGACCATACAAAGTGTGACGAAAAGCAGGGCAAACTGTTTGCGGACGTGCCATCCGACTGTTGGTATTATACCGCAGTCACAGAACTTTACAATAATAATATAATCGGCGGCAGCGAGAATTTTTGCGGCGAGTCTCCGGCAGCAAGAGGCGATATTGTTCTTGCAATATATAATCTTGACAAATGCCTCGGTAAAAACAACGAAAGCGGATTAAAAAACAAGTTTTCCGACGTTTCGGAAAATTCAAAGTTCTTTGATGCAGTTGCTTGGGCGGCTGAAAACGGCATCACGGACGGATTTGAGGACTTGACCTTCCGCCCCGATGCACAGTGCTCCAAGGAACAGCTGTGTACTTTTGCAATGCGGTATCTTGCTCTGAGGGATATTAAACCGGCAGTTGTCGGCATCTGCGGACAGTTTGCCGACTCTCTCTCCGTTGACGGCTTTGCACGTTCTTATGTTCTGGCTTGCAGAATGAGCGGAATTGTAAACGGTGACGAAAAGGGCTATTTCAGACCGAATGATGCCGTAACCCGTGCGGAAACAGCATCTGTTGTGTACGCTCTTATGAATATAGGCGCAACCGGCGGGGCGGCGCAGGGGAGCGAATTTGTAAATACTTCCCCCGGCGCTTATGACGAGATGTACGCATCGTTTAAGACGGAGAGGCAGTATTTCTTTAACGCCTATGTCCCGGCAGGCGGCGCCGTCGATATTTCCTATTTCAATGATGTTGCCCTTGTCGGCGACTCTGTAACAATGTCGCTCAAATACTATTGTGCGGCGAGCGGAGCACTCGGTAATGCGCAGTTTATATGCGCCGGCAGCCTCAGTCCGATGAATGCGCTGTGGGAGGTTTCGGAAAATTCCAAACACCCGTCTTATAACGGCGTCAAGATGAAGGTCGAGGACGCAGTTGCGGCAAGCGGAGCGAATAAGGTTTACATTATGCTCGGCATAAACAGCCTTGCAAACGGCGTGGAAAGTACATTTAACGATATGAAGGCGCTGGTTGAGCGGATATGCCAAAAGTCGCCGAACGCTAAAATCATAATCCAGTCGGTGACTCCGCTCACGGCTGACAGCCCGATTACCACGCAGGCGGTCAATAACGGCACGGTTATACAGTATAACGAAAAACTGCTTGCCCTTTGCCAAGAAAAAGGTTGGTACTATATAAATGTTGCGGAAAGTATGAGGGACGCTGACGGTTCATTGATTAAGTCGTATTGCAGCGACCTGACCGTTATGGGAATACATTTCACGTTCGCCGCAGATAAAGTGTGGTGCGATTACCTCAAAACACACGTTCCGGACGAATTGAGATAAAAATAAATTTTGGGAGATAATGTGATGAAAAAGCACTTGATAATGTTGACCGCCGTGCTCGGTGTATGCCTTGCACTCTCGGCGTGCACGGATAAAAAGAAAGACGATAAAAAAGCACCCGAAAGTACAAATATAAGCCGCCCGGCAGATACGTCGAAAAAGGAAGAAGTAACAGAGGAAAAAGAGCCTCAGCAGCCTCAAACACCGACAGTTGAGGAAAAACCGGCGGAAAAGACGGCAGAACCCGAAAATCCCCCTGCCCCGAACCCGCCGCAGAGCGCAAATAACGTCAGCCTTGCCGACGTGCGCTCAAAAATTATGAGCGCCTGCTCCGCATCAGACCCGCTTATGCTCGAAACATCTGCGCTTTCCGACCTTTACGGCATACAGCCGTCAACGGTAAAACAGTCGGCAGGCTTTGTAACTATGTCCGGTACGTTTCCCCACGAGGTTATAATGGTGGAAGCGGTAAATTCCGACTGCGCATCACAGATTGCATCTCTCTTGCAGAGACGTCTGGGCGAGGTGCTCGAACAGTCCAAGTCTTATGATGCACAGAATTATGCGCTTGCTCAGAAGTGCAGTGTTATGAGAAACGGAAATTACGTTGCGCTTTTTCTTTCGCCCGACAGCGAAAAAATGGCTGAAATTTACAATGGCTCTGTGGGGCGGTAGGAGATAAAATGGTATTTTCAAGTCTTGTATTTTTGCTTGTTTTTCTCACTGTTGTGCTCATAGCCAACTACTTTTTGCCAATGCGTTTCAAAAATATTTTTCTCCTTTTGGCAAATTTAATATTTTATGCCTACGGCGAACCCGTGTACGTGCTCCTTATGATTGCCTCCGTGGTTGTAAATTACCTTGCGGCAAAGAGCATTGAAAAAACGGTTTCCGAGGCTAAGAGAAGGGCAATTCTGATTTTGTGCGTAGTTTTAAATCTCGGTGCCCTTGCCTTTTTTAAATACACCTCGTTTTTTGCAGATAGCCTGCGCCTTATACCGGCATTTTCGGCACTGCCGAAGTTTTCGGTAAGACTGCCCATAGGAATATCCTTTTACACATTTCAGGCAATGTCATACTGCATAGACGTTTACACCGGCGAGTGCCGCAGTGCACGCAGCTTTGTGGATTTTGCGGCGTACATATCGCTGTTTCCACAGCTTATTGCCGGGCCGATTGTCCGTTACTGCGATGTTGACAGACAGCTTTGTGAACGCCGCACGAGCGTGGAGATGCTCGGCACGGGAATACGCCTTTTTTCAATAGGCCTTGCAAAAAAGGTCTTGCTCGCCAATCAGTTCGGTATAGTGTGGGACAGCGTTTCGGCAAACGTTTCGGCCTTTGGCACACTCGGCGCCTGGGCAGGGGCGGTTGCGTATGCAATGCACATCTACTTTGACTTTGCCGGATATTCCGATATGGCACGTGGCCTTGGAAAAATGCTCGGCTTTGACTTTTGCATAAACTTTAATTATCCGTATATTTCAAAGAGCGTAACCGAATTTTGGCGGCGCTGGCATATATCGCTCAGCACCTGGTTTCGGGATTATCTGTATATTCCCCTCGGCGGCAACAGGCTCGGCAAGGGCAGAATGTGTTTTAATATTCTCATCGTTTGGGGGCTTACGGGTCTGTGGCACGGAGCCGGCTGGAATTTTATCGCCTGGGGTCTGTATTACGGCATTATTCTGCTTGCTGAAAAATTGCTCTACGGCGAAAAACTTGCCAAATCCCCCGCCTTTGTCGGACATATATATACGCTTTTGATAGTCATAGTCGGCTGGATTTTCTTTGCGTCGGAGAGCTTTACTGCGGCATTTGAATATCTTAAAGTGATGTTCGTTCCGACTTTGGGCAACGCCCGTCCGCTCATAGGCCGTGCCTTTACACTTGCGGTCGGAGCGGTTGCGTCCACTCCGCTTGCGTGCAGACTGTGGAACGCCGCAAAGAGCAAAAGGCGTCTTACCGCTGCGGAAACAGCGCTGTGTGCGGCATCTCTCTTGCTTTGCATAGCAAGCCTTGTAACGGACAGCTACAACCCGTTTTTGTATTTTCGTTTTTAAGCAGATGCGCTGGCATCTGAGCACGCCCAAATGGCAAAAAAACCAGCTTTTTCGTCGTTGTCGGTCTTGAAATACGGCAGTATTCCTGCGACCTTCCGCCTCGAAAAATCAAGATTTTTTATCCGTTTGGGGTCAAAAATTTTAGAACAACGTAAGCCAAAACGGAGTTAATGCTTTGACGCACTTACGAGTATTTTAACACAGCAGCGGCGTAAAAATTCGGCAAAAACGTGCTCGGATACCGGCGCATCTGCTTAGGAGAACAAAATGAACAAAACAAATCTAAGAAAATATATACTTCCCACCGTCTTTTTCGGTCTGCTGTTTTTAATCAGCGCCGCAACCGTCTTTTTGCCAAAAAGAGATTACAGCGTCAACGAAAAACGCTATCTTGCCGAGTTTCCCAAGTTCAGTGCGCACAGCGTTTCGGACGGCGAATTTCAGGACGGATTCGAAAATTATCTTTGCGACCATATCGTCGGCAGAGACTTCTTTGTCGGCTTAAACGCCTATTTTTCGCTTGCAATGGGGCGCAATGCCGCCTCGGATATATATAAATGCAGGGACGGCTACCTCATAAACGCACCCAAGGAAACGGACACGCAGATATTTGAGAAAAACCTCACCCGTTTTGAAAAATTCACCGAAAACACAGGCGTTCCGTCAATGCTTATGCTCGTTCCCACGGCAGGGTATATAATGGAAAGCAAACTCCCCGAATTTCACGCACCGTACCGTGATGCCGAGCTGTTTTCACTTGCAAGTGAGCTCACTCCGTCAATCGCTTTTGCCGATGCGAGAAATACACTCTTTGAGGGCACGGCAAACGGCAGACAGATGTATTACCGCACCGACCACCACCTCACAAGCTGCGGTAGTTACGCACTTTACAGCCTTTTTTGCGGTGTCAGCGGTCTCACCTGTCCCCCTGCCGAAAGCTATTCGGTTAAAACTTACGGCGGCTTTTGCGGAACAACCAAATCGTCAAGCGGATATTGGCTCACTCCCGATGACGACGTGGAGCTTTGGAGCATAGGCGATAACGTGAGCGTGACCGTGGACGACGGCGGAAAAGTCAAAAAATCGGACAGCCTGTTTTTTACACAGCATTTAAAGGATAAAGATAAATACCCCGTGTTTCTGGACGGCAATCACGCCCTTGTAAAAATCGAAAACCCGTCCGCACCCGAAAATTCAATCTTGATAATTAAAGACTCCTTTGCCCAGTGCTTTGCACCGTTTCTTTCGCACAACTTCAAAGAGGTCTATATGATTGATTTGCGCTATTACCGCAAGTCGGTTTCGGACTTCGTCGCTGAGAATAACATAGGGGAAATTCTCTATATGTACGGCATCGACAGCCTGCTCACCGACACAAATTCTGCCTGGCTGAGGTAGTCAGGAGAGAGTTGAACTTGCATTGCCTGTCGACTGAATTTTCACAAAGCCTTCCGCCTTGTTGGTCTTGACGGGCGTCAGCCCGCCTGCACCCTTACGCACCGAAATTCTTTGCAAAAATTCAGCCGAACAGGTGCTCGCAGTTTCACATAAGCAATTTTTCCTGTAACAAAGTAAATTACGCAGGGAATACTGTTGTATTTTCAAGCAATTTACTGCCGTTACGGGGAACATTGCTATGTGAAACCAATGTAAGTTCAGCTCCCTCCTGCCTAACCGGGGCGTGACCCCCGGCCGACTTACCTCAGCATTTTCAGTATCTTTCCCGCACAGCTCTTTTCTTTCTTTTCCATACACAGTGCAAACATCGCAATCACTCCGGCAGTGACCGCCGATGCGCAAAGCGCAGTTGCAATGTACGGCACGGGACACATACCGTCCGCCTCGTCCGGCGTGTTTTTTGACTTAATTCTGTAATGTATTCGGTCAGAATTCAAATAATTCATCATATTTCGCTCCTTTTTACATAAAATTTAACTTTTTCTCTTGACATTTATTATTAGTTGTGTTATCATTTTTTATGCTGATGAAAAGGTCTTTTTTTTGTGTGCAAAATTTTCATAGCAAATTTTCACATAATTTAATTATCCGGTATAGCTTTTGTATATTACCAAGGAGGTGCGCATAATGAGAGTAAAAATCACTTTGGCTTGCAGCCAGTGCAAACAGAGAAATTACAACACAATGAAGAACAAAAAGAATGACCCCGACAGACTTGAAATGAAGAAGTATTGCCGTTTTTGCAGAGAACACACTTTGCACAAAGAAACGAAATAGGTTTGATTTCTATTTGAAAGAGGTGAAGCGTTGTGGCAGAAACAACCGCAAAGAAGCAGAACAGAGTTGTTAAGTTTTTCAGAGAGGTTAAGTCCGAACTCAAAAAGGTGGTATGGCCTTCAAGAAAGCAGATTATAAATAACACTCTTATAGTTATAGCTTCCGTAATTGTCATCGGAATTGTAATCTGGGCGTTTGACGCAATTTTCCAGTACGGAATTTTCAGATTTATTAAGAAATAGGTTATTTGCGGCGGGTATGTTGCGTGTGCAAGGCACCCGTGTCTTGCATACCGATGTGCTTATTGAAATTAAGGAGGCCGGAATATGGGCTTGAATAAATCAGGCAGAAATGCCAAATGGTATGTTGTTCATACTTATTCCGGGTATGAAAACAAGGTAAAGACCAATCTTGAGCAGGCTGTTGAAAACAGAAATTTAGAGGATTTAATCGTTGATATTCGTGTTCCCACCGAGGAAGTCGTAGAGATGAAGGGTGAGGAAAAGAAGGTTGTCACACGTAAAATCTTTCCCGGTTATGTACTTATAAAGATGGTTATGACAGATGACACCTGGTATATCATTCGCAATACCACGGGCGTTACCGGCTTTGTAGGGCCTGCGTCAAAACCCGTTCCGCTCACCGACGAGGAGGTAGACAGCCTCGGCGTTGAGGTAAGAGAGGTCACCGCAGAGTACAGCGTTGGCGATAACGTAAGGATAATAACCGGAGCATTTGTAAACCAGATTGGCATAGTTGAGTCTATCGACAAGAATGCCAAAAAGGTTAATGTCAGCGTGGTAATGTTCGGCAGAAAGACAAGTCTTGAACTGGATATGAGCTGCGTTGAGTCAGTTTGATAATAACGGTTTTTCCGTTTATTATACCGCATTGCATTTTCGGCAGTGCAGTGGAGAGTTTTCTCCGTTTTAAGTGGGAGGAATTTTAAAATTCCGATTTACCACAATGTTTTTAAGGAGGTGTTCTTAAATGGCACAGAAAGTAACAGGTTTCATTAAGTTGCAGATTGAGGCCGGTAAGGCAACCCCGGCACCGCCGGTAGGTCCTGCACTCGGTCAGCACGGTGTAAACATTATGCAGTTCTGCAAGGAGTTTAACGAAAAGACGGCAAAGGACGCAGGTCTTGTTATTCCGGTAGTTATCACGGTATATCAGGATAGGTCATTTTCTTTCATCACAAAGACTCCGCCGGCAGCAGTTTTGCTTAAAAAGGCTTGCAAAATTGAAAGCGGTTCCGGCGTACCGAACAAAACAAAGGTTGCTACAATAACCAAAGATGCTGTAAGAAGCATTGCCGAGCAGAAAATGCCCGACTTAAATGCCGCAAGCATTGAGTCTGCTATGAGTATGATAGCAGGTACTGCAAGAAGTATGGGTATCGTAGTAGAAGACTGATTGTTTTGAAATTGTGGGAGAAACTTTAAGTAGTTTCGACTTTATACCACGTTAGGAGGAAAGTAAAATGCGTAAAGGTAAAAAATATTTGGACAGCGTAAAGCTCATCGAAAAGAGTAAGCTCTATGATGTCAACGAGGCGCTTGACCTTGTGGTTAAAACCTCAAAAGCAAAATTTGACGAAACCGTTGAGGCTCATTTCAGACTCGGCGTTGATTCAAGACACGCCGACCAGCAGGTAAGAGGAGCAGTTGTTCTCCCTCACGGAACAGGTAAGAAAATAAGAGTTTTGGTATTTGCTAAGGGCGATAACGTTCAGAAGGCTCTCGACGCAGGTGCAGATTATGCAGGAGGCGAGGAGCTTGTAGCAAAAATTCAGAACGAAAACTGGTTTGAGTTCGACTCCGTTGTAGCTACACCCGATATGATGGGCGTAGTCGGAAGAATAGGTAGAGTTTTGGGACCTAAGGGTCTTATGCCTAACCCCAAAGCCGGCACCGTATCTCCCGATGTTGCAAAGGCAGTTGCCGACATCAAAGCAGGTAAAATTGAGTATAGACTCGATAAGTCAAACATTATCCATTGCCCCATCGGTAAAAGCTCTTTCGGCGTAGAAAAACTCACCGAAAACTTCAATACCCTTGTAAATGCAATAGTTAAAGCAAAGCCGGCTGCCGCTAAGGGCCAGTATTTAAAGAGCATTGCAGTAACTTCAACTATGGGTCCCGGAGTTAAGCTGAATACCGCTAAATTTGGCAACTGATAAAAAATGCTTGACAAATTCGCATTGTTGTGATATATTAATATAAGTGTCCGCAGACAGCAGGTTGCATATGCGTAAACCCTGCCGAGGAATTACCGGAAATTAGCTTATGCTTATTTGGGTTTCTCGCTGTGTGCGGGAAACCCTTTTTGTATAATCGCATTTTGCGTAATCATTTTTAGGAGGTGAAATTATGCCAAGTGCTAATGTATTGGAACAGAAAAAACAGGTTGTTGCAGATTTGATTGAAAAATTAAAGAATGCACAGGCAGGCGTCATAGTGGATTACAGAGGTCTTACCGTTGAAGAGGACACAGACCTTCGTAGGAAATTAAGAGAGGCCGGCGTTGAATATAAGGTTGTTAAAAATACACTTACAAGATTTGCGGCAAATGAGGTAGGTCTTAGCGGTCTTGATGAATTTTTGAACGGCCCCACCTCGCTCGCAGTAAGCGCAGACGACCCGGTTGCTCCGGCAAAGGTAATCGCTGACTTTGCTAAGTCAAACGAGTGCCTTAAAATCAAGTCGGGATTTCTCGACGGAAACGTTATTTCTTTGGACGAAATCAACACCTTAGCTAAAACTCCTTCGAGAGATACTCTTATCGCTCAGATTATGGGAAGTCTTAACGCTCCGGTGTCCGATTTGGTAAGAACTTTGCAGGCGTTGGTTGATAACGGCGTAGAACCGTCCGAGATTAAGACAGACGCTCCGGCAGCGGAAGAAGCTCCGGTTGCAGAGGAGGCTCCCGCAGCGGAAGAAACCGCTCCGGCAGCAGAGGCAGAGACGGCAGCAGAAGATGCTCCCGCCGACGCAGAATAATTTTTAAAAATCATTTTACAATAGGAGGTAAAATAAAATGGCTAACATTGAACAGATTATTGCTGACATTAAAGAATTGAAATTGTTGGAAGTTGCTGAACTCGTTAAAAAGATGGAAGAGGAGTTCGGTGTAAGTGCTGCTGCACCCGTAGCAGTTATGGCAGGTGGTGCTGCTGCCGGTGGCGCTGCTGAGGAAAAGACGGAGTTCGACGTAATTCTCAAAGAAGCAGGCGCTGCTAAGTTGAAAGTAGTTAAGGCTGTAAGAGAAGCTACCGGTCTTGGTCTTAAAGAAGCAAAAGACTTGGTTGACGGTGCTCCCAGCACAATCAAAGAGGCTCTTGCTAAGGACGAGGCTGAAAAGATGAAAGCTGCTCTCGAAGAAGCAGGCGCAGTTGTTGAACTTAAATAGTTTGATTTTTGCATTAAAAAGGTGTCGCATATGCGGCACCTTTTTTGTGTGGAAAAATGTCAAAAGTATTGATTTTACGAATGTGATGTGATAGAATGAGTTCAGTTGTAATACTATTTCCAATTAAAATGGCAGCAAACAAGTTACCACCTGCGGCGTTGCCGCAAGGAAAATAGTATTGAACGGCAATCAAATACCCACGGTTTTAAAAAATGCTTAGAAAAGACGTGATTACAGTGAAAACAGTTGCATTAACAGGCAAAAGCGGTACAGGCAAAAGCTATCGTTCCATATGGCTTGCGGCGGAGAAAAATCTTGAATATATAATAGACGACGGCATACTCATATATCATAATAAAATTGTCGAAGGCGTTTCCGCCAAAAGAGCAAAAACCAAAATCGGAGCAGTCAAGCGTGCCATTTTTGATGATGAAGTCCTCCGCCGAAAAATGGCGTCCGCAATAAAGCGCTCTAATCCCCAAGGCATACTCGTCATAGCTACGAGCGAGAAAATGGCGGAACTTATCCGCACACGTCTTGAACTTCCCCCGTATGACGAAATCGTTCATATCGAGGACATCGCAACAAGCGAGGAGATAAAGCGTGCCCGCCTTATGAGAGAGGGGCAGGGAAAGCACGTAATACCCGTGCCGGTTATGGAAATTAAAAAGACCTTTTCGGGTTATTTTTTAGACCCCCTCAGCGTTTTCCGCCGTCCCAACCGCTCGCCGGAGTCCGCTCAGTCAATAGTGCGTCCGTCATACAGTTATATGGGTGATTTTGAAATTAACGATACCGTTCTTGCACGCATAGCGCAGATTGAAATGGAAAAAACGGATGGTATAGCAAAGGTGCTCAAAACCTCTGTTGAAAAAACCGATGGCGGTGCGGTCATTTTTGCCGAAGTTGCCGTGTACTACGGCGTTTTAATTCCACGGTGCGTAAATTCCGCCGCAAATGCGGTAAAGACCGCCCTCGAACGATATGCCGCCATATATACTGATGCAGTTAATATAACTGTGAAAACGCTTGTGATGTAAAGATGAAAACTCAATGTGATTTTGCAAGAATTAGGAAAATATTTAAAAAAATAACGCCAGCCTACAAAGCTATGGCGTTATTTTATAACGTAATAAATTTGGCATAACCGTTTGAGGTTTTGCCTTCTTCTATGTTTGTTATATACCTAAAAACTGCTTTTGCCAACCAAAACGAAAAAATTTTTGCGACAAGAAAACTGAGGCGGTTTTGAGATGCTGTGACGGTTTGCGGTTCGAGTCCCCACTGCCTAATCTGATTTCATTATTGCGGCACATCGTAAACGCCGCAACCTGCATAATAGTAATAATGTATCGGGTGTATACAATCTGCACAAATTGGTTTGTACTATTTTGTGTGAGATTATTTGGTATTATTTTCATCGTTCTATTGACAAATTGTAAAAAATCTGTTACAATTACCATAAAGTAAATATTTAGATAGGAGATGTATGTCGGATGAAAATGAAAAAAATAGCTGCGGCTTCGCTTGCTGTTTGCGTATGTGCTCTTTCCGGAATGAGTGCGTTGGCAGCAAATGTTGCCACAACTACTACCTATGACTGGAATAATCGTGATGATGATAATGCGACTGTTAAGGTTACTTCGGTTGTAGCTGATGTTCCCGTTAATACACAGGTTACATACCTCGTGTGGGGCGGCAATGAAGACACAATCAAGTACATTGACCAGAAAGCGGCTGATGCTACTGGTGCGAAATTTGAATTTACAGGTAAGCAGAACGATATTTATAGCGGTTCTGTTGTTGCAAAGTTTGGTTCAAACGGCACAGAAACCCTTCCTAAGGATTTTGGATTTAATGAAGGTGTAAACGTTATTAAAAATGGCGATGCTACTTGCACAAAAATCGGTGATGCTTGGGGTATTGATGCCGAAGGAGAGACTGGCAAAGCATTTTGCGGTACTGTAAGCGGCAATGTTAAAGCGTATGGTGTAAAAATCGGCGATACAAAATACCCGGCGGCAGGTTCTACCGAGGACGGTAAGTTCTGCGTTATTATCAAAGGCTTAACGGATAGTGACGTGGCAAGTGCCGAAGCTTATGCAGAGTAAGGAGGAGATAGAGATGAAAAAGTATACAAAGCCTATGGCAAATGTAGTGGAATTGTCAGTTAAGGAGTCTCTTTCTGCTCTTCCGAACAATATTTCTAAGGTACAGAAAATGACTATTGCTTCAAATGTTCAGTATATGACAACGGTTTATAGTAACAAACCTACGTACCCGGTTACTGAGTAAGTATTTTAGATTTATTTTTCCTATGTATAGGATATATGCTCACTATTGAAAGTGAATATAAACTTTCAAGTTAAGAGCAGCAAGAAATGAGTTATCCGGAGAACTTGTTTCGACTTAAAATGTTTTTAAGGGAGCTGACTTGTGTCGGCTCCTTTTTGTTTAACACTGTTGCCATTTAATGGTTAAAGGTTATATGTATCACATCTCGGAGGTGTTCTGTGATAAACGAAAAAGCAAACTTAAAACTTAAAATAGCCGACATTAACTTTGAAATAAACGGTTTGCTCAAAGACGACCGATTTTATAAACAGGCAAAGGAATATGCAACCGATTTTGATAAAGCCGATTTTTGCGTTAATATAGGCATAACAGACAGCGATATTGCTATGCCGGAGGGCAAAAAGCTGACCGACAGGTTGTTTGACAACTGGTACATTACGGATAACGGATTGTATGCGGTTTGCATTGCGGACGAAGTCAATAACCGTGTGCTTGCAAGAATATTGTGCGACGTTGAGGGCGGAGTTGCCGATATTGCCATACTTGACATAAAAAAACATTACGGTATGGAGATTACGGCGTGTACCTATAATATGCTCGAAATTCTCTTGCATTTTCTTATAGTAAGATACAACGGCTTTGTCGTCCACGCATCATCAATAGCCTACAAGGGCACAGGACTGGCGTTTTCTGCGGAGTCGGGCACGGGCAAGTCAACTCATACGGCATTGTGGCTTAAAAACTGCCCGGACGATACGGTAATGCTTAACGACGACAAACCGATATTCCGCTACTTTGAAAACGACGGCTGGTACATATACGGCACGCCGTGGGCAGGAACTACGGGACTCAACACCAACCTTAAAGTTCCGCTTAAAGCGCTTGTATTTTTGGAGCGGAGCAAGACAAACTCTATCCGCCGTCTTGCGAGCGCAGAGGTTATTTCCCGTTTCTTTGAGGCGGTAATATCGCCGATGAGCGACGAGATAACCGACAAGATATTGGAACTGCTCGGACTGCTTATAGAAAAAAGCAACGTTTGCCTGCTTAAATGCAATATGGAAAACGAGGCAATGGAAACTGTGAAAAAATTTTTGTATGAATAATCGGAGGGACATATGAAAAAGCTAATTTCATTGGTATTAACACTCACATTTTGTGCCGCAGTGTTTGCGCCTGTTGCGGCAAGTGCGGCATCATTTACCGACCTTACGGACGCACACTGGGCGTATGACAACATAATGCGCCTTGCAAATGACGGCACTATTAACGGCTACGACGACGGCACGTTTTTGCCGGAGGGCACTGTTACAAGAGCGGAATTTGTAAAGATGCTCGGCAAATCCGACACGGCGAGGGCAACCGCCTTTGATGACGTTGACCCGTCACACTGGTGCTATGACTACATTATGTATTCCGGACTTGACGCACTCAGCGGAAACACCTTTTCGCCCGATACACCGATTGTGCGTTCGGACGTGGCAAACCTGCTTTACAACCGCTACCATACAAGCGACGTGCTTGCACCGTACAGCATAACATCGCAGGGCACAAATGCCAAGGCAACAGCGTGGGTGTACGTTTGCGGACTTATGAGGGGCGACGATATGGTGAACCTCAGACTTGATGACACACTCACAAGAGCCGAGGCGGCAACGCTCATTGTCAGAGCAAGAAACTTAAATACCGACGCCGCAGGCGACTTTATATCCATATTCCCCGATGAGGTGTACGAGAGGGTGTATAACGGCTCTAATCTGTTTGACACGGCGTATGACGCAAACGGCACAATAACGTACGGCGAACTTTCCGCCGCAGCGCTCCGTCTGCGCTTCCGTGACAGGGCGCTTCCGCTCGGAAATTATTATTATACCAAAAACTATGAGGGCGACTATGCCGCAGAGTGGGACATTATGTGCAATTACGTTCTGGAAAAGGACAAGCACAATTCCACCGAGGCAGAGAGCAAGAGCGCCGCTACCGTTGCCGATGCGCTCGCAATGCTCTCACACGGTGCGTCAAACATCGGTCTTACCGCTGTTAAACCGTCGGAGAACGGCGGAATGTATGCAGACGTTAAAATTACGGACGAAAAGAGCAGTTACGCAAAGAACTTGCAGTATGCTCATAACTTCGGCATTTCTCTCTACGCCGGCGGCAAGCTGAACGCCGACAGAGCGGTAACAAAGAAGGAAGCTGCCTGCATCATTATGCAGTACGATATGGCTCTCGGCATTAACGTTGCATATATTTGCGGCGTTGAGGACAGCTACAAGCCTGCTCCGCTCCTTTTGGACACAAACGCATACCCGTCAAATGCGGCGGACTATACGGCAATCCTCTCCACCGTTCCCAAGAACGTGTACGAGGCACCGTTCAAAGGCGAGAATGTAAAGAAGTGCAAGGAGATTACTAACACGGCAAACTCGCTTGCGTCGATATTCAAAATTCCGCTTTCCACAATGTGCACCGTGGCGGACAGCGTGGATATTGATATGAACATCACCTATTATCCGTCGCTTATGGCTATGTCGGACAAGGGTTATCTCTACCGTGTTAAAGTTGTGTTTGGGTCAAGGGGAAAAAGCCTTAAAATGTCCGATATATTCAACCTCGCCGACGGTGTGTCCGACGACCCGATAGAGGACGGGAAAGCATATTGGCTCGACCTTGCCACAAACGCAAAACTGTCGGGACTCTACATTGATTACTCCATTATGACGTTAGAACAGGTGATAGATTAACAAAAAATGCCGCAAATTCAGTAAATATCAGCGTTTCAACCAAAAAAACCGTCTTTTTTACTGAATTTGCCGAATAAATTTGTTTATTATAACTATTGCGTGTGTTAGCAATATTTGCTATAATATTTCCATACCAAAATTACTTAGGAGGTAGTAGGTAAAATGAATAAGAGCGAATTAACTGCTATCGTAGCAGAAAAAGCAGGTCTCACAAAGAAAGATGCGGACAAGGCTGTTAATGCTTTCGTTGACGCTGTTACAGAGGGTCTTGTTAAGGGTGAGAAGATTGTTCTCGTTGGTTTTGGTTCTTTTGAAACAAAGCAGCGTGCAGCAAGAAAGGGTAAGAACCCCCAGACAGGTGCTGAGATTAACATTCCGGCATCAACTGTTCCTGCATTCAAGGCAGGCAGAGGCTTAAAAGAAGCTGTAAACAAATAATTGCTTGTTAATTCATCTGCCCCGCATTTACGTGCGGGGCATTTTTCGTACAGGCGGCGGAACGGGGCGGAGCGCCCCGCAAACTGTCCGTTATACTTAGGAGATATAGACAATATGAAAAGAAAAAAAGTAGCTAAAAATTTATTCGGCGAGTACGTACTGCACTGGTATGTGGTACTTATCGGCATACTTCTGATTTTCCCGTCGTATGCGCTTTTGCCGCTTGTGCTGTCGTTTTGTATGGCAAAGGGGATAAACGCATTCTGGTCGGGCATTATATCCATTGCGGCGAGCGGATTTGTGGCAACACTTCCGATGCTTATACTCAACATTAAACTTGCACTGCGCAAAAAGCCGTATGCGCTTGCGGTGCAGTTTGTGCTGTTTGACGTTTTGGGAACAGCGTTTTACGTAATAAACAGGGTGATAATGAATTAATGATTAAAATATCAGATGTCAAAATCCCCGTTATGTCGGGGGAAAGCCTTAAAAGCGCTGCGGCAAAGAAAATCGGCGTCGGTGAGGAGAGGTTGCTCGGCTTAAAAATTCTCAGAAAATCGCTTGACGCACGCAGGAGAGGTAACGCCGTGTGGGTGTACTCCGTCGCTGCCGAGGTTGCGGACGAGGGAGAAGTACTTGCCAAAGGCATACACGGTGTATGCGCCTTTGAGGACGAGATGTATGAGTTCCGATACAAAAACATAAAATCCGACAGCAGACCTGTGGTGGTCGGTACAGGTCCTGCCGGACTTTTTTGCGCTCTGATGCTTGCACGTGCAGGGCTTAAACCGCTCGTGTTTGAGCGTGGCGGAAACGTGGCGGAGCGTGAAGCGGCGGTGGAACGCTTTAAAAGCGGCGGCGCTCTTGACGAAAACTGCAATATTCAGTTCGGCGAGGGCGGAGCAGGCACATTCTCGGACGGCAAGCTGACGTGCGGAGTAAACGACAGGCGCATTGCCTTTGTTTTGAACGAATTTGCACGCCACGGCGCACCGGACGAGATAACCTACCTTGCCAAACCGCATATCGGCACGGACTACTTAAAGTCCGTTGTAAAAAATATCCGTGACGAGATAATATCGCTCGGCGGCGAGGTGCGCTTTAATACGGTGCTTACGGACATTGAAACCGCAGACGGTGCAGTCTGCGCCGCAGAGTTTAAAGAATTAAACGGCAACACTTGCCGTGTGGAGTGCAAAACGCTTGTTCTTGCGACAGGACACTCATCGAGAGATACGTATGCTATGTTGTACCAAAAAGGCTTTAAAATGGCAAAAAAGCCGTTCTCCGTGGGCGTGAGAATTGAGCACAAACGCAAGTACATCAATCTATTGCAGTACAAGGACGAATACCTTGCCGAGTCGCTCCCGGCGGCGGACTATAAATTGAGCTGTCACCCAAACGGCAGGGGAGTGTATACGTTTTGTATGTGTCCGGGAGGAACGGTTGTGTGCGGCTCGTCCGAGAGCGGGGGAGTGGTTACAAACGGTATGAGCTGTTTTGCCCGTGATGAGGAAAACTCCAACAGCGCACTGCTTGTGTCCGTTCTGCCAAGCGACATCGAGGGCGAGAGTCCGATGTGTTCCGTGGAATTTCAGCGAAAAATAGAGAGAGCGGCGTTTGAGCTCGGCGGCAGTGACTACTATGCGCCGTGCCAGAGGGTTGACGACTTTTTAAACAGCCGGAAAACGGAAAATTTCGGCAGTGTTAAGCCGAGCTATCTGCCCGGTGTGCGCTTTGCCGACCTTAGCGGCTGTCTGCCGGACTTTGTGTGCAAATCGCTTAAAGAGGCGCTTGCGGAGCTTGACGGCAAGATGAAAGGCTTCTGCCTTGGCGACGCTTTGCTCACGGGAGTTGAAACCCGTTCGAGCGCGCCGCTGAGGATTTTGCGTGGTGAGGATATGTGCGCTTTGGGGGCAGACGGCGTGTACCCGATAGGCGAGGGCGCCGGCTATGCCGGGGGAATAACCTCGTCGGCGGTTGACGGCATCAAGTGTGCGGAGATAATTTGCAGCCGTGAATAAATATTGCATTAAAAAAAGGACGCTGCCCATTGGGGTAACGTCCTTAAATTTTAATTCAATTTGTATTAATACATTCCCATTCCGCCGGGCATTCCCGCACCGCCGGCAGCTGCCGCCGCATTTGCGTTCGGATCGGGTTTGTCGGCAACAATGCTCTCTGTTGTAAGTACCATACTTGCAACGCTTGCCGCATTTTGGAGTGCGCTCCTTGTAACCTTTGCAGGGTCTACGATACCGTTTGATACCATATCCATATACTGCTCAACAAGTGCGTTAAAGCCGATGCCGGGCTCACTGCCTTTGATTTTTTCAACTATAACGGAGCCTTCAAGACCGGCATTCTTTGCAATCTGTCTTACGGGAGCTTCAAGAGCTTTGAGGATAATCTTAACGCCCGTCTTTTCGTCCGGCTCGTTTACATCGTCGAGTACCTTTTCAACAGCCGGGATAGCGTTAATGAACGCTGTGCCGCCGCCTGCGATGATACCTTCCTCAACGGCAGCCTTGGTAGCTGCGAGGGCGTCCTCTATTCTGAGTTTCATCTCTTTCATTTCGGTTTCGGTAGCCGCACCTACTTTGATTACGGCAACACCGCCGGATAGTTTTGCAAGTCTTTCTTGGAGTTTTTCTTTGTCAAACTCGCTTGTGGTTTCCTCAATCTGACTTCTGATAACGGCAATTCTGTCTTTGATGTCCTCTTTTTTGCCGTTGCCGTCTACGATGATTGTAAGTTCCTTTTGAACTTTAACCTGCTTAGCCGTGCCGAGCATATCGAGGGTTGTTTCTTTGAGGTCAAATCCGAGCTCGTCGCTGATTACCTGACCGCCTGTGAGGATTGCTATATCTCTGAGCATTTCTTTACGTCTGTCGCCAAAGCCCGGAGCCTTAACGGCAACGCAGGTAAATGTTCCTCTCAGTTTGTTTACAACGAGAGTTGTAAGAGCCTCGCCCTCGATGTCCTCTGCGATTATGAGCAGTTTTTTGCCCTGCTGAACAATCTGTTCGAGAACGGGGAGAATGTCCTGAATGTTTGAAATTTTCTTGTCCGTAATAAGGATATAAGCGTCGTCGAGAACAGCCTCCATTTTCTCGGTATCTGTTACCATATACGGAGAAATGTAGCCACGGTCGAACTGCATACCTTCCACAACGTCGCAGTAAGTTTCGGCAGTCTTGGACTCCTCAACGGTGATAACGCCGTCTGCACTTACCTTTTCCATAGCGTCCGCAATGAGCTGACCGATGTAGTCGTTAGCGGCGGAAACAGATGCAACCTTTGCTATGTCCTCTTTGCCGCTTACTTTCTTTGCACTGCCCAAAATGTACTTAACAGCGGCATCTACCGACTTTTGAATACCTTTTTTAACAATCATCGGGTTTGCGCCTGCGGCAACGTTTTTAAGTCCCTCTCTGATAATTGCCTGAGCGAGAAGGGTAGCGGTTGTTGTACCGTCGCCGGCAACGTCGTTTGTCTTTGTGGCAACTTCCTTTACAAGCTGAGCGCCCATATTTTCAAATGCGTCTTCAAGCTCGATGTCCTTTGCAATGGTAACACCGTCGTTTGTGATGAGCGGTGAACCGAACTTTTTATCCAAAACCACGTTTCTGCCTTTGGGGCCGAGTGTAATTTTTACAGCGTCGGCAAGCTGGTCAACACCTGCTTGGAGCGCACGTCTTGCTTCTTCTCCGAATAAAATCTGTTTAGCCATTATAAATTACCTCCCAAACTATTCAACAATGGCGAGAATATCGCCCTGTCTTACAATTATGTTCTCAACGCCGTCGAGCTTAACGGTTGTGCCTGCGTACTGGCTGATTAAAACCTTGTCGCCGACTTTGACTTCCATCTTAACTTCTTTGCCGTCAACGTTTCCGCCGGGGCCTACTGCAACTATCTTTGCAACCTGCGGTTTTTCCTTTGCACTGCCGGGAAGAACGATACCGCTCTTGGTGGTTTCCTCGCTCTCTACCATCTGAATAACAACTCTGTCTGCCAATGGTTTGATTGTCATTATAACTACCTCCTGATATAGTAATGTTGATTATACATTTTTCTGCTTAGCACTCAAAGATAGCGAGTGCTAATTTCTAAAGCATATATTATACATTTTATTCAATTTTTGCAAATATAAAAATAAGCGATTATATTTAATTATAACCACTTATTTCCAAAATACTCAATTTTTCTCCGAATATCTTACAATATTATTTTTAGCAAATAATATTTTGCAATGCTATACGTTAAATCTGAACAGAACAATGTCGCCGTCGTTCATAACGTAGTCCTTGCCCTCCAAGCGGACAAGGCCTTTTTCCCTTGCCTGTGCGTACGTTCCGCTCGCCATAAGGTCGTCAAACGACACAACCTCGGCTCTGATAAATCCACGCTCAAAGTCCGTGTGGATTTTTCCTGCCGCCTGCGGAGCCTTTGTGCCATTCTTTATTGTCCAGGCTCTCACTTCCGGCTCGCCTGCCGTCAGGTAGCTTATGAGTCCCAGGAGGTGATAGCTCTTTTTAATCAGTCTGTTAAGTCCGGACTCCTCTATGCCGAGTTCCTCCAAAAACGGCGCTTTTTCGCTCTCGTCAAGCTCGGAGATTTCCTCCTCGATTTTGGCGCATATGGGGAGCACCTCTGCGTTTTCGGCATTTGCAATCTCGGTAAGTTCGGCAACAAAGCGGTTGTTTTCGATGCCGTTTGCAAAGTCGTCCTCAGATACGTTTGCCGCATAGATTACGGGCTTTAAGGTGAGGAGAGATACTTCCTTTAAAAATTCCTTTTCTTCCTTTGTATATTCGAGCGTTCTTGCGGACTTGCCGTTTTCCAATGCGTCATATATGCGCTCTAACATATCAAGCTCCGGCTGATACTTTTTGTCGCCGCCCTTCATCAGCTTTTTGGTGCGCTCAATGCGTTTTTCCACCATTTCCATATCGGCAAATATAAGTTCCATATTGATTGTTTCTATGTCCCTTGCCGGGCCGATTTTGCCGTCAACGTGGACTATGTTGGGGTCCTCAAAGCAGCGTACAACGTGCACGATTGCGTCAACTTCCCTGATGTGCGACAGGAATTTGTTACCGAGTCCCTCGCCCTTGCTTGCGCCCTTTACAAGACCTGCAATGTCCACAAATTCCACCGTTGCGGGGGTGATTTTCTTGGGGTTATACATCTCCGCCAGTTTGTCGAGTCTTTCGTCCGGCACTGCAACGATGCCGACGTTTGGCTCTATGGTGCAGAACGGGTAGTTTGCCGACTCCGCTCCTGCCTGCGTAATGGCGTTAAAAAGTGTGCTCTTGCCGACGTTCGGCAGACCTACTATACCTAACTTCATTTTATTTACATCTCCTTGTTTTTGTATGTAAAAGCGGCTTGCGCCGTCCAAAAATGCTCACTGCTTAGTCAGGAGAGAGTTGAACTTGCATTGCCTGTCGACTGAATTTTTACAAAGCCTTCCGCCTTGTCGGTCTTGACGGGCGTCAGTATTTTCAAGGGATTTACTGCCGTTACGGGGAAAATTGCTATGTGAAACCAATGTAAGTTCAGCTCTCTCCTGACTAAAAGTATATCATATCCGTTATCTTTTTTCAAGAGATTTAAACAAAAAACGCCGAAAACTCCGTTAAATATCGGAATTTTCGGCATTTGAACTACATATCGAGCGGGTCGTCCGCACTTTCCTCCGCCTGTGTGCCGCTCTCCTCTGTCGTGGGCTGCTGCGGTTGCTGCGGCTGCTCCGTCTGCGGAGGTGCCGGCTCGGTTGTGCCGATGTCGGGAGTTTCCTCTGCGGGCGGATTTTCCGGTTCGGCAGCCGGCGGCTGAGGTGTGGGAGTCTGCACTTTCTTTGTGCCGACGGCAATTTTTTCCGCCGTGGGGCTGTACGTGCTCTTTGCCTCATACTTTCTTGAATACTCGGCGCCGTTTTTCTTGTAAACACGGTAGCTGTTTACAACGGAGCCGTTTACGCCTTTTGTTATGACTTTAATCTGACCTTCGGGCAGGGTGCTGTCCTCAACCTTTACCGTGGAATACGGCACGGCCTTGGCACCGTCGGTTACGATGGCAACGGTATAGTCCTCCGTCTTGGAGCCGACTATGGACACGGTCACGTTTGTACCGCTGACCGACGCCTTTACGCTCACGGGGTAGGGTTTGTCGTTTTCAAATACAAAGTCTATGCTTCCGTACGACACTGTTGCGTCACGCCCCAGAGGGACGTAACCTACGGGCATTGAGTGATTTGTGCGTGATACGATTTTCATATCCGACAGCAGTGCCGCATTGTAAAGCGTGGACGAAACCTGGCAAATTCCGCCGCCTATGCCGTCTGTTACCTGGTTGCCCACATAGACGTGCGCCATTTTAAACCCTGCCGCCGCAGTCCTCGGCCCTACAACGCCGTTGTACGAAAACCGCTTGCCGGGGTTTATCACGTAGCCGTCAATCTTTTTTGCGGCAAGGGCAATGTTTGCAATGCGGTTTGCACTGCTCCCGGCAAAACTCGTGGTGTAGGAGGCAATAATTTTGTTTACGTATTTGTCCTCCAACATTTTTGCGGTGACTGCCGGGTAGGTGATTTTTGCCGGGATTTCGTAGGTCTTGTCATTATTTTTGTTTGCCTCGATTATCTTTTTTGCCTCATCGGCGTCAAAGCTGATGCCCACAACTTCCGGCTCGATTACAAATCCGCCGTCGGTTTTGGTATAGACGGCGTCCTTGGCGTCACGGGTGTATTTTTTAATAAACTCGTCGGCGTCGATTTTTTCCGCCTCCAAAGTTTCTATTTTAAGCACAATCGGGCTTTCGGGCGACAGCTTTTTTAGGCGTTTGTCGGTTTCCTTAAACAGCTTTTTTGTGTCAATTCCCTCACCGGCGGTTGCGTTGGTAACGTACAGGCGGTCAGTGCCGATTTCGACATTTACGGGCGTGGGGTCCTTTGTCTTGTCCGAGATTTGGTCGGTAACCAAAACAACAAGCCGTTCCTTGTCGTAGCTGACTTCGAGCGGAACGGAATAACCGTCGTGGCGCAGGGATATAATATCCATATAATTTTTAAAAAATCCGTGACCTCTGCCGATGTCATATGCCGCTTTTGCGGCGTCCGCCGCCTTTGCTTTGAGCGATATGTCCGCCGTGGGCACGTCAAACTCAACGCCGCCGCACTCAAAACTGAGCGAAAAGTCCGAGTATTTTTTAAAGTAGTTTTCAATTACCGTCTTTGCCTCGTCACGGCTCAGTCCGCCGATGTCCTCACCGCCGACGCTTATGCCGTCATATATCTTTTTGCTCGAAAGCGCCCTTGCGGCGGACGCCGTGAAAACCGCCAATACGGCTATGAGCACAAAGACTGCGGCGATTAATATATATTTTTTGCTGTTTGAAATTTCCGACTTCATTGCTGCACCTAACCTCCCGCTATGTAGCACTAATAACATTATTACTCACAAACTGCGTTTATGATACCTAAAAATATTATACAACTTTGGCGGACTTAATGCAAGTCCGCCATAAGTTAGAAAATATTAATTTTCAGATTAAAATTCTTTTGCTTTTCTCTTGTAGCTCTCGTATCTTTCGAGCAGGTCTTTTTCCGCTTTTGCAAAAATCTGGTCTGCTACGTCCGGATAAGCCTTTTTGAGCATCAGGTAACGGTTTTCGCCCATCAGGAAGTCCATAACCTTGCCTGTCGGCTCCTTGGAGTCGAGAACAAACGGGTTCTTGCCTTCGTCCGCATGCTCCGGAACATATCTCCAAAGATGCCAGTAACCTGTTTCAACGGCTTTCTTTTCCTCTGCAATAGAGTTTGCCATATTGCCCTTTGCCTTGATGCCGTGGTTGAT
Organism: uncultured Clostridia bacterium; assembly: GCA_934500705.1. Lineage (GTDB taxonomy): Bacteria > Bacillota > Clostridia > UMGS1810 > UMGS1810 > CAKSIN01. Next base: position 100,701 of record CAKSTI010000008.1, on the reverse strand, counting down.
GCACGGTGCGTATGCAATGATGAGCGACGGGCCTTTGTGAGCCTCTGCCTCTCTTATTGCTTTGAGTGCCTGAGCCGGGTTAGCTCCGAGGGCAATCTGTGCAACGTATACATAGCCGTAGGTTGTGGCAATCATACCGAGGTCTTTCTTTTTGGTCTTTTTGCCCGATGCGGCAAACTTGGCAACCGCACCTGTCGGTGTAGCCTTTGATGACTGACCGCCTGTGTTTGAGTAAACCTCTGTATCTACAACGAAAATGTTTATATCTTCGTTAGATGCTATAACGTGGTCAAGACCGCCGTAGCCGATGTCATATGCCCAGCCGTCGCCGCCGAATACCCACTGAGAACGCTTAACGAGGTAGTCCGTTCTGTCGGAAATCTCTTTAAGTGCCGGGTTTGTGAGGTCTGCGTTTGCAATGAGAGCCTCAATGTCCTTAGCCGCTGCCTTTGATGCCTCGGCATCGTCCATACCTGCAATCCACGCCTTGAAAGCGTCTGCAAGTTTAGCGTCAACGTCGCCCATTACGGACTCCATTCTTGACTTTAATGTGTTTCTGATTTTTGAGTTTGCCTTAACCATACCAAGACCGAACTCTGCGTTGTCCTCAAAGAGCGAGTTTGCCCAAGCCGGACCTTTGCCCTCTGCGTTCTTGCAGTACGGCATTGACGGTGCGGAGCCGCCCCAGATTGAGGTACAGCCTGTTGCGTTGGCAACCATCATTCTGTCGCCGAAAAGCTGTGTTATGAGCTTGATATAAGGCGTTTCGCCGCAGCCTGCACACGCACCGGAGAATTCGAGCATCGGCTGTGCAAACTGCGAGTTTTTAACGTTTTTGGAAATGTCGATTTCGTTTTGCTTTGTGGGTACTGTCATTGCGTAATCCCAGTTTGCGGCTTCTGCGTCCACAACGTCGTCGTAAGGCTTCATTGTAAGAGCGTTTTCCTTAGCCGGGCAAACCTGTGCGCAAACACCGCAGCCGAGGCAGTCGTTGGGCGATACCTGCATACGGAACTGCATACCGTTAAATCCGGTAGCTTTAAGCGTTGTAAAGCCTTCGGGCTTAGATGCCGCCTCATCGTCTGTCAAAAGAACAGGTCTTATCGCAGCGTGCGGGCAAACGAGCGAGCACTGGTTGCACTGAATACACTTTGTGCTGTCCCATTCGGGTACGCTTACTGCAACGCCTCTCTTTTCAAATCTTGAAGTACCGGTTTCAAATGTACCGTCCTCAATTCCGGCAAATGTGCTCACGGGGAGTTTGTTACCACGCTGAGCGTTAACCGGGTCTACAATGTTCCTGATAAATGCCGGTCTGCCGTCATCTGCCGCAGGCTCGTCCTTGGCATCTTTCCACGATGCGGGAACTTCTACCTTGTGCAGAGCCTCTATTGCACCGTCAACTGCGGCGCAGTTCATATTTACAATTTCGTCACCCTTTTTGCCGTAGGTTTTCTTGATAGCGGCTTTAATCAGCTTAACAGCCTCGTCAAAGTCGATAACCTTTGCAAGTTTAAAGAATGCACTCTGTGTTACCATATTAATTCTGTTCGGTCCGAGTCCGACTTTAACCGCAACATCAACTGCATTTATAATGTAGAAATCGATGTCGTTTTCTGCCAAATATCTCTTAACATTGGCAGGGAGCTTTTCGTCAAGCTCGTCGGGAGTCCACACGCAGTTGAGCAGGAATGTGCCGCCCTTTTTGAGTCCTTCGAGAACGTCGTACTGGTGCAGATACGCCGGTTTGTGGCAAGCAATGTAGTCAGCCTCGTCGAGGAGGTATGTTGACTTAATCGGCTTTTTACCAAAGCGCAGATGCGACATTGTTACGCCGCCGGACTTTTTGGAGTCGTAGTCAAAGTACGCCTGTGCGTAAAGGTCGGTGTTGTCGCCGATAATCTTGATGGCGTCTTTGTTTGCGCCGACAGTACCGTCGGAACCGAAGCCCCAGAATTTGCAGCGTGTTGTGCCCTCGGGTGCGGCATTGACCTTTGCCGGAAGTTCCAGAGAAAGGTGTGTAACGTCGTCCACTATGCCGATTGTAAAGCCGTTTTTAGGCTCGTCTTTGTCAAGGTTATTAAACACAGCGACAATCTGAGTCGGTGTGGTGTCCTTAGAGCCGAGGCCGTAGCGTCCGCCAACGATAACGGGAGCTTTTGCCTTGCCGTAGAACAGGTTGCAAACGTCGAGATAGAGCGGCTCGCCGAGTGAACCGGGTTCCTTTGTTCTGTCGAGAACGGCAATCTTTTCGACCGTGTCGGGCAGAACGTCAAAGAAGTATTTAGCCGAGAAAGGTCTGTAAAGGTGAACCTTTACAACGCCGACTTTTTCGCCGCCTGCGTTCAGGTAGTCAACCGTTTCCTCGATTGTTTCGCAAACAGAGCCGATTGCAACGATAACCTTTTCAGCGTCTTTTGCGCCGTAGTAGGTGAACGGAGCGTAATCTCTGCCTGTGATTTTAGAGATTTCCTTCATATAATCCGCAACGATGTCCGGCACCTTTTCGTAGAATTTGTTTGCCGCTTCTCTGCCCTGGAAGTAGATGTCGGAGTTCTGAGCAGTACCACGCAGTACGGGGTGTTCGGGGTTTAATGCGGAGTCCTTAAATGCCTTTACGGCGTCCCAGTCAACGAGCTTTTTAAGGTCGTCGTAGTCCATAACTTCAACTTTCTGAATTTCGTGAGAAGTTCTGAAACCGTCAAAGAAGTGCAGGAACGGAACCCTGCTCTTTATAGATGCCAGGTGAGCAACGCCCGCCAGGTCCATAACTTCCTGAACGGAACCCGATGCCAGCATTGCAAAACCTGTCTGACGACAGGCCATAACGTCCTGATGGTCGCCGAAGATGTTAAGTGCGTGAGCTGCAAGTGCTCTTGCGCTTACGTGGAAAACCGTGGGAAGAAGCTCGCCTGCGATTTTATACATATTGGGTATCATAAGGAGCAGACCCTGTGATGCCGTGAATGTTGTTGTAAGTGCTCCCGCTTGCAGTGATCCGTGAACCGCACCTGCGGCGCCTGCCTCGGACTGCATTTCGACAACCTCAACAGTTTCGCCGAAAATGTTTTTCTGACCCTTTGCGCTCATTTCGTCCACTACTTCCGCCATAGTTGACGAGGGCGTAATGGGATAGATGGCAGCAACTTCCGTAAATGCGTAGGCGCAATGTGCGGCGGCGTTGTTACCGTCCATAGTTTTAAACTTTTTTGCCATTTTTGTAACCTCCTGTTTATATTTACAATATAATTGTAATTTACAAAATCGGTAATACCGTTTTTCAAATCTTTTCTATTGTAGCACAAAAAATAAATAATTTCAAATGTTTTTTAAAAAAACTGTGGATATTGATAAAAATTTATGATATAATTAGTGAAAAAAGAGGAGAACCAAGTGAAATGGCATTTGACGGAATAGTAATTCACGCCGTGGCGTCGGAGTTAAACGAACTTCTCACCGGAGGAAAAATAGATAAAATACATCAGCCCGAAAGGGACACCGTAACCGTAAGCGTGCGGACGAGAGAGGGCGCACACCGATTGCTTCTGTGCGCAAATCCGTCGTGCGCAAGGGTGCACCTTATGGAGTCCTCAATGGAAAATCCTATGCAGCCGCCTATGTTTTGTATGCTTATGAGAAAGCACCTCGGCGGAGGAAAGATTACCAAAATCGAGCAGGATGGGTTTGAAAGGATAATTAAAGTTCATATAGAGAGTTATGATGAGATGGGCTTTTTGTCCGAAAAGACGCTCATATGCGAGATTATGGGAAAATATTCAAACATAATTCTTGTAAATAAAGACGGCAAAATCATAGACTCCGTCTTTCACGTTGACATAACGATGAGCAGTGTGCGCACCGTGCTGCCCGGTCTTATCTACACCGCTCCGCCCTCGCAGGGAAAGGAAAATCCGCTCCTTTGCGATAAGGAGCAAATCAAGGACAGGTTGGAAAAGAGCGATGTTCCGCTCTTTAAACAGCTTATGGACGCATACAGCGGCATAAGTCCGCTTATGGCGAGAGAGGCGGTGTTTTCCGCCTGCGGCGATACGGAAAAGTGCGGCTCCGAGGCAACGCCTGAGGAATTTGACAAGACGGCGTACGTTTTTTATAAGATGATGCAAAGGGTGCAGAGCGCCGAATTTGAGCCAACCGTCATAGCAGATGCGCAGACGGGCAAACTCATTGACTTTAACGCCCTTGGCGTAAACCAGTACGGAAGTCTTGCCAAAACCGAGCACTACGGCAGTGTAAACAGTGCGGCTGAGGCTTTTTACCGCAAAAAGTCCTCAATGCAGAGCTTAAAGCAAAAGAGCGCAGACCTCACCAAACTTGTAAATATCAATTTGGAGAGATGCCGAAAGAAACTGCAAATCGAAAACGAAACACTCGAAAAGGTCAAAAAGAAGGATAAATACAAGGTGTACGGCGACCTCATAACGGCAAATATTTACAGAATTGAGCCGGGTATGAGGGAGATAGAGTGCGAAAACTTTTACTCCCCCGAGTGCGAAAAGGTTAAAATTCCGCTTAAATACGACCTCACCGCCTCGCAGAATGCCCAAAGATGTTACACCAAATATACCAAGGAGAAAACGGCGGAAACGGAAACCAAAAAGCAACGGGAAATGAACCTTAAAGAGATAGACTACTTGGAGTCCGTTGCCGAGGCGATAACCCTTGCCGAAACGGGGGCAGAAATCGGTATGATAAGAGAGGAACTCGCTGAAACGGGCTATATAAAGCGCCGAGGAACAAAAAAGAGCGCCAAAAAGCCTAAAATGTCCGAGCCTATGCACTTTGTCAGCGACGACGGCTTTGATATATTCGTCGGCAAAAACAATAAGCAGAACGATTACGTTACATTAAAGCTGTCACGCAGTACGGATATTTGGTTCCATACCAAAAGTATTCACGGCTCGCATGCCATAGTCAAGACCGCCGATGCTATGGAAGTGCCGGAACGCACGTATGTTCAGGCGGCGTCGCTTGCGGCGTATTACAGCAAGGCAAGAAGTTCAAAGAGCGTTCCCGTTGACTACACCGAGGTCAAATATGTAAAGAAACCGTCCGGCGCAAAGCCCGGTATGGTGATATATACCGACTATAATACCATATACGCCGACCCCGACGAAAACCTGACAAAAAGGCTGTCGGCAGACGAAAAATGAATATTTTTTGCAAAATTTGAAAATTTCTCTTGATTTTTTTAAAAATGTATGGTAGAATAGGCATTACGTTGATTATTATGCACGGGAGGTGAAATTATGCCTAATATTAAATCCGCAAAAAAGAGAGTTAAAGTTATTCGTACAAAGACTTTGAGAAATCAGATTATCAAGACTAACTTGAAAACTTGCATAAAGAAATTTGACGAGTGCGTAGCAAAAGCTGATACCGAGAACGCTGTTTCGGCTTGCAAAACAGCATTCAAGAAAATTGACCAGGCCGTTGCAAAGGGAGTTCTCCACAAAAACACAGCATCGAGAAAAAAATCTCAGCTTTCTTTGAAGCTCAATAAATTGAGTGCGTAATGTTGCACGGCGGCACTTTACTGCCATTATACAGCGATGTGAGGCTTTCCCCTTTGGGAAAGTCTTTTTGCGTGTTCGGATACTGACGCATCTGCTTAAGCGCATTAAAAAAAGCGCCAACCTGAGTCAGCGCATAAAAACACTGATTTTCAGGCGTCGCCAAACAAACCTTGAATAATTACTATAAAATTGCTCCAACAAAAACTGTCCAAGAAACCATAGCAAAAAACCAGTGTTTTTTGAAAAATAAAATTTCTTGAAAAGTTTTGTAGAACAAAAAGATATTCAAAATTTGTTTGGCAAGGGATATTATAACATAAATTACGGATAAATGCAACTGTTTTTTGAAATATTGAAAGTGAGCTGATTTGGTTTCTCTACTCCCTATGGCAGTTTCACCAATAAGCATATTGTAACTAAACTAACTTGTATTCTCCGCATTTGAAATGAGCCGTACAGGCTGTTTTTCGTATTTTTAAAATTGAGAGTAAAAACGGCGGAAATCAATTCATTTTCCTTATATTCCGCCGTTTTTAGCTCCGCAGTGAAACTGGCTGTTTCGCCTCGGAGCGGCTAAGGTTTTAAAAATAGGAAATTACAGCGTGTAGGCGATATTTCAGAGTCGGCGGGCGGGGGTGTCGGGGGCGTGCCTGCTGACGCCCCTGACGGTTTTTGTTCATTTTTGAAAATGATAAACTTTCTTTGTTTCAGCCGAAACATTGCTCAAATCTCGCCTGTCGGCTCGGTCGGCGGTAAACGTGTGCCACTGACATACCGCCCCCCCGACAGTTTCCGTTTTTTATAAAAAAACAACAAAGTGAGGACTTCATATGAACACCATTTATAAATATCTTAAAGACTATAAAAAAGAGAGCATACTCGGCCCGCTTTTTAAACTCCTTGAAGCGTCGTTTGAGCTTGTCGTTCCCCTCATTATCGCCGCAATAATAGATAACGGCATACCGAGCGGAAACACAGGCTATATTGGCTCAATGTGCGCACTTCTGGCACTTCTTGCGGTGGTCGGTTTTGCGTGTTCGGTTACGGCGCAGTACTTTTCGGCAAAGGCGGCGTGCGGCTTCGGCACAAAGCTGCGCCACGCCCTGTTTGCAAAAATTCAGTCGCTCTCCTTTACCGAGCTTGACACCGTGGGGACGGGCACACTCATCACCCGTATGACGGGCGACATCAACCAGGTGCAAAGTACCTTAAACATAGTTTTGCGCCTGTTTTTGCGTTCACCGTTTATAGTTTTCGGCGCAATGATAATGGCATTTACCATAGATTTCCGCTCGGCGTTGGTGTTCGCCGTGACAATAGCGGTTTTGAGTGCGGCGGTTTTCGGCATTATGCTCGGCTCTGTGCCGCTTTATAAAAAAGTCCAGTCCTCGCTTGATAAAATTACCACCCTTACAAGCGAAAACCTCGAAGGCGTGAGGGTTATCCGTGCATTTTGCAACGAGGAGAGCGAAAAGGAAAAATACGGTGCGGCAAACTCCGTCTTGAACGCCGCCCAAAGGCTTGCCGGCTCGGTTTCCGCCCTCTTAAACCCCGTCACCTACATTATGCTTAACGTTGCCGTTACCGTGCTTATCTACGTGGGGGCGGTCAGAGTGGACGGCGGTGCAATATCGCAGGGAATGGTCGTGGCACTGTATAACTATATGTCGCAGATATTGGTTGAGCTTATAAAGCTCGCTGGATTTATCATTAATATATCCAAGTCTACGGCAAGTATGGCAAGAATTGACGACGTGCTCAATCTCACCCCCTCGGTTGCGGACGGAACGGCAGAGGACGGCGCAAGCTCGGAATTTGCTGTGGAGATGGAAAACGTTTCCCTCAAATATAAAGGCGCAGGCGCTCCCTCGCTCGAAGATATAAACCTCAAAGTCAAAAAAGGCGAAACCGTGGGTATTATCGGCTCTACCGGCTGCGGAAAATCATCACTTGTAAACCTTATCCCACGGTTTTACGATGCGCAATCCGGCACAGTCCGTGTTGACGGCGTGGACGTTAAACAGTATCAAATCGACGCACTGCGCAAAAAGACGGGAGTCGTTATGCAAAAAAACGTGCTCTTTAAGGGTACAATAAAAGAAAATCTCCTCTGGGGCAACCCCAATGCCACCGAGGACGATATAAACAGCGCAATAGACGCCGCACAGGCACGGGATATAATTAACGCCAAACCCGACGGTGTGGACAGCGAAGTCGAGCAGGGCGGAACCAATTTTTCCGGCGGTCAGCGCCAAAGGCTCACCATTGCCCGTGCCCTTGTGAGAAAGCCGGAAATACTTATCCTGGACGACAGCTCATCGGCTCTGGATTGCGCAACCGACGCCAGACTTCGGGGAGCGATTAAAAACCTCGGTTACAAAACAACGGTTTTCATCGTTTCGCAAAGGACTGCGTCAATCCGCCACGCCGACAAAATCGTCGTTCTCGACGACGGCAAAATCTGCGGTATCGGCACTCACGACAGCCTTTTGGAGAGCTGTCCCGTTTACCGTGAAATCCATATGTCACAGCAGTAGGAGGTGCGCTATGAGAAATACTGATACAATCAAAAAAATTCTTTCCTATATAAAAAGCTATTCTCTCTATATAACCGCATCGGTTGCCCTTGCGGCGGTGTCGGTGGTGCTCACGCTGTACGTGCCGATTTTGGTGGGACGTGCCATAGACCTCATTGTTTCAAAGGGCAATGTGGACTTTGGCGGGATTGCCAAAATCCTCACCCGTGCCGTGGTTATAGTGCTCATTACGGGCGTTGTAAACTGGCTTATGAATATTTTTAACAACAAAATTGTGTACGGAACGGTCAAGGATATAAGAGAGCGCACGTTCAACCACCTGCAATCTCTGCCGCTCAGCTTTTGCGATACCCATTCATACGGCGACACGGTGAGCCGTATAATTGCCGATACCGATACATTTGCCGACGGACTTTTGATGGGGTTCAATCAATTTTTTTCGGGCGTTATGACGGTGCTTGTGACAATTTTCTTTATGGTCAGCATAAATTTAAAGGTTGCGCTTATGGTAATCGTTCTTACTCCGGCGTCGCTCCTTGTTTCCAAATTCATTGCGTCAAGGACGTACTCAATGTTCCGCCTTCAATCGCAGATACGTGGCGAGCAGACGGCGCACATTCAGGAGAGCGTGTCCAATCAGAAGGTTGTTCAGGCGTTCTCCCACGGCGGAGAAACTATGAAAAAGTTTGATAAGGTTAATAACGAGCTGGAAAAGTGCTCGCTTAAAGCAACTTTCTTTTCGTCGCTTGTAAATCCGTCAACACGTTTTGTAAATAATATTGTGTATCTGCTCGTTGCGCTCCTCGGAGCGTTTCTGACTATGGGCGGCACGCTCACGGTCGGCGGTCTTTCGTGCCTTTTGAGCTATGCAAACCAGTATACAAAGCCTTTTAACGAGATTTCGGGCGTGGTTGCGGAACTGCAAAACGCCATTGCCTGCGCCGCAAGGATTTTTGAACTCATTGAGGCGCCTGTTCAGAGCGCCGACGGCAGTGTGGAAATCAATTCCGCAAATGTCAGCGGAAGTGTTGAGGCACAGCACGTTTCGTTTTCTTACACGAGCGGAAAACCGCTTATCAAAGACCTTAATTTCTCCGTCAAACCCGGTATGCAGATTGCCATAGTAGGCCCTACCGGCTGCGGAAAGACCACGCTTATAAATCTGCTTATGCGCTTTTATGACGTAAACGGGGGCAAGATAACCGTTGACGGAATTGACATAAACGACCTCACACGCAAAAGCCTGCGCCACAGCTTCGGTATGGTTTTGCAGGACACCTGGCTGCGCTCCGGCACTATAAAGGAAAATATTGCGTCGGCTAAGGCGAACGCAACCGACGATGAGATAATTGCGGCGGCTAAGAGCGCCCACGCCCACAGCTTTATCCGCCGTCTGCCCGACGGCTACGATACTTATATCACCTCAAACGGCGGCGGACTGTCCCAGGGCGAAAAACAGCTCTTGTGCATAGCAAGACTTATGCTCTGTCCGCCTCCGATGCTCATTCTCGACGAGGCAACCTCGTCCATAGACACCAGAACAGAGGTAAAAATCCAGGACGCATTTAAAAAACTTATGCAGGGCAGAACAACTTTTATAGTTGCGCACCGCCTGTCCACAATTAAGAATGCCGACCTCATTTTGGTTATGAAGGACGGCGACATTGCAGAGCAGGGCACGCACGATGAGCTTATTGCCAAAGGCGGATTTTATTATAAGATTTATAACAGTCAATTTACAAATTAAAATTACCTGTTGGCATATTGCGTATTTTGTGGTACAATTACGTTGAAAGGTTGTGGTATATTTGAAAAAAACAGTTGCGTTGTTTTCTGCGCTTGCAATATCTCTCTCGTCTTTCTGCGCCTCTGCGGCGGCGCAAATCAGCGCAAGCACGGTTACAATACATATCTGCCCGACACGTAATGAATATAAAGACGCATATGCCAGAAATTTGGGCTATGAATCTGCCGAGGAATTGTCAAATTCCGAAAAGAGACAGGCAAATGCGGCGTACAATTTGGAGCACGGCAAACCCCATTATGACTCCGAAACAGGAAATGCAAAGAATATTCTTGAATTTACATTGAGTGTTACTGAAAAGACACCGGATACAAAGGCTTTGGTTTGCTTGTATGAGGGCGGCAAACTTATGCAGAAATTTTGGTATGATACAGCGTCATCGACCGATTTTTCGAGCGAGCTTGACTGTGTCAAAACCCCCGACAGCATGAAGGTGTTTTTGTGGGAGAATAATTTAAAGCCTATATGCAGTTCATATAATGTTCTGACAAAAGCCAATCTTGAAGTTGCCAACGAACAGATTGTCAGTCTTATAGAAACAGGACTCGAAGAGATAAACAAACAGAGTTGGTTCGACAACGGGAGAGAAATCATTAAAATCGTAAATGAATGTGCGCAGGACGCCGCTTCTCAGAAGTCAGAGCATCTGCTCACAAGCGAGTATGCACGCAGTCATTACAGCGAGCAGCTTTCGAAGGCAAAGGAGTATTATGACAAAATGAAAAAACTTCGTGATGATACCGATGGAAAGGACACACAGCTCACGGATTTTCAAATGACTGTTGGAAATATCACAGGCGGTGCGCACAGCAACGAGTTTTCTCAGCTCATTGATTATTTCGGACTTAAAGAATGGATTCTCGGTTGAAACCAAACTTCGATTAACGAAAAAACCGGCTGACCAAACGTCAGTCGCCCTCACAGGGTTCGAACCCCTTTTAATTAACGAAAAAAATCAGTCACCCGATGGGCAACTGATTTTTTTGGCGACCGAGAAGGGGCAAGCGGCGCACCGCTTACTGCTTGCCGACCCAATGGCTTGCGCCATTCGGTACCCGACTGCGCAACGACTGCCTATAAACAACCCACCGGGTTGTTTACTAAACGTCAGCCGCCCTCACAGGGTTCGAACCCCTCTTAATTAACGAAAAAATCAGTCACCCGATGGGCAACTGATTTTTTTGGCGACCGAGAAGGGGTTCGAACCCTCGACCTCCAGCGTGACAGGCTGGCATTCTAACCAACTGAACTACTCGGCCAAAAAATGCTATGAAAACACAACGGAACTATTTTACCACAATATCGAATTGTTGTCAACACTTTTTTGAAAATGTAACACATAAAAAATTATGTTGACTAAGTGACGTTTTGATGTTATTATTATGATAAGTAGTTGTCTTTGCACACACTGCTCGGATTTGCCGTGAAGGACGGTTTCGGCAAAGTGTGAGCCAAGATAAACAAAAATTTTACGGAGGTTTATGAAAAATGAAAACATTTGGTCGTATTCTTGCGTTGGCACTTTCAATCGCAATGATTATTACTTCAATGTTGACGGCGGTAGTTTTTGCAGATGAAATCAAATTTACCGACGTGACAGACGGCTACCAATACGGCGAGGCTATTTCGACCCTCGTTTCCGAAGGTATCATCAACGGTTATACAGAGGCGGACGGAACTTCCACCTTTAAACCGGAAAACACAATCACAAGAGCAGAGTTTGCAAAGCTCCTCACTATGTCTGCGGCACAAGGCGTTACCTTTACCGCTACAACGGACAAATTCCCCGATGTTCCCGCTGACCACTGGGCAAATACCTACATAACGGCGGCAATCGGAACAGGCGCAATCAACGGTTATGAGGACGGCACTTTCAGACCCGATAACCCGGTATCATACGGCGAGGCAATCAAGATGATTGTCTGCAATATGGGTTATTCCAAACTCGTTACACCGACTGAGCCGTGGTATCAGGGCTACATCAATATTGCGTCTACAATCGGTCTTACAAAGGGCGCATCGTCAAACGGCGACAGTGCAGCTCCGAGAGGACTCGTTGCGCAGCTTATCTACAATATCCGCAACACCAAGAAAATTGTTCAGTCCGGCGTTGACAAAAACGGCAAACCTATTTACAAAAAAGATACAAGCGACGACGGCACAGAGGAAGAGAGCGGCGTTGTTACCGCTGTATTTGATAAAGGTCTTGAAGGCAACTCCACAAACCTTAACAAACAGCAGATAAAGATTGACGATACCGTTTACTATCTCGGCGACGGCATCTCCGTTGATACTCTTTATGATTATCTCGGCAGGTCTGTTGACATAGTTTATGAGGACGGCGCAAAAAAGACGATTACCTCAATCAAACTTACAAGCCAGAACACAACGCTCGTTATAGACGATAACGACATCGGCAGCATCGACGGCAGAGAGCTTACTTATTATGACTCAAATAATAAGGAAAAGAAAATAAAGCTTGCCTCCGACCTCTATGTTGTATATAACGGCGAGGGTGTTCCCAAGACAGACATCACAGAGAAGTTTATCAAAGATAACATCGACATTACCTGCGGTGAGCTTACACTCATAAATAACGACGGCAGTGCCGATTATGATGTTGCATACATCACAAGCTACGAAACATACTACGTTACAAACGTTCAGACAAATACCGATACAAACACCACCACGGTGTACGATACAAACGGTACAAGCAGAAGTGTTGCACTCAAAAAGAGCGACACAAAGGTTTACAAGGTAACTACGGCAGGCGGCAAAAAGACTGCGGCAGACTCGCTCTCCGCAATAACCGCAAAGAGCGTTGTTTCCGTTGCAAAACCGCTCAGCGGCAGCGGCGACGTTGAAGTAGTTGTTTCCACCGCTAAGGCTGCAAACGGTTCAGTAGCTACCGTTGTATCAAGAAAGAACGACTATTCCGAGGTTGAACTCAGCGATAAGAAAACCTATGATATTTCCGACTACTGCACTAACCTTGTTAACGCAGACGCAGGAAAGTACGGTTTCGATATTGATGACGCAGGTATATTCTACCTGGATTACAAGGGCAGAGTAGTTTACTTCTCCAAGTCGGAGACAAGCGACCCCTATGCTTACCTCGTAACAATGGGCTCAACATCGGGCGGACTCAGCGGAACGTACGAAGTACAGGTTTACGAGCAGAACGGTTCGGGCGCAGTGCTTAAAAACTATCCGCTCAAAGACTCCAAGGTGAGAATTAACGGTACTTCTATGTCATCGAGCGACGCAGAAACTTATCTTGCAAATAATGCAAAGGCAATCAATGCAAACAAAGATGCGGAAATAACGCAGAACGCAACATATTCACAGCTTATTAAGATGAGAAAAAGCACGTCCGGCGGAACAACATACGTTTCCGACATTTACACAATCGACACGGACGACCTCACAAAGGGTAACATTATCCCCGGTGAGTACAAAGGCGCAACAAAGGCTGACAAAGCGCCGTTCTTCGGCTACGAAAAGGGCGGCAAGAACGATAAACTTGTATATGCTACAAGCGGTAAGATATTTAAGTACAATAACGGCAACCAGTTTGCAATCAATAACTCCACAGTCGTGTTCTTTATCCCCGATAACAGAACGGATACTGACGAGTACAAGAGGAGAACATATTCCACATTCTCTGACGGCAGCAGCTATGCGGTTGAACCGTATGATATGACCGGCACTACCGCAAAGGTCGTACTTGTGTATGCGTGCGGTAAATCCTCCGACGCTACCATCAGCAACAGCGCAACCTGTATGTTTGTTGAGGGCAAGAGCGTTGTTAAAAACACAGAGGGCGACTCCGTAATTAAACTGACTTACTACAATGCGGGCGACAAGCTCGACAAGGCGCAGACAATCAACACCACAAAGAAGGCGTCCGGAGTTCTTGACGACATCAACGGCGGTGACATAATCAGAGTTGCAAAAGAAGGCAACGAAATTGTAAACGTTCAGAAGGTGTTTGTAGGCGGCGTTCTCTATGACTACAAGGACGGCGATGTATTTACCGCAATCCCGGCAACAGATTATGAAATCAGCCACGCAAGCGGTTCAACAAAGGATTACTACCGTGTAATTCAGGGTATCGTTTACGCAACAGATGTTGAAAATAACGAACTTGCCGTTGTTCCCTGCGGTGACGCAAGCGGATATGATGAAGGAAACTGGACAACCTGCAACATCAGCACATCAACGGCTTACTACAAGTGGAACTCCACTTCCAAGACATATGACAGCGACGTTGCCGAGTCACTTCTCCCCGCAAAGGACAGCTCAGCGGCAGAGGCAAGCAGAGTTGTTGTAATCATAATGAATAACCAGGTTAAGGCTGTATATATACTCGCAAACGAGTAAAAAATATAACCTGCGTTTGTAAGGCAAACATATCACACCCCAACGAATTCATTTTGTTGGGGTGTTTTTGTGCACGGGTGCTATTGATTTTTTCTTTTTTGTGTGGTAGAATAATATGTAAAACAAATAAACAACGTGCACGGCGGATTGAAACCGCCGTTGCCTTTAAGAAAAGGGGATATTATGAAAAATTCAAAGCTGTTTAGAAACAGGTGCATATTTGCCTTTGATGTTCTCGGCATTGCATTTATGTATCTTTTGAGCGTGGCATTCGTTTCCGGCGGTTGGAGCGGCAGTGTGTTTATGCATAACCCTTATGTTCCGATACTGATTGCCGTTGCATTTTATTCGGTTGTTTTTGCCGTAACAGGCATATATATGACGCTTTGGCAGTTTGCCGGAACCAAGGACTATATAAAGCTCATAATTTCGTCTGTTTTTGCCGGGGCGGCGCTTTTTGTCGCACTTCTTTTGACGGACAAAGCGATAGAATCCACTGTGTTCTCGTTCAGGCAGACTACGCTGTGGTGCGTTTTTAATATTGTGTATATGGCGTTTGTCAGAATGCTCATAAGAGCGCTTGCCAAAATCCCGGAGCACACGACGGAGGCGGTCAACTATAACAGCGTTAAAGCCGAAAAGGTGCTCATCGTCGGCGCGGGTGCGGCGGCAACTCTCCTCATTAAGGATATGAACACAAACAACAACCTCAACTTTGACATAGTCGGACTTGTGGACGACAACCCTGACAAATATCACAGCATCATCAACGGTTACCGCGTAATCGGCAACCGAAACGATATTCCGAATATATGCAAAGAGCAGGAAATCGACCAGATATTCCTTGCCATACCGTCTGCAAGCGTGAGCGATAAAAAGGAAATTGTGGAAATTTGTTCTGAAACAAAGGCGACACTTAAAACCGTTCCCAGCGTTGACCAGATTATCGAGTCAACGGACGGCAAAATTCCTGTAAGAAACGTTCAGATAGAGGACTTGCTCGAAAGAAGTCCGATTAAGCTTTCCAATTCCGAAATATCGGAGTACATAGAAAACAAAGTTGTCCTTGTCACCGGAGGCGGCGGCTCGATAGGCTCGGAGCTTTGCCGTCAGATAATGAAGTATAAA
This sequence comes from uncultured Clostridia bacterium, assembly GCA_934500705.1. Classification (GTDB taxonomy): domain Bacteria; phylum Bacillota; class Clostridia; order UMGS1810; family UMGS1810; genus CAKSIN01. The sequence goes on along the minus strand of CAKSTI010000008.1, from coordinate 85,312 downwards.
CCGCAAAGGCTTGTAATTGTGGATATTTACGAGAACAATGCCTACGACTTGCAAATGGAGCTTAACCGCAAATATCCCGACAATAAACCCACGGTTCTTATTGCGTCCGTGCGTGACAAACGCAGATTGGACGACATTTTCAGAAAGTACCGTCCGTACATAGTTTTCCACGCAGCGGCGCACAAGCACGTTCCGCTTATGGAAGTCAGCCCCTCCGAGGCTATTAAAAACAATGTTTTCGGTACGCTCAACGTTGCAATGTGCGCCGACGAATTCAGCGTAAAGCGCTTTGTTATGATTTCCACCGACAAGGCGGTTAATCCAACGAATATTATGGGCGCAACCAAGCGTATGTGCGAGATGATAGTGCAGAGTATGCAAAAGATAAGCAATACGGAGTTTGTTGCCGTACGTTTCGGAAACGTGCTCGGCTCAAACGGCAGTGTTATTCCGCTCTTTAAACGTCAGATTGAGGAGGGCGGCCCGGTGACCGTCACCCATAAGGATATAACAAGGTACTTTATGACAATTCCGGAGGCGGCTCAGCTCGTTTTGCAGGCGGCAAGCTATGCCAAAGGCGGCGAGATTTTCGTGCTCGATATGGGCAAACCGGTAAAAATTTATGACCTTGCCAAAAACCTGATAAGGCTATCCGGCTACACTCCGGGAGTTGACATCAAGATTGAGGTCACCGGTCTGCGCCCCGGCGAAAAGCTGTACGAGGAACTCCTTATGAATGAGGAAGGACTTAAAAAGACTCAGCACAGCAAAATTTTCATCGGCAGTCCCATAGACATCAGTATGGAACAGTTAAAGCCCGACCTTGACCTTCTCTCAGAGGCGGCGGAGTACAACGACGCCGAAAAGGTTAAGGACATCATAGAGAGGGTTGTCCCCACATACATCAGAGAGGCAGAAACCGTAAACCACGTCAAAACAGGCGAAAAGGTGCTTTAATATTTCATATTTACCGCCCCGTTCTAATATACTGAACGGGGTGATTTTATGTTAAATTATATATGGGCGTCAATGCTTGTCGTGTCGTTTGCGGTATCTTTTGCAAACGGCAGGGTAGGTGCGGTGTGCTCTGCGCTCACCGCCGGCGCAAACGATGCGGTTCAGCTTGCGCTCGGCATTGCAGGCGTTATGGCGCTGTGGACGGGCATAATGAAAATTGCCGAGAGGTCTGCACTCACAGACGTTATCGCAAGGTTTTTTTCGCCGTTTATACGCCGCCTTTTCCCCGATTGCGCCAAAAATCCGTCCGCCTGCGGTGCAATAGCTATGAACATAACGGCAAACTTTTTCGGTATGGGCAACGCCGCAACACCTCTGGGCATTAAAGCGATGAAGGAGCTTGCCAAGTGCTCCAAAGACGGGAGCGCCACAAACTCAATGTGTATGCTCGCCGTGGTAAATTCCGCATCAATACAGCTCATACCCTCGACCCTGATTGCCATTCGCTCCTCGCTCGGCAGCCGTGCGCCAACGGAGATAATAGTGCCGATATGGATTACGTCCGCCGTGGTGTTTGCCTCCGGCGTTATCTGCACAAAGATTGCCGAGGGCAGATTATGAGCATTTCCGATGCGGTTGTACCGCTTATTATTGCCGCCGTGGTCTTGTACGGTATTGTAAAGCGCATCGACGTTTACTCGGCGTTTGCCGAGGGAGCAAAGGACGGACTTAAAACCGCCGTCGGTATACTTCCTCAGCTTGTGGGACTGCTTGTTGCGGTAAGGGCGTTTTCATCGTCCGGTGCGGCGGATTTGCTTGTGGAAGTGTTAAGACCTGCGGCAAAGATAATCAAATTCCCGGCGGAGCTTTTGCCCTTTACCGTTCTGCGCCCTGTGTCGGGCAGCGGCTCGCTCGCTATGGCGACGGATATTTTTAAAAAATACGGAACCGACTCACTTTTCGGCAGGGCGGTTTCCGTAATGATGGGCTCTACCGAAACTACGTTTTACACCGTTGCCGTGTACTTTGGCGCAGTCGGCGTCAAGGACACACGCCACACGCTTGCCTGTGCGCTCTTTGCCGATGTTGTCAGCGCATTTGTAAGTGTGGCGGTTTGCCGTATATTCTTTTGAATAGGTCTTGTAAAATGAGGAAAAATATGTTATTATATAATTTAAAGTGACATTGAGCGTGATTGCGAAAGGATTTGATTTTACAATGGATAAATACTATATAACCACGGCGATTGCCTATACGTCGAGGAAACCTCACATCGGCAATACCTACGAGATTGTTCTCACCGACGCAATAGCCAGGTTTAAAAGGCTCATCGGCAAGGACGTGTTTTTCCTCACCGGAACGGACGAACACGGTCAAAAGATTGAGGAATGCGCCAAGGAGAGCGGCGTTACGCCCAAGCAGTACGTTGACGGCGTTGCCGGCGAGATAAGAAAAATATGGGACCTTATGAACACAAGCTATGACAAGTTTATAAGGACAACGGACGACTATCACGAAAAGGCTGTTCAGCACATTTTTAACAAGCTCTATGAGCAGGGCGACATATACAAGAGCCGCTATGAGGGTCTTTACTGCGTGCCGTGCGAGTCGTTTTTTACGGAAACACAGGTAACCGACGGTCTGTGCCCCGACTGCGGCAGACCGGTTAAAAAGACTCAGGAAGAGGCATATTTCTTTAAGATGAGCAAATATCAGGACGCCTTGATGAAGCACATTGAGGAAAATCCCGACTTCATTCAGCCCGAAAGCCGTAAAAAGGAAATGGTTAATAACTTCTTGAAACCCGGCTTGCAGGATTTGTGCGTTTCCAGGTCGTCATTCAAGTGGGGCGTGCCTGTTCCCTTTGACGACGGACACGTTATCTATGTTTGGATTGACGCACTTTCAAACTACATTACCGCCCTCGGCTACGACGTGGATAAAAAGGGCGAACTTTACCAAAAGTACTGGCCTGCCGACGTTCACATAATCGGCAAGGATATTTTGCGTTTCCACACAATCTACTGGCCCATTATTCTTATGGCGCTCGGCGAGCCGCTCCCCAAGCAGATTTTCGGTCACCCGTGGCTGCTCTCCGGCGGTGACAAAATGAGTAAGTCCAAGGGCAACGTGCTCTATGCCGACGACCTTGTGCGCCACTTCGGCGTGGACGCAATCCGCTATTATCTCTTGCGTGAGATGCCCTTTGCGGCGGACGGCACAATCACGCTCGAAACCATAATCGCACGCTACAATGCAGACCTTGCAAACACCCTCGGCAACCTTGTCAACAGGACGGTTGCTATGGTCAATAAATACTTCGGCGGTAAGATTACAAATCCGCACGCAGACGGCGACTTTGACGCAGAGCTTAAAGCCTTTGCCTGCGATACCTTAAATACCGTCGGCAAAAAGATGGACGAGCTTAAAGTTGCCGACTCACTTGAAGCGATAATTAACCTTGCAAGGCGCAGTAACAAATACATTGACGAAACAATGCCCTGGGCGCTTGCCAAGGACGAGGCGTCGGCAGACAGGCTCAAAACCGTGCTCTGTAACCTCGTTGAGTGCATAAGGTTTATAGGTATACTCATAACTCCCTTTATGCCCGACACGGGTGCGGCAATTCTGGCGCAGATTAAGGCAGACGAAACCTCATATGAGTCACTCTCGCAGTTCGGCAAAAATGACGAAGTAGAGGTTGGAGATGCCGTTCCGCTTTTTGCAAGACTCGACGAGGCTAAAAAGTTAAAGGAAGTAGAGGACGACATATTCAAACCCGCAGAACCTCAAAAAGAGGAGGAAAAGGCAGAGCCTATTTCCATAGACGACTTTGCAAAGGTAGAGCTTAAAACAGGCAGAGTTTTGGAGAGCAAGCACGTTGAGGGCGCCAAGAAACTGCTTGTGTCAAAGATAAAAATAGGCGATGAAGTAAGGCAGATAGTGTCAGGCATTGCCGAGTATTACGAGCCTGAGCAGCTTGTCGGCAAAGACGTGGTTGTGGTTACAAACCTCAAACCCGTAAAACTCCGTGGCGTGCTTTCCGAGGGAATGATACTGTGCGCATCAAAGGGCAAAAAGCTCTGCATAGTATCGCCCGACGGCGACATAGACGACGGCTCGGAGGTAAGATAAGCACTATGTTTTTCGACACTCACGCACATTTGAATGACGAGCGTTTCGATGAGGACAGGGAGGCTTTTATTGCCTCTCTGCCTCAAAACGGCGTGGATAACACCTGCGAGATTGGCTTTGACATCGAAAGCTCTGAGAAGGCGGCGCAACTTGCCGAGAGGTATGACTTTATCTATGCCGCCGTCGGCGTTCACCCTCACGACGTGGAAAGCCTCTGCGAGGACGATATGGACACTCTACGCTCGCTCTTGAAGCATAACAAAGTTGTTGCTGTGGGTGAGATTGGACTTGATTATTACTACGACAACTCGCCCCGTGAACTGCAAAAAAAGTGGTTTGCGTATCAGGCGGAGCTTGCAAAGGAGCTTGACTTCCCCATAGCCGTGCACACAAGGGACGCTATGGCGGACACTGTCGAAATACTCAGAGGCCACGGCGGCGGTGACGGCATAATTCACTGTTACAGCGGAAGCGTTGAGAGCGCAAAGATTTTGCTAAACCTTGGGTACTACATTTCCTTTGCGGGACCCGTTACGTTTAAAAATGCAAATTCAATCCTGGACGTTGTCCGCTATGTTCCTATGGAGCGTATGCTCATAGAAACGGACAGCCCCTACCTTGCACCCGTGCCGTTCCGTGGAGGTCGCAACTGCCCCGTGTACGTTGCCGAGGTGGCAAAAAAGATTGCCGAGGTGCGTGGTATGAGTTTGGAAGATGTGGCACACATTACAATGCAAAATGCCAAAAAAGTGTACCGAATTGAACAGAATTTGTAGTATTTGTTAATTGAATAATGTGCGTATAAGTGATAAAATAGATATATCAACAGAGCAGATGCTGTGCGTTAAGTGCCGGAAAATGGGAGTAGAGTTTCCGGACGAAAAGCCGCTTTGCGGCTTGCGGTGCAGTTTTTCATCCGCTGTTACCTATGGCAAAATACAAGATTTTGCATCATTCGGACGGCGCCTCTTTGGGCGTGCGCCCCGTAACAGCCCCTCTGTAAAACGAAAGGGGTTTTCTTTATGTTCAAAAACAGATTTGGTTTTAAAAAGCTCACGCTCTACGAGCTTTGTTCCGTGGCAATGCTGATTGCGCTTACCGCCGTACTCTCCCAGGTTTCGGGATTTTTGCGCATCGGCAACATAAGCAAATTTTCCGTCAGCTTTATCTCCGTCTACGTTGCGGCGGTGCTGTACGGCCCGTGGCTCGGCGGTCTTGTGGGCGCACTGGCGGACGTTATATCCTTTGTGGCAAATCCCACGGGCGGATATATCTTTTGGTTTACGCTCATTGAGTTTGTAAACGGATTTTTGTTCGGCGTGTTTTTCTACCGCAGTAATTTTGAAAGGGACAGCGCCCCGGTCTTTGTGCTCAAAGCGGTGTTGTGCTCGCTTGCCCAGCTTGCGGTGAATATGATACTTCGAACATACATTCTTGTGGATTTGGGATTTGTGCCGATGAGCTTTGCCAAGGCGTTTATCGTACGTTTGCCGGCAAGCGGTTCTATGGCGGTACTCAAAGTTCCGGTGCTCGTTGCACTCGAAAGCTTTGTGCCGAGATTGGTAAGAATTGCACGGAAAAGAAAAATTGCAAAATAAGATTAAAAAAGCTCGGAAAAGCGGTAATCACTTTTCCGAGCTTTGCTGTAATACCAAATGGCGCTGTGAAGTCTGCGTTATTGCGCCCGTATCACTTCATCAGCCTTTAATACGGCGTCAAAACTCTTTTCCACATCGTCAATCGAGGGGAACGCCGGGACATTTTCCTCAATCATCTTAACGAGGTATTCCAGCTGAACCGCAGTGGGTTTGGCATCGTAGGGCACGTTTATAAGTTCGTACTCCCTCTGGGGGTACTTGTAGTACTCAATCAGGTTGCCCTCCTCACGGTCGGTGTGCCTGTCGGTTTCGTAAATTATGCGTATGCGCCCCTTCGGCCCTACAAATTCCTTGGTCTTGTCCGTTGCAACAGAGTTTGACCAGCCTGCCTCGTAGTAGGCAACGGAGCCGTCGGACAGTCGTACGTTCATCATACCGTAATTGTATTTGCCCTGCGGAACGTCGTATTCCGTCCTTGCGCCCGTTGCGTAAACGGACACAACCTCCGCCTGCGAAAACCAGCGCATAACGTCAACATAGTGCACACCGCAGTCTATTATGGGTGAGGTTTCCTCAATCAGCTTTAAAAATCTGCCCCAGTCTTCGGTGTGGTGATTTTGGTTCATTCTCATCACTATCGGCTTGCCTATCGCACCGTTTTGTATCATCTCGGCAACCTTTTTGTACGTTGCGTTGTGGCGCAGTATGTAGCCTACCAAAACTTTGCAGTCCGGGTTCCGGCGGACAAGGCGCACAAACTCCTCACCGTCTTTGCGGTTTGCGGCAATGGGCTTTTCGCACATAACGTGCTTTTTGTGCACTATGCACTCTCTCAGCAGTTCAAGGTGTGACGAAGGGTAGGTTGTTATCATAACAATGTCAACTTCGGGGTCGGAGATGCACTTTGCGCTGTCGGTTTCGGCAATCTCTGCGCCGTATTTTCTCTTATAAAGTTCAGCCCTGGCGGCACACAGGTCGCAGACGTACTTGATGCGGAAATTGTCGTTTAAGTATATTGTGTCAAGATGGGCGCCGCCCATACTTCCGCAGCCGATAAGCGCAATAGTGTATTTTTTAAGCATAATTTAATCCTCTGTTTTCCTTGTAATCCACTTTCCGTCGGTGAAGTCGGGAATTGCAACGGGTGCACCGCCGAGAGCTATCGACTGCTCGGTAAGGCAGCCTATCGACATCCAGCTTGCGGCGTCGTAGACGTCAATGCGGTGGGGTTTGCCCTCAATTAAGCGGTCAAAAAATTCGTTAAATTCGAGCCAGTCCATACCGTCGTGTGAACCCTGAACACCGTCTTTCTGATACTTTTGCCAAATCGGGTGTTCGTATTTTTCAATGTATTTCGTATCAACGTTATTATACTCTTTTTTCCACGAAAATTCAAGCTCTGTATCATCGGCAAAAAATATAGAATTTGTTATCTCGTCATATCTGCATTTTGTGCCTATTACTGTAAATCCTCTGTTGTAGAACCCGGGTGCGCAGGTGTCGAGAGTGAGGGCAATCGTTTCACCGTTTGCACATTTGATTGCGGTGCTTACAACATCGCCCTGGTTAAAGTGTGAGTTTAAGAGCACGGAGTCGTCAGCCTTCTTGTTTTTTAGGTACTCGTGCAGTGCGACGGACTTTGAGGCGGTGGCGGTGAGGGAGAGCATACGGTTTCCGTAGTTGATGTCAAGCATTCTGGCGATGGGGCCAAGCTCGTGAGTGGGGTAGTTTTCGCAGTTTCTCTTTAAATAGTTGTCAAGGCGGTAGTGGCGGTTTTCACGTCCGAAGCATATTTCCTCCGCAAGGAAGTGGTGGTAGCCGCCGGCGCAGTGGATAATGTCGCCGAAAACGCCCATATCCTTCATATTGAGAGCCATAAGCTCGTATCTGCCGTAGTTGCAGTTTTCCATAAACATAAACGGCGTGTGCGTTTCCTCCCACGCACGCACAAGCTCCCAGCACTGCTGAATTGAGTATGCGTTGCCCACTTCGAGCGCAAGCGCCACGCCGGCACGCAGGGTTTCTATCGCAATCGGAATGTGAGTCTGCCACGAGGTGGTAATGAGCACGCAGTCAACCTTGCTCTTGTCGAGTACGTCGTGATAGTCGGTTGTCTGCTGCGGCTTTCTGCCGGTTTTCTCATAGACGGTTTCCGCCGCCTTTTCGCATCTGTCCTCGTATACGTCGCAAACTACGGTAACTTCGGCTTTGCCGCACTCCAAGATGATGTCCTTCATAAGGCCGTGACCTCTGCAGCCGAGGCCGATTATTCCCATTTTAACTTTTTCCATAAAAATTCCTCCCGTTTTACTTTACAATATTTAGCTGTTGTGGTATTATCATTGTAACGCAACAAATGCGGAATATCTATACAAAAACAGACTAATATATGCAATTCAAACGCAATTTTTATATAATTTCGGGTCAGAAATGAGGTGCGGAAAATGAATAAATTTTTAAACCGCCGTCCGCTTGAAATCACGGGCGTTTACACCGTGTTCGACACCGCCTATGAGGCAGGCAGATACTTCCCCGGCGAGATGCACAACTTCTGGGAGTGCGTCTGCGTGCTGGACGGCACGGCGGGAGTGTCGGCGGACGACAGGGTGTATACGCTCGGCGCAGGAGAGATGATTTTCCATAAGCCTATGGAGTTTCACCGCATATGGACGCAGGGGCAGGAAACGCTCAAATTCTTTGTCGTCACATTTGACGTGAGCGGCGCCCTGTCGCAAAAGTTGGAGGACAGCACCTTTAAAATTGACGGGGACGCAAAGTTTGCCTTTGAATGGCTTGTTGAAACTTACCGTGAGTACACAAGGGACGAGGAACCAAACGACGCCTGCGTGAGAAAGTGGTTTGAAAACGGCGTTAAAATGCAGATTTTCTGCAACGCTCTTGAAACTTTCCTTCTCGAAATCTGCGCCGAAAAGCCGACCAACGAAAGCTTTGAACGCACCGAACAGGCAAAGCTGTTCCGCCACCTTGTAAAAACTATGCAAAACCATATCCAAGGCAGTCTTACCATAAAACAGCTTGCCGCCGAGGCGCACACGAGCGAAACGGGCGTTAAGCGCACGTTTATGAAGTACTGCGGAATAAGCCCACACGCATATTTTTTAAACCTCAAACTCAAAGAGGCGTACCGCCTGCTCGAAAAAGGCTACCGCATCGGCGAAATCAGCGAAAAACTCGGCTTTGACAACCCCAACTATTTTGCCGTCGTCTTTAAGCGTATGACGGGCTACTCACCACAAAATTACAAAAAGAAATTTTTAAGATAACATCATTTGGAAAATGTATCAAAAAATCCCTTTCCAAAATGTGATATTTTTTGCGTTTCGCTATTGACATAAGGGTGTTTTGATATTATAATATTTTTTGTATTTGAGTTTAGCAAAACTAAACTTAAATTTTACTATTAAAAACTTCAAGGGAGGAACAGATGCAAAAATTCGTTTTGCATTTGGCTGTTAATGGAAATCGGCAGTAAGCTGAAACGGCTGAGAATTAAGAATAACCTCACACAAGAGGAGCTTGCGGACAGGTGCGAGCTTTCAAAGGGGTTTATATCGCAGATTGAGCGTGACCTCGCCTCGCCGTCCATTTCCACTCTTTCGGATTTGCTCCAATGCCTGGGAACGGACTTAAAGGACTTTTTTAACGATGCGGCAGACGAGAGCGTTGTCTTTACCAAGGACGATGTCTTTGTAAAGCAGAACAAAGAGGAAGGCAGCGAGATTGACTGGATTGTGCCCAATTCTCAAAAGCACGATATGGAGCCGATAATCATAAAGCTTGCCGAGGGCGCCAAGTCCTATGTTGACGACCCGCATGAGGGCGAGGAGTTCGGCTATGTTTTAAGCGGCAGTGTGTATCTGCATCTCGGCGGCAGACGATTTCGGGCAAAAAAGCACGAGAGCTTTTACTACAAGACAAATCAGGTGCATTATATAGAAAATGCCGGCAAGACTGAGGCGTGCGTGCTTTGGGTGTCCACACCGCCGAATTTTTAACTTTATTTAAAAGGGGTGCTGAAAATGAGCCATCTTATTGAGCTTTTAAATGTTTGCAAGAGCTTTGACGACAACGAGGTTCTAAAAAATATTAACCTATACATAGACAAAAATGAGTTTGTCACACTTCTTGGCCCGAGCGGCTGCGGAAAATCAACAATACTCAGAATTATTGCGGGATTTGAGGAGCCGGACGGCGGCGACGTGCTGTTTGACGGTAGGAGTATTTTAAGTATTCCGCCGTATGAGCGCACGGTCAACACCGTTTTTCAGAAGTATGCGCTTTTTCCGCACTTAAACGTTGCCGATAACATTGCCTTCGGCCTTAAACTCAAAAAACTGCCGTCGGCGGAGATAGCAAAAAAAGTCGGCAAAGTTTTGGAGCTTGTAAACCTCAGCGGATTTGAAAAGAGAGCCGTAACGTCGCTTTCCGGCGGTCAGCAGCAGAGGGTTGCAATAGCGAGAGCACTTGTAAACGAGCCTGCCGTTCTGCTTTTGGACGAACCGCTTGCGGCGCTCGACTTAAAGCTGCGCCAGGGTATGCAGCTTGAACTTAAAAATATGCAAAGAGAGCTTGGAATTACCTTTATCTACGTAACACACGACCAGGAGGAGGCGCTCACAATGTCCGACACCGTCGTGGTAATGCGTGAGGGGACAATTCAGCAAATCGGCACACCGACAGATATTTACAACGAACCCAAAAACGCATTTGTGGCGGACTTTATCGGCAAGAGCAACATCGTCCCCGGAATTATGAAGTCGGATTGCCTGGTAAACATAGACGGCGTGGACTTTGAGTGCGTGGACAAAAACTTCGGCGAGAACGAGCCGGTTGACGTTGTTGTGCGCCCGGAGGACATATACCTCGTTGAGCCCGGCAAGGGCAAAATCGCAGGCACTGTGGAGTCGGCAATATTTAAAGGTGTGCACTATGAGATGTTTGTCTGTACCGACGACGGGCAGAAGTGGATTGTGCACGACACCAATCTCTTTGATGTCGGCTCTAAGGTCGGCATAATAGTCAAACCCTTTGATATTCACGTAATGAAAAAGTCTTGACGGGGGGTGGAAAAATGTATAAAAAATGTCTTTCCTATCCGCACCTTGCCTGGCTTGCGGTATTTGTAATAGCGCCGATTGTGCTTGTGCTTTTATACAGCGTCAACGTGCTCACAACGGGCGGAAGTTCGGCGTTTTCGCTCGAAAATTATGTAAACTTCTTTGACGTTACGTATATGAAAATCTTTGCCTATTCGCTGTGGATTGCGCTTTTGAGCACCTTTTTCTGCCTCATTCTCGGCTATCCCGTTGCCTATATTCTGGCAAAGAGGGAGAGGGAGCGTGCGGCGCTCGGCAAAAAGAGCAGTACGATGTTTATGCTCTTTGTAATGCCTATGTGGATGAATATGATGCTAAGGACGTACTCGTGGCTCACGATTTTGGAGTCCAACGGACTTTTGAACACCGTTTTGGGGTTTTTTCACCTGCCAAAGGTGAATATCCTCTATACCACCTCGGCGGTTGTCCTCGGAATGGTGTACGACTTTATACCGTTTATGATACTTCCGCTTTACTCCGTGCTTGCAAAGATAGATTTGAGTCTTAAAGAGGCGGCGGAGGATTTGGGAGCAAACCCGTTTAAGGTGTTTATGCGTGTAACGTTGCCGCTGAGCCTTCCGGGTGTGGTTTCGGGCATAACTATGGTGTTTTTGCCGTCGATTACCACGTTTTATATATCAAATATTTTCGGCGGCGGACGCATAATGCTGATAGGTAATTTGATTGAACAGCAGTTCCTTGTTGCAAACAACTGGAACTTCGGCTCGGCAATTTCTATAATAATGATGATACTGGTCTTTGCATCTATGAAGATTATGAACCTTTTTAACAAGGGCAACCAGCAAATGGCTATGTTTTAGGCGGTGAGATAATAAGTTGAAAACTAAATTGAAAAGAACGTTTGAGAGCGTTTATCTGTATCTCATATTCATATTTTTGTATGTACCCATTGCGGTGCTCATTGCCTTTTCGTTCAATGAGTCCAAGTCAAGAGGCGTGTGGGGCGGCTTTTCGCTCAAATGGTACGAGCAGATGCTCTCCGATATGCAGCTGCTTGCGGCACTGCGCAACACACTCATCGTGGGCGTGCTGTCGGCGGTCATCTCGTGCGCAATAGGCACGGCGGCGGCAATAGGCATACAGGGTTTCCGCAGTAAGCGTGTGAGAAACATTATTTCGGAAATAACGAACATTCCTATGGTCAGCAGTGAGCTTGTAATCGGTGTTTCGCTGATGATACTGTTTATAGCCGCAGGAGTGCCGAGGGGTATGTTTACGATGCTCCTTGCGCACATCACGTTTAATATACCGTATGTAATACTCTCCGTCACGCCCAAACTTATGACGCTCGACCCCAATCTGTACGAGGCGGCAATAGACCTGGGCGCACGCCCGTGGTACGCATTCCGCCACGTGGTTATGCCGGAGATAATGCCGGGCATAGTAAACGGATTGCTGCTTGCGTTTACGCTTTCAATCGACGATTTTGTAATAAGTTTTTTCACCACGGGAAACGGCGTGAGCAATCTGTCGATTTACGTATATTCCACGGCAAAGAGGTTAAATCCCAAGATTAACGCACTTTGCGCCGTGATGTTTGTTGCCATAATGGCGATGCTGTTTATCATAAGCAAGAGAACGTCCAAGGACAAGGACGACAACGTTCTGATTAAGTAGGAGGTAAATTGATGAAAAAATTTTTGAGCATTATTCTGGCAGTCACCCTGTCATCGACCCTTTTTGTCGGCTGCGGCGAAAAAAAGACGGTAATAAACGTCTATAACGTGGGAGATTATATTGACGAGGAAGTAATCTCGCTTTTTGAAAAGGAAAACCCCGATATAAAGGTGAACTACGAAACGTACTTTACAAATGAGGAAATGTATATTAAGGTAAAAAACAAGAGCAGTGCGTATGACGTCGTGTTTCCGTCCGATTATATGGTTGAGAGAATGGCGTCCGAGGGTCTGCTTAACAAACTCAATTATGACAATATCCCGAATATAAAGAATATCGGCAAACAGTATCTCAACCTCGACTACGACCCAAACTGTGAGTACACCGTGCCGTATATGTGGGGCACAATGGGCATACTCTATAATAAGGATATGGTGGACGAGAAGGACGTTAAGAGCTGGAAGGCGATATTTGACAAAAAGTATTCCGGCGAAATCTTTATGCTCGACAGCGAGCGTGACGCCATAGGCATAACTATGAAGATGCTCGGCTACTCTATGAACAGCAAAGACGACGGCGAGCTTGCCGAGGCAAAGAAGGCGCTGATTGCGCAAAAGCCTCTTGTTCAGGCGTACTGCGGCGACGAGGGCAAGGACAAGATGATTGCAAACGAGGGCGCTCTCACCATTGCCTGGTCGGGTGACGCTTTCTACTGTATGGATTTGAACGAGTCGCTTGCGTACAGTATTCCGGAGGAAGGCTCCAACCTTTGGTTTGACGCAATGGTTGTGCCCGTCACAAGCAAGCATCAGACCGAGGCGGAGAAGTTTATCGACTTTATGTGCCGTCCGGATATTGCAAAGATGAATGCGGAGTATATCGGCTATTCTACCGCAAATGTTGAAGGGCAGAAACTCCTCGACAAAAGCGTGAGGGATAATAAACTGCGTTACCCCGATTTGAGCGAGCTTAAAGATATGGAAATCTTTGCCTACGACAGCGAACTCACCGAGAAATACAGCGAGCTATGGCAGCAGTTAAAGGTAAATTAAAAAATATATAAAAAAATACTTGCATTTTTTGCCAAGACACTATATACTATGTTATTGTAATATACAGGACGGAGGTGAATGCAGATGATATTTGAGAAAATTAAAGAGATTTTGGTTGAGCAGCTTGGTGTTGATGAAAACGACATCACAATGGAAGCGTCTTTTATAGATGACCTCGGAGCGGATTCACTCGACATTGTGGAACTTATTATGGCAATGGAGGAGGAATTTGATATTGAAATCCCCGAAGAAGATGCCGAGGGCATTTCAACCGTGGGCGCAGCCGTTGAATATATCAAAGCAAGACAGTAAAAGAGGAAAAACATATGATGGATTTAAAAGGACTTGAAAAAAACATAGGGTACTCGTTTAAGGACAGAACGCTTTTAAAAACGGCGCTCACGCATCCGTCTTATCTTAACGAGAAGCACGAGGACCGCATTTATTCAAACCAAAGGCTTGAATTTTTCGGTGATTCCGTTTTGTCGGTTGCCGTGAGTGAGTACATTTTTTCAAATCTGCGCTCTTTTCCCGAAGGCAAGCTTACCGAACTCAGGGCAAAGGTTGTCTGCGAGGACTCGCTTGCCGAAATGGCAAAAGAGCTCGGCGTGGGCAGTTACCTTATTCTGGGAAAGGGCGAAATTAAATCCGGCGGTACAAACCGCCCCTCAACCCTGTGCGACGCTATGGAGGCAGTCATTGCGGCGGTCTACCTTGACGGCGGATACGCTCCGGCAAGAGAGCTGATACTCGGCAGTCTGTCGGAGAAAATCAATTCGCTTGCGAGCGGAAATTCACTGATAAATAATTACAAAACCGAACTTCAAGAACTTGTCCAGGCAAAGGGCGGTACGCTTTCCTACGAGGTTGTCGGCGAGAGCGGCCCGGAGCACGCAAAGAAGTTTGAGGTTGCCGTAATTATAAACGGGAATGAAAAGTCCCGTGCCGAGGGCACCAGCAAAAAGAAGGCTGAACAGGCGGCGGCAAAGATTGCGATTGAACTTTTAGGTTAGGCAGCGGGGACTCGAACCCGCATTGCCTGTCGACTGAATTTTCACAAAGCCTTCCGCCTTGTCGGCTTTGACGGGCGTCAGCCCGCCTGCACCCTTACGCACCGAAATTCTTTGCAAAAATTCAGCCGAACAGGTGCTCGCAGTTTCACATAAGCAATTTTTTCTGTAACAAGGTAAATTACGCAGGGAATACTGCCGTATTTTCAAGGGATTTACTGCCGTTACGGGGAAAATTGCTATGTGAAACCAATGTGGGTTCGAGTCCCCACTGCCTGAAATCAAATATTGTAAGACGGAAAAACGCAAATGTTTTTCCGTCTTTTTTTGTGTGTCAAAAACGGATTTTCGTTTTTGTGCAGATTTAACAAACTTTTAAAAAACACCCCAAAAAGCGGAATTTGACAAAAAATATTTGCTCAAAACTATTGCAAAATTGTTAAAAATGGTTTAGAATAACAATAAAGTGGTTTCAAGTGGTAACTTGGTGGTACTTAGTGGTAACAAATTTCAAAACGGAGGGAGTGAGAGTATGTTCAGCGGCGAATATGAGCACAGCTTAGACGCAAAGGGCAGAGTAATTATGCCTTTAAAATTCAGGGAAAGTCTTGGAAACGTGTTTCATATTACAAAGGGACTCGACCGCAATATCCTGGTGTTCAGCCACGAGCAGTGGGAGAGTTTTTGCGAAAAGCTGAGCAAACTCCCTATGGCAGACAGAAACGCAAGAGGTTTTTCCCGTCTGTTCCTCTCCGGCGCCGTTGAGTGCGAGGCGGACAAGCAGGGCAGAATTTTAATCCCCGCAACGCTCCGTAACTACGCAGGAATTACAAAGAACGTTACCATAATAGGCAACGGCGATAAAATAGAAATTTGGAGCAGCGAAAACTGGAACAACTATCTGGACGGCCTTGATCCCGACGCTGTGGCGGCAAATCTCTTTGACATCGGCATAGTTATTTAGAGGTGGACAGAGATGGAATTTAAGCATACATCGGTTCTTTTAAACGAGTCGGTAGACGGACTCAAAATAAAGGAAAACGGAATATATGCGGACGGCACAATGGGCGGCGGCGGCCACAGCGAGGCGATATTAAAGCGCCTCGGCGGCAGCGGACTTCTCATCGGCATAGACCGTGACATCGAGGCGCTGGACGCAAGCAAAAGACGGCTCTCGGCGTATTCAAACGTCCGCTATGTGCACGACAACTACAAGAACATAAAACAAATACTTGCAAACGAAAATATTGCAAAGCTGGACGGTGCGGTGCTTGACCTCGGCGTTTCGTCGTATCAGCTCGACAACCGTGAACGTGGATTTTCGTATATGGAGGACGCACCGCTCGATATGCGTATGAACAGGGATAACCCTTTCAGCGCATATGACGTGGTAAATACTTACGGCGAAAACGAACTTGCCGACGTAATTTTTAAATACGGCGAGGAACGGTTTTCGAGGAGAATTGCAAAGCTAATCTGCCAAAGGCGCAAGGACAAGCCGATTGCCACAACGCTCGAACTTGTGGACATTATCAAGGCGGCAATTCCCGAACGTTTCAGACAGCACGGTTCACACCCGGCAAAGAGAACATTTCAGGCAATAAGGATTGAGGTAAACGGCGAGCTTAGGGATTTGAGATGCGCCGTTGACGATTTTTTTGACAGCCTTGCCCCCGGCGGCAGACTGTGCATTATAACGTTCCATTCCTTGGAGGACAGAATTGTCAAGACGGCGTTTTCGTCCTATGCAACGGGCTGTACCTGTCCGCCGGATTTTCCCATATGCGTGTGCGGCAACAAACCCCGTGCAAAGGTCATCACAAGAAAACCCATTCTCCCCGGAGAGGAAGAATGTGAAAATAACAAGCGCTCAAAAAGTGCAAAACTCAGAATTGCCGAAAAATTGGAGGAGTAAAAATGAGCAGATCCTACATAGGTACAAGTGCATACAAACTCGACGAGTACGAGAGATATGCGCACGACCGTGAGGAAGAGCAAAAACAGAATAAACAGCTCAAGAAGCACGAAAGGGCAGTTATGTGCCGTTTCCTCATAATTTCTGTAATTGCGGTTTTTGCAGTGTGCTCGGCTCTTGTTTACACAAACGTTATGATGATACGTGCCGCCACTCAGACGGAAAAACTCAGAAAAGAGCTTGCCCTCATTACTGAGCAGAACAGCCGCAAACAAATAGAAATCGGTCAAAAACTCGATATGAAGGTAATAGAGGAAAGAGCCATAAACGAACTCGGTATGCAAAGACCGGAAAACAACCAGATTGTTTACGTTGACATAAAGCAAAATTCATACTCGGAAACCGCAGACAAAAAAACGGTTTCCAAAGGCATCTTGGCAACTGTTAAAGGCGCATTGGACAACGTGTTGGAATATTTCGGCAAATAGGGTAATATCATAGTAAATATCACGGTTGCGAAGGGATTTTGTATGGGAGAGATTAAAACCAATATAAGAAAACGAACGGCAGTCACCGCAAAGATTGTTGCTTTCGCAATGCTCGTCCTGATTTTGCGGCTTGCCAACTGGCAGTTTGTACGTGGCTCGGAGATGCAGACGAGCGCAATAGAACAGCAGACAATGGACTCCGTGGTGACGTCAAAGAGAGGAATTATCTACGACCGCAACGGCAAGGTCCTTGCTCAGAGCGTGTCCGTGCAGACGGTTACGGCATCGCCTGCCGAGGTTAAAAAGAGCAAAAAAGCGGCAAAAACGGCAAAAAAGCTTGCCGAGCTTTTGAATATGGACGCAGACGAAATAGAGAAAAAAATTACTAAGAACTCTATGTACGAAATCGTCGCAAGAAAGATTGACAACTCCACCGCCGAAAAGATAAGAAAGGCGGGACTTAAAGGAATATATCTCATAGAGGACAGCAAGCGCACCTACCCGTACGGCAGTCTTGCCTCGCACGTGGTCGGCTTTGTCGGTACAGACAACCAGGGCCTTGCCGGCACCGAGATGGTTTACGATAAATACTTAAAGGGTATGCCCGGCAGAATGATAAGCGCAAAGAGCGCATCGGGCACCGAAATGCCGTATAAATACGAAAAATATATAAATCCGGAGAACGGCTCAAACCTCGTTTTAACAATCGACGAGGTAATTCAGCATTTTGTGGAGGAAGAGCTTAAACAGGCAGTTGCGGACTACGATGTTGAAAACGGCGCCGCCTGCATAATAATGAACGCCAAAACCGGAGAAATTCTGGCAATGGCAACACAGCCGGACTTTGACCTCAATCAGCCGTTTGAGCTTACAGAGGATATGCAAAAACAGCTTGAAGGTCTGAGCGGCGACGAGAGAAAAACAGAGTACAACAAACTTTTAAATAAACTTTGGAGAAACAAGGCGGTTGTTGACGGCTACGAGCCGGGCTCTACATTTAAGCCTTTTACCGGCGCAATGGCGCTGGAAGAAAATTTGGTTGGGCAGAACGAGCACTTTTTGTGCACGGGCGCCGTCCACGTGGGCGGACACACAATCCACTGCTGGAAAACGGCAGGTCACGGCTCACTTACATTCAGAGAGGGATTTGAAAATTCGTGTAACCCCGTTTTTATGGCTCTCGGAGCAAGAGTGGGGGCAAAGAATTTTTATAAATACTTCAAAAAATTCGGCTTTACCGAAACCACCGGCTTCGACCTTCCGGGCGAGGCATCGGGAACGTTCCACTCAATGGACAGATTTAATGATGCCGAGATTGCAACGAGCTCCTTCGGACAGAGTTTTATAGTAACTCCGCTCCAACTCATAACGGCGTACACCGCCATCACAAACGGCGGTACAATGGTTCGCCCCCACGTGGCAAAGGAACTTGTGGACGACGACGGCAACGTTATAAAGAGCTTTGACACCCAGGTTATCCGCCAGGCAATAAGCAAGGAAACGGCGGACACAATACGTGATATTTTGGAGGGCGTTGTTTCCAACGGAACTGCAAAGAACGCCTATATTAAGGGTTTCCGCCTCGGCGGAAAAACAGGTACGAGCGAAAAGACCCCCCGTGGCAGCGGCAAGTACATAGCGTCTTTTGTGGGCTTTGCCCCGGCAAACGACCCGGAGATAATCGGACTTGTTATGCTTGACGAACCTATGGGCGGCAGCTATATGGGCGGTCAGATTGCGGCACCGACGTTTAAAAAGATATTTGACGAAGTTTTGAGATATATGGGCGTAGAGCCGCAGTACACCGAGGAAGAGGCGCAGACCCTCGACAAAACCGTGCCGAACGTTGTCGGACTCGAAAAGTCGGCAATACCAAAGGCATTTGCCGAGAGCGGACTCAAATACAACATAATCGGTTCGGGCAAAGCGGTAGTAAGCCAAGTGCCCAAAGGCGGCGCAACCCTGCCCGAAGGCTCGACCGTTGCGCTCTATACCGAGGAGGACTCGCAGACAGAGGTAACCGTGCCCAACGTGTGCTCCTACACCGCAACCGACGCAAATATTCTGCTTACCAATGCGGGACTTAATATGAAGGTGAGCGGAGCGACCGATACCGGTCAGGGTGCGGCAGTTGTCGGCTCGCAGTCGCCGGAGGCAGGCAGCCGTGTTAAGCGTGGTTCTGTGGTGACGGTTGAATTTAAATTTGCAAACGTACATTAGGAGGAAAATATGTACTTAAAAGAGCTTTTAAAAGATGTTGATATAAAGGAAATCATAGGCGGCTCAAACGTCGATATAACCGACGTGTGCTACAATTCCGCAAAGGTGCACCCCGGCAGTCTGTTCGTTGCCATTGAGGGCTTCAAGACGGACGGCCATAAGTACATTGCCGATGCGGTGAACCGTGGTGCGGCGGCAGTCGTTGCTATGAGGCGCACCGAGGGTATTGGCGTAACACAGGTAATTGTGGAGGACTCACGCATTGCAGAGGCGCTTGTGAGCGCAAACTTTTTCGGCAGACCGTCGGAAAAGTTCAAACTCATAGGCGTTACCGGCACAAACGGCAAAACTACCGTTACCTATTTGGTTAAGCATATCCTTGAATGCTGCGGATTTAAGGTGGGACTTATCGGCACAAATCAGAATATGATTGCAGACGAGGTTTTGGAAACCGGCAGAACAACTCCCGACTCCTTTGAACTTCATCAGCTGTTTGCAAAAATGGCGGAGGCGGGCGTTACCCATACGGTAATGGAGGTTTCCTCGCACGCATTGGAGCTTAGCCGTGTTTACGGCTGCCAATACGAGGTGGGAGCGTTCACCAACTTGACGCAGGACCACCTGGACTTTCACAAAACTATGGATAATTACGCCGCCGCCAAGGCAAAACTCTTTGCCCGGAGCAGGTGTGCGGTTATAAATACGGACGACGGCTACGGCAAAAAAATGGCGCAGAGCGCACCGTGCCCCGTTCTCACATACGGCACAAAGGACGCCGAACTCTCGGCGGAGGGCATCGTGCTTGAACACGGCGGAGTTGAGTTCACCGCCGGCGGCGAGGGATTTTCTCTTGCAATACCGGGCGAATTTTCGGTCTACAACGCCCTCTGCGCAATAGGCATCTGCCAAAGGCTCGGTCTTGACTTAAAGGATATAAGCGCCGCACTCAAAACGGCAACAGGCGTCAAGGGCAGAGCCGAGGTTGTGGATACAGGAGACACCGACTATACCGTGATGATTGACTACGCCCACACTCCGGACGGCATAGAGAATATATTAAACGCCGTGCGTGGCTTTGCCAAAGGCAGAGTTGTAATCGTGTTCGGCTGCGGCGGCGACCGTGACAACACCAAGCGCCCCAAGATGGGATACTTAGCCGGCGAGCTTGCCGACTTCTGCATAATCACAAGCGACAATCCGAGGACGGAAAATCCGCTTAAAATAATAGAAATGGTAGAGGAAGGCACAAAGAAAACGGGCACGCCGTATGTTGTTATAGAAAACCGCCGTGAGGCTATTAAATATGCGCTCGACCACGCCGAAAAGGACGACGTAATCGTTCTTGCCGGCAAGGGTCACGAAACATACCAGATTTTAAACAGCGGAACAATTCACTTTGACGAACGTGAAGTGGTTCACGATATACTTTTTGGGGGAAAATAAATTGGATAACACATTTGCAATGCCGATTATGATAATGGGTTTTGCCGCACTTGCACTTGCGGCGCTTTTGGGGCCGGTTGTAATTCCCGTCCTTCATCGGCTCAAATTCGGTCAGGAGATACGGGAGATAGGCCCAAGCTGGCACAGAAAAAAGAGGGGCACGCCCACTATGGGAGGATTTATATTCATAATCCCCGTCGTGGCGGTTGTACTTTCGTTTGTGAGGACAAAGGAAGTTACCGTAATGCTCATCTTTTCGCTTCTCTTTGCGGCGATAGGCTTTGCTGATGACTTCATCAAGGTAATACTTAAAAGGAACCTCGGACTTACCGAAAAGCAAAAGTCGCTTTTGCAGATTTTGGTTGCCGTTCTTATGGTCTACACCGTGCTTAAAACGGGCGTTACCGACACCGAGGTGATTGTGCCGTTTGCCAAAAAGACGGTTGACTTCGGTTGGTTTTACATTCCTTTTATGCTCTTTGTGAGCGTGGGCACGGTCAACAGCGTAAATTTAACCGACGGCGTGGACGGCCTTGCGGCGTCCGTTACAACGGTTGTGTGCGCATTTTTCGGTCTTGCGGCGGCAAAGCTCGGCAAGCCGGACGTGGCGGCATTTTGCTATGTAAACGCCTTTTCGTGCATCGGCTTTTTGCTGTTTAACAAATATCCGGCAAAGGTCTTTATGGGCGACACAGGCTCGCTCTACCTCGGCGGTATGGTTTGTATGGTTGCCGTGGTTCTAAAAATGCCTATAATACTGATTGCGGCGGGCGGAGTTTACGTCCTGGAAACGCTTTCGGTCATAATACAGGTAACAAGTTTTAAACTCACGGGAAAGCGTGTGTTTAAGATGAGCCCCATACATCATCACTTTGAGATGTGCGGTTGGAGCGAGCGAAAGATTGTGTTTGCCGCAATAGCCGTGACGGTTGCTTTGGGCGTGGTTTCGTATATGATGTGCTTTTAGATTTTAAAAATTTCCGGGAGGAATAGTTGTGTCGCTCAGGTTTAAGCAAAACTTGAAAAACAGAAAAACAGCCGAAAATACGTTTGACCATTCCCTTGTGGTTATCGTCCTTATGATGCTTGCCTTCGGACTGGTTATGGTATTCTCGTCAAGCAGTGCGTATGCGCACTACGTCAACGGCGACGCAACATATTACTTTAAACGTCAGCTTCTGTGGGCGGTTCTGGGACTGATTTCTATGTATATCGTTTCCAGACTGCCGTACAAGATTGTGGAGAGGTACGCAAACCTTGTGTTTGTGATAACCTTTGTTCTCCTGCTCCTCGTGCCGATTGCCGGTTCGGGAGCAAAGGGCGCAAAGCGCTGGCTCGAAATAGGCCCCATAAGGTTTCAGCCGTCCGAGATTGCAAAGTTCTCCATAGTGCTCTACCTTGCCAAGGCAATAAGCCAAAACCCCCGTTCCGTCAAAAAGTTAAAGGGCGGTTTTATAAACTATATGATAGTAATTGTCCTTACGGCAGGTCTTGTACTGATTGAACCGCATATGAGCGGAGCTATGATAATTGCATTGACCGGCTGTGCGGTGCTCTTTGTTGCCGGGTTTGACTGGAAGTACTTTATGGCGATGGCGGTGGCGGCAGTTCCTGCAATCGTGGGACTTGCGGTGGTATCGCCGTACAGATTTAAGAGGGTAACATCGTTTTTGCACCCGTTTGAGGATAAGCTCGGCGACAGCTGGCAGATTGTTCAGTCGCTGTACGCCATAGGTTCGGGCGGACTTTTCGGCCTCGGACTCGGTCAGAGCAGACAGAAGTTTTTGTATATCCCCGAACCGCAGAACGACTTTATATATTCAATAATATGTGAGGAGCTTGGATTTATCGGTGCGGTTTTTGTAATACTGCTCTTTGCCGTGCTCATATGGAAGTGTATTCTCATAGCACGCAAAGCGCCGGACACTTTCTCCTCGCTCACCGTTGCCGGCATAACTGCGCAGATAGCGGTGCAGATGCTGATGAACATTGCCGTTGTCACATCTACAATGCCCGTTACGGGAATATCCCTTCCGTTTTTCAGCTACGGCGGAACGTCACTGTTCTTTCTGCTGACGGAAATGGGAATGGTACTCAATATATCACGTTATGAGAGGTGAAACGCTTGAAAATTCTCCTGTCCGGCGGCGGCTCGGCGGGGCACATCAACCCGGCGGTTGCCATAGCAAAATACGCCCTCGGTGAGGACAGCAAAAACGAAGTGCTTTTTGTCGGAACAAAAAAGGGTTTGGAGCGCACTCTCGTTCCGCAGGAGGGCTTTGACATAAAGTATGTAAACGTCGAAGGCCTGAGCACAAAGCCGACTCTCAAAAATGCGGTTTCCGCCTGCAAAATGGCAGTCGCCGTGGCAAAGTCGGCGGCTATAATTAAAAAGTTCAAACCCGATGTCGTTGTGGGAACAGGCGGTTATGTGTGCGTTTCGTCGGTTCTGGCGGCACATATGATGAAAATTCCCACACTAATCCACGAGCAAAACGTCTTTGCCGGCAGTGCAGTTAAGTTTCTCTCAAACAAGGCGGACATAACCGCCATCAGCTTTGACGAGAGCAGAAAGTACCTTAAAGGCGCAAAGAATATAATCCTCACGGGCAATCCCGTCCGACCGTCGATTATGCGCCAGAGCCGTGCCGATGCACGCAGGGCAATCGGCGTCGGCAGCAGAAAGTTTGTCGTCAGCTTCGGCGGCAGTCTCGGCGCAAACAGGATTAATGACGTAATGACGGAGTTTGCAAAGCAGAACCAAAACAGCGATATGCTTATCTACATTGCAAGCGGCAGCCGTGATTATGACAGAGTGCTTGCAAAGATGAAAGAGGAAAACATCAGTTTAAACGGCAACGTTAAACTCTTAAAATACATAGATAATATGGACGTTGTGATGAATGCCGCAGATTTGGCGGTGTGCCGCTCCGGGGCGATAACCCTTGCGGAGCTGTGCGCCATAGGCAAGCCGTCGGTGCTCATTCCGTCACCCAACGTTACAAACAATCACCAGGAGTACAACGCCAGAGCGCTTTCGGACGGCGGTGCCGCCATCACGATATGCGAAAAGGATTTTAATATACAAACGCTTACCAAAGCCGTATATTCTGTGATATACGATGACAAAAAGTACACGGAAATGTCGCAGTGTGCCAAAGATATGGGCATAACCGACGCAACGGCTAAAATATATAAGGCAATGCAGGAAATCTGTTAGTTACCTGTTTCGGGCTCCGTCGGTGTGAGAAATTGCACTGCCTACCCTCCTAAAAAATCGGAGCCCGAAATATTAACAAACTCACCCCCGACGTCATAATATGTAGTATGAAGTGGCATCGGAGGTGCATTATGGATATTATCAGAATACACGGCCCCTCGCACCTGGAGGGCGAAACGTATATTCAGGGTTCAAAAAATGCCGCTCTGCCTATGATGGCGGCAGCCGTTTTAAACGGCGGGCAGACCGTCCTTGAAAACTGCCCGGATATATCGGACATAAGGACGTCGGTCGAAATTCTCAGAAGCATCGGCTGCACAGCCGAGCTTTCGGGGAACACACTAACAATTAATTCATCGGGCGAGATTAAGCCTTACATAGCGCCGCACCTTATGTGCCGGCTGCGCTCGTCGTTTCTCTTTGCAGGCGCATTGCTTGCACGGTGCGGTGAGGTTTGTGCGGCATTGCCCGGCGGCTGTAACATCGGAGCAAGACCTATCGACATTCACTTGGAGTCGTTTAAGAGGCTCGGAGCTGAGTGCAATATTGCTGATAAAGATGTTTGCTGCCGCATAGATAAGATAAAGCCGTGCGACGTACCGCTGAGGTTTCCGTCAGTGGGCGCAACGGAGAATGTTATGATTTTTTCCGCCCTTTCGGACGGCGTTGTCAGGATTGCAAACGCCGCCTGCGAGCCGGAAATTACAGATTTGCAGAATATGTTAAATTCTATGGGCGCCAATGTCAGCGGAGCGGGAACTCCCGTCGTCACCGTGCGTGGCGTAAGGCGTCTGCACGATGCAAAGTACGGGATAATGCCCGACCGCATCGTTGCGGCAACGTACCTGACCGCTCTTGCGTGCACCCGTGGGTGCGTGCGTCTGTGCGGAGCGTCGGCAAGGCATATTTCGCCTTACGTCGCAATGCTCAGGGGCTGCGGAATGAACATATACACAACCAAAGACTCAATCATTGCCGAAAAAAGACACCGCCTCTGCGGAGGTGTGAGAGTGCGCACAATGCCGTACCCCGGCTTTGCCACGGATATGCAGTCGCTTGTTATGGCGTCGCTTGCCGTGTCGGACGCAGTGGGCGTTGTGCAGGAGAACATCTTTGAAAACCGCCTTTGCCTTGCAGACACGCTCTGCAAGATGGGCGCCGACATTCGCATAGTCGGCAAAACCGCATCGGTCAAGGGCGTAAGGTCGCTTGTGCCCGTCCGTGCAGATGCGTGCGATTTAAGGTCGGGTGCGGCTCTTGCGGCGGCGATGCTTTCGGCAGAGGGGACATCGGAGATTGGCAACTTGTGCTACATAGACAGAGGTTACGAAAATTTTGAAAAATGCCTCACATCTCTTGGGGCAAAAGCAGAGAGGATTGAAACAGGTGACAGAAGATAAAAAAACAAAAAAGTCCGTAGTTGCAAAAAGGCTTAAAAGGCGCAGAATTATAATGCTCTCCGTCTCGGTTTTTGCGCTCGTGTCGGTGTGCCTTTTCACACCGCTGTTCGGCATAAGCGCAATAACCGTCGAGGGCAACCGTGTGCTCGATACCGATTCTGTCATAAGAGCGTCGGGCATCAAGAGCGGCGAAAACGTGTTTATGATAAACACCGCCAAGGCGGAACGCAGCGTTGCCTCGCTCGGTCACGTGGAGAGCGCCGACGTAAAGCGCCGTTTTCCCTCTAAGATAGTCATAGACGTTACCGAGTGCACCGAGGAGGCGTACGTGCTCTTTGCCGGTAATTACGTCGGCATTGACTCGGAGCTTAAAGTAATAAGCATCTCAAAGGCGTCACAGAAAAAGGCGGATAAACCCGTAATCAGCGGTATGGCGCTCAAAACCTTTGACAAGGGAGAAGTCCTCACCGCCGCAAAGGAAAATAAGGCAAAGGCGTTAAAGAAAATTCTTGCCTCGCTCAAATCGGCAGGACTTATCTCGTCAACGGAAAAAATCGATGTTTCCGACGTAAATAAACTCAGCTTTACGCTAAACAGCGCAACCGTTGTTCAGCTCGGTTCCGCCGAAAAGATTGACTACAAGTTTTCCTATTTAAAGGAAGTTCTCAAAAGTTTGGACGATGTAAGGGGAGGGGAGATAGACCTCTCCGACACCGATAACGTAATTTACAAGGGGGGTAACTGAGCTTGCTTTTTAAGAAAAAAGTGCAGATACTCGTTGCCTTCGTATGCTTTGTACTCTGCTTTGCGGTCACTCTCCAATACAAGAGCGTAACCAAGAACAACAGCTTGCAATCGGATCGGGCAAAGCGCAATGACGACTTGCAGAACCAACTGATTAACGCAAACAAAGAGATAATAGACTTAAAACTCGAAAATATGCAGCTCACCACCGACATCGAGGCGTACCGCAGTGAGGCGGCAAAGAGCAGCGACGGCTCCAACGCACTCAAAAAGGAGCTTGACAACGCCCGAATGATGGCAGGTCTTACCGATGTTTCCGGCAGCGGGGTGACAGTTACCATATCCGACAGCAAGGCGCCCTCGCCGTCCGACGAGGACAACAGTGCATACATTGTGCACGACAGCGATTTGAGGGACATTGTAAACGAGCTTTGCGCCGCAGGGGCGGAGGCTGTGAGCATAAATTCCGAGAGGATAGTTTCCACAAGTTCAATCCGCTGTGTGGGCAATACAATTCTTGTCAACAACAAGCGCTGTGCTCCGCCGTTTGAGATAAAGGCCATCGGCGACTCGTCCACCTTGGAGAGCGGACTTAATATCCGTGGCGGAGTAATCGACGTGTTAAGACTATATAAAATAGAAGTAAATGTTACAAAAATGTCAAAAATTAACATAGGAAAGTTCGGCGGTACACTCAGTTTCAGACACGCCGAAACGGTTACGGAGTAGATGTTATGATAATGATTGTTATTTCGGCAATTCTCGGCGTGCTGTGCGCCATAGCCTTCGATTTGTATATCCCGGCGGCTATGAGCACATATGCGGCGGTTTTGATAATAGCGGCGTTTGATTCCGTTATGGGTGCGTACAAGTCGCTCCTGGCGGACAAGTTTGACCCGCTGGTGTTTGTAAGCGGCTTTTTCGGAAATTCCGTAATTGCGGCAATTATGGTTTTCGTGGGAAAGAAGCTGGATATTGACCTGTACCTTGCGGTAATGGTGGTATTTACTATGCGTATATTCGGCAATTTCTCATTTGTGAGGAGGTTTTATTTAAAAAAATTGAAGAAAAAGTTAAAAAAATGTTAAAAAATTCTTAAAAAATTTACAAAAAGGTATTGGAATTTTAAATTCAATATGTTATAATAAGTACTATAATGTATTCGATGTGATTACAGAGGAGGAATAATTCGTGTTGGAATTTGATAGCACAAATGAAGTAATCGGTGCAAATATGAAGGTTATAGGCGTAGGCGGCGGCGGAAACAACGCAGTCAACCGTATGATTGACGACGGACTTTCGGGCGTCGAGTTTATCGCAGTAAATACAGACAAGCAGGTGCTCTTTGGTTCAAACGGTTCCAAAGCCGGCGCTAAAATTCAGATTGGCGAAAAGCTCACCAAAGGCCTCGGCGCAGGCGCAAGACCCGAGATAGGTCAAAAGGCGGCGGAGGAGAGCCGTGACGAAATCAAGCAGACCATTCAGGACTCCAATATGGTTTTTGTAACCGCAGGTATGGGCGGCGGCACAGGTACGGGTGCGGCTCCGGTAGTTGCGTCCATCGCCAAGGAGATGGGTATTCTTACCGTCGGCGTTGTTACAAAGCCGTTCCGCTTTGAGGGCAAAAAGAGAATGACGCAGGCAGAGGAGGGCATCAACAACCTTAAAGATAACGTTGACGCTTTGGTTGTTATCCCCAACGACAAGCTTCTTGAAATCTGCGACAAAAAGACCACTATGCAGGAAGCATTTAAAATGGCTGACGATGTTTTGAGTCAGGGCGTAAAGGGAATATCCGATTTGATAACCTCACCGGGTTACATAAACCTTGACTTTGCGGATATTCAGTCTGTTATGAGAAACACCGGCGTGTGCCATATGGGCATAGGCAGAGCCTCCGGCGAGAACAGAGCCGAGGCTGCGGTAAAGGCGGCAATCAACAGTCCGCTGCTCGAAACCACCATAGACGGCGCAACAAAGGTAGTGCTTAACATTGCCGGCAGCGACGGACTCGAACTGTTTGAGATAGAACAGGCTTCCGAGCTTGTTCATCAGCTCGTATCTCCCGATGCCGAGATTATATTCGGTACATCTGTTGACGCATCTCTCGGTGACGAAATCGTCATCACCGTTGTTGCAACGGGATTTGAGGGAACAAGCGAAAAGAAAGAGGAGAATGCCGGCGCAACCAACGAGGCGTCATCGCTTTTCGGTGCAATGGGTTCAGGCTCAAAGTTTGACGTTGACGATGTGGTAATCCCCACATTTTTAAACAGACCGATTGACTGATGTCGGTGCAGACAAGGCGGTGCGGTTGATACCGCCTTTTTCGGGGACAGGCGGCGTGCCGACGTGCGTTTTCGCCTCCCCGTTTTCGTTTTTGAAAGGAAATATGCTCTATGAAATGTCCCTATTGTGAATACTTTGAAAGTAAAGTCATAGATACCCGTCCCGTTGACGACTATGTTTCCATTCGCCGCCGCCGGGAGTGCCTGAGCTGCGGCAGAAGGTTTACCACTTACGAACAGGTTGAGTCCGTTCCGCTTGTTGTTATAAAGAAGGACGGCAAACGCCAAGTCTA
Source organism: uncultured Clostridia bacterium (assembly GCA_934500705.1). Classification (GTDB taxonomy): domain Bacteria; phylum Bacillota; class Clostridia; order UMGS1810; family UMGS1810; genus CAKSIN01. The sequence continues at coordinate 56,794 of CAKSTI010000008.1, read as the reverse complement.
CAACCGCCAAAAGCTGATGAACGGCATACTTCGTGCGTGCGAAAAAACGCCGGTTACCTTTACCGAGATTGAGCGTACGGTGCTCGAAATCGAGGCGGCGCTTAACAATATGATAGACCGTGAGGTTCCGTCAACACGCATAGGCGAGCTAGTAATGGAAAAGTTAAAGGACTTAAACGACATTGCATACGTTCGCTTTGCATCGGTTTACCGTGAGTTCAAGGACGTCAACACATTTTTGGACGAGCTTAACCAGATGCTGCACCTCAGAGAGAGGGAATAATATGAATATAGGAAACGTTAAACTTGAAAATAACGTTTTTCTCGCACCGATGGCAGGGGTTACAGACCTGCCTTTTCGTGTTGTGTGCAAAGGTTTCGGCGCAGGACTGGTATACAGCGAGATGGTCAGCGCAAAGGCTCTGCACTACGGCGATAAAAAGACGGCGGAGCTGCTCAAAACAAGCGATGCCGAGGCGCCGCTCTGCGTTCAGATTTTCGGCAGTGACCCGGCTGTTATGGCGGAGGGTGCGCAAAAGGCGCTTGCAACGGGCGCAAAGATTGTTGACATAAATATGGGCTGTCCGGCTCCCAAGGTTGCAAACAACGGCGACGGCAGTTCGCTTTTAAAAGATGTCGGACTAATCGGCAGAATTGTCCGTGCCGTGTCCGATGCGGCAGGCGTGCCCGTAACGTGCAAAATCCGCAGCGGATTTGACGAGGTGGCAGACGTGGAAAGGATAGCAAAGACCATTGAGCAAAACGGTGCGGCGGCAATAGCCGTGCACCCCAGGACAAGAAAAATGTATTACAGCGGACACTCCGACTGGAACATAATTGCCGATGTTAAGAAAGCCGTTTCAATCCCCGTCATAGGCAACGGCGACATAAACTGCGCCGCCGATGCCAAGCGTATGCTCGACACCACCGGCTGTGACGCCGTGATGATTGGCAGAGGGGCACGTGGAAATCCGTTTATCTTCCGTGAGGTTCTCACACTTTTAAGGGACGGCAAAACCTGTCCGCCGCCTACGGTTGACGAGAAAATGAATACGCTTAAAAAGCAGATTAATATGCTCTGTAATCAAAAGGGCGAGTACATAGGAATCCGTGAGGCGAGAAAGCACGTTGCCTGGTACATAAAGAGTCTGCCGGACAGCGCTGCCGTGAGAAACGGCGTGTGCAAAACAGAGAGCCTTGACGCCCTCTTGGATTTGCTTAATAATTATTCGGAGTTTTTAAAAAATGGGTAATCGGTTTTTAATTGCGGCGGTAGTCGCCGTTTTTGCCCTCTCGGTTCTCGGTGCGGTTTTGATGTCCGGCGGCAGCAGCGGTAATCTTACCGTCACCGTCTGCAAAGATGGCAAAGAGGTCTATAATGCAAGGCTTGACGAAATTGGCGAGCCGACAGAGATTGATGTCGGCGGCTGCGTCGTGTCCGTGACAAGTGACGGCGTGTGCATTAAAGAGGCGGACTGCCCGGACAGGCTCTGCGTAGGGCAGGGCAGGATAACAAAGGCGGGGCAGTCGGTAATATGCCTGCCAAACCGTGTGTCCGTATATCTTACGGGAGAGAAAGCGGAGGTGGACGCCGTTGTCGGTTAATACAAAAATGACGGTGCGCTGTGCGCTCTTTGCCGCAGTGTCACTTATTATATATGTTATTGAGTCGTTATTGCCGCCCCTTGTTCCCGTTCCGGGGGCAAGGCTCGGTCTTGCAAACACGGTAACGCTTGCGGCGGTGTATATTCTGGGGAGCCGTGCGGCGCTTTTTGTGCTTGCGGTGCGCATTGTGCTGTCCTCGATTTTTGCCGGTCAGGCGGTGTCGTTTTTATACAGTTTTTGCGGAGGTATGTGCTGTTACGCCGTGACCGTGCTTTTAAAAAGCCGCTTCGGAGAGGACAAAATATGGGCGCTTGGAGTTATCGGTGCAATTTTCCATAACATTGGCCAGCTTGCCGTGGGATACTTCCTCATCGGCGGTGCGCCCGTTCTGTATTACGGATTTGTTATGACTGCGTGCGCCTGCGTTACGGGTACATTTACGGGTCTGTGCGCACAGTATGCGGTTAAGCGATTTGGAATTATGAGTGATTAATATCTTTAAAAAAATAAGTAAGATTTTATAATACACATCATATTTCTTGTGGTAGAATTATACACACAGGGAGAAATTGATATGAAAAAATTTGAAGTAAAAAATCACGAGCCGAGTTATTTGCCCGACGGCGATTGGCGGCTTGTATGGCACGATGAATTTGACGGAACGGAGCTTGATACTTCCAAATGGGGGTTCAGGTTGAATTTTTGGGGAGAGCCGTTTGACGCCTACACGGACAATGGCGTGGTTTTGGACGGGAACAGTCACATAGAACTGCACAGAACAGAGAGAAACGGTTGCTACGTGTCGCCCCGGTTGCAGACCGGTTCCAATTCCTTTGACATTCCAAAGGGCGGCACGGACAGCCCGTGGGGTCAAAGTGAGTTTTGGCCGTTAGGCGTTTTGGAGGAGCCGAAATTTGTTCACCGTTACGGCTACTACGAGTGCCGATGTAAGTTTCAGAGAGAGCCGGAGGTTATGTGGAGCGCAGTTTAAAGAGGAAGGCAGAATTTACTACGATATAAAGGTATAAAAAAACTCGGAATGGTGCGGGCCATTCCGAATTTTTTTAATTTTTCCACACAGACAGTGCAAGCACCGTCATATCGTCGTCCGCCTTTCCGCCGGAGAGTTCGAGGGCGGTGTTGAGCATTACCGAGGCTATTATCTGGGGGTTGACCGTTTCAAGACTTTCAAACTTTTTCATAATTCCGTCCTCTTTTTCGTGGTCAAAGACATCGTACACGCCGTCGGACATCATAAGCACAACGGCGGAATTTTCCACGGCAAAAAGCTCGGTCTTAATATTGCTGTCGGTTTCCAAAACGCCGAACGGGAGAGAGTCCGACTCGATTTTTGAAATGCCGTATTCGTTCCTGATATAGCTCGGAGCGGCGCCGCTCTTGGAAAAGCTCAGAACGCCGTCGGAAAGACGGGCGGTGCACACGTCCATTGTGGCAAAGCTGTCACCTGACGAGCGGAGCAGGAGCGAGGAATTGATAAGTTCCAAAGAAGTTTCCACGTCTATTCCTGACGATAGGAAGTCCCTCAAAAGCTCCGTTGCGGCAAGGCTCTCACGTGATGCGCTGACGCCCGTGCCCATTCCGTCGCTTATTGCGCACACGGTTTCGCCGCAGGCGTTTTCGCATATAACGTGACTGTCTCCGCTCACTTCCTCACCGCTGCGGCAAACGGCGGCAACGGCGGTCGATATGCAAAAATCAAGGCAGGGCTTAAAGGTGAGAACAAGACAGGAGTTTACATACTGCGAACGGGCAAGGTAGGTTGTTTTGCCGGTAAGCTCCGCAACCACGGCGTTTATCGTCTGCTCGTCCTTTTTGCTTATGCGTGAATTTTTAAAGTAAATATCCGCCGAAAAGTCCGTTCCGCTCCCGTTGAAAAACGCTATGTCGTCACAGCGTATTCCCTCACGGTCGAGGGCGGTTTTGAGCTGTTTTTCCGCCGGGACGTCCACGCACATCGAAAACTCCGCACCCAGACGGTCTATGGCAAACCCTATGCCCCTAAGCTGATTTGACACGAGCGCACGGCTCTCATTGAGCCGCTTTTGCCACAGTTTTTCCACACGGTACACCTCAAACATTCTGTTAAACGACTTTACAAACCCGTCGGACTTGATGCACTTGGACGAAAAGGGTTCGGGAATGTCGGAGACGGAAAGACTGCCCTTTTCCTCCGCCTTTTTAAGCATATCCAGCATTGCGGCGTAGCTTGCCTTGTAGCCACGTTCCCAGCAACTGTATTTGAGTCCGCAGTCGGGGCAGATTTTGGAAGATGCGGTGTCGAGCATACGGATTATGTACTGCTTGGACATAGTCCTGTTTTCAAAACAGCGTTCATACGATGATGCGAGCGACGAAAACGAGCAGGAGAGCCGTTTTAATCTCTCGGAAATCATAGTTTGCAGTTTGTCGTGCGTCACGTTGGTGTCGGCGGAGGTGTGGACTGTCTTTGCCGGGAAGGACGAAATGTATGAGGTGATTTTTTGCGGAAGGACTGCAAAAATTACAGATGCGCATACCACCTCGAAAATATCGAACGGGAGAATTTCCTCACGGAAAAATGCCGCAAACAGCGCATTTGCAAACGTAAAGCCGAAAATTATGCCCCATTTGCCGAACTTTTTAAGCACGCCGGAGCAAAGCGATGCGATGGCAAATGCGCCCACGGACGAGCACATACTTTGCGTGTCCGTCACCGCCACAATGCCGAGAATTACTCCCATTGCGGCGCCTGAGGCAATTTCGCCTTCAAGGTTTATGACCATAAGCAGGACTATTGCGCATACGACCGACGGATTGATGCCGAATACGAGCGGCAGTGACGCCATACACCGCACAAGCAGTGCAAAGACGCATATTACCGATATTGCCTCCACGTCCGATATGTAGCGCCGCTCATTGCCGTTTAAAATTACGGGCAGTGCCGTGGTGAACATAAACACCGCCCCGAAGCATATTGCGCTTTCGGCAAATGCCGAGAGTGCGTCAAACATATAAAATCCCGTGATTATGTTGGAAACAGTCAGTGCGGCAAACAGGCTCACCGCAGAGATAACGGCACGGGTAAGAGTGCGTGCGCCGGACTTTAAAAATCCCATAAAAAGTGTGGACACCGCCATTGACGCCAGATACACAAGTGCCGACAAATCCGTCTTTGCCCTGATAATTCCGAGTGCCGCCGCCGCAAGGTAAAGATACCATCTGCCTGCGGAAAACACCGCCGCATACGCCGCCGGGCCGAGCGGCGTCATACCGGAGAAAATGCTGCAATATCCCATTGCAAAGCACAGCAAAACCGATACGCTGTCGGCAATGCCGATTTTCAGCTCAATTCCTTTTTTGGCTGCGTTCTCGTCCGTAAAACCGGCGAGAAATCCCTCTGAAAGTTTCATCATATGTACTCTCCCTTTTGAATATGTATAGTTATATTCTACACCACAGAGGGCAAAAAATTTGTAGTATTGTGGCGGCGTGAGCCGTTTTTTTGGCAATAAAAAAAGAGGTATTTCGGCTTTAAATACCAAAATACCTCAAAGTGCGCAGTAAAATGTCGTGTTCTACTGATTGTTTATGATTGTTGCCTTAACGGCATCATAATTTTTCTTGTTTGTTTCAATCTTGGAGCTTGACTTCATTTTCTCCGCAATCTCCGTCATTGACGGCAGAGCCTGGTTGTACTCGCCGTTTTTCATAAACTGGCTCTCCTGTGTTCCGTTGACGTCAAAGGGAACTCTCTTTATGATGTGGTAGCCGTAGCTTGTTTCCACGATACCGCTTATCTGATTTTCGCCGAGGGCAAACGCTGCGTCCTCAAATTCCTGAACCATCTGTCCCTTTGTAAACAGGTAGCCGTCGGGGTTGGATTTCATACCGGGGTCCTCGCCGTACTCGGATACGAGCTTGTCGAAGTCCTCGCCTGCCTTTGCCTTTGCAAGTACTTCCTTGGCGGTTTCGAGTTTCTTTGCCTTTTCGTCATCGGAGAGAGCGGTGCCGTCCTGCGACTGGGTGAGAATGAGGACGTGCTTAGCCTTTACATAGTCCTTTTTCATCTCGTCCAATACTGCGTCTTTGTCCACCTTAATCTTGCCGCTGTCGATGTACTTTTCGGTGAGCTTTTGAATATGGTAAGACTCTGTGAGGAGCTTTTCGTATTCCTCTGTGGAAATTCCCACCTGGCTTAACTGATATGTCGTGTTCTGGTCCTGTTTCATCTTGCCAATCTGGCTTGATATACTGCTCTTTTCGTCAGAGGTGAGCTTTATGTCCTCTTTGACTGCCTTCTGATAGAGAAGTACGTCGTTTACCAGCTTTTCGAGCGCCTTTTCCTTTGCGGTTTCAAGGTTTGTTTTGCCGTCGGTTTTCTGCTCCCAGAAGTCTGACGGAATGTCCGATGCGTTTGTTATGCCGGCATTTTGCAAAATGTCGTCCTGCTCGCTGTAAAAGTAATAGTTAAATCTGTCGGTGGAAACTGCCGTTCCGTTTACGGTAACCATGGCGTTTTCCTCCGCCTTTTTCTTTGTTGCCTTTTCCGACTCACCGACCATACCGCAGCCGGAGAGAAGGGCAATGGCGAGTGTGAGTGCTGTTATTTTAAAGTATTTTCTCATCTTGTGCCTCCTTAAATTTGTCTAAAATCACTACATAACATTATAAACTACGACTGCTCCTCGTGTATTGTGTTTTTGAGCCTTTGTAATATAATCTTAATATTATATAGAATATTTTCGTCATATTTATAGCTTAAATACGATGTTTCGCCGGAAGAAAACATCATTTTGCTTTTGTAGCCGTCCATTATGTCCACAATGGATTTTACGCTCACAACGTGGTCTATGGTAAATACAACAAGGCCGTCTTTCTGCGTTATGTCCGAGATGTAAAGCTCGGAGGCAAGCGACTTTATAACCGCAATGTCCATAAGATTTTCAACGCTTTGCGGTACATCTCCGTAGCGGTCTATAAACTCGGCGGTAACGGCGCTCTTGTCCTCGTCGTCCTCTATTGACGCAATCCTTCGGTACATTTCAATCCGCAGAGCCTCGTCCTCTATGACTCCGTCGGGAATGTAGGCGTCCACCTTGATGTCTACCGATGTTTTTGGTTTTTCCGCTGTGTCGTCGCCCTTTAATTCCTTGACTGCCTGTTCCAAAAGAAGGCAGTACATATCGTAGCCGACAAGGTTCATATTGCCGTGCTGTTCCTTGCCCAGGAGATTGCCGGCGCCCCTGATTTCGAGGTCACGCATTGCAATCTTAAACCCTGCGCCGAACTCCGTAAACTCACGTATCGCCTGCAAGCGCTTTTGTGCGACGGAGTCTAAGATTTTGCCCTCACGGTATGTGAAGTAGGCATACGCCATACGGTTTGAACGCCCGACTCTGCCTTTTAGCTGATACAACTGAGAAAGACCGAGGGTGTCGGCGTTTTCTATTATAATGGTGTTGGCGTTCGGCACGTCAAGACCCGTTTCTATAATCGTGGTGCACACAAGCACGTCTATGTCGCCGGAGAGCAAATCCTCCATAATGTTTTCCAGCTGTGTTTCGCTCATTTTGCCGTGCGCCGCCGCAACACGTGCGTCAGGCACGAGAGACTGAATGTTTTCGGCAACTCTCTCTATGCTCTCTACACGGTTGTAGAGGTAGTACACCTGTCCGCCTCTGGCAATTTCACGCTCTATGGCGCTCTTTACAACCGCTTGGTTGTGCTCCATTACAAAGGTCTGCACGGGGTAGCGGTTCTTTGGCGGCATAGTGATTACGCTTAAATCACGTATGCCAATCATCGCCATATTAAGCGTGCGTGGTATGGGGGTTGCGCTCAGCGTCAGCACGTCAACGTTCTTTTTCATCTCTTTGAGCTTTTCTTTGTGACCCACGCCGAAGCGCTGTTCCTCGTCTATAATCAGCATACCCAGGGATTTGAACTGCACGTCTTTTTGCAGTATTCGGTGAGTGCCGATGACTACGTCAATCTCGCCTTTTTTCAGCTTTTCGGCAATGATTTTCTGCTCCTTTTTACTGCGGAAACGGCTCATCATTTCAACATTGATGCAGTAGTCCTTCATTCGTGAGCGGAACGTTTCATAGTGCTGGCTTGCAAGTATGGTGGTCGGCACAAGGTAGGCAACCTGCATACCGTCCATAACGCACTTGAACGCCGCACGCAGGGCAACCTCGGTTTTGCCGTAGCCGACGTCGCCGCAGAGAAGTCTGTCCATACATTTGCCGTGCTCCATATCGGACTTTACTTCCTCAATACAGCGCAGCTGCTCCTCGGTTTCGTCATAGAGAAAGTCGTTTTCAAACTGCTTTTGCCACTCGGTGTCTTTGGGGAAAACGTGCCCCTTGGCACTGCTCCGTGCGGCATAGAGCTTAATCATATCCTCCGCAAGGACGGAAACGCTGTGTTTGACACGCTCCACCGTGCGTGACCACTGCGTACCGCCGAGGCTGTTGAGTCTGACGGTTTTGTCCTGTGATGCGTCGGAGTATTTATACAAAAGATCAAGCTGATTTACGGGCACATACAGGCTGTCCGTGCCACGGTATCGCAGTTTGATGTAGTCACGCACAATGCCCTGGACGTTTAGCCGGCTTATGCCGACGTACTGACCCACGCCGTGCGAGCGGTGAACAACGTAGTCACCTATGGATATTTCGTCAAAGCTCTTTATTGCGTCTTTTGAGGAAACGTTTTTCGGTTTGCGTTTGCGTGCGGAGGTTTTTTCGCCGTCCGTCACAACCACGGTTTTAATCGTGGGGTACTCAAATCCTCTTTCAAGGCTTCCCTTTACTATATATATTTCGCCAAAGTCGGGCACACGGTCGCCGCTTTCGGCAAGTGATACGGCAACGCCCTTTTCCGCCAGTGCGTCGCTCAAATTCTTAATCTTTGTGTCAGTGCTCATAACTGCGGCTATGCGGTAGCCTGCGTTTTTCCAGTAGAGCAGGTCGTCTAAGAGATATTCAAGGTCGGTGTTGTATGCACGCAGAGTTTTGGAACTGAGGGAAAATATCTCCTTCGGGCGCATCAGCGGTACGCTGTGGGAGAGTGCACTCATTGATACCGATGTGTGCCGTTCAAATCCGTGCACTGCGTCGGTGTATTCCAAAAAGCACCGCTTTCCGTCCGTCCTCGGAAAAAGTCCCTTGTCCAGAAGTGATGTTATCTGTTCGCTCTGCTCCCCGGCAAATACCTTTGCCCTCTCTTCCAGCTCCCTCGGCTCGCACAGAAAGACAAGGGCGTCGTCCGCAATGTAGTCAAACAGGGTAGGGACGCCGTCATAGATAAAGGTCATATACTTGTCGTTGGAGGCAAAGTATCTGCTCTGCGTAAACTTTTCGGCATCACGCAAGAGGTTTTCATTTTTCATTTTGCGTATTTTATCCGCCAGTTTCTGCGCCGTTTCTGCGGTGTATACCAGCTCTCTTGCAAGGTGAATTACCGCCTCGCCGCAATTTTTCTCCGACAGCTGGCTTTCGGGGTTAAACGCCCTTACGGAGTCCACCTCATCGCCCCAGAACTCAATTCTGTACGGCGTGTCGGCAGACGGGGGAAACACGTCTGCAATGGAGCCACGTACGGAAAACTGCCCCTTTGCCTCGACGGCGGAAACCTTGGAGTAACCCATATACACAAGCTTTTCGGCAAGTGACGAAAAGTCAAATTCGTCCCCCGGTTTTAATACAAGCGTTTCCGATGCAAAGACGTCACTCGGAGCGGTATATGTGATAAGTGCCGAAATTGTGGTTACAATGTATTTGCTGTTTCTAACCGCTGACAGCGCTTTAAGACGGCGCATTTCTCCTTTTCTGTTGGAAACGTCCACGTCGTAGAACAGCAAATCCCTCGGCGGAAAGTACAAAACGTCATCACCAAAGAGGAACGACAGGTCTTTGACCGTCCTTCCCGCTTTTGTTTCATCGGGCTCCACAATGAGGCATTGCCCCGCCTTGTGCTCGCCCAATGCGTATATGAGGTGGCTTTTTTGACTGCCGGAAACGCCTATGATGTGCTCGTTTCCGCTCCCCCTCTTAATGTGCTCGCAGACGGCGTCGAACTCGTCCATACCGTCCAAAAGATATGAGAAAGTGTTCATCTGAAAACTCACTTTCCGTTAAATTTATTCATTGCCTGTGCCACGCCGCCGCTAATTATCGTTTCAACGGCGCTGACAACCCGTTCTGCCGACGGGGTGAGGATTTCTATTTCCTCTTTGGAAAATTTGCCCAGAACATAGTCGGCAAGGTCGTAATGCTCGCCCTTTGGAGCGCCCACACCCATACGTATGCGCACAAACTCGTCGCTTGCAAGCTGATATATTATGGATTTGAGTCCGTTGTGACCGCCGTCGCTCCCCTTGGGGCGTATGCGCAGTCTGCCGATTTCGAGGTTGATGTCGTCGCAGACCACAATCACGTTTTGCACGGGAATTTTGTAAAAGTTCACAATGTCCCGTATGCTCTCGCCGCTGAGGTTCATATATGTCTGCGGTTTGGCGATTATTACCTTTTCTCCGCAGATAATGCCGTCGCCGCACACCGCCTTGTGCTTTAACTTTGTAAGGCGTATGCCCTCTTTGTGCGCAAGTAGGTCTATGGTTTCAAAGCCTATGTTGTGGCGTGTTGCCTCGTATTTTTTGTCCGGATTTCCCAGACCTGCTATAAGATACATATTTTAATCCCTTACTTTTTATTCTTAGTGTTCCAGCCGGCGTTCTTAGCCCAGTCTTTTTTGTCAACCTGGCGTGCCCTTGCAATGGCAAGCGAATACGCCTCCACGTCGTCGGTAATGGTAGAGCCTGCGGCAATGAATGCGTTATTCTCCACACGAACCGGAGCAACGAGGTTTGTGTTGCAGCCAATGAATGCGTTGTCACCTATGACGGTGCGGTGCTTTGCAAGTCCGTCATAGTTTACGGTCACTGTTCCGCAGCCGAAGTTGACGCCGCCGCCGACGTCGCTGTCACCCACGTATGTGAGGTGGGAAACTTTTGTTCCGTCGCCGATGCTTGAATTTTTAATCTCCACAAAGTCGCCGATTTTAACGTCGGAGCCGATGGCAGAACCCGGGCGCACGTATGCGAACGGGCCGACAGATGTGTTCTCGGCAAACTCGCTGTCTGATATAACGGAATTTATCACCTCGGTGTTTTTGCCTATTTTGCAGTTTTCAACCGTGCTCGACGGGCCGATTATGCAGCCCTCGGCAATGCGGCTCCTGCCACGTATGACAGTGTTGGGGTAAACGGTGCAGTCCGGCTCAAACTCGGCATCGGGGGAGATATACACGGTTTTGGGGTCTATTATGCCTACGCCTTTGTCAATCAGCTTTTGCACAATTTCTGCCTGCTTTACGCTCTGCGCATATGCGAGTGATGCTCTTGTGTCTATGCATATTGCCTCGCTGTCGGGGCAGATGTCAAGAACTTTTGCGCCGTTTAAAAAGTCGCTTGTAAGACCTTCTACCTTGCAGCAGTAAGCTATGTCCTTTTTGCCCGACTTATCTGTTATCCTTGCGGCGCTTATGTCGTTTTTAGCGCAGGTTTCAACGGCAAGCCTGATAGTTTCCGGCGATATAAACGGGGAGTTTGTCATAAGGATTACCACATATCCGCAAAATCCGCCGAAAAAGTCTGCCGCACACGCCGCCTGTGCGCACACGCTGTCCGTCTGCTCACAGAGTGCAAAGACTCTGTCAAATCCGAGATACTCCTTGACGTCGGCACTCTGAGCGGCAACGACAACTTTGCTTGTGCCTGCCTGCCTTGCGGCGCTCTCCGCCCAGTCGATGAGGGGTTTGAAGCACACCTCGTGCAGAGCCGTGCTCTTTGATGAATTAAAGTTTTCCGCATTGGCGGTTATGATTACGGTTGCAAAATTTTCCATTGTATTTCTCCTTATCAATTTAATATGCACAAATCTATCTATTATATATTGTATTGCTTTTTTGTAAAATTTTCAAGTGTTTTTGCAAAATTCATCATCAGTTTACCAAAAGATTGATTTTCAGACAGTTTTATGGCACAATATTTTAAATTTCAGACGGCGGAGGGATTTTAAAGTGAACGGTAATTTAACATTCAGATATGCGGGCAAAAAACGCAAGCCGTTCGTTACCACACAAACTTTGACATAAAGATATTCACCGGCTATATGCATCTTAATGCTTGCATTTTTCCTAAGAAAAAACCACACAAAACCGTTGTAAATATCTTCAGATTTGTGTGGTTCTCATATTTTAGCACAAATTTTTACATTTCTCCGCTGCTTTCCAATAATTTATATGTTGGGGTTTTTCCAAACATTTTTCACAAAAAATACATTACTATGCAAGAGCGCAAAAATATGATACTATTTTATTAAATCAAAAAGTCTAAGGAGATTTAGAAAATGAAAAAGCTAACTGCAATTCTGACGGTTGCGGCAATTTTTGTTTCGGCATTTGTGCCCGTTGCATATGCCCTGCCGGCAAAGGTTGAACCTATTAACCCTTACGGCGTTACACTGTGGGTTCCGAGGGGTCTGGTAGACAGGTACAATCTGAGGATAAACGACTCTCTCGCAATAGACGATGACAAAAACTTTGTGAGCAGAAGGATTTATACCACGGACGCCATATCGGACGAAAACGACACCGTGACGCTTTCGAGCGGAACGGACGGCAGCATCGGTCTGATACGCTTTAAAATGGCAAAGGATTGGAGCGGTTCGAGAAGGTGGAAACAGAGCTTTACCTGGGAATTTGACTTTCGCCTGAATACTCTCGGCAAATACATAATGTTCAGGTTCGGAAACGCATCAATAAAGTTTACAAAGGACAGTCAGACAGATCAGTACTATATAAACTGGGAGAACGGCACCGACCCCGCCGTCGGCATATCGCACCCGCTATCCGTAATCTGGCAGCACAAAGAGGGCGAGCTTTTGCAGTTCGGCAAGACGTATCACCTGCGCATTGAGGCGGATATGGCAGAGGGCGGCGGAATTTTCACCGTGTTTTCCGACCCGGAAACCGACTACGTGCAAACGTCATATAAGGAGCACGGAGTGACGTATACCAAGGACGATTACGTAAACACAAAGGCGTCGTACACCGTTGCGGTGCTCACGTCCGGCAAGGTGGATATGGTTACGGATAACGAAAAAATGCTGTACGACAAATTCTTTATCACCGCACACGACGTTGAGGCAAGCGAGGACGGCGGCAAGGTGAGCGCAACGGCGACGGCGCTCAGCACGGTCAACTATCCGCTCTACGGTATGCCGTATCTTTTCCTCGGCATTTATGACGAAAACGGCGCACTGCTTAAAAGCTCGTCAAATTCCGAGGGAGAAACCGTCAAGCAGTCAACAGGTGAGGACGGCTTTACCATTGACTCAAAGTGCAGTTACAAAACGGAGTTAGACGTTTCCGATTTGCCCGATGGCGAATATACGGTAAGGTCATTTATGTGGCGTGACAGCGAGAATATGGTTGTGTGCAAAGAACCGGCGGAAAAATCAATCACTGTTTCCGGCGGCGTTGTTTCGGCGGTGAGATAGTATGATAAAAAAGATTTTCTGCACCGTTTTGTGCCTCTTTGTCTTGCTGTCCACAGTAGCGGCGGAGAGCGTCTACAACGGCGAATTTCTGACTGACAGCTACACGCTTTTTTATGCGCAGAGCATAGGCGGAAATACCGCTCCGCCGGGCACTGTCTGCCAAAGTCCGCTCGGAGGCAAAACACAGCTTTCGTTTTGCTTTACCCCCTCCGGGGACGGACAGTTGAATTTGACGGTTGCCCCTCTCGGCGGAAGTGTTAAAAAAACTGCGGTGTCATTCATTTTGAGCGGCGGAAGTGCGTATTCGCTAACCGCTGTGAACTCAAAGGGGAAATCAACTTTGATTTCCGATAAAATATACGAGGGTAAAACCTACTGCGCCGTGGTGGAGCTTGACTTAAAAAGCGCCGTGTGCAATACGGCAATCTATGAGGGTGAGAGCAAAAGCGTCATCACTGCGTACCGCCACGCCATAGACCTCGGCATCGAAAAGGGTGTGTACGGCTTTAAGGGAGTCGAGGGCGACGTCGGAGCAATGAGCATTTCTGACTTTGCCGTGCGCCGTGAGCGCCTTGCGGTGCAAAGCCCCGTTTTGGACGTGGCAAATTCCGTGGTTACGGTTGGCATTAACCTGTCGGACGCAATAAGCACGGGCGACGGTTTCGACGTGTACGCCGCTTTTTACTCCGACGACCGCAGTGCGCTTGCAGATGTGGAAACAAAGCACTTTACATATACGGGAACGGACGGCTACTTTGAGGCGGTGTTTGACCTCGACGATAATTTCAAGAGCAAGCGCCCCGTGTCGTTTTACGCTTTTAAGAGCGGTGACATTACGCCGATTACACCGAGTACCCACACAGCAAACGGTATTAACCACAGCGGCTGTATTGCCCACACCGACTTTGAAAGCGGTGAGCAGTTTAAAGATGCGCCCAATACCGTCGGCGGAAAGGTGCCCCTCGGCTGGTACGCAAACGGCTGGGGCGGAGCGGGTGCGCCGTACGACATAACAATCGACGGCTGTGCGTCGCTCGGAGCAGCGCAGAGCGGATTTTTCGGCATTTGCACTCCGTATGCACCTCTGACGGATAACGGTATGCGCATCTCGTTTGCCGTCAAAAAGAGCAGTGATTACACAGGCACTTTTGCAAGGGTGGTACTTTTGTATTTTGGCTCAGACGGTGGTTACATCTCATCGGAGCAAAAAACATTTAAGAATATATCCGCCGATAATTGGAACTTTGAAACTGTCTGTGTGTCGCCGGAGGATTACCCCGAAAACGCCGCAAAGCTTTCCGTTGCTTTCTGCTCCGGAACAGCGGCGGCAAGCGGACGGCTGTACTATGACTCGTGCTGCGTTGACAGCCTTGTGTTTAATATGAAGTGCACCGACGAACTCAGCTGGGTTAAAGCGGGCACACAGGTTTGCTATGTGCCCAAATATCCGTTGAATGATAAAATTGCGTACATCTGCGGTACTGTCTATAACTCCGACGGAACTCTTGCGGACGAGGTGACGGCAAGCGCAGACGAGGTTAAGTCAAACGGTTGGAGATACACTCCCCAAGACAGCGGATTTTACAAAGTGACGTTCCGTGCGCAGACGTCCGACGGAACGGTAATTACCGAGCACAGCGGCTACAAGGCGTATTATGAGCAGAAAACGGGCACGGTTCACCGCATAGACAAGTCGTGCCACAGCTTTTTTGTCAGCGGATTTGAAAGCAAGGCAATGAGTGACAGAAACCCCCTCTACGGAATGTCGATAGGCAACTATGACGGCGAGTACGACCTTGGAATTGCCGACAGATTGGGAATGTCCTTTGTACGTCTGCACGCCTTTTCGTGGAAGGACATAGAGCCGGAGAACGTGACGGACGAAAATGGCAAAAGCTACGATTGGGGAAAATACGATAAGATATTTGACGCAATAAGAAATAAATACCCCCTCGATGTTATAGGCAATATTCTCTACACGCCCAAATGGGCGTCACCGAGCGATGACGAAAGCGGTTCTCTCGTGCCGGAGTACGCCTCTTATGCACCGACCAAAACGGAGTACCTCACCGAGTTTATCAATGACCTCTACGACCGCTACGGCGACTGCGTGAGCACGTGGGAGATATATAACGAGCCGCACCTGCCCGGCGGAAGCGTGTTTTGGCACGACACCGCCGCAAATTACGTAAAAATGCTCTCCGGGGCATACGGCGCCTTAAAGACATTAAGCGGCGGTTCCGACACCGTAACTATGGGCGGAATAGGCGCAAAGAGATACCTCTCTTTTTACAGGGAATTTATTAAAAACGGCGGCTGGCAGTACACCGATAAACTCGTTATGCACGGCTACGACCTCGACCCGTGGAATTACCTCGGCATAAATAATAAAATGGGCGAAACTTCGTCAAAGGGCGTTATGGATACCGAGGCGCATATGGTGTTGTTCAACGGCAGTTCGCCCAATATCTGCTATACGGAAAAACAGCTCGCCCTGAGAATGTATAACGAGTATCTTAGGCAGATAAAATACGGCGTTGAAAAAATAGCCTTTTTCCAGCCGTACGACAATTCCGTTCAGGCGGAGGATTTGATGATACTCGACAGCATATCCTCGGACAGAAACGTCGTAAGCGCCGGAATATTCAGAAAGAAACCGGACTTTGAGCCACGCTTTGCGGCAGGTGCGTTAAATACCCTCATTGCAATGACGGGCAAAGAGGTGCACTACGGCGATGAGTTTAAAGCAGGCGGTGTTAATATCGTTAAGCTGATAAGCGACGGCGAACCACTCTATGTACTTTGGGGTGATGACCTCACCCCTCAGCAGAGTACCGCCCTCGGCACATTTACCGAAGGTACGGTCATAACCGACTGGGAGGGCAGGAGTATAAACACCGCTGATTTTACCGTGCGTGCCGACGAGGTTTACTTTGTTAAAAACTGCGGCGGCGCCTTTGATGCCTTGCAGTCGGCAAAGGGCAGCGAGGTGTATAACGGCGGTGTGGTATACAGCGAAAACGAGATTAACAAGAAAACCGCCGCCGGTGCTCAGGCGGTTGCAACGGACGGGGAAATTTTCAGCCACAGCACCGACTCCTTGGGCGCAAAGCTCTTGTGGAACGACTTAAAATATGCAAACGGCAAAAATTTGAATGCCAAATTTGCCGTGACTTCGTGCTCCGACGGCTTTGACTGCGTTGTAAGGACAGATAAGGACAGCACACTGCCTTCCGCAACACTCGTCCTCGGCGCAGACACCTTTGCAAACGGCATCGCAAGCGATGTTGTGGAGATTACGGCGGAAGTGAAAAACGGCACTTGCACCGTCAAAAAGACCGCATCTCCCGACCTCGGCGGAGATTTGCCGAGTGACGATTACAGCAAAAAGGGCGAAGCGGTAAACGGCGCTGTCTGCAAGACATTCGGCGACGGCACATATAAATACACTTGCCTGCACATACCGTACACACAGCTTTACCCGTATTTTTATACGCAGGGCGGCAGTCTTAATTTTGCGCTTAAATTCACCGCCCTAAGCTCATCGGGTACTGCGGCGGCAACGTATTTTTCGGCAGACGGCTATTCTCCGTACAAGCCGTGGAACTTCGGCACAGTCAGCTTCGGCGGCAGGGCAAATGTGAGCAAAACCGTGCAAATACAGCTTGTCACCGAGCCGGGCGAGTACACGGCGGTGCAGATTTTAAGGGATAATGAACCCGTGTACTTTAACCAGTATGCGTCGGACTCCGACGGCAACTGCAACATAACCGCCTCGCTCGATGAGGACGGCGAGTACAAAGTCAAAACATATAACAATTCGTCAAATTACGGCGAGCTTGAATTCAGCTATACAAAATAACAGGAGGCAATTTATGATTACGAGGAAAAATAAGAGAAATGCAAGGATAGGCACCTTTGCCGTTGCTCACGCAAAATACTGGGAGCAGTTTGACGGACTCTATGAAAATCTTATGGGATTTCACAAGGATTTTTGCGCCGAGGTTACGTCAAACGACGTTGAACTGATTGACTTCGGAATGATTGACAGCAGCGAAAAGGCGTACACGGCGCTCGAAAAAATGAAAGAGGCAAATCTTGACCTGGTGTTCTGCAATATGGTTACATATGCCACCTCGTCGGTTTTTGCCCCCATAATGAGGGACATCGGCAAGCCGGTTGTTCTCATTGCCCTTCAACCCAGAGAAGCTCTCGATTACACGCAGGCAAACACTTTTATGCAGCTTGAAAACGACAGCATCTGCTCCGTACCGGAATTTACGGGCGTTGCCGTCAGAATGGGCAAAAAGGTAAACGACGTCATAATCGGCTGTCTTTACGGCGATGACGAGGCAAAAGCGCAGATTGCCAAGTGGTGCGACATAGCAAAAGTTCTCCACGACCTCAGGGGCGCAAGAATGGGTCTTATGGGGCACGTTATGGAGGCAATGTACGATATGCATGCCGACCCGACCGCAATTTCCGCATCATTCGGTCTGCACGTTCCGCTCTTGGAGGTTGACGATGTAATCGAGCTTTATAACACCGTCACCGAGGACGAAATTAACGATAAAATAAAGCTGATTGACGCCGAGTTCGATATGCCCGAACCAAAGTCCGACCCCGTAACCGCTAAACTTACGGACGCCGACAAGTACCAGGCGGCAAAGAGCGCCGTTGCCCTTGACAAACTTGTGGAAAAATATAACCTCACCGGTCTTGCCTATTACTATGAGGGTATGGAGGGCAGTACTCACCGTGAGGTTGCCACAACGTTTATCGTGGGCAATTCTATCCTGAATGCCCAGGGCGTTCCGATGTGCGGCGAATTTGACATAAAGACCTGCATAGCGATGCTCATTATGGACAGACTCGACATAGGCGGCAGCTTTGCCGAGCTGCACCCCTTTGACTTTAAAGAGGATTTTATCCTCATCGGTCACGACGGCCCTCATCATTTGAGAATTGCCGAGGGCAAACCCGTCCTCAGAAGTCTTAAAAAATACCACGGCAAGCCAGGCCACGGTGCGTCCGTGGAGTTCAAGCTCAAAGAAGGCCCCATCACTATGCTTGGAATTACCCAGACCTTTGACGGAAAATTTAAGTTCGTAATAGGAGAGGGCTACTCCAAAGAGGGCGCAATTCCGCCTACCGGCAATACAAACACAAGGGGATTTTTTGAGCCGACAACAAAGGAATTTATCAAAAAATGGGTTATGCAAGGCCCCACACATCACTATGCACTCGGCATAGGCCACCACGCCGATACGCTTGCAAAAATTGCCGAAATTCTCGGTATAGACTATGTTATTGTAAAGTAAATTCAAAAACGTGGGCGGACATTGGTTCGCAGTGTCCGCTCACTTCCGAATTTTAAAAAATAAGGAAATTTTTTAAAAAAGCTATTGACAAGCCGTGCAAAATATAATATAATGTATAAGTCGCTTGCGAGCGGTACAGTTTAATATACGGCGGCATAGCTCAGTTGGCTAGAGCATGCGGTTCATACCCGCAGTGTCGATGGTTCAAATCCGTCTGCCGCTACCAAAAATCCGCATACGGCAGTGTGCGGATTTTTTCTTGTATAATAAATCAGGAAGGTGTCAGTATGATTGAGAATTCAAACTACATAGAGGTCGGATTTAAAAATACGGTTTCCGAAGAATTCCCCCAAAAGGCGCAGAGCCTTACCGCTGAATTTGACAAAATACGTTTACCTCGTGAGTGCAGTTTTCCGATGACCGTCAAAGTGCAAAATGAATGTTGTGACCGTAGTATCGGCTGACATTGCCGTTTTTGCACAATCTCATAAATGTTACATAGCATTGCTCTCTTGTGCACAGTTCCTTCGGCGCAAATTCGCTATCGGACACGCCGTTCATAACACCCAGCCAGTATACCATTCTAAAAGCGCCCCACGCCCAATGTGACATTTTGTCCAAATCATTAAATTGTGAGAAGTCGTAGTAACCCATTTTCCACCCGGTTGAATAACGCACAAAAACGTCGGCAAGAATAACGACGGCCTCCTCTCTTGTGATTTGTGAGCGAGGACGGAATGTACCGTCACCGTCTCCTTTTATTATTCCGAGCCTCTTTGCCAAGCAAATGTAATCGGCAAATTCAGAGCCTTCGATGTCCGAAAAATAATCATCTGTGCTTTTGCATCTGTCAGCCATTTCCTCAACGCTCATATCGAATTGATATGACATATATTCAACCGCAACAGTTACAAATTCCTCTCTTGTGATATTTTCGTTATAGTTGTTTTGCAGTTTTTCGGGAATAAAACCCAAACTTATAGCCTCGTTTACTTCGTCTTTCGCCCAGTCCGAGATATGCTCGCTGTTTGCGGAAATAATACCCGTCTGCAAAAGCGCTACCGTGAGAATAAGTACAAATACAAGTTTTTTCATAAGAACACCCAAATCTGTATAATACATTCTACCACAAATCGCCGTATTAATCAAGCGCACCCCCGTGTTGGAGTGCACTTGATTTAAAAGCTATTGAAGTTTACATCATTTTGCAAGTTTCATCGCACGGCAGATAAGTGCGGCGGTTTCGGCTCTTGTTACGTTGTCGGCAAGGTTCAGCCTGCCGTCATATCCGAGAACAAGACCGGATTTTACCGCATAGGCAATGTACCGCTCGTCATCTGCCGATATGCTGTCTGCGTCCGAAAATTTGCTTACGTCTGCCGTGTCCACGCTTGACAGGTCGGCATTTAACGCTTTTACAAGCGACACGATTATGTCCTCACGTTTAGCCGGCTGTGCCGCTCTGTCCGTTTCGTCATAGTTAAACTGACGTTTTAAAAGCAGTGACAACTGCTCGTGCGTTACCGAGTCGTCAACGCCGAATTTTCCGTCACCGTAGCCGAGAATTACGCTCTTTTCGGCAAGCGAGGTTATGTCATTGTACGCCCAGTGGTCTTTCGGCACGTCGCTGAATGTAACATCGGGTGTTTTGCCGGTCGGCTTTTTTATTTCTCCCGGTTTTTCGGAGTCATCTTTTTTGACATCGGTGTCGTTTACCGGTTCTTTTTCGGTATATTTTTGGTCGTCTTTTTTGTTATCCTCTTTGTCGTCCGTCTTTTTGTCGGGTTCTTTTTCCGTGTCCTTTTTGGTGTCGATTATCTCCGGCTTGTCAGTGCCTTTTCTGAGGTGCAGAGCGTGGTCTACATCGTCGCAGTCCCACGAACAGTACGTTTCGCCGTCTTTTTGGTAGTGAATGTGATTTTCAATATAGCGTTTTTGGCTTTCCGCCGCCATATATTCACTATGAACTTGGCGTTCCATTTTTTCAAGTGTTACAAATTCATCATAGGTGTAAACCTTGCCTATTTGAAATTCAAGTTTGGGATTGTTTGTTATGTTAAGGTAGATGTTGTTTTTGGCAATTCTAAACGGTATTATATATGTTTCGCCGTCGCATGTAAGT
Organism: uncultured Clostridia bacterium; assembly: GCA_934500705.1. Taxonomy (GTDB): domain Bacteria; phylum Bacillota; class Clostridia; order UMGS1810; family UMGS1810; genus CAKSIN01. Next base: position 36,182 of record CAKSTI010000008.1, on the reverse strand, counting down.
TTATATGAAAATATGCGATTACCTCTTATTTCAAGCAAAAACGGCTCTATGTCTTTCGGTGTTCCCAAACCGCTTTTGGAAAAATACTCTTTTGCCTCGTCTACGCTATACTCTTTTAAGTATTTTGTTGCCGGGAAGTTTTTGTACGTAGCTATATGCTTTCCTTCCTCGAAAAATGCCGTATAATAGTCAGTGGAGTTTTTCATCGGAATGTAAATGTAGCAGTAATCGTAGCCGGTGAACTTTTCTGTGTCTAACATTTCATGTGGGCACAGAATAAGGATATTTTCCTCGTCTACATTGCCAAAGTCAATATCCGCATTTTCTTTCACGGTATCTATAAGTTCTTGGTTGTATGGTTCGGCGTGAGAATTTACCGAGAGTAGCGTTATCAACAGCAAAGATATAATAAGTAAAAGTTTTTTCATAGATATTCACCTCAATTAAAAGCGACTCTTTCCCTCGAAACGAGGGAAAGAGAACGCAAAAGTTTTCATTTCAAAACATTGTTTGAAAATTCGGATAATGTATATGGTGTATTGTTCTCTAAGTTGCCCAGTCTTTCAGGTGTTGCATATGGAATTATTTGCTCACCCGAATCGCTCTGTATCCACTTAGCTATCATTCCAGTACTTTTGATATATACAAATTTGGTATCTACAATAGAGCTTTCAGAAATCATACTGTTATTTTCAGTAATATCAAAGTCCATCGTTATATTTGCCGGTCTTTCAATGCGTGAAACATACCATTTACCGGCTCTTTCACGAGCATTGGCAAGCATAGAGCTTTTTAATTTATCCGAAATATTCAACTTATTAATCTTTTTTTCAGCATTTTCTATGTCATCACCTTTTTTGATGAATATGTATGACATTTTACCATTTATTTTCTGACAAATAAGCCATTGTTCGTTTTCTTTATCAAGTTGTGGTTTGAGCGATGTTATTTCGCTATTAACGGAAACGCTGTAAAGTTTCACTGCTTTTTTTGCATCGATCTTAAAACTTTCGACAGCTTCTGTTGCCACATCGTCATTATCTAAATCCATAGCCGCACTTTGGTTTGGACGTACGTTATAAAATCCTTTTATTAGGCTACTGTTATCCAATGCGCTCTGCAATTGTTCTGTTTCGGTTGAAATTATTACATCGGTTGATTTAGTGATCAGTGTGTTAGCCAAAGCATTAACATTGAATGTTGTAGCAATTAAAGAAATAATGCAAACAGATAATATTTTATTTTTCATAGTAAAATCCTCCTCGAATTAATCGTAGATTGCCTGCACCGGACTGGGCAAATTGGAATTTAGAATGCTTATTCTGGTATATACGCTATTTGTATCGTCACCCTCAATTCCGGTAGATAAAAAATCCTCATAGTTTACAGTTTGTGTAACTCCGTATTGGGGGTCGTAATATTCTATTCGGTTAAGACCAATATTTACGGATTTAAGTATTACATAGCGTTTATATGCCGAAAGTCCGGGGTAATCTTCGCTTTGCAAATAAAATATGATTGGCTCATTAAGAACATTTAAATAGTACATTAGTTCTTCGATGGAATATTCTTTATCCGATATGACTTCAAATTTGGGTTCTGTCATTAAGGAGCCTGAGTAAACATAATCGGTGGCTATTGCTGTTTGTTCGGGAGTTGCCTTTAGTTTGCCATCATAATTGCTTGCTTTGTCAGAAGTATAATTTGATTTTATGAATACATAAGCGTTTTTATAATTTCGATTTGTTTCTGAGTTTTTTATAATGGTATTATATGTGTGGTTACCCAATATATCAGCGCAACCGGCCCAATCACTGTTACCACCTGTTGTAAGCGTAGTAGCATACATAAATTCACAGGTCATATTTTTGCGGTACGATATTGATAGTCTATAACTGTTTACAGCACTTGCAGTGCCATTTTGGGAGTATACTCTTACAAAATATGTTCCTGCTTGGCTTAACAATAAATTCTTGTAACGATTTCGTGATTGACCGACAAGAGTTTCGTTTGTCACAATAGATGGCTGACCGCTATCACCCGAACGATACCACACATCAAAGTTATAAACACAAGAATCGGGAACCCTTAATGTTATATCACAATATGTGGAAACATCATCTTGAGTTAATGTAAACTTATACCAATCAACCTGTGTGTACGACGAAAGATATGCGGTTACAGTGTTGGTGTATTCTGTGGCAGAGTTGTATCCAGTATCGAAAGCAAACGAAGTTATACTTCCAAAACAGGAAAACACAAGAGCCAATGTCAAAACAAATGCTAATTTTCTTGATTTTTTCATTTTCTTTCCTCCAATTCAAATTCTTTTGTAGTTTTTTGTTACTGCTTAGTTGTCAAACTTTTTGAATTTTTTCAATCCCTTAGGCTCCTCCGGTTCAAAGTACGGAATAACGCACGAGGAATTGGCTGCTATTGCTACAAAGGCAAACGCAAATGCTGCAATAGATGTGCCGTGTTTAGCAATGAAGTTTTTTGCTGCGTTTTTAAATTTGTTCATTTTGTGCACCTCCTTTCATTAATCTATTTATTATCAGCTATTTTTCTCCACAAAGCAACGGCAATCATTGAGAGTGTTACCGCAAGCTGACCGAGTGTTAAAGAAATAACAAACGGACTTGTGGGGAACGGAGCTGTTAATATCCATATTGACAGTGTTTGTGTAAGTGCAATGCACACGCTGAATTTTCGGTAGTATTTTCTTTCCGTGTCGCTTACGCTTTTGTTCTTGTGGACAATCGGTGCGGCAATGAGAACCGCAGATAGGGAAAATGCCGCAAACAACACATTCAGCGGTGCATACGCTGTATTCGGCAGTGCGTGCATAACAAATGTGAACGCACCGTATACCAAAAGCGAGAGGAGATAACATCTTAACTTTGTGCTTGCGTGATAGCCGCCGGCGTATATCCGCAGGGGAATAAACGCCGTAAAGAAAAGTACGGTTTCCAAAAAGTTGCCTGCAAAAGCCGATATAGCGAATATGCTTGCAATTTCAAGAGCGGAGGATATGAACACTTCTAAGCCGTATTTGCAAATGTCCGTTTCGGATTTTGAAATTGCGCCTTGTTCTCTTAAAACATCGGCAATAAACTTTGATACATTTTCCATTTAATACCACCTCTTTTTTGTGGGAACATTATATCACAAAAATTTACAAATATTTCACAGAGTGCGCAGACGACGGTTTATAATGCGTGAACGACATAAAAATGTTAAATTTGGGGGTCAATTAATCTATTTGACTCCGAATTGTAACCATTTTGCAATGTTTATGTGATAAAATGTATCTATAACATTTTTATCGGGGAGTAATATTAATGAAAGTGGCTATCTGTGACGACAACGAAGGGTGCATAGCAAGCATAGAGAAAAACTTGGGCAGATTTGGTGTTAAAAGTATTAATTGCGACTCATACCGCAGCGGTGAGGAACTGCTCGGAGAGTATAAGACAAAGGGTACATACGACCTCGTTTTCCTCGATGTGGAAATGGGAGGAATAGACGGCATAAAGGTAGGCGAGCGCATACGAGAAATAGACAATAACGTGGTGATAGTTTTTGTTACAAGTTATCCGAGCTACGCTCCCGAATGTTTCGGCAGTATGCCGTTCCGCTTTTTGGTTAAGCCGATAGACGAGGGTAAGTTTGATGAGATGTTTTGCGGTGCGTTAAAAAAATCTCAAAACGTCCCAGGGCATATACGTTTGAAAATAACAGGGAATATTTCCGTCTGCACAGTGACGATATAATCTTTTGCGAGAGCGTAATACACGGAGTTAATGCCAAAACCATGGACGGCGACTTTAAAATAAACAAGCCCATAAACGAATTGGAAAAGCTGTTTAAAGACAGCTTTCTTTGCCGTGTTCACAGGTCGTTTATTGTGAACTTGGCATATGTGCAAAAAATAAGCGAAGCAGAAATTAAACTCCGTGGCGCAGACTTCGCAATTCCCGTGGGGCGCAGTTACAAAAAACAAGTTAAGGAAAACTATAAAAAATTTATTGAGGGGGAGATTATGCTATGACAATATATTCTGTTGCAGAAGCATTTACCTGTTTTGTTGAGGCGTCAATGATGCTTATACTTTGTGATATATTTTGCAAAAGAAAAGAAAACTTGCAAATATGGGTTTATGCCGCCGAGGTGATTGCGGCAAGCGTTCTTATCGGCATTAGCAATAACCTGTTTAAATACGATTTTTTAAATGTTTTGGTGATGATGGCAATTCTGTTTGCAATGACATTCACGTATGATGGCAGTATTTTTCACAAGGCGATTGTTGCCATACTATATTATGCAATTATTGCTATTGTCGAAGTTGCTACGATGTTTGCAATTACAGTTGTCTTTGATATATCAGTTGCTGTGGCAGTTGATAATCCAAAGTATCGACTTCTTGGAATAGTTTTGTCAAAAATATTTTCTCTGATTTTTGCAAATGCAATAAGGTTAAAGTGCAAAAATGGCACGGTATACCGCAACGTATCATATTGGATATTGTTTTTTATGCTATTTTTCACATCAGGGGCAACAATGTTTTTGCTTTTCAAATTAACATATAGTTTGAATAAAACAAATATGTATATATTTGCCGCAATATGTTCTTTTTGTCTGCTTGCGAATACTTTTTTTGCACTGTATTTGTATGAGCATATGGCAATGCAGGCCGAAATTATAAGGGTACAACAGCAATATGAGCAAAACCTAAAAATGGAGTTAAGGCATTTTGACGAAATGGCGGTTGCGCAAAGACAGCTTAAAAAATTCAAACACGATTTTAAAAATTATGTAATAGGACTTGGGGCGTACATAGACCAAAACAACGTTCCCGGAGCAAGCGAATATTTGGACAGTATGAAAGAAAAGTTTGCCCCCGGCAACACCATTATTGAAACCGGCAACCCGGCGCTTGACGCAATGCTCAGCACCAAGAAGGCAGTTGCAAATAGCAAAAACATTGATTTTAATACGAGAATTCAAATTCCGGAAAATCTGAATATTAATTCCGCAGACCTCTGCGTTATATTCGGCAACGCCCTTGACAACGCCATTGAGGCGTGCGAGAGGACTAAGCGTGCGGACGCCGTAATTGATTTGGACATAACTTACAATGCAAATGTACTGTATTGTAAAATTATAAACACTTCGCCTCTGCCGGAGGAAAAAAAACGCAAAACCTCCAAGACGGACAAGTTCAATCACGGGTTTGGTTTAGAGAATATAAAAACAGCTCTCTCAAAGTATCATTCCGAGCCGGCGATTACCCACATCGGCGACACGTTTACATTGTCATTTATTGTATTTATTTAATTATCAAAATAATAAGGGCGGCCACGTATGGTCGCCCTTAAAAATTTTAATTCAGATATTTTTTAATAAATTCCGGCATCTCCCCGGCAGGGAAGCACAAAGCATAGTTCGATGAGTACAGAGTCTGGCTCGGTTCGCAGAGTATCAGGTAATTTTCGCCCATTGAAAGGTCGGAATACTTTTGCGACATTATCAAGTCAAAAATTTGCTTTCCGTCCTCGGCGGAAATTTTTACCGTGCTATCCGGCGCAACCTGAAAATCCAGATACGTGTTCTTTTCCCCGTGATATGTGTACGATGTCACATCTCTTGTAAACGTGTCTTTTGTTATGCAGAAACGCTCGGATATGTTGTTTCTGATGAGGTCGTAGTAACCCTTTTCCTTTAAAAAGTTAATGGTGTTTACATAGTTGCGGTTCAGCGTCAGAAAAAAGGTGTAGTAATGCTCTCTGCCGTCGTCCACAAAGATTTTGCTCTTTTTGTTCTCCCTGGGGCTGGCGTCGAGGTTGACGTGCAGGTCGATGCCCTCTCCCTCGTTGAACTGGTCAAAGCTTAGATTTTCCATATCCTTAATAACCGCTCTTAAAAACGGCTTTGCGTCCTCGTTTAACGCATATTCATATCTGTAATTTCCGGCACCGGTGGAAAGGTTCATCTTGTCTATGTTGTCAATGTTAAGTGTACTTAAGAGCGAATATTTCATTTTGTATTCGCTGTATGCAAACATTTGATTTAAAGCGTTGGTCATATCCTTGTCGCTGATGTCGTATTGCCGCATAACCTTTTTGCCGTTGTTTAGCTTGTACTGCACCGTAAGGGTTGAATATCCCTTGTCTTCGAAGCTGTATTTTGCGGCTGTGGGGATATTTTTTAATATGCCCTTGTGAAAGCCTGTAACGGTTTTTGCCGCTGCCTCACCCGAAACCATAGGGAGGTTTCTTGAGCCGTAATAATTGCTGCAAAGGGTTGATTCTTTTATTTCGTTGATTTGAGGAACGTATCTTTCGTAGCCGAATGCCCCGCCGAATGCAAAAAACGCAAGCATTGCCGCAAAGCAAACGGAAAATCCGATGTAGCCTTTGTACGCAGAAAATACTTTAAGCGTCTTTGAAAGCAGCATCTCCGAGCCGAAGTAAACAATGGCGCATACCACGGCAATAACCAGTGCAACCGTAACAGGGGCAACGAGGTTTGAGGTGAGTATGCCAAAGGTTGCGACGGCAGCAAAGGCGGTGACGGTGTACTTTAATATCGGTTTGAATATCGCAAAAGCCGCAACGTCGCCGCAGTTTTCTATCTTTCTGTGTTTATACAGAATGTAGCTGAGTGCGTAGATAACCACTGCCGACGCAAGGTATATCCAGAGCGAGGGCATAGCGAACAGTTTTGCAATCTTTGCACCGTTAAAGCCGTTGCCAAAGTGATTTGCCATCCACACTGCCGGAGTTCCGTCCACAAGGCGCTGTGCTATTGATGTTTCGGACGCAACGTAGCCGTAGACGAACATATCGCAGATAAGCCCGATGGCAAGCGAAACCACAAGCGGCAAAACGTGAATAATAACGTTAATTCCGACCTGTGCAAAGCTGTTGCCCGTCAAAAACGACGCAAACGCCGCAACGGAGAACATAAAAAACAGTATGAACACATTTATAAACGTCCAGGTCAGTATTGCCTTTGCACACAGAACTCTGCCGTAACCGAAGGGCAGCATTGCAAAGAGGATGAGTGCATTTGCAATAACGGGTACAAACATAAGCGTAAATGCCGCAAATATGCCCGATATGTAGTTCTGCGCACGGGTAACGGGAATGGAATGTGTAAAAATTCCTTGTTTGGGTGAGTGAACGTAGTTAAAAATCAGCAGTGCCACAACCGTCGGCACGGCGTATGCCGTAAGCATAGGCACAATTATATACGTTGACTCCAAAAGTGTGTACGGATTTACCGTGTATGCGCTCGACGTGATGTCGGGTCTGTTTATCATAAACACAAACGGCACGCTGAAAAACAGCATTGCAAAATATATGAAACTGCCCCATTTAAAGCGGCGGAGCGTGTTTTTGTATATTCCGCCGTTAAGCGAGAATGTTGTTGAAGTCATATCCCAAACCTCCCAATTCATATATAAATACTTCCTCTAATGTAAGGCTTACCTTTTCGCAGACAAGCGGTGAGTACGCCTTGATGATGTTGTCTATAACATCGGTGTTGCCTTTGATTATGAGGGTGTGCACCGAGCCAAGATTTGCAGAGTGCAGAATACCGAGTTTTGATTTGAGCTCGGACGGGAAACCGTCTTTAAACACAAGCTGATATTTGTGCACCGAGCCACGCAGGTCGTAGAGCGGTTTTTCTATAACCATTCTGCCGTTGTGGATTATGCCCACGTGGTCGCAGATGTCTTCAAGCTCACGCAGATTGTGCGACGACACGAGGACGGTCATTTCACGCTCGGACACGTCGTTTATGATTATGCTCATTATCTGCTTTCTCATAACGGGGTCAAGACCGTCGAGCGGTTCGTCCAAAATCAGCACGTCCGGCATACAGGAGAGCACAATTCTGAAAGCCACCTGCTTTTTCATACCCTTGGACAGCCGCCTTATCTGCCTGTTTTCGTCAATGGCCAGCTGAGTGCCGAGGCGCTCGTAACGCTGGCGGTCAAAGTTTTTGTATATGCTTGCATAGAAATTTGCCATTTCCTTAATCGTGTAACTGCCGTAAAAGTACCACTCGTCCGCAATGCTTAGCACTCTTTGTTTAAGCTGAGCATTTTCCCACACCGGTTCGCCGTCTATCTCAATGGTGCCGTCGTCCGGCAAAAGCGCCCCGGTCAAGTGGTTCATAATCGTGGTTTTGCCGGCGCCGTTCGGTCCGACAAGACCGTATATGCTGCCCTTTTCAACGTGCATATCGAAGCCGTCGAGGGCGTAAAAGCTGCCGAATTTTTTTACAATCCGATTAGCTTTAATCATCCTAATCATTCCTTTCCGAATAAATGTTTTTTATGATGTTGTCAAGGTTTTCCTTTGGCTCTCCGAGGTAAGAAAGCTCCCGTGCCGCCGAGGTAAGCGTGTCGTAGAGTCCGCCTATCACATCGGAGCTTACGCTTTCCGCTTTTGCAACGAAGTTGCCTTTGCCCCTCACGGAGTATATTATTCCGTCCGCTTCCAGTGATTTGTATGCCCGTTGGACGGTGTTTGGGTTGACCGTAAGTTCCAAAGACATTTCACGCACCGATGGTAATTGGTCGTCGGTTTTAAGTATGCCGCTGACTATAAGCTCTTTAAAACCGTCGCTTATCTGCTCGTGCAGGGGCTTGTCGATTTTGTAATCCAGCTTAATCATAAATTCACCTCCCATACAACTGTATTGTCTGTATTAATACAGATATAATATACCACAGCTTTTTTGTATTGTCAATAGTTATTTTATGTTTTTTAAATAGTTTTTTAATTTAAACTTGTATGTTTTTTGAAAAAATGTATAAAGTTTGCATAAATACCTTGAATTTATGCAAGAATGTTGTATAATTATTAATATCTGAAAACAGGAAGGACCTGATTGTATGATTAGAGCAGGAGTTCTCGGCGCAACGGGCTATGCAGGAATAGAAACCGTGCGCATACTCTCCACGCACCCGGAGGTTGAAATAACAAAGCTTGTTTCCCACAGCTTTGCAGGCAAAAAAATATCCGAGGTTTATCCAAGCCTTGCCGGCATTTGTGATATGGTTCTCAGCGAGCTTGACAGTGCGGACGTTGCCAAAAACTGCGACGTTGTGTTTACCGCTTTGCCGCACGGTGCATCAAAAACCGTCATACCGGAGATTTACAGCCTCGGCGTTAAGGTGATAGATTTGAGCGGCGACTTCCGCTACAACGATGTCAAAACTTACGAAAAGTGGTACGGCGAACCGCACTGCGCACCCGAAATTTTGGCAAAGTCGGTCTACGGTCTTTGCGAGATACACCGTGACGAGATTAAGGGCGCAACCATTGTCGGCAATCCGGGCTGCTACACCACCTGTTCCATACTTGCGCTCTATCCGCTCTTGAAGGCAGGCGCAGTGGAGAGCAAAAACATCATTATAGACGCAAAATCGGGCGTGACCGGCGCCGGCAGAACAGAAAAACTGCCGTACAGCTTTTGTGAGTGCACAGAGAATATGAAGGCTTATAAAATCGCCACCCACCGCCACACATCGGAAATCGAGCAGGAACTCAGCCTTGCGGCAGGGGAGGAGATAATGGTTTCCTTTACGCCGCACCTTGTTCCCTTAAAGCGTGGAATACTTGCCACAAGCTATGCGAATTTAAAAAAGCCGCTCACCGATGATGACATCTACGCCATTTTCAGCGACTTTTACAAGGGCGAGCACTTTATCCGTGTATTAAAGCCGGGCGCTCTGCCGGAAACAAAGCACGTTGCCGGCTCCAACTTTGCCGAAATCGGCTTTAAAGTTGACCAAAGGCTCGGACGTGTGGTTGTTTCCTCGGCGATAGACAATCTGTTCAAGGGTGCGGCAGGTCAGGCTGTGCAGAATATGAATCTGATGTTCTCCCTTGACGAAAAAACGGGCATTAACGTGCCGGCGTTCTATTTATAGGAGGTAACAGAGCTATGAGCGGACTTAAAAATGCAAATGAGCCGATAGAAACAGGCATTAAAAAGGCGGATATATTAATCGAGGCGCTCCCCTATATCCGCAAGCTGTATAAAAAGACGATAGTTATAAAATACGGCGGAAACGCTATGATTAACGAGGATTTGAAAAACTCGGTAATGAATGACGTCACCCTGCTCAAATACGTGGGAATTAACCCGATTATCGTGCACGGCGGCGGTCCGGATATAACAAAGACTCTCGGCGTTTACCACATAGAGAGCGAGTTTATAAACGGACTGCGTGTGACGGACGAGCAAACGGTCGGCATAGCGCAGATGGTTCTCGTCGGCAAGACAAACAAGGACATTGTTTCCCGTCTTAACCACGCCGGCGGCAAGGCTATCGGACTTTGCGGACTGGACGGCAATCTTATCAAGTGTAAAAAGTGCTACACCGAAGTTGACGGCGAAAAAACCGACATAGGATTTGTCGGCGAAGTTACGGGCATCAACACAAAGCTGATTAACCACCTCACCGAGGACGAATATATCCCCGTAATTGCGCCCATCGGCACGGACGATGACGGCAACAGTTACAACATCAATGCCGACAGCGTTGCCTCGGCGGTTGCGGAGGCGTTAAGGGCGCAAAAGCTGATGTATCTTACGGATGTCCGTGGCGTTCTCGACAATGACGGCGAGCTTATTCAAAAAATATACACCGACGAGGTTGAACCTCTGATAGATAACGGCACCATAACCGGCGGTATGATACCAAAGACGACCGGCTGCAAAGAGGCGGTTGAAAACGGCGTCGAGAGGGTGCACATAATCGACGGACGAATTTTGCACTCCATTCTGCTCGAAATATTCACCGACCACGGAATTGGTACGATGATACTCGGCAGGTAGCGATGCTGAGAAAATGCGAAAAATGTATTGACGAAACGGTAGTTTGATTGTATAATCGAGTTACAAAAGGTAAGACCGAAGACGGTTATGCCATAGTTTGTTTATTCAAAAGAATGACGCCCTAATGGAAGGTGGGCGTCATTTTTTTAATATTCTAAAAAAGAGGTTGCATTTATCCATAATTTGTGTTACAATAAATTCTGCCAAACAGTTTTTAAATACATATTGTTTTCTTAACAAAATAATAATATATAGGTGTTTTATTATGCAAAAAACACTGGTTTTTTTACTGCGCTTATATATTATTCGTTAAGATTATAGAGAGTGTATTTAAGGTTGTTTGGCGACTACCTAAATCAGTGTTTTTATGCGCTGGCTTAGGTCGGCGCATTTTTTTATGTGCCAAATTGATTTGCTGCTACACAAAATCAATCGTCCGCCGCCCACGCCGTAAGGTGTGGGCGGCGGTATTTATATTTATATTGGTAAAACCCATAAAAAAGTAACGCCCATAGTGTCAGGTGGGGCGCTACTTTTTAACGCAACTACTGAATTTGAGAACAATACTACACTAATTTTGCGAGAAACCTCGTCTGCCTCATTCGTGCCTTTAAGACCTCAATGTAGTCCGAAACAACCACACATTCAAGCATTAGAAAAATATAGTTGAAATACGTATTTGCCACAGCGAACAAAAGCTGTTTTATCGGCACAAAGTAGCAGTAGAGGAACGAGTGCATCATAAATATGTTTGCGGAGTGAACGCCGAGATACGCAAAAATCGAGTTTGCATACTTGACTTTGCACACGGTTGCCTTTGCAAAAGCGATTATCGCAAGCGCATAGAACGTGTCGAGCACAAGTCCGGCACGGGAGCGTGCCCACGTCAGCACAAGCACCGAGGCAAGGCTCAGCACAACCGCAAATGCGCCGTGCCCTGCACAAAAGGCGGAAAAGCGGTTCAATATATCGTGCTGAGAGAGAAAAATTCCCACCGCAAACGGGAACACCCAGTATATCTCACGGCAGCCGTCAACAGTGCCGGCGTTAAAACCTTTCATACCGAGCGCAATGGGCACAAATGCCGCCGCAAGAGTAATTACGGGCAGTTTTTTAACAAGACGGCGGAGCAGCGGATAGGCAATATACAATACAATCACCGTTTCCATATACCACCAGGTCTGGTTCATTGTAGGGGTGTTAAACAGCGACTTCATTCCAAAAAAGTCTATAACAAAATACAAAAAACCACGTCCGCCGCCACCGTACACCTCTGTCGGTTTCCATTGGCACAGAAAGCCGAGCGGAACGAAAATTACAAATATAAACCAAAACTGCTTCATAAGCCGTAAAAGGTGATTTTTTACAAACAGAAAATCGCTCTCCGTGCGCCGTTTGCGGCTCTCGTTTATGCCGTATCCGCTGAGAATAACGAATATTGCAACGCACACCTTGCAAAGTGTGGCAATTATTGTAAGAATGGGGTCTTTGCCCCAGTTAATCGGCGGCAGCAAAACGCCCATGCCGAGATGATGGCAAACCAGCATCAGCACTGCAATTCCCTTGATTATTAATGTGTCACGTTTTGAAAAGGTCATTTTAAATCTCCGTTAAAAATTCGGCGGTGTAAACAAATACACCGCCTTTGTCTTAATAAAACTTTCGTTTTCTCTATTTCTCAGATGTAATGACAACCGTCTGCGTTTCGTCAACCCAGTCAACTTTGTTGCCGAATGACTCGCTTATGGCACGCAGGGGAACAAGCGTTCGGTCGTTTACGAGCATTGCCGGAACGTCCAGCTCGATTGTTTCGCTCTTGCCGTCAACGGAGCTTTTCTGCATTTTGTTGTTGTCTATCTGGAATGCAACAACCGTGTTTGCGTTCATACCGAAAGCTGTCTGCTTGTCGTCGTCCCAGTCAACCTTTGCGCCGAGCGCCTCGAATATTGCTCTCATAGGAACCATTGTTCTGTCTTTTACAAGTATCGGTTCTACGTCAAATTCAATCTTTTTGCCGTCGAGCATAACGGTGATGCCGTCGGGTTTTTTCGTTTCGGGCTTTGCCTCTGCGGTGTACTCTTTGCCGTCTTTGTCCTCTGCCTTAATGCCTTTGTCCGTGGCATAGTCTGCGGCGTCCTTGCTGTTTGTTATGATTTTAAGTCCGCTTATCGGGAGAATTGACGGTGTTGTGAGCTGCATAAGTCCGCATTCGGGGTCTGTTTTGCTCTCTGCGTTGACAACCTTGCAGTCTTTGAGGTAAAAGCAGGTGATGTCAAAAGCCTCGATGTCTTCCTTAGCCTTAAATTTGAGCCTTGCAACTTTCTGCGTGGTTTCGCCTGCGGTGTAGAGCGGTGAGCCGTCGTCAATCTTGGTTCCGCCGAGGGAGATGTAGAGCACTCTCACGGTGTTTGTAACGACGCCGTTCATAGGATTGCTGATGTAGCCGAGGCCTGTTTTGTCCACGCTTTCGAGCCAGGCGGTGTCGCACCAGTCGTCAACGTCTGCCGAAATTCTCTCCGAGTCGAATATAACCATTGCCTGTATTGCCGAAACGCCCTTAAAGTCGCCCTTTAAGTCAACGTCAACATAAAATTCCTCGCCAGTCTTTGCGCAGTCCTTTTCACTTGAAATAACGAACTGATACGGTGCGCTGACACTGCTTATGCTTGTAACCGAGCCTTCCGTGTACGAAAAGGCGTTAATACCTATGCTCTTTACGCTGTCTGCTATTTCAGCCGTCTTTGCATTGACACAGCCGTAAAATGCCATACTGCCGATGTGCGTTATGCCGTCGGAAACAACAATGCGCTCCACCGCCGCTCTGTTTGCGTACCACGGTGCGTCGGACGCTGCGGAAAAGTCCGCCATATCGCCGCTGCCCGTTATTGTGAGCGTACCGTCGGTAAGGTTCCAGGTGATGTTTTCGCCGAGAGCTGCGTCTGCAAGCGTAACAAACGGGCACATTGCCGAGATTACTATGCACACAGCTAAGGCTGCCAATAAAAATTTTCTCATTTTCACGTCTCCTTATGTAGTTTTATGTATTAATTTTAACACATAGTTTGCACAATGTCAAATTTTCTCCGGAGGTTCCTCCATAAAATATGTAGCCTCCATATCCGCTGTGGAGAGGGCAAAGGCGAGCGGGAATTTTTCAAACGCACTGCCTACCAGATAGCTCTCCTCACTGCCGGAAAATCCCATATGAAATCTTATTGCAAAAGACTCCTCACGGGTAAGGCGCATATAGCCGGAAATTATGTAAACCGACTTTTCGCCGTGGCCGTATGGCATATCGTCCTCAAAGCTGAACGTGGGTACAGTGTGCCACACGCCGTGAGCGTCCTTTACGTTCCTTGTGGACGGCTTGTAGCAGTTAATTTTGCACAGGTCGTGCAGAAGTGACACAATGGCAACCGTTTCGTCGCTTGGGTTTAGACCGTAAGTTTCCTTAACTCTCGGTCTTTGCAGGTAGTCTTTAAGACAGTGGTAAACATTAAGACTGTGGTCAAGAAGTCCTCCGGCGTATGCGCTGTGAAAGCGTGTGCTTGCCGGTGCGGTAAAAAAGTCGCACGACGGACTGCTAAGGTACGCAAGCAGTTTGTCTGCGCCCTCACGCTTGATGTTTTCGGTATATATTTTAATAAATTCGTCTTTGTTCATCGCTAATCCCCCATAAAGCGGCCTCTGCCCGCACAAGGCGGGCAAAGCGTGCTTATTCTGATTTATTAAAGGTCAACTTTTGGAAGCTTGGCAAGACTCTCCTCAAGCTCTGCGTCTGTGGGAACGTAATCTTCCATTTTGCCGTCGTGGAATTTTTCGTAAGCTACCATATCAAAGTAACCCGTGCCGGTAAGACCGAATACAATGGTCTTTTCCTCGCCGCTTTCCTTGCACTTTAACGCCTCGTCAATGGCAACCCTTATGGCGTGGCTGCTCTCCGGTGCCGGCAAAATTCCCTCAACCCTTGCAAACTGTTCCGCCGCCTCGAAAACTGCCGTCTGCGGAACGGAAACAGCCTCCATATATCCGTCGTGGTACAGCTTGGAAAGGGTAGAGCTCATACCGTGATAGCGCAGTCCGCCTGCGTGGTTCGGCGCCGGAATAAATCCGCTGCCGAGGGTATACATCTTTGCCAGAGGGCAAACCATACCCGTGTCGCAGAAGTCGTATGCAAATTTTCCTCTCGTAAAGCTGGGGCAGGACGCCGGTTCAACGGCAACTATGCGGTAGTCTGCCTCGCCCCTTAACTTTTCGCCCATAAAGGGGGCAATAAGTCCGCCGAGGTTTGAGCCGCCGCCGGCACAGCCTATTATTACGTCCGGCTTGATGCCGTATTTGTCAAGCGCCGCCTTTGTTTCCAGTCCGATAACCGACTGGTGCAGAAGTACCTGATTTAACACACTGCCGAGGACGTATCTGTACCCTTCGGTTGTGGTTGCTCTCTCCACCGCCTCGGAAATTGCACAGCCGAGACTTCCCGTTGTGCCGGGGTGTTCGGCAAGGATTTTTCTGCCGACGTTTGTTTCGGTTGACGGCGAGGGTGTAACCGATGCGCCGTATGTCCTCATAACTTCACGGCGGAACGGCTTTTGTTCGTAGGAAACCTTAACCATAAATACCTTGCAGTCGAGGTCAAAGTAAGAGCACGCCATAGAAAGCGCCGTTCCCCACTGACCGGCTCCCGTTTCGGTTGTTACGCCTTTAAGTCCCTGTTTTTTTGCGTAATATGCCTGCGCTATTGCGGAGTTGAGCTTGTGGCTTCCGCTGGTGTTGTTGCCCTCGAATTTGTAGTAGATTTTAGCCGGTGTGCCGAGCTTTTTTTCCAGGCAGTACGCACGCACAAGCGGTGACGGGCGGTACATTTTGTAGAAATCACGGATTTCCTGCGGAATTTCAAAAAACGGCGTTGTGTCGTCAAGTTCCTGAGCAATCAGCTCATCGCAGAAAACGGGCGCAAGCTCCTGAGCCGTCATCGGCTTTAAGGTTCCGGGGTTTAAAAGCGGAGCCGGCTTGTCCTTCATATCCGCTCTGAGGTTGTACCAGGATTTAGGCATTTCGCTCTCTTCAAGATAGATTTTGTACGGGATTGTTTTCTCTGACATATTCTTTCTCTCCTCTCAATGGAACAAAAAAACTCCTTGTCCCACGCAAATTTAATTATGCCGGGACAGGAGTAAAATCCTGCGGTGCCACCCTGCTTGACGGAAAAATCCGTCCGCTCTGTGCGTACTTGATACGATTAACCTTTGCGTACCGTCATACGCTGCTTTTGTTTACGAAGTGTCAAACTCCGTCGCACATACTCCGAAAATTCGTTTCCGATTGCCCTCGAAAGTCCATTCGTCTCCGCCTTATCCGCCGCAATTCCACCGCCTGCGGCTCTCTCTTGAACAGTATCGGAGCTTACTACTCTTTCTCAACGGTTTAGAAAATAATAGCACAATTTTTATGCCTTGTCAAGACCCTTTTTCAAATTTTTTTATCTTTTCTGCCAAAGGACACCGCCGTCAGTATTCCCAGCATTATAAAGCACGAAACCATAGAGCTTCCCCCGTAGCTTACAAAGGGGAGAGTTATGCCCGTCAGCGGTATCAGCTTTATAACTCCGCCGACAATGATAAACGTCTGGAAGGCAAAGCTGATTACAAGCGAAAGGCACAGAGCCCTGTCGTAGGAGTCGGACGTGCGGATTGCCGTTTTAAACCCACGGTACGAGAATATAAAGTACAGTATTATTATGGCGATTCCCATAAAAATGCCCATTTCCTCGCATATGGCCGAGAATATAAAGTCCGAGTGCACCTCCGGTATAAGGTACGGGTTGCCGTTGCCGACGCCTGCGCCGAAGTAGCCGCCCGAGCATATTGCCATAAGCGACTGGATAATCTGATACCCTCTGTTGGTTGCGTCCGCCCAGGGGTTGAGCCACGTGCTGACTCTCACCTTGATGTGCGACGTAAACAGGTATCCGCCGTATGCTCCAAGCGCCGCAAACGCCGCATTTCCAAGGAGCACCACAAGCGGTGCGTCGTAGAGTATGAGCATGGAAAAGTAAATGAGAAAGAACAAAAGCGCCGTTCCCCATTCACGCTGAATTATAAAAAATCCTATGCAAAGGTACACAAATCCGCACAGGATTATGTCGTCCCTTGTCACGCCCGTGAGCCGTTCTTTGAGGTTTTTGCTCTCGTGCCTGCGGCTGAAAAACGACGCCAAGGCAAAGCAGTATAATATCTTTATAAATTCCGACGGCTGAATTGTAAACTTGCCGACCGCAATCCAGTTCTTTGCGCCCTTAATCTCCTCGCCGAAAACGAGCGTCACCACGTAGAGCAGTACCGCACCGCCCATATAAAGGTAAGTAAATTTGCTCCAGCCGCCGAAAGGGCGGTACACAAAATAGCTTGCAAAAAACACCGCCGTTCCCACACCGAACCACTTAATCTGGCTGTACCCGTAGTCCGGGTCAAGGCGGAACAGCATAATCATTCCCACCGTGACGAGCATTGCAACCATAAGATACAGGTACACGTCGCCAAGCTCAAATGCGCTCATAACGGCATACACCCCAATGCACAGGGCACACATTGCCGCCATACAGTAGAGAATGTGCACGTCTTTGCCCTGCTGAAAGAGATACAGCAGAGAAAATCCGAGCAGATTCATAAGTATTATCATAAGTATCGGCCGCAGCCTCATTCGTGTCAAGTACGTCACCCCTTTTTACAGTTTTGCACCGTCCACAAACAGAAAACTCATATGTCCCACGCTCACCTTGTCGCTGTCTTTCAATTTGACGGGGCGTGTGCCGAGCTGTTTGCCGTTTAAGAACGTGCCGTTGGTACTGCCGAGGTCCTCGATGTAAAATTCGGCGTCCTTAAAGAATATCCTTGCGTGCCTTTTGGAAAGATACGGGTCGGGGATAAATATATTGCACTTTTTGCTCCTGCCGATTGACGTATCCTCCCACACGCTGTAACTTTCGTAAACCTTGAACGGCAGTTCCTTGCGGAGGTTGATGAGCTTTAAATATCCGAGCCCCTCCTCCTCGTTTGCCTCACGGCGCCTTGTGTCGGCAATGTCCATATATACCAGCTTTACCACGCTGAATATAAAAACGTACACCACGACTACAAGTGCATATTTTAAAATATCGGAGATTAATTCAAACATTGCCACTACCTCGCAAGCATTTTTTTAAGATATTTGCCGGTGTACGATTTTTCGCACTTTGCCACCTTTTCGGGTGTTCCGGTGCACACGATTTTTCCGCCGCCGTCGCCGCCCTCCGGCCCTAAGTCTATGATGTAGTCCGCCACCTTTATAACGTCGAGATTGTGCTCGATTACAACCACTGTGTTTCCGCTGTCGGCGAGAATGTCGAGCACGTCAATGAGCTTGTGCACGTCCGCCGTGTGCAGTCCCGTTGTGGGCTCGTCCAGAATATAGAGGGTTTTGCCCGTGGAGCGGCGGCTGAGCTCTGTTGCCAGCTTTACACGCTGTGCCTCTCCGCCGGAGAGCTGTGTGGACGGCTGACCGATTTTGACGTAGCCGAGTCCGACGTCGCAGAGGGTCTGCATTTTGCGCTTGATTTTGGGTATGTTTTCAAAGAAGGACAATCCTTCCTCAACCGTCATATCCAAAACGTCGCTTATGTTTTTGCCTTTAAACTTAACTTCGAGCGTTTCACGGTTGTAGCGCTTGCCCTTGCACACTTCGCAGGGGACGTAAACGTCGGATAGAAAGTGCATCTCGATTTTTATTATTCCGTCGCCCTGGCAAGCCTCGCATCTGCCGCCGCTCACGTTAAAGCTGAACCTCCCCGGGCCGTAACCTCTGATTTTTGCCTCGTTTGTCTGTGCAAAGACGTTCCTTATGTCCGAGAATACTCCCGTGTATGTTGCCGGGTTTGACCTCGGCGTTCTGCCTATCGGCGACTGGTCTATGCTTATTACCTTGTCGAGGTGCTCGGCGCCCTCAATGCCCGTGTGCTTTCCGGCTTTTTTTCTTGCGCCGTTTAGCGTTGCGGAAAGGCTCTTGTTGAGAATTTCGTTTACAAGTGATGACTTGCCCGAACCTGAAACGCCGGTAACGCAGATAAACTTTCCGAGCGGGAACTTAACGTCTATGTTTTTAAGATTGTTTTCCGATGCGCCCAGAACGGTGAGGTATTCTCCCGTGCCCTTGCGGCGCTTTTTGGGAACTTCAATCTTTTTTCTGCCGCTCAAATACGCTCCCGTTATGCTCTCCTCACACTGCATAATCTCCTGTGCGGTGCCGGCGGCAACCACTTCTCCGCCGTGTATTCCGGCTCCCGGCCCTATGTCTACAATGTAGTCTGCGGCGTACATTGTGTCCTCGTCGTGCTCAACGACAATCAGGGTGTTACCTATGTCACGCAGTTTTTTGAGCGTTGCAAGAAGCTTGTCATTGTCACGCTGGTGCAGTCCTATGCTCGGCTCGTCGAGAATGTAGAGCACGCCCATAAGGCTTGAACCTATCTGCGTTGCAAGGCGTATTCTCTGCGCTTCGCCGCCGGAGAGCGTGCCGGCACTGCGTGCAAGCGTGAGGTAGTCGAGTCCCACATCTATTAAAAATTGAAGTCTGGAACGTATTTCCTTTAAAATCTGCTTTGCTATAATCTGCTCGGTTTCGGTGAGCGTCAGTGAGTCGAAAAAGTCCTTTGTGTCACGTATGCTCATCTCCGTAACCTCGGCAATGTTTTTGCCGCCCACTGTCACTGCCAAAATCTCAGGGCGCAGACGTCTGCCTTTGCAGGACGGGCACACGTTGTCGCTCATCAGAGCCTCGATTTCCGCCTTCATAAACGACGAGAAAGAGTCTTTGTATCTGCGCTTTAAGGTGTTTATTATTCCCTCAAATGGGTGCGTTTTTCTCTCGCCCTTATACACTATGGAAACATCGTCGTCACTGCCGTAGAGCACGATGTCCATAATATCTTTTGGCAAATCCTTAATCGGCACGTTGGGGTCAAAGCCGTATTTCTTTGCAATCGCCTCAATCCACAGGTGGGAGTAAGAGCCTTCCTCGCCGATGGACTTCCAGCCGCACACGTCAATCCCTCCGCCGTAGAGCGACTTGTTTTTGTCCGCAATTACAAGCTCCGGGTCAATCTCCATAAGCATTCCGAGACCTAAACACTCACGGCAGGCGCCTATCGGACTGTTAAAGGAGAACGAGCGTGGGGTCATTTCTTCAAGGCTGATGCCGCAGTCACGGCAGGCAAAGTTCTGGTTAAACACAAGCTCTCTGCCGTCGGTCAGCACGGCAAGCGCAATACCGCCGCCGATTTCCAGTGCGGTCTGCACCGAGTCGGTGACTCTTGACATTATGCCGTCTTTTACAGCGAGCCTGTCCACAACTATCTCTATGGTGTGGCGTGTGTTTTTGTCAAGGTCGATGTCCTCGTACAGGTCACGGATTTCTCCGTCAACCCTTGCACGGACAAAGCCGTTTTTCTTTGCGTTTTCAAACACTTTTTTGTGTGTTCCCTTTTTCTCACGCAGGACGGGGGCAAGGATTTGCAGTTTTGTTCCCTCGCCCGTCGCCATAATTTTATCCACAATCTCGTCTATTGACTGCTGAGAAATCACCTTTCCGCACTTGGGGCAGTGCATAACTCCTATGCGTGCAAAAAGCAGGCGGAAGTAGTCGTAAATTTCCGTAACCGTTCCCACGGTGGAGCGTGGGTTTCGGCTTGTGGTTTTCTGGTCTATGCTGATAGCGGGGGACAGACCGTCGATGTAGTCAATGTCGGGCTTGTCCATCTGTCCCAAAAACTGGCGTGCGTACGACGAGAGCGACTCAACGTATCGGCGCTGACCCTCGGCATAGATGGTGTCGAACGCAAGCGACGATTTTCCCGACCCGGAAAGCCCCGTGAAAACAACAAATTTGTCACGTGGAATGGAAAGGTCGATGTTTTTGAGGTTGTGCTCCCTCGCTCCTCTTATATAAATGGTGTCCTTAGGCATAAGTGCGCCCCCTTAATACTCTTTTGATTTTTTAATTCGTGTAATTTCATCTCTGTATTTTGCCGCCTGTTCAAAGTCAAGCTCCTGTGCGGCTTTTTGCATCATAAGCGTGAGGTTTGCAATTTTCTCCTCAACCGTCATCGGCTCTTCCTTTGCCTCCTCGGCGCTTTCCTCAGCGTATGTCTGAATGATGCCTCTTACGTCTTTTATAATGGTTTTGGGCACGATGCCGTGCTCCTCGTTGTACTGCGTCTGAATTTGGCGGCGGCGGTTCGTTTCGTCAATCGCCCTCTGCATTGAACCTGTAACGGTGTCGGCATACATTATGACTCTGCCCTCGGCGTTTCTCGCCGCTCTGCCTATGGTCTGCACAAGCGAGGTTTCGCTCCGCAAAAATCCCTCTTTGTCGGCATCGAGAACGGCAACTACGCTGACTTCCGGAATGTCAAGCCCCTCACGCAGAAGGTTAATTCCCACCAAAACGTCAAAAACGCCGAGGCGCAAATCCCGTATAATCTCCATTCTCTCAATGGTTTCTATGTCGCTGTGCAGATATTTGACTTTAATTCCCACATCGTGCAGATAGTCCGTGAGCGACTCCGCCATTTTTTTGGTAAGCGTGGTTACAAGCACTCTCTGATTTTTTGCCGTAACTTCGTTTATAACGCCAATCAGGTCGTCCACCTGACCGCTCACGGGGCGGACGATAATCTCCGGGTCTACAAGTCCGGTGGGGCGTATAACCTGCTCCACAATCTGCGACGAATGCTGCCTTTCGTAGTCGGACGGCGTTGCGCTTACAAATATAACCTGGTTTATCTTATCTTCAAATTCCTTAAAGTTAAGCGGTCTGTTGTCGTATGCCGACGGCAGGCGGAAGCCGTATTCCACAAGGCTGTCCTTCCTTGAACGGTCGCCGGCGTACATTGCACGCACCTGGGGAATGGTGACGTGCGACTCGTCTATCACAAGCAGAAAATCGTCGGGGAAGTAGTCGATGAGCGTATAGGGCGCACTTCCGGGTGCTCTGCCGCTTATGTGGCGAGAGTAGTTTTCTATTCCCTGGCAAAAGCCTATTTCCTGCATCATTTCGAGGTCATAGTTGGTGCGCTGTTCGAGTCTTTGCATTTCGAGCAGTTTTCCCTGTGACTTAAACTCGGCAAGACGGTCGGTAAGCTCGTCCTCAATGCCACGTATTGCCGCCTTCATCTTTTCGCCCGTTGTGGCGTAGTGCGACGCCGGGAAAACGGCAATGTATGTGCGCAGTGACACAACCTCGCCCGTTACAATGTCCACCTCGGAAATTCTGTCTATTTCGTCGCCGAAAAATTCCACCCTTATTGCCTTTTCTCCCGAACCCACGGGGCAGATTTCCAAAACGTCGCCACGCACACGGAACGTGCCACGTTCAAGCGTAAGGTCATTTCTGTGGTACTGCATATCCACAAGCCGTCTCAGGACGTCGTCCCTGTCGTACTCGTTGCCAACACGCAGGCTCAGCATAAGGTTTTTGTAGTCGTCCGGGTCACCCAAACCGTAAATGCACGAAACGCTCGCCACAATTATCACGTCCCGCCGTTCCAAGAGAGCCGCCGTTGCGCTGTGGCGCAGTTTGTCTATCTCGTCGTTGATTGATGCGTCCTTCTCAATATACGTGTCGGTGTTGGGAATGTAAGCCTCCGGCTGGTAGTAGTCGTAGTAAGACACAAAGTATTCCACGGCATTGTCGGGGAAAAACTCCTTAAACTCACTGCAAAGCTGTGCCGCAAGGATTTTGTTGTGTGCCAAAACAAGCGTGGGTTTGTTTACACGCTCAATGGTTTTCGCTATTGTGTACGTCTTTCCGGAGCCGGTAACTCCGAGGAGCGTCTGTCCACGGTCGCCACGCACAATGCCGGCGGAAAGCTCGTCTATCGCTTTAATCTGGTCGCCCATAGGTTCAAAGGGCGCAACTACTTTAAAATTGCTCATAACATCACCGAAAAATTATTGTATAATATAATGATAACATTAACTTTGTGTAATTTCAAGTGTAAAACGAACTTAGGCAGCGGAGACCCGAACCCGCATTGCCTGTCGACTGAATTTTCACAAAGCCTTCCGCCTTGTCGGCTTTGACGGGCGTCAGCCCGCCTGCACCCTTACGCACCGAAATTCTTTGCAAAAATTCAGTCGAGCAGGTGCTTGCCTAATCTGTTTTTACAACCTCGCCGCTGTCGAGCAGGAACAGATATTTTTCGCACACACGTTTACCCGTACATTTTTCTATTGCCGTTTGGTAAAAATTAAGCTGGGGGGCATAGCGCTTTGCAATTTCGTCCGCTCCGTTTCTCACTTTGTCCGTTTTGTAGTCCACAAGCACGATTTCGCCGTTTTCGTTTTCAAAAAATGCGTCCGCCATCCCCTGTATGATTATATTTTCGCCGTATTTTATGTCTTTGTCAATCTCGCTTGCGTCCATAAGATACTTAAATCCGTACTCACGGCGCAGGGTGTCCGAGTGCTTTGCCATTGCCTTGCCGAGGGGAGTTTCAAACAGGCGGAAAATGTTATCCGTTTTAATGTATTTTGCCTGATTTTCGGTAAAAAATCCACGCTTTACAAGGTTTGCAACCAATTCTTTAACATCGTCTGCGCTCTTGATTTCGGCAAAGTTCATCTTTTCCATAACAAGGTGCGTAAGCGTTCCTATGTCCGCCGCCGTGGGCGTTTCCGTTCCGCTCAAAAACGACGGCGTTCCAACACGGTACTGCTCAAAGGGGTTTGTGCAGTCGCTGTCCTCATTTGCACGGCGTTTAAGCTCCGTTACCGACATATTTGCCGCAACGTTTTCAAGTCCGCTCTCCTGGTAGGAGTAGCCGAGCAGTTTTTCAACTTCGCCGTCCGCATCGGCGTCGGGGGAGAGCGAGAGAAAGTCACGCTTGCCGCCGCCCTCGTCAATGTTTAATACAAGCGAGTCCTTGGCAACGGTTTCCACACAAAAGTTTGAGCCGTCGTCAATTACTGTGTCAAATCCGTATTCCTTTGCAAACGGGGCGGTTTTGTTCCTCATAACGGCAAGGAGAATCCAGTCGAGGTACGACCTTGCGGATTTAGTAACGGCGGGGGATATTTTGTCGCCCTCGCTTGTCAGCTTTACCGCAAGTGACGAGAGCTTTTTTTGCGCATCGGAAACACAGCCGGTCACAATCAGCTTTTCTCTCGCACGGGTCAGCGCAACGTAGA
The DNA here is from genome assembly GCA_934500705.1 of uncultured Clostridia bacterium. GTDB lineage: Bacteria > Bacillota > Clostridia > UMGS1810 > UMGS1810 > CAKSIN01. The sequence continues at coordinate 12,099 of CAKSTI010000008.1, read as the reverse complement.
GAACACGCATCTCCTCGGATATTGCCTCGGAGAGCAGAGCCTCTTTTATGAGGTTCTTGTTTGGCAGCGGGTACGAAAGGCGCAGGGAATAGTCCGCAAAGTTAAGTCCCATTCCGTATTCCTTGTGGAGCAGAATTTTGTCCGTCAGGTCACGCAGATTAAATTTCTTAGAACTGCGTGCGAGGAACACTATGGGAAATTCGAGTCCCTTGCTCTTGTGTATGCTCATAATCCTCACAAGGTTTTCGTCCCCGGCGAGGGTCTTTGCCGTATCTGTGTCGGAGTTGTTCTTTTTAAGGGAATTGATGTATTCGATAAAGTTAAAAACTCCTTTAAAGTCCGTTTTTTCAAAGTCGTTCGCACGGCTGAAAAGCGCACGCACGTTTGCCTTTTTAAGCTCGGCGTTCGGCAGAAAAGACAGGTACGCCATATAGTCCGTCCTGTCGCAAATCTCCCAAATCAGCTTGTCGGTGGGCAGAAACTTGGAGCGGTCGTAAAATCGTGCAAGCTCGGACTTGAACTTTTTCAGCTTTTCGCACAGCCCGTCCTCGTTTTCACGTATATACCTTTCCGCCGAATCGTAGAAGTACCCCTTTTTGAGAGCCGTTCTAATCCTCACAAATTCGTCGTCCGTAAATCCGCACACGGGGTGTCGCATTACGGAGAGCAGGGCAATGTCGTCAAGGGGATTGTCGATTATTTTAAGGCAGTTTATGAGGAAAGAAATTTCCGGCGTGTCATAATACCCTCCGCCCACATCGCAGTAAACCGGTATCTGCGACGTTGTGAGAATGTCGGAGTACACCTCGGCGTAGCCCTTTACACTGCGCAGAAGTATCACAATGTCCGAAAATCTTGCGTCACGGTAGCTCTTGGTTTCTTTGTCGAATACCTTGTAGCCGCCTCTTACAATTTCGTTTATGCGGTTTGCGGTGTATACCGCCTCCGCCTCTATGCCTTTAAGCTCGTCGGAGAAGCTTTCGCCCTCGCTCTCCGACGTGTTCTCGTCAATTAAAATTATGTCGGTTCTGTCCGTATCGGGGTTTGTGTCCTCGTAGGAATTTTCGTTGTAGTAGAGGTATTCCTCCGGCGTGTATTCAAGCTCGCCGACAGATGTGCTCATTATCTGGCGGAAAACGGAGTTGACGCCGCTTAAAACCGCACTGCGGCTGCGGAAGTTCTTGTTTAAATTTATTCTGTTATACCGCCCGTCGCCCGTGCCGAAGTCGGGGTAGCTCTCGGATTTCTGCTTAAAAAGCGCAGGCTCCGACCCACGGAAACGGTAAATACTCTGCTTCATATCACCCACCATAAACATATTGGGCTTATCCTTTGCCTTGCGTGAAACGAGCGAGAATATCTCCTCTTGAACGCTGTTGCAGTCCTGGTACTCGTCCACATATATTTCCTCGTAGCGTTCGCTAAGCTCCGCACTCACGTCGGAATTTCTCAGAAGCGACAGGGCAAGGTGCTCCAAATCGCTGAAATCCACGGTGTTCTTTTTGCGCTTGTATTCGGAAAACTGCGAGTGAAAATTCATCACAATCTCTGCAAGTTTTTCCGCCTGCGGTGCACTGCGGGCAATGTCCGCTTTAATTCCGCCGAGGCTGTCCGTAATCATATTTTCGCAGATGTCCTTGCAGATGTCCTTTGCCTCGCTGCGCAGGTATTTAATGCGTGCAGCGTCGGACGGGGGCAGGATTTTGGGTACATAGAGCCTGTCAAAGGCAAATGCCTTTGTGCATTTGTATGCGCTGTCCCAATCGGCAGAGTTTGCAAGGTTTAAAAACATCTCTCTTTCGTCGCAGAGCAGTGCCTTTGTTTTTTCGAGCTTTTCGGAAAAAGAGCAAATTTCAATTCCATCATCGTACATCTTTGCGGCAAACAGCGCCTTTTTGCGTGCCTCGGAGAGCAGAACGTCCTCCCAGCGGCGGTCGCCTGCAAATCTGTCGGCACACTTTTGGATAAACCCCGCTCCGTCGGGCGTGCTCATCGAAAATTCGTACATAGCAAGCACGGCGTCCGCAAGTGCTTTGTCGTTTTTGGTTGTGTAGCAGTCCACAAGGCTCAAAAAAACGCTGTCGCCGTCCTCGTAGTACTTGTCAAAGATTTTGCCCATTATCTCACGCTTTGCAAGCTCCGTTTCGCCCGTGTCCGCAATTTTAAAGCCGGGGTCAAGACCGATTTTGTGAAAGTTGTTTCTGAGTATGTCCAGGCAAAAGCTGTGTATAGTGCAGATTGAGGCGGTGTTTATGAGCATAAGCTGTTTGTTTAAGTTGTGGGAGTCGCCGTCCTCGTCGAGCTTTTGCATAATCTCCTGCATAAGACGGCTTTTAAGTTCCGATGCGGCGGCGTTTGTATATGTAACAATCAGCAGTTTGTCAATGTTTACCTCACCGCTCACCACACGCCTTACAATGCGCTCCACCATTACCGCCGTCTTTCCGGAACCTGCGGCGGCGGAAACGAGGTTGTCGGCAACCGGTGCGTCAATCGCTGTCTGTTGGTTTGTCGTCCACATTAAGGCTTTCCTCCATTCTGTCCCATATTTCGTCTGCTTTTGCTATCGGTTCGAGGTAGTTGTAGGAATTGTTTCCGTCCGTTTCGTCAAATCGGCACACCGAGCCGTATTTGCAGTAGTCGCAGGGGCTTGTACCGCCCTTTTTGCACGGGTTTATGCTTATGTCGCCGTGCGACATATCGGTGCAGATTTTGCCGAGAAGTTTTTTGAGGTATTTGTCCATAAGGGCAAATTTTTCGGGTTCGTATTTGTTTCTGATAGCGGCGGTCTTTTTGTCGTAGCCCTCGCTTGCCGCCTCGTCCGATACAATCATTCCACGCAGTTTGAGTGCGGAGTCCAGCTTTTCGCTGATGCTCTCGTCCGAGATGCGCCCCTTTGCCTTAATCATAGGGTCATCTATGAGGAAGTACAGCGCACCGCCGTGTCTGTACGCCGGGTCGCTCTCCACAAGTGCGTTTAGGTACACCACAAGCTGGACGTCAAGACCGTAGAAAATGTCGTCCAGGCGGAAAGACTTTGCCCCCGTCTTGTAGTCCACAACCCGTATAAAAGTGCCGTCCTTTGTCTTGTATGCGTCGGCACGGTCGATTTTTCCCGTTAGGTTTACGGTTTTTCCGTCCTCGGTTTCAATCTTTATACAGCCGAGGTCGGTGCCGTCTGCAAATTCCATTTCGTAGCCGAGCGGCTCAAAGAGCGAGTCCGCTATGTGTTTCTTTATGGCTTTGTAGCACAGAAAGACGGAGTTTTTAAGCCGTTTTATGATGTATTTTTCTCTCTCGGTAAAGTCGTCGGTGCACTTTGCCGTTTGGGAGATAAAGTCGTTTAGCATATTTTCTATTTTTATTTTTGCCTCGTTGTCGTCGGCGTCGGCAAACGGCGTGCCCGACTCGCTTATGTCACGCAGAACGTGCTCCAAGATATAGTGCGTTATGTTTCCTATGTCGAGCCTGTCCACCGTTTCGTCCTTGGGCGGTCTGATGCCGAGAATGTAGTCCATAAAGTAGGCATATCTGCACGCCGCATAGCGCTGTATTTTGGATATTGAGGTGTGCTCCATCATTCCCACAAGCTTTTTGAGGTGCTCGTCATTCAGTCGGTACGCAATGTTGTCGGAGTGCAAAAATTCCGTCATTTTGGGCACAAAGTCCGTGTTTTTCTCAAAGTAGTCATAGACGCTTCGCCATATGGGGTCGGCGTCCTCAAATCGGCAGTACGCCGCAACGTTTTCACACAACGCCTCACGGCACACCGTGGCTGACGACAGCTTTTTGCGCTCATCGCTCCAAAACTCTCTGTCGCTTACTTCGGATATTTTTAAAATATTTAAAACCCGTGTCACCGCATACGACTTTCTGAGCGTCTTAAAGTCGTTGCCTGCCTTTGCGTACGATATAAACAGCTTGTCCGACGGCAGACACAGCGCCGTGTAGACCGAAAACTGCGAGTAGTACGCCGCAATCTCCGACGTTGTGGAGAACTTAACTCCGCACCCCTCCAACTTAACCTTGTCACGGTCGCTGAGCACGCCGTCATTTTTCGGCGCAACGGGGAACACTCCCTCATTTACCCCCAGCACAAACAGCGCACGTATTCCGTCCGCTCTTGTTCTCTCTGTGTTGCCCACAAGCACCCTGTCCACGGTGGAGGGTATGTAGCCTATCTTGTTCTGCGCAAGGGCGGTGTGGAGCATCTGCGCAAAGTCGGCGGGGGATACGGTCACACTTCCGCAGGTGTTTACAAGCTCGTCAAGTGCGCCCGTAACCACGTCCCATATCTGTTCGTATTCTTTGGAGAGGCGTATGTCGCCCTCGTCATTAAATCTCTCTATATACTTTTCAATCGTCTTTGGAAGTTCCAGGGTTTCAATCAGTTCGTACAGCGCACGTGCGTCGTCCTCGGCGCTGTGCCTGCCCTTGATTTTTTCGTGCATTTTTGCAAGCGGAAGAATGTATTTTTCACGTATCGAGTTTACGTCGTCCTTTGCTCTTTCGTCATTTTCAAAGTATGCGTCGGTAAGAGTATGCCACTTTTCGTCATCGAGCCACGTTTTGCGCCGCAGCTTCGCCCGTGATATAAAGTCACGCAGAACGCACAGTCTGCGTGGGTTTGCACCCCCGTATGCCGCCTTTAAAAATCCAAATATGCTCTCAAAGCTGTAATCGTCTGTGTAAACGTCAAGAGCGGAGAGGATAAAGCGGATTATGTGGTGACCCGTAACTTCCTTTTTTTCGTCTATGAAAAACGGGATTTTGTACCGGGCGAAAATTCTCTCGATGTGCCGTTCATATGCGCCGATGTCGGAGCATATTACGCCGATTTCGCCGAATTTGTACCCTCCGTCACGCACAAGCGATATTATGTTTTCTGCCGCAACCTCGGTTTCCGCACCGGGATTTGCCGCCGAGAAAACTTTTACGTCGCCGCATTTTCCGTCAAACTTTTTCGGCGGAAAGCGGTACAGATTTTCCTCCAAATACGCAAGGTCGGGGGAGTTGAAGTGCGCTCCCTCGATTTTTTTGATATTTGCCCTTGCCGGTATGCTGTCACGGAGCAAACGCAGAGTGTCCGCCGTCGGCATAAAAAGGGTGGGGTTTTTGTCGCCCGTGTCACAGCACAGAGTAACGGTAAGGCTCTTTGCCTGCTTTTCAAGCTCACGGATAAGGGCAACTTCCTGCGGAACAAAGGTGGAAAACTCGTCTAAAAATATGTGCTTTTCCGAGTAAACTGCGCTCTCCGACAGCCTTTTTGCAAAGACCGTCAGCGCATCGTCCGTGTCGTCATATCGGTTGCAGATGGTCTGCTCGTATTTTGCATATATCTCGGCAAGGTCGCACAGCTTCATACCGAGCACCTCATCGTCCGCTTTTTTTGCCGCCTCGGTGAGCGTTTCCGGCAGAATGAGATATTTTTTAAACTCGCCTATCGACGATGTTACAACGTCGGAAAATCCGCCCCCGAAAGAAGTATTTTTAAAAAACAGCGGATTGCTCTTTTTGAGTATCTCGCTCACAATCAGCGCCTTTCCCACAGCGCCGAGGCTTGCGTGGGGCGCAATGCCGAGAAGTTTCCCCGTGCCAGATGCAAGGTGGGCAAATGACGTCACTTCCACGCTGTCCGCATTTATGGAGTCCACAACGGACAGCGCCTTTCTTTCCGCCTCGTGCGTGTACTGCTCCGGCACAATGAGTATAACCTGCTCGCCCTCCGATGCAAGGCGGCGGATTTCTTCATATATATATTTGCTTTTTCCGCCCTTGGCACGGGCGCAGATGATATTAAATGCCATTACATCACCTCAATCCGTTTGTGCAAAACGGCACGCAACGAGTGCGTGCCGCAGAATTAATCTACCAGTAAACCGCCAATGTCCACTACATTTCCGGCACCCATTGTCAGCACAATGTCGCCCTCTTTTGCATTTTTGCGAATGTAGTCGGCAATGTCGTTAAAGTCTTTAATATACACCGCTCCGTCTATTTTTTCGGCAAGCTGTCTGCTCGAAACAAGCCCGGTGTCCTTTTCCCTTGCGGCGTAAATATCGGTAAGGATTACGTTTCCGGCACGGGACAGAACCTTTGCAAAGTCATTCAGTAAATTGTAAGTCCTTGTGTACGTGTGCGGCTGGAATATGCACCACACCTGGTTGTGGTCAATGTTTTCGATGGCATTAAGTGTCGCCTCGATTTCCGTCGGGTGGTGTGCATAGTCGTCTATGACGAGAGCGCCGTTTACAAATCCCTTTTTCTCAAACCGCCTCTTTGTGCCGTGGAATGCTTCCAGACCCTCTTTTATGCACTTGGGGTCAATCCCCATCTTAAATGCCGCAAGAGATGCCGCAGTGGCGTTGAGCACATTGTGAATACCCACAACGCTGAGCGTTACATCAAAGAGCTTTTCGCCCTCTGCGTGTATCTCAAAAGACGGGTATCCGTAACGTGAAAAGCTGATGTTCTCCGCCGTAAAGTCCGCATTTTCAAATCCGAATGTGTAGACCTTTGCCTTTGCTCCGCCGACTGCCTTCATCGCATTTTTGCTGCCGCCGTTTACTGCGATGAACCCGTCCTCCGGCACGAGCATAGCAAAGCCGTGGAAGGCGTCTATAATGTCGTCAATATCTTTGTAATAGTCAAGGTGGTCTGCCTCAACGTTTAAAATAACCGCAGCAGTGGGGAAAAATTTAAGAAAATTGCGCATATACTCGCACGTTTCCGTAAGGAAGTACTCGCTCTTTCCGATGCGCAGATTGCCGTCAATGCCGTCGAGCTTGCCGCCCACCATAACCGTCGGATCAAGACCCGCCTTAATCATTATGTATGCAAGCATTGACGTAACGGTTGTCTTGCCGTGAGTTCCGGCAACGCTTACCGCCTTTTTGTAATTTTTCATAATCCTGCCGAGCATCGTGGCACGGTCAATAAGCTCAATGCCCTTTTCCTTTGCCGCCACAATTTCGGGGTTATCGTCCTTTACCGCCGATGTATACACCACCAGAGTCTGATTTGTGATGTTTTTTGCGTCGTGACCGATGAAAACCTCTGCGCCGTCGGCACGAAGCTCCGCCACCGTGTCCGACTCCGAAATATCTGAGCCCGACACCTTAATTCCGTTATTTAGCAGCACCTTTGCAATTCCGCTCATACTAATTCCGCCGATGCCTATAAAATGAACATATTCTGACAAGTGAAACACTCCAATAAATTTTTATAGTAAATCAATCTGTAACATCATTATACACCCAAATCGAAAAAAAATAAACACTTATTTACTAATTTGGTATAAAATTTTTTAAAATACGAAAACTATACCCAACATAAACTATGCTGAAAGGGTTGAAAATCAATGGAAATTACCGACATAAGAATAAGGCAGATGACGCAGGACGCCAAAATGAAGGCGGTTGTGTCCGTAACGTTTGATAATTGTTTTGTTGTTCACGACATAAAGATAATAGAAGGGCAGGACAGACTGTTTATAGCAATGCCGAGCCGAAAAACTCCGGACAATGAGTTTAAAGACATTGCCCACCCCATTAATGTGGAAATGCGGGAACTTCTGTCCGAGCGGATTTTGGAAAAATACCATTCCACCGTGATTGAGGAAGAAATGAATACGGAAAATTAAAAATTCGGTGCCGTAAAAACTCATTTTTGTTTTTGCGGCACCTTAATTTTGGCAATTTTATGTCGTTTGCGCATTATAAACCGTTGTTTGCGCACTCTGTGAAAATTTTGTGTCTTTTTGTGGTATACTGTCAGTGGAAAAATTTTACAAAGGAGATGACGAAATGAAAAAAGCAGTAATTCCGTTGTTATGCGCATTAGGCATAACAGCCGCCGCATTTGCGGCAAGTGAAGTAATTGAGGTGCAAAAGGTCGCAAACGGTGCCGAAGCATTTGTGTCGGACGAGCTGTGCGCAGAGAAAATCGACGCCGGCTTTTCACAGATTGAAAGGGTGCAGCAGCCCGAAAACCTCGATTGCATAATGAATTGTTCCGACGAGGCAAAGCTTAGCAATATTTATGCCTACATACGTTTTATGTGCGAAAATGATTTTTCGGACGAACAGCTTGCCGATATTAACGAGATATTAGAGAGCGGAACAACCATCCAGTCATTATCTCAGGTTTATGATTTTTGGCTCACCACCGATGAGGACTTTTCGGTCGTTGCCAAAATATGCGCACTCGAAAACAAGTACTTCAACGAGTATTGGTACGAGGACGCATTTAATGAGATAACAAACGACGGACACGGAGTTTTAAACCGTGCGCAGTTAAAAACATATATGCAAAAGGGTCTTGCCCTTGACCAAATTTCTGCGGCAAATATATTGTCGAGGAAAGACGGGCAGAATATTTTTGATATTTTAGACTCCATAGCAGACGGAAAGAACATCGAAAAGTTAATAAAGGAAATTTACGGCGTAACCGTTTCGTCAAAGGAGCAAACGGATTTGGAAAAGGTGGAAACCGCCGTAAAGGCGCTTAAATATGATGTGCCCTCCACACTTCTTGAAAGCCGCAAAGCAGACCTCTCCGCCGTTGTCGAACAAGCGGAAAGCAATTATCAAAACGCCATTGATAAAAAGGCAGATGATTACATAAGTAAACTCAATATCGCCGATGACACTTCCGACACATCGTATGATGTTTTAAACGAGTGCGACTACCCCGTAAATGTAAAAAATGCTCTGCTTAACAAAGGCTATACCCCAAACGAAATATTAAAGGCGTCAAAGCTCAGCGCCGACGATATATATGATGCGGCAAAAACAGCAAGGGAGGTAATGAAGAATGAAACGCAGTATTAAGTTATTTTTACTTACAATAGGATTTGTAATTACCGCCGCCGTCGGAGCAAAGGCGGCAACCTCGACCGTTACGGCAAATGAGTATTACTATAATTGCTATAAGGGTATATATCCCAATTTAAACTCGGCGTATTCAATTCCGGACGGCGAAGGTTACGTCAACAGCAAAACAGGCTCGCTTTCCACCAACGCAGAGGACTACCGTATTAAAGGCAAGAACGGATTTGATATTCCTATAATAAGGAGTTTTCAGACTGTGCCTACTTCGGAGTACATCAGCTCGTTTGAACGTAGTAAAAAAAGGAACAAGGAAGAATATTACTATGTTCCATACATTTGCAGTTATGACAACAAGACAGTTGACATTTACTTTAAAAACGAAAAAGAAGTTTATGAGGCAGACTCCGAATTTGTGGGAACAGGCTATCGCACAAGCGGAAAAAATATGTACGCCAACCTTAAAAACACAGGCTCCGGAAATACATATACATATACCCGTGCCAATGCCGATGCACCGTCTGTCAGTTACCGCAGTTCCTATTATACCGATTATTTAAGCGATTGCAGTACCAGAAACGCATTTTCGGAGCTTGGAAGTTCTATGAAAATTGCAAAACCGTCAATATATACATATGATTATGACTCTTATGACGATTATCGAGATTTTTATGTCATATTTCAGGATATATACGGTGACGCTTACTCTATGGAATTCAGCTACCAAAAATCAGGCGATATACGAATTTTAAAGGACGTAACTCATAGTAAATTAAATAAGTGTAAATATACGTTCAGCGCAGTAAATAATAATGACATATCCGAAACGGCGACTCACCCTCTCGGATTTACGTATAATTCTACAATGACATCGGACAGCGGAGAAGTTTACTACTTTAACGAAACTTTCGGAAGTAATTGTATCTATGATATTGTTGCCGTTTCCGACCGTTACGGCAATACGTATCTCATAGACGGAACAGCCGGTTACAAAATAACCACGCCCGAAGGTGTGGTATATACCTGCGGTTCGAGCGGAATAACCAGAACAATAAACGGTGAAGTTACACAGCTTGTTTCATACGGCAGCGAAAGACTCAACAGTGAAAAAGATGTAAATAATATGTACAAAATTGACGATGAATTTACATTTACCGTAACCAAAAACAGCGGCACATCTGCTCAGATATCGGCAAATGAGAAAAACGTAGTAAAATATAAAATGAAACAAGAATTAAAGTACACGGAATTGCTCCATAATCTTGCGCTTTGCAAGTATCTTTTGCCATACGAAATAGAGTTTCCGAACGGCCTTACAAAGTATATCGAGTATGGAAAGTTTGATTGGATTGTGGGACTACCGAGAGATACGTTTGCGGTAGACTCATACTATGTAAGCCGATATTATGAGAAAAGCGGAAATAAAATCCGTAATGAGAGTTTGTATACCCTTAAAAGTGTGAAAGATTATAAAACGTACTATATGTATATAACCGAAACGTGTCAAATGGTGCAGTGCGACGGCAAAACCTCGAATACCATTACAAACACTTTTGACAAGTACGGACGGTTAACAAATAAGAGTACCTATACAAGCTATGCAGGCAGTATTGATTATGAGTATACATATGTTAATTACAACGATGATGCCCAAATCGACGGGGAAAAGGTAAGATACTCCCGTGGACACTCTTATGCTGACATCATTCGCAGTTTTTATTACACAGATAAGTACTATTTGAGAGAAGAAACCGACGGCGAAAGAAATGCCACCTACACCTATCACACGGACGGTTACTATATTCCCAACGAAACAGTCCGCAAAAAAGATGAAAATACAAACGTTAAAACTCAAAATATTTTAACTGAGGACAAAAAGTCCGTTGCACAGATTAATACATACGAAAATGACGAACTCAAACGTTCCGTTTTCTATACCTATGACAGTTACGGAAATATTGCCTCGGAGAGCGTCAGCCTCGGTAATGATGACCCCCTGCTTACACAGCATACGTATACCTATGCACCCGACGGCGGTTATACCCACGTTCAAAAGCAGTGTAATATGTTAAACGGCGGAGAAACACGGATAAACGATATAGTGACTACCACGGTTTACGACCTTGATTACCGCCCCGTTTCAAAAACGGACGATATAGGCAATACCACAGCAATGACCTATGATATGTGCGGCAGACTTTTAAGCACGTCCTATCCCGACGGCACATCTGAAACATATTCCTATGACACCGAAAATAACATTGTAACATATACCGCCCAAAACGGTACAGTGTATAAAGTTTATTTCGATGCCTGGGGCAACCGCATCAAGACCACGGCTGTGCTCGGCGGTGCGGAAACAAAGTTTGATGAGTATACATACGATGACCTCGGAAGACTCGCAACGCTTAAACGTTATACCACCCCCTCCGAGTATACCGAGGCTCGCTATGAATACACCGATTTTGATGAAATAAAAAGCGAAAAAATCTATAATGAGCAAGGTGTATTGGTAAGGAATGTAAGTGCATCAATCACTTATGTGCGCAGCGAAAACGGCACTCCGAACCCGACAACCACCTATACAATAACCGGTGATGATGGCAACTATGCGCAGTATAAAGAGGTTAAAAACTGCTACGGCGACGTATTGCAAAAGGGCCGTATATCAGGCTCCGACGAGAGAACGTATACCTATACCTACGACTCACTCGGAAACGCCCTCACCGCAACCGACCCGTCCGGCGCAGTCACAACCACGGAATATGACATTTTTGCAAATCCGATTAAAATAACATATCCCGACGGCACTTTTGAAAGCTTTGAGTATAACGCTTTGAACCTTACAACCTCAAAAACTGATAAACGGGGAAATAAAGAACTCTATTATTATGATAATGCAGGCAGGCTATATGGTGTAGATACACCCCTTGACGGAGAGGACTATGCAAAGGTTCAGTATGTTTATGACAGAAACGGCAATATGTCAGCTAAAAACGTGAGGAACGGCTACATAAGCGACAGGGAAACATATAACTTTGTTCAGTATTTCTATGACTCTATGAACAGGTTGAGCTATTCGGTTACAATGCCTCAGGGTGTACAACGAATATATACCGTATACACGTATGACAACATCGGAAATCCGATAAGTGTAAAGACAGGTGCCGAAAGCAGCGGACTTGCAAATATTGATAACGCCACCGGCGGAGTTATTACAACATATACCTATGACGCACTCGGCAGAAAGACAGGAGAAACCGCACCCGAC
>CAKSTI010000007.1 GCA_934500705.1 uncultured Clostridia bacterium | reverse complement strand
GTCGCAAAAAACATTATATCACATTGAATTTTGATTTTCTATTTTTTTTGGTTCACATGTATTATATCAATACAAAAAAACTTTTTTTGAGTTTCCCCAATTTACAATTTAGTTTTCAATAAATGCACCGTTTTCTTTTAATATTCTGCGAAGTTCTGCCGTGTTTACGCCAGAAACGGGGATAGCCTCTTTCGCCGCCATAGCCGCCGCAGTTCCCACGCCCTCACCGATGCAACATACAATCGGCATTATGCGCACAGCCGACTGTGCGGTGTGGTCTGCACTTATGCTTCTGCCGGCAACAAGGAGATTTTCGGCGCCCTTGGGAACGGAGCACCTGTAAGGTATGCTGTAATACTCGTCTTTTTTAAAGTGGTGCAGATACGTCCCCGTGCCGTCCGGGCTGTGAATATCTATTGAATATCTTCCGTAGGCTATTGCGTCGTCAAACTTTGTCAAGTTCAAAAGGTCGCCCTCCGTAAGAGTGTATTCGCCCTCTATCATTCTGCTTTCACGGACGCCGATTACCGCTACATCATACTTTTTCATAATATCCCTCCGATATAATCTGATTGCTTAATATTATCACATAGCTTGTGCGATTTCTATAACAAAGGCAACTTGTTATTGCACAAAGGACATTTTTTGTGCGTGATATTGCTGTGTGGGGTGAGTTTGTGGCGGATAATTCGGGGGCGGTGCCGGCAGCTCAATAATCAATCAAATTTGTTTCTACCTATTTAAGTAATCGGTTCACATAGCCGTCTATATCAAATGCCGCAAGCTGTTCCGGTGTCTTTACCCTTGCCAGCGGGTGACGAGGGTTTCCAGAGTTTGTTTTGCCCAAACAGTATACCGGTATTTGAGATTGGCTTATAATTTCCGCTATGTCCTTAAAGCAGTCGGGCAAATACTGCCTTTTAAATATCAGATTTCCCCAAGCGCACAGTATTGCGGAGGTGTCGGCAAGTGCCGACTTAATTTCGGTTAAATTCCGCTTGTGCACATCGCCGTCAAGCAATGGCGGCAGGCTGTCGGGGTATGTTGCCCTCAGCGGACAGATGTTCAGCATTTTAAAGCTGTCAAAACCGTATTTTTTTAAATATGTATTTAACCGTGAGATTGTGGGGTCTGATTTTTCGTCCGTTGCCGTGCTGGGGTTTATGCCAAACACGGTTAAAGTTTTGTCCCCTTTGGTACCGAGCACATAACGGATATTTTCTCCGTCTTTTACATAAATATCATACATAATTCATACCTCCGTTAAGTTTATTTAATAATTTCGGCTCTGCAAACGGGCGCCATATCTTTTAAGCTGTTCCACGCCATAACCTTTGCATAGTCAAAATCCGCATTTGTTGTAAAATATATTGTTTCGTTTCCGCTTTTGGTGTACTTCATATCAACGCATTTTCCGTCTTTGTAGCAAGCGAGTATTACTGTTGAATTTTCGGGCAGACGGGATTGCGTGGCAAAAATTTTATCACTTGCCGTGGCAGTTATGCAAACGGTTACTGATTTTTTTGTGTCAATGTAGAGTGTGATGTTACCTGTTATCGGTTTTGATAAATCATACTCTGCTGTGCATTCTTCATTTTCGTAAAGGGTTATTGACTGCCCAAACTCTTTTTCAATGGCTTCAACATCGATAAGGGAATTTACATCGTACATTTTCTTTATTTTTTTATTGCAAGTTGTGTCTATAATTGTAACATATTCGAAAAACTTAACCGTAAAATAACTATTGCCGGAAAATTTGTTATTGGGATACTGAATAATACGGCTCCACTCACGTTCCGTACCGTTAAAATATATACATAACGGTTCATTGTGATTTATGATACCGTCAAATATGTTTTCTCCATAGCGGTTTACAGTGCTTGGAATTACTATGCTTTTTAATCCCACACAGTCCTTAAAGGCATAACTGTCAATTAAGGTTACACTCTCCGGAATGATTATGCTTTCCAATTCAAAGCAACCGTTGAAGGCATAACTGCCAATTAAGGTTACACTCTCCGGAATTGTTATGTTTTTTAGTCCTTTACATTCGGCAAATGCAGTGTTTAGATTTTCAATGCCGTAAGGAATTTCTACTTTTGTTAGTCCGTTGCAAGCACCGAATGCAACGTTGCCAATGTAAATAATGCTGTCCGGAAGTGTCAGGCTCGTCAGACTTTCGCAATTATAGAATGCCGCCGTGTCAATGCATTTAACGCTTTTACCTAAGTTCAGTGTCGCTAATTTGGTAGACAATTTAAATGCACTTTCATATATGTTAATAACACCGTCTATATTTACATTTGTTAAAGAATCACATTCATAAAAGGCATAACTGCCAATACTGGTATCATCACCCGAAATTGTCACATCTGACAGTGCGATGCAATGTTGAAAAGCTCTTTTCTCAATGCTTCTAACTCCATCGATGGTTACACTTTCCAGACCCGGACAATAACTAAATGCATATTCGCCTATTGTTGCAACGTTTTTGGGAAGTATTAAATTGCCGGTCAGTCCGGAGGCAGAAAATGCATGATTGCCAATGGTTGTAACACCGTTGCCGATAATAATGTTTTTCAAATTTCCAACGCAGTAAAAGGCATAGTCATCAATGCTATTAACACTATTGGGTACTGTTATGCTTGTTATCTTGGTGCCTACGAATGCGGCATCTCCGATACATTCAAGGTTTTCCGGAAGTTCAATGCTTGTAATGTCGGTACCGTAAAATGCGTCGTTTATAATGGTAGTAACTCCCGAAATTTTTATTGTTGATAGTTTTTCACAGTTTTCGAAGGTGCGGTCAAGAGTGGTGACGTTGCCTTCTATAATTGCGGTTGTTAATTCTTTGCAAGAATGAAAGGCACTGCCTCCAATATCGGTAACACTGTCCGGAATGTGTATTTCTGTTAAACCTGAGTTTGCAAAAGCTACAACTCCGATAGATAAAACACTTTTTGGAATCACTATATTTTTAAGCGAACTGCAAGAAACAAATGTTGTGGCGTTAATGACGGTAACACTATTCGGAATATTTATGCTTTCAAGTGATGAACAATACGCAAAGGCTCCGTAGTCAATAGCAGTAACACTGTTTGGTATAATTATACTTTTTGATGAACTGCAAGAATAGAATGCCTGGTAACCGATAGTTGTAACACTGTTCGGAATAGTTACGCTTTTCAGTGCATCGCAACCTTTGAATGCGCTATTCCCGATAGCTGTAACTCCATTCGCAATAATTATACTTTTAAGTGTTTTGCAAGCGGAGAACGCAGAACTCCCAATTTCTGTTACTGGATACCCGCCTAATGTGCTGGGTATAATTATTTCTGTGGCATCTTCGTTACAACCAGTGATGGTAACCTGTCCGTTGTCTGATATTGAATAGGTCAACTTGCCGTATTTGTCCGCAGATGCGCTTACTATTCCAAGCGCCAATACGGCTGTGCAGACAAACAGGAGTGATAACAAAAAATTTTTTTTCATCTTTACAATCTCCTTTTCAATAATAAATTATACTCTATATATCGAGCATACATATTATACTCTATTTATCGACACTTGTCAACATTAAGAGTATATTTTACCATTGTGTTGGAGGTGTAGATATGATTAGTTACGAGCCGTTTTACAAGACAATGAAGTCCAAGGGCATTTCCACTTACAAACTCATAAACGAGTTTAACGTGAGCAGAAGCCTTTTGGACAGGTTAAGACACAATAAACCCATAAGCACACAAACGCTTGACGACTTGTGCGGTTACCTTGATTGCCGTGTTGAGGACATACTTGAATATAAGAAATAGTATAACTTAGACAGGAGAGAATTGGACTTGCATTGCCTAAGTTATTGCACAAAAGAAACTTTTGGTGTATAATATAACTGTGTGAGGTGAATTTGTTATGAATAATTTGCAGCAGCTTTTGGATTTGCTCTGTACGGATGGGGTGCACATAAGCATTACCGATATAGGCGGTGTGCTCGGCGAGGGAGAGCTTGACATAGGCTGGAAATATATTATACATTCAAAGGAATTTTGCAATATTGCCAAAAAGACCGCCGCAGGTTATGAGCTGTGTATGCGATGCAAAAAGGTGTGCAATTACCGTGCACTGCGCACAAAGAAGGCGTTTTCGGGTCTTTGCCCGTTCGGACTATTTGAGGCGGTGCACCCCGTGGTGTGCGGCGGAGCGGTAATCAGCATTGTGTATGTCGGCGGTACGGTGAGGAATTTTTCTGACTCCTGCGCAAAACTGCAAAAAGCCTTGTATACCGGTGCGGACGGTGAGGCGCTCTGCCGTCTTTTGCACGAATACGAAACGGACTTGGGAGCGGAGAAATATTTTTTAATTGCCGAAGTGGTTGCCGATTACATAATAAAGTTTTATACCGCAAGCAAAAAATCGCCAAAACAGTACCACCGTGCCGTTGCGCTCGCTATGCACTGCGCCGATGTCAACTACTACCACCCGCTTGCGCTCAAATCCATTGCCGCATCGTGCTTTGTCAACGAAAAGTACTTGGGCAGAATATTCAAAGAGCAGACCGGGCGCACGTTTCACGAATATTTAAACGCCGTTCGGCTTGAAAGGGCGGCACAGCTTTTGACCGTCGGCGATGACAGCATTATTCAGGTTGCACTATGCTGCGGATTTAACTCTCCGTCGTATTTCAACCGTGAATTTGTAAAAAAATACGGCGTTACGCCTAAAAAATACAGAAAAAACAAAAATTTGCCCTAAATATCTATTGCAAAAAACATATCTTGTGTGGTATACTAAACTGATAGTTTTTTCCAAAAGGGGAAATGCGGTTTTGAATATAAATATTGACGGATTGAATATAAATTATATATGCGAGGGCAGCGGAGATGACGTTGTTCTCCTGCACGGCTGGGGTTCAAACATCAACCTCTTTGCCGGGATTGTAAACACGCTTGGCCCGCATTACCGTGTCATTGCGCCCGATATGCCGGGCTTTGGCGAAAGCGACGAGCCGAAAGAGGCGTGGTGCGTGGACGATTACGTGGATTTTGTGATAAAGTTCCTCCAAAAATTCGGAATAAAAAAGGCGGTCTTTCTCGGTCATTCGTTCGGCGGCAGAGTGATAATCAAAATGTTTGCAAGACGGAATTTGCCGTTTGAAATAACCAAGGTTATCCTTGCGGACAGCGCAGGTGTTTTGCCTAAAAAAACGCTGAAACAAAAGGCAAAAATACGTATGTTCAAGTGCGGCAAAAAGATATTGTCGTTAAAGCCGGTTGCGGCGCTCTTTCCCGATGCGCTCGAAAACTTCCGCTCCAAGAGCGGCTCCGCCGACTACAACGCCGCCTCGCCCGTTATGAGGCAGACGCTTGTGAGGGTTGTAAACGAGGATTTGACACATATATTCAAAGATGTGAACGTGCCCGTCCTTTTGATTTGGGGACGTGACGACACGGCAACGCCCGTTTCCGACGCAGAGCTTATGGAGAGGCTTATGCCCGATGCCGGCAAGGTGGTTTTTGACAACTGCGGACATTATTCGTTCATAGACAAGGCATATGAGTTTAACCGTGTGCTTGCGTCGTTTATGAATATTCTGTGATATTGAAAGGAGAAAAAATGAATATTTTTTTCACCGTAATCGGTGCGCTGTGCGCACTTTTGGCATTTTGCGTGTCGCTGGTTAAGTTTATGCACTTTTTCCAGCTCAATTCCTACCGTGCGTCACTGCATTTTAAATGGATAAGGACGAATGTTTCAAAGCATTTGCCGAATATCGTCTTTGGAGGTTTCGGCATCTGGGCGGTGGCATCGCACGGAATTTTTGCAAAGATAGTTTTTTGCGTTCTTATGCTTTTGGGTGCGCTTTTCTCCGTGCCCAAAAAAGCCAAAAAACCGCTTGTCTATACTGCGAGGGTTAAACGTATGCTCGTTACCTCGGCGGTTTTGTATGTCGTATTGCTTGTGATTGCTGCGCAGGCAGGCATTCCGATTTTGGGCGGTGCGGTGCTTTTTGTGCTCTCTCCGCTTGCACCTGCGGCGGCGAATTTTGTTAATACGCCGATTGAAAAATCCGTAAACAACTACTACATCAATGACGCTAAAAAAATGCTTTCGTCCTCAAATGCCAAGGTAATCGGCATAACGGGCAGTTACGGCAAAACGAGCGTTAAATATTACCTGTCAGCACTTTTAAAGGCAAAGTACAACGTACTTATGACCCCGGAGAGCTATAACACCCCAATGGGAATTGTAAAGACAATAAGGGGAGAGCTTAATTCCCTCCACGAGATATTTGTCTGCGAAATGGGGGCGAAGCGTGTGGGCGAGATTAAGGAAATCTGCGACATAGTGCACCCCGATATGGGCGTTATTACCTCGGTCGGTCCTCAGCATCTCGAAACATTTAAGAGCATAGAAAATGTTAAAAAGACAAAGTTTGAGCTTGCCGACGCTGTGGAAAAAAAGAACGGAATGTTGTTTTTGAACGGCGACGACGAGAACATAAAATCATATAAAGGTACACGCAAATGCGTGACGTACAGCCTGAGCGGCAGCGGTGACTACAACGCCGAGGTTTTAAGCGTGGGGGAGAGCGGCACAACCTTTACCCTTGCGGCGCCGGGCGGTGAGAGCGGTACATTTACAACCAAATTAATCGGCACGCACAATGTTTTAAACATTGCCGGAGCGGCGGCGGTTGCGCACAGCCTCGGCATAGGATTTGAACAGCTCGGCGTGCAGATTAAAAAGCTTAAATCCGTGCCCCACAGACTGGAACTTGTAAACCGTGGCAAAGACATTATCATAGACGACGCCTACAATTCCAATCCCAGCGGTACAAGGGCGGCGCTCGAAACTCTGTCGTGCTTTGACGGCGTAAAAATTCTCTTAACGCCCGGTATGGTGGAGCTTGGGGCAAAGCAGAACGAGCTGAACTTTGAGTTCGGCAAAAATGCCGCCAAAGTGTGCGACGTTTGCATATTGGTCGGCAGAAAGCAGACCGAAAGCATACGGGAAGGGCTTGAAAGCGCCGCTTTCCCGTCCGACAAGGTGTACGTTGCCAAAGACCTTTCCGACGCCGTTGAATATGCCTATGCGCTGAATACCCACGGCACAAGAAAGATAATTCTTTTGGAAAACGACCTTCCGGATAACTATTGACAGGAGTGAATTAAAATGAAAATTAAAATAGCTGTTCTTTTCGGCGGAAAAAGCGTCGAGCACGAAATATCCATTATCTCCGCAGTTCAGGCAATGCGCAGTATGGACAGAAATAAGTACGACATAATCCCCGTCTACATCACCAAAAGCAACGAGATGTATACCGGCGAATGTATGACACGCATTGAGGAGTATTCCAACCTCAAATCCCTGCTTGCCAAAAGCCGCCGTGTCACCTTTGTTACTGACGGCAAGCGCACAAAACTTGTAAAGTGCGACCCCAAACTGTTTGAGAAAAAACTTGTGAGCGAGATTGACCTTGCCTTCCCCATTGTGCACGGCACAAACTGCGAGGACGGTACACTTCACGGATATTTAAAGATGATGAATTTACCGCTTGTCGGCTGTGACGTAACCGCCTCCGCCGTCGGTATGGACAAATATTTTATGAAAACCGTTTTTAAGGATAACGGAATACCGGTTCTCGACTGCAAGTGCTTTACGCTCAAAGAGTACGAAACATCGCCGGAGGAAATAATGAATACCGCCGAGAGCGAAATCGGCTATCCCGTAATCGTAAAGCCCGTAAACCTGGGTTCGAGCGTCGGAATAAAGAAAGCGTCAGACAGGCAGGAGCTTGCGGACGCATTGGAGAACGCATTTAACTTTGCCGGCAAAATACTTGTTGAAAGAGCAGTCGAAAACTTAAAGGAGATAAACTGCTCCGTCCTCGGCGACGTTGACGATGCCGAGGCGAGCGAGTGCGAACAGCCGGTTAATTCCGACAAGATTTTAAGCTATGAGGATAAGTACATAAGCGGCTCAAAGGGCGGAGCAAAAAGCGGTGCCAAAACCGGCGGCTCAAAGGGTATGGCAAGCCTTAAACGAAAAATCCCGGCAGACATTACCGCCGAGCAGAGGAATACAATCCGCACCCTTGCGGTAGACGCCTTCAAATGCCTCGGCTGTAACGGCGTTGTGAGAATAGACTTTATGATGGACGAAAAAAGCGGCGAGATATTCTTAAATGAGATAAACACAATTCCCGGTTCGCTCTCGTTCTACTTGTGGGAACCGCTCGGAGTCAAATATCCGCAGCTGCTCGACAGAATGATTGCCCTTGCGCTCAAACGCAACCGTGAGCAGGCGGAAATTTCCTATGCGTTCGACACAAACGTGCTCGAAGGAATGACGTTCGGCGGAAGTAAAGGAAGTAAGATGTAATCCCGTCAGGGACTAAAAAAAGCGTGCAGACCGCACGCTTTTTTCTTTGTGAACATATACAATTTTGATTGCGCCGTCGGTTCTCATTCAAACTCACCGGGGATAGTGTCCGTTACCTTTTTAAACGCACGGTAAAGATTTGCCGCCGTGCCGAAGCCGCACCGCTTTGCTATCCTCGGACGTGGCAGGTCTGTTGTGCGCAAAAGGTGCACGGCATACTCCACACGGCGGATTGTTATGTAGTCCCAAGGGGACATTCCGTTGTACCGCTTAAAAACCGTACAAAAGTGCGAACGGCTAAGCTCCGCCACCTCGGCAAGCTCGTCCAGTTCGTCGGTCTTTGCCGGGTAACGGTGTATAAAGTCGAGCGCCTTTTCCATTCCGTCTATTGTGTAATTACGGCTCGCTGCGTGGATAATTCTGCCTGTGTAGTCAAAGCTCTTTAAAATTATAATCAGAATTTCCGCAGTGTAAATCTTTGCGGCGAGAGCGTATTCCTTGCCCTTTTCGTCAAGCTCCGCCTTTATCATACGCACAAGGCGCAGTATCTGCGCAGAGGCGGGGTGCGAGCTTTCAATCAGGTTTTGAAATTTGTCGTTTTTGCAAAAAAACATTTCCAGAAGCGAGCAGTCCGGGAAGTCCGCTCCCATATTCCATATCAGCCTCGGCTCAAAGTGCATTGTCAAAAGGTGCAGATTTTCATTTAATTCAATTTTGTGCTTTTCTCCGGGTGAGAACATCAAAGCATCGCCCGTTTCGATTTTGTACTCCCTGTCAGACACGTGGCAAACACTGCTCCCCGATACCACACAGGTTATCTCCACCGATGTGTGGCGGCATAAAAGCGAGCGCTCCGCAGGCTCTTTGCCGTCCTGGGCAAATACCGTGAGCAGGGGATATACCTCCCCCAGAGTTATTTTTCTCTTTTGGTAATTCATTTTATCACCCTTTAACTTGTTTGTATGCCCCTCTGTATGCGGCGCTAAGTATGCATTTTCGACGCCACTTCTTAAAGCAAAGTATAACATATAATGCTTGACATTACAAGCATAATCAAATAAAATAGATGTGAGGTGGTAAAAACGGTAGGCATAATTGATGTTAAAGACGAAAACAGCGGTTCGTACCGCTATCTGCACATCGTTTCCTATGAGGGTGAAACCTTTGCCGATTTGGAACGTGCAGGCGCTTGCAGCGAGTACATAATCGACCGCCGTGCCAAAATACAAAAAATAATAACAAGCGGTACCGCAACGCTGAGCATTGACGAACTCAGCAGAATAGCCAAGGAAGTGTACGGCAGTGTTTTGTATAAAAAGCCGTATGTTACCCGACTGGAATTTAAGCTGTCGCACGGCGAGCTTAAAATGCGCACTTCGTCCGTGCGTGACGGCTCGTACGGCGCCGTTGACATAGGCAATGCCCTGTGCGGACACGGGGTTTATCTTTCGTGCTCTGCCGCCGCAGGGAAAGGCGCACCCAAAATGAGCGTGGCAGAGGCGTCCGCACTCTGCGACAGTCTTAACATCTGCATTAACCGCATACTTCAAACGGAGTGTATGCTCTATTACCCGTGTATGGGCACCGTGTACTGCGATGTTGATTTGTTTTTGCAGTCACCGCTATGGCGGCGTGCGTTCAAAGGAGCGGTAAAACCGTTAAAGAACTGCTTTGAAACCGTTGTTAAATTAAAAAGCGAATTTTGCAAAAACAGGGTGCTCAGCGCCCCAAGGCTCAAAACCGCAATACCCGAAATAAACGGCAGGGAAACTGCGCCGAGCGGTGATTTTTACCGTGACGCACTTGCCGGTATCGGGGCGGAAAGGATAAATATGCTTAAATACGTGAGCGAGAAACTTGGCGGCAGATTTGCAAGTCCGCTACTTGTGAGTGATGTGATGACTCTGCCGTATGACAGCGGAGTTTCAGAGATAAATTCACGCACTGCTAAGCATTTGGGGACGCTCGGAGGACACCTTGTGTCCCACGGTTGGCTGCCTGACGAGAGGTTTGCCGAATTTCTCACCTGCGGAGAAATTCTGCGTTCGTTTACAGATGCCAAATATTGCGCAGATTTAAAGAACGTATCCGCCGCACGGCTCGGCAATTCCTATTTTCACAAAGAACCGCCGACGCTTTTTAACTGTTGCTTGCAGGCGTTTGATATTTGATTGCCGCAATTTTTGCTTGCTAAAAAACGATACTTATGGTAGAATAAACTTATATATTGCATAGGAGGAATACATATGAAAATAAATGACGGATTTTCTTTGAGAAAGGTTGCGGACAGCTACGTTATAATCCCCGTCGGCGACAACCTCGTGGACTTTTCTGCTATGATTACGATTAACGAAACCGGAGCGTTTCTCTGGGAAAAATTAAAGGCGGACACCACCGCCGACGCCCTCACGGACGCCCTGTGCGCCGAGTATGACGTAACTGCGGAGGAGGCGGCGTCGGACGTTGCCGACTTTGTTAAAGTCCTTAAAGATAAAAAGGTGCTGAGTTGAAGTGATTGCAGAGAGTAATGCCCCCTGCGGCATAGACGAGCTTGTTCCGCTTATAAGAGAGTGCGTTTCCTGCGGCAAGGAGGTTAAAATGCGCGTTACGGGAGTGAGTATGACCCCAACGCTAATTAACCGCCGTGACTGCGTTGTGCTCGCAAAGGCGGATAAAATAAAGAAATACGACATAGTTTTGCACAGGCGTGAGAGCGGTCAGTACATACTCCACCGTGTCATTGCCAAAAAGGGCGATGTTCTTACCATTGCCGGAGACTTTGAGATAGAAAAAGAGTACCCCGTGTATACCTCGCAGGTCATAGCCCGTGCGGTGGCATTTGAGCGTAAGGGCAGGCTCTGCTCGTGCAAAAATCCGTTGTATAAATTATACAGCGCCGTTTGGACGGCTATTTTTCCGTACCGTTTGAGGGCGTTTGTCTTTATGCGTAAAGTCAGGAGGGTGCTCAATGGCAAAAATTAAAAGCAAATCCTTAAAGTGGCTTGCCAAAAATTCAGCCGGCGCCGCTCCCGCCATTGCCGTTCTTACCGTTATAGGCGTGGCGGTGTCTTACATATCCGTCCGCTTTGCTATGGTGTCTATGAAGTTAATAGACGCCGCAACGGGAAAGTCGGACGTCGGCTTTAAGCAGAGCATAGCCGCCATTATATTGCTCATTGCCGTTCAGCTCGCATTGCAGGCGGCGTATACCGTGCTGGACATTCGTGTGCGTGCTCTATATAAAAACAGCTTGCAGAGAAAGCTGTTTGATGCGGTTCTCACCCGTGACGCCGCAAGCATCGGCAAGATGCACTCCGGCGAGATTATGAACCGTCTTACAAGCGATATTAACGTTATAAATTCAAATATGTTAGACGTTATTCCGAGTACCGTAACCCTTGTGTTTACCGTGGTTTTCAGCTTTGCCGCAATGTTTAGGCTGGACGCCTCGCTCTCGCTCATCTGCCTGGCTCTCGGCCCGTTTGTTATGCTCAGCGCCACGGTTTACGGCAGACGAATGAAAGGTCTTTACAAAAAGTGCCAGTTAAGCGACGGCAAAACACGCTCCTTTATGCAGGAGTGCATACAGAGCATCATAGCCATTAAGGCGTTCTGCGGAGAGAGAAAGGCGTCGGCGCTTGCCAAAAATCTGCAAGACATCAACTACCGCCTTAATATGAAAAGAGCGCTCATAAACGTGGCGGTCAACATTATGTATTACATAGCAATGACTGCGGCATATTACTTTGCCGTTGCGTGGTGTGCTTATAAAATTAAAATCGGCATTATGACAGTCGGTCAGCTCACCGCAATAGTTCAGCTTGTCGGTTCGGTTCAGTCGCCGTTCCGTGACATCGCCGGTATTATTCCCAAGTTTTACGCAACCGCCGCCTCGGCGGAGCGCATTATGGAGATAGAACAGCTGGACGGAGATTTTTCTGCCGCAG
Organism: uncultured Clostridia bacterium; assembly: GCA_934500705.1. Taxonomy (GTDB): domain Bacteria; phylum Bacillota; class Clostridia; order UMGS1810; family UMGS1810; genus CAKSIN01. Next base: position 125,585 of record CAKSTI010000007.1, on the reverse strand, counting down.
AGGATATTCCAAAGGGTGATTTTGTGTCCGTAACCACCGAGGACGTTTCGTTTTCCTATGATGATGAGGAAGTGCTGTGCGGTGCGAGTCTTGAAGTTAAGAGGGGAGAGATTGCCGTTCTCTACGGTATGTCCGGCAAGGGAAAGAGCACGTTTTTCAAACTCCTTTTGGGCATACTCAAACCGTCGGACGGACGCATTGCAATCAACTTTTCGGACGGGAGCGCCCCTGCCTGCGCACAGCTCAGAAAGATGTTTTCCTACGTTCCGCAGGGCAATATGATAATCTCCGGCACAATCCGTGAGAACATTGCCTTCCTCGATGCCGGCGGCGACGGGGAAAGAGTTGTTTGCGCCGCAAAGAATGCGTGCATATGGGACTATATCTCCGAATTGCCGGACGGATTGGACACCGTTCTCGGCGAGGGCGGAATGGGACTCAGCGAAGGTCAGGTTCAGCGCATTGCCATAGCCAGGGCGTTTTACCACGGAGCACCGATTATTCTCCTTGATGAGGCGACCAGCGCCCTTGACGAGGCGACCGAACTTGAAATCTTAAAAAATATAAAGGCAATGAAGGACAAAACCTGTTTTATAATTACCCACCGACCCGGTGCGTTTGAGATATGCGACAGGAAAATATCGCTCGAAAACAAAAAATTTGTATACAAATAAAAATTATGCCCCACCGCAAATAGCGGTGAGGCGTTTTTTACTTTATATCCTCTTTTACAAACTCTGCCCTCTGTTCCAGGCTTTCGCTGTTTTCCATAAGGCTTTTAAGCGACTTAAACGCCTTTGAATAGTAGTGCCCGTCGCAAATTCTCTCGTCGCACACAACGTTTATTCCTACGTATTTGTGTTTGTGCACATTGCCGTCCTTGTCCGTGACGTATGCCGTGCGCTTTGTACCGAGCGATATAAAAACCGGCACATTGCCGAAGTCGTAGAGGTGGTGGAAAATGGGGGGTATTCCGAGCGAACCCATATTTGTTATGAACATTGATGCGTGGAATGGGCTTGCCTTGGTGAGAAAGCGTGGCAAAAGTCCGAAGTAGTCAACGGTTTTAAGCGCCCATACGGTGAACTTTAAGAACACGTTCGGTATGCACACCAGTACCCTTGCAATGGTGTCCATAGCGTTGCCGTCGCCTATACAGCGGTTTTCGTCCACAACCTTGCTCACCTGACTGTAAATGTCTGCAAGGCTGTCGCTTGCGTCGGGGCAGATTTTAACAACCGTTTCCTGCGCATCAAGGCTCATTTCCTTTTTTATGGTAAGGCAGATTTCGATGTTTTTCCTTGCATAAATCCTCTGTCCTCGTATAAAGCGGTTGATGCCGGGGTACTTTGCAATGGTTCGCACATATGACGCCATTACAATGTGCATAAGTCCCAAACCTTTAAGCCCTTCTTTGCGCTTTTGGCTTATGAACTTTTCCGTTTCCGTAATGTCAATCTCGCACGAGAACAGGTTGGACGCCCCGTTGCGGTCGGGCATTATGTACGCCGTCATCACATTCATAGGCGGCAGTGTTTTAATCCTTCTTCCCTCTTTGCTCACAAAAATCCCCTCGGTTTTTAGAAAAATGTCATCTGGCTGCTCTCCGGCAGACCGTTTAATATTCCGGAATTGCGCATAACTTCGAGCACCGTTTTGTTTACCTTGGAACGCTGCTGCAAGTCCTCAACAGAGTCAAACTTGTCTCCGTCACGTGCGTCCACAATGCTCTTTGCGGCATTTGTTCCCACTCCGGGCATAGCGTTAAGCGGCGGCAGTATGCCGGTTTCGGTCGGAATAAACTTGGTCGAGTCCGACTTATACAGGTCAATCGTGTCAAACGTGATTCCCCTTGAATACATCTCAATTACAACCTCTAAAATGGTAATTACGTTTTCCTCTTTGGCGGTGGTTTCCTTAGCCGCCTTTTTTGCCTCCAACATTCTTATGCTTTCCCTTGCCTTCTCCTCGCCCGATGCCATAAGCTCCGAGTCAAATTCGTCGGCACGCACCGTAAAGTACGAACAGTAGAACTCCTTTGGATAGTGCACCTTAAAGTACGCTATGCGGTATGCACTTGTCACATATGCAACTGCGTGCGCTTTGGGGAACATATATTTTATCTTTTTGCACGACTTAATGTACCAGTCCGGCACATCGTGCTCACGCATTGTCGCCTCAAATTCCTCGGTCAGACCCTTACCTTTGCGGACGCTCTCCATTATCTTGAACGCCTTTGCGTTTTCGACTCCGTGATGAATTAAGTAAACCATAATGTCGTCACGGGTACATATTGCGTCTTTAAGAGTGCATATGCCCTGTCGCACAAGCTCCTGGGCATTGCCAGTCCACACGTCCGTTCCGTGCGACAGACCGGATATTCTCACAAGCTCGGCAAAGGTTGTCGGTTTGGTGTCAACGAGCATCTGGCGTACAAAGTTTGTACCGAACTCCGGCACGGCGTATGTTCCCACAGGGCTGTTTATCTGCTCCGGTGTAACGCCGAGTGCGTCGGTGTTTAAAAACAGGCTCATAGTTTCCTTGTCGCCCATCGGCACCGTGCGTGGGTCAATGCCGGTCAGGTCTTGCAGCATTCTGATTACCGTCGGGTCATCGTGGCCGAGTATGTCGAGTTTCAACAGGTTTGAGTCTATGGAGTGGTAGTCAAAGTGCAGTGTTATAATTCCGCTCTCCTTGTCGTCCGCCGGGTGCTGAATGGGGGAGAACTCGTGCACGTCTCTGGACTTTGGCACAACTATAATTCCGCCGGGGTGCTGACCCGTGGTGCGCTTAACGCCCGTACAGCCTTTAACAAGGCGCTCAATCTGTGCATTGGTAACGTACTGACCCTTTTCCTCGTAGTATTTCTTTACATATCCGTATGCCGTTTTCTCCGCAACCGTGCCTATTGTGCCGGCTCTGAAAACGTGCGTTTTGCCGAAGAGTTCCTCAATGTACTTGTGCGCCCTCGGCTGATAGTCGCCGGAGAAGTTAAGGTCAATATCCGGCTCTTTGTCACCGCTGAAACCGAGGAAGGTTTCAAACGGAATGTCGTAGCCGTCTTTAATCATCTTTGTACCGCACTCCGGGCAGTCCTTGTCGTCCATATCGCAGCCGCTCGCCTGCGAGCCGTCGGTTATAAATTCGCTGTGCTTGCAGTTTGGGCATACGTAGTGCGGACACAGCGAGTTAACCTCTGTTATGTCACTCATAAATGCCACAAGCGACGAGCCGACAGAACCTCTCGAACCTACCAGGTATCCGTCGCTGTTCGACTTGCGCACGAGCTTTTGCGCAATAACATAGAGCACGGAGTAGCCGTTGCTGATTATGGAGTTAAGTTCAACGTCAATTCTGTCCTTTACGATTTTCGGCAAATCCTCGCCGTAAATGCGCTTTGCCTTTTCGTATGTACTGCTCCTTAATATTTCGTCGGAGTTGGGAATTTCCGGCGGTGCTTTGTCCGGCGGTACGGGCACAATGCCGTCATCTATCATATCGGCAATTTTGTTGGGGTTTTCAATTACGACTTCCCTTGCGAGTTTATCGCCCAGGTAGTCAAATTCCGCCAGCATTTCCTGCGTTGTTCTCAAATACAGCGGCGGCTGCATATCCGCATCGTCATACCCCTGACCTGCCATAAGTATGCGCCTGTAAATCTCGTCCTCCGGGTTTAAAAAGTGAACGTCGCACGTCGCAACGGTCAGCTTGTTGTTTCGTCTGCCGAGTTCGATAATTGTCTTGTTTATATACTTTAAGTCCTCTGCGCTCGAAACAGAGCCGTTTCTCGTCAAAAATGCGTTGTTGCCGAGTGGCTGAATTTCGAGGTAGTCATAAAAGTTAATTATGTTGTTGAGCTTGTCGTAGTCGAGGTTGTACGGGTTTTCCAGTATCGCACGGTAAAGCTCGCCCGCCTCGCACGCCGAGCCTACAATAATTCCCTCTCTGTACTGCTGGATAAGGCTCTTTGGCATTCTCGGCTTTTTGTAAAAATAGTCGAGGTGCGATTTGGATATGAGGTTGTATAGATTTCTCATTCCCTTTTGCGACTGCACAAGCAGTATGCAGTGGTACATTCTGAGAGATTTTATGTCCACCTTGCCCGCAAGCGAGGTGTTTACGTCTTTTAAGTTGTCAATGCCGTGTTCGTCAAGCAGTGCGAGCAGTTCCAAAAACACCTCGCCCGTTGCCGCCGCATCGTCCACGGCACGGTGGTGATTTAAAAGTTTAACCTTAAAGTGCTTTGTGAGTGTGTCGAGCTTGTAGTTTTTAACGCCCTCCACCGTGCACCGTGCAAGTTCCAGCGTGTCCAAGTGCACAAAGTTATACTCCATACCGCAGTTTTGCGACCATTGCTTTAAAAATCCCGTGTCAAACGCCGCATTGTGCGCCACAAGCACAGCGTCCCCGGCAAAGTCGTAAAAGTCTTTGAGCGCAGAGTCAATTTTGGGCGCACCCGCCACCATCTCGTCCGTAATTGAGGTTATCTCCGTAATGTTAGGCGGTATCGGTCTTTCCGGGTCAACAAACGTGCCGAACCTGTCTACAATCTCCCTGCCCTTAATCTTTACTGCGCCAATCTCGATTATTGCGTCCTTGCTTGCGTGCAGACCCGTTGTTTCCAGGTCAAACACCACAAATTCCGTGTCAAGACTGCGGTCCGTCGGCTTGGATACAATCTGCGTGCTGTCATTTACCAAATAGCACTCCACACCGTAGAGAACCTTAATCTTGTCCTTTGCGGCGTGCATTGCGTTGGGGAACGCCTGCACGTTTCCGTGGTCGGTCACGGCTATTGCCTTGTGACCCCAGGCAATAGCGGTTTCAACGAGCGTTTCCACGTCTGTCATTGCGTCCATCGTGCTCATCTTGGTGTGCATATGCAGCTCTATCCGCTTGTCGTCGGCGGTGTCCATTCGCATCTTTTTGTGAGCCTTTACAACGTCGTTTACAATCATTACGTTTTCCTTGGCGTAGTTGTCATACTGCACTTTGCCACGCACTTTTACGTACATTTTCTTTTTTATATTGCCCAATATCTTTTTCGCCTTGTTCTGCGGCAAAAATGCCTTGCACGAGTATGCGCTCTTGTTGTCGGCAATAAAGAATGAGAGCAGAGTTTTTCCGCTTTTAAGCTCACGTGAGTCGGTTGAGAGTATCTCGCCCTCCGTTACCACTCTGCCGCCGTCCTCGCCTATGTCGGATATTTCTATGGGAGTTTCTGCGCTTATGTCTTTTCCCATAAGCGCCTCGCTCTCCTCTTCCTCCTCCGGTTCGGGTACGGGCACATACGCCGTCTGCGTAGGTTGCGGCGGGGGCGGTGCCATATGCTTTAACTCCTCAGCCTTTTTGCGCTCCATCTCCTCAATGTTGCTGTCGTCCTCAAAGACTACCTCAACATCTGCTTTAAGCTGACTCTTAATGAGTTTTTCCATAGTCTGAGCACATTTTAACTCGCCGAGCATATCCGTTCCGTACAGGCAGTGAACGGTAAGAACGCCGTCCCGGTACTGCGCACTGCTCCCCGTAAAGAGGTGGCGCACACCGCTTATTATCTCATTTACATAGAAAACCAGATTTTTGTAGTATGCGTTTATGTCGATGTCGTCAATCCCCAGATTTTCGTACTTTATTCTGAGAATAAATTCGCTGAGACTGTATTTTTGGCGCACTTCTTTTTTGTATTTTTCTATCACGTCATAGCTCACGAGGTTTTCGCTCACTACGGTGATTTCCATTTTCCTCTCCGCCGAGACGGCGTTTGTGCTGTATATCACGCAGTCGGCAAGCTCGTCCGGCACGGGTATTTCTTTTATTAAATTGTCAAGTTTGTAGCTTGTAGGTGACATTTATTGCTCCTTCATTTTTTCTATCTCGCACACAAGCTCGTCAAAGAGCCTGTCCTCCGGGACCTTTCTCAGTATTTCGCCTTTTTTGAATATCAGACCTTCGCCGTTTCCGCCGGCAATGCCGATGTCCGCCTCTCTTGCCTCGCCGGGGCCGTTTACCGCACAGCCCATCACAGCCACGGTTATGCCCATATTCACGCTTTGCAGATAGTTCTCCACTCTCCGGGCAAGGTCTATAAGTCCTATGTTTGTCCTTCCGCACGTGGGGCAGGAGATAAAGGTCGGCAGGTTGTCCCTCATACCGAGCGCCTTTAAAATTTCCTTTGCCACAACGACTTCCTTAATCGGGTCGTCCGTGAGCGATACACGGATTGTGTCGCCTATTCCGTCCTTTAAGAGCGAGCCTATTCCTATTGCCGACTTAACCGTTCCGCCCAAAAACGTGCCTGCCTCGGTAACTCCGAGGTGCAGGGGGAAGTCGTACATTTGACTCATCAGACGGTATGCGTCGATTGTCTTGTTGACGTCCGACGCTTTGAGCGACACCACAATGTCGTCAAAATCGTATTTAAGCAGCATATCAATGTGCCGCTTTGCGCTCTCCGCCATTGCCTCCGGCGTCGGCGAGCCGTATTTTTTTAACAGGTCTTTTTCCACCGAGCCGCTGTTTACGCCTATCCTTATGGGCACGCCAAACTTTTTGGCGTTTTGCGCAACAATGCGCACGCCCTCCTCCGAGCCGATGTTTCCGGGGTTAATTCTCACCTTGTCCGCCCCGTGCTCCATGCTCTTTACCGCAAGGCGGTAGTCAAAGTGAATGTCCGCAACAAGCGGAATGTTGATTTTTTTCTTTATCTCACCGATGGATACCGCACTTTCCTCGTTCGGCACCGCCACACGGATAATGTCGCACCCGGCGTTTTCGAGTTTTAAAATCTGCGCTGCTGTGGAGTCTGCGTCCGCCGTTTTGGTGTTGCACATAGATTGTATGAGTACGTTGCTGCCGCCGCCTATATATTTGTTTCCTATTTTAATTTTCTTTGTCATTTTTCCACCGCCGTTTTTTACGATGTTATTATTTTACCACATTTAATGTGCGCCGTCAACAAGGTTAATTTTTATTACCGAATAAAAAATTTTTAAAAATTTCAAAAAAACACTTGCATTTTGGTTAAATATGTGATATTATATGCAGGTACCGCAAAGAACGGCCCCTTGGTCAAGCGGTTAAGACGGCGCCCTCTCAAGGCGCAATCATGGGTTCGATTCCCGTAGGGGTCACCACAACGGAGCAAAGTAAACTTTGCTCCGTTTTTATGTGCGGAAAAGCGGAATTTTTCGGCAAAATTACTGTTTATTTCTTACTGAAATTGTGATACAATATAAGTTACAACATATGGAAAGGACTGGTCAGATGATAAAAACACTTGCAAAAAGTATCCGTCAGTACAAACGCCCATCGGTTCTCACTCCGATTTTGGTATCCCTGGAAGTTGTTATGGAGTGCATTATACCCTTTGTTATTGCGGATTTGGTGAACGAAATCAAAGCAGGCTGCAGTATGGGAACAATAGGCGTATACGGCGCAAAACTTACCGTTATGGCATTGCTTTCGCTTGCATTCGGCACGCTTGCCGGTTTTACCTGCGCAACCGCATCGTGCGGACTTGCAAAGAATTTGAGAAAGGATATGTTTCACAGCGTGCAGATGTATTCCTTTGAAAACATAGATAAGTTTACCACCTCGTCGCTTGTGACGAGAATGACTACGGACATAACCAACGTTCAGCTTGCGTATATGATGATAATAAGAATAGCAATCCGCTCTCCGCTTATGCTCGTTTTTGCCTTTGTTATGGCGTTTAAAATGGGCGGAAAAATGGCGTGGATATTCCTGTTTGTTCTGCCGATACTCGGCGCAGGGCTTGCCGCCGTTGCGCTCAAAGTTGTGCCGATGTTTCGCAGAGTATTTAAAAAGTACGATAAGTTAAACAGCTCAATCCAGGAAAACATCAAGGGTATGAGGGTGGTAAAATCCTTTGTCCGTGAGGATTATGAGCAAAAGAAGTTTTCCGATGCGGCACAGGACGTCTGTAACGACTTTACCGTTGCCGAGCGAATTATCGCAATCAACAATCCGCTTATGCAGTTTTGCCTGTATGCCGTAATGGTTTTTGTGCTTAGCTTCGGCTCGTACACCGTAATTTCCACAAGCGGTGCGGCGCTTGACGTCGGGCAGATGTCGGCGCTTCTTACTTATAGCTTTATGATGCTCAATTCCCTTATGATGCTCTCAATGGTCTGCGTTATGATTACTATGGCTTGGGAGTCCGGTATGAGAATTTGCGAAGTGCTCAATGAAAAAAGCAAGCTTACAAATCCCGAAAATCCCGTAACAAGCGTTAAGGACGGGCTGATAGAGTTTGATAATGTCAGCTTTAAATACTCTCAAAAGGCTAAGAAATATGCGCTGTCCGACATTAATCTGAAAATAAAGTCCGGTGAAACCGTCGGCATAATCGGCGGTACAGGCTCGTCAAAGTCCACGCTTATTCAGCTTATATCCCGCCTCTACGATGCAACCGAGGGCGTTGTGCGTGTCGGCGGACTCGATGTTAAGGATTATGACATAGAAACTTTAAGAAATAACGTTGCCGTGGTTTTGCAAAAGAATATTCTGTTTTCCGGAACAATTAAGGAAAATCTGCGCTGGGGCAATAAAAACGCAACAGATGACGAGATTAAAGAGGCTTGCCGTCTTGCGTGCGCCGATGAGTTTATAGACACCTTCCCCGACGGCTACGATACCTTCATAGAGCAGGGCGGAGCAAACGTCTCCGGCGGACAGAAACAGCGCCTCTGCATTGCAAGAGCACTGCTTAAAAAGCCGAAAATACTTATCCTTGACGACTCCACAAGCGCAGTCGATACCAAGACGGACGCCAAAATCCGCAAAGCAATGCGTGAGTTTATCCCCGAAACCACAAAGATAATAATTGCACAGCGTACCTCGTCCGTTGAGGACGCCGACAAAATCGTCGTTATGAACGGCGGCAGAATTGACGCAGTCGGCACTCACAGCGAGCTCTTGAAAAACAATGCTGTTTACAGAGAGATATATACATCACAGAATAAGGCAGGTGACAGCGATGAAGAATAATAAAAAGGGCACCGCATCAAGACTTATTAAAACAATGTTTGAGTTCTATCCCGTCTTGCTCCCCGTAACGCTTGTCTGCGTGCTTTTGAGCGCAGTTGTAAGCTCCGTTCCCTCGGTGTTTATGCAAAAGGTCATCGCCATTGTGGAAACCTACGGCCCGTCGGGCAACTGGGCGGCGGCAAAACCTGAGGTCACATCGGCAGTCACCACTCTTATCTGCCTTTATGTGCTCTCGCTTATTGCCGGTTTTCTCTTTAACCAGTTTATGGCGATAATCACACAGGGAACGCTCAAAAAAATGCGTGTTAAAATGTTTGACAAAATGCAGGTTCTGCCCGTAAAATATTTTGACGCAAATCATCACGGCGATATAATGAGCCGTTACACCAACGATATAGACACCCTCCGCCAGATGATTTCCCAGAGCTTTCCTCAGATGCTTATGTCTGCCGTTATGGTTACCACCGTATTTTTTATAATGCTCTATTACTGCCTGTGGCTTACGGTTGTCGTAGTGCTCGGCGTGGCGATAATGGCAAGCGTTGTCAAAAAAATCGGCGGCGGCTCGGCAAAGTACTTTATGCGCCAGCAGAGCGCAATAGGCAAGACCGAAGGCTTTATAGAGGAAATGATGAACGGTCAGAAGGTTATTAAGGTTTTCTGCCACGAGGAGGAGAGCGAGGCGGACTTTGACCGCTTTAACAACGAGCTTTTCACCCAGTCCGAAAAGGCTAATAAATATGCCAATATCTTAGCCCCTATGCTCAATAACATAGGCAATCTCCTCTATGTTGCGGTTGCGCTGTGCGGCGGAATGCTTTTGTATTTAAAGGTTCCCAACGTGAGCATATCGGGTCTTGGACTTTCCATAAGCATAGTTGTGCCGTTCCTTAATATGACAAAGCAGTTTGCCGGTAATATCAACCAGGTTTCAAACCAGCTCAATTCCGTTATTATGGGACTTGCCGGCACGCAGAGAATATTTGACCTGCTGGATGAACCTGCCGAGACGGACGACGGCTATGTAACGCTTGTAAATGCCAAAGAGGAAAACGGCAAAATAACCGAGTGCAGCGAGCGTACCGGTATGTGGGCGTGGAAGCACCCCCACAGTGCGGACGGCACGGTTTCCTACACCAAGCTGGCGGGTGATGTGCGCCTGTTTGACGTAGACTTTGAGTACGTCCCCGGCAAGCGTGTTTTAAGCGGCGTTACCATTTATGCAAAGCCGGGGCAAAAGGTTGCCTTTGTCGGCGCAACGGGTGCGGGCAAAACAACCATTACCAACCTCATAAACCGCTTTTATGACATTGCCGACGGCAAAATCCGCTATGACGGCATAAATATAAATAAGATTAAAAAGAGCGATTTAAGGCGTTCTCTCGGTATGGTTTTGCAGGACACAAACCTCTTTACCGGAACGGTTATGGATAACATTCGCTACGGCAGGCTCGACGCCACGGACGATGAGTGCATAGCCGCCGCAAAGCTCGCCGGTGCGGACGACTTTATCACAAGACTTCCCGACGGCTACGACACGTTCCTCACCGAGAACGGCGCAAGCCTTTCCCAGGGTCAGCGCCAGCTGCTCTCCATTGCGAGAGTTGCCGTTGCCGACCCTCCGGTTATGATACTTGACGAGGCAACCTCGTCCATTGATACCAGAACCGAGGCAATAGTCCAAAAGGGTATGGACGCACTTATGAAGGGCAGAACGGTGTTTGTAATAGCCCACAGACTGTCCACCGTTAAGAACTCCGACGTTATCATAGTCCTTGACCACGGCAAAATTGCCGAGCGTGGCAGTCACGAGGAACTCCTCGAACAGAAGGGGCAGTATTATCAGCTCTATACCGGTGCGTTTGAACTTGAATAGAAGTGTACGGAGCGTGGATTGTATGTTATTTAAATCCGCAGTACAATAGTTTGCGGAGGTGAATGACCGTGGATATGAACAAAAACGGCAAAATGCTGCGCAAACTGCGCACAGAGAGGGGACTTACGCAAAAACAGGTTGCTAAGATGCTTGGCGTTGTTCCCAAAACAATTTCTAAGTGGGAGACGGGCAACGGCTTTCCCGATGTTTCCGTCGTTTCCGAGATAGCGGATATTTACGGCGTGAGCGAGAGAACGCTCCTTTCCGGCACGCTTGACCAAAGAGGCGAGCAGGTGGGCAATGTTAAAAAGATTAAGTTTTACGTCTGCCCCCACTGCGGCGGCTTTATGCAGTCGCTCGGCGACGGCGAGGTTTTCTGCTGCGGCAAAAAGCTTGCTCCCCTTGATGCAAAAGAGGCGGACGCAGAGCACACCGTCACCGCAGATGACGACGGCAGAGAGATTAACATAACCTTTAATCACGAGATGACAAAGGAGCATTACCTGTCATTTGCCGCCTATGTAAGCTACGACAGGGTGCTCACCGTCCGCCTTTATCCGGAGCAGGACAGTGCTGTGCGGTTTGCCAAAACTCACGGCGGCGTGCTGTATTATTACTGTACGGAGCACGGACTCTTTGTGCACCGATTTGAAGGCAAAAAAACAAAGCGTTCAAAAGGCGCAAGCCTTACGTCGCTTATGTCGGCATTTGCCAGAGCGTATCACGCCGAAAATGCCGAAAACTGCGTTTTTAAAGACGAGTATGCCGGAAGGCTTTTTTCCGCCGATGAATACTCTGCCATAACGGGGTATATTGCAAACAGCGGCAAGGACATAGAAAGCTACGTAAATACCAACCTTGCCCCCACAGTTCTTGCGAGGGCGGCGTATTGCGAGGACAGCCTTAAAACTGCGGTAATGACGGGCACAGAGCAGTATGTAATCCTCGGCAGCGGACTTGATACGTATTGCTTGCGTGCAGACGGCGGCGTGCGTGTGTTTGAAATCGACACGGGCAAAACCGTTGCCGATAAGCTCAGCCGTATGGAGCGTGCCGGACTTAAAGCGGAAAATACCGTTTTTATAGACGGCGACGTGTCGTGCGGAATTGAAAATCTGCTTGTCAAAAACGGATTTGACAAGCGCAAAAAGACGCTTTTTTCGTGCCTCGGACTTTTGTATTATATGACAAAAGATGAGATAGCAAACCTGTTTAAGGAAATATCCTCATTTGCCGCAGAGGGCAGCAGCGTTGTGTTTGACTTCGGCGACAGCCATATGTTTTCGTCCGGGGTTGAAAGAGTTAAGAATATGGTGGAAATGGCAAAGCAGAGCGGAGAGGAAATGAAGTCCTGCTTCGGCTACGGCGAGCTGGAAAAAATGTTGGAGGACTGCGGTTTTCTGATTTACGAATTTTTAAACGACGCTCAGATACAGAGCCGTTTTTTTGAAAACAGCACTCTCTCGGCATTTGAGCACATCAACTTTGCCACGGCGGTTAAAAACTTGGAGAGATAAAAGATGATTGTATTTTCGCTTTTCGGAGCGGCGGTTACGCTAATCGGTATTTTACTTTTAATATTTGCCAATTTTAACATCGGCACGCTTGCAACCATAGTGCTGGGCGTTGTCTTTGTGCTTGTGGGTCTGTTTTACAAGCGGTTTAATAAGGTGCTCAAAACGGTGTTTTGGGTTTTGCTCTGTGCCGAGGTTTTGCTTGTCGGCACCATCGGCATCAGCGGAGCTTTTGACAGTACCGATTTTTCCGAGGACGCCGTAATTGTCCTCGGAGCAGGCGTACGGGGCGACAAGGTCACATTGCCGCTTAAATACAGGCTTGATAAGGCAATAGAGTACGAAAAGAAAAATCCGGACGCCTTAATTGTTGTTAGCGGCGGCAAAGGCTTCCAGGAAACCGTCACCGAGGCGGAGGCAATGGAGAAGTACCTGATTTCAAAGGGCATAGGTGCGGATAAAATCATAAAAGAGGAGAGGGCAACCTCAACTGCCGAGAATATGCGCTATTCAAAGGCTATCCTCGACAAGCGGTTTAAAGAGCCGTACAAAACAGTGATTGTCACAAATAACTTTCATATCCTGCGCAGTGTAATCCTCGCCAAAAACGAGGGACTGGGAAATGTGGGTCACATTCACGCAAAAATCCAGTGGTACAACTTAATTCCGTGTTATCTGCGTGAGAGCCTTGCGGTTTTAAGGACTCTTGGGCAGTGGGGACTCAAACCCGCATTGCCTATTCTCGGTTAAAGTTTATGTAGTCGTCTATCATAGCGCAGAAAATTTCGTGTCCGTCATCAAAGTTGTCACCGCACCACAGGGTTACAAACCGCTCTTTTAAGTCCTTAAAAGCCGCACCGAGCTTTGGCGATGCGCCTTTTAGGAGATATTCGCAAAATAACACAACCATATCAATGTTGACAAGCGCCTGTTCGGTGCACTTTGTATCGGCATCGGACAGGATAAGTTCGCTTTTTACTTTTTTTATGTATTCGTATACACTTTCAAATGACGACCGCTCCGATGCGGTCAGCGCAAAATCCTTCTTTACGGTTCTGCCGTAGAGGAGGGTTTTGTTTGTGTGCAGAGAATTTTCGAGCAGATAGTAGTTCCCGGCTTTAAACAGAGCATCCGCAAAGGAAAATTCACCCTTTGAGATAAAAACAAATCGGTCAAGAAAGCTCTTGCAATTTTCAATTACTTCTCTGCGCTCGCCGTACGCCGTGTCCTCGTCACCGCTTAATCCGCTCCACGAAAGTGCGGCGGCAAATGCGAGCGGAAATGCCGTAAACACGGGGAACTGCGGGTGTCCGAAGTCGCCCCACTCCGTCAGCATAACCCCACGTGCGCCAAAGCTCTGCGCCGCCTTTACTGCGGCGGAAATGTTAAATATCATATTGTCCGACCGCCCCGTAAAGCTGTTGTGGCAAGACGTGCCGGGACACAGATAAAAATCAAGTCCGAGGCTGTGCAGTTTTTGCGCATTTTTGTCAAACCGATGCTCGTTTTCGTATCCCCATTCCATAACCACGGCATAGCGTGGAATGTCTTTTAAATTCTCCTCGTGTTTAAAAACAATGTCGCTCCAAAACATCGGCACTTTGCCGTATTCGTCCTTTGCAATACGGCATACTTTGTTGAGGTAGTCCGTGTAGACCGTGCCGACGCCCTTTTCTTTGCATATTTCCTCAGTTTCGCCCGTCCCCAGGTCAAACGGTTCGTCCATTCCTATGTGCATTGTGTCGGCGTCAAAGATGTCGGCATATCCGCCGTACAGCTTTCTTAAAAATTCACAGCACCCGTCATTTAACGGGTTCAGCGTGTTTGTAGGTTTGCCGTCACCTCCGTGTATCGCAAGGTGCGAAAATGAGTCTTTTTTGAGCCACGCTCCCATATGACCGAAGCTGTTTTGGTTGGGTACAAGGCGTATAAAACGCTTTTTGCAGTAGTCTTGTATCTCTTTTATGTCATCGGGTGTGAGCGACGCTTTATTTGTATATCCGCAAAGGTTGGGATAGGCGTAGACGGGTGCGTCAACGTACAGTTGGAGCTCGTTGTATTTAGGCAGTGGGGACCCGAACCCACATTGGTTTCACATAAGCAATTTTCCCTGTAACGGCAGTAAATCCCTTGAAAATACGACAGTATTCCCTGCGTAATTTACTTTGTTACAGAAAAAATTGCTTATGTGAAACTGCGAGCACCTGTTCGGCTGAATTTTTGCAAAGAATTTCGGTGCGTAAGGGTGCAGGCGGGCTGACGCCCGTCAAGACCGACAAGGCGGAAGGCTTTGTGAAAATTCAGCCGACAGGCAATGCGGGTTCGAGCCCCCACTGCCTAAGCATCGCCATAAGGTCAATAAGTTTTTTTAATGTACTTGTTTTAGGCAGTCTGCCACGGCTGATGTCCAGCATAAAGGCACGTCTTTTTATCTTTGGGCGGTCGTGTATAGCCATATTTGCAATTTTGCCGTCCGTACTCTGCGCACGGATTTGCTCAAACGTCGCAAGTGCACGGTACGCACCCTCCAATGTGGAATAGCGCACCGTAACGGCGCCGTCTGTGTCGATTTTGTATTCCTCGCACGCTAAATTTGTATCTTTAATAAAGTTAAATGCCGTCGCATTTGGCGTGCTTTTGTAAGGGAAAATATTTAAAACTTCTCTGTCGCCGAAAAATTCAAATTCCGTGCAGTCGGTATACCCCGTCTTTTCAATCATCTTTTTAGGTCTTGGAATAACAGTCATTTTTCACACCGTCCTTTTTGGGGATTATAGCATATATGCGCCTTTCGGTCAATTCGAGTTTACAAATTATTTACTTGAACACACCCCGTTTCCGACTGTATAATTTTTGTCGGAGGGATATTATGCAAAAAACAAATTTTAACTTTATACCAAATATTCAAAACCCGTCGCCGGACTATTACTGCACCTGGCAGACGCAGCTCTATGCCACAAGCGACGGCAAGCCCGAAGGTCAAAGACGGGCAATGAACGAGGAGAGTATGTTCTTAGATAAATTCCCGTACGGCTGGACGTCTTTTTACGAAAAGGCACGGGGCGACCTGTTTTTCGTTATGGACGACAGCTGGGACGTTCCGCCGGACGGCAACGAAAAGATGTACGGAAGTCTTGTCCTCGACCGCCGAAAGTTTGCGTCGTTCTATGAGAATAACGGCTCGGAGCTTGCTATGAAAAGACTGTGCGAACGTGTCCGCTCTCTCGGCTGGAAAGGCCTCGGCGGCTGGGTGTGCGCACAGGAGTCACCCTCGCCGCTTGAAGGTGATGAGTGCATCGCATACTGGACCGAAAGACTGAAAGCGGCGCAGAACGCAGGCGTTAGGTATTGGAAGGTTGACTGGGGCGCAAAGGCAGGCAGTGAGGAATTTCGCAGAATGTTATCAAACCTTGCCCACGATGTCGCACCGTCGCTCACCGTGGAGAACGCCTTTAATGCGGATTTTATCTCGTTTTCCGACGTTTACAGAACCTACGACGTACCTGCCGTGATGAGCATACCTATGACTATGGAAAAACTTGCCGGCGTGCTTGAAAAAGCGCACTATACCGGCGAGGCAAAAAGCCTTGTAAACTGCGAGGACGAGGCATACGCCGCAGCCGCCGGAGGATTTACTATGGGCATAATGCGCCACCCGTACTGCGGAAATCTGCCGGACGGCAGAGCCGATATGTCCTTTCCCGAATGTCACCGTGACTTAAAGCGCAAGACCGAAGAAGTTCTCCGTGCCGTGCGCTGGCACAGAATTGCCCCGGCGTTTGCCGCCGATAAGGACAGCGTCACCGTGTCCGAAAAGACGCTCACCGATACCTGGCGCTTGCAGAACGCAGATGCCGAAATCGAGAGCTGGTGGCTCGGTATGGACGCAATTAAAAACTGTTTAAATGACGGCATAATCACCAAGACCGCCTGCTCGGCAATGAGCCGCAATATGCCACTGCCGCAGATTGCGCCCGACGAGAACGGCGAAGTGCCGTATTCAATAGCTGCCAAAAATCCCAACGGTGCAGTGTCCGCCGTCTTTCTCGCACGCACAAACGGCCGCAGATATTATACACCACGGTGCAATGCCGTGCTTGATGTGCAAAGCGCCGATACCGTCGGACTGTTTGGGTATTTTAAGTCCGTCACGCTTAAATCTTTGGAAAGTACGGCAAACGCACGCATATATGCGCAGAACCTGTCCGATGACTTTGCCTATGACATAACCGACAATGTATGTATTAGCGGAAATGCCGTTACAATACCGTTTTCCTCCGTGGAGCAAATCTGCACCGCAGAGGATAAGTCCGAACCCGGACTTGTTATAAAGATTTTAAAGGAGAATACCCGATGAATACAAGAAACGCCGAACTTATCGGCAGAGCAAAACGCATACTTACCGAAAATATATGTAAAGACAGCTCCTACCCCTGGGGTGAAACGCCTATGATAGAGCCCGGCAAAGGCTGGGGCGGAATATGGAACTGGGACAGCGCCTTTCACGCTGTCGGCGCACTGCACTTTGACGAGGAGCTTGCCAAAACGCAGATACGTGGATTTTTAAACTTCTGCGCCGATGACGGCAGTCTGCCCGACGTCGTATGGGAGAACGGGGAGATTGAACGCCGATTTTCCAAACCGCCCGTTATGGCATGGGCGGCAAACCGTGTCTGCGAAAAGACGGGCGATACCGCCTTTGCCAAAGACGTTTACCCCGTCCTGGCAAAAAACGTGCGCTTTTGGGAGGAAAACAGACGCATCGGCGGACTTTTCCGCTACGATGCCGACAGGAGCGACGGCTGTACCGATGACGAGTACGAAAAGAGAGTACGCTATGAGTCCGGCTGGGACGACTCCGTCCGCTTTGACGGGAAAATATCACACCTTCTGCCCGTGGATTTGAATTGCTTTATGGTTATGACATACCGTGCAATGGCGGCACTCTCCGAGGCGGTGGGGGACAGGAGCGGAGATTATGCCAAAAAGGCGGAAAGCCTTGCAAAAGCCGTCGAGGAAAAGTTCTTTTGCGAAAAGCTCGCCTCGTATGCCGACTTTGACTATGTGCAAAACGCCCACACCGCAGTACTGACACCTGCGTGCTTTATGCCGCTGTATGCCAAAACCGCAAGCGCCGACCGTGCCGAAAAGATGAACGAGATTGCCAAATCGCACTTTTTGCCGATGATGCCCACCGTGGCGTACACCGACAAAAACTATTCCGCCCGATACTGGCGTGGCCCGTGCTGGCTTAACGTTGCCTACTTTGCCGCAAAGGGGCTTAAAAACTACGGATTTAATCAAACAGCGGAAACAATAAGAGAAAACATCTTGGACAGCGTATACAAAAATCCCGAAAAAATATACGAAAACTATAATTCGCTGACAGGCGAGGGACTCTGCTGCGACCATTTTTCGTGGAGTTGCAGCTTTGTTTTGGAGTTTGCGGAAAACCTCTGAAACGCCCGTGCCACGGCGGTTTACAAATTATTTACTTGCCTTTGTATAACCTATGCCGTACAATTAAAACAGAAACAAAAAATATTTTTATGAGGTGAAAATTATGAAAGGTTTTGCAAAAAAAGCAATCGTGTTCGCCGCTGTTGCGGCAGTTGCCGTATCCTCGGCAGGCTGCGGAAAGAAAGCGGCGGTAGACAGTAACCTGACCACAGTGTCAATCTGGTCCGGTAACGGTCACGACAAAGCATTTATGGACGAACAGATTAAAAAGTGGAACGACGGCGAGGGTAAAAAGCTCGGCATCAACATTGACTACACCGTTAAATCCGGCGACCTGTCCGAGCAGATAGACTTGGCAATGGAAAACGGCACGGCTCCCGACCTCTTTACCTCCTGCGATGCGGAAAAACTTGCAGCACAGGGCAGGCTTGCCTCCATTGACGACATCGAGGGCTTAAAGCCCATTACGGAAAAGTATGCCGAATTTATGATGCCTTCAAGAGTCAAGATAGACGGCAAAACATATTCCATACCGAATTCAAGTACCACATACGGTCTTGTCTATAACGTTGATATGTTCAAAGCCGCAGGTCTTGTGGATAAGGACGGCAACGCAACTCCGCCCAAAACCTTGAAGGAATTGAGAGAGTACGCAAAGAAGCTCACCAACCCGTCCAAAAAGGAATACGGCATCATCTTCCCCGGCAAGTGGTCCGAGTGGTATGGCGTAGACGTTGCCAAAATGGCAGTACCGTCCTGCGGATACATAAGCGGTTACAACCCCAAGACCGGCGAGTATGACTACAAGGCAGAGGCAGAGGTTGCCAAGACTCTTATCGGCATTAAAAAAGACGGCAGTTACTACCCCGGTGTTGAAGGTCTTGACAACGACCCGGCAAGAGCACGCTTTGCCGAAGGCGGCATAGCAATGAAAACCGCCGGCAGTTATGACTATGGCGTACTCACCGACCAGTTCCCGGCAAAAATCAACTGGGCGGTAGCACCCTTCCCCGTTGCGGACGAAAACGATATGTATAAACAGCATATGGACATCAGCGGCGGCTACTACATCAATCAGAAGTCAGTGGAAAAAATCGGCGAGGACAAGATTGTTGCGGTAATGAACTTCCTCTACGGTGACGACCTCTTAAAAGCCGCTTACAGCAAGGGTATGACAATTCCGCTCAAAATGGACTGGGTTGAGGGAACAAAGGTTGACTCCTCATTAAAGCACGGCGAGTGTTGGACAGCCTTCTGCAAACTCACAGACGTAAGCAAACCCTCACCTATGGGCAGAAAGTCGGAAACCACCGGCGCAGTCAGCTTCGGTTCAAGATTTATTAACGAAATATGGCCCAAAGCTCTAAGCGACGCTGCAATAGATAAATACGCACAGGAGTGGGCAGACACCAAAAACGAAGGTATAAAGAAATATCAGGAAATGTATCCCGACTATGATGCCGAGGCATTGGGCTCTATTCTCCCCGATTGGGACGCAAGCAGGTAAAAAGGAGTTTTATAAATGACGAAAACAAAAACAAGGCATATGAATGAGGCGCAATCGACGGAATTACAGTGTTATGCTTTGCTTGCACTTCCGCTTATAGGCTTTTTTGTATTTAAAATTTACCCCATTTTCTGGGCGGCGTTAAAATCGCTGTACTTCGATGAGCTTATTCCCGGAAAAGAAAGATTTGTGGGACTTAAAAACTTTGTGACGGCGTTTGCCGATATGACCTATTGGCGTGCCTGGAAGGTCACACTTGAATTTACACTCATTAAAGTACCCATAGAGATTTGCGTTGCGCTTGTTCTGGCGGTTATGTTAAAGCAAAAGCTCAAAGGCTCCGGTTTTTACCGCAGTATGTACTTTATGCCGACCATAATATCAACAACCATTGTTGCCGTGATTTTTGCAAATATGTTTGACTACTTCGGATTTATTAACTACAACTTACAAAAATTCGGATTTATAAAACAGCCGATAGACTGGTTTTCGAGCAAAAAAGGCGCTATGGCGGTTCTCATACTCGGCTCTATGTGGGCAAACTTCGGAACCAACGTCATCTACTTTACTGCGGCTCTCACCAACGTGCCCGATGACCTCTACGAGGCGGCAACCATAGACGGCGCAAGCAGGTTCAGACAGTTTATGAGCATCACCATTCCTATGATTGCCCCGGTTTTCCAGACCATACTTCTGCTTGCCATAAACGGTACCATTCAGACGGGCGAATACGTTGTAATTATGACCAACGGCGCTCCCGGCGGTATGACTCATACTGCGGCGTCGTACCTCATTTCAACGTTTGTCCCCGGCTTTGCAAGCGGCAGGGTAAACGTAGGCTACGGCTGTGCGCTCTCCATTGTAAGCTCGGTTATCTACGGCTGTGTTGCCATAGTATACACCAAGCTCAGCGCTAAGATGCAAAAAGTTTATTAAGGAGGTAAGTTTATGCACACAAAAAAGTCACTATTTACAAAAATATTAATCTACACAGTGCTGACTGCGCTCCTTGTAGTGGTTGTGTTCCCCATACTCAGCCTTATAACTTCGTCATTTAAAACCAACTCGGAAATTATGACGACGCCGGAAAAACTCTTTTCGGCGTCGCCCACATTCGATAACTACATAGAAGCGTGGAACTCGGAGAACTTCCGTGTGGGTCATATGGTATTTAACAGTACCTGGTACTCCGTAATCTCGGTTATACTCGACCTGTTTCTCTCGGCTTTGTGCGGTTACGTTTTTGCACGTGGGGTTTTCAGAGGCAAAAAGCTAATATTTGCGGTGTTCTCATCGCTTATGTTTATCTCGCTCGGCTCGATTACCATTTATCCCACGTTTTCCATACTCTCAAAGTTCAATCTGAGCACATCGCTCTGGGGATTGCTCGTTATGCAGTGTTTCGGTATACCGGTTGTGAGTATGTATATCGTCAGAGGATTTATAAACGCACTGCCGACCGAGCTTGACGAGGCGGCAAAGATAGACGGCTGTAACTTTACACAGATATTTTTTAAGATAATTTTCCCAAACTTAAAGCCCGTTTTGGCAACTCTTGCAATGCTTTCGTTTAACGGCTCGTGGAACAGCTACCTTATGCCGGCGCTTTTCACAATGTCCAGACCCGAACAGCAAACCCTCATTGTCGGAATTATGGCTCTTAAAAATTCCGGCGAGGCGGCATCGTCGTGGAACCTGATGTTCGCCGCAACGGTTATTGCTCTTATGCCGGTGCTTGTGGTTTACTTCTTCGGCAACAAATACATAACCGAAGGTATGGTTGCAGGGGCTGTTAAAGGTTAATAAAAAGGAGAGAAAACAATGCTGAAATTAAAAAAACTTACGGCAATTCTGTCGGCGGCACTGCTTGCATTTTCAAGCGCTGTCCCCGCTTTGGCTGATGATGCCGAAACACAGCAGCCTCAAACGGCTCTGTGGCTCGACTTTACCAACGAGGAAACCTGCCGTACATACATAGATAACGCCGCCTTTTCCGACGGTGCGTCGCTTTCCGTGCGCAGCAAGGCGCTCGGCGGCTTCGGCGTATTTGCCGTGTTTGACGCCTCGGCTCAGGGAGCGGATAAGCCGTACGTTACATTTAATGTTGACGGCGGTCTGTCAGGATATACGTACGCCAAGGTTGCCTACTCGTATTCAACCTGCCGCAATTCCGGCAGTGCCGAGATGAAGTCGTTCATACGGCTTGCAGACGGCGCAGAGAATACCGTTGCAACCATAGCATCAAACGGCGCAAGTCTCACCGATGCTTCGGGCAGCGAATACAAATCATCAAGCTACACCACCAACGCCAGGGGAACAAAGGTTATCTCCACCGTTCTCCCGTTAGAGAGTGCCCCGGACGGTGCGTCAAGCATCACATTCTGCCCGGCGCAGACGGCGGACGGCACGGCGGTAAACTGCGGTGTACTCTTAAAGTACATTGCGCTCTTTCAAAGCAAAGAGGACGCCGATAGGTTCGACCTCTCGGTTTCCGGTGCGGAGTTTAAAAAGGAAGGCAGTGAGGACGTGTTTGCCGCAACGGTAGACCCCGTTGCCAACACCGCACAAATTGTACTTCCAAAACTCTATGTTTCGGCAGATGAATTTTCCGATGCAAATATTGAGTTAAAGCTTGCCGACAAACTCTCGTCAGCCACAGTTGCATCGGTTGACGGATTTAACGTCATCTACACCGTTTCCGCCTTTGACGGCACGCCGCATACCTGGACTGTCAGCGTGGATTGCCGGCAGATAGACAGCGAAAATACAGAAAAAATGCTTGTCGACTTAAACGGCGCAACAGCGGACAATATATCGGAAGTTGCGGATAACTGGAATTGGATTTGGGAAAACAAGTGCACCAAGTATGCGCTCTTAGACGACGGCGCAAAAGATGCGTTTCTTAACGCCGCAGTTTCAAATGCAGGCGGGTACACCGCAGATAACTGGGCGGATATGATAGACCGTGAGGCGATTTTTGCATCTCTCGTGTCCAAAGACGGTTTTGAACAAATCAGGCAGACGGCAGACGCCGCAGGCTTGCAGGACAGCGCCGCATATAAGATATTCTTTGAAAACTTCACCGACGACGAGAGAAACACGGTTGCCGAGGCGGCGAAGGCAAGCGTTAATTATAAGGAGTTTAAAGAAAAGCTCTACCTTGCAATTTACTCGTCAAGCGTAAGCTACGGCAACATCAAACAGCTGATCGAAGGCGATTTGGAGTACTTCGGATTTAGCGAAAAGTCGTACAATGACCTCATTTCACAGACCGACGATTTGCAGTCGGCATATATGGCAATAGTGTCACTCGATGTCGCAGACACAGCGCAAATTGCCGCAGAACTTGAAAAGGCGGTAAAGCAGATTGGCAAAACCAAAGACGATGACGACGAAGTTTCCAACGTCAGCACCAAGAAAACCGGCGGTGGCGGCGGAGGAGGCGGAAAAATCAGCGTTTCCGTTCCGGGTACTTCCGCAGAGGACGGCACTATCCTTCCCCCTCAGCCGGAAAAAGAACCGGAAAAGGCAGAGGGCTTTGCCGACTTAAACCTTGCCCCCTGGGCACAGGACAGCATCAATTCCCTTGCCGAAAAAGGCATCGTAAACGGCAAAACCCCCACCGAGTTTGCTCCGCTCGATAACGTAAAGCGAGAGGAATTTGTAAAGATGACAGTGTCCGCCCTCGCCATAGACGGCAGTGCCGACATAACGTTTGACGATGTAAAGAGCACCGAATGGTACGCCGATTTTATAAAAAAGGCAGTCGGCGCAAACATCATTAACGGCATTGACCAAAAGACCTTTGGCATAGGCAGCGACATAACCCGTGAGGATATGGCGGTTATTGCAAAGAGAGCGCTCCTTGCAAAGCTCGGTTCGCTTGACGGCGACGGAAAATCCGACTTTGCCGACAGTGCCGATATTGCCGATTACGCCAAAGACGCTGTGGACACCTTGTGTTCGCTCGGAATTTTAAACGGCGACAACGGCAGATTTATGCCCAGGAATAATGCAACCCGTGCCGAAACGGCGGTTGTTATAGACCGGCTTATGTCCTTTGTCGAAAAGATAGCACAAGCAGGAGGTAACCAATGAAAAAATTATTGACCGTATTTTTAATACTTTGCCTCGTTCTTCCCACGTCGGTTGCAGTGTTTGCGGACACTGCGGCGGCAACGGACGATATGCTGGCTCTTGCCTCTCTCGGCGTTTTTGACGATAACGCTCTTGCCGACTCCTCGGCAAACGTCACCAGAGGCGCATTTGCCAAGATTGCGGTAAAGTTTGCAAACGCTCCCGAAACCTCGTCCGTACCGTCGTATAAGGACATAGACGGCGATGCGGCGCTATATGCCGCCTCTGCCGTTAAGGTGGGACTCATAAACGACGGCATTACAGGCAATTTCAGAGCGGAAAAGGAAATCACGGGCCACGACGTCGTAAAGGCGGCGGTTGTGAGCCTGGGATATACCGATATTGCCAAGTACTTCGGCGATTACGATATGGCGGCAAGAAAGCTCGGCGTGCTCAAAGGCATTTCCTTAAACTCGCCCGTCACCTACGGCGAGCTTGCCGAATACCTCGCAGAGATTTTGCGCACGGAAAAAACTTATACTGTCATAAACAAAGGCAATATAGATATTAAGAAAACGGGCGTTTCCTACATTGAGGACGTCTTTGACTGCCGTATACTCTCCGCAAAGGTTACCGCAAATGCGCAGACATCTCTCGACGGCTCCGCCGGAATGGGAGAGGGCTTTGTAAAGCTCGGAGGAGAAAAGTTCAATACGGACATTGACCTCGGCGCATACATCGGCTGCACCGCAGAGTTCATAGTAAAAGACGCCGACCACAGACACACCGTAATCCATATCTTTACCGACAGCATCGACGGCAAAGAGGCATTGACGCTTAGTGCCGACGACATAGACGGCTACACGGGCAACACCTATACCTATTATGTTAAAAACACCAAGAAAAAGGCGACCCTCAGCGCCAAGAGAACCGTTGTGTATAACGGTCAGGTTACAAATAATTACAACGCCTCCACCCTCGTTCCGTCAAACGGATATGTAACTCTTGTGGACGGCAACGGCGACGGCACATACGACATTGCGTTTGTATATTCCTACAAGATAGTAGTAACCGCAAAACCCGACCTTAGCAATAAGATGCTTGCCGACAAATTCGGCGACGGTACCGTAACCTGGGATGACGACACCATAATGGATATTACCAGGGACGGCAAATCCGCCGACATCTCCTCAATCAAGGCCGGCGATGTTCTCACCGTTTACCGCAGTGCCGACGGCAAGACCCTTAAAATTGACGCATACTCCAAAAATGTTAAAGGCGAGGTAGTGTCCTTTGACGTAAACAAAAAGGAGATAACCATAGGCGAGGAAACCTACAAGATAGACGTTGACTACTTTGCCGCACATACCGACAAATACCGCTACACGGAAGGCGGCACATCATACGACAACAACGTGTATATCGGCAAAAGAGTAGTTGCCTATCCCACGGCGGACGGCAAGATTGCATATATGGAGTATACCTCATCATCGCTTGAAACGGGATATTTGATAGATGCCAAAATCTTTACCCAGTCAATGCTCAATCCCACACTCGGATTTAAGATTTTTACAACGAACGGCAAAATTGAGAATTTCAGCGCCGCAGGAGATAAGATTGTCATAGACAACGAGAGGGTTTCCCGTGAGCGTGCTATGGAGATGCTCTCCAAAGGCACCGGCGAGGTAATGTCACAGCTTGTGCGCTACTCCCTCGATGCCGACGGCAACATCACCGAGATTGACACGCCGTACAATAACGAGCCTTTAAACTCCAATTCCACCCCCTTGCTTGAAAGACATTCAGGCTCCGAAGAAACGGACGGCAGTTTCAGAATAACATTCTCGTCCTACCTCGGTACAGATGCTGATACACAGCTTTTTAAAGATTCATCTGTTGCAACATTTGGCAGACAGATAAAGGTTACACTCAGTACAAACTGCACAGCTTTCACCGTGCCGTCCAATCCCAAAGAGGCGGACGAGGGCTACTTTGCATACTATACCAGACCGAAGGATTATTACAAATCAGACAGTTACTACAAGGTAGAGTCTTATCAGTTTGACGACTCGTCCTTCAGCGCCGATGTTGTGCTCACCATAGACGAGTCCGGTGCCCAAAGCTCGTCAATACAGCAGCAGAACGTGCGTGTTATCACCAAGATGACCACCGTTGCTGGCGACAGGGGTGACGTAAAGAAACTGGAAGTTACGGGGAATAACTATACATCCGGCACAATATATGCCACAGAGGATAAGTTCTGGAAAAACGTTAAACCCAGCGACCCGGACGATAAAAATACCTATGAGCTCGGCGAGGGTGACATCATCTGGTACGACCTCAACAACAAGAATGAAATAACCAACATCTACATTGTGTACGATGCCAGCGAGTCCGATCCGGACAAAGCGTTTAAGGCAAGTTCACGTGCGGATATGAGACGTCAGCACGGTGACATATACACCTATCCGAGAATGATTTTGCACGACGTATACGAGATTAAAGGCAAAACCGCTAAGGTTACGACGGAAAACCTGCACACTTATACGGGCGATGCGTCCATTCTCCAGTACGATTTGGAGGATTTGAGCATCTACGGCGACACCATTATCCATATAGACAAGACCGGGCCCAGGATTAAGGTTACATCAAGCGGTAACTACCAAGGCTCAACGAGCATTGACGACATCAAGGACTACGTAACCTACGGAAATCACTGTTCAAGAATTATCGGCGTTACCAAGTGGGGATTTGCAGAGTGTCTGTTCCTCATTGATGACGTAGGCGACGTTGAGTAGGGAAGGGGAGAATAATATGAAAAAGTTAACATCGGCAATTCTTGCCTTTCTTATGGCGCTTAACCTCTTAACATTTACCGCCTTTGCGTCGGAGGAATATGTAATAGGCTTTAACACCGAGGAAGAAACGCAGGGCATAACGGCGTCCACAGGCATCAGCTCTGCGGTAGATTACGATGACGGCTGCGGTGCGCTTGTGGTAAGACCCAATTTTTCCAAGACCCTCTCTGTCACCGTCGGCACGGACGGCGCAAAAATGGCGGACAAAAGATACGTTAAAGTGCGCTATCTCTTTATGGACACATTTTGCAGCGACGCCAAAATGCTGATGAGCATTGGCGGCACACAAATCACAATCGATAACTTTAACGGTAAAAAATACGGCAGATGGTACGAGGCAATAGCGGAAACCGACGGCGCATATGCCGACAGCATAACCCTCACCCCGGCGTATGCCACAGATGACCTGTGGACGACTACGGGTAACATCTGCATAGACTACATCGGCTTTTTCTCTGCGTATGACGAGGCGGCGGCATTCTCCGAGCCTGACGATACGGAGTACTATCCGAGCTACAACCCGGAGGAGGAAAACGGCACGGTTGCGCTCTCCAAGGACGCCAAGTTCTTAAAGGGTTATGCAAACGCACGTTCTTTCCGCCCGGAGGCGAATATTTCCAGAGCGGAGTCGGCGGCAATGCTTTCGAGAATAATCACCTCGTCCAAAAAGGCGGACACACTTCCCTTTGCGGACGTAAGCGCCGACAGCTGGTACGCAGAGGACGTAAGCAAACTGCTTGCAAACGGCATAGTGTCGCAGGACAGCACATTCCGCCCCGATGATGCGGTAACAAGAGGCGAGTTTGTTTCTATGATTTTCCGCCTGGGGATTTTTGACATAATGAAAAGTGCATACTTTGCGGACGTTGCCAAAGACGAGTTTTACTACCGCCCGGTAGTTGCCGCCGCAGGCAACGGCGCAGTAAACGGCTACTCGGACGGCACCTTCCGCCCGAATAACGCAATAACAAGAGCCGAGGCGGTTGTAATCTTGAACCGCATCACGGGAAACAGTGAGTCGGACTCCGTCCCCGAAGGTCAGCTCTATGACGACGTTGCACCCACATATTGGGCATACCGTGACATAATGATTGCCTCAAGCGGCGCATCACTTGCCGATGGCTCAGGAGAAGGCAACGGCGAAGTTACATTGCTAAACGGCATTTTTGACCAATACAACTCCAAGGGCAGCGTTTGGGAGCCTGTTCCCTTTGTTACCAAAGAGATGAAAGAGGCAGGCAACATCGGCGGCGAGGGCGGACAGATACAGGTTCACCTCTCCATAGACTCCACCGGAGATTTCCTCATCACTCACGCCGACGTAGGCAATACGCAGAGGAGTATCGACGGCGGCAAAACCTGGGAGGACTGCGGCAGAGGCTTGGGCGACGAAGGTTCCAACTGGAGCGCCATTGACCCCAACAACTCCGCAAGGGTTCTTGCAGTTACAAGAAACGGTGCGGATGATACTACCGTCAGAAGATATAAAAACACCCTGTGGGGTCTTTACCTCTCCGATGACTATGCAGAACACTTTGAACAGGTGATGATATATTCCGACCGTGAGATGCACCGTGACCGTCAGGTCTTAGCCTGGGACCCCACCTCGTATGACGAAAAAATCGGCGGTTCGGCAGTGGCGTACTACTCCACGGAAACCGCAACTGTTGCGGATAACTTTATAGCCGCAAGCCAGTACGAACAGGAGCAGGGCTACAACGAAGGCGTCGGACTCTACCGCAGTGACGATGGCGGCCATACCTGGAAAATGGTAAATAAGGATATGGCAAAAGCCTCAATTAATGTAAGTTACGATGACGGCACTGTTTACGCCGTAAAGGACGGTTCTCTTTACAGAAGTACAAATAAAGGCGAAACCTTTACCCTTGCACAGAGCGGCATTATCTATGCCGATACCATAAAGACCCAACCCAAATACGTTTACGGTATTTCGGAGGGCGGTGTCTATGTTTCCAAAAACAACGGTGTCAGCTTTGACAAGCAGGGCAGTGCACCGCTCCTCGGAACGGCGGGCGTAAGAGATTTTAAGGTAAGCCCGGCAGACCCGGACAGAATGGCTCTTGGCAGAAGAAGTGCACTCACAACCGATAACTACGACATAGTGTATACTCACGACGGCGGCTCAACCTGGCAGACATCAACCTATGTTGAGGAATCTAACATATATGAGCAGGAGCCGAGGTCAAAGTACATCGCCTGGCACCCCACCGACCCCGACAAACTCTGGACAAATGCCGACTGGGTAGAGTCCAGCACGGACGGCGGAAAGACCCTTTATTGGGACTTTAACGGCGGTGTAGGTACGTGTATCAACTGCTGGTGGCGGCCGAGTACAATTAATTCGGATTACTGGCTCGTTCCGGCACAGGACTTCTCCGGCGTTGTCAGCTTTGACGGCGGAGAAACGTTTAAAAAGCTTAGAGATTTCGCAGTCGGACAGGGATTTTCGCACGTTTACGGCGGCTGTATTGTAGATGAGAATACAATGTTTGTTGCTCTCACCCGTTCCTGGGAGGCAAACACATTGGAACTTAAAGGAACGCACGACGGAGGAAAAACGTGGGAGAGCTACGGCACTATTACCACAGGGTTCAGAAACTGCCGTTTCTTCCAGTGGCCCGCCGACCCCAAGGTTATCTTTGCCGGCAATATGCGCTCATCGGACGGCGGTTACAACTGGGAAAAGATGGACGAAGTTCAGTGCGCCTCCACATACAGCAAAAAAAGCCCGACAGTGTTCGGCATAGGCACAGATACAAGCAAGATAATGAAGTCCGATGACGGCGGCGCAACCTGGACGGTTTATACAACAGGCGAAACCATCGAGGGCAGAGAGTGGGGCGGCATACAGTACGGAATCGACTACGACTATGACAATGACATTCTCTATTACCCCAAATACGGCGGAATTTACAAGGTAACAAAGGACGGCAAAACCACAAGTCTTCGTGAAAATATGTTTGCAAGCGGAGCGGAGTTCTGGTGCAGCGGATTTTCCGTTGACCCCAATCACCCCGAAGTGCTCTACGCAACGGGCATAGGCACCGCAGCGTCGTACTATTCCAAATATGAGAATATGTATGTTGCATTAAGAAGTTGCGACAGCGGCGAAACCTGGCAGGTTATATCCTCTGTGGACAACGACAAAACCATAGTTAAAGACGGCCCGGCAGTGGGCAGAGGTATGAAGCGTACCTGCTTTGTTCACCCCGACACCGGTTACTTCTATCTGAGTACCGCAAACAACGGACTGTGGAAGATAGCACCTCCGTATGAACTCGATAAATAGGAATGGTTAAAATGATTAGTGGTAAAAAATTTGTAAACCGCCTTGCAGCCGCCGTGCTTACTGCACTTTTAGCCCTGCCGACTTGTTCGGCAGGGGCGGCAGAGGCAAAACCGTGGGTAAGAGAGCTTGATACTTGCCCAAGCGGCGGTGTAATGTACGACTTTTCGGACTTTGAGACAACGGCGGCATTCATTGCGGACACATCGGCTTACAGTGCAAATACCGACGTGGCTATCCGCCAGGTTACCTACGGCGGAGTTGCACTCCAACTCCAAGGGTGGGTAAAAAGCTCTTTCAGCTTTACCCTTAACAATATGTCGGACGTGAGGAAAAACTACGGCTATGCAAGAGTGTGCCTGGACGTTCAGGGTTACACCGCCGCAGATACCCCATCATCGGCTAAAAGCTCCGCCATATCTCTGGACGGCAATACGCTCTTTAACATCGGCTTTAAGAGCGGCAACAAAACCGCCGTTTGGAGCACCGCAAACGGCTCGGCGCTGAGTCTGAGAGAGTATCACTCGGCAAGCGTAAAGCTGAGCGGCAAGACTGAGAGCACCGTAACGCTTAACCTTGGCTCATCTCTGCCGACCAACAGTATGTGCGTCAATATTAAGTACATTGCGTTTTTCAAGACGCAGAGCGATGCGGATAACTTTGATGAGTCTGTCCTTTCCGCTAAATATAACGGTACTTCCCTTGACGTTGACGGCTCATCGCACACGGTGACGGGCTATCTCCCGACGGGACTTACCCTTGCCGAGGCAAACGCCCTTTTGGCAGACGTTGACTTTGATTTTTACAACATCAGCGCAAGCGCAGACCGCTCGTACTCCACAGGGTATGTCAAGAGCCAGAGCGTAACGGCAAAGATGCAGTCGGAGCACTTTGACGTTACGGAAAACGGCGACACTCTGACCCTTACCGCCGATTGCGAGATTACGGATATGACGGGCAAAAGCCGAACGTGGAGCATAAACCTCACCGCACCGTACAGCGTGCCGGAGTATCAAGTTATGGATTTCTCACACATCGGTACGGCGGACAGTATGATAGCCGATGGTACAATCGTTAAAACGCCGACCGACGGCGCCGACAAGCTTTGCGAAAAACCGATTAACTACGGCGGCCCGGCGCTGGAATTTCAGCACAAAAAGTATCCGCAGTTTTTGGCAAAGTTCAAGGACGCAAACCCCGCAAAAAAACATTGGGTAAAAATGGTGTGTTGCTTTGAGCGTACGGCAATAGCCGACGGCAAGACTTCGGCTTTTCTCAGCCTCTCTTGGTATGATGACCCGTCGTACAACACATATCACTATGAGGATTGGGACAATGACAGCCTTCCCCAGAGCAAAGTGTGGCAAACCTTTGTCTGCCCCATTGAACCGAGTACACGCCCGTATGACCTCGCCAACAAACAAATCAGAGTGTTTTTTAACGGATTTAACGCAAATGTGCTCATTAAGTACATAGGACTTTTTGACACAGAGGAAAACGCCAGAAACTTTGACAATTCCTTGGAGTCGGTAACCGTCAATGGCGAACTTGCGGAACTCAATCCCTTTGACCGCACCGCCACAGTCGGCGGCAGTGCGGACGGCGCAGAGCTTACCCTCTACAACGCCGAGGCGCAGACGGGCACGGTTGATAACGGCTACCCCGAAAGCAGGGTAACGCTTGTGTCGAACAGCGGATATACTCTTAAAAATTCGCACCTTGCCAAGTGCGTTACATTAAAAGACGTTTGCGGTAACAACGTAGAATGGTACATAGTTACTCCCAAGACCGCAAGCGTAACGGTGCAGACCGAGGGCGGTGTGTTAAAGGCTGAATTTGACGGCGTGCCGTACGGCTTTAAACGCATTGCGGCTCTGTATTCGGCGGACGGCAGTTTAAAGAAGTTTGTCATTGCAAACAGCGGCAACATCAGAATTAATAACATCGACGGCGAGTACACCGTTAAGGCGTTTTTGTGGAATGATTTTAATTCCCTTATCCCGGTGACGGAGGCAAAGGCGTTTAAAAACAGATTTGTGAACTTTGGCACATACGACACCAAAAACACAAGGGGCAAAGTCTGGGAGGGTGTTCCCCTTGTATCGGCAAAGCAAAAGGAGCTTGGCTACACCGGCGGCGAGGGCGCACAGGTGCAGACGTATATGACAATAGCCTCCGACGGCTCGTATCTGCTGACCTTTGCTGACGTCGGCAACATCTTGCGCAGCACCGACGGCGTAAACTGGATTGAAGTCGGCAAAAACATAAACGACACCGGTTTGAGCTGCGGAGTGATTGACCCCGTAAACCCCGACCGTGTGGTAGGTGCAACGTATCAAGGCATCACAAATACGGACGTTATCAAACGTCAGGGATATACAGGAGGCGGAGTGTACGTTTCCGAGGACAGGGCGGACACCTTTACACAAACGCTGATTTTAAACGACACCAAGATATTAAGGAGCCGTGATGCCATCGCCTTTGACATCACCTCGGCGTACGAAAACGGCGTTGAAGGCTGTTCCAAAGTGTATTTTTCCACCTCGTCCGATGCCTTTGAGGGTACTGCGCTCACCATAAGCAACTACGAGCAGAGCAAGGGCTACAACAGCGGCTGCGGACTCTACCGCAGTGACGACGGCGGATATACCTGGGCAAAGGTAAACGGCGATATGTCATCTTGCGAGCTTGCGATTTCGCCTCTCGACGGCACGGTGTTTGCCGTTAAGGATAATGTGCTCTACAAAAGCGCCGATTACGGAAAAACCTTTTCAAAGATTGCGGAGGGGATATATGACGCAAAAACGCTCGACGAAAACAGAGCGGATTATGTGTATACAATCGGAGAAAACGGTGTGAGCATATCCAAGGATAACGGCAGAACTTTCACCACGGTTGCAAGCAAAAATTATGAAAATGACAAAAAGGGCACAACCGACTTTGAGGTGTCTGCCAAAAATCCCAACTATATGGCATTTACCCGTGGCAAACCCGGTGCCGCCGGAAGTTACAGCTATCGCATCGGGGTCAGCCACGACGGCGGCGTTACCTGGATAACCTCGGAGTATGACGAAAGCTGTGACTTTTTCAGAGTTCAGCCACGACAGAACCAGCTCGTCTTTGACCCGAATAACGAGAACATTCTCTATTCCTCGTCCGACTGGCCGTGGAGGAGCACAAACGGCGGCGTAACCTTCCGCCAGAGTGCAAACGGTGTAAACGCCGTGTGCGTAAACTCACGCTGGCAGCCCAATGTTTACAATCCCGACCTTTGGCTTGTTCCGGCTCAGGACTTTGTGGGAGCTGTCACAACCGACGGCGGCAAGACGTTCCGCTCGCTTATGGATTTAAACAAAGGCGGTACGCTTATGTCACACTCCTACGGCGGTTACGCCGTGTCGGAGAACACGTGGTTTCTGTGCAGTGACAAGGAGTGGGAGGAGAGCTCCGCCAATCTTATGATAACCTTTGACGGCGGCAAAACCTGGCAGGACAAGGGCAAAATCGTGGAGAGCGGTTATATGTATAACATCTGCGGTCAGTCAAAGCGCAACCCCGACATTCTCTGGGCGGGCGATGTCCGCTCAACGGACGGCGGCAAAACGTGGAGCAAGATGGACGGGCGCATCAGATGTATATCCGACAGCTCGGCAGACGGAAGTATGCTCTTTGCCTTTGCAAAGGACAGCGGATATAACTGCTATGTTTCCTACGACGACGGCGAAACTTGGAGCCTGTACTTTACAGCGCCTAAGCAGAGCGGCAAGCAGTACGACACCATTCAGTACGTCCTTGACTACAACGACGGCGACGGGTGCTTGTACTACGGTCAGGCAGGCTCGCTGTTCCGTTACAGCGGTACGGCGGTAAAACAGCTTACATTGCCGACAGCTATGCAAAATGTGTGGTGGTGGTCGTTTGCCATAGACCCGACCCACCCCGGTGTGATGTACGCCGCAGGCGAGGCGTCCGCCGCAAGTCAGTTTACGGAGCATAATTACAAAAACTCAATTTTCCGTACAACGGACTACGGCAGAACCTGGCAGACGATTTCCAACAAAAGCACGGGCGACACGGTAGTTCCGAACGGCCCGGTTGTCGGCAGGCATAATATAAAGTCTATGTTTGTAAGTCCGACCGACGGATATTTGTATGTTTCTATGGCAAACCAGGGAGTGTATAAGTTCGCTCCGCCGTATGTCACGGATTAATGGTTATTATGAGGAGCAAATCCCCACGCCGCTTTAAGACGGGCGGATAATATCCGCCCCTACGTCGGCTCTGTCGGCGGCAAACACCGCCCCTGAATGACGAGGGCGGCTCAAATCAGTTCAAACCGCCATACGGTTTGATATAAAAATTTTTTAAAGGAGTTGTTACAAAATGAAAAGAGTTTTATCCTTTTTCCTTGCGGCGGCAATGCTGCTGACTCTCTTTACCGTGCCCGCACTTGCGGACTCTGCATCGGTAATCGAGAGCATAAGCGCCGCAAACGGTCACGGAGCATATTGGCTCTATGACTTTACCAAAGAGGGAAAAGCGCAGCAGCTTATCGGCTCGCCGAGCATATACGAGTGTATGCCGGAGTCGGAGCTTTCGGCGCAGACGGACGGTTTAAAAATCACCTCCGACAGCGTTGCAAACAACGGCGTAGCGTTCTACGATATGCCGGCGGGCGAACTGTACGCCAAAATTACCTATAAATTCGACAGCGCCGCCCTCACCGGGGACGCCGCAGATGATTTGACGGGCGCAGCCAGCTTTGTGGTAGACGGTGAAACGGTTGTTGACTTTGCCGCCCTTTCTGCCGCAAAAGGCTCAAAGGAAGTAAAGGCCGCAAGCCTTGACGGAGCGCAGATTTCAAACGGCGCATTTGCCACATCGGTTGTTAAGCTCAGTGTTACAAGCGGCGGAAGTGTTCTGCTTTCCCCCACGTATCTGGAAGATAACACCGTCAAGTCCGAATTTACGGTTGCAAGAATTGCACTCTTTGCAAATCTCGCCGATGCCGAAGCCTATGACACCTCCGCAAGCGCAGTAACGGTAGACGGCGTGACGGCAGAATTTGACCCCTTTACTCACACCGCAGAGGTTGAGCTTGCACAGGACAAGACAGAGGCGGATATGATGTTTGTCCCCACGGCATACACATTTGACCTCACCGCTTTCGGCGAGGAAGTCAATGCTCTGTCGGACAGTGCAGAAGTTACGGAAACAAACGACGCCCTCGTTTCCTCAATGAAATTTGAGGTTACCGGCACAGACGGCAGCACAGTTACTTATACGGTTAATGCCGTTTCCAAATTCAGCGGCAGCGTTATGCCGGAAAATATGCTTGACTTTTCCGTATACGGCAATGCGACGGCGGCAATAGAGAACGGCACGGTTGCAAAAACAGACGTAGACCAGTCTGTACTTGATGAGCGCAACGTGGACTACGGCGGCACAGGACTTGAAATGAATACCGTTGACGCTTCCCAAAAGAAGTACACACAGGCAATTTTTAAGTTTGAAAAGGCAGATGTCACAAAGACATATTACGCAAAGATTGCCTATATGCTCTCAAACGTTTCTATGCCGTCGGGATATAATGCGGACTATGTTGGTCATCTTTTCAGTAACTGGTATGAGAATGATAACAGCAACCGTGTTTACTCCGACGATGTAAAGTGGACGAGCGGCTCTCTGCCTGATGACTATGCGTGGAAAACCACCGTTCTGGAAGTAAAGCCTTCCTCCAAATCATTGGACAAGGCAAATAAGCAGCTGCAAATCTGCTTTAACGGTCTGACCTGCAAAGCGGTAATTAAGTACATTGCTCTCTTTGAGAGCCGCACCGATGCCGAAAACTTTGACCCCTCGGTTATGAACGTTAAAATAGACGGCAAGCGTGCAATGGTAGACCCTTACAATCACACTGCAACGCTCACAGTTGCGGACGACCTCTCAGAAGATGATGTTCCGTCATTTACCGCCGGTAGCGTGGAGATGAAACTCTATAACAGCGATGTTGATAATGCGGCGAGTCTGGGAAGGCTGAAATACCCCTCCAACACAACGGCGGAGGCGATGAGTGCAGAGTCTCAGACCTTTGTTGAACCGCAATACAGATACAGCGAAATTAAGTATAAAATCGTTGACTCTTACGCAAATGAAATTATTTGGAACATTCGCATTGTTTCCAATGACACAAGCTATGTTCCCCCGGTAGAACCGCTTGCGCTTGTTGACTATACCAAGAGCGGTGCGATTTCGGATCTCGTATCACCCAGCAGTAACAGAGAAACCGGAACGATTACGGTCGGAGCAACAAATGCTGTGTATATTAAGACAAACCTCAAAGAGGGAGTACTTGACAACTGGTGTAACGTTGTGTACGACCAATCCAAGGTTGACGCAAGCAAGAAGGTTTATGTTAAGGTGGCATACCGTTTCGGTGACGACGCATACGGAATAGACTCCGATCAACAAAAAGAGTTCCACATTGAATTCGGCCCCGGAGGATTTAACAAGCAAGAGATTTTCGGAAAGGACAATATTCCGGGTCTTAGAGGGGACTGGAGAGTTAAAACATTTGAGTGTCAACCGAGAACCGGCGACAAAGCACTTTACATCGGTACATTCGGCATTTTCGGAAAACTCATAATAAAGTATGTTGCAATTTTTGAAACCGAGGAGGACGCCGCAAACTGGCGTTACGGCGATGTCGGCGCAGAGATTGCAACTGACGGTACCAACGTCAACGTTAACTACATCAATGCCGAAACACAGTCGTTTAACAGAGTGTACGCCGTGTATAAGGACGGCAAACTCGTAAAGACAACCGTAACTTCTGCAGATGATTGCCACACGATAGACGGTCTTGAACCCGGAACATATACGGTTAAAGCGTTCGCTTTCAAAAGAACAGACACATTAAAGCCGATTATGAAGTCGGTTGAGGAAACAATCACTATTCAGTAGTAACAACTCTAAAAATACAAAATTCAAAATAAAGGTGGTAAAAATTATGAAAAAATTAGTTTCAATGCTGCTTATCGTCGGTATCATCGCATCGCTGTTTACGTGTATGACCGTTAGTGCGGCGACGGGTGTTCCATCTTACCTTTTTAAGGCAGGAATGGATATTGACTACAACTCTGTCGCCGGCTCAACTCTTACGCAAGATACATTTGACGGCAAAAACGTTTTGGTTATGGAGTGCACGGGCGACCAGTACACACAGGTTAATCTCAAATTCAGCGAAAAATTCGACACAAAGAATAAATACTATGTTAAGTTTAAATATAGGATAGATGAAAATGCAACATTCCATTCTGACGCAAGTAAGAATTATATCCAAGTAGCATTTGACAAGAAAAACTGGGTAAGAGTGGCAAGTTCATATCCCGAAAACGCTCAAAGCGAGTGGACAACATCAAATGTTATAACCCTTGACGCATCGAGCATAAGCAATGATGTATTTGACCTTGACTTTAACGGTGTAAAAGGTAAAGTGTATGTTGAGTACATAGCATTTTTTGAAAGTTTAGACGCTGCGGAGAATTACACCGAGTCAACAGAGAGCTACTTGTTTAAGGCGGGCTTAAACGATACGGGACACGAAATGGCCGGCTCGACAAATCTTTCAAATGTTGAATTTGACGGCAAGCAGGTTTTATGTATGGACAGCACCTCCGGTACTGCTCAGTACACACATGTTCATTACAAGTTTGGCAGTAAGTTTGACACATCCAAGCAATGGTATGTTAAGTTTAAGTACAGAATTGACGAAGACGCTGTTATCCGCTCCGGAACATTTCTTCAGGTTGCATTTGGCAGTGGTGACTGGACAAATATATCCGATCCCGGAAATGCAAAAACCGAATGGGTGACAAGCGATGTTATAGCAATAAAGAGAGTGTCTAAGGCTAATGACAGTTTATGGATTAATTTTAACGCAGTAAAAGGCAAAGTATATGTTGAATATATTGCACTTTTTGACACGGCAGATGCAGCCGAGAGATACGATGTTGCTACAATGCCCGACGTAACCGTCAACGGAAACGCCGCAACAATGGACAAGGACAACAAAAAAATCGGATATGAGTTTGACAATTTAACTTCCGCAGACGCAATGAAAAATGCCACATACACGCTCGGCGAGTTTGAATTTTCCGGTGACTGGCAGGAGATTGCAGACAGCAACTATACGGTTCTTACAAGAAAAATTGTTGCAAAGAGCGACAGCACAAATGAATGGACGCTCAAAGTTAAGTCTTTAAAGGTTGAAAATGTTTTGGATTTGGTTGACTTTACAGATGCCGACAATGCAGGCAAACTCATCGGCCCCGGCAGCGACCGTGAAACAGGCGTTGTAACAACGGGAAATATAAGCACAGCGTACTTAAAAAGAGTAGGCGACTCTGCAACTTTGGATAACTGGTGCAATGTTGATTATGATCAGACAAAGGTTGCAGCAGATAAAGAGGTATATGTTAAGATAGCTTATCGTTTCGGCGATGATGTTTCCGCAATAACCACAAGTCAGCAAAAAGAATTACACATTGAATTCGGTCCCGGAAATTGGAAAAGATTAGCCGTTTACGGTGTGGATAATATTCCGACATGGAAATGGAACACGGCGGTTGTTAAGTGCTCGGCACGTGAAACCGATAAGAAATTCTATATTGGTACGTTCGGAATATACGGCAAAGTGTTAATTAAATACGTTGCTTTCTTTGAAACCGAGGAGGCTGCAAATAATTACAGCTTCGGCGAGATTGGCGCAACCGTAACAGCGGACGGAAAAACGGTAACCGCCGCATACGACAACCTCGAAGGTACAAACGGCGCTCGTATTTTGGCAATCTATCAGGGTGACGAACTCAAAGGCGTTGCATATTCAACGTCAGATGACGAAGTTTCGATAACCGGTCTTGACGCAGGCACATACACCGCAAAGGCATTCTACTGGAACAGCCTTGACGAGGGCTATCCCAAGTTTGACGGCACAGAGGCGGCTGTAACGGTCAATTAACAGGAAAAAATATGAAAAAACGCAAAAGGCGTTGATTTAAGTCAAATAATGTGTTACACTTTCGTTGCGGCAGGGAATTTCTCTGCCGCAGCGGAAATTTTTAAATTTCCTGCCAATATACCAAAAAGGACGTGGAAAAGATGTTTGCACTCTCCTCACTGCTAATACTCACAAGCGTCATTTATCTGTCGCTTAACCGCAACAACAAAATCAACTGTATGTTTGCACTTTTGTTTACAGACCTTGCAATGCTTATTACCGTATCGGCGGTGTACGCATCAAAGCTGGCAATGTATTCTTATACAAACGACTTTGACTATCGGCTGTATATGTTTTTGTCCAAGATGTCGTTTTCGTTTTTTGACATAGTCAATTTTTACATATTGTGCCTTGCGCTTTTAATGATTTGCTTTTTGGCGCTTTACGGAATAATCTCCTCAAAGGCTACATACAAGACGTTTTTGTGTTCCGTAATTCCCATTGTGTTCTTTTTTGCATTAAACACAAGCAATTCCGGGTGGGAACTTTACCGTCTCGGCAATTCTCTGGGAAGTATTGCAATGAGGGTGATAAAGGGAACAATTAAAATTTTGCCCTACCTCAACAACGCCGTCTTGCTGTATGCCATTGCAATGCCTGTGGCGGCGGTTATAAACGAATACAGAAAAACAACATTGATTTTTAAGAAGAAGTATTATGCCGTGGTGTTTTTTGCAATAGTTGTTATTGCAATCAGCACGTATGCCATCATATTTTTTGCATTCGGCGGATATATGAGCTTCGGCAACCGTGACGTGATGGGATTTCCCATAGACCACACTATGCCGGACAGTTACGCAGTCTGCCTTGTGCTTTTGGCATTTATGTTTTTTGCAATGATATTTACTGCACTCAAAAAACCGTTTGCGCAGATGTATGTTTTGCGCTATTTCCGCCGCAGAAACGCAAGAATTTCTCTCGGGCGGAACTTTTCTATGATTTTGCATAAATACAAAAACGCCTTTTACACCGTCATTCACGTTACCGAAATGCTCGGAGACGCCTTTAAGCAGCACGACGAGATTGCATTTAACGAGTGCGTCGCTCTCTTGGACAAGGTATCTCACGAAACCATTGCCGACCTTACGGAGATGAGCCGTTCCTGCGGCGAAATCAGCCTTAAAATGCAGGACATCGACCTTGTGCTTGTTGTGCGCAATGCCGTTACCGCCACAAGGCGTGAGGGCGTTAAGATATACCTCAATTCCCAAACGGAAATGAGCGAGATAACGGGCGACGCCGACAACCTCAAAGAGGCGTTTATAAACATTCTCAACAACTCCGTTTCCGCCATTCGCAAAAGATACGGCAGGGGCGAGGACGGACAAGTGGATGTAAACATTGCCAACGATGACGAATACGTTGTAGTAAAAATCAGGGACAACGGCACCGGCATAAGACCAAAGGAGCTTAAAAACATCTTTAAGCCGTTCTACACCACCGGCAAGCCGGGCGAAAACAGCGGTGTGGGACTTAAAATTGCCGACGATGTAATAAGCCGTCACAACGGTTACATATACGTAAACAGCGAATTCGGAGAGTATACGGAGTTTACCGTTATTCTCCCGGTAAAGGATAGGAGGAAACATTTATGGACAAGAAAATTTCCTGGGTAATATGCGACGACGCCGAGCACGCAAGGTCTGTGTACCGCCGTGGTCTGGAAAAGTACGAGGACCTGACCTTCCTCGGCGAGTGCGCCGACTGCGAGTCGTGCGTGGAGCTGTGCCGCAAGGTCACACCCGACATTCTGCTTCTTGACGTTCAGCTTGAATTCGACAAGCTTGGCATAGACGCCATACCCGATGTCAAAGATGCGTCACCCGTGACAAAGATTGTTATGCTCTCAGGTTACAATGACGATGACTACATCTTTCTTGCTTTTGCCAAGGGAGCGGACAACTATGTTTTAAAGGAGGACTCCCTTAAACTGCTCCACGACACTATGGTCAACGTTTACAATTCGCAAAACGTTATCTCCGGCGACGTGGCGCACACTCTTGTAAAAAAATCACGTGAAACCGAGGTACGACAGAGGTCGCTTTTGCAAATGCTCGAAATAATGTCGAGGCTTTCTGTCAGCGAGTACGAAGTTTTAAAGCTCATCTATGCCGGCAAAAGCTACCGTGAAATTGCCAAAGAGCGTTTTGTTGAGGTTGCCACAATCAAGGTGCAGGCGTCCAGAATACTTAAAAAGTTTAACGAAAAAAGTATGGTGGTGCTCATTGCACAGATTAAAAACTTAAAATTATTTGACTTATTTAAAGACGTGAGAGGATAGAAAGATGAAAATAATATCAAGAAACGCCCGCTCCGAGCAATATCTGCTTGCGGCGATGAAAACATTCAATGAGGGCAAGGCACTGTCCGACAGCAGTTCAAAGGTGCTGGTTGCCCATATTTCCGACATTCACAGCGATTGGGAACGGCTCGACAACGCATTTGAGCTTATCGGGTACTTTAAGCCCGACTTTGTCATTCACACCGGCGACATTGTAAAGTGGAATATGGAGGACGACTTTGGCTATTTCTACAAAAAAGCTCAAAATTCGACCTCACCGGTCTTTAACTGCATCGGCAACCACGACACATTTAATAACAGCAGAAAGCTCACCAATTCCGAGCTTAACGACTGCCTTGTTGCTCCTCTTAATAACATTTGCTCGGCTGAGAACGGGCATTACTATGCCGACTTTGAAAAAAGGGGCGTGCGCCTTATAGTTATCAATAACTACGACGACTACCGTGAGGATAATCTGCGTGACAAATACGCCGTATCCTCAGAGCAGTTATACTGGCTCTGCAACGTGCTGAGCGACGCCGCAGAGAAGGGACTTGCAGTGTTTATTGCCTCGCACGAGTGCGACGAACCTATTGCGGCAAACTCCGACAAGAGGGGCTTTTGTCAGCGATTTGAGCCGTGCCCCTGGGGAGTTGCACCGGCAAGACCGCACGCCGTTGCGGACGTGGTAAACGCCTTTAAGTGCGGCGGCAGGGTAAAGGGAGAGTACGTATATCCGCAAAGCGGCTTTAAGTCCTGTGCGGACTTTGAGTTTAAAAAGAAGGGCAGATTTATCTGCTACTTAAACGGCCACCGCCACGGCGACTATGCCGGTCAGCTCAAATCATACCCCGACCAGCTCTCAATAGGTATGACGTGCTCCGGCTGTGAACCGAAGGACTACCACAACATCGGCGAGGAAATCTCCGACCTTCCCCGTGTTCCGGGAACGGTCACGGAAGATGCGGTAAACTTCTACACCGCAGACCTTAAAAGCGGAGTCCTTACCGCAGTGCGCTTTGGTGCGGCGGTCAATGATTTGTGCGAGGAAAGGCTGTGCGCAAGGTTTGATTTTTAGTGAGCAATATCGTTGTTTTTAAGCGCAATAATGTTATTGTGCCCGTGCGGTAATTCTAATATAATGAGGTTACAAACTAAAACGCAGGCAGGAGAGAATTTGGTTTCACACAGCAATTTTCCGCTGCCGAAGGAGGATAAGAAAATGTATAATTTCCCTATTGGAGTAATTCTCGAAAGTTTCAGAACAGACAGGAGCACAGCTATTAAAAAAGCGGCTCAAATCGGCGCAAACGGCATACAAATGTATGCTACCGAGGGCGCAAACTCGGCAGAAAACTTAAACACCGAGGCAAGAAAGGCACTTCTTGACGAGGTTAAGTCAAACGGACTTGTGTTCTCCGCTCTCTGCGGCGACTTCGGCAAGGGCTTTACCGACCCGGAGTTAAACCCCGATTTGATTGAGCGCTCCAAGCGCATCATTGACCTTGCACTAGATTTGGAAACAAACATCGTAACAACTCACATCGGCATCGTGCCGGAGGATGGCACAAGCGATACATACAAGATTATGCAGGAGGCTTGCTTTGCCCTTGCCGACTATGCCGACAGCGTAAATGCCCACTTCGCCATAGAAACGGGACCGGAAAAGGCAACCGTGCTCCGTGGATTTTTAGACACGCTCGGTTCAACCGGCGTTGCGGTAAACTTAGACCCGGCAAACCTTGTTATGGACCAGGGCGATGACCCCGTTGCCGCCGTGCACACACTGGCTAAGTACATTGTGCACACCCACGCAAAGGACGGCGTTCAGCTTTTGGGCGAAAATCCGCCGTACCTCGAACTGCCCCTCGGTCAGGGAAAAGTTGACTTCCCGTCATACTTAAAGGCGCTCGATGAAGAAGGATTTAAGGGATTTTTAACCATAGAGAGAGAAGTCGGCGAAACACCGGAGGCAGACATTCGCCTTGCATACGACTTCCTAAAAAAGACTATAAGCGAAAACTAAGGAGGCAGGCGTTATGGATAAGATTAAAGTTGCAATAATCGGAGCGGGCAACATCTCCAATTCGCACATAGGCGCATACAAAAAGCTTGACAACGTCGAGGTTTACGCCATTTGCGACATAAGCGAGGAAAGGCTTAACAAGACCGCCGACAAATACGGCATCGAAAGACGCTACACCGACCTTGACAAAATGCTTGCAGAACTCCCCGAACTCGACGCCGCAAGCGTTTGCGTGTGGAACTGCAACCACGCCGAGTGCGCCATTAAGGCGTTAAACGCAGGACTTAACGTAATCTGCGAAAAGCCTATGGCATACAATGCCGAGCTTGCACAGCAGATGAAGGACGCCGCAGACAGGAGCGGAAAGCTCTTGATGATTGGCTTTTGTATGCGGTTTTCCAGCGAGGCAAAGATTGCCCGTGACTTTATAGAAAACGGCTACCTGGGCGATGTGTACTTTACCAAAGCGCAGTACGTCCGCAAGCACGGCAACCCCGGCGGCTGGTTCTGCGACAAGGAGCGCAGCGGCGGCGGCCCGATTATAGACCTGGGCGTTCACGTTCTCGACTTTGCAAGATACTTGATGGGCAACCCCAAACCGCTCAGCGTGTACGCAGTGTCGTTCGACAAGCTCGGCAACCGTGAAAACATTAAAAACAATGTAGGCTGGATTGCCGCAGACCACGTTGACGGCGAAAAGTGCGACGTTGAGGACTTTGCCGCAGCATTTATCCGCTACGACAACGGGGCGGTTACAAACCTCGAAACCTCGTACGACTTCAACGGTGAGGAAAGCTACAAAAACCAGCTTTTCGGCACAAAGGCAGGCATAGACATTGCCGAGGACGGCGGAGTTAAACTCTACGGAACTTACAACGACTACCTTGCCGACATCAATGTTGACACGGCAAACT
The DNA here is from genome assembly GCA_934500705.1 of uncultured Clostridia bacterium. Lineage (GTDB taxonomy): Bacteria > Bacillota > Clostridia > UMGS1810 > UMGS1810 > CAKSIN01. The sequence goes on along the minus strand of CAKSTI010000007.1, from coordinate 81,698 downwards.
ACAAGTTTGCGTCGTCGGAATTTGACGGCGAAATCTCCCACTTTATAGACTGCATTGCAAACGGAACGGAGTGCATTGCTCCGGCGGAGGACGGCATTGTGATAATGAAAATCCTTGACGCTATCTATGAGTCCGCAAGAGTGGGACACGAGGTTGCAATAGAATTATGATAATAAAAAATGCAAAGGTGTATACCGAAAATTTTAAGTTTGAAAACAAGGACCTTTGCTTCGACGGCGGCATTCTCTGTGATGCCGCCGTCGGCGAAGTAAAGGACGCCGAGGGAATGTACGTTATCCCCGGTCTTATAGACCTGCACTTTCACGGCTGTGACGGGGCAGAAGTTGTTGACGGCACGTATGACGCCATACACAAAATTGCAAAATACGAGGCAAAAAACGGCATAACAGCCATTTGCCCCTCCACCGAACCCGTTGAGCACGAAAAGCTGATAAATTCGCTAAAAGCCGTTGGCAACTACTCCGCCGACGACGGTGCGGTTGTGTGCGGCATAAACCTTGAAGGCCCGTTTCTCACTGTGGAAAAATGCGGCGGCAACGATGTGCGGTATTTGTGCAATCCGAGCTTTGAACTCTTTGACGAGTATCAGGCAGCGGCAAACGGCAAAATTAAAATCGTGGACATTGCGCCCGACCTTGACGGTTCATTGGACTTTATACGGGCAAAGTCACCCGATGTTGTTATGTCGCTTGCTCACACACCGGCAGATTACGATACCGCAGTTAAAGGCTTTGAGGCAGGGGCAACGCTTGTTACGCACCTCTTTAACGGTATGGGGGCGTTCCACCACCGTGACACGCACCTTGTGGGTGCGGCTATGGACTGCGGGGCGTTTGTTGAGCTTATCGGCGACGGTATGCACGTATGCGACTCTATGATTAGGGCGGCGTACCGCATTTTCGGAGCGGAGAGGATTGTGCTAATCAGCGACTCGCTTTTTTGCGCAGGACTCCCCGACGGGCACTACGTCAAAGACTACTGCGAGGTTGACGTCACGGACGGTCTTGCAAGGCTTGCTGACGGAACGATAAACGGGGCGTCCGCCAATTTGTATATGAATATGGTTCGCCTTACGGGCATAGGCATACCGGCGGAGGACGCCGTGCGTATGGCTACGTACAACCCGGCTTGCGTTCTCGGTGTTCTTGACACTATGGGCACGTTGGAGTGCGGAAAGATGGCAAACTTTGTAATTGCTGACGAAAATCTTGAAATCCGTGAGGTTTACGTAAGAGGAAAAAGGGAGTACGCAAAATGCAGGTAATATTGTGCAAAAATTATGACGAAATTTCAAAGAAGGCGGCAGAAATTGTTGCCGAACAGATAGAAAAAAAGCCGAACAGCGTTCTCGGTCTTGCCACGGGTTCAAGCCCTGTGGGAATGTACCGTGAGCTTGCGGCAATGAATTTGGACTTTTCCAAGGTCACAGTTTTTAACCTTGACGAATACTATCCCATTTCAAAGGACAATGCGCAGAGTTATCATTACTTTATGAACAAGCATCTCTATTCCAAGGTCAATTTAAAGGCGGAGAATATCCACATTCCGAGCGGCGAGGCAAAAGACGCCGAAAAGGAGTGCCAAAGATACGATGATATGATTGCACAGAGCGGCGGAATAGACTTGCAAATTCTCGGCATAGGCAAAAACGGCCACATCGGCTTTAACGAGCCGAGCGAGAGCCTGGATTGCAAAACGCATCTTACCTCGCTTACGCAGAGCACCATTGAGGCAAACTCTCGCTTTTTCGCCTCCGAGGCGGACGTGCCCAAAAAAGCAATTACTATGGGCGTGGGAGCTATTTTAAAGGCTAAAAAAATTGTGATCATTGCAAGCGGAGCGGACAAGGCTCACGCCGTGGGCGAACTGTTAAAGAACGAGGTCAGCACTTCCGTCCCGGCGTCCGTTTTAAACGTCCACCGTGACGCAGTTCTGCTCTGTGACTCCGAGGCTTACGGAAACCGTGTAAGATTAGGCAGTGGGGACTCGGACCCACATTGGTTTCACAAAGCAATTTTCCCCGTAACGGCAGTAAATCCCTTGAAAATACTGACGCCCGTCAAGACCGACAAGGCGGAAGGCTTTGTGAAAATTCAGTCGACAGGCAATGCGGGTTCGAGTCCCCACTGCCTAGGCATAGACATAGGCGGTACAAATACAAAGTTCGGTATTGTGGAAAACGGAAACCTTGTATTTAAAAGCAGAATTAAAACCGACCTTTCGAGCGCAGAAGCGCTTGCCGACGGCATTGCCGCAGAGTGCGCAAGGATAGGGGAGAGGTACAGCTTTGAGTTTATCGGCGTGGGCGTTCCGGGTACCGTTGCGGACGGCATTGTCACTGCCGACAATCTGCCGCTTGACGGCACACCGCTCAAAGCGATGCTCGAACAGCGCTTGGGCACACAGATTGAGATAGAAAACGACGCCAACTGCGCAGGACTTGCTGAGATTAAATGCGGAGCCGGCAGAAGGTACAAAAGCACCGTTATGCTAACCCTCGGCACGGGCATAGGCGGCAGCATATCCGCAGACGGCAGACTTATGCTCGGAAACGGCAATATGGCGGAACTCGGACATATGATAATTCAGGCGTTCGGCGGCAGAGCGTGCCCCTGCGGTCAGAGCGGCTGCTTTGAGCAGTACGCATCTGTGACGGCGCTTGTGCGTATGGCAAAGGAGAACATTGCACAAAATGACGGCAGTATTCTGGCACGTATGTACCGTGAAAACGGAAACAGCTTAAACGGTGAGATAATCTTTGCCGCCCTGGACGAAGGGTGCAAAGCGGCAGCAGAAGTAATGGACGGGTACACAAGCATACTCGCCGTGGGAATAGACAGCCTTATTAATATCTTAGACCCCGACGCCGTTGTCCTCTCCGGGGGAATAACGGAGCACGGGGAAGGCTTTATAGACGCTGTGCAGAGCAAAATTCACTTTAAGACGCCGGTTGTAATATCGGAGCTTAAAGGCGATGCCGGCGTTGTAGGTGCGGCATACCTCACCGATTTGGCGTAGGAGTTGGGAGAACAGCCGACGTATCTTTTAAAGATTTTTGCAAAGTACGACGCACTCTCAAAACCGCATATGTCGCAGATTTCCTGTACGGATTTAACCCCGTAGGACATCATCTTTTTTGCGTATTCGCACCGTATGCGGTGGATAAACTCAAACGGCGTTTCGCCCGTCAGGCGTTTAAATTCCCTGCCGAAGTAGTATTTGCTCAGACCCACCTGGGCGGCAACGTCCTCCAAGGTGAGCTGTTTGTTAAAGTTTGAGTACATATAGCCTATGGCAAGGCGCAGGTTTTCGTCCTTTTCGGCGGAGACGCCCGTGCTTCCGCCCTCGGTGTAACTGCGGGCAAGGTACAGTATGAGCGACATCACGGCGTGGCGCACCCCGGCACTGCGGTGGGGGAGAGAGCAGTTGTACTCGTCAATTATGTTTTGGTAGAGTTTTACTGCGGCATCATCGTGCACAAGCTGTTTAAAGCGTACCGAGCAGGTGTCTATGCCGTTTAAAATGCAAAAGTCACGGTCGGGAATGAGGAAGTAATACTTAATTTTGGTTTCGGAGTCAACACCGTGGGGGAGGTTGGAATTGATAATAAAAATATCCCCCTCCGATATGCGGTACGGCGTTTTTCCGCACGTCACCACTCCGCAGCCGGCGGCAACATAGAGAATTTCAATATTCGGGTGCCAGTTTGTGTCGTGGTTCACGCTGTGTTCAAGCGTGGTTTCCTCAAAGTAAAACGGCAGGTCAAGACCCGTAAATGAGTGCGCCTCAAAAAATTCTCTGTCCATAAAAACAACACCTCGCAAAACAGCAATATCGTTATTTTAATTATAACACTTGTGAGAAAAATGTCAATAAAAAAGCAATATTGTTTTAGGAGAAAATTATGATTTACGAAGTTCAATCGGAAGAAAAATTCAAATTCAGAGTAGACCCGCCGCTCTTTCTGCCCTTTTACAATGTGTGGGGCGAGAACGCATACACTGTGTCCGAGCCGTTTTCGTACGACCCGTTTGCAATCGGGGCGTCGAGCACGTCGGGCTCGCCCGTTGTTCTGGCAGGGGAGAGCTTTTTCGGCTTTATGGAAAACTGCGGCGGACGCTTTGAGTACGACGGCAGTATGTTTTTAACCGTCACCGTTCCCAAGGGTCAGCGACTCTATGCAAGCGAGAATTGCAATCCCTTTGACGAGTGGAAAAAGTACAGTGCGGCTTTTGCCGACGGCAAGCAAAACAGAGATTTTTGGTCAGACCTTGAATACTGCACCTGGGTGGAGCAGGCAAAGCAGGCGGCGCTGTCGGGCGTTACCAACTCCGAGGTTATGAACGAGCGGTTTATATACGACTATCTCGAAAGGGTCAAAAAGCTGTCGCTCCCGTGCGGCAAATTTACCATTGATGACGGCTGGGCAGTCGGCAGTATGCGTGACGATACGTACTCTCTCGGCAACTGGGAGGTTGACAGGAAAAAGTTTCCGAACTTTGAAAAGATGATAGCGGATATTAAGAGCGAGGGTTTTATCCCCGGACTGTGGCTCACGCCGTTTACATTCACCCGTGACTGCTGTCTTGCAAAGGAGAACCCGTCCGTTATCGGCACGCCTTACAACGAGGAGATGAACTGGTACAACATCTTGCCACGTGAGGACATACTGACAGATTACTACCGAAAGATATTTGAATATTACACAGGCATCGGATTTATGAAGTTTAAGCTGGATATTTCCTACGGTCCAAAGGACGAAATGATTGAACTTTTGAGAATTATAAACGGCGTCATAAAGAGTATAAATTCCGACGTTGAGGTGGAAACGCACATTCCCGACATCTTTGCAACAAGATATGCCGACACCGTGCGCATAAACGACGCCGCCTTTGACCCCGACGGCAACTGGCGCAAGGTTGTGAGCGGTCACTACGTCGTGTGCCGCAATTCGTCGCCGGACAGAATACTAAACCTTGACCACATAGGTACTAATGCTCCGCTCTCGTGCGCAAACGATTATTTGGAGCACCTCGACATTCTTATGCAGTATGCAAAGGAGAGCGGCGGCTATCCCACGGTTTCCTATCTGCCGGACATATTCTCGCAGGAGGTCTGCGAGCGTGTCGCAAGGGAAATTAACGGTTTGTATTCAAAAGACGGCAAAAGGAGAGATTTGTAATGCTTATATGCCAGCTTACCAACTGCACGCCCGTTCAGATGATGGGTTATGTTATTAAGACCAAAAACGGAAAACTGATTGTAATAGACGGCGGCGGTTACGGACAGGGCGCCCCGCTCGAAAAGGTTATTAAGGATTGGGGCGGAAAGGTTGATATGTGGTTTATAACGCACAACCACTCCGACCATTACGCAAGCGTTATGGAGCTTGTCCGTGGCGGTGCGGATATTGAGATAAACGGCTTTTGGCGCAATAACTGCACGGGAGATGCCAAAGACGCACTCCCCGAAAGCGAGAAAAAGGAGCTTGACGAGTGGCTTGAATTTGAGAGCGAGTGCAATATCCCTATGCACCAAATGCACCTCGGCGATAAGTTTTGTATAGACGGCGTCGGCATTGAGGTCATAGGTGTGGATAATCCTGAGATAACCGTAAACAATCCTAACAACCAATCCGTTGTTTTAAGGCTGTCGGAGGGGGAGTTTTCGATGATTTTCTTAGGCGACCTTGGCGTTGAGGGAGGAGAAAAGCTTATAGAAACCGCCGGCGGCAAAATACGGGCAACCGCCGTGCAGATGGCGCACCACGGTCAGTACGGCGTTGATTTTGACGTGTACGAAAAAATCGGCGCAAGGTTTGCCTTTTGGCCGACTCCCAAGTGGCTCTGGGACAACACTCCCTACCTCGGCGGTGAGCCGGGCAAAGGCAATTTCAAAACCCCGGAAACGATAAAGTGGGCGGAAAAACTCGGTATGACAAACATAACAAGTTTTGATAATAACACGGTGTTTGACACGGAAAAGCAGAAAATTGTTGACTGAAAAGGCACTTTTCGGTCAGCAAAAAACGGCGGTGAAAATACCGCCGTTTTAAAATTATTTGTTACGCAGTAATCGGGCAAAGCTCCGCTCCCACAAAGTCCACAAGTTCCGCTCTGCCGAGCAGGAGCTGTGCGCCTCTCATTCCGGCGCTTACGGTGATTTTTTCGTGCTCGTTTGCCGATATGTCTATAAATGTGGGAAACTTCTTTTTCATACCGATGGGCGAACAGCCGCCACGGATATATCCCGTGAGGGCGAGCAGGTCTTTGACGTGCACCATTTCGATTTTTTTGTTGCCCGTAACGTGAGCCGCTTTTTTAAGGTCTATCTCCTTGTTCACGGGAACGCACATCACAATCGGCCCCGTTTTGTCGCCCTTTGCAACCAAGGTCTTAAAGACCATTGCGCAGTCAAGGTTTGCCTTTTTGGCAATGCTCACTCCGCTTAAATCGTTTTCGTCAACTTCGTATTCTATCACTTCATACTTGATTTTTGCCTTGTCAAGCATACGCATTGCGTTAGTCTTTGTCATTTTGCAAGTTCCTTTCTGATGTCGTCTATGACGAAGGCTATTGCCCCGTGGTCGTTGTCAACTGCGGTAACACGGTCTGCCGCCGCCTTTGCGTCGTCGGACGCATTCTTTACGGCGTAGCCGATGTCTGCCATTTCGAGCATAGTTATGTCGTTTTCGTAGTCGCCTACGCCCACGGTCACCTTAATGTCCGGATTGATGTTTTCACGGATATAGCGCAGGCACTCGCCCTTGCCACTGCCTTTTTTAAAAATCTCAACTCCGGTTGGCCAACTGCGTGCAACCTTAAATTCCGAGCCGAAAACACGGTTTAAAAAGTCCCTTATAATAACGGCGCTCCTTGCATCGGACGCTATTATTATGGACTTGCACACATCACGCACAACCTTTCCGTCATATTCGTAGCTTTCCACATCGTCGTTTACCTTGATGCAGTATATCTCGTGTTCAAAGTGCGATAGGGCAGTGTCAAGCAAATTTTTAAGCCTGTCTTTTTCCATTCGTGCAATAAAGCGTACCTCGTGCTTTTTCATATCATATATCATATTTCCGTTTAATCCGATTACACATTCATCTACCGTAAAAATGTCGGAATATCCGTACAAAAAGTCGGGATAGCGCCCGGTAGCCACGGTAAACAGTCCGCCCTCGCTCTGGAAAAAGCGGATAGCGTCGGCGTTTTCTTTGGATACCTTTTTATCCGTTCCCAAAAGTGTGCCGTCCAAATCCGTTGCCAAAAGATAGCCTTCAAATATGCCCAATCATCACAGCTCCTTTTCGATTTTTTCCGCAAGTTCGTCGAGCCATTTTCCCTCAAAAAGTTCAATAAGACCGGCATCTGCTCCGCCTGCGAGCTTGGGGTCAATGGGTATCTGTGCGGTAGTGTCTATGCCGTGCTTTGCAGCAATCTCGTCTATGTGACTCTCGCCGTATATGTTATGGCGCTTTTTGCAGTTGTCGCACTCAAAGTACGCCATATTTTCCACAATTCCCAAAATCGGAATATTCATCATTCCTGCCATATTGACAGCCTTTTCCACAATCATTGACACAAGCTGCTGGGGTGATGTTACTATAACTATTCCGTCGACGGGCAGCGACTGGAATATTGTAAGCGGTACGTCGCCTGTTCCAGGCGGCATATCCACAAACATAAAGTCCACGTCCTCCCAGATTACGTCCGTCCAGAACTGCTTTACCGTCCCTGCGATAACCGGGCCACGCCATACAACGGGGTCGGTTTCGCTGTCGAGCAAAAGGTTTATGCTCATAATGTCCACGCCCGTTTTGGACGGCACGGGAATAAGTCCACGGTTGTCGGCATATGCCTTTTTGTTTATGCCGAAAGCCTTGGGGATTGACGGGCCTGTTATGTCGGCATCGAGAATTGCCGTGTTATAGCCCTTTCTTTTCATCAATACGGCAAGCATTGAGGTTATCATAGATTTTCCCACTCCGCCTTTGCCGCTTACAACGCCTATAACTTTTTTAACACTGCTTGCCGGGTTGAGGTTCTCCAGAAAACTTGTCTTTTCCCTTGAACTGCAGTCCGCAGAGCAGCTGCTGCAATCGTGCGTACATTCTTCACTCATTTTGTGTTCCTCCGTTTGTAGTTATATGCTTATTATATATCTAATTTAATGTTGTGTCAAATCATATTATAACCAAACTTTGGATTTTAAATTAATTTCGTTAGAACTAAATTATGTTTATAATATGTTTTCCCTTTTTTTCTGCATAGTTCAGAGTTTTTCTTGCGCCGCCGTCCTTATATACATAGCAAATGCATAGGTCGCAATTATCGACAAGCCACTTGTTTCGGTTTGGTATATCAAATTTAGAATATGTTTTGTTGCCAAACGGACAGATTATTTCGTCATACCATAGATAATCAGCAGGTTTTATCCGATTAACATTATATGGTATAAAACAAAGTTTTCCTTTCAAGTCGTGTACGGCCCTTTCGCAAATTTTATCAAAATTACCCATTCCGCCGCTTAAAAATTCGATGTCGTAATGTGCTAATAAATTTTTAATTTGTGCATAAACTTTTTCCTCGCAGTTTTTTGCATCACGATGACCTATAAAAATACATTTTTTCAATATCATTATCTCCTTTGCTTATAAATATAAGCAAATAATACCACATAATAATGTTAAAATCAATAAAAACTTATATATATAAGCAAAAAGGATAGTGGTTTTTATGACGAAAATTTTGAATAACGCAATTTTTGCAAGGAACTTAAAGAGAATACGCAAGGCGTCTAAAATGACGCAGGAACAAACAGTTGCAAAACTCCAACTACTCGGTTCGCCAATAAGTCGTAGCACGTACTCACTTATCGAAATGGGCAGAGGGAATATATTTGTAAGTGATTTAGTGGGTTTAAAGCAAATTTTTGGGGTTGATTACGAAAGATTTTTTGAAGGTATAGAAACCGAACGCCAGTAATATCCAAATTTTCATTTTACCGTTGATTTTATCACAAAAATGTAGGATAATATAATTAAAGGCGGTGAAAATGTGGACAGAGTGATTTTGCACAGCGATTTGAATAATTTTTACGCATCGGTTGAGTGTTTTTTAAATCCGGAATTAAAGGACAAATTCGTTGCGGTTTGCGGCAGTGTTGAGGACAGGCACGGCATTGTGCTTGCCAAAAATCAGGCGGCAAAGTCTAAGGGCGTAAAAACTGCGGAAACAGTCTGGCAGGCAAGGAAAAAGTGCCCTCAGCTTGTAACGGTGAGTCCGCATTTTGACAAATACCGTGAGTTTTCGCACAGAGTGCGTGAAATATACAAAGAATACACCGACCTCATAGAACCGTTCGGTATGGACGAGTGCTGGCTTGACGTCACGGGTAGCAGGCTTTTGTTCGGCGACGGCAAAACCATTGCGGAGGAAATCCGCCGCCGTGTCAGGGAGGAGATAGGACTTACGGTTTCCATCGGCGTGTCATTTAACAAGGTGTTTGCCAAACTCGGCAGCGACCTAAAAAAACCGGACGCAGTTACGGTAATATCACGGGAAAATTTTAAGGAGCTTGTGCGCCCTCTGCCTGCGGACAGTATGATTGGTGTGGGCAAATCCACGGGGACAAAGCTCAAAACATTTGGAATATACACAATAGGCAATCTTGCGGACGCACCGCTTGATTTTTTAAGACATCATTTCGGCAAAAACGGCGAACTTATTTGGCGCTATGCTAACGGACTTGATACGTCCGAGGTTGCGCACGTGGATTTTAATGAGCCGGTAAAAAGCATAGGACACGGCGTTACACTTACCGAGGATTTAAAAACTGAGGAGGAAGTGCGGAAGGTTATCCTTTACCTGTGCGCAAGCATCGAAAAATCGCTCAGAAAAAAGGAGATGCTTGCAATCTCTGCCGCAATAGGCGTAAAAGACAGCGAGCTTGAAAAGCACGAATACCAGACACCGCTCAACTTCCCCACGCACAGCGCACACGAGATTGCATCGCAGGTCTTTGCACTGTTCCGCCAAAAGTACAGGTGGCGCAGGAATATCCGTGCAATTACCGTGCGCACCGTCAAGCTGACGGACTCGGCATCAGGAGTGCAGGTGAGCTTTTTTGACGGCAACGAAAAGCACAAAAAGGCGGAGAACGCCGCCTATGAGATAGAAAAAAAGTTCGGCAGCGGCACCGTGACATACGCAAGCCTTATAGGCGATATGAAACTTCCGTATAAAAGTAACAAAAGTGAATAAAAATTAAAAAATTCCGCATCTTAATCTTGCAAGGAGGTCGGTTTTGTGAGAAAAACAAAAATTGTCTGCACCTTAGGCCCTGCAACAGATGACGATGCAGTTCTTGCCGCAATGATAAAAAACGGAATGAACGTTGCGAGAATGAACTTTTCGCACGGCAGTCACGATGACCACAAAAGGCGGATTGAAAAAATAAAGAGTATGCGAAAGGCTTTTGATTGTCCGCTTGCCATTATGCTCGACACCAAGGGTCCGGAAATCCGCATAGGAACGTTTGCAAACGGCAAGGTGTTTTTAAGACCGGGGCAAAAGTTCACCCTTACCCCCGCCGATGTCACGGGCGATGAATACCACGTCAGCGTGGGGTTTAAGACTCTGGGAGATGTTGTAAAAAAGGGCGAAAGACTGCTCTTTTCGGACGGATTGATTGAAACCGAAGTTTTTGAAGTAAGCGGCGGCGACGTAACTGTTATGGTGAAAAACGGCGGATATCTGAGCAACAGAAAGAGCATAAATCTGCCCGACAGCACAGTGGAGATGCCGTATATGAACGACGCCGACCGTGACGACATTCGCTTCGGCATAGAAAACGGCGTTGACTACATTGCCGCCTCGTTTGTGCGCAGTGCCGCAGATGTAGCGGAGCTTAAAAAGTTTATCCGTGAGGTAAAAGATGACTGCACCGTGAGGATAATCTCCAAAATCGAGAGCGAGGGCGGAGTTGAAAATATATCGGAAATAATAGACGAGTCGGACGGCGTGATGATTGCCAGAGGCGATATGGGCGTTGAGATTGAGCTTGAACGCCTGCCCGAAATTCAAAAAAGAATAATAAAAAAGTGCCTCGGCAAAGGCAAAATATCAATCACCGCAACCCAGATGCTCGAAACAATGATTACAAATCCACGCCCCACACGGGCGGAAGTTACCGACATTGCAAACGCCATTTATGACGGCACAAGCGCAATTATGCTCTCCGGCGAAACGGCGGCAGGCAAGTACCCGGCAGAAAGCGTGGCGACTATGGCAAGAATTGCACAGACAACCGAGGACGCAATTAATTACAAAAAGCGGTTTTTAAACACAGTTTTCAACCGCACGTCCGTAACCGACGCCATAAGCCATGCAACGCTTGCCACCGCAATGGATTTAAACGCCGGGGCAATAGTTGCCGTTACCCGTTCCGGTCACACTGCGTACTCGGTTTCCGGTTCAAGACCATATTGCAAGGTAATCGGCATAACGCCCGACGAGAGGGTGTATCATCAGCTTGCGCTCTCCTGGGGAGTTGAGCCGCTCGTCGCCGATTTCAGCGGTGAGGGCGATGTGTTTTTAAAGGCAATATCCCGTGCAAAATCCGCCAGGTATATCGACGAGGGCAGTATCGTTGCGGCAACGGGCAATTCCTCGCCCGGCGGCAGCGGAACGACAAACGTTTTAAGAGTGCACACGGTTTGATAAAGTAAGGTTTTCAAATACAGCAAAAAAGCTCCCGGATTGGCAAAAATCCGGGTGTTTTTTGTTTGTGCAAAAGTGAGAAATAAATCGAAAGGGATTGCATTAGCACTCATTTTGTGATAAAATATATCATAATTGGTGTATGTAACATTATTGCTTCTTGGAGGGTGCTATGGAAAAATATCAAGACAAATCCGTCATAACGAAAGATTTGTCCCGTTGGTCATCAAACGCAGCTTTCGCAAGGTTTAAGAGTTTCTGCGACAATGTCCTTGGGACAAAGGTTGACGAGGTGCCGACCGAACAGAGTATTTTTATGAGGCAGAGTCTTTCCATAGTTTTCTTTGCGACGATAATATTCTTGATAACAAACGGTTTTTATCTTGTTAAAAATATAGTATTTAACACAATGATAGTCATTGATATGATACCGCTTTATATGATGGTTGCGTCTTCCGTTGCGATGCTGATTTTTCTTATGCTTTACAAAAATCACGGCTCGGAGCTGTCGAGATATGTTCTGCTTGCGTACTATGTGATTGTTATTGCAAGCGTCACCATATTTATGGTTTCTTGCAATTTTCACAAAATCGGACTTTCGATTTCTATGTGTTATCTTTTTGTAATTATGATTGCGCCGACGTACAAATTGTTTGACACCGTGCTTATATGCGTTTTAATATTAATAAGCTGGTGGCTGCCGGGAAAACTCCCTTATGCGGACAACTACAATCTGTTCAAGCACTTTTTACTTCGTTTTTCAATCGTTGCCGGTTTTATTGCCGTCCGCACCGTCTTTATCCGTCAATCTGCCAATGAAAGATACATAACCGAAATGAGCAATTCATTCGTTAAACTTGCATATAACGATATGATGACGGGTACTCTCAACAAAAAGGCGCTGGAAACATATTGCACATTCGTTGCCGAAAAAATGATGCCCGAAAAGGTCAGCGTTATAATCTACGATATTGATAATTTTAAATCATACAACGACCATTATTCGCATATGAAGGGTGACGAGGCGCTGAGGCTCGTTGCGGAAAGCGTTGTTGATGTACTTAAAAAATCGGACAGATACCTGTTCCGCTTTGGAGGAGAGGAGTTTATTGCCGTACTTCCCGATACATATGAGGACGGGGCACGTCTTATTGCAAGCGAACTGCTCGGTGCAGTGCGCAGTGCCGCCATTCCGAGAGATGATTTGCCCGGAAAAAGCATCGTTACAGCCTCGTTCGGAGTTGCCTGCGGAACAAGCGGAGAACTCAAAAATCTCTCTCTTATAGCAAAGGCGGACAAGCAGCTCTATGTCGCCAAAAACGGCGGCAAAGACTGTGTTGCGGCAAACGGCGTAATATACAGGTAGGAGAGAGGTTATTTTTTGACTCAAACCGAATTGAAACATATTAATTTATCAGATAAAAACATTCGGCAACAAGTGTTTTTTGCTTTTGCGGTACAATTATGGCAACGGGTATTTCCCGGTTGAACGGAGCGAAGAACAACCGTACATCAGTTTGTTAAAGCAGTGTTATGGATACAATTTGAGGTAATATAGGTGACGCTTCAACGTCTTTAAAATTTTCGGACAATAAAAAATTCGCATAAACGCTTGAGTGTCAAGTATTTATGCGAAAAATTTGGTCGGGATGACTGGATTTGAACCAGCGGCCCCCACGTCCCGAACGTGGTGCTCTACCAAACTGAGCCACATCCCGTTGCAACTATTGAATTATATCATTAAAAATGGGATTTGTCAACACTTTTGCAAGAAAAATTTTCATTTTTTGAAACTGCCTACAATAAAATTTGCCGTCAGTCGGATTGTGACTGACGGCAAAAACATTAATCCCTGTCAAGAATTGATTTATACGCCGCAAGCATATATTTGTCGAGCATTTTTTCGCCCTCCGAGCCGGAGTAACCCTTGTTTTCCGTAATGTAGTTTGCGCAGGAACTGTACTTGATTTCTCCGTCTGCCACCTTAAACATTATGTCGGTGTGGTACATACTTACAAACGGTTCTGCGCTGTAATAATTGAATTGGAGATTGTGGCTTGCAAGGTCAACCCTGCAAATCGGCAGCTTAACCTGTGAAGGCGAATTTGCGGATTTTCCGCAGGCGTAAACATCTTTGTCGTCTCCGGCGTATGATGAATAACTGTAAAACCAGCCGAGGGGTGCAAAACCGTCTTTAATCTCCAAGATAACGGAGGTTTTGTCGTCGCTTAACGTGAGTGTGAACGGGAGGTCGGAGAGCCGTATTCTCTCAAAGTACTCAACGCAGGTGTCAGAAAAATCTCCGCCGTCCTCCAAACCGTTGCGCAGTCCTTTGTTTACAAGCGACGGCGAATGGTAAGGTTCCTCGCTCTTGCGCTCATAGACCTTCATTGTAACGCTTATTGATTTGTCATCGCTTATGAGTTTCAGCGTGTCGGTGCCGAGTCCGCTGAGCGTTGCGTTAAATTCGTCGGCGTGAATACCGCCCGAATATCGGAGCAAAAATTTACCCCTTACGCTGTTGCCCTTGTAGGTAAATCTGCTGTCGGAGTCGGCAACTATGTAATAATTGCCGATGAACGGTATTTCTTTGCAGAAAAGGCGGCTCTCCTTTCTGTTTCCGTATATTGTGAGGTATAGCCAGTCATTGACGCCGTCGGAGCTGTCTTTGCCGTTTTTCCACGACATTTGCGTTGTGCCGCCGAGCAGATATGATTCGGTCGGCTGAAAGGTTTCGGCTTTGCTTTCCTCATACTGAGCATTTATAATATCGTCGCTTTTGGTGCCGAAGTCCATTTTTTCAACGTCTATCGTTTTTTTGCCGTCGATGATTACAAGGCGTGAAACGTCACGTGCATAGTCACCCGGTATGTAATTTAGGTAGCCGGGGGCGCTGTCCATTATGACCTCGCCGTTTATTGTCACGGTAAAAAGTCCCTGCCAGTGTTTGCCGTCTTCTATGGACTTTACGTGCTTATCCATTTCTATGTGCAGCGATGCAATAAAGGAATTGTCGTCGGCATTGCCCTCACGTGGGGGGTAGTTGTCATAGAATTTAATTTTGAGGTCGGCGGAAAAACCCTTAAAAAGCGGACTGTTCACAATCGTTGCCATATTCGTTCCGATGCCGCTCCTGCCGCTGTAATAGCTGTTTTCGCCGTCATAGTACACCACAGAGTACACATTTGATGAGTTGTTTATGACATATGACTTTGCCGGCGTTTTTGAGCCGACAGCCGCCGCAAGTGCCGTCTGGGTAATTATCATTGCAATGACAATGATGGCGCTTAAAAATTTCTTTTGCTTTGAATAGGTTTTTCTGTCCATAATTTCCGTTATCCTTTCTTTAATATTTTCTCCGCTTTCGGATAGGCACGCCGCCCCGGCGCAGTTTGTTTTGCAGCAAGATATTATGCTGCGGCTGTAAGTGATGCGCTCCGAGGCGCTCATAACCGATGCGGCACGCTCGTCGCACGACAGTTCCATAAGACGGCGGATATTGCCGGCAAACAGGTACACAAGCGGATTGAAAAAGTGCACCGCCTTTGCAATATCGGCGGCCAAAAGGTACAATAGGTCTTTGCGCTTTATGTGCACAAGCTCGTGAATAAACGCCTCTTTTTCTATCACGCCGTGGGGCACTGCCACCCGTGGGTGCAAAATCCCAAAGACAAACGGCGAGCAGTCGGCGTCTATGCTCAAAATCTCCGCCTTTTTGTAAAACGCAATCTTTTCACGGCATTCGTATTCAAACGGAAGCGAGATTTTTTCAAGGCAGAGCTTCATTTTTCGCCTGAACCGTATATTGCGCACTGCGTATCTCATAAGCAGAATAAGTACGCAAATCAGATATGCCGTCGGAACTATCGTCTTGTAATTGATTTTTATTGCCGTCGGGGCGGTTTTATTTGTGTAAGCTGTTTTAACGGCGGTGCTTGCCGGAGCATTTTCGGTCTGCACGGCAGCGTCACCGTCCGCACTTTTGACGGTTTGCGGCGCTTTGGAATACACTCCCGTGTACGAAACGCTTTTCTGCGGTATATTCAGCCTTACCGCCGGCGTGTTCATAGAAAGGGGAATGAGCGCCGCCGCAAGGGGCAAAAGCCACAGGTAATAGATTTTGCTCTTTGTAAGCACAACGCCGAAAATACGGCTTATCAGCAAAACCGCAAGCCCGGCGGCGCTCATTGCTATGCTCATAAAGAGTATTCGTACAAATATAAACCACATCATCTTTCATCACCGCTGCCTTCGTATTTTTGGAGGAGTTTTACAAGCTCGGCGTAATCGCCGTCCGATACCTTTTCTCTGCAAAGGCTTGCAATCAATTTGCTTGCAGAGCCGCCAAAAAGCTCGTCTACAAAGTTTTCCGTCTGCTGTGCAACGTACTCATCATATGATTTTACCGCACAATAGTGGTTTTGACCGTTTGCCTTTGTGCACTGCAAAACGCCCTTTTTAACAAGCCGTGTAAGGAAGGTTGCAATGGTTGTGTATTTCCACTTGCCGCTTGCAAGCTCGCCGAAAATGTCGCTCACCGTCATACTTGTTCCCTTTTTCCACAAAATGTCCATAATCTCTTTTTCCGATGCCGAAAGCTTTGACTCTGTTTCCATAAGATACCTCCTACTACACTGTGTAGTATATATTACTACATCTTGTAGTAAATGTCAAGAGGTTTTTAAAAAAGATATAAAAAAATCCTTAAAGCAAATGCTTTAAGGAAAAAGTGGCGCGCCGTAGAGAATTCGAATCCCTGACCTTCTGATCCGTAGTCAGACGCTCTATCCAGCTGAGCTAACGGCGCATATCATCTGAACACTTGTAATAGTATACCACATCGTTACGGTAAAGTCAAGGAAAAATTTTAAAGTTTTGGGTTTAAAATTTTCAAAAAATTTAATATTATCATATCAAGCTGTCTTTTTCTGAAATGGACAGATTTATATTTTGCAAAGAGGAGACTTTGAGCTATGGAAGTATATGGATATGTGAGAGTGTCAAGCACAGACCAAAATGAGGTATTGCCCAATGATTTTGTGTTGCTCATCAAACAATGGAAAAAGAAAAGAATTGTATTGTTTTCTACAATATTTTTGAAAATGCGCAACACATTTTATCAAATTCCGATTGAAAAATCATAAGAAGTGTGATACAATTCAGTATAGAGGCTGTGTTACGGACAAAACCTCACGAAATTTTGAGAGAGAGGTGAAGCCGAGAAGTCTGCTCGGCACTTTTATGTGGCTTGCGTTTGCTGTTTTGTCGGCTTTCTTTGCGGGGATAACCGCCGTTTTGTCTAAAATAGGAATACAAAATGTCAATTCAAATCTTGGTACGGCAATACGCACCGTAGTTGTCCTTATTATGGCGTGGATTGTGGTCTTTGCAACGGGGAACGGAAATACAAAGGGAATAACCGCAAAAAGCTATGTGTTTCTTATTCTCTCCGGCATTACAACCGGACTTTCGTGGCTGTGCTATTACAGAGCGCTGAAATACGGACCGGCGACCGTTGTTGTGCCGGTTGACAAGCTGAGCGTATTGGTTACGGTGGTGTTTTCGTGTGTTTTCCTCGGTGAGAGGCTGACGGCAAAATACCTTTGCGGACTTGCTATGCTTGTGTGCGGAACATTTCTTATGATTGGCTGAAACAAGAACCCGACCCGTCGGCACAATCGGAGATTGCGGTCGGGTACCCAACCTTGTTGTGTATACAATTAAACCGTGCGGAATGTGCAATTATATGCGCACTCCGCACGGTTTTTTACTTAAAAATTATTTGTAATTGTAGAACGCCTTGTATGCCAGATATGCGTTATATATATCCGACTTTCCGGCTACTTCAAACGGTGCGTGCATTGAGAGGAGCGGCACGCCGATGTCTATGGTGTCCACATTCAAGTTGGCAATGTACTGCGCAACCGTTCCGCCGCCGCCCTGGTCAACCTTGCCAAGCTCGCAGATTTGCCATACTACGTCGTTGTCGTTTAACATTTTGCGGACAAGACCGACGTACTCTGCGTTTGCGTCCGATGTTGAGGACTTTCCTCTTGCGCCGGTGTATTTGCAGATTGCTACGCCCTCGCCGATGTTTGCGCTGTTCATAGGCTCGTTTACCGACTTGTACGTCGGGTCTGCCGCAGCGGTTACGTCAGATGAGAGGCACATCGAATTTGTGAGCAGATGCCTTAAATAAAGGTCGTTGTACTCGCCTTTGGCTTTTAATATCACTTCCGCAAGGAAGTTTTCAAAGAATCTTGACTGCATTCCGGTATTGCCCATAGAGCCGATTTCCTCTTTGTCGGCAAGGAAGCAAACGGCGGTCTTTTTGGGGTTTTCAATCTCGCATATTGCGCTGAGGGCGGTGTAGCCACACACTCTGTCGTCCTGACCGTATGAGCCGACGAGGGAGCGGTCGAGTCCTACGGTTGCCGCTTTGAAGTTGGGCACGATTTCAAGCTCGGCACTTACGAAGTCGTCCTCGGCAATGCCGTATTTCTCCATTAAAATATCAAGAATTGTCTGTTTGTATTTGTCCTTTTCGCAGTCGGCGGGAATTGAGCCGATGAGCAGGTTTAAGTCCTCGCCGGTGAACGCCTGCGACATTTTCTTTGTCATCTGTTCCTGCGCAAGGTGGGGCAGAAGGTCGGTTACGGTAAATACGGGGTCGCCCTCGTTTTCGCCTATGTTTACCTCAACCTTTTCGCCGTTTCCTTTAATTACAACGCCGATTAGCGAGAGCGGAATTGCCGTCCACTGGTACTTTTTAATTCCGCCGTAATAGTGCGTTTTAAAGAGTGTGAGGTTGGTGTCCTCGTACAACGGAACAGGCTTTAAGTCCAGCCTTGGGCTGTCGATGTGTGCGGCAACGATAGCCGTGCCGTCGGTAATGTCATCACTGCCGATTACGGCAAGGACAATGTTTTTGCCACGGTTTATGCAGTACACCTTGTCACCGGCGGTTAGGGTATCTGTGCTGTCTAACGGTTTAAAGCCGGCGGCGAGCGCCTTTTTTTCTGCCGCAGATACGCAGAGCCTTTCGGTTTTGGAGCGGTTCAGAAAGTCTATATATTCATCGCAGAAACTCATAATTTCCTGCTTTGGCTGTTTGGTGAGCCAGGCATTTGTTTTTTCCATAATACATACCTCCAATCAATTATGTATATATTTTATTACAAAATTCCAAAAAATACAAGCGTAAAACAAAAAAATTCATTAACTAACTATTAATTTTCGCCAAAAATATTAACAATTTGTTATTGAAACCGACCGAACATTGTGATACAATATCAATATTACATTAGTGTGCGGCGCCTTTGCCGCTCGGAGAGGTGAACAATATGCGATTGTGTTCTATATGCAATAAAAACCCGGCGGTGGTGTTTGTAAGCAAATCCGACGGGAATAAAATGATAAATGACGGTTACTGCCTGCCCTGTGCAATTAAGTCGGGCATAACACCCGTAAATCAGCTTGCGGAGCAGTTTTCTATGGACCCCAAGGAGCTTGAAGGCATTGTGGAGGGCTTTGGAAATATGCTTGAAAACGGCGATATAAACGAGGCTTTTGCCGATATTTTCGGCGGCGGCAACATTATGGAGCCGCCGGAGGGCGAAAGCGAGAGAATACCCATTAAAGACAAGGGCATTAAAAAGGATATGAAAAACCGCCAGAAAATGAAAAAATGCCTTAACAACTTCGGCGTTAATCTGACGGAAAAGGCAAAGCAGTCACTGCTTGACAGGGTAATCGGCAGGGAAAAAGAGATTGACCGTGCCGTTCAGATTTTAAACCGCCGCAGTAAGAACAACCCCGTTCTGCTCGGTGCACCCGGTGTGGGAAAAACGGCGGTTGCCGAGGGCATAGCTCAGCGAATTGCGGACGGTGATGTGCCGGAAAGACTGCAAAATGCCCAGGTTTACCTTTTGGATATGTCCGGCGTGGTTGCCGGCACGCAGTACAGGGGGCAGTTTGAAAGCCGTCTTAAAAACATCATTGAGGAGGCAAGCCGTGACAACACGATACTTGTAATTGACGAAATTCACTCCATCGTGAGCGCAGGAGATGCCGACGGCGCTATGAATGCGGCAAACATCTTAAAGCCGGCGCTTGCCAAGGGAGAAATACAGGTTATCGGCGCTACAACGCTCGACGAGTACAGAAAGTACATCGAAAAAGATGCTGCGCTCGAAAGACGCTTTCAGCCCGTAATGCTCGACGAGCCATCGGTGGACGAAACGGTTGAAATCCTAAAAGGAATAAAGGACTATTACGAGGACTTCCATAACGTTACCATTGACGACGAGATAATAAGAGAGGCGGCGGTGCTTTCGGGCAAATATATAAACGACCGCTTTTTCCCCGACAAAGCCATTGATGTCATCGACGAGGCGGCGTCAAGGCTTAATATGGATAACCCGTACACCAAAAATATCATCAGCATAAACGCCAATCTCCAACTGACTGACGAAAAGCTGAATATGCTCGAAGAGGACACGGAAAATCCGCAGTATGAACAGATAGCAGAGTTAAAGGGCGAAAAGTGCCGTCTTGAAGGCGAGCGTGACGCCCTGAGGGCACGCCAGCGTAGCACAAAGGTGACGCTCGCCGACCTTGCCGGAGTGATTGAGCTGTGGACGGGAATACCGGTTAGAAATATCACCGAGACAGACCGGGAAAAGCTTTTAAACCTCGAAGAAAGACTTCACAAGAGAATAGTGGGGCAGGACGAGGCGGTGAGCGGTGTTGCAAAGGCGGTGCGCAGAAACCGTGCGCTCAAACTGACAAAAAAGAGGCCTGTTTCCTTTATATTTGTAGGCCCCACGGGCGTTGGAAAAACGGAGCTTGTCAAAGCGCTTGCGCAGAGCCTCTTTGATGATGAGCGCTCGCTGATACGCCTTGATATGAGCGAATATATGGAGAAACACTCGGTTGCAAAGATAACGGGTTCTCCTCCGGGATATGTCGGATATGACGACGGCGGACAGCTTACCGAGAAGGTGCGCAGACGTCCGTATTCCGTAATCCTCTTGGACGAGATAGAGAAGGCGCACCGTGATGTGTTTAACATCTTGCTGCAAATTCTCGATGACGGCAGAATAACCGACTCTCACGGAAAGACGGTAAACTTTGAAAACACCATCATCATTATGACGAGTAATGCCGGAACGAGCGTCGGCTCGGCGTCGGGTATGGGATTTAACACTTCGCAGAATTCAATCAGCGTAAATGTTTCAAGAACGCTGAAAGAGGTTTTCAGACCCGAATTTTTAAACCGTGTTGACGAGATAATAGAGTTTAAGGAACTTACCAAACCGCAGCTTTTAAAGATTGTAGACCTTATGCTTGCCGATATGGTATCCGAGCTTGGCGGTATGAACATAGGCTTTGAGATAACGCAGGCGGCAAAGGAAAAAATTATTGAAAAGGCGTACAACCCACGCTACGGCGCAAGACCCATAAGACGTGAAATTCAAAACTGCATTGAGGACGCCGTTGCAACGCTCCTCTTAAAGGACGAGGCAAAGAGCGGAGTAACCGTTTCGGCAGATGTTGCATCTGACGGAAGTGTGGAAGTAAAAGTCAAATAGATAAAAAGATACATTCTGCAAAAGAGCGGAATGTATCTTTTTATTGCATTAAAAAAGCAAGCATACCGTTCGGATATGCTTGCTTTTGAATTTACTTCATTACGCTTTTTTCTTGTCGCCCTTAAAGAGTACCCAGAACTGACCTGCAAGGAATACAGATGAGTAAGTACCGCAGATAACACCGATGATAAGCGGGAGAGCCAACTCCTTAATTGACGGTACTCCGATGATATAGAGAGATACCAGAGTAAAGAGTGTGGTCAAACTTGTGTTTACCGAACGGGCGATTGTCTGCCAGATACTCTTGTTCATAATATCGGAGAAGGACTCCTTCTTTAAGAACCTTGTGTTTTCTCTTACACGGTCAAAAATAACGATTGTTGCGTTGATTGAGTAACCGAGTATTGTCAGTATTGCGGCTATGAATGCCGAGTTTACGGGTATTCTGAATATGGTGTAAAAACTCATCATAACGAGCATATCGTGAAGCAGTGCAATAACTGCCGAAACACCGGAGAGAACCTCAAAGCGGAACGTGATGTAGAGGAGCATAAGAATTGCAACCACTACAATAGAAGTTACTGCGCTCTGCCAGAGTTCCTGACCAACCTTCGGGCTGATACTCGAAACGCTGATAGATGCATCTTTATACTCTTTGGTAAGAGCAGCCTTGATGTCCTTTGTCTGGGTGTCGTTGATGTAGTTTACCATTATGATTGCGCCGTTGAGACCGTTTGCGGACGCCTTCTGAACAGAGGCAACCTCAACGCCCTTTACGGACGAAACTGTCTTTCTGATAGCGTTTTCGTCATATTTGCCTTTAAAATCCACTGTTATTTCCGTGCCGCCTTCAAAGTCAATGTCTGTGTTAAATCCCTGAACAAAGAAGGACACTATGCCGGCAATGATGATAACTGCCGAGATAATGAAAAATATATTTCTCTTTTCGATGATATTAAACATTACTGTCTTACCTCCTTATATGAGCAGTACAGCTTGGGGTTTTTAAGATTAAAGCCCATAAGCTGACGGAGCAAAAATCTTGTTACAAAGATTGCTGTGAACATACTTACCACAGTACCTATGAACAGAGTGATTGCAAATCCTTTGATTGTGCCTGTTCCAAAGAGGTAGAGAACCACTGCCGCAATAACCGTTGTAACGTTGGAGTCAAGGATTGCGGTGAAAGCTCTGTGGAAACCTGCGTCAACTGCCGCACGGAGCGTCTTGCCGTTTGACATTTCCTCTTTAACTCTTTCAAATATAATTACGTTTGCGTCAACCGCAGTACCGATTGTAAGGATAACACCTGCGATACCGGGGAGCGTCAGGTTAATTCTGAAACCGCCGAGAATGAGCGCAAATATCGAGATGTAGCCGATAAGCGAGATGCTTGCCACAAGACCGCACATTCTGTAAAGCAAAATCATAAAGAGAATTACGATTGCAAGGCCGATTGCGCCGGCTAAAATACTTCCGCTGAGTGCCTTTTCGCCGAGGGTAGCGCCGATACTTCTCATATCAACAGCTTTGAGCGAGAACGGAAGCTGACCTGCCTGTATCTGGCTTGCAAGCGCTGCGGCGCTGTCTTTGTCAAAGTCACCTTCGATGTAGCACTCGTCGGAGTCAATCTGCTGTTTTACGCTCGGTGAGGAGATAACCTTGTCGTCGAGCATAATTGCAATGTAGTTGTTGCCGTCGGTAAGCTGGCTCACTCTTGCCGTTGCCTCGGAGAACTTCTTTGTTCCGGCGCTTGTGAGCTGCAATTTAACGATGTATGCTTTGGAGCCGTTGGAGTCAACCGTGTCGTAAGCGGCTTTTGCGCTCTTAACCTCTTTTCCGCCGAGAACCTCTGTGCCGGTGTAGTCGGTAAATGAGAGTTTAGCGGTTGCGCCGAGCATCTCAACTGCCGCTTCCGGGTCGTCTACGGACGGGATTTCGACTCTGATTTTCTCGGAACCCTGCTTTGAAACAATAGCCTCTGTGTAACCAAGGCTTGTAAGACGGGTTCTCAAAACCTCCTGAGCGGCTTCGAGCTCGCCCTCTTTAATCTTGTCCTTTGTATCGGGTTCAAAAACGATTACCGAACCTCCTGCAAGGTCGATACCTCTTTTAATTCCGTGGTCTTTGTCGAGCGCTTTGTAAATTTTGTAATTTCCGAGGGAAATTCCGCAAGTTGCAATATACGCCAAAAGTGCAATGATAATTACTACTATTGAAAATTTAGCAATACTTTTTGATGACATTTTTTTCCTTCCTTTCATTTTTTGTTTTTAGTCTTTTCGTTTTAACATCAAATCCTTAAAACGAAAAGCTCTCTTTGCGGCACTGCCGCCGCTCCGTTTGAGGCTTGTCCCGAACCGAAAAAAATAAAAAGCGGAGAGCAAACCTCCAAAAATACATTAAGTGCAAGCGTTTCCGATACGTCCTTTACGTCGTATGTGTCGTAAGATGCAATCCACGCCTCGGACTTTGGCGGTCTTGTCCTCGAAAGGCTTATCGGCTTTTCCGGTACAAAGACGCACCTCGGAAACATACCGAACGACGCCGTGCCGGGAGAATTGCCCAGCCACAGGCAGACAGCGCCGCCTGCGACTGTAACGACAATCATAACGCAAAGAAACAGTGCAGTATATTTAGTTTTTAAACTGACTGAGCGTATCATTTGTAAAGTTCCTATCTCTTTAAATTAATTCCGATTATTCCGCCCACCGCACCCAAAAGCACACCGAGCGCCAGCACGGACAAAACCGCCGTCGCAGAGCTGAATGCCTTAGACGCCAATGCGGCGATAATTATGCGCAAAACCGAGTACACAGCTCCCGATGCCGCACCGTGGAGCCAGCCGAGGCCGCTCACGCCGAAAACGGAAACGAAACCGCACACCAAAAGGCTGAGCGCCGTAAGAGCAGATGTGAACGGGCCGATAAGGCCTGCCGGGAAAGGCGTGTACGTGTAAACAACCGCCAAAACCGCAAATGCAATCACAAGAAAAATGCACCCCGAAACAGTGCCACGCAGCACCGATGTGAGGCTCCCCGTGAGCCTTGCGCCCTTGTCTGCAAGCTCGGCATAATCACGTTTAATCATAAATCCACCTCCGATTATTACAAGAATATTCGGAGGTGAACCTCAATATTACTCCGCTGCCGGTTTTAAGACCTCTCTTACCGAAGAACGCTGGAATTTAATGCAGCACTTGCCTGCTGCACCGCCGGTTTCCACAACAATGTCGTCGTCTTTAATCTGAACAATTTTGCCGACAACACCGCCGATTGTGACGATTTTATCGCCCACAATAAGTCCGGCAAGCATCTCACGAGTGAGTTTTTCACGCTTTCTCTGCGGTCTTATCATAAGAAAATACATAACGGCAAAGAAGATTACCAACATCAAAATAGGCTGCAACATCGCGCCTGCTCCTGCCTCACTTGGCATATAACACACCTCCAAAAGAATTTATACATTAGATTATAACCTATATTTAGAAAAAATGCAAGCATAATATTACAATCTTTTGCTGTATGCGGCAATTTTTTCCTCTTTAAACTGCGGATAGCGGTCTTCCTCTATGGCTTTGCGTATATTTTCCATAAGCCTGTTGTAGAAAAACAGGTTGTGCATAACGCAAAGGCGCATTGCGAGCATCTCTTTTGCCTTGAACAGATGGCGGATATACGCTCTCGAATAATTACGGCAGGCGGGGCAGGTACAGCCCGGCTCTATGGGGAGCGGGTCTTTGGCGTACTTTTCGTTCTTTAAGTTCATATAGCCGTATTCGGTAAAGAGGTTGCAGTGGCGTGCGTTTCTGCTCGGCATTACGCAGTCGAAAAAGTCTATGCCACGGTCTACCGCCTCCAATATGTTAATCGGAGTGCCTACTCCCATCAGATACCTTGGTTTGTTCTCCGGTGCGTGGGGGAGGGTTACGTCTAAGATGTGGTACATTTCCTCCGTCGTTTCTCCCACGGCAAGTCCGCCTATTGCGTAGCCGTCGAGGTCGAGCTTGGCAATCTCCTGCATATTCTTAATGCGCAGGTCGTCAAAAGTTGCGCCCTGATTTATGCCGAAAAGCATTTGATTTTTGTTGACGGTACCGTCTAAGGAATTAAGACGGCAAAGCTCATCTTTACACCGCACAAGCCAGCGTATGGTGCGCTCGTGGGACTGCTTGGCGTATTCGTACTTTGCAGGGAGCGCAACGCACTCGTCAAACGCCATTGCAATGGTGGAGCCGAGGTTGGACTGGATTTGCATACTCTGTTCGGGGCCCATAAATATTTTTTTGCCGTCAACGTGGGAGTTGAAGTACACGCCTTCCTCTTTGATTTTGCGCAGTTTGGCAAGCGAAAATACCTGAAAACCGCCGCTGTCGGTGAGGATTGGTCTGTCCCAGTTCATAAATTTGTGCAGTCCGCCCATTTCCTTGATGAGTTTGTCGCCGGGACGCACGTGCAGGTGGTATGTGTTGGAAAGCTCTATCTGACAGCCTATTTCCTTTAAGTCAACTGTCGAAACCGCCCCTTTTATGGCGGCGAGAGTTCCCACGTTCATAAACACGGGAGTCTGCACCGTTCCGTGGACGGTTTTAAACTCGCCACGGCGTGCACGCCCTTGGGTTTTTATAAGTTTAAACATTTTCTTTTCCTTTCGTGGTGTCGGTTAGGAGCATTGCGTCGCCGAAGCTGAAAAAGCGGTAGCGGTTCTCCACTGCCTCTTTGTAGGCATTCATAATTATCTCTTTGCTCGAAAACGAGCTTACAAGCATCATAAGTGTTGACTCCGGCAGGTGAAAATTGGTTATCAGCGAGTCAACGCACTTGAATTTGTACGGGGGATAGATAAATATGTCCGTCCAGCCGGTCTGTGCCTTGACAAATCCGTTTTCGTCCGACACGGTTTCAAGCACACGGGACGATGTTGTGCCGACGGAAAATATCTTTCCGCCGTTTTTTCTTGCGGAGTTTATAACCTCTGCGGTCTGCTCGTTTATTACGTAAAACTCGGAGTGCATCTTGTGGTTTTCCACGTCGTCAACTTTCACGGGGCGGAATGTTCCGAGTCCCACATGCAGTGTGACATAGGCAAGCTCTACTCCCATATCTTCAATTTTTTTAAGCAGCTGCGGGGTAAAGTGCAGTCCTGCCGTGGGCGCCGCCGCACTGCCGTCGTGCTTGGAGTACACCGTCTGGTAGCGTTCCCTGTCGTCAAGGTGTTCGGTAATATACGGCGGCAGGGGCATCTCACCCAGCTTGTCGAGCACGTTTTCAAACAGCCCGTCATAGGTAAAGCGCACTATGCGGTTGCCGTCGTTTACTGTGTCGATAACCTCTGCGGTGAGCATGCCGTCGCCGAACACGAACCTTGCGCCGGGCTTTGCCTTTTTGCCGGGTTTTAAGATAACTTCCCATTCGTCACGGCTTTTGCGGTTTAAGAGCAAAAATTCAATTTTCCCTCCGCTGCCCTCTTTAACGCCGTACAGCCTTGCAGGGATTACCCTTGTGTCGTTCAAAACGAGGCAGTCACCCTTTTTAAGATAGTCCGTTATGTCGGTAAAATGTTTGTGGCAGATTGCACCGCTGTGTTTGTCAACCACCATAAGCCGTGATGCCGAGCGGTCTTTGAGCGGAGTCTGCGCTATGAGTTCCTTGGGTAAATCGTAGTAAAAATCACTTGTTTTCAATGCCTGATACCTCTATTCCAAATTTGTGCCGGGGTAGTAGTGATAAAGTATTTTGTCGTATGTGAACCCGGCGTCCGCCATACCCTTTGCGCCGTACTGGCTCATACCTACTCCGTGACCCCAGCCGCCGCCGTTGAATACATATCCTTTTGCCGCAGACGGTGAAACCGTGGTTTTACCCGCCGATGACAGAACGGAAAATCCGCTCCCCAGCGTCCCTGTGCCGTTTGAGCTTAAAGCGTATTTTGCATCGAAAGCCGAAGTGCCGGCGGATGACAGTGCGTAAATTTGTGCGGAAGTTCCGCCGTAGGGCGACACGGTGTATTTGTTGCTCAAAAGTCCGTAAGATGCAAAGACAGAGCAGGTGTCAAGGTTTTTGAATGTATATTCTCCGCCCGTTCCCTTAACCGTCAGACGGTACACGTGCTCGGAGGCGTCCGTCTGGGCGTCGAGCGATAGGACTTCCCCCACGTCAACGTTTACCTTTGCAAGTGCGGAGCGAATGTCCTCGTTTGTTAGCGTTGCCGCCCAGGTGTGCTTGGGTGCTTCGGAGCTTTCGTACGGGTCGTCCACGCCGTAGAGATACGGTATATCGCCGCCCCAGACGTTGCGCACGTCTGCGGTATGGCCGCCGCTGCAAGAAAAGAAAACGGTCTGTGCGTACTCGCCGTTGTATTTGAGTGCCTTGCCCGAAGTTTCGTCCACGGCACGGCGTGTTGACTCCGTTTCAGCCGCAACACCGCCGTAAACCTGGCAGTTTGTGGTGGCGCATACATTAAAGCCGTAGTCGGCGTGCTTGTTCATATTGGTAAGGGTAAATCCCCGTGCGCACACCGCCTGCGCTTTGAGCGCCTCAATGTTCCACGCTGACGGCATCTCGCTGCCGATTACGCCGTAGAGATATTCGTCGAGGGTAAGGCAGTTTATGACGGTGATGTTGCCGTCGGACTGAATTTTAAGCAAAACACAGCCACGGTACTGCTTGCCGTTTAAGGTAAAAAATCCGTTGGCAGGCATAAGTGCAAATGTACCCGATGACACGTCAAAGACGTTTGTGCCGTCGGTAAGCGTGTTTGCGTCCGCAACCGTCAGCGTTACACTGTCCGACTGAAAACTGCCCGACGGGGCAAATGCGCCCGTCACCGTTCCGTACTGCATACCGCTGCCCGAAACGGTAACGGAGGATTGTGCGGACGAGCCGTACATCAGACCCACACGGACGGTTGAATTTTGTTCATCTGCCTGTGCGGTTATGCACAGGGCAAAAAATATTAATAATGTAAGAATTATCCTTTTCAAGAGTTATACCTCCCTTTATTAAAGCACAACTGATATAATTATACCTCAAAACGACAATTTTTTCAAGACCTATTTGCCAAACCCTTGACGGTAGTGCAATAAGGTGATATAATTACAAAATAATGTGATAATTTCTAAGGACAGGGGTTGTCAGAATGGCATATAAAATAATCACTAAAAAAGTTTTAAATCCTCAGATTTTTCTGATGGAGATTGAGGCTCCGCTTGTTGCAAGACGTGTAGAGCCGGGACAGTTTATCATACTTCGTACCGACGATAAGGGAGAGAGAGTTCCGTTTACCGTTGCGGACTTTGACCGCAAAAAGGGCACGGTTACCATAATTGTGCAGATTGTGGGCAAGACCACCCGTGATTTGTCTATGTTTGAGGAAGGCGAGTGTATATCCGACTTTGCAGGGCCTCTCGGCACGCCCACTCCGCTTGAAGGGCTTAAAAAGGTTGCGGTAATCGGCGGTGGACTCGGCACGGCTATTGCGTATCCGCAGGCTAAAAAGCTCCACGCCCTCGGCGCTGAGGTCACCGTTATAACAGGTTTCAGAAACGAGGAGTTAATTATTTTAAAAGACGAGCTTGAAAAGGTGTCCGACAAACTGATAATTACCACCGACGACGGCTCAAACGGCGTAAAGGGCTTTGTTACCGACAGACTCACAGAGGAGATTGAGTCGGGGGAAAAGTTTGACGAGGTAATCGCCATAGGACCGCTTGTTATGATGCGTGCAGTATGCTCCGTTACCGAAAAATACGGCATACCCACCACGGTTTCAATGAACCCGGTTATGATAGACGGCACGGGAATGTGCGGCGGCTGCCGTGTAATCGTGGACGGCGAAACAAAGTTTGCCTGTGTTGACGGGCCGGACTTTGACGGACACAAAATCGACTGGAATGCGGCGCTCAAACGTTCGCAGATGTTTAAATCATACGAAAAAAGAGCCTGTGACGAGGGCAAATGCAGAATAGGGAGGACTAACAATGCCTAATATGTCTTTGAAAAAAAATCCTATGCCGGAGCAGGAACCTAATGTCAGGAACAAAAACTTTTTGGAAGTTACCACCGGCTACACCGCAGAGATGGCAATCGATGAGGCGCAAAGGTGCTTAAACTGCAAACACAAGCCGTGTATGCAGGGCTGCCCCGTTGCGGTTAAAATTCCGGAGTTTATAGCTTTGGTTGCCGAGGGCAAGTTTGAGGAAGCGTACCTTAAAATAACGGAAACAAACGCACTCCCGGCAGTGTGCGGCAGAGTATGTCCGCAGGAGCATCAGTGCGAGTCCAAGTGCGTAAGGGGCATTAAGGGCGAGCCTGTGGCAATAGGCAGGTTGGAGCGCTTTGTTGCTGACTATCATATGGCGCACGCAAAGGATAATATCACCCCGTGCGAAAAGAACGGCAAAAAGGTTGCCGTTGTAGGTTCGGGACCGTCTGGTCTTACCGCCGCAGGCGATTTGGCAAAGAAGGGTTACGACGTTACAATATATGAGGCGTTCCACACGGCAGGCGGTGTGCTTATGTACGGCATACCGGAGTTCCGTTTGCCCAAGGACATCGTTCAGGCGGAAATTACCAAGCTCGAAAAAATGGGCGTTCACATCGAAAAGAACGTTGTTATAGGCAAGACAATTCTCATAGACGAACTCTTTGACGAGTTTGGCTACGATGCGGTTTACATCGGCTCCGGCGCAGGACTGCCGTCATTTATGGGACTCGAAGGCGAAACGCTCAACGGCGTGTACTCCGCAAACGAATTTTTAACAAGAATTAATCTTATGAAGGGTTACAAATTCCCCGAATATGACACACCTGTGTATATAGGGAAGAACGTGGCGGTTTTCGGCGGCGGAAATGTTGCAATGGACGCCGCAAGGAGCGCCAAGCGCCTCGGTGCGGAAAATGTTTACATCATCTACCGCAGAGGTATGGAGGAACTTCCGGCAAGGGCTGAGGAAGTTGCCCACGCCAAGGAGGAGGGAATTGAATTTTTGCTCCTCAAAAACCCCACAAAGTTCATCGGCACGGACAACGGTTGGCTCAAAGGCGCAGAGCTTATCAATATGGAGCTCGGCGAGCCGGACGCAAGCGGCAGACGCCGTCCCGTTCCCATAGAGGGCAGCGAGAGCGTGCTTGACATCGACACGGCGGTAATCGCCATAGGTCAGACCCCCAATCCGCTTATCAAAAAGACGACAGAGGGACTTGAAACAAACAGGCGTGGCTGTATTGTTGCCGACGAAAACGGCGCAACAACCAAAAAGATGGTGTACGCCGGCGGCGACGTTGTAACGGGTGCGGCAACGGTTATCCTTGCAATGGGCGCAGGAAAGACAGCGGCGGCGGCAATAGACGAACAGCTTAATAAAAATTAACGGAGTTTCCGCAGAGGGTGTCATCTGCGGAAATTTTTTGCGTCAATCAATTTTCCGCGAAAATATACGTTAAAATTCCGTTTGGCCGATTTGGCGGTTATTTTAAGCTTTTTTAGTTCTCCGTTTTTAATTTCCGCCTCGACCGACGCTCCGCCTTTTGCGGCAAGGCGGAAAGAAACATTTCGGTTTTCCGTCGGATATGCGGGCAAAAGATAAATGTTTTCTCCGTCGCTCTGCAAAAGCATCTCGCACAGTGCAGACGAAAGAACGCCGCAGGCGGTGAAAAACGGGTTTGTTATGTTTGCGCCCAGCCTTTCCATATCCGTGCATTTTCCTCTGAATGTCAGTGCGTTGTTTTTCCTCGTAATTTTTGCCCGTTTGTTTGCCGTGAGTACAATGCGTGTCCTGTATTTGTCGTATGCCGTAACTTCCAAGTCGATTATGGCGGTGTTATCGGTTATGTCAAATTCGATGCTTTTTGTATTGCGTTCAAGTTCGCTGTCAAAAGATACGGTGACTTCCGCCTTTTCGGGTTCGCCGTTAAATGTTTTGGAAACAGCGTACAGATTGCACTTTTGATGCACAAACATACAGGTGTCCGCCTCAAAGGCGCCGTAGCGGCACGATGTTGCAAGGAGCGCATTTTTCGGCATACTCGCCCTTTTGGAGCGGAGCGGAAACGGGGAGAAGTGCACAGATGCCGCTATGGCAAAGACCTTTATCGACAACAACTATCAGCGAAAAATCAGTATGGAGGACACAGCGTCTTTTGTCTGCCTGTCGGAAAAGTATATGTGCGCACTCTTTAAACAGATTTACGGCATACCGCCGAAGCAGTATTTGCAGGATATAAGAATGAAAAAGGCAATGTCGCTCCTCGTAAACACGGACTTAAAAATTGCAGAGGTTGCGCTCTCCGTGGGTTACGACTGTCAGCTTGCGTTTTCCGGTGCGTTCAGAAAGTATACCGGCGTATCGCCGAGTGAGTATCGGGAAAATAAAAAATATCATACTTTGGTATGATGACAAAAGTTGATTTGTGTGTTAAAATACAGTAAAAGGCAGAAAGAAAGTTGGTGTTTGATTGAAGTATGTTGCAGTAAGCGAAAAGATAGCGGAAAAGTTCCGTACGTTTTTAAACAGCGGCCGCATAATGTACTTTTTTGCGCCGTGCGGTTTCGGAAAAACCACGGTTGCAAACGAGCTTTTGAAAAATAAAAAATACATACCCCTCTCGCCCGAAAGCGGAGAGATAACGGCGGACGCATTAAAAAAAGCCGATATAGTCTTAATTGACGATATGCAGAGAATGGAAAGCGAGGAGGAAAGGCAGTGCCTGCTCCTTTCAATCCGAGAAAATCCGCAAAAGCGCTTTGTACTCCTGTCACGCAGCCGTGTGCCGGGGTGGCTTATGCCGTTCCAGGTTTCGGGTCTGCTTGTGACGGTGGAGTATGACGAGCTGTTTTTGAGCCGCAGTGAAACGGCGGCGGTGTTTAAGAGCTTTGGCACAGAGCCGGGAGAGCAGGAGATTACGGATATTTTTAAAAGGACATTCGGCTATCCGCTGGCGGTTACGCTTACCGCAAGAGAAATTAGCAGAAAAACGGCGTATGACACGTCGGTTTACGAGGAGATTGCGGATAAGATATACTTCTACTTTGACGACGCCATTTTCCGCAGGCTCGAAATTCCGATGAGGCGGTTTCTTATGAACCTTGCGCCCTTTGAAGATTTTGAAGCGGAGCTTGCCAAAATCGCAAACGGCGACAGCCACGCCGGAGAACGCCTGGCGGATATTATGCAGAACACAGGTATGATAATCTCAAAAAAAAGGGGTGTTTTCCGTTTTTGGCCGTTTTTCCGTAAGTTTTTGATGTGGGAGATGCACAGAGAATATTCCGACGAGCAGATACGTACTCTTTACGGTAGGGGCGGTCTGTATTACGAGCTTAAAGAAAATTACGGAAAGGCTCTGGAATTTTACTCCAAAAGCGGCGACAGCGACAAGGTTTCCGAGCTGATTATAAAGAGCGCAAGCCTGCACCCCGGTATGGGTCATTATGACGAACTGGAAAGGTATTTTGCAATGCTCTCCGAGGAGCAAATCCTCGCCGTTCCCTCGCTTATGCAGGGAATGAGTATGCTCTGCGCCCTGCGTGCCGACTATGACGGCTCGGAGAGGTGGTACGCAGAGCTTGAAAAGTTTGCCGCATCAAAAAACAAATTCGACGAGGCGGCAAAAGAGGCAAGAGGACGGATTGCATACCTCGACATTGCACTTCCCCAGCGGAGCATAAACGGCATTGCCAAGGCAATTACCGTGGCGGCAAGACTGCTCGCAAACAAGGAGATACGCCTTGCGCCGTTTTCAGTCACAAGCGCACTGCCAAGCATTATGAACGGGGGAAAGGACTTTTCGGATTGGAGCAAAAAGGACGATTTGCTGTATAAAACTATGAGGAAACCCGTTGAGATAATCCTCGGAAAAGACGGCATCGGTCTTGCCGACTGCGCCATTGCCGAGAGCAAGTTTGAAAAGGGCGAGGAGTCGTCCGGGCAGATTATTACCCTTGTTTCAAGGCTGAGCGAAATTCAGGCAAAGGGCACGCCCGACATTGAGTTTGCACTTGTCGGACTTCTCGCAAGAAGCCAGATGCTGTCCGGCTGCGCCGATGCGGCGGCGGAAACCGTAAACGCACTCAGAATAAGATTTGCCGAGCAGGGCAAGGAGAGGTTCCTTGCAAACATTGACGCACTCCTTTGCCAAATAGCCCTAAAACAGGGGGATATGATGTATGTCGGTGCGTGGTACAGGGAAAAGGCGCCTAAGGATATTTTAAAGATAAGCATATTAAAACGCTGCCAATATTTAACCCGTGCGGCGGCAGAGATAGCACTCGGCAACAACGACGGCGCACTCTTAACCCTTGCACCGTTGGAGCCGTTTTTTACGGCGTGTTCGAGACATATAAATATGATACATCTAAAAATTCTGTCCGCCGTCGCAAAGTACCGCAAAGGCAGTGACTGGCGCCCCGACATGGAGCGTGCGATGGAAATTGCGGAAGAGTACAGCTTTGTGCGCACGGTGGGCGAGTACGGCATTGCGGTTTTGCCGCTTTTGGATAAAGGCGGTTTTAAGGGTGAATTTGCCGAAAAGGTCATAAAGACTGCAAGAGCACAGGCGGTGTACTACCCCGAATTTTTGCAGACGGCGGCAAAACAGACCGAAAAGCTGACAGATGCGGAAATGCAGGTTTTGCGCCTTGTGTGCGCAGACAAGAGCAATGCGGAAATAGGCGAGATTTTAAACATAAAGCTTGCAACGGTCAAGAGCCACACAAGCCATATTCTGCAAAAGCTCGGCGCAAGCCGACGCAGCGAGGCAAAGACTATTGCAAAAAAGCTGAAAATAATATAGGGAGGGAACAAAATTGCGAAAACTGATTTGTGTACTGCTTGCTGCGGTGATGATTTTAGGCTCCGTTCCCGCTTGGGCGGCAGAAAACAGGGTGAATTTGACAGGTGAAGGAATTATTATTGATGCCGATACGGAAAGTACGGTATGGGTTGACCAAAAGGGCGGCACCCTTGTTTGGGATAAAGATGCAAACACACTGACATTCAACAGCTTTAATTATGACTTTGCGGAGAGAGCGGGAGAGTATGCGACGGGCTTTTTGATAAGACTTGAATGCAGCATTATTTTAAACGGAACAAGCGTAATTACAAGCTCCGCTAAGGTTGTACGTACAATGGGACTTAATGACCCGGTGATAAGCGGTGACGGAAGGCTCACCGTTTACGGTCCGCATCTTGAACCGGAAGATACCGAAAAGTATTTCCCCGTATCCTGGAATGCGTACAGCTCAGCGATTGAAGGTTCATTCACGTTAAACAGCGGAACACTTGAAGGCATAGGCGGAACAATGAAGTGCGACAGCAAATCGGACCTGTATGATTTTGCAAACTATTCGTCTGCGTACGGCGTATATTGTAACGGATATGATACTATTCATATAAAAGGCGGACATCTGATTGCAAAGGGCGGAACAACTACGGGCAGAAAGTACTACAACATAAGCGTCGGCGTGCTTTCAGGTTGGGGTGAAAACAGCGAGGGGTTAGTCATTGCGGGCGGCAGAGTGACCGCAAGCGGAAAGGACTACGGAGCGTCCGGCAAGCTGGCATTTCCGCAGTACAGCGAGGGCGTTTTATATGCCGTCGGCGAAAAGAGCGGCATTGATTACGAAACCGTTGACGAGGAGATTATTGCGCTCGGTTCGCCGGAGCTTAATGCGGACGAGAACAGCGTTGCAGGCGAGCTTTCAAGAAACATTAAAACTGTAAGATTGTCTGACGATGAGAGCAGTCAGAATTTTAAGTATTTCTATGAATACACAACCGGCAACGCCCCGGCAAAAACGGTTGTTGCACGGCGCAATAACGAGCGCAAACTTGCAATTACCGACTCCGGTGCGGAGCTTGCGGCAGAGAAGGACAGCACGGCTGCGTTCGGACTCAATACAAAAAATATTAAGGCAGAGGAAATTCCGCAGATTGAATGGACAAGGGATACGCCGAGCGGCATAACAGCCTCTTTTGCAGACGAAAAATTAATATTTAAAACAGACGGAACAACAAATAGGGGAGTTTATCCGTTTAAACTGGCTTTCGGCGAGGGCGAAAAGAGAGTTGTATCTGAGAAGGCGGCGCTGTCGGTGGGCAGCTATGCTGCAAAGATTATATGCAAAAACAAGCCTGACGAATACTTTGACACATTCTTTGATGCGCATAATGCGGCAGAACTTTCCGAAAACTCAGGGTGCACTCTTATGCTGTTTGCGCCCGTTTCATCAGACGGAGAGATAACTCTTGACGGCGATTTTACTTTGGATTTAAACGGCTTTGACATTGCGTGCAGTGCACTTGTTATGCAAAACGGCGCAGGCGTGTGGGGCAAGGGAAATATCCCCGTCGGCAAAATCGGCGCAGGCGGACGTGTCGGCGGCGGAACGTACGGTAACCTTTCCGTAACCGACGGCAAGACCATTTGCGACCATTTGATAGAGGATACGTTCTGTATTCAAAAAGATGACAGAAATGACGAAAATGAATACTGGTATAAGCTTTCGGCGGTGACAAGTATGGAAAATGCCGTTGTGCATCCCGTTTCGTTTAAGATAGATCCGATTGCCGATGTTGAGGCAAAAGTCGGCGGAGAAATTAAGGTTCCGATTAATTTTCACGAAACGCCTTATTATGAAAAGTCGGCATATAATATTGAAGGCTTTATTTTAATAAATGAAGACGGCAGTGAAACAAAGCTTGATTGTGGTTGGATGTCCGACAATTTTACCACGTTTGACAAGACGATAGAGCCTTGGGTGCGTTACCCCGTTAAAGATAAGACTACAACCGCTACACTTAAATACAATATGTTTCCGGGAACAGGAGCCTATAAGGCGTATGCAGTTTTGGCTGCATACCTCGGTAAAAAGAAGGTTGACTACTCCGGGGGGACCGGCACTCTTCCTGTCGAAAAATATGTTACAAAGACCGAACCGTTTGAAATCCGCATAGGCGTATCAAGACCTACGTGCGTAATGCCGGAAGATTTTTTTGACGAGGACGGCAATGTGTGCATAGGCTGGAACATCTATCCGCTTTATACATACACGGGCGCTCCTCAACAGCTGGTGCATTCGGTTCCGCAAATATTCAACGGTGTTATGATGTATCGGTTTGACGAGGACGGCGAATGGACGGAGGAAATTCCGACTGCGACCGAGCCTGGGGAATATACATTCCAAAA
This sequence comes from uncultured Clostridia bacterium, assembly GCA_934500705.1. Lineage (GTDB taxonomy): Bacteria > Bacillota > Clostridia > UMGS1810 > UMGS1810 > CAKSIN01. The sequence continues at coordinate 45,173 of CAKSTI010000007.1, read as the reverse complement.
CTATATCAAGGGTAATGACGGGTATATGGATATTCCGATGAGGGACGGACGTGCGGTTATCAATTCCGCTGTGCTTGCTGATGACTCGACGTCTTCGGGCGGTGAGTATTATGTTCATTTTTCGGACGCTTTGAATGAAGCGCAAAATGAGGAAAATGCGGGCAAACTGCTTAGGCTGTATTATGCGGATAAAGACGGTTTTGCATTAAGCGGCGATGCCAAAATAAAGCTAGGGCTTGAATATGCGGCAACTGTCGGCGATATTGCGCTTGGCGGCACGGCACAGCTTACAGCCGAGTACGGCAAATTCAACAGCAGTATTTCGGTTGATGAGGGTGCTTCTCTCCGTGTAAATGACGGTACGGTAAACAAGATTAATCTTTCCGATTCGGCACATCTCAGCGTGTCGGGCGGAACGGTAAAAAATCTTACCGTAAACGGCGGAAGTACGCAGATTACGGGCGGAACATTTGAAAATATTACGGTCTTAAACGGCAAAACGGTCGGGGATTTGTTGGACGGCTACGCTTTGCAGGGAGCCGACGGCACGCTTGTTAATATGTATACGGATAAAATCACGCAGACGGTAAGCGTGGTCGAACATACTCATAATCTCGGCGATATCGGTACCTGCGCCTGCGGATATGAGGAAAAGGCGGTTGACAGCGACGGTGACGGCGCAGTGGAAATCCGCACGGCAAAGCAGTTGCAGTGGTTTGCACATCAGATAAACGGCGGAAAGACGCTTAATGCTGTCTTGGCAAATGACATTGACTTAAACGGCGAAAGCGTTATAATCGGCACCGAGGCAAATCCCTTTAAGGGCAAATTTGACGGCAAAGGTGCAAAGATTACCAATTACGTCCTGACCGTTTCGGGGAACAAACAGGGACTGTTCGGCGTGGTAAACGGCGGAGAGGTCAGAGATTTCACCGTTTCGGGCACTATTACCGTAAACAGTGCGTACACGCACATCGGCGGTGCGGTCGGCAATGCAAAGGGCGGTGCCTTAATATCGGGTATTGTTTCCTATGTCAATATTTCGGGTTCCGGTGCGGCGAAGCACGTCGGCGGAGTATTGGGAAGTTCCGAGAGTTTGGGCGGCACACTGACGGTTGAAAAATGTATATATAACGGCACAATCAATCTGCCGAATGTTTGGGACTGTCTGGGCGGAGTTGTCGGCTATGCAAATCAGCTTGTCACAATTTCGCACTGCGGATTTACCGGCAGTGTTACCGGTCAGAAAGGCGGCTATGTTGGCGGTATACTGGGTTACATCAACAATTTGAATTTCGGCGGTCTTAAAAACTCATTTGCGGCAGGCTGCACAAACGGTGCGGCACTGATTGGAACAGTAAAGGATTGCAGCGACACCGTCAGAAACTGCGTGTATGAGAAAGGTGCAACGCCCTTTGGCGGCGCAAACGCCGATAAGCATACGGCAGATGCCGTGACGGAGTGGAACACCGGCCGTGCGGCGTATCTGTTAAATGACGGCAAGCACGACGGCTTGTGGAAACAGACAATAGGCACGGACGCATACCCCAATTTTGAAGGTAAAACCGTGTACCGCAGTTCAAAGACGGGTTACAGCAACGAGAAAAAGCCTTTTATAATTGCGGACGGCGAAAATGCAGAGATTTATAACATCCCGCAAGCCTGCGTACTCATTGCGGTCAGCAGAAAGGGCGATACCCTCGTCGATGTAAAGACAAAGGATATTACCGCCGATACAACGGTAACTCTTGCCGAACTCGGCTTAAACGGCGATGATGCGGACAAAATATCATTTATGCTCTGGAACAACCTTGACGAAATGCTTCCTTTGTGCGAGGTGCAATAACCAAAAATGCGCAGACTGCGGTCTGCGCATTTTCTGTGCAAAAAGAGCAAATCTTTATTGACAGGATTTTCAACAAGTGCTATAATTTTTGTATTACAAAAAAGGGTAGGTTATAATTATGTTTTCACGTTTTTCTAAGACACGGCCGCTTTGCGCCGTGATGCTTGCGCTGGTTGTTGTTTTCACCGCCGTTTCTCCGTCAATGCAGGCGCAGGCGGCATACGTCGGAAGCAGCTACATCTCCTCTGCCGGAGCGTGCGTTATGGACTACGAAACCGGCGAGGTTCTCTATGAGCTTGGCGGCTATACTCCCAGAGTGCCGGCAAGTATGACCAAGATTATGACGCTTTACTGCGTTTACGAGGCATTGGAAAACGGCGAAATTGCCTTAAACACCCGTGTGCCAATCAGCAATAACGTTTATTATAAATCGAGGAACAAACTGTATCAGAATATGATTGCACTAAATCCCGACACGTTTTACACAGTTGACGAGATAATGGGCATTGTAATAACGTACTCGGCGAGTGCGGCAACCGTTGCGCTTGCAGAGCTTGTCGGAGGCGGAAGCGAGGCGGCTTTTGTAAACAGAATGAACGCCACCGCTCAAAGAATGGGCGTAAACGCACGCTTTTACGACAGCTGCGGCGTTGCCGACAATCAGGTAACGCCGGTTTCTATGGCGACGATTGCAAGGAACACTATTATGCGATTTCCCGATATAATAACACGTGCCTCAAAGAAATCTGTTGCGTTTAAAGGCGCAACATACAAGACCACAAATCACCTGCTCGATACCTATTACTATCCGGGTGCCGACGGTCTTAAAACGGGCACGGGCACTGCGGCAGGTGCGTGCTTCTGCGGTACGGCGTCAAGGGACGGAATGAGAGTTATTACCGTTACAATGGGTTCGTCGTCCGCAGGGCAGAGATTTACCGACACGATAAGGCTCTTGGACTACGGCTTTGCGGTTCTCGGCGACAGGAAAAACAGCGTCCGATACACCAATATGCGCACCTTTGTCGGCGGACTCGAAATGCCCACATTCTGCTACACGGGAGATGCAACCCACGCCGTTATAATCGCCGAGGATTTGGCAAACTACGGCTTTGACGTGACATACGACGACAGCGCACGCAAGCTGATTATAAGGCGCAACAAGGACAAGGGCACAGATCCCATTGCACTTGATATTTACAAAAACAGAAACGGTCAGAGGGCGTTTTTTGTAAAGGACAGCAACATCACCGTTGCACTTGACACAGACGGCGGAGAGCATATCTTAAAAGATGTTTACAACGTCGGCGGTTACACCTGTATTTCGGTAGACGAGCTGGCAAATTACTTTAACTTTAAGTGGAGCAATGCCGATATGGCGGCATATATAGAATTTTAGCACAAAGGAGAGATATTTATGAAAATAGGAATTTTAGGTTACGGCAACCTCGGCCGTGGCGTTGAATGCGCCATAGCGCAGAACCCCGACGCCGAGCTTGCGGCAGTGTTTACAAGGAGAGCGCCGCAAAATGTTAAAATCCTGACGGACGGCGTGCCCGTTATGAGCGCAGACGATGCCGTTAAAATGAAGGATAAGATAGACGTGCTTATAATCTGCGGCGGCAGTGCGACGGACCTGCCCGTTCAGACGCCGGAATATGCCAAATACTTTAACGTTATAGACAGCTTTGACACTCACGCAAAAATCCCCGAACATTTTGAGAATGTAAATAAAGCCGCACTGGGCGGCGGCAACACGGCGATTATATCCGTCGGCTGGGACCCCGGTATGTTCTCACTTGCGAGAATGTATTCTAACGCAATTCTCACAGACGGCAGTGACTATACCTTCTGGGGCAGAGGCGTAAGCCAGGGACATTCGGACGCAATCCGCAGAATTGACGGCGTTGTTGACGCACGCCAGTACACCGTGCCCGTTCCCGAGGCGGTGGAGGCGGTGCGCTCCGGCAAGAACCCGACTCTCACCACCCGTCAGAAGCACACCCGTGAGTGCTATGTGGTCGCAGAGGACGGAGCAGACATTGAACGCATAGAGCGTGAAATCAAGACTATGCCCAACTACTTTGCGGACTATGATACAACCGTGTACTTTATCTCCGAGGAGGAGCTTAAAAGAAATCACAGTGCAATTCCGCACGGCGGCTCCGTTATCCGCAGCGGCAAAACGGGAGTAAACGGCGAGAACAGCCACGTTATAGAGTACAGCTTAAAGCTTGACTCCAACCCGGAGTTTACCGCATCGGTTCTCGTTGCCTACGCACGTGCCGCATACAGAATGAACAAAGAGGGTATGACGGGGTGCAAAACCGTTCTCGATGTTCCGCCGGCATATTTAAGCGCAATGAGCGCAGAGGAACTCAGAGCAAAACTGCTTTAATTTAAAACGGACAGGAAAGGCGAGTACACTTTTCCTGTCCTTATTTTATTACAATGTCAAAAGTTTTTTAATACTTTCAAAATATATCTCGTGTCCACGTGGGCCGGGGTGCCGGATGTCGCCGTAATGCTTATGTGTGGGGCACTCGGCGTATTCGTCGGAGAATGAGGCGTACACATCGGCATACGGGATTTTTAAAGTTTTTGCCGCACGCTCCCCTGCGTGCACATATTCGCCATAGGAGATGCCGGCGGAATTTTCTTGCACGCCCAAAATCGGAATTGCGGACGAAAAGGCAAGGTCTGCACCGCTTTTTAAAATTTTTTTGCCAAACTTCACAAGATTTTTTTCACACTCCGACGGCGGTATTGCACTTATCCAGTCATTGACGGTGAAAACCTCGGCAATGACGAGGGCAGGCTTTGCGCAGAGAACGTATTTTTCAAGGTATTCGTCCGTGTATTTAACCGACGTGCACGAACCTATTCCGCAGTTGAGCACGGCGTATTTGCCGTCGTAAAACTCGGCTCGGTATAAAAGTGCGCCCTCCGATACTATGTCAATGCCGTTTGCGTGGGATTTCGGCAAGATGTTTATAACTTCGTATTCATCGCTCTCTGCGTGCCTGTAAATATGCACACGCTCGCCGCCGCAAAATATCTCGGCATCAAACGGACTGCGCTTAAATTCAATGCGTGCAAAGCCGAAAGGCGCATCTATCGAAAGTCTGCCGCAGATTTGCACACAGTTCTCAAAAACCATCGGTTTGAGATTGCCTGTCGGTTTATCTGCGGAAAATTCCGTGGCAGACGAGCCGCTCTCTTTGTTGACGTAATCTCTGACAAGCGATGCAAACGACGGCACCTCAAAGCACAAAAGCCTTTTGTCGCCGGAGCAGAGCGGCGGCTGCACGCACAGCGGATTTATGTACTGCCGTAGGGCAAAGGAGTACATAGCAGAGCATATTTACGAAAAAATTTCCGTCTGCGACATTGCCGACGCTCTTTCGCTAAGCTGCGGACACCTGAGCCGCATTTTCAAGTCCGCCGCCTCGTACACCGTTGTCGAATACATAAACAAGACAAAGATTGACGCCGCCTGCGATATTCTCAAAAACGTCGGCGGAACTGCGTCGGAACTTGCATCGCTGTTTAACGTGAGCGACGAAAAATACTTTTGCCGTTTGTTTAAAAAATACACGGGCGTCAGCGTGAGGGAATACAAAAAGAGCCTTGCACAGCGGACATAGCTGTCCGCACGGCAGGGTTTCAGTATAAATTTTTGAAAAATGTCAATATATCAAACTTTTTCCTTAAATATCTATTGAAAAAACTTTTGATTTTTAGTATAATTAATACGTATATCAGAATGGAGGGGTATGTAAGTATGTCTGATAATGAAAATACAAAGATTTTTCCCGTCCTTCCTTTGAGAGGACTTCCTATATTTCCGTATATGGTAATTCACTTTGACGCAGGCCGTGAGGTTTCCGTAAACGCCGTGGAGGAGGCAATGCGCCGTGACCGCAGGATTTTTATTGCGGCTCAGTGCGACCCCGACGTTGACTCGGTTCAGACCGACGACCTGTTTGTTGTGGGAACCGTGTGCGAGATTAAGCAGGTTTTGCGCCTTAACGACGGCAATCTGCGTGTGCTCGTGGAGGGCATATGCCGTGGCGAGGCGTTGCAGTATGTAAAGAGCGAGCCGTACTTTGAGTGCAGCGTCAAGATGATTTATGACGAAAAGAACCTTGACGAAGGCGTTAAAACGGCTCTTGAGGCGTATATGCGTGATTTAAAGGCTCTTTCCGGCGAATATTTTTCGCTTGCCGGCAGAGTGCCCGACGAGGTTGACATATCGTTTGCAAGGGAGAAGGACCCGTCACGCTTTTCCGACATACTGTGCGCCGCATTTATGATTGATTTGGAGGAAAAACAGCGCCTTTTGGAGGAGTTTAACCTCTTGGACAGATTTTCAAAAATGCTGGAAATTATGTATCACGAGATAAGCGTTCTCAAAATAGAGCGTGAAATATCCGTAAAAACAAAGCGAAAAATAGACGAAGGTCAGAGGGACTATTACCTGCGTGAGCAGTTAAAGGTAATTCACGAGGAACTCGGCGACGACGATTTGGACGGCGAGATAGACGATTATAACGAAAAAATAAGGGCGTCAAAAATGCCGGAAAACGTCCGCAAAAAGGCATTAAAGGACGTGGACAGGCTCTCAAAGATGCAGTCGTCAAGTCCCGATGCGGCAGTAATAAGGAACTACCTCGACCGTGTATTGGAACTCCCCTGGGGCATTAAAACGCAGGAAACCGAGGATATGGCGGAGGCTGAGAGAATTTTAAAGGACAGTCACTACGGCCTTGACAAGGTTAAAGAGCGCATAATGGAATTTTTGGCAGTGAGAAAGCTGTCCGACGGCAAAAAGTCGCCCGTAATATGCCTGGTAGGCCCTCCGGGAGTCGGCAAGACAAGCATAGCACGTTCCGTTGCCGAGGCTATGGGCAGAAAATACGTGCGTATGTCGCTCGGCGGTGTGCACGACGAGGCGGAAATCAGAGGACACAGGCGCACATACATCGGCGCAATGCCGGGCAGAATAATTACGGCAATAAAGCAGGCGGGTTCATTCAATCCGCTGATTTTGCTCGACGAGATAGACAAGGTGGGGGCGGACTACCGTGGCAATGTGAGCGCCGCACTTTTGGAAGTGCTCGACACCGAGCAGAACTTTGCGTTCCGTGACCACTATTTGGAGTGCGATACAGACCTTAGCGACGTGCTCTTTTTCACCACGGCAAATTCGCTTGACACCATAGACCGTCCGCTCCTTGACAGAATGGAAGTAATTGAGATAAACGGCTACACGGACGAGGAAAAGCTGTGCATAGCAAAGGAATATATAATTGCAAAACAGCTTAAAGAAAACGGACTTAAAAAGACCAATATCCGCTTTACCGATGAGGCGATTTTGGATATTATTCACTACTACACCCGTGAGTCGGGCGTAAGAGAGCTTGAAAGAAAGATTGCCGCCGCAATGCGAAAGGCTGCGAGCGAAATTGTCACCAAGGGCAAAAAGAGCGTCAGCGTGTCGCACAAGAGCCTCGAAAAGTTTGTCGGCAGGCGCATCTTTGATGAGCCGGACGCCGACAGGTCGGACAGAGTCGGCGTTGCCACAGGCCTTGCCTGGACGCAGTACGGCGGCGACACGCTCTCCATAGAGGTCAATGCAATGGACGGCAGCGGAGATGTGGAACTTACCGGTCAGCTCGGCGACGTGATGAAGGAGTCGGCAAAGGCGGCAATAAGCTATATCCGCACAAACGCCTCAAAGCTCGGCGTTGACTCCGACTTCCACAGCAAAAAGGACTTGCACATTCACATTCCGGAGGGCGCCGTGCCTAAGGACGGCCCAAGCGCCGGAATAACGATGGCAACGGCGATAGTTTCGTCCCTCACGGGCAAAAAGGTGAGCAAAAACGTTGCAATGACGGGCGAGATAACCATAACGGGGCGCATACTGCCAATCGGCGGACTTAAAGAAAAGTCGCTTGCGGCGTACCGTGCCGGAATTAAAACAATCCTTATTCCAAAGGAAAACGTGGCAGACACATATGAACTGCCGGAGCAAATCAGAAAGGACATTAACTTTGTGGTTGCAGACAGTATGGAAAAAGTCTTAAACACCGCATTGTTCGGTTAATAATATGAATATACACAACGTATCGCTTACGGTGTCTGCCGTAAATCCTAAGCAGTACCCGGACACGCCGTTTCCCGACCTTGCCTTTGCAGGGCGTTCCAATGTGGGGAAATCGTCGTTCATAAACAAGGTTTTGGGCAGAAAGAGCCTTGCACGCACAAGCTCAAAGCCGGGCAAGACCGCAACGATTAACTTTTATAACATCGACGACTGCTTAAACTTTGTGGACCTTCCCGGCTACGGCTATGCCAAGGTTTCCAAAGAGGAAAAGAAAAAGTGGAGCACGATGATAGAAACGTATTTAAACGGCAGACCCACCCTTTCGCAGGTAATTCTGATTGTTGACAGCCGCCACGCACCCACGGAAAACGACGCCGTTATGCTTAACTTTATCCGTGCGGTATGCGGCAGAGCGGTTGTGGTTGCGTCAAAGCTGGATAAGCTCAAAAACAGCGAGCGTGACGATGCGCTGAGGCGTGTAATATCCACACTGCGCCTTTGCGGAGATGACATTATAATTCCATTTTCCGCCGTTACCGGAGAGGGTGCGGATATGTTCTGGGACTATGTAAATACAGTTATTATGGGGGACAGTGAATAGATGAACATTTTAGACGGACTAAATCCACAGCAAAAAGAGGCGGTTCTCACAACGGACGGGCCGCTGCTTGTCCTTGCCGGCGCCGGCAGCGGCAAGACGACGGTTCTCACACGCAGAATTGCCTACATCTTGGAACAGCACAAGGCGATGCCGTGGCAGATACTTGCCATAACCTTTACCAACAAGGCGGCAAGCGAGATGCAGACAAGAATTGCAAAACTCGTCCCCGACGACTCGACCGATATGTGGATAAAGACATTCCACAGTGCGTGCCTGCGCATCTTGCGTTACGACATCGAAAAGCTCGGCGGACTCTATACAAGCTCTTTTAATATTTATGACACGAGCGACCAGAAAAAGGTTATCAAAGAGAGCATAAAAGCGCTCAATCTGAGCGAGGATATGTACCAGATTAAAATGGTGCTCTCACGCATATCCGACTGCAAAAACAAGGGTATGAGCCCCAAGGAGCTTGAAAACGAGTCATACGACATAAAGAATAAAAACATAGCACGCATATATGAACGCTACAACAAACAGCTTGCCGAGAACAATTCTCTCGACTTTGACGATTTGCTCTTAAAGACGGTCGAACTTTTTGAAAAGTGCCCCGACGTGCTCGCATATTATCAGAACAAATTCAAATATATTCTTGTAGACGAGTATCAGGACACCAACAACATTCAGTATAGACTCGTTGCTATGCTTGCCGCCAAGTACAGGAACCTATGCGTTGTCGGCGACGACGACCAGAGTATATACCGTTTCCGTGGAGCGGACATTACAAATATTCTGGATTTTGAAAAGCAGTTTAAAGAGGCAAAGGTAATTAAACTGGAACAGAACTACCGCTCAACGCAGAACATTCTCGACGCCGCAAACGACGTTATTAAAAACAACCGTGGCAGAAAGGCTAAAAAGCTGTGGACGGACGCCGGCGAGGGCGAAAAAATCGACTTAAACGTTTTAGACGACCAGGTTGCCGAGGCGTCATACATAAACAACCGCATAGAAACTCTTGTGCGCAGCGGACAGTACAAGTACGGCGACTTTGCCATACTCTACCGCACCAACGCACAGACGAGAGCATTTGAGGAAAACCTCACCTGCCCGTACAGAATACTTGCCGGTCTGCGCTTTTACGACAGACGTGAGATAAAGGATATTCTCGCATATCTGCGTGTTATATACAACCCCCGTGACGATGTTAATTTGTCCAGGATAATAAATGTGCCCAAGCGTGGAATAGGCGATACCACGGTTTCCAAAATCCGTGCCTATGCCGGAAGCCTGGGCAAGAGTATGTACGATGTGATAACCGATCCGTCGTATGCCGACGCCCTGGGGCGTTCTGCGGCAAAGACGGCGGAGTTTGCTTCGCTTATACAAAACCTCATTGCCCTTAAAGATAAACTCCCCGTGACCGAGCTTATAGACGAGATGCTCTCAAAGAGCGGCTATACAAACGCAGTGCTCAGCGAGGACCCGCAGGAGGCGCAGAGCCGCATCGAAAACATTGAGGAGTTCCGCTCCAAAGCGCTTGAATATATGGACAAGGTGGAAAATCCGAGTTTTGACGGATTTTTGGATAACATCTCCCTCGTGTCCGACGTGGACAACCTCGACAGCGAGCAGGACGCAGTCGTCCTGATGACGCTCCACTCCGCAAAGGGACTGGAATTTCCCGTTGTGTTTATGTGCGGAATGGAAAAGGGACTTTTCCCCAGCCTTATGTCCGAGATGGAGGAGGGCGGAATGGAGGAGGAACGCCGTCTGTGCTACGTCGGCATAACACGTGCAAGGCAAAAGCTGTTTATCACCGCCGCACGTTACCGCACGCTCTACGGCACAACGACAATGCAACTCCTCTCGCCGTTTGTGGACGAGATACCGGACGGGCTCTTTGCCGATGCTGCGGCTAAACAGGGATTTATTGCAAAGAACAATGTTACCACGCACGGCTTTTCCTCATCGCCCGTGCACACATACAATGCCGGTTTCGGCAAGCCTAAGGCGCAGAGCGTCGGCTCGATTATGGACAAATACGGTATGACGAGCGCATCTGCACTCAAAAAGGCGGACAGCGGATTTGAATTTAAAAAGGGCGACAGAGTTCATCACCGCAAATTCGGCGACGGAATGATAATTTCCGCATCACCGAGCGGCGGTGACTACCTTGTTGAAATTCTCTTTGACAACGTGGGCACCAAAAACCTTATGGCGTCCATTGCAAAACTCAAAAAAATATGACAGAGAGCAGGTGATACGCAATGTCCAAAAACATAAAAGACAAAAATGTTGTAAATCTGGCAAAGGCGATAGTTTCCCTCAATTCCGAGGAGGAGTGTCTGCGCTTTTTGTCGGACCTGTGCACCATATCGGAGATAACCTCAATGGCACAGCGCCTTGAAGTTGCCGTTATGCTGGACAGCGGTATGGTCTACAATGACATAGCGGCAAAGACGGGGGCGAGCACCGCCACCATCAGCCGTGTAAACCGTGCGCTTGTTTACGGCGAGGACGGCTACCGCAGTGTCCTTGACAGGCTGGGAGATGAGCTGAGAGATGACAAGTGATGCAAGCTACGGCGAATTTGCCTACATATACGACGCCCTCACAGACGACGTGGAATACGAAAAGAGGGCGAAGTATATAAAGACTCTCATACAGCGTCACCGCAGCGAAAAATCTACCCTGCTGTGCGACCTTGGGTGCGGAACAGGAAGTATGTGCCGCCTTTTGAGCGGATACGGATTTGACGTTATCGGCATAGACAACTCCGACGCAATGCTCAGCGTTGCCGCAGAGAAAAACACGGACGGCAAAGTTTTGTATCTGTGCCAGGATATGACGGACTTTGAGCTGTACGGCACGGTGGACGTGTGTACCTGCCTGCTTGACAGCATAAATTACGTGACCGATTTGGCGGAGCTTGACAGAATGTTTGCACTTGTAAACAATTACTTAAACCCCGGCGGTATGTTTATTTTTGACGTCAACACGGAGCACAAATTCAGGGATATTCTCGGAAACAATACTTATGTGTACGAAAAGGACAACATATTCTATACCTGGGAGAACTTTTACGAAGACGGCATACTGGATTTTTATCTTAATTTTTTCATAGAACAAGACGGCGTGTACCGCAGAGCAAGTGAGCACCACGTTCAGCGTTACCATTGCTCAGAGCTTTTAAAACGTCTGTGCGTTGAAAACGGACTGACGGTTGAGGCGGTTTACGACGATTTGACGCAAAATCTGCCGTCCTCCGACAGCGAAAGGGTGTTTTTTGTCGTTAAAAAATTGGGTTCAAGGTAACAAAAATACACAAAAAATATTGACATTTTATACATATTGTGTTAAAGTAGTATAAAGGCTTTCGGGTCTGAATTTTTTAATGTGACAAAAGTCACACCGTATTTAGGAGGTACACAGTAATGCAAAAAGGTACAGTAAAGTGGTTCAATGCAGAAAAGGGTTATGGATTTATTGAGTGCGAGGACGGCAGCGATGTTTTCGTTCACTTCTCGGCTATCAATATGGACGGCTACAAAACTCTTGCAGAAGGTGACGCAGTGGAGTTTGACGTAATTGATGGTAACAAAGGTCCTCAGGCTGCAAACGTTGTAAAGGCGTAAGCTCAGGGATTTACTATATAAATGGTAATTTCTATGATGCACCAACGGGGGGCGCAGGTCCTTCGGCAATGGAGGGGTGTTGCGTTAGCGACACCTCTTTTTGTTAGAGATTTAACGGGAGTGGTTACATATGGCAGAATACAGTGAAATAGCGGACTTGATACGTCAGTCCGACTCCAAATTCAGCAAAAGTCAGAGGCGCATTGCCGAATATATTACTCAGCACTATGACAGGGCGGCATTTATGACGGCGGCAAAGCTCGGAAGAGTGGTAAACGTGAGCGAGTCCACGGTGGTTCGCTTTGCCTCGGAACTGGGATATGAAGGGTACCCCGAATTTCAGCGGGCACTGCGTGAGATTGTTAAAAACAGGCTCACGTCGGTTCAGCGAATGGAGCTTACCTCGTCTAAAATAGGCGACAGCGACGTGCTTAAAAAGGTAATTCAGTCCGATATAGAAAAGCTCCGCCAGACGCTCGACACCGTCAGCGGTGCCGACTTTGAGCACACGGTGGACTGCATAACAAACGCCAAAAATGTGTATATCTTAGGTGCGAGGACGTGCTTTTCGGTTGCGTCGTTTTTAAATGTGTATCTCAATATGCTGCTGCCGGATGTGCGCCTTGTAACGGCAAATTCCGCCGGCGAGGTGTTCGAGCAGATGTACCGCATAAATTCGGACGATGTGCTCATCGCCATAAGCTACCCACGCTATTCAAGGCGCACGTTCAACGGAGTCAAGTTTGCCGCAGAGCGTGGAGCAAAGGTTATTGCCATAACCGACAGCGAGGTTTCGCCCATTGTGGACTACGCCGAGTGCACGCTCATTGCCGGGTGCGATATGGGCAACTTTGTAGATTCGCTCGTAGCACCGCTCAGCCTTGTTAATGCGCTCATAGTTGCGCTTGTGATAAGAGACAAGGAGAATGCGGCACGCACGTTTGAGTCGCTCGAAGACATATGGAAACAATACAAGGTGTACCGCCGTGACGACGATGCACCGGATAAATAGGGTGTGATACAATGACCGATACCGTGCTTATAGTCGGCGGCGGTCCTGCCGGAATGATGGCAGCGGCAGTTGCGGCAAAGAGGGGCAAGAGAGCGGTAATAATAGAAAAAAATCGTGATTTGGGCAGAAAACTATTAATCACGGGTAAGGGAAGGTGCAACATTACAAACGACTGCGACATTTCCGAGTTTATAGAAAACGTTCCCGTGAACGGAAATTTCCTTTACAGCGCCTTTTATTCGTTTACAAACCGTGACCTTGTAAACCTCTTAAATAATGCAGGGCTCGAAACCAAGGTTGAGCGTGGCGGCAGAGTTTTCCCCGTGTCGGACAGGGCGGCGGACGTACTGCTCTGCTTAAAGCGAATATTAAAGCACTACGGCGTTAAGACCGTGTGCGCCGCTGTTACGGACATCAGAACGGACGTCGAGGGCAAGAGGGTTATTTTAAGCGGAAACCGTGCCGTGAAGTGCGACTCCGTGATAATTGCAACAGGCGGTGTAAGCTACCCCAAGACAGGCTCAACGGGTGACGGCTACCGATTTGCAAAGAAAATGGGGCATACAATAGTTACTCCCAAAGGCTCTCTCGTGCCGATGGAGCTTGACTCCAAGTACTGTGCTGAACTTATGGGACTGTCGCTTAGAAATGCGGCGCTCACAGTCTTTGAGGACGGCAGGGAGCTTTACAGCGATTTCGGCGAGATGCTCTTTACCCATTACGGGGCAAGCGGGCCGATAATACTCAGCGCAAGCTCCCATATGAGAGATTTTGACAGGCATAAGTACAAGATTAAAATAGATTTAAAAAGCGCTCTCGATGAGCAGACCCTCGACAAACGCATACTGCGTGACTTTGAGGCAAACAAAAACAAGGCGTACATAAATTCACTTGATGCTCTGCTCCCCAAAAAGCTGATACCGGTAATAGCCGAACTTTCGGGCATAGATGCGCACAAGCAGGTCAACTCCATAAGCAAGGCGGAGCGGCACTCACTGCTTTCGTGCTTAAAGTCGCTTGAATTTGACGTCCGCCGTCTGCGGAGCGTCACAGATGCCATTGTGACGTCGGGCGGCGTGAGCGTAAAGGAGATAAACCCAAAGACTATGGAGTCTAAAATAGAAAAGGGGATATTCTTTGCCGGCGAGGTGATAGACGTGGACGCATACACGGGCGGATTTAACTTGCAGATTGCCTTTTCCACGGGTTATCTTGCCGGAATGAACGTATAAAAATAAAATTTTTGCATAAAACTTAATTGGTGATATTATGCGAAAGTTTGAAAAAGTCAGCGAAAAAGTGTCAATGTTTTTAATAGCCGTAAGCGCCGTCCTCTTTGCGGTGCTTGTGCTCTCGCAGCTGTGCCTCAAAAGCGCAGTGACGAGGGATAAGCTCACGGGGATTGAAAAATTTGAAAAGATAACCTACGCATCGAGCGGCGTTATAAAAAAGGGCACCGTCACCGTGCGTCTGACCTCCGGCAAACCGTCGGAGAATATAGAAATACTCTTTAACGGCGAAAAGGTCGCCGTGCTTGACGGGCGCAGCCGCCAAATAGATGTGGACTGCGACGGAGTCGTTGAGGTAAACAACGCATCGGGCGGAAAAATATCCGTCTGCGTTGGCGAAACCGACGGAGCGGAGCTTGTTATGAACAACAAGCCGGAGATAGCGTCGGGGATTAAGGTTTTGTGTATTGTAAAAATAAACGGCGTTTCTCGGTGATTGCTGAGGAACGCCGTTCGTATAGGCAGTGGAGAGTTTAGGCAGTGGGTTCGGGTTCCCACTGCCTAACTAACTAAAACAATGTTGAACCGCCCGTAAACTCTTTAACGATAGACATAGGGGGTACGATGCTTTCGTCTATCGGCACAAAATTTTCCGTCAGTTCAAACATACTCTGCCTTATTTTTTCATATTCGGGGCTTAGGTTCACGTTAGCAAACACCTTTTTAAGGTGCTTTTCGTAGACGCCGAACTCATACAGGAGCGACGAGTTAAACACGATGTCTGCACTGTCGGTGTAGGGGTAGATGTTTTTCTTTGCTCCCTTTTCAACGTTTGCCCACAGGTCAAAGGTGTATGACGCCGATGTGTTTCTGAAATAAAAATCCCGTATAGTCCGCCGTATAAGCCTTGTGGCGGTGCTGGATATTGTGTCGCCGCCGTCCGTTTCAAGGCAAGTGAGCGCCGTGCAGTAGATGCGGTAGCGGTTTTGTTCGGGAACGTTTTCCGCCAGCTTTTCGTTAAGGGCATGTATGCCCTCTATGATTATAATCTCGTCATTTTTGAGCCGCAGTTTCTGTGCGTCGGGCACGGGAACGGCTCTCTCAAAGTCGAACCTCGGCATACTCACTTCGCCGCCGCATATAAGCTCCATAATGTGCTCGTTAAACAGGCGGTAGTCTATGGACTCGAACGACTCAAAGTCCGCTTTGCCGTCGTCGCCGAGGGGCATATCCTCGGTTTTTATAAAATAATTGTCCAGCGAGATTGTAACCGCCTCGATGCCGAGAACTTTAAGGTGCAGTTTGAGCCTTGACGCAAACGTCGTTTTGCCTGAGCTTGACGGGCCGCTTATGAGTATCAGGCGTTTTTGCGGATTCTCAAAAATTCTCTGCGCTATCTGCGATATGCTCTGCTCGTGGCGGATTTCGCCGAGGTTTACAAGCTCGGAACTCCTGCCCTCGGACACGGCTCGGTTTACGTCCGATATTTTGGTTACGCCAAGTTTGGCGCACCACCTTTTGTAGCTGTCGATACATTCCTCAACCCGTGTCATATCATATCACCCTTTAAAATGTCTTTTCTCTCTATCATTTCATCTATACGTTTAATATATTCAGAAACTTCCTTAACGTTGAAAATTCTGTCAATTCTGTCACCGTTTATTATTTTTGTCGATGCGCCTGCGCCCACAGCAAGTATGCTCTGCACTTCCTCCATAATGTATACATTGTAGAGGCACTCGTGTCCGTCATCGCAGTAGCCCACGTTTTCAAGATTGCCGAGCATATTTTTCTGTCGGTACATATAGTACGGCTTTTTGCCGAGCGCCGCCATAGACTGCGCCGCATTTTTGAGCATTTCGTTTACCGTTTCTGCGGCGGAGGGGGTATACATATCGTAAAATTTGTCGAGGTACGACCCACGCTTTACGCACATTGTGTGCACGGTAACGCTCTTTGGGTTCAGCTTGCCGACTTCCGACAGCGTATATGCAAAGTCCTCTGCGCTCTCGCCGGGCAGTCCTGCAATGAGGTCGGTGTTTATGTGGTTAAATCCCATTCTTACCGCCGTTTCATATGTTCTCACGATGTCGTTCGGAGTGTGTCTGCGGCCGATAACGTCAAGAGTCTTTTGGTTCATCGTCTGCGGATTTATGCTTATTCTCGATATGCCGAAGTCGGATATGATTTTCAGCTTTTCCTCATTTATGGTGTCGGGTCTGCCTGCCTCCAAGGTTATCTCACGCATTGAGGATAGGTCAAAGTCGGTATAAAGCTCGGTTAAAAGCCTTGAAAGCTGCTTTTCCGTAAGGCTTGTAGGCGTTCCGCCGCCTATGTATACCGTGTCGACTTTTAAATCTTTCTGCCTTGCAATCTCCGCCGTTGCCCGCATCTCCTTGCACAGTGCGTCCATATACGGCTCGGTGAGCTTGTTTGAAAACTCCACCGACTGCGACGTAAACGAACAGTACAGACATCTTGTGGGGCAGAACGGTATGCCGATATACAGGCTGACGGAATTTTGTGGCATAGTTGCAATCAGCGACTTTTCACGGTATGCAACGTCTGCGGCAAGGCGGATTTTGTCGCCGTCACAGAGGTAATGCTCCTTAAAAATCCGTTCGATTTGTTCTCTGCTTTTGCCTTCGGAATCGAGTTCACGCACCATTTTGCTCGGACGAATTCCCGTTATGAGTCCCCAGGGAAGGGAAATACCCGTTGCATCGGAAAGAGCGGCGGAGAGAGCCTTTTTTACAAATGTCTTTGAAAACGCATCGGCGGTGCAGAAACCGCAATACTCCCTGCCGTCCAAAAGAAGGCTTGCCCTATATTCAAACACGCCGTTATTCTCCGTAACCTCGGACACGGCGCAGTCCTCGCCGTTTTCCGCATTTTCGCTCACTTCTATTTTTACCCTCGGAATGTATGCGGCAATTATCTCTCTTGCGGCGTATTCCTCTGTGTGATTTTTTAAGATTAACTTCATCTTGCCACGCTTTCAGACAAAGGGGTTGTGCTCTGACTCAAAAAGAATTGTGGTAGCCCCTCCGTGACCCGGATATACTCTGGTTGTGGGAAACAGTTTAAACAGCTTGTTTTTGATAGACGAAACAAGTTCGTACTGGTCGCCGCCGTCAAAGTCGCTCCTTCCGACGGAAAGGTGAAACAGCGTGTCGCCTGTTATTACAAAATCCTTGGTGAGTATGCAGATGCCGCCCTTTGTGTGACCGGGAGTTTCAATAAACTCGATTTTTTCGTCGCCTAATTCCAGGGTAAAGCCGTCGTACGCCAATATGTCCGCCTTTGTTTTGGGGGACTGCATACTAAAGCGGTCACACAAATTCTTTCGGCTGTCATTTAATGCGTCGGCGTCGTCTTTGCCTATTACAACCGGCACGTTAAACGCCGCTTTAAGCTCGTCAAGAGCACCTATGTGGTCGGCGTGGGCGTGAGTTATGATGATGTATTTAAGGTCACAGCCGCTCTCCCGTATAATTTCAATCAGCTTTTCGGGTTCGGCGCCGGGGTCAACGGCAAAGCCCTCTTTGCTCATTTCGTCCGTTACGAGGTAAAAATTCGCCTCAAAGTCGCCGACTGCCGTACAGGATATCTTCATATTATTCACTCCTCAGTTGTCACGTGATACTTCAATCACGTCTTTAAGTTTGTTAAGGTTTTTAATCAGCATATTAATCTGGTCGGTGTTGCGCACGTCAACCGTTATTTCGACTATTGCTATCGAGTCCTTGGTGGAGCGTGCGTTGAGTGACTTTAAGGAAACCCTCGTGTCGCTGACAAGGTTTGCAACTTCAAGCACAAGACCGTCACGGTCTGCGCACACAATCTTGATTTTGGAAAGATAGGACGCTTCCTTGCTGTTCTCCCACGAAACGTCTATGAGCCGTGCACGCTCGTTTTCGTCCTTATACATTGCGGCAACGTTTATGCAGTCCTGACGGTGAATGGAAACACCTCTGCCACGGGTGATGTAGCCTATTATCTTGTCACCCGGCACGGGGTTGCAGCACTTGGAATAGCGGATAAGACAGTTTTCTATGCCGTTTACTATTACTGCGTCCGACGCACCTCTTGATTTGTGTTTTTCACTCTCCGTGGGCGGAGCGGTGGGGATAACTTCCGGTTTTGCGTTCTGCTTTTTGTATTCGTCTTTCAGCTTGTTTATAAGTCCGGCAAGGTGCATACCGCCGTAGCCGAGGTTTGCGTACAGGTCGTCGGCGCTGGCGTAGCCGTAACGTCTTACGATTAGCTCGATGTACTCCGGTGAGCCGAGGTTAAGCTGAGAGAGTCCCTGGCGTTTAAGTTCACGTTCGAGCATTTCTTTGCCTTGAATGATGTTTTCCTCACGCTTTTCCTTTTTAAACCACGCATTGATTTTGCTCCTTGCCTGGCCTGTTTTGATGATTTTAAGCCAGTCAAGGCTCGGTCCGTGGACGGCGGAGGAGGTGATAATCTCCACGATGTCGCCGTTTTTCATCTGGTAGTCAAGCGGAACGATTTTGCCGTTGACCTTTGCGCCCTGCATCTTGTAGCCTATTGCCGAGTGTATGCTGAAAGCAAAGTCCACAGGCGTTGAGCCTGCCGGGAAACTGCGCACGTCGCCCTTGGGCGAGAACACAAACACCTGGTCGGTAAAAAGGTCTATGCGCAGGGTCTGCAAAAATTCCTCCTCGTCCTTTGCGTCCTTCTGAACGTCAAGAATTTGGCGCACCCACTGGAATTTTTGCTCTGTGTCGGCATCGGAGCCGCTTTTGCCCTCTTTGTATTTCCAGTGCGCCGCAATTCCGTTTTCGGCAATTTCGTGCATTTTCTTTGTCCGTATCTGAATTTCAAACGGCTGACCGTCTTTGCCTATAACCGTTGTGTGCAGTGACTGGTACATATTCGGCTTTGGCATAGCGATGTAGTCTTTAAATCTGCCGGGCATAGGCTTATACAGCTCGTGAGCCGCACCGAGGGCGGCGTAACAGTCGCTGACGGTGTTTACGATTATGCGCACGGCAAAGAGGTCGTATATCTGGTCTAAGGTTTTGTTCTGCGTATACATTTTTCGGTATATGCTGTAAAAGTGCTTGGGTCTGCCGTCAATGGAGCACTCAATGCCCAGTTCCTGCAATTTCTTTTTTAAATCACGCTTTATTATGTCAATAAATTTTTCTCTTTCCTGGCGCTTTTGGTTTATGCCCTTCATTATCTCGTAGTATGCGATGGGGTCGATGTATTTGAGCGACAAATCTTCAAGCTCCCATTTAATCTTATACATACCGAGCCTGTGGGCAAGCGGAGCGAACACAGAGAGTGTTTCTCTTGCCTTTTCTCGCTGTTTGTCCTCCGACATACTTATGAGCGTGCGCAGGTTGTGCATACGGTCGGCAAATTTTATTATTATAACCCTGATGTCCGCCGCCATAGCGAGAAACATTTTTCTGAGGTTCTCCATATCCCTTTCCTCTTTGCTGGAAAAGGATATTTTGTCGAGCTTTGTAACTCCGTCCACAAGCAGTGCCACCTGCTCGCCGAAGCGTTCTTTTATGTCGTCGATGGAATATGCGGTGTCCTCCACAACGTCGTGCAAAAGCGCCGCACACACGGAGTCCACGTCCATTTGCATATCCGCCACAATGGTTGCCACGGCAAGGGGGTGGGTGATGTAGGGAGTGCCGGAGATGCGCTTTTGGTCTTTGTGTGCATCGCAGGCAAGTTCATAGGCACGGCGGATTTTTTCCGTGTCGGCGTTAGGATTGTTCGCCTTTACCTTTGAGATGAGATTTTCAAATGTTTCCTTCATATGCAGACCTCCCTGCCGAATTTCATATATGTTTCGGAATTTTTAAGTTCCGTTTTGGCTTTAAAGTTTTTTCCCTCTGTTATCATAAGCGTCGAACCGCAGTCCGTGATTTTTATTATATCAAGTTCCTCAAAAATCTTAAACGCCGCTTTCCGCTTTGGCTTTTTAAACGCCAAAAGTCCGCTGTGGCCGAAAATCGGCGCAAATGAGATTTTGTCCACACTGCAACCGCCGTTTTGCATATCACTGCGCAGAGCGGTGAAGATAAGCGCAAGCTCACTGCGCCCGATTTGTTTAAGTCGGCAGTCGGAGTGAATGTCCCGTACTATAAACTGTGCAAAACGTTTGCCCTTGTAGCAGTTTATGCCGAGCGAGCCGGCAAGGGATATAACGTCCCCACGTTCCAACGAGCGCACCTGCTCCGCCATAGAAAACGCCGGTACTTCCCGTGTTTCCCCGTCGGCGCTGAGTGTAAGAAAGGCGTGTTTGCCGTTTGAGGTAAAGCGCACACTCTCCAACGTCACGTTGTTTATGCAAAAGAGGGGTTTGGCATTTTCTATGCCGTGCGGCTCCAACACTTCAAGCTCACCGGCTGTTGCAAGGTTAATGTCGCCGAGCGATATTTCGCAGTCGATTTTAAGAGTGGGTGTGCAGATTTCCTCCGTCATAAGCGGTGCGATAAAGCGGTTCATATCGCATCTCAGGTCGTCTATCCTGTCGGCTCTTACGCTGAACCCTGCGGCAAGCTCGTGACCGCCGAACTTTACAAGGTCGTCCTTGCAGTTTGTGAGGGCGTCAAAGATGTTGACTCCCCGTATGCTCCTGCCGGACGCTTTGCCGTTGCCGTCCGTGTCGATGCTCACAACGGAGCTGGGTTTGCAGAATATTTCGGTTATTCTTGACGACACAATTCCTATCACGCCGTGAAGCCAGTTTTCCTTTGCGACAAGGATATAATTATCGTTTTCATAGTGGTTTTTTTCTATTATTTCGAGCGCCTCTTTGAGTATCCTCTGTTCCTCGTCCTGGCGGTGTCTGTTGCACTCGTCGAGGAAAAGCGCCTTTTGACGGGCATCGTTTTCGTCATCGGTCAAGAGCAGTTCTACCGACGTCTTTGCGCTCGCCATTCTCCCGGCGGCGTTGAGCCTGGGGGAGAAGGCAAAGCCGATGTCCGTTGCGTTTACCGTGCTCATATCTTTGCCGGCAACCTGTGCAAGGGCATTAAGACCAATGCTTAAACTGCGGTGCAGTCGGTCTATTCCCACGGCGGCAATATAGCGGTTTTCGCCCGTGAGCGGAACCATATCCGCAACGGTACCCACTGCCGCAATGCCGCAGTACCTCTCAAACACGTCCCTGTCGCAGTCAGAGAGTGCGTATGCGAGTTTGAACGCCACGCCCACGCCTGCGAGGGCGTCAAAGGGATAATTTGGCGAAACTTTGGGGTTTACTACTGCCGCCGCATCGGGCAGGGTGTCCTTGGGCGTGTGGTGGTCGGTAATTACCAAGGTTATGCCGAGCTTTTTTGCGTATTCCGTTTCCTCAACTGCGGTGATGCCGGTGTCTACGGTGATTATGAGACTGACGCCCTGTGCGCTCAGCCTGTCTATGCCGACGGTGCTCACGCCGTAACCCTCGCCCTCACGGTCGGGGATATAGTACGTGATGTCGGCTCCAAGACTCTTTAAAAAATCGTACATAATGTATGACGATGTTATGCCGTCGGTGTCATAGTCACCGTATACGGCAATTTTTTTATTCCTTTCAAGTGCGGATTTAACGGTATCGACAGCCTTTTGCATATCGTTTAAAAGAAACGGGTCGTGAAAACACGAGGGCGATACAGACAAAAACTCCTTTGCGCTGTCCCCGTCAAATCCACGTGCGGCAAGAACACGGGCGGCAAGTTTGCCGACGTGGCAGGCATCTGAAATACTTTTGGCTTTCCGATTGTCAAGTTCTGCCAAAATCCATTTTTTTGTCCTTGCCAAATTGCACACCTCGTTTCTCAAATTACATATAATATACATTTTACCACAATATATTTCAAAGTGCAAGTGTTTGCTTTTTCTAAAAAATGTGATACTTTTTCTAAAAAATGTGAAGCATTGCTTTTTCTAAAAAAATGTGATAAAATATTTTTAAAATCAATGCAACCTTTTGCCTTTGTGAAAAGTATTATATATGAGAGGGGGAGAGAGCGGTGCACGGAGCATACTGCGCAGATGCTTACAAGCAGGCAATGATAGAAAAATATTTTGACACGGTGTATCGCCTTGCGCTTTCGCAAACAAAAGACAGGTACAGGGCGGACGACGTTTTGCAAGACGTATTTTTGCGATACATAAAGACGGACAAGGACTTTGAAAGCGAGGAACACGTCAAAGCGTGGCTCATACGTGTGACCGTCAACTGCTGCAAGAGCACATTTACAAATTCGTGGTTTAAGAAAACCGTCCCTCTCTCGGAAGATTTGGTTTTTGAAACGCCCGAACAGTACGATGTGTACTCCGCAGTGGAAAAACTCCCCAAAAAATACAGAGCGGTCATTCACCTGTTCTACTTTGAGGACTTGTCCGTCAAAGCAATAGCGGATATTTTAAAAACTAAGGAAACCACAGTGAAATCTCAGCTCCATAGGGGCAGAGAAATGCTCAAAAATATGCTCGGAGGGAGGTCTGAGTATGAATTTTAAGGAAGTTTACAAGTCGGCAAACGACAACATCAAAGGCGACAGAACGCTCATTGACAAGGTGTACGAAAGAGCGGAAAAAAGGCATAACAACTTTTTTGCCCCGTCATTTGCGGCGGCAGTTGTTGCCTTTGCCCTCATTCTTTACCCGACAATAAGCACGCATCATACTAAAATGCCGTCAGGTAACGAAACGGCAAAAATAGCAAAGACTGAGAATTACGGAAAGTCCACGCAAAAAGCGGCGGACGCCCCAACGCCTGCCGTCGACAATACGGAAAAGACGGTTCAAGATGAAAAGCCGATTGCAAAGAATACGGCGCCAAATCAAACAGCAGTGCCAAAGGCAAAAGAGGAAACGGCGCAAACACCGATTGTCGAAACTCCTGCTGTGGATATGACGGAAACGGAGAAAACGGCAGACGTCGAAGTAAACGAGGACATAGCGGTTATGAATGAAATCCCTACGGAGGGCGAAGTGTCAGTGTTTAAGGCGGCGGACGCATTACCCGAAACGGTCAGCGGCGGCTCAGCGTCAACAAGAGGCAAAAGCATTGAGTTGTGTGCACTTTTGCCGTCTGATATGAGCTTCGAAACAACGGCTGCAAGAAAAAAGTCCTCAGTAGCAGAGGAAATCGGCGAACGGCTTTTTGCCGTCAGTTCGGAAAGTCCGGACAGATACATTGAGATTTATCCGTCTCGGACATTCGACACAGCAGACGGCGGAGCGGACGAATACACCGCTCAATTTACCTATAACGGCACAGACTACACTTTAAACGCAAAAAATGTTACAGTTGCAGAGATTGACGCTCTGCTTAAATCACTTAAATAAAGGAGAGAAAATTATGAAAAAGTTTTTATCACTGGTTCTTGCGGCGGCACTCTGCGCCGCAAGCGCTGTCCCGGCACTGGCGGACAGCAACTCGGAAAAAATCAACGAGATGCTGTCTGTCTTAAAACAGCGCATCGGCTCTACCGATGAGTACGACAAATTTTCCGGCAGTGTCAACGCCTATGGGGGCGAAACGAGGTACGAATTTTTGTGGAGCAAAACAGACGGTGACAACAGGTCGAGTATGAACATCACTATGAACAGTGACGGCGTTGTTACATCGTACTACACCTACGGCGGCGGCAACGGCAGGGACGGCAAGGCAAGCATTAACCGCCCCGACGTGAGCGAGGCTCTCGATGCGGCAATATCCGGATTTAAAAAGCTGAACCCCGACATCTCGGAAAATGTAAAAATTACAAGCGACGGCGAATACCGCAGTCTGACGGGTGACGACTTCGGCTTTGTACTGCAAAGAACGCAAAACGGTATTCCCGTTGCGGATGACGACGGCTGGATAAGCGTAAGCGCAGATGCAAAGAGGGTTGTGTCGTTTAGCCTCAATTACACAACAGGTCTTAAATTTGAGGACAGCTCAAAGCTGATTTCAAAAGAGGACGCACAAAACAGCTTTAACGAAAAGTTCCCTATGAAATTGCGTTACACAACCGAGTATAAAGACGACAAAAAAAGCGCAACGCTTATCTACTCTCCCGACTCCGAGTACAACCAATACATAAGCGCAACGAGCGGCGAGGTTATAACGAGAGAGTACAGACGTCACCGCTTTGGCGGCGGCGATATGAAAGCCAGCGAGTCAATGGCGGCAATGGATATGGCAGACAACGGATTTTCCGAGGCGGAGATTAAAAACCTTGACACAATTAAGGGTCTTATAGGTCTTGACAAGGCGGAAAAAATTATTCTCTCAAATAGGGTTATAAATGCAAACAGCGCCTACAAGCTGACCGATTATTCTCTTTGCCGTGATTGGTATGATGAGGAAAAATATTCGTATCGGCTTGAATTCGAAAGAAAGACAGGCGATGACGATTATTATTGGCTCAGCGCCGAAGTTGACGCAAGAAACGGCGACATACTTTCGTTCTCAGTCAACGAGGACGTCAGCAATGAAAAAGCAAAACTCAATGTAAAGCAGGGTTACGAAAAGGCATACGCTGCACTGGAAGTCCTCGCTCCGTCACACTTTGGCGAAAATATGGACTATCTCCTTGACGGCGACGACAAAGACAGCAGCGGAAACTATGTATTTTTCCGTTACGTAAACGGCATTGAATTTGCGGATAACAGCGTGAGAATAAGCGTTGATATGGCAAGCGGAAAGATAATCAGCTACCGCATCGGTTACGACGACATAGAATTTCCATCGGCGGACGGCGTAATCTCTGCCGAGAATGCAGGAAAGAGCCTGTTTGAGCAAGTTGGCTATGACGTTTGGTACATTCCGACATATGAGGACGACAAGCCGGCAAAGGCGCTTCTTGTGTACGACACGGATAGCTACGACCTCACGCTTGACGCTTTCAGCGGTGAGCTTAAATACAAAGGCGAGAGCGAGAAAGTGGGAGAGTACACCGACATTGAAAACCACTACGCAAAAGATGCGATAGAGGCACTTGCCAAGTTCGGCATAGGCTTTGCCGACAGTGAGTTCAGACCCGACAGCAACATAACCCAGGCGGATTTTGTAACGCTCCTTAATGCCGCTTTTAACAACCACGGTCCGATTGTGATATACAAAGGTATTTCGTACGAGGACATCTACGACGACGCCATAGCGGACGGAATTGTTAAAGAGGACGAATATTCCCCCGACGCCGACGTCACCAGAGATTTGGCGGCAAAGATGATGGTACGTGCCCTCGGATTTGAGGAAGTTGCAACGCTTAACGGCATCTATGTTCCGATATTTGCGGACGTGAGTGCGGACAGCGTTGGATTTACAAGCATACTGGGCGCAATGGGCGTAATCAAAGGCGACGAAAACGGCAACTTTAATCCTAACGGAACGGTTACCCGTGCGGACGCCGCAATAATGCTGTATAACTACCTATCTAAGTAATGGGACGGTAAAAGCGGTTTGCAAAAGCATCTTTGCAGACCGCTTGCCGACCGACCAAAAAATCAAAAAAAAGCCCCGATTTGCGATTTTCGCAAGTCGGGGCTTTTGACTGTTTTAATTAATAGCCTATGGATTTAAGATAATCAATACTCATTTTTGCGTCTTCCAGTGACGTGCGTTCGGGGTGACCGTCCTGTTCTACTATTACGCAATTAATCTTTGTGTCCTCAGCAGTTTTCATAATAGCCTTTACGTCCTGTCTGCCGTAGCCTACGGGGCGGAATTTAAAGCCGTTATCCTCTTTGGTCGGCTCTGAGCCGCCTTCGCCGATAAGACCGTAAACCGGATCGCCTTTGAGCGCCTTGCAGTCAAAGTCCTTCATATGGAGAAGCTCTTCAATATCGCCGTACTTCTTTACATACTCAATCGGGTCACAGCCTGCATAATTTACCCAGCACATATCAAATTCGGGGCAGAGAATATCGTGGTCAACATCGCTGTAAATTGAGTCTAATACAAACTTGTCGCCTCTCTTTACTTCAAGCTCGAAGTCGTGGTTGTGGTAAAGGAGCTGAATACCGTTTTCTTTAAGCAGTTTTCCGGCTTTCTTTATGTCGGCAATCATCTTGTCGTACTCGTTTTCCCAGGTTTCTTTGCCAACCCACGGGATTGTGTAGTATTTGATGCCGAGAGTCTTTGCGTATTTAATTGTTTCCTCCGGCTTTTCCATAATGTCCGCAAGTCCCTGGTGAACGGAAATGATTTCGAGGTTGTATTTGTCGCAGAGAGCCCTTACCTCCTCTGCGCTCTTGCCAAAGTAACCGGCAAATTCAACACATTCGTACCCCATCTCGGAAACGGCTTTGAGAGTCGCCTCCATATCCTTTTCCATATAATCTCTTACAGAGTAGAGCTGCAAACCGAGTTTAAATCTTCCCATTATTATTACCTCACATTCAAATTGAAATTTTTACACTTCCGGGATTTCTACCGGAATTTCCTTGCCGAGTTTTGATGATTTTACTATGTGGTCAATAATTGCCTGGTTGTAAATGATTTCCTTTGAGGAAATGGGCGCCTTGCCGTTTGTGTGGATAGCGTCGAGGAATGAGCGGATTTTAAGCTCAAAGCAGTTGGTTTCCGCATTGCTCTTGGGAACAACGGTTTCAACCAGTTCACCGGCAACATCGTGATAGATGGTGAGGTCGCCGCCGATAGAGCCGTTCCAGCATTCTGTTGAAGGTATGCGCAGTCCGCCCTCTGTTCCGAGGATAATTGTATCTCCCGGTGTGTCTAAGTGCATTGCCCACGAAATTCTGAAATCGAGGATAATGTCGCCTTCCAGTCTTACAAATGCTGCGGCAAAGTCGTCAACGCCGAAAATCTTTGCATAGTCCTTGTGACCGGATTTAACATAGCCGGAGTAGTTCGGGTTTTTGCCGAAAAAGTCCGAGGTGTAGCCCGTAACCGTAAGCGGCTTGGGGTAGCCGATAGCGTTTAACACCATATCGAGCGAATAGCAGCCTATGTCACCCATAGCACCGATTACACCGGTGTTGGGGTCGATGAACGTTGTGCCGAACGGGAAGGGGATACCCTCACGTCTGCCGCCGCCTGTCTGTATGTAATAAATCTTACCGAGTGTGCCGGACTGAACAATCTTTTTAACGAGCTTCATATTCTCGTCAAATCTCGGCTGGAAACCGATTGAGAGAATTTTACCGCTCTTTTTCTCGGCCTTCATAATTTCAACAGCCTCTTCGGTCGTTACGCACATCGGCTTTTCCAAAAGTACGTTGACGCCGGCATTCAGTGCGTTGATTGCACATTCTGCGTGTGTTTTGTTGTAGGTGCAGATGCTTACTGCGTCAAGATTTTCCTTTTCGTACATCTCCTTGTCGGAGAGGTAAACATTTGCTCCCTCAACGCCGAATGTTTTAAGAAATTTTTCGGCTTTGCCGGGGATAATGTCGCAGGCAGCAACAATCTCTGCGTCCTCCATTTTAAGATAGTTTTTAATGTGTGCCTCTGCAATCCAGCCTGTGCCGACTATGGCAATTCTCAGCTTTTTGCTTCTGTCAACCTCTTGTGCGGTTTCCTTTAAATCCTTGAATTTGTCAAGACTTGAACTTTCCATTTTCATAACCTCCGTGATATTTTGTAAACGTTTACATCGTTTAGACAAGGCAATTTTAGCACAGAGTTAACCGGTTGTCAATACATTTTTTGAAAATTATAATTTTATTTCTGATTTTATTAATTTTTTGAAAACAATTTAAAAAAATGGAAATTAGGTATTGTTATATCTTGCTGAATTTGATATAATAACCGTATGTGTACTTCAATATGTTTGTGAAAGGACGACATCAATGAAGAAATTGTTGGAAAAGATTATAGGCTCGTACAGCGACAGAGCCATAAAAAAAATAATGCCGATTGTAAAGGAAATAAACGGTTTTGAGGAAAGCATCAAGAGCCTGGACGACGAAAAGCTCAGCGCCAAGACTGACGAGTTCCGCACACGGCTAAAAAACGGGGAGACGCTCGACGACATTCTCCCCGAGGCATTTGCCGTTGTAAGAGAGGCAAGCCGCAGAGTTTTGGGAATGAGGCACTTTGATGTGCAGTTAATAGGAGGAATTGTGCTCCACCAGGGCAGAATTGCCGAGATGAAAACCGGTGAGGGAAAAACTCTTGTTGCAACCCTGCCGTGTTACCTCAATGCACTCGAAGGCAAGGGCGTTCACGTTGTAACGGTAAACGACTACCTCGCAAAGAGGGACAGCGAGCAGATGGGTAAGATATATAAATTTTTGGGTCTTACCGTCGGACTCATAACTCACGACAAAGTGCCGGCAGAGCGAAAAGAGGCGTACAGCTGCGACATCACCTACGGCACAAACAACGAGTTCGGATTTGACTACCTTCGTGATAATATGGTTATATCCAAAGACGATGTTGTTCAGCTCAAAGGGCATAACTTTGCGGTTGTGGACGAGGTGGACTCCATACTCATAGACGAGGCGAGAACGCCGCTTATTATATCCGGTATGGGCGAAAAGTCAACTGAGCTTTACACCCTTGCGGATAGATTTGCACGCACGCTTAAATGCAAAAAAATCGTTGAGTCCGACGACAAGGTAATAGATGAGGACGGCGATGCGGATTACATCGTGGACGAAAAGGCAAAAACCGCAACTCTTACCGCCTCCGGAATAAAGAAGGCGGAGCAGGCGTTCAATCTGGAAAACCTCTCCGACCCGGAGAACATAACAATCTCCCACCACATAAACCAGGCTATCAAGGCGCATGGAGTTATGCACCGTGATATGCAGTACGTGGTAAAGGACGGTCAGGTTCTCATTGTGGACGAGTTTACGGGCAGACTTATGCACGGCAGACGCTATAACGACGGACTGCACCAGGCGATTGAGGCAAAAGAGGGCGTAAAGATTGCGCACGAGAGCAAGACGCTTGCAACAATTACATTCCAGAACTTTTTCAGACTGTATTCCAAGCTCTCCGGTATGACCGGTACTGCCGAAACGGAAGAAGTGGAATTCCAGGAGATATACAAGCTCGACGTTGTGGTTATCCCCACAAATGAGCCTATGGTCCGCATAGACCACCCGGACAGCGTATACAAGACGGAGGCGGGCAAGTTCCGTGCCGTAATTGAACAGATTAAAAAGTGCCACGCAAAGGGACAGCCTGTGCTCGTGGGTACGGTTACGATAGAAAAATCGGAGCTTTTGAGTAAGCTCTTAAAGCGTGAGGGCATACCTCACGAAGTCTTAAACGCCAAATACCACGAAAAAGAGGCGGAGATTGTAGCGCAGGCAGGCAGAAAGGGCGCCGTTACCATTGCCACCAATATGGCAGGCCGTGGTACGGACATTATGCTCGGAGGAAATGCCGAGTTTATGACTAAAAAAGAAATGAGAAAGATGGGTATTCCTGAGGAAATCATCTCCGAGAGCAACACCCTGTCCGAGACGGACGACCCGCAGATTTTGGAGGCGAGAAGGCGCTTTGCCGAACTCCACGTTAAATACAAAATGCTCGTTGACTCCGAAAGACAGGAGGTTAAGGCGGCGGGCGGACTGTTCATCATAGGTACGGAACGCCACGAGTCACGCCGTATCGACAATCAGCTCAGAGGCCGAAGCGGACGTCAGGGTGATGTGGGTGAGTCGAGATTTTACATCTCGCTCGAAGACGACCTTATGCGCCTTTTCGGCTCGGAAAAGCTTACCGGCATAGTAAATGCTATGGGTCTTGCGGACGACGAGGCGATTGAGCACAAAATGCTTACAAACGCCATAGAAAATGCGCAAAAGCGTGTTGAGGGCAACAACTTCCAGATAAGGTGCCACGTGTTGCAGTATGACGATGTAATGAACGTCCAGAGGGATATGATTTACAAACAGCGCAAAAAGGTTCTCGACGGCGAGGACGTGACCGACGCTATTATGAATATGATACACGAGTTTGTAGACACAACCGTGGACTCATACACAGGCTCGGAGGACTACCCCGATAACTGGAATTTGGACGGTCTTGTGTCGTATCTTGAACAGGTGTTTGTTCCGGCAGGAACGCTCTCCTTTACCAAGGACGACTTGCAGACGATGACCAAAGAATCGCTCAAAGAACAGCTGACGGAAATTGCGGAGCAGCGCTATGAGGAGAGAAAAGCGGAGTTTGGTGAAGATGTGATGAAAGACCTGCAACGCATAATCCTCTTGAAGGTTGTAGACAGCAAGTGGATGGACCACATAGACAATATGGAACAGCTTCGCCAGGGAATAGGACTGCGTGTGTATGCGCAGACCGACCCGGTAATCGCCTACAAAAATGAGGGTTACGAGATGTATGAGGAAATGCTCGGAGCAATAGGCGAGGACGTTATTAAAATGCTTTTCAACGTTCGCATAGAGAGCAGAATTGAGCAAAAGCAGGGGCCGGTGCAGGTTTCCACAAACCGTGACAGCGAACCGGCGAAAGTTCCGGTTACAAACAAGGGCGCAAAAGTCGGCAGAAACGACCCGTGCCCCTGCGGCAGCGGCTTAAAGTACAAAAAGTGCTGCGGTAAATAATAAATTTTGACAGAGGTGATTTTTTTGCTGGAATACGATGAATACAAAGTCGAGCTTTCCGGAATGGAAGCAGGCATAAAAGAACTGAGGGATTCACTTTGACATCGACAAGAGCCTTGAAAAGATAAAGGAGCTTGAAGAGCAGACCGCCGCAGACGGTTTCTGGAATGATATGGAAAGCAGCCAGAAAATTCTGCAAAAATTAAAGGGATATAAAAACAAGGTTGAAAAGTACAACAGCCTTGTGTCCGAATACGAGGACACCCTCGTTCTTATTGATATGGCAAACTCCGAGGAGGACGGCTCGTATGCCGAGGAAATCGGCAAATCCGTTAAGCATATCAAAAAGACGGTTGAGGAAATGACGCTTGAAACACTCCTCTCCGGCGAATACGACAAGAACAACGCCATTGTTTCCCTGCACGCAGGTGCCGGCGGAACAGAGGCTCAGGACTGGGTGGAGATGCTTTTGCGTATGTATACACGCTGGGCGGAGCGCCACAGCTTTTCGGTAGAAACGCTTGACCTGCTCCCCGGAGATGATGCCGGAGTCAAGAGCGCAACAATACTTGTGTCCGGCGAGAACGCTTACGGGTATTTAAAGAGCGAAAAAGGCGTCCACCGCCTTGTGCGCATATCCCCGTTCGACGCCGCAGGCAGACGCCACACGTCGTTTGCAAGCGTTGAGGTTATGCCGGAGTTTAACGATGATATTCAGATAGACATTCGCCCGGAGGATTTGCGTGTGGACACCTACCGTTCGAGCGGTGCCGGCGGTCAGCACATCAACAAGACCGACTCGGCAATACGCATAACGCACCTTCCCACGGGGATTGTGGTTTCCTGCCAGAACGAACGTTCTCAGCACAAAAACCGTGACACCGCTATGAAAATGCTCAAATCCAAGCTGATGGAGCTTAAAGAGCGTGAGAACAAGGAAAAGATAGACGACATCAAGGGCGTGGAAAAGGAGATAGGCTGGTCGAGCCAGATACGCAGTTACGTTTTCCACCCGTACAATCTTGTCAAAGACCACAGAACCAATTACGAAATGGGCAACATCGGTGCGGTAATGGACGGCGACCTTGACGGATTTATAAACGAATATCTGAAAATGGCAAATCTCGGAACACTCAATTTGAAATAACGGAGGAAATTTAAATGAAAAAAGCAGTTAAAACACTTGCGGGCATAGCCTGCGCGGCAACTCTTGCCGTTCCCTTTGCGGCAAATGCGGCATATGAGCCGATTAGCGCCGACAAGAATACGATTAACATAGTCGTGGACGGAGAGCGTGTCTTTGCCGACAACTTTCTCTACAACGACACAACCTATGTTCCGCTGAGACGTGTTGCGGAAATGCTGGGTATGAACGTTGATTACAACGAGGCGGAAAATGCGGCATACATCACCGACGGCGGCGAGGTTAAAAACGACGGCGGAAAGACAGAGATTATCGAAGAGGCAGGTCAGAGCTTAAACGTTGAGAGAAACACCATAAGCATATACGTAAACGGTGCAAAGGTAGATGCAGACAACTTTGTCTACAATGACAGAACATATGTTCCGCTCAGAAAAATATCGGAAATGCTAAGCCGTGGCGTTGACTGGAACCAGCTTACAAACACCGCAACAATAGGCACAAAGGCGCCGTCTGTCTTTGAAGGAACAGTTGTGGGAAGCATTAACGGCAGAGATTACACCGACAAATTGTTAGACGGCTACAAGAGCTATTTTGAAAAGGTCGGCGGTGCGGGCGAAAACGCCGAGGCACAGGCAAAGGAGCAGATACTCCAAGACTACGTGCTCATCGACCTTGCAGAGGAAAACGGCATCACGGCAGGCGTTTCGTTTGAAAACGACTACGAAAAGATGCTGACGGCGCTCTACACGCAGTACGGCGGTAAGGAGTCGTTCGAGGCGCTTTTGCCGCAGAGCGGATATACGCCGGAAATGTACCGCTACATACAGATGATGAATTACATCTACTCAAAGGCTTGCGACGTTCTGGGCGGCGAGCCGACGGCGGAGGAGATAGAAAAATATTATGACGAAAACAAGGACACCGCCTTTGCCTTTGACGGCGTGAGAGCAAAGCACGTTCTCATAATGCCCGAACAGGATGAGGACGGAAAGATTACGGACGAGCAGTGGAAAGCGGCGGAGAAAAAGGCTAAAAAGGTGTACGAACTGGCAAAGAACGGTACGGATTTTGACAGCCTTATTGCCGAGTACAACCAGGACCCCGGCGTCAAGTCCAATCCCGACGGCTACACCTTCGGCAAAGGACAGATGGTGCAGGAGTTTGAGGACAAGTGCTACTCTATGAATGTGGGCGAGGTAAGCGAGCCGGTTAAGACCGACTATGGCTATCACGTGATAAAGTTGGAGGAAAAACTTTCAAATTACAAGCTGGACGATGACGTTAAGTCATATATTACGGATATTTTAAAATCACAGAATTTGTTTAAACTTGTTGAGGAAAGAATAAATACGGCGGAGAACGTATCCAAGTAAATAAAATTAAAATCGTGCGGAAACAATGTCCGCACGATTTTTGTCTTAAAAGGGTGGGGCAGATTTTGCACCGCCTTTAAAAAATCACTGTTTTATTTTTTCTACCCGTGGGCATTCAAGTTTTGCACGGTATGAGGGCGTAACATAGCGCACGGCATTTTTTATAACCGTCTGAACGTCTTTGTTGTAAAACGTGGGGTAACTTTCGTGACCCGGCTGGAAGTAGAAAATCTTTCCGTTTCCTCTGTTGTAGCAGCAGCCGCTCCTGAACAGCTCGCCGCCTTCGTACCACCCCATAAGCACAAGCTCGTCGGGATTTGGAATGTCAAAAGGTTCGGCATATGTTTCCTCGTGCTCGATTTCAAAGTATCTGCCAAGACCCTGTGCAATGGGGTGCGACGGTTTGCATACCCATACACGCTCCAAGTCGCCGTCCTCACGCCAGCCGAGGTTGCACGAGGTACCGAGCAGGAACTTAAACGGCTTTGAGTGATGCGCCGAGTGTAAAAATACCATACCCATACCCTCTAAAACGGCATCACGGACACGCATTGCAATCTCATCGGGCACATCGTTATGCTTCATATGTCCCCACCAGATTAAAACGTCTGTATTGTCGAGGACTTCCCGGGTAAGTCCGCAGTCGGGGTCGTCGAGAGTGGCAGTTTTGATTTCGAGGTCATCGCTCTTTAAAAATTCCGCAACGGCGCTGTGTATGCCGTTCGGGTACAGCTTTTTTACAGCTTCTTCCGTCTTTTCGTGTGCAAACTCGTTCCATATCAATACTCGTGTCATAGGGTTATCTCCTTTCCCTCTTTTGCGGAGCGGTAGAAACCTTCCAGAATTTTAATCATATCAAGTCCCTGCTGAGGGGTAAACATCGGCTCTGCGCCGTTTAGTACAACGTCGGCAAAGTGCCTTATGTTTCTCTCGTGGTGGTGCGGATAGTTCCCGAGGTTGGGGAGATAATCCACGGTGCTGCCGTATTCCTCGCCGAAAATTTTGAGTTGGTCATCATCGGTTGACCACGCCGCACCGGACTTTGTGCCCCGGAACTCAACGAATTTACGCTCCTTTTCTATGTTTGACGCCCACGAAAATTCAATCTGCATACAAGCGCCGTTGTCAAAGCGGATAAAGCCCATTGCAAGGTCCTCAACATCGAACACGCCGTCGGTATTCACATCACCGAAACGTGAATTTGCGGAGTCGGATATGTCGGAATTGGCAAACTTTTCGTATGTGCAGCCGCTCACCGCAACAGGTGTGGGATTGCCCATAAGCCACATCGACAGGTCAATCATATGCACTCCGAGGTCAATCAGCGGACCGCCGCCGGACTGCTCTTTGGTTGTGAACCAGCCGCCTTTTCCGGGTATGCCACGGCGTCTTTGCCAGCCGCAGCGTGCGGCGTAAATCTCGCCCATTTTGCCGTCGGCTATGTACTGCTTTAAGTATGCCGACATATCCATATATCTGTTGTTGCGGATAACCATAAGGGTTTTGCCGCTTTTCTCTGCGGCGGACTTCATTTTCTGCGCCTCGGACACGTTTATTGCGTCCGGCTTTTCGCAAAGAACGTTGATGCCGTGGTTTAATGCGTCAACGGCAATTACCGAGTGCAGGTAGTTGGGGGTGCAGATGTCTACTGCGTCGAGTCCGTCGATTTTTAAAATTTCCTTATAATCGGTGCAGTGAACCTTTGCTCCGAGTCTGTCGGCGAGCTTTTGCGCCCTCTCGGCTATAATGTCGCACACGGCGACAACTTCGATGTTATCAATCCTTTCGTATGCTCCGGCGTGAGCATAATTTGCTATGCCGCCGGCACCTATAATTGCAATTTTTAACTTTCGCATTTTTGAACCTCCGAAATTATTTTTTTAAAATTGTAGCATTTTAATTAAAGTTGTGATATAATTAATTTGTCAAAAAAGTATCAAATTTTTGTCATCGGGGTGATTGTGTGGAATTTAGTTTCAGAGAGGAAGAAAAATACAGTATAGACAATGTGGAGGTGCCGGTGCAGTGCATTGTAATGCAGGCGTTCAAAGAAAACTTTGAAAATGAACCCGTAATTAAAATGCACTATCACGACTATGTTGAAATTTTGTACGGGCTGGACTGCGACCTTACCGTGTGGTGCTACGGAACCAAATACAACCTCAAAAGCGGAGGTCTGGCTGTAATTAATTCCAAAAATCCGCACACCGTCACGTCAAATTCCGATTGCAGTACGTATGTGGTAATAAAGTTTATGCCGCAGATACTCTATGCGGCGGAGCAGTCTGTATTGGAGTTTAGGTACATAATTCCGTTTATAACATCGGGCGATGAATACAAAAAGTTGTTTGATGCCAGCGAGGTGGAGGGCAGCGACATTCCGGATATTATGGAAAAGATAGTGTACGAGTGGGAGAGGAGAGATTACGCCTTTGAGATTGCGGTCAGAATGTATGCCATAAGGATTGCGGTGTGGCTTTTGCGCTCGTGGCAGGCGGTGCACGGCTACAATGCGCCGGGCGTTACCCCGGAGGTGCTGGGAGCAATTCAGAAGTCGGTTGAATATGTGCAGAAAAATTACTCTGCGGCAACCTCACGTGAGGCGGCTGTGCTGTGCGCTATGAGCCACAGCTACTTTTCGAGAATATTTAAGAGGGTTATGAAAAGGAGCTTTGTGGACTATGTTAATTACGTCAGAATATCGGAGGCGCAGAGAATGCTTGTGGGCACGGAAAAGAGCGTGACGGACGTTGCGCTCGATGTGGGATTTTCCACGTCAAGCTACTTTATAGACAAATTCAGAAAACAGGTGCATATGACGCCGAAACAGTTTGCAATGAGGTTCAGAAAATCCACTTGACCGACATTTGCACTTATGGTACAATCTTACCAAGGATTGTGTATTAAAAATTTTTAAAAGGGCATTAATATGACAAAAGGAGAATTGATATGAGCGAAATTATGAAAAACATTGAAAAGGCGCAGGTATTAAAGTTAAAAGAACAGGTTGACTACCGTGACGGTCAGGTTGTGAGCAAAACGCTTGTTCAGAACGGCTCGGTGAGCGTTACATTATTTTCGTTTGACAAAGGCGAGGAGATAAGCTCGCACAAGTCGGACGGGGACGCATTTGTAACGTGCCTTGACGGCGTTGGCAGAATTACCGTAGACGGTACGGATTACGAGATTTGCGAGGGAGAGTCCATAGTTATGCCGGCAGGACACCCCCACGCAGTATACGGAAAAGAGCGGTTTAAGATGCTGCTTGTCGTGGTATTTTAAACAGAACGGAAAAATCAGCGGCTAAAATCTGCTGATTTTTTTATTTTGCTATTGACAAATTTTTTTATTAATGCTAAACTGGTTATGCAAGCGAAAATGCACGTGATTTCATAAGGCACGAAGGAGGTTCGTATGGCTTATTCACTAAATAAAATCGCAAATGAGTTAGGACTCAGCAAGACTACGGTTTCACTCGTCTTAAACGGCAAAACCGAACAGGCACGCATAAGCGCAGAAGTGGAGAAAACCGTTAAGGACTTTTGCAAAAAGGTCAACTACGTTCCCAACATTCACGCCCAGCGTATAAACAGCCATTTGGCAAAAACGGTCGGCTTTCTTGTAAATCAAGGTGTGCGCATTGGCAACGACAACCCTTTTCACGACCAGAACATAAGCGCAATTATGGGCGGTATGGTGCTTGCGGCGGAGGAGAACGGATACCGCATATCCGTACAGCTTTATAACAGCACTATGGACGAGAGCCGTGTGTTCGAGTGGCTCAGAAATCACGAGATAGACGGGCTTATCTACTACGGACTTGACATTCCGGACAGTTGGAGAACGACATTTATAAAGGAAAAGAGAAAAATCGTGGGCATAGGCACTGCGCCGAGCGAGCATATTTCGAGCGTAAACATCGACAACTTTGCCGCATCGTATGAGCTGTGCAGACATATTGCAGACAGCGGAAGGAAGAGATTTATGTATCTTTCCGGTCTTGACGGGAGCTTTGTTTCCGACGAGAGAAAACGTGGATTTCTGGCGGCTCTCGGTGACTGCGGAGTTGAAATTGATGAGAGCAATATTTTGTCCGCCAAATATTCCGAGGATATGGCAAAGCAGATTATTCTCGAAAGAAAGCCCGACGTTGACGCCGTAATGTGCGCAAACGATGATATGGCAATCGGCGCAATAAAGGCATTTAGGGAACTTGGCAAGAACGTGCCGGGCGAGGTTTGCGTTGCCGGGGGAGATAACATTTTGCTCGGAGAGTACATAACGCCGAGCCTTACGACATTTGACAATATGCAGTACGAACTCGGCAAAAGGGCATTTGGCGAGATTTTGGCAAGGATAAACGGCGAAAGCGCAAAAGACATTGTTATAAAAGGCGGAATTGTGATAAGGGAGTCCGCCTGAAAAAATAAAATTTATGGAGGTTTTGTTTATGAAAGCACAGGATTTTAAAACGTGCAGAGCGGTTGTAATCGAAAGACCGCACGAGGCAAATTTGAGGGAAATCAAACTCACCGAACCGATGAGCGACGCCTTTGTTGCAAAGACGACGTTCAGCAGCATCAGCACGGGAACAGATATGAAAACCTACAAGGGTATGCAGCACCCTGAGCAGTGCTACTATCCGCTTGTACCGGGATACGAAACGGCAGGCGTTGTGGTTGCCGTACCGGAGGAGGGCGCAGACCTCTCTCATTTTCCCGAAAGTGCAAGAAACTTAAAAGTCGGCGACAGGGTTATGATTAACGAATGCAGAAAGTACGGCGACGTGTGCGCTGCCTGGGGCGGCGGAAGCGAGTACACCATTAAGGACTCAAACACCACAAATAACCAGTTTGACTATATGGTTAAAATCCCCGACAACGTAACGGACGTACAGGCTGTTCTTGCATACCTTGCGTGCGTTCCGCTCAAGGGTATTTCAAGACTTACATTAAGACCTAACGAAACGATTGTTGTAATCGGTGCCGGAATGGTTGGCATAAGCGCAATTCAGGAGCTTAAAATATTAGAGCCTACACTGCGTGTTGTCTGCATAGAGCGCAATGCGTTCAGGAGAACAATCGCTCAAAAATATGCAGACCTTGTTGTAGCGCCCGAGGACGCTGTTGAAACAATCAGAGAGTTTACAAACGGCAAAATGGCAGACCAGCTTATGGAGTGCTCCGGCAATCCCGAAGTTGTGGGAACGCTGCACAAGTACATAAAGGACGGCGGCTGGGAAGAGGACGACCGCCCGGCGCATATTCACCTTCAAGGCGACTATCCCGACAGGATTATATTCGACCACTATCACAGATGGTTTGTTAAAAATGCAACCATCACAATGACCTGCGCTCTCAAAGCCGGCTGCAAGGAGCAGGTTTTGCAGTGGATAAGCGAGGGCAAGTTTGATACAAGCGGACTTCCCATCGAAATCTGGCCGGTTTCAAAGTGCAAAGAGGCATTTGAATATATGGAGAAAAAGGGTGCGGACGCATTTAAAATTGTCTTTGATTGGAGTAAGTAATATGATATACGGAAATGCTTCGTGGGGACTGAGGGAAGAACCCCTGGAAAATCAGCTTAAAATAACGGCGGATATGGGTCTTTCGCTCCTCGAACTCGGCATCGCCAATGCGCCCAAGGATTTACCGCTCGGCGCAGACGATGCGGAGCTTGAAAGGGTAAAGGATTTGTACCGAAAGTACGGCGTGTCGCTTGACTGCGCCGCAACGGGCAACGACTTTACCGCATCTTGCGATGACGTGGAAAAAATTAAAAAAGTCATTGGTATGTGCCGAAAGCTCGATGTTAAGATACTCAGAATTTTTGCCGGTTTTATGCCGTATGCCGAAGTTGTCGGCGAAAAGTGGGACTCTATGGTTTCCTGCCTGAACGAGGTGTATGACTATGCAAAGGGCACGGGCGTTACACTGACGGTTGAAACGCACGGCGCAGTCAATGAGTATGCCGACGGTGTGGAGCACGTAAACAGCGTTACCACAGTTGCCGACACGCTTAAAAAGCTCATAGAGCAAGTGCCGGACATTCGCTTTAATTACGACCCGGCAAACCTGTATGCTGTGGGAGTTAAAAACCCAAACGAGATTTTAAGCATCATTGCAGACAGGGTAAAGTGCGTTCATATGAAGGACTTTGTAACCCTTAAACCGCACCGCTTAAAGCCTGCCGCCTGTGGTGAGAGCGATATGGAATGGTCGGAAATTTTAAAAGGGCTTCATAGCTTTGACTGCCCGGCACTGTTTGAGTACGAAGTACCCGGCGACGTTGCCGACGGTCTTAAAAGATGTTATGGATATATATTAAATATGGAGGAAAATTAATGGAACCGAAAATTATTTTTATGCCGCACGCAAACATTCAGTATTCACAGCTTGCACCCGAAAAGCGCAAGTGGGTAATGGAGAATTGCTACGAAAAACTCTTTGACCTCATAGACGGCGGAGATTACAAGATTGCATTTGAGGCAAGCGGAATTACCATCGACGAGATGGCAAAACAGGCGCCCAATGTGCTTGCAAAGCTCAAAAAATTAATCGGCGAGGGTAAAATCGAACCCGTTGCATCGCCGTATATTCACTTTATGCTTGCAAACATTCCCTACGAAGTGTGCGTTGACTCACTCATTCACTCCCGTGACGTGTGGGAAAAGCACACCGGCAAGCGCCCCACAGTCGGCTGGAACCCCGAATGCGGCTGGGCAGGATATATTCCCGACGCATACAAAGAGGCAGGCTTTGAGTCGCTCGTTATGGACGCAGACTCCTTCCTTCTTTCGTTCGACGAGATAAGAAAGGCAACCGGTCTTGAATATGACGTTGCCGGACACAGCAACAAAAACCACCTGTTCAAAATTGAGGAATACATCAAAGACAAGCCGGAGTTCTTAAAGTACATAACAAATCCGTCCGTCGCGCCTAACGGTCTTAAAATGATTTTCCGCAGCGACTGTATGGCAAATCTGCTCCTTTGGTACCTTATGGGCGCAACCGAGGGACTCAGAGAAGAGCCTATCAATATGGGCGAGATTAACAATATGCTCACCAACTGGAAAGACAGAATTGCAAAGAGCGGTTCGTTCATTATGCCGTATGCCGAGGACGCAGAGTACATCGGTTCAAGTGCATATTTCTATGTAAAGCAGTTTAACCAGGCAAGATTTTTTGAAAGTGAGCCGAACGCAGTTGCAAGATTTAAGGAAATTCTCGAAGCCGCAAGGTCAAACGGATACGAGTATGCGCTTCCGTCCGAGGTCATTGCAAGCTCGGATAATATCATAGAGAATAACTTTATCGAGTGCATAGAAAACGGCGTTGCTTGGCACGGCGGCACGGCAAAGGCGTGGGCGAATACAGACTATTCCAGAATTATGGATCCCGTTTGCATTTCGATATTAAACGGCATAAAGGCAGTTGCCGCAAAGCTCGGTGAGGACATCAAGTCGCTTGACACTGACCTTGACAATGCGCTCAAAGCTCTTGCGTCCGCTTGGGTTTCCGACTCCCGCTGGCCTCCGGAGCCCACAAGCCCCGGCAGATTTAATGTCCGTGAGTCGCTTGACGATATGTATAAGGCAAATGACGCCATAGCAGAGGCAATGAAAAAGGGCGGAATTGAAAAGGCAAAGGGTCTGTACTCACCGTCACTTATGAAAACACAGATAAAGGCTATTGACGACAAGCTGATGTCACTTAAATACTTTGGTGAGTAAAATGGAAAAAAGGTTGGAGCTTGTGCACTTTCAGCTCACACGCAACTGCAACCTGCGCTGTTGGTTTTGCGGTCAGTGGGGCAGACACGGATTTTTCTCCGACGCATCGGGCAAAGAGATGAGTCTTGATGATTGGAAGTCCGTCGTAGGCACGCTCGAAAAATACAGGGAAAAAACAGGCTTTTCGCCGTCCGTTATGCTGTGGGGCGGCGAGCCGCTCACCTGTCCGTACTTCGGCGAGATTGCCGAATATATTGCCGAGCGCAGCTTTAAACTCGGCGTAGTCACCAACGGAGTTCTTATTGACCGCTGGGCAGATGTACTGCGTGAAAAGTTTGCAAAAATATATGTTTCCGTAGACGGCGACGAAAAAATCCACAATTCCATTCGTGGCGAGGGCGTCTTTCAGAAGGTGCGCTCAAATATGGAGCTGCTTTGCGGCACAAACGCCAAGATAACCGTGATGACGGTTATCTCCGATGCGGTTCTCGGAATTTTGGAGGATTTGCCGGATATTCTTGAATGTATGCACCCGTCGGAGCTTTTGTTGCAGGAAATGATATATTTAACCGACGATGAAATCGCACGCTACAAACAGTGGTTTGAGAGCAGTTTCGCCGCAGTGCCGACGGAAATAGACTCGTGGAGAATGGCGCCCGACGGCGATTTTTTGCGTCGTAAGAGCGAGACGCTCGTAAGGGTTATGGAAAAAAGCTATTCCTATCCCGTGCGGTATATGCCCCACGGTGCGCCGAACGGCAGAAGCCATTGTCTGTCGCCGTTTCGCCACGCTCATATTGCGTGGAACGGAAACGTGCTTTACTGTACCGATTTTTACGATTTTTGCGCAGGCAATGTCCACAGCGAAGAGCTGACCGACGTGTTTGAAAACTCTCTCTCCGAAAAATTCCGTGAGGGAATACTAAACGGCAAATGTCCGACGTGCAGCCATTGCTCGTGGATTAACAGTGAAAGATTTGATTTTAGGTAAAGATGTAATGAGGGGCGTAAAAATTGCTTTTACAGCCCCTTTTTGCTTGACTTTAATGTTTGCGTGTGCTACAATGTTAACCGAGGATAAAAACACAAACGCATATTATTATGCAGAGCCGGTAGGTAGTCCGTGCCGTATTGCTTTGGCAGTATAAGTAACTCTCCCTCCTTGGGTCGTCCGTTCCTCAAATTTTTAATTAAGGCAGAGGATAGTAAAAATGGAGATTAAATATCAGAAAACAGTTCCGGTAAAAGGCGAGTACGACGTTGTTGTTGCCGGCGGCGGTGTTGCGGGGTGTGCAGCGGCGCTTTCCGCCGCACGCCTTGGGAAAAAGGTAATTTTAATAGAGAAAACAGTGTCCCTCGGCGGTCTTGCCACAATAGGGCTTATTAACTTCTTTGTGCCTATGTGCAACGCACGTGGAAAGCAGA
Organism: uncultured Clostridia bacterium; assembly: GCA_934500705.1. Lineage (GTDB taxonomy): Bacteria > Bacillota > Clostridia > UMGS1810 > UMGS1810 > CAKSIN01. The sequence goes on along the minus strand of CAKSTI010000007.1, from coordinate 2,546 downwards.
TAATATACGGAATGTGCGAGGAATTTTTCAACCTCAGCATAAAATACGGCTATGACACCGTCCCGGAGGATTGGGTAAACGGCGAACCGAAAAAGGAAACAAGCCAGAGAAAGATTACAAATTATGACGCACCAATGTTCTCACTCGTGCTTTTAAAACTGCTCGAAGATGCAGGCGTTACCGTTTGCTTTGACACCATAATAACCGAGGCTGTGATGAACGGCGGACACTGCGATGCTGTAATAGTCGAAAATAAATCCGGCACCTCGTGCTACAAAGGACGTGCCTTTGTAGACGCAACGGGCGATGCCGACTTGCTTGCAAGGGCGGGAGTACCTACCGTCACAGGCGAAAACTATCATACATACATTGCCCACGGCACCAACCTTGCGGCGTGCGCTTCGGCGGCAGAAGGGCAGGACATTGCCAAGAGCGTCAAGTGCTACACGCCCAAAGTCTGCGCTGACCTTTACGGCAACAGTCACCCCGAAAGCATTTGCAAATACAATGCAACCGATGCGGACGACGTTAACCGCTACCTGGTTTCAAGTCAGCTTGAACTCTTTGAAAATCTCGCAGGCGACGAGCGCCGTTCAAGACGGCTCACAATGCTCCCCGGTATGGCGCAATTCAGAACGTCAAGGAGAATTGACGGCGATTACACATTTACCGTGGAGAGCGATGCGTACAGGCACTTTGATGACTCCGTATGTGCAATATGCGACTTTGACAGGAGAGATTTTCTCTACGAAGTTCCGTACAGGGTAATGGTAAAAACGGGCTATGACAACATAATTGCCGCCGGCAGATGCACAAGCGGCTCAGGCTACGGCTGGGACGTTTTGAGGGTAATTCCGGTTGCTATACTTACCGGTCAGGTTTCCGGCATTGCCTGCTCGCAAATGTTAGACAGCGGTGCAGACATATGCGGCGTTGATATTTCGGCTTTGCAAGCAGAGCTTGAAAGAGAAAATGTTAAAATCCACTTCGACGATGACCTCATTCCGGAGGTTATTGAGAGCGTGCGTGTGGACGTCGGCGAAATGTAATTCAAACAAAGTTTGATAAAGTTTGATAAAGTTGAAAAAAACAGTTGCAAAAAATGCGTTTATGTGGTAAAATACCGTTATATGAGAATTTTTACGGAGGTGTTATGAATGCTTAGCACAGTGATTACTGTTATACACGTAATATTATGTATTGTTCTGATAGCAGTTGTTCTGCTTCAATCGGGAAAGACGGCAGGTCTTTCCGGTTCAATCGGCGGCGGTGCCGAAACATTTTTCGGCAAAAACAAGGCGAGAACCCTGGACGGTATGCTTGAAAAGGCTACTGCCGTTGTGGCAATCCTCTTTGTTGCAACTTCGATTGTTCTTGCACTTTTCATCGGAAAGTAATTTTTAAACAGGCATTTAATTTCCGTCAGTGAGCCGACTGTTTTCGGTCGGCTTGCTTTCTGAAATAAAATCAGAAAAAAATTGCATTTTTTTGAAATTTAGTGTTGACAAAACCGCTTTGCTGTGGTATACTAAGTAGCGTTGAAAGCGAGTATGCTGGAATTGGCAGACAGGCACGTTTGAGGGGCGTGTGTTTATGACGTATGGGTTCAAGTCCCATTACTCGCACCAGTTCGGAGCAAAGTTCGCTTTGCTCCGATTTAACTTTTTAAATCAGCACCGCATCGGTCGGTAGGTCAATGAGTTGCAGTTTTTATTGCGATTGCGTATTGATTTTTTATCGGTTTTGTGTTAAAATACATATGCGGTCAAGATTTGCGGATATGGCGGAATTGGCAGACGCGCATGGTTCAGGTCCATGTGAAAGCAATTTCATGGAGGTTCAAGTCCTCTTATCCGCACCACAATCCTGTATCGTATGATACAGGATTTTTTTATGAAAGGCGGTGAATTTATAGCTGTATATTCTGCCCAAGAGCTTCGTATAATTGTTAGTGACATTGCCAAACAATACGGAGTTAAAAAGGTGGCATTGTTTGGATCTTACTCTACCGGAAAGCAGACACCTGAAAGCGACATTGATTTACTTATTGACAAAGGCGATATTAAAGGCTTGTTTATGCTTAACAGCTTTATACTTGGAGCTTTATCAATTCCGGGTTTAATGCGTCAAGCATAGGACACGGAACGCAAGGACAAATCGCAAAGTGCAGCCGAATATCTTGGAGTAATGCTCAAGCTGGGGATTTATCCTTTTATGCCGACCTTTCTCATATTGGAATCATCGCCGGCAGAGATACAAACGGAAATATTCTGGTTATCCATTGTTCAAGCGGCAGGAATAATGTCGTTATCACAACAAACAGCGGCTTCGGTTTTGCGGCAAGACCGGGTTGTTATCAAAAAATATAAGACAGCGATGAGCATTTCGGTATGTCTTTCGCTGTCTGTATGAAATAGCCACACAACCGAGAATTATTCTCTGCTGTGTGGCTCTGTTATTATTTTTCCTGTGCATACAGTGCCGCAAAATTAAGAAGCTGCTTTTTTGAGGAAACGCCGAGCTTGCTGTAAATATTGCCGTTATGG